>NZ_JACVBP010000003.1:0-1144534 GCF_014852425.1 Ensifer sp. ENS09
AACCCGCAATGAGCGGATAAATCCCAAAGGGATTTACCGCGATGGCGCGGGGTGGAGCAGCCCGGTAGCTCGTCAGGCTCATAACCTGAAGGCCGCAGGTTCAAATCCTGCCCCCGCAACCAAATCAAAACAAAAGCCCGCAAGGAGAAATCCGGCGGGCTTTTGTGCGTTCTAAGGCACGGAAAACCGAGCAAAGCCGGCGCGAAACTCAACCTCGCTCCTGTGACCCAATGACATCGCGCAGGATGGTATTCAGCGCCAACGGTCGCTTCAGCGGAACATAAAGCCGGAAGCTAAAACCGCTCCAGCATTCTCTTGAGCGTCGCGTTCTGTACACGGAGCTGGTTCGCCAACAATTTTCGAAGGCGACTGTTTTCCGCATCAAGTGCAGCCAGTTCTTCGAGAGACGTCGTTGGCGTCGATCTCGATTGTAGATCCGAGTCTTTGCCCACAGCTGTAGTCGGCGCTGGGCGGGAAGCTTTCTTCCGGGACATCTGCTTTGGTGCGCTGCGGGTCTTGGCGACCATGAGCGGGGCGGACGTGGAACCAGCTACTTCGTCATCCGACTGTGCGCCAGCAACCGGGTCAGCCACTACATGGGCCGGATCGGAGGCTGTCACGACGGCCGGTTCTTCCACAAAATTCGGAACATCAGCATCCGCGGCGTGATCAGTACCACCGTTGCCGCCCAATTCTCGGTGGCCGAACAGATGAGCCGATTCGGTCTCAATCTCGCGCGCGAGGGTCTTGAGGTCGGTGTTTCCCCATATCGAACCCGTTGGCACTTTTGGCTGACGGCGGCCGGATTTGAACTCAACAACGAACCTGCGTTGTGGCGTTTTCATATAGTTTGAACCCAATGTGGATCGAAATGCTGCGGCACGATTGGTTGCACAAAGTCAGGTGCTTGGATCACAGCCGACCGCTAAAGGAGCAGTGGAGCCACAGCGCTCAGCGCGTGGCTTCTCCCTGCCTCAATCGATGCCAAGCTTCTTGCGCAACTCGGCATTCTCCGCGCGCAACTTTTCCGCCAAGAGCTTTCGCAGCTTCTGGTTCTCGGCCTCGAGCTGCACGAGTTCGGCAAACTCGTCGCCGGCCGAAGCGGATTTTCTGCGAGGCTGACCATCCGCCTTCAAGCTACCCTTCCAGTTATAGTAGGTTTGCTCGGATATTCCCGCGCTTTTGATCGCATCTTTCATCGTACTCGCGCCGTCAGCGACCTGTGCCCCGATCTGCCTGAGCTTCTCGAGTTTTTCTTGTTCGCTGAATTTTCTGGACTTGGCGGAGGGCTTTGATGCTGTTGCCGTCGAAGTCGCGCTCTTCGTTTCCCCGGCCGCTTTTTGACGTTTTGCTGTGCTTCGCTTTGCGCTTTCAGGTGTGTGCACAGTCGCTGATCCCTCGGCAACCAGGGTGGCTGGCGTCGTGTTTTCTTCAGGCATTAGTAATCCTTTTTTTAAGATCGTCCTTTTTTCAACCGAGTGAAGGCCAGAGTCAACACGACTCGCCGGCCGATTTTCGATGCCGATCCAATAGGGTATACGAATTGCCTCGTCGTTCTCGCAGCTGTTGTCGGTGCAGCTCGGCCCGATATCCGCGGGAGTTCACATTCACGCTCGCCGTCTAGGCTTCAACTCCACTGCAGGCCTGGCAGTCGTCGATGGTGCGGGAGTTTCCCGCCCCATCGACGACAGGGTTCAAGACTGAGGCATCTATGGCTGCTTTGCGCCTATGCTTTATCCAGGACTGACGTGACGGCCTCGGCCGCCGCTTTGACGACAATGTCGGCCTCGTCCATGGTGAGGCAAAGCGGTGGCGCAAAGCCGAGGATATCGCCTTGAGGCATGGCGCGGCCGATGACGCCGCGCTCAAGCAGGGCGGCCGCCACTTGCGGACCGATCTTCTTCGCCGGATCGAAAAAGATCCGGTCGTCCTTGTCCTCAACGAATTCGATTGCGGCCATCAGGCCATCGCCACGCACCTCGCCCACATGCCTGTGATTGGCGAGGGCTTTCGTCAATTCCGCGCGGAAGTAGGCGCCGGTGCTGCCGGCGTTTTCGACCAGTCCCAACTCGTCGATCAGTTCGAGATTGGCAACGCCCGCGGCGGCGCAGATCGGATGGGCGGAATAGGTCCAGCCGTGGCCGATCGCGCCCAGTTCGTCGGAGCCTTGCACCAGCACCTGCCACATCTTGTCCGATACGATCGTGCCGGAAAGCGGTGCGTAGGCCGAGGTTAGACCCTTGGCGATGGTGATGAGGTCGGGCTTCATGCCATAGTGGTCGGATCCGAACATCGCGCCGAGGCGCCCGAACCCGGTCACCACCTCGTCGGCGACGAGCAGGATGTCGTATTTTTCGAGCACGGCCTGGATCTTCCGCCAGTAACCCTTCGGCGGCGGCACGATACCGCCCGTACCGAGGATCGGCTCACCGATAAAGGCGGCGATCGTCTCCGGGCCTTCACTGAGGATCATTTCCTCAAGCTTGTCGGCGCAATATTGCGAGAACTGCTCTTCATCCATCGAGCGATCCGGGCGGCGGAAGAAGTAAGGTGCTCCCGTGTGCAGGATCGGCGCGCGGGGCAGGTCAAAGGCGGTGTGGAAGAGATGCAGTCCGGTCAGCGAGCCCGTCATGACGCCCGAGCCGTGATAGCCGCGCCAGCGAGAGATGATCTTCTTTTTGTCCGGCCGACCGAGGATGTTGTTGTAGTACCAGATCAGCTTGATGTTGGTCTCGTTTGCATCGGAGCCTGAAAGACCGAAATAGACGCGGCTCATGCCCTCCGGCGCGCGGTCGATAATCATCTTCGAGAGCGTGATCGAGGCTTCCGTGCCGTGGCCGACATAGGCGTGATAGTAGGCGAGGTTCTTCGCCTGCTCGGCGATCGCGTCGGCGATCTTCTGCCGGCCGTAGCCGACATTGACGCAGTAAAGACCTGCAAAAGCATCGAGGCTCGTTCTGCCGCTGGTGTCGGTAATGTACACACCTTCGCCGCCGCCGATCACCCGGGTCGGTGTTTCGCCACGCGCATGCATGCCCATATGCGTGGACGGGTGGAAGAAGTGATCACGGTCCCAGGCGCTGAGTTCGTTGCTTTTCTCGAGCATGGTCTTTCCTTTCGCGTATGAAATGTGGCGCCCGCGTTCAGGCGGCCGTGTCGATGCAGAGATATTTGAGTTCGGTGAAGGCCTCGATGCCGTGGCGCGAGCCTTCGCGGCCAAGGCCCGACTGTTTCCAGCCGCCGAACGGGATCGGTCCGCCGGTGATTTTCACCCGATTGATCGCGACCATCCCGTATTCCAAAGCCCGCGCAAGACGCATCTGGCGTGCGCCGTTCTCGGTGACGACATAGCCGACGAGGCCGTATTCGGTGTCGTTTGCCCGGTCGATCACTTCAGTCTCTGTGTCGAAGGCGGAGACGGCGGCGACCGGGCCGAAGGTCTCCTCACGCATGATCAGCGCTTCGTTCGGTACATCCGTCAAAAGGGTCGGCTCGAAGAACAGAGGGCCTGCCTTGTGGCGCTTGCCACCGGTGAGGAGCTTCGCGCCGCGCTTCAACGCATCGGCGACCTGTTCTTCCACCTTGGCGATGGCACGCTCGTGCATCAGAGGACCGATCTCGGCGTCTGGTTCGAGGCCCGAGGCAACCTTCAACGCTTCGATGCGAACCTTAAACGCCTTGGTAAAGGCCGCAACGACGGGCCGTTCGACATAGATGCGATTGGCGGCGAGGCAATCCTGGCCGGAGGTCGCGAACTTCGCGGCGACGGCGATGTCGGCTGCCTTCTCCACATCGGCGTCGGCGAAGACGATCAGCGGCGCATGGCCGCCGAGTTCCATGACCAGCCGCTTCATGGTCTCCGCGCACTGGCCTGCAATCAGCTTGCCGATCTCCGTCGAGCCGGTGAAGCTCATGGCGCGAATGCGCGGATCGGCGTTCATGCGGCCGACGATGGTGGCGGCGTCTCCGGTCACAACATTGAAGACGCCCGCGGGAATTCCGGCCCGTTCGCCGAGTTCGGCAAGGGCTAGTGCCGAAAGCGGTGTTTCGCTGGAGGGATGCGCAACCACCGTGCAGCCAGCTGCGAGCGCGGCAGCGGCCTTGCGTGTGATCATGGCGGAGGGGAAGTTCCACGGCGTCACGATCCCGACGACACCGAGCGCCTCGCGCCGCACGATCATCTCTGCTCCGGGCAAATGGCTGGTGACGCTTTCCGCATTCAGCCGCTTTCCTTCCTCCGCGTACCACTCGATGAACGAGGCCGCGTAGTCGATCTCGCCGCGGGACTCGGCAAGGGGCTTGCCCTGCTCCAGGGTCATCAAGAGGGCAAGATCCTCGCGCGCCTTCAGCATCAGGTCGTGCCACTTGCGCAGGATCGCGGCGCGCTGCTGCGGCAGCATGCTGCGCCAGGCGGGCAGCGCGTCACGCGCCGCCGAAATGGCCTCCCCGGTCTGCTCACCATCAAGGGCGGCGACCCAGGCAAGCGTCGCCGCCGAGGCGGGATCCGTCACCTTGAAGCTTGCGCCGTCACGGCCAGAGATCCATCGACCACCGACATAGGCGAGTTCCCTGAGCAGATGAGGATCGGCAAGGCGGGCAAGCGCGTCGTGAAAGGTCGTTCGGGCAAATACGGCGGTCATGGCGGCCTCCTCCTGTTGGTGGAGGAAGTCTGCCAGAGGGCGCGCGACAGATTGTCTATTGCCGGGGTGGCCACCCGAGACTTTGGCCAAAGATGGGCTCGGCCGTAGACAATCTCTCTATTCAGACGCGGGAAGCAACGTCTCCAGCGGAAGCGCGGTCTCCTCCTTCACCGTCTTGGTGACGATGTAGGTGAAGTAGCGGTCGATACCGAGTTCGCGGTCGAGCAGGCTGTCGACAAGACGCTGGTAGGCGTCGATGTCGGGGGCCATGATCTTCAGGATGTAATCGACGCCGCCGCCGACCGACCAGCAAGCCACGATTTCTGGCGTTGTCGCGACAGCGCGTTCGAAACGCTCGAAATCCACTTGCCGATGATTGGCGAGCGTCACCTCCATCAAGACGCTGGCAACAGGCGCAACGCGTCTGACGGCAACGCGGGCGTGATAGCCTGCGACGATGCCTGCCTTCTCAAGTTTGCGCAGACGCAGCCAGCAGGGCGTTGGTGAGAGGCCCGCCCGTTCCGCCAGCGCCAGCTTGGTGATGCGCCCGTTCTCCTGGATCGCCTCCAGGATACGCAGGTCGATGGCGTCGAGTTTCATTCAGGGCGCCCTCCGGGCGGGGATCGTGTCAAAGTGGAGGAAAAGACAATGGGAAACCATTTTGGCGTTGTCAATTGAACTGATTTTGAGCACTGTTAAAATCATGACAAATTGGCGACCCGATATATCCCAGTTGCGCCGGCCGGCTTATCTCTCTCTCGCCGAACAGATCGCTCGCGCCATCCAGGAAGGGCACTTGCCGAACGGGACGCGCCTTCTGCCTCATCGCAAGCTCGCCGACGACCTGAAGCTTTCCGTGCAGACCGTCAGTCGTGCCTATGACGAGCTGATCCGACGGGGGCTCATTTCCGGCGAAATCGGTCGCGGCTCCTTCGTGCAGACAAGGCCGAAAGAGCCTGAGCCGCCTTATCTGCCCGAGCGTCTTGGCGAGCTTGTCGACCTTTCGATCCTCAAGCCCGTGTGCGAACAGCTGCATCTGGAGCGCATGCGCGGAGCCTTCGGGTGGCTGGCGGAAAACCTTCCGTCGAGTTCGGCGCTTTCCTTCCGGCCCAACATGGTTTTCCCGCGCCATCGTAACGTCGCAGCCGAATGGCTGTCGCGTTGTGGACTGGATGTGTCTCCGCTCAACATCAGCCTCACCAACGGCGCCACCTCGGGCATGACAGTGGCGCTGATGAGCGTTGCTCCGCCAGGCTCGACCGTTGCGACGGAAGCGATCAGCCACCACACGCTCGTGCCGCTTTCCAGCTATCTTGGCCTTCATCTCGAGGGCTTGCCGATCGATCGCGAAGGCATGATCCCCGAGGCGCTGGATGAAGCTTGCCGCACGGGCGTCATCCGCGCCGTCTTTCTCCAGCCCTCGGTGATCAATCCGACCGCGGCCTTGATGGGGCCTGAGCGCCGGCAGGCGCTTGCCGACGTCGCACGGCGCCACGATATCGCGATCATCGAGAACGACATCCTGGGGCCGCTTGTGGAAGGTCGGGCGCCGCCGATTGCGGCCTATGCGCCGGAGCGCACCCTCTACGTCACCAGCTTCACGAAGATCACGGTACCGGGCCTGCGCATTGGCTATCTCGCCGCCCCGGATCGTTACGTCGCAGCGGTTGCCAACCGCCATCTCGTCTCCAACTGGATGGCGACGCCCTCAATCGCCGAGATCGCGACCCTCTGGGTCAGCGACGGCACGGCGATGGAACTTGTCAATTGGCAGCGCCGGGCACTTGGCGTTCGTCACGCGATCGCCGAGGAGGCGCTCGCCGGCTTGCCCTATTATACCCATCCACAGAGCTTACATGTGTGGCTGCCGTTGCCGGAAGGGCATACGGAAGACGGCTTCGTCTCCCAGGCGCGTCTGCGCGGTGTGGCGATAGCGCCCGGTTCTTCGTTCCGCACGGCCGACCAGGGCTGGCAGCCGGCGGTGCGCATCTCGCTCGGCTCGACCACCGAGCAGGAATTGCGCACTGGACTTGGCATTCTCGCCTCACTCGCCAGCGGAAATCCGGAAGCGCTGTTGCTCGCGATTTGAGTGATCTGCCTTGCAAATGGGCGACGTCAGAATAATTGTACTGATATTATTATTGACATTGACATGATTTTGATTGCCGCGCATCGTTGCGCCATCACTTGTCTCAATAGGGAGAGACATGCATGGCAGCGCCGATCATCCGCATCGACAACATCACCAAACGCTACGGTCCCTTGACCGTACTCGACGGTCTGTCGATGGACGTGCTGCCGGGCGAAAAGCTAGCGCTGATCGGTCCCTCCGGATCCGGCAAGACTACGATCCTGCGCATTCTCATGACATTGGAGGCGATCAGCGCCGGCCATATCGAGGTCGACGGCGACCAGCTCTATCACATGCCGAAGAACGGCAGTCTCGCGCCGGCCGATGACCGCCATCTGCACAAGATGCGCGAGAAGATCGGCATGGTCTTCCAGCACTTCAATCTCTTCCCGCACAAGTGCGTGCTCGACAATGTCACGCTGGCGCCGATGCTGACGAAAGGCATGGCGAAGGCCGCGGCGGAGAAGCGGGCGATGGAGCTTCTCGACATGGTGGGCATGGCCGACAAGGCAAAGAGCATGCCGGCGCAATTGTCCGGCGGACAGAAGCAGCGCGTTGCGATTGCCCGGGCGCTGGCTCTTTCGCCAAAGATCATGCTTTTTGATGAGGTGACCTCGGCGCTCGACCCGGAACTCGTCGAAGAAGTGCTGAATGTCATGCGCAAGCTCGCGGTCGAAACAGACATGACCATGCTGCTCGTCACGCATGAGATGGGCTTCGCCCATGATTTTGCCGACCGCATTCTCTTTTTCGACCGCGGCAGAATAGTCGAAGAGGGCAAGCCCGACGAGATTTTCCGCGCACCCAAGCAGGAACGCACGCAGACCTTCCTGCGCAAGATCATCGCGGCAGGGCACCGCGTCTGAGCGGCTTTGCCGCCCGGAAACAAGGCTCCAAACAAAAACCAGGGACAGCCAGAGGAGTTCGCAACTATGAGCATGAGAACCTTTTTGACCATAACCGCCAGCACGGGCGCCCTGGCGGCAATGCTCGCCGCAGCACCAGCCTGGGCCGACGGCAAGCTTGAGGAACTGAAGGAACAGGGTTTCGCCCGCGTTGCCATCGCCAACGAGCCGCCCTTTACGGCAGTCGCCGCCGACGGCAAGGTTTCCGGCGCGGCTCCGGACGTTGCACGAGAGGTCTTCAAACGCCTCGGGGTCGAAGACATCGTCGCCTCGATCTCGGAATACGGTGCGATGATCCCGGGCCTGCAGGCCGGCCGCCACGACGTCATCACTGCCGGCCTCTTCATGAAGCCGGAACGGTGCAACGCCGTTGCCTATTCAGAACCGATCCTGTGCGACGCCGAAGCCTTCGCGCTGAAAAAGGGCAACCCGTTGAAGCTGAAAAGCTACAAGGACATCGCCGATAATCCAGACGCAAAGATCGGTGCGCCAGGTGGCGGTACGGAAGAAAAGCTCGCACTTGAAGCCGGCGTCCCGCGCGACCGCGTTATTGTTGTGCCGGATGGCCAAAGCGGGCTGAAGATGCTGCAGGACGGCCGTATCGACGTCTATTCGCTCCCGGTACTTTCGATCAACGCTCTTGTCTCCAAGGCGAACGACCCCAGCGTCGAAGTCGTGGCACCGGTTGAAGGCGCTCCAGTCTATTGCGACGGCGCGGCCTTCAAGAAGGGTGAGGAAGCCTTGCGTGACGCCTTCGATGTGGAACTGGCAAAGCTCAAGCAGTCGGGTGAGTTTGCCAAGATCATCGAGCCCTATGGTTTCTCGGCCGCAGCCGCGATGTCGACGACCCGCGAAAAGCTCTGCGCCGCCAAGTAGGCACCGCAGCAATTCGGCCTCTTCCCGAGCCGGGGAGAGGCAATCCACTCCCTCGTAGTTGGAAGATCGATGACCGACTGGTCTGGTTACATAGGGCTGATCCTTGAAGGCGCGCTGGTGACGCTTGAGCTTACCGTGCTCGGCTCGATGCTCGCCGTCGTCATGGCATTCGTCGCCGGTCTCGGGCGCGTCAGCCGCTTTCTCGTGGTTCGCGCGCTTGCCACTACCTATATCGAGTTTTTCCGCGGCACGTCGATCTTCGTTCAGCTTTTCTGGGTCTATTTCGTGCTGCCATTCGCCGGCGTCACCCTGTCGCCGCTTCAGGCCGGCGTGCTGGCGCTGGGACTGAATGTGGGAGCCTATGGGGCGGAGGTCGTGCGCGGCGCCGTCAAGGCGATCGGTCGCGAGCAGCGCGAGGCCTGCATCGCGCTCAATCTCTCGCGCTATCAGTCGATGCGTTACATTATCCTTCCGCAGGCGCTGCCGTTGATGCTCCCGACCTTCTGCAACAACGCGATCGAGCTTTTGAAGGGCACGGCCGTCGTGTCGCTGATCTCGCTCACCGACATGACCTTTCAGGCCCAGGTGGTCCGCGCCCAGACCGGCAGCACGCTCATTCCTTTCGCAACGATCCTCGTACTCTACTTCCTGATGGCACTCGCCATCTCCAATGGCATGCGCTGGCTGGAGCGCCGGGTAACGCGTGGCCTTGATGGCGTGAGGACCTGACGATGGAATGGGATTGGAATTTCGTCTGGGAAATCATGCCGACCCTGCTTGAGGGCCTGAAGATCACCATTCTGGCGACCGTGTTCGGCGCAGCACTTGCCGCCGTCATCGGCCTCGTCTTTGCCATCCTTCGCATGACCGCGCCCAGGCCGATTGCGAAGGCCACGGGCTTCATCGTGGAGTTCATTCGCGGCACGCCGCTTCTGGTGCAGCTCTACTTCATCTTCTTCGTGTTGCCGGATATCGGCATCCGCCTGCCGGCAATGCTCGCCGGCATCATCGGCCTCGGGCTTCACTATGGGACCTATGCGGCCGAGGTCTACCGCGCCGGTATCGAGAACGTGCCGCGCGGCCAATGGGAGGCGGCCAGGGCGACGAACCTCACCGGCCGCCAGACCTGGATCCACGTCATCCTGCCGCAGGCGATCCCGCCGATGATCCCGGCGCTCGCCAACTATCTGATCGCCATGTTCAAGGAGACGCCGCTGCTCTCCGCCATCACCGTGCTCGAGCTGATGAACCAGGCGAAAAGCGTCGCCAACAGCAGCTATCGCTATATCGAGCCGATGACGCTGGTCGGGGTCTTCTTCCTGATTATGAGCCTGATCTCCGTCGTCTTCCTGCGCTGGCTGGAAGAACGCTACGCCCGGGTGGAGGAACGCTGATGCAGACGCTCGACCTTACTCTCGCCTCGCGCATGCCGAAGCTGGATGAGCGTCCGCTCGAAAAGCGCGTCGGGCTGATCATCCTTGCGACCGACCACACCACGGAAGTGGACTTTCAGCGTATGGTGGCAAGCGAGCGGATCGGCGTCTACACAACGCGCATTCCTTACGCGAACCCGGTGACGCCGGAAAACCTGCGCGCCATGCAGCCCTCGCTGACCTCGGCGGCCGCGCTCATCTTGCCGGACGAGCCCCTCGACGTCGTCATGTATTCCTGCACCTCCGCCTCCGTCGTCATCGGCGACGCGGAAGTGGAAGCGGCCGTGCGCGCCGCCAAACCGAGTGCCGCCGTCGTCACGCCGACTGCGGCGGCCGTCTCTGGTCTCAAGGCCTTCGGCGCCAAGCGCATTTCGGTGCTCACGCCCTATACAATCGAGACCAGCAAGCCGATGGCCGACTATTTCCTGTCCCTCGGCTTCGAGATCGCCCGTTTCACCTGCCTTGGTCTTAACGACGACCGGGAGATGGCGCGCATTTCTCCGGACGAAATCGTTGCCTTTGCGAGGCAAGCGACTGCACCCGATAGCGACGCACTCTTCATATCCTGCACGGCTGTGCGCGCGGCAAGCGTCGCGGCAGAGATCGAGGCCATCATCGGCAAGCCTGTCGTTACCAGCAACCTTGCCACCGCCTGGGCGTGCCTGCGCCTCTGCGGCAATGAAACCGCGCGGCCGGAACTCGGTCGCCTCATGACGCTTGCCTATTCGGACCGGTAGCGATGTCGAACCTTCCCGTAACATTGGCGGATATCGAACAGGCGGCCCGGCGCATCGACGGTCGGGTCTTGAATACCCCTCTCGTATTTTCCGCGTCGCTCTCCGAACGCTGCGGTGTTCCTGTCGGCCTCAAGCTCGAACACCACCAGACGACGGGCAGCTTCAAGCTTCGCGGCGCCACGAATGCCGTGCTCTCGCTGACGCCTGAGGAGCGGGCAAGGGGTGTCGTCGCTGCCTCGACCGGCAATCATGGTCGGGCGCTCGCCCATGCCGCCAGGACTGAAGGTTCGATTGCGACAATCTGCATGTCCAGGCTTGTGCCCGACAACAAGGTGTCGGAGATCCGCAGGCTCGGCGCCAATGTCCGGATCGTCGGCAAATCGCAGGACGAGGCGCAGCTTGAGGTGGATCGCCTGGTTGCTGAAGACGGTCTCGTCATGGTGGCACCCTTCGATAATCGGGTTGTCGTTGCCGGCCAGGGCACGCTCGGGCTGGAGATCCTTGAGGCGATGCCGGACGTGGCGACAGTGCTTGTGCCGCTTTCGGGCGGTGGGCTTGCGGCGGGTGTCGCCGCGGCAGTGAAAGGGCGGTCACCGAAGATCCGCGTCATCGGTCTTACCATGGAGCGAGGGGCCGCGATGAAGGCGAGCCTTGACGCCGGAGGGCCCGTTGCCGTCGAGGAGGTGGCGAGCCTTGCCGACTCCCTCGGTGGCGGCATCGGCCTCAATAACGCCGTGACCTTCGAAATGTGCCGGGCACTGCTCGACGACGTGATCCTGCTTTCCGAAGACGAGATCGCCGTCGGAATGCGGCATGCGTATTCCCAGGAGCGCGAGGTGATCGAGGGGGCAGGGGCGGTCGGCATCGCAGCTCTGCTTTCCCGCCGGCTTGGCGGGCTGGATCGGCCGGTGGCAGTTATCCTCTCCGGCCGCAATGTCGACATGGACCTGCATCGGCGGGTCATCAATGGCGGGGTCGATCCGCTGGCGGAGGCAGCGGCATGACCACGATGAAGATTCTCACCGAGGCAGAACTGAGGCGCATCGTTCCGCTCGATCTTGAAGCGATTGCCTGTGTGGAAGACGCGTTCCGCGCGCTTGCTACCAAGGCGGTCGCCATGCCGCCGATCCTGAGGCTCGACATTCCCGAAGCGCGCGGTGAGGTGGACGTGAAGACGGCTTACGTGCCCGGCCTCGATGGTTTCGCCATCAAGATCAGTCCTGGCTTCTTCAATAACCCGAAGATCGGCCTGCCGAGCACCAACGGCCTGATGGTGCTGCTTTCGACGAAGACCGGCCTGGTGCAGGCCGTGCTGCTCGACAACGGTTACCTGACGGATGTGCGCACAGCGGCCGCCGGCGCCGTCGCGGCTCGGCAGCTTTCGCGCCCGGATGCCACGGTCGCCGCCATCTTCGGCGCCGGCAGGCAGGCAAGGTTGCAACTCGAGGCCTTAAGCCTCGTGCGGCCGATCCGCGAAGCGCGCATCTGGGCAAGAGACGTTGCAAAGGCCAAGGCCTCCGCAGCGGACATGACGGTGAAGCTCGGCTTTCCGGTTCGTGCCGAGGCCGACGGCCGCGCCGCTGTCGATGGCGCCGACATCATCGTCACCACCACGCCGTCCGAAACACCGGTGCTTCGGGCCGACTGGCTCCAGCCTGGCCAGCATGTCACGGCCATGGGGTCGGACGCCGAGCACAAAAACGAGATCGAGCCCGCCATTGTCGCCGGCGTCGGCCTCTACGTCGCCGACAGCCTCAAGCAGACGCGCAGGCTCGGCGAACTCCACCATGCCATCGAAGCGGGCCTCGTGACGGAGGGCACGATCTTCCCCGAACTCGGCGAGATAATCGCCGGGCGCAAGCCGGGCCGTAGCAGCCCCGAGCAGATCACCGTGGCGGACCTGACCGGCACGGGCATTCAGGACACGGCCATCGCAACGCTTGCTGCCGCCCGCGCGGCAGCGACGGGCACCGGCACGATCTTCGAGAGTTGAGACCGGCTTTTCGCCGGGTATAGAGGAAAAACCGATGAAACAAGCGAACCTGAAGTTCTCACTTCCGGAGTATGAAACGCGTCTTCAAAAAACGCGGAAAGCCATGGAGGCCAAGGGCATCGACGTGCTGATCGTCAGCGATCCGTCGAACATGAACTGGCTGACCGGCTAT
The DNA here is from genome assembly GCF_014852425.1 of Ensifer sp. ENS09. Lineage (NCBI taxonomy): Bacteria > Pseudomonadati > Pseudomonadota > Alphaproteobacteria > Hyphomicrobiales > Rhizobiaceae > Ensifer > Ensifer sp. ENS09. The sequence goes on from NZ_JACVBP010000003.1 coordinate 12,888, forward strand.
GACGGCTGGTCCTTCTACGTGCACCAATGTGTCGTCGTGCCGCCGACGGGCGAACCGATCTGGTACGGCCGCGGCCAGGATGCCAACGGCGCCAAGTTCACCGCCTACCTCAAGCATGAAAACATCATCGGCTATCCGGACCACTATGTGCAGTCCACCGAGCGCCACCCGATGGATTACCTTGCGGCCAAGCTTGCCGAACGCGGCCTCGACAAGCTGACGATCGGCGTGGAGATGGACAATTACTGGTTCTCCGCCGCCGCCTTCGCGTCGCTTGTGAAGCACCTGCCGAACGCCCGCTTCGTCGACGCGACCGCCCTCGTAAATTGGCAGCGCGCGGTCAAGAGCGAGGCGGAAATCGGCTACATGCGCAACGCCGCAAGGATCGTCGAAAAGATGCATGAGCGCATCTTCGACAAGATCGAGGTCGGGATCCGCAAATGCGATCTGGTCGCGGAAATCTATGATGCCGGAACCCGTGGCGTCGACGGCATCGGCGGCGACTACCCGGCAATCGTGCCGCTGTTACCCTCGGGCGTGGAGGCTTCTGCGCCACACCTGACCTGGGACGACCGGCCGATGAAGACAGGCGAGGGCACCTTCTTCGAGATTGCCGGCTGCTATCACCGTTACCACGTGCCGCTCTCGCGCACCGTCTTCCTCGGCAAACCGACGCAGGCCTTCATCGACGCGGAAAAGGCCACGCTGGAGGGCATGGAGGCAGGCCTCGAAAAGGCGCGACCCGGCAATACTTGCGAGGATATCGCCAACGCCTTCTTCGCCGTGCTGAAGAAATACGGCATCGTGAAGGACAATCGCACAGGCTACGGCATCGGCGTTTCCTATCCGCCGGACTGGGGCGAGCGCACAATGAGCCTGCGACCCGGCGACCGCAGCGAACTGAAGCCGGGCATGACCTTCCACTTCATGACGGGGCTTTGGCTCGAGGACATGGGCTTCGAGACCACGGAAAGCATCCTGATCACCGATAGCGGCGTCGAGTGCCTCGCCAACGTGCCGCGCAAGCTTTTCGTGAAGGATTGAACCATGCGGGAAGCAACGCTTCGTCCGTCGCCGATCAGTTCTACGGTCGATTTTTCGGCCAAAGGCGTTCATCACGGTTTTCTGCGTCTGCCTTACAGCCGCGACGATTCCGCCTGGGGCTCGGTAATGATCCCGGTGACGGTCGTGAAGAACGGGAAGGGCCCGACGGCCCTTCTCACCGGCGGCAACCACGGCGACGAATATGAGGGGCCGATTGCGCTCTTCGATCTCGCCCGCACGCTGAAGGCCGAGGACGTCACGGGTCGCGTGATCATCGTGCCAGCGATGAACTATCCGGCCTTTTTGGCCGGCGCCCGCACTTCGCCGATCGACAAGGGAAACATGAACCGCAGTTTCCCGGGCGCGCCGGACGGCACTGTGACCCAGAAGATTGCCGACTATTTCCAGCGCACGCTGCTACCGCTTGCCGATATCGTGCTCGACTTTCATTCCGGCGGAAAGACGCTCGATTTCCTGCCCTTCTGCGCGGCCCACATCCTGCTGGACAAGGCACAGGAGGAAAAATCCTTTGACCTCGTCAGGGCATTCGGCGCCCCATGGTCTATGAAGATGCTGGAGATCGATGCCGTCGGCATGTACGACACGGCCGCGGAGGAGATGGGCAAGGTTTTCATCACCACCGAGCTTGGCGGTGGTGGGACGGTGACCGCGAGGAGTGCTGCCATCGCCAAGACGGGCGTTTCCAACGTGCTGAAGGCGGCGGGCATCTTGAAAGGCACGGTCGCAAGCGCAGAAACCACGTGGCTCGACATGCCCGACGGAAACTGCTTTTGCTTTGCCGAGGACAGCGGCCTTATCGAGCCGTTCGTCGATCTCGGCGACCAGGTGAAGAGCGGGCAAGTCGTCGCCCGCATCTATGCGATCGGCCGCACCGGCGCCGAACCGCTGGACATCAGGGCAAAGATGGACGGCGTCCTCGTCGCCCGCCATTTCCCCGGCCTCGTCAAATCTGGCGATTGCGTCAGCGTGCTGGCAACCATTGTCCCTGCATAGGGCTTATGGACCACCGGCGGCCGTGGCTCGCAAGCCATCGCCCCTCGATGGGGAAGTCCGTGCTCGCGTCGATAAGGCGTGAGTTGAATTTCTAACGCACCCTGCGGAATTGGCTGACGTCAAAGCCGGCCAGTTCTCTCCAGGCGTGCTCGAATTTCGAACTCGCAGATTGCCAGGGTGGCATGGCCCGCCTGGCAGTCACGCGCGCCAGGACAATGCCGCCTGCGCGTTCGACAGTCACGATGACGCTACGGTGCCTGTCGTCTTCCGCGATCCTGTCGGCGATCGACCTGCCATTGGTCACCGCCTGACTGTCATTGGCGTGAAACGCCCCATGGTCATCGCGACTGATCCTGCCGGACAGGTGAATATGAAAGAGGTATCGGGGCATTTTGCCACTCGAGCAATGATTGCTTTTTCTACTTCTTAGCAGTCTTGCTGATCTATTGCGCGTGACAGTTGCGTGACATGCCTTGTGAGACGTGACGAAGCTACAATCGATGTCACGTGAGGTGAGGCTGCGTTTCAGAGTGGCCGAGCGGTTGGCTGCACCGTTCTACAGCTCCATGTTTCCGGTAAACAGGGTCTTCGGCCGTCGATCGCGGTTCTCTCCGGGCAGAGTTCGCCCCTTGCTGCCTCACGCCCTTTTCGCGTGGCGGGTGCTTCTCGGCGCAGCGACGGTGGAGCGTTCAACCAGGCGGACGCCGAGATTGACCCGGCGCACATTGATTTCGGGGTCGTTGATCCGTTCCAGCAGAAGCTGGATGCCGGCGCGGCCAAGCTCACCCCGGTCGATGCGCATCGTCGTCAGTGGCGGGCGGCTGTGCCGGGCGATGGCAATATCGTCGACCCCGATGATCGAGAAGTCTTCCGGAACCGCGTGGCTGCTGGCTTCGAGAGCCTGCATGACGTTGATCGCGATCAGATCGGTGCTGCAGAAGAACGCGGTCGTGTCGGTGAAACGTCCCTGCTTTATGGCCTGCCGTATCGCCGGCGTGGTGTCGGGCTCTTGCAGGCCCATGCGGCCGAGATCGAAGAGGTGCCTGTTTTCGTCGAAGGTCATTCCGGCTTCCTCCAGCGCGATCCGGAAGCCTTCGAGGCGCCGACGCAGCGACAGGCGGTGGGGAATTGTCACGTGCACGATTTCGCGGTGGCCGGCTGCAAGCAGCCTTTGCGCAGCGAGCCAACCGGCGGACCAGTTGTCGGGCAGTACGCAGGAGAGCCGCATCGTCCGGTCCATGCCGTTGATGATGACGGCCGGGATGCCGCTATCGACAATCCTGTCGATCATGACGGGATGGTCCATGCCGAGCACGACAAGGGCGCCAGGCCGGATGTCGCGCAGAATGTCGGAGATTTCGCTGATGGCGATCTCCGGATCCAGCGAGACGAGCCGGACGTCGATCCTGAGAGAGCTTGTGCTGGCCTCTGCGAGGACGCCTTGGATCACGTCCTCGTAGAAAGCCGAACTTGCATAAAACTGCGCGGGCATCACGAGCACAGTGCTCTCGACGCCGGCGCGGATCAGCGAGCGTGCCGCGCGGACCTGGTAACCCAGCCGCTCCGCATGGTCGAGGATCTTGCGCCGGCTCTCGTCGCCGACGCCACCGCGATTGTTGAGCACCTTCGATACGGATGCGACCGAAACGCCCGCGGCGTCGGCGATGTCCTTGAGTGTCGGGGCGTTCGATTCGTCATCCATATCGACGAAGATCCTAACTGGCCGCTGAAGGCGAGATTGGTGGCGGCTGCATGGTCATGATCGTCCACTACCAGAAGAAGCGCGTGTGCCCAAGCGAACGCATCAACGCCTCCATGAAATAATAGTCGCCGTAGGGCAGCATCGCATCGGAGTAGCCGGCACTGGCATGGGCTGCGCCATGGGCGAGCAGCCCTTCCGCCTTCGGATCGCCGGTCAGGTCGCAACTGTCGAGCAGGCCGCCGATCAGGCGATCGCCGAATGCGTACCATCGCTGTGCCTCCTCCGGTTCACAAAGCCCGGCGAGGATGAAGATGCCGGCTGCCATGATCGCGCCCGCGGAACTGTCGCGGGGCGCTGACTTGGCATCGGGAACCGAATAGTCCCAGACCGGAACGTCGTCGTTGCCCATCAGGGCTTCGGCCTTGGCAGCCAGACGCCGGGCCGCGTCGGCGAAGTGAGGGTTGCCGGTGGTTGCCGCGCATTGCGCATAGCCATGGATCAGCCAGGCCTGGCCGCGTGACCAGCAGGAATCGTCCGCATATCCTTGATGGGTCTCCCCGCGCAGCGGCTTACCGCTCGAAGGGTCGAACAGGAAGGTGTGGAAGCTCGTGTCATCGGCGCGAACCAGGTGCTTCAGGGTCGTTTCGGCGTGGCCATCGGCGGCTTCGGCAAAATCACTGCGGCCGGTCTCGCGGTGGGCCCAGTGCAGCAGCGCCAGGTTCTGCATCGTATCGACGATGACGCGCCCATTGACGAATTCGGAGCGAATGCCGCCATGGATCGGACGCGCATTCCAGGCCTGGATATACCGTGCATCCGGGCGATAGCGCTCAAGCAGTCTTGCCGCAGCCTCGAGAGCGAGCTCGCGAGCCTCCCGATCGCCCGTCAGCAGCCACTCCGCAACGCAGCTCAATGAAAACTGGAAGCCGAGATCGTGGTCTTGCGCATCGCGATGGCGCAAGATGTCGCGAAAGACGGCGCGGCGGGCCCGCGCGGCGTTCAGAAAGCAGGGGTCGCCCGTGAGTTCCAGCGCAAGCCAGAGCTGGCCGGCTTGAAAGCTCACGACCCAGTCAAAGGGTCCGCAATAGCTCCACGTCTGATCCGGTAAGCCGATCTTCGGATTGCGCAGGCCGATCGTCGGCATGGTCTGGCGCAATTTGGCAATGCAGCGTTCCAAAGCTTGCTGGTGACGTTCGCGATTGGGACGATTGCCAACCATTTCGACCGCGTTGAAGTAGCCGTTTCGTTCGATGCGCATAATAAGCCTCACGTTGGTTTCGTGAAGTTTTCGCACGATTACGATAATTTCGTCAACTACGAAACTTTCTGTTGACGGGAAAATTTCTAACCGGTAGGAATCGGATGCTCGGGAGGAGCCGGGCATCGCAGGAGAGGTACCATGTCCATATTAGGGACAACTGAAAGACCGGTTGCCGGCCACGGGCTCAGGTTCGCAGAGAGCTTGGCCGGTTACGGCTTTCTGACGCCGTGGCTCATCGGCTTTTTTCTGCTGACGCTCGGGCCGGCGGTCGCTTCGTTCTACCTGTCTCTGACCGACTACAGCGGCCTTGGCGCAGCAAACTGGGTTGGAGCGGAAAATTACGTGCGCATCGCGACCGATGATCCACGCTTCTGGACCGCGATGAACGTGACCTTCACCTTCGTGCTGTTGTCCGTTCCCTTGAAGTTGCTCTTTGCGCTTGCTGTGGCCGTGGCGCTGAATAGGGGGCTTGAAGGCCTGTCGCTCTTTCGTGCGATCTTCTATCTGCCTTCGCTTGTGGGCGGCAGCGTCGCCGTGGCGGTCCTGTGGCGACAGGTGTTTGCCGGCGACGGATTGCTCAATCAGGCGCTCAACACGTTGTTCGGTTTCGAAGGGCCAAGCTGGATCTCGAACCCTTCGACGTCGCTCTATACGCTCGTTCTCCTGGCGGTCTGGCAGTTCGGATCCTCGATGATCATCTTTCTTGCCGGTCTGCGGCAGATCCCGCAGGACATGTACGAGGCGGCAAGCATCGATGGCGCCGGCAAGGCGCGGCAGTTCTTCAAGATCACCTTGCCGCTTTTGACGCCGGTGATCTTCTTCAATGCCGTGATCCTGACGATCGATGCCTTCAAGGCGTTTACCTCGGCCTTTGTCATCAGCGACGGAACCGGCGGCCCGATCGACTCCACGCTGTTTTATACGCTCTACCTCTACCAGGAGGCCTTCACCAATTTCCGCTTCGGCTATGCCTCGGCGCTGGCCTGGGTCCTGGTGCTCATCATCGCCTTCTTCACCGCCATGTCATTCCTGACGGCCAGGTTCTGGGTTCACTATGATGACTGATGCCGCTCTTTCGACGACCACCATCGCTTCGCGCGCTGACGCCGGCGCATCCGCCGCATCCCCGTGGAAACGTGCTCTGCTTTATGCGCTGCTCGTGGCGGTCAGCTTTCTCATGCTCTATCCGCTGCTCTGGATGGTGGCGAGCTCGTTCAAGCCGGACAGCGAGATCTTTACCTCGACGGGCCTGATCCCGACCGATCCGACGGTCGATGCCTATCGTCGCGGCTGGAGCGGCTTGAGCGTCGGCTTTGGCTGGATGTTCTTCAATTCGCTGGTGATTTCGCTGCTCGTCGTCATCGGCAATCTCTTTTCGTGCTCGATGGCCGCCTATGCCTTCACGCGGCTGCGTTTCAAGGGGCGCGGCTTCTGGTTCACACTGATGCTCGGCACCTTGATGATGCCGCAACATGCGGTCCTGATTCCGCAATACGTGATGTTCCTCAAGCTTGGCTGGGTGAACTCCATCCTGCCACTGGTGGTGCCGAAGTTCCTGGCGATCGACGCCTTCTTCATCTTCCTGATGGTGCAATTTTTCCGGGGCATCCCGCGCGAGCTCGACGAGGCGGCCATCATGGATGGTTGCGGCCCGTTGCGCATCTTCCTGAAGGTGATCCTGCCGCTCTCAACGCCGGTGTTGGCGACGGCAGCAGTCTTCTCGTTCATCTGGACCTGGGACGATTTCTTCGCGCCGCTCATTTACCTGAACGACATCGAAAAATATACCGCCCAGCTCGGTCTGCGCACCTTCGTCGACTCCACCGGGACGTCGGACTGGGGCTCGCTCTTTGCCATGTCGACGCTGACAGTGCTGCCAATCTTCATCCTCTTCATGCTGTTCCAGCGACTTCTGATCGAAGGCATCGCGACAACCGGCATGAAGCGCTGACATCAACTGGAATCGAGAGATAGGGACGGAAACGATGACGACGCTGGCTTTGAACAAGATCAAGAAGAGCTTTGGCAATCTCGACATCATCCGCGGCGTCGATCTGGCGATCGGGTCGGGAGAGTTCGTGGTTTTCGTCGGCCCATCGGGGTGCGGCAAGTCGACCCTTCTGCGCATGATCGCAGGGCTCGAGCCGATCAGCGGCGGCGAACTGTCGATCGGCGGCGAGCGCATGAACGAGAAGGAGGCGAGCCAGCGCGGCATCGCCATGGTCTTCCAGTCCTATGCGCTCTACCCGCATATGAGCGTCTACAAGAACATGTCCTTCGGTCTCGAAACGGCAAAGATGCCGAAGCCAGAGATCGACAGGCGGGTGCGCAAGGCGGCCGACATCCTGCAGATTACCCATCTGCTCGACCGTAAGCCGAAGCAGCTCTCCGGTGGCCAGCGGCAGCGCGTGGCGATCGGCCGGGCGATCGTGCGTGATCCGAAGATCTTCCTGTTCGACGAGCCGCTCTCCAACCTGGATGCGGAGCTTCGCGTCCAGACGCGCGTCGAGATTGCCAAGCTGCACAAGGACATCGGGGCGACGATGATCTACGTCACCCATGACCAGGTAGAGGCAATGACGCTTGCAGACCGTATCGTCGTCTTGCGCGCCGGGGTCATCGAACAGCACGGCACGCCGCTCGAGATCTATAACCGGCCCGCCAACCGCTTCGTCGCCGGCTTCATCGGCTCGCCCAAGATGAATTTCCTCGATGCCGTCGCCGGCGAAATCCGCGACGGTGGTATTTCGATCGATATTGCGGGCAGACATGCGCGGCTCCCGATCGAGGAGCACATCGCCGCTGGCACAAAGGTCAGCCTCGGCCTGCGGCCCGAACATATCAGTATCGATGCGACCGGCGGGCTCGAGCTCGGCGCGCTGACCGTCGTCCATGTCGAGCATCTAGGCGGTCAGACCATCGTTTACGGCCGGCTTGCCGACGGGCAGTCGCTGACGGTGGCGCTCGATGGCCAGCGCCCGATCACTGCCGGCTCGACGCTGGACGTCAGGATTGCTGCGGAAAACTGCCACCTGTTCGACGAGGCCGGCGACCGCATCGGCCATTAATCGCGAAGAGAGATCTCAAGAAACAAATCATGGAGGAGGAGAACATGATCAACAGACGCCACTTCTTGCGTAACGCCGCGCTTTTCGGGGCGGGCGCCACGCTGACGACAATGCCCGCGTTCCGCGCCTTTGCGGAGGAATCCATGCGCCTTTATTGGTGGGGTACGCCCAGCCGAGCCGAGCGCACGCTTGGCGTTGCCAAGCTCTTCGAGGCGGCGCATTCCGGTGCCAAGATCGTCGGCGAAGTGGGCGGGAGCGATTACTGGGCCAAACTGACGACGATGATTGCCGGTGGGAATGCTCCGGACATTTTCCAGCTCGAGCCCAGCCGCTTTGCCGATTATAGCCGCCGGTCCACCAACCTGCCGCTCAACGACTATCTCGGCAAGGTGATCCGTACGGACAAGCTGGTGCCAGGTGTGCTCGACCTCGGAACGGTCGACGGCAAGGTGACCGGCATGCCGCTGTCGCTGAACGCCTTTGCCATGATTTACGACGCTGATGCCGTCACGAAAGCAGGGCTTGCGCCGCCTTCGGCCAAGACCACCTGGGACGACTTTGCGAAGTTCTCAATCGACCTTACCAAGGCGATCGGCAAGAAGAACGTCTGGGCGGTTGGAAACGCGTCGCGCTACACATACGCCTTCGAGGCGTTTCTGCATCAGCGCGGTAAGAAGCTCTACACCGAAGCCGGAAAGCTCGGCTATGAGGCCGGCGATGCGGCCGATTGGTTCGGCTATTGGGAGAGCCTCACCAAGAACGGCGGCTGCGTGTCGGCGGAGATACAAGCGCTCGACAAGGTGCTGGTCGACAGCAATCCGCTGGCAAACGGCAACGCGGCCATCGCGATTGCCTTCTCAAACCAGCTGCCGGCCTTCCAGAAGATCTCCAAGAGCACGCTCGATATCACATCGCTACCGGTCAGCAGCGCCGATGGTCCCTCCGGCCTGTTCTATCGCCCCGGCTTGCACTGGTCGATCGCAAGCACCGCGAAGAACCCGGAGCTGGCAGCGCAATTCATCGACTTTTTCGTCAACGACCTGGATGCCGGCAAGATCCTTCAGGTCGAACGCGGCGTGCCCGTCAACACCGACGTTCAGACTGCCGTACTTCCCTCGATCGACCCCACGGCGAAAAAGACGGTCGACTACGTCAACGGCATCGCCGGCCGCGTCGGAGCCTACCCGCCGGCCGTGCCGCTCGGCGCCGGTGAGCTTGACGAGCGTGTTTTCCGGCCGCTCGCCGACAAGGTCGCCTTTGGCCAACTGACGCCTGCCGAAGCAGGCAGCGAGCTCGTTTCGTCGGCCGACCGCATTCTCAAGGCCTGAGCATCCGCTCGATTTTGCCGGGCTGCGCGGGAAATCATCCTTCCCGCGCAGCAATGTTTGAACGGAAGCTTTTCGCATGACCGACACGATCTTCCCCGAAACTCTCTTCAAGCCCTGGGCCGGCAATCCGCTGAAGGACCGCGCCGATGTCGAGGCCGCACTCAAGGCGCTGGTGGAGCCGGTTGAACAATATCGGTCCGCCGGTGGCGCACGCATCCGGCTGGACACGCATGCGGCGCATTTCGACCAGGCGTCCGCCGACATGGAGGGCTATTCGCGCCTGCTCTGGGGCCTGGCACCCGCCGAAGTCGGCGGCGCAACGTGGATCGATTGGACGCCGATCGCGCGCGGGCTCGCCAATGGCTGTGATCCGGCACACCCGGAATACTGGGGCGACCCGTTCGACCGCAGCCAGCGCCTGGTGGAATTGGCCGCGATCGGTTTTGCACTGAGGCTCGTACCGGAGAGGCTCTGGACACCCTTGTCCGAGGCGGAACAGCGCAACGTCGCTGCCTATCTGCTCAAAGGCCATGCCTGCGAATACAGCGACAACAATTGGAAGTTCTTCCGGCTGCTCGTCAGCATGGGTTTGAGACACGTCGGGGTCGACTGCGACCGAGAACTCGACGATGAGTACCGGCGGGAACTCGACGCGTTCTACCTCGGCGATGGCTGGTATCACGATGGGGATACGCGCCGCGCCGACCACTACATTCCCTTCGCCTTCCATTTCTACGGCTTGATCCTGGCCGTGCTTGATGGCGGCGACTGGACGAAAAGGTATCGCGAACGGGCCCGACTGATCGCCGCAGACATGGCGAGATGGTTTGCCGATGACGGGCCGGCGCTCTGCTTCGGCCGCTCGATGACCTATCGTTTTGCCATTGCCGGCTTCTTCGGCGCCATGGCGCTTGCAGGCGACGAGGAGATCCCCTTTGGCCAGCAGAAGGGTTATTTCCTGCGTCATCTGCGCTGGTGGGCGAAGCACCCCTTCGCCGCGCGCGATGGCGTGATGCCCGTCGGTTACGCCTATCCCAGCCTCATCATGTCGGAACCATACAATTCCGCGCAATCGCCCTATTGGGCGCTGAAGGCCTTCCTTCCGCTGATGCTGCCGGCGGACCATCCGTTCTGGGCGAGCGACGAGGGCGCCTGCCCGAAGCGATCCGCCGTCTCCACGCAGCCGCATATCGGTTTCCTGATTGCAAACCCGCCAGGGGATGCGATTGCGCTCTCCTGTGGCCAGCACACGAGCGCCGAGAACACCTTCATCCGCTTCGCGCCCGAGAAATACGCGAAGTTCGCCTATTCGGCGCGCTACGGTTTCAGCGTCGAGAACGATCTCTGGCGGTTCGATAATTCCGTGTTCGAATCCATGATCGGCTTCAGCGACGACGGCGTGCATTTCCGCGTGCGCGAAACCAACGAGGAAGCATTGGTCGCCGACAATCTTCTCTATGCGCGTTGGCGGTCCTTTGCCGATGTCTCGGTCGAGACCTGGCTTTACTGGGACGGCGAATTTCAGGTCCGGTTTCACCGCATCGACACGCCGCGGCCGCTCGCCACCATTGAAGGCGGCTTTGCAGTCGGGCGAGACGCCGGCGAAGTTTGCAAACAGGATGTCGGCCGCGCTGTGGTTGCCACGGCGACGGACCTGTCAGCGATCCTCGACATCGGTTCGACGGTTCATCGTGAAGGCCGCTGCCATATCGCTGCCCCGAACACCAACCTGGTTTCCGCAAAAACCTTGGTTCCGCAATTGCGCGGCACCGTTCCAGCCGGCGTCAGCACGCTCGCCGTGGCCGTGCTTGCGCAGGCCGACGCGTCACAGGGCACAAGGAAACTGTCCCGCTTGCCTCGAGCACCCGACGTCGAAGCGCTGCGACGGCGCCTGCGTGAGACGGGGACCGCCGTAACGCTAATGCGCGGCGTGCCGCTCTGACCTCCCTCGATCCTCCCACAACGACCGAAAGACTTGATATGACGATCCCCGATTTTACAACCCGCCACGCCATCGATCCGCTTGCTGCCGCTGCGATGGGGACCGACGAGCTGCGCCACAATTTCCACATCGGCGATCTGTTTGCGAGCGATCGCGTTAACCTCACCTATACCCATTACGACCGCATGGTGATCGGTGGGGCGATGCCGGTAGAGGGGGAGCTGACGCTCGAAGCCATCAAGCCGATGGGAACGAAGACGTTTCTCGAGCGCCGCGAGTTGATCGCCGTCAACATCGGCGGGCCGGGACGGGCCGTCGTTTCCGGCAAGAGCCATGCGCTCGGCCCCCGTGACATGATCTATGTCGGCATGGGAGCGGACGTGGTGTTTTCGTCGGACGACCGGTCGAAGCCGGCAAAGTTCTATCTGTTGTCGGCCCCGGCGCACCGTACTTGCCCGACGGCGCTGCTGACGATCGCGGGCGCGAAGCGGCTCGATCTCGGCAGTCTGGAAACATCGAACGAACGATCGATCTTTCAGTTCACCAATGGGATCGAGACCTGCCAGCTGGTCGTCGGCATGACGGAACTCAAGAAGGGATCGGTGTGGAACACGATGCCGGCGCACATCCATGATCGACGCATGGAGGTCTATCTCTATTTCGATCTTCCGGAGCCGGCGCGGGTTTTCCATTTTCTCGGCGAGCCTTCCGAGACCCGTCACATCGTGATGGCCAATGAGGAGGCCGTGCTGTCGCCGGTCTGGTCGATCCATTCCGGTTGCGGCACCGCCAGCTATGCCTTCATCTGGGCGATGGCGGGCGACAATGTCGACTACACCGACGCCGACCCGGTGCCGATGGAGACGCTGCGATGAGCGATCTCTCGGCCTTCAGCCTCGAAGGCAAGCGCGTGCTGGTCACGGGCGCCAACACCGGGATCGGACAAGGCATCGCGGTGTCGATCGGCCGGGCCGGCGGTGAAGTGATCGCGGTCGGGCGCTCGTCGATGGCCGAGACGGTCGAAAAGGTCGAGGCGGCGGGCGGCCGGATCCTTCCGGTTGCCTGCGATCTCGCCGATGGAGATGCGGTCAAAACGTTGATTGACCGCGTTTGGGGACAGTGCGGGCCATTGGACGGACTGGTCAACAATGCCGGCATCATTCGTCGGTCGGCCTCCACCGAACTCTCGCAGGCCGACTGGGATGACGTGATCGACCTCAATCTCAAGGCGGCGTTTCTTCTTTGCCAGGCCTATGGCCGAAAACTCCTGGACGAGAAGCGGGCCGGGCGGATCGTCAATATCGCCTCGCTGTTGTCCTTTCAGGGCGGCATTCGTGTCGCGTCCTATACTGCCTCAAAACATGGGGTGCTCGGCATTACCCGCATCCTTGCCAACGAATGGGCAAGCCAGGGCATCAACGTCAACGCGATCGCACCTGGCTACATCGTCTCCAACAACACCGAGGCGTTGCGCGCGGATGCGGACCGCTCGGCGGCAATCCTGGACCGTATTCCTGCCGGCCGCTGGGGCACGCCTGAGGATATCGGCGAGGCTGCGGTGTTTCTTTTGGCGCCGGCATCGCGCTACATGCATGGCGCGGTCGTCCCGGTCGACGGTGGCTGGTTGGCGCGATGAATTGCGTCGCTGCCGTCCGGGTGATGATCAGGCCGGTGCAGCGGTGAGCCTGCGGGCAATGTCGAAAAAGGCGCTGACCAGTTTTCCGTTGCTACGCTCGCGCAAGCAGATGAGTGCTTCGTCCATCAGCATCTCGGGCGCGTCGATCTCGATGGGAATGAGGCGGCTGTCCTGGCCGAACTCTGCCGACGATACGAAGCCGACGCCGCCGCCGGCGGCGACGATCTCGCGCACCGCTTCGCGACCTTCGGCTTCGATGAGCGGCGTCAGTTGCACGCCGCATTGCTGCGACATCGTTTCGAGCTTTTGCCGCGTCTTGGAGCCTTGCTCGCGCATGACCAGGGGGTGTTTCACGAGTTCGGCAAAAGTCACCTTTTTCTTGCCTTGCAGCGGGTAGTCGCGGCTCGCAAAGGCGATAATCGGCGTGGAGTTGAGTTTCAGAATGTCGAAGTCGCTCGACTGCGGGATCTCGCCGAGAACGCCGATGTCCGCTTCATAGGCGTGCAGGCTGGTGATGACGGTTTCGGTGTTGCCGGAATCGATCGAGACCTGGACGGTCGGATAGGTGCGCCGGAAGGCGGCAAGGATATGCAGCAGGTGGTGGGCGGCATCGGCAACGATCCGCAGTTTTCCCGCTCTCAGCGCCCGTGATTCCGACAAGAGATCGAGCGCCTGCTGCTCGACGTCGAACATGCGGCGGGTGACTTCCAGGAGCTGTTGGCCGGCCTGGGTCAGCGTCACCTGCTTCTTGTTCCGGTTGAAGAGGAGGACATCATATTCTTCCTCGAGCTTGCGCACCTGGTCCGAGACCGCCGGCTGGGTGAGGAAGAGCGCCTCGGCGGCACGCGAGAAGCCGCCGTGGATGGCGACGTTGTGAAAGGCGCGGAGCTGGACATAGCGCATGCGTACGGCGCCTCTTTGAATAGATTTGATCGATGGTTTGATTAAAACGAACGATTTGATTTATGTAAAGCGGGCGCGGATAGTTTTCGGATTGCACCTCTATCCGGAGCGCGCCTCATGAACCTCCCGGCCGTCGTCCTCGAGCTCGCCGCCGCCACCGTCCTCCTGCTCTACGCCGTCAGCCTCGTGAAAAAGGGTGTCGAGGCAGCGGCAGGCGACATCGTCGCGCGCACCGTCGGCGGCGCCGGTGGACGACCGCGTGCGGCCATCTGCGGCTGCGCCGTTGCCATTGCGCTACAGAGTTCGACCGCGGTCGCCATGCTTGCCGCCGGTTTTGCCGTCAGCGGTGCGCTGGCGCTTGATACAGGCCTGGCGGTGCTGCTTGGCGCCGATCTCGGCTCGGCGCTCGTCGTCAAGATCCTGTCCTTCGACCTGCATTGGCTGGCGCCGCTTCTGATCGCCGTCGGCGGTCTCGCGCATCTGAAGGCATCGACCCGCAAGACGGTGGAAACCGGGCGCGCCCTGCTCGGCATCGGTCTGCTGCTGCTCTCGTTGCAGATGATCGGCCATGCGACGCAGCCGCTCTCGCAGAGCCCGATGCTGCCTTCCGTCGTCGCCTTCATCGGCAAGGATGCCTTGACCGTGATGATCCTTGCTGCCGTCTTCACCTGGGCGCTGCACTCCAGCGTGGCGGCGATCCTCTTGATCCTGACCTTTGCCGTGAAGGGCATCGTGCCCCTGGAGGTCGGCATTCCCCTGGTGCTCGGCGTCAACGTCGGCGGCGGGCTCATCGCACTCTGGCTGACCCGCGGCCTACCGGTCGAAGGCCGGCGCCTGCCGCTTGGCAATCTCCTCTTCCGCGCCCTGTTCGGCGCAGCGATCTTCGGCCTTTTTTCGCTGCATTCTCCGTTCGACTGGCTGCCCGGGGAGACCGTGGCGGGCAAGCTCGTCAATCTGCATGTGCTCTTCAACGCTGCCCTGGTGCTCGTCGGGGTGATCTTCTGCGGCCCGATGGCGCGCCTCGTTCGGTTGCTGATGCCGCAGGCCGCCGGTGCCAATGACCGAGCGGCTCATGTGAGCGCCCTTGACCCGGCGCTGATCGACAAACCGGCGCAGGCGCTCGCGGCCGCGGCACGCGAGGTGCTCCACATGGGCAATCTTATCGCCCGGATGCTGGAGCCCGTCATGACCGTCATTCACGCGCCGACACCGCAGGCGGTGAAGGCGCTCAGAAGCATCGACGGCGACATCCACGTGGCCCATAGCGCGATCAAGCTCTACATCGCCGCCGTCAACCGCGGCGTCCTCACTGAAGACCAATCGCGACGCGGCATCGAACTCACCGAAGCGGCGATCCATCTCGAATATGCCGGAGACGTCGTCGCAAAGAGCCTTCTGCAAATGGCCGAGGAGCGGCTTGCGGGCGCAGGCACCTTCTCGCAGGAGGGATGGCAGGAGCTCACTTTGCTGCATGCGGCCGTGTCGTCCAACGTCAGGCTGGCGGCCAATCTTCTCGTCTCCCCGGACCCGGTGATCGCGCGCGAAATGGTTCGGCAGAAGGAACATGTGCGTCGGTTGGTCGAAGAGAGCAGCAAATGCCATCTGGAACGGCTTCGGCAAGGCATCGCGACCAGCATCCTTTCGAGCGACATGCACCTGGAGATCGTTCGGGCGCTGAAGGAGGTCAATTCGCTGGTGACGACCATGGCTTATCCGCGCCTGCGTGAGAGTGGCGACCTTCTGGAAAGCCGGCTGGTGCCGGCCGCCTAGATGTATAATTTCTATCGATAGATTGATACAAAAGAACGATTTTACAGATAGATCTTTCCGCCCCATTGTCGTTCTCGAACACGCCAACCGCGAGGACGGACAATGCCAAACACCGCTTCTGAAAGAACCATCGCGCCCCTGGAAACGCCAAGGCTGGGCGAGCCTTATCTCCTGACCCCCGGTCCGCTGACCACGGCCTATCAGGTCAAGGAAGCCATGCTGCGGGACTGGGGTTCCTGGGATGGCGATTTCCGGGCAATGACCGCCAAGCTCCGCCAGGAACTGCTGGAGATCGCCGGCGATACCAAGGGCGAGTGCGATTGCGTGCCGATGCAGGGCAGCGGCTCGTTTTCGGTCGAGGCCATGCTCGGCAGCTTCGTCCCGAAGGACGGCAAGGTGCTGGTGCTGATGAACGGCGCCTATGGCAAGCGCATTGCCCAGACGCTTTCCTATCTCGGTCGTGACCATGTGACGATCGACAAGGGCGACTACATGCCCCCGCGCGGTCCGGAGGTTGCAGCGGCACTCGATGCCGACCCTGCTATCACCCATGTCGTGGTCGTCCATTGCGAAACGAGTTCCGGCATCCTCAATCCGCTGAAGGAGATTTCCGACACGGTCTACTCCCGTGGCCGCAAGCTGCTCGTCGACTCCATGAGCGCCTTCGGCGCAGTGCCGGCCGGTATTGGCGATTTCCGCTACGAGGCGATCGTTTCTTCCGCCAACAAGTGCATCGAGGGTGTGCCCGGCTTCGGCTTCGTCATCGCCCGCAAGAGCGAGCTGGAGGCCGCAAAGGGGCGTAGCCATTCGCTCAGCCTCGATGTGCACGCGCAGTGGGACTACATGAACAAGACGGGCCAGTGGCGCTTCACGCCGCCGACCCACGTGGTCGCGGCTTTCCTGGAAGCCTTGCGCCTGCATCGGGAAGAGGGCGGAGTCGCCGGTCGTGGAGCCCGCTATGCCCGCAACCGCGACGTCATGGTCGCTGGCATGCGCGAGGCCGGCTTCGAGACGCTGCTTGCCGACCAGTGGCTGTCGCCGATCATCGTCACCTTCTTCAGCCCGGCGCATCCCGCCTTCGCCTTCGATCGCTTCTACGACCTGATGAAGGACAAAGGCTTCATCATCTATCCGGGCAAGCTGACCGTGGTCGACAGTTTCCGCGTCGGCTGCATCGGCCGCATGGACGAGCATGTCATGCGCCGTGTGGTCGATGCCGCCCGCAACTCACTCTCCGAAATGGGCGTCGACAGCGCCGCTCCCCCGGCCGTCGCCCTTGAAGAACGCCGCCGTCTCGCCGCCTGAACTGAGGAAATTACGATGAACAAGATGTCCAAGATCACCGTTACCGCCAATCGCCGCACCTATCCCTGGCCGAATGTCCCGGCCATCGCCATCTGCCTCGACGGCTGCGAACCGGCCTATCTCGACGAAGCCATCAAGGCTGGGCTGATGCCGACGCTCGAGCGCATCCGCAAGATCGGGACGGAGCGCACCGCGCTCAGCGTTATCCCGAGCTTCACCAACCCGAACAACCTTTCCATCGCCACCGGCCGGCCGCCGGCGATCCACGGCATCTGCGGCAACTATCTCTACGAGCCGCAGACCGGCAACGAAGTGATGATGAACGATCCGCGCTTCCTGCGCGCGCCGACGATCTTCAAGGCGTTCTACGATGCCGGTGCGAAGGTCGCCGTGGTGACGGCGAAGGACAAGCTCAGGGCGCTGCTTGGCCACGGGCTCAAGTTCGACGAGGGCAGGGCAATCTGCTTCTCGTCTGAAAAGGCCGACAAGACGACCAAGGCGGAAAACGGCCTGGACAATGCCTCGGCCTGGCTTGGTCGTCCGGTGCCGGAAGTCTATTCGGCGGATCTCTCCGAATTCGTCTTTGCCGCCGGCGTCAAGCTGCTCAAGGAATTCCGCCCTGACGTCATGTACCTGACGACGACCGACTATGTGCAGCACAAATATGCGCCGGGCGTTCCACAGGCGAATGCCTTCTATGAGATGTTCGACAAGTACCTGACCGAACTCGACGCGCTTGGCGCGGCCATCATCGTCACGGCCGACCACGGCATGAAGCCGAAGCACAAGGCGGACGGTTCGCCTGACGTCATCTATGTACAGGACCTGCTCGACCAATGGCTCGGAAAGGACGCGGCCCGCGTCATCCTGCCGATCACCGACCCCTATGTCGTGCATCACGGCGCACTCGGCTCGTTTGCCACGGCCTACCTGCCCGAAGGTGCGGACAAGGAGGAGATCATCGAGCGGCTGCAGGCGATCGAAGGCATCGATGTGGTGCTTTCCCGCCCGGAAGCCTGCGTACGCTTCGAGTTGCCGGACGACCGGATCGGCGATCTCGTGCTGATTTCGTCGGAAAACAAGACGCTCGGCACCAGCGAACATCGCCATGATCTGGCGGCACTGAACGAACCGTTGCGCTCGCATGGTGGTCTGACCGAACAGGCGGTGCCGTTCATCGCCAACCGCAAGCTGCCCGAATTGCTGACATCCGCATCGCTGCGCAATTTCGATGCGTTCTACTACGCGCTCGTCGCCGCAGCCCAGACAGCACACTAGGGAGGGAGCGATGACCAAGGTGGAAACGGCATTTGCAATTCGCCACGAGCCCATGCGCATCGCCGGCAAGGCGGTCGATACCGAAGGGCGCGTCGAGGTGCGCTACCCCTTCAACGATGCCGTCATCGGCACGGTGCCGGCGGGCAGCGCCGAGCATGCCCGCAAGGCCTTCGAGATCGCGGCTGCCTACCAGCCGAAGCTGACGCGCTACGAGCGCCAGCGTATCCTGCTCAAGGCCGCGGACCTGCTCGTTGCCCGCAAGGAGGAGATTTCCGATCTGATCACGTTGGAGCTCGGGATCTCCAAACAGGACTCGCTCTACGAGGTCGGCCGTGCCTTCGACGTGCTGACGCTTTCGGGGCAGATGTGCATCCATGACGACGGCGAGATCTTCTCCTGCGACCTCACCCCGCACGGCAAGGCGCGCAAGATCTTCACCACACGCGAACCGCTCAACGCCATTTCGGCAATCACGCCGTTCAACCACCCGCTCAACATGGTGGCGCACAAGGTGGCGCCGGCGGTCGCGACGAACAATTGCGTGGTGCTGAAGCCCACCGAGCTGACGCCGATGACGGCGCTGATCTTCGCCGACATTCTCTATGAGGCCGGCCTGCCACCGGAAATGCTCTCGGTCGTGACCGGCTGGCCGGCCGATATCGGCATGGAGATGATCACCAATCCGAATTTCGACCTCATTACCTTTACCGGCAGCGTTCCTGTCGGCAAGCTGATCGCGGCTCACGCCCACTACAAGCGGCAGATCCTGGAGCTCGGCGGCAATGACCCGCTGATCATCCTTAACGATCTCTCGGACGCCGATCTCGCCAGGGCGGCGGATCTGGCCGTTGCCGGCGCGACGAAGAATTCCGGCCAGCGCTGCACGGCAGTAAAGCGCATCCTTTGCCAGGAAAGCGTTGCCGATCGTTTCGTGCCGCTGGTGTTGGAGCGGGCGAAAAAGCTGAAGTTCGGCGATCCGATGGATCGCGCGACGGACCTTGGCACGGTCGTCCATGCCAAGGCCGCGGAAGTCTTCGAAAAGCGGGTGCACCGGGCAGCGGAAGAGGGGGCGGAGATCCTCTACGATCCCGGTCGCAAGGGCGCCCTCCTGCCGCCGATCGTCGTCGACAGGGTCAAGCATTCGAGCGAATTGGTGATGGAGGAAACCTTCGCGCCGATCATACCGATCGTGCGCGCACCGGATGACGACGACGCGCTGATCGCGCTCTCGAACTCGACCGCCTTCGGCCTCTCGTCCGGCGTCTGCACCAACGACTTCCGGCGCATGCAGAAGTACATCGCGGGCCTCAAGGTCGGCACGGTCAACATCTGGGAAGTGCCGGGCTACCGCATCGAGATGAGCCCCTTCGGCGGCATCAAGGATTCGGGCAACGGCTACAAGGAAGGCGTCATCGAGGCGATGAAGAGCTTTACCAACGTCAAGACCTTCTCTTTGCCATGGTGATCTGACGCGCTTCCCCCGCAGGTTCACCCCTCTGGGAGCTGCCGTGGCGGCTCCCTTTTTTATTGAACGCCGGACCGTCGCCGCAGCTCGTTTCCCGCGCAATCGTCGATTTGCCTCTTCGTTTTGCAGGTCGGGCGACGTTGTCCTGGGCGTTGCTCATGGCTTCATCGTCTGCCTGCCGGCTTGCCTCGTTTTGCGGCAGAGCATCCATAGTTTTTATCTTCTGAACGATAAGAATAATAAATTTTACTTACCAGAAACCGCTGCGCAGAATGGTTCCCGAAGCCGATCACAACAGGGCAGCAGCAAGATTGCCCGCCGTGCTTCCCCGGTATTTCCAGGACTTCAGAGGAGAACTTCAACATGAACAGACGCATGCTCATCATGCTTGCCAGTGCTGCTTCCGCTGTGCTTCCCGCCGTCGCTTTTGCTGAAACCCAGCTGACTGTCTACACCGCCGTCGAGGCCGTCGACCTTGACCGCTACAAGGCGACCTTCGAGAAGGCGCACCCGGATATCAAGATCAACTGGGTGCGCGATTCCACCGGCGTCATGACGGCAAAGCTGCTGGCCGAAAAGGACAACCCGCAGGCCGACGTGGTCTGGGGGCTCGCCGCCACCTCGCTCTTGCTCCTGAAAACCGAAGGCATGCTCGAGCCCTACAAGCCGGCCGGCGTCGAGGCGCTCGACCCGAAATTCGTCGACCAGGACACGCCGCCGAGCTGGGTCGGCATGGACGCCTATGTCGCAGCTCTTTGCTACAACACGGCCGAAGGTGAAAAGCTCGGCCTCAAGCCGCCGACGAGTTGGAAGGACCTGACGAACCCCGAATACAAGGGGCATGTGGTGATGCCGAACCCGGCATCCTCGGGCACCGGCTTCCTCGACGTTTCGGGCTGGATGCAGATGTGGGGTGACGAGAAGGCCTGGGACTTCATGGACAAGCTCCACCAGAACATCTCCGCCTACACCCATTCCGGTTCCAAGCCGTGCAAGATGGCAGGCGCCGGCGAAGCGGTGATCGGCGTGTCCTTCGAGTTCCCGGGCGCCAAGGCCAAGAGCGCCGGTGCACCGATCGACATCATCTTCCCCGCCGAAGGTTCGGGCTGGGAGGCGGAGGCAACCGCGATCATCGCCGGCACGGCAAATCTCGAAGCCGCGAAGACCCTGGTCGACTGGTCGGTCACCAAGGAAGCCAACGAGATGTACAATGCCGGCTATGCCGTCGTTGCCTATCCGGGCGTCGCCAAGCAGGTCGAGCACCTGCCGGACGACATTGCATCCAGGATGATCGTCAACGATTTCGAGTGGGCCGCCAACAACCGCGCGGCAATCCTCAAGGAATGGCAGAAGCGTTACGACGCCAA
Organism: Ensifer sp. ENS09; assembly: GCF_014852425.1. Lineage (NCBI taxonomy): Bacteria > Pseudomonadati > Pseudomonadota > Alphaproteobacteria > Hyphomicrobiales > Rhizobiaceae > Ensifer > Ensifer sp. ENS09. Next base: position 33,971 of record NZ_JACVBP010000003.1, read on the forward strand.
GTCTGAGCCGAAGAGCTGAGCCTGATCGGCCGGGCGCAGCGCGATTGCGCTGCGCCCGCTCGCATTCTCCTGAGATTCCTCAAGCCAGCGGAGCTTGCAGATGAGGCATGCCCTGTCGATCGAACCGACACCAACCAGCCGTTCGCTGACTGCCGATTACGCGGCGACGGACACCGCCCCCTATCTGCAGATTTCGGACCTGTGGAAGACCTATGGCGATTTCGTCGCGCTGCGCGATATTTCGCTCTCCATTGCCAGGGGTGAGTTCATCTGTTTCCTCGGCCCCTCCGGCTGCGGCAAGACTACGCTGCTTCGGGCGATTGCCGGTCTCGATCTTCAGACCAAGGGCGCCATCCTGCAGGACGGACGCAACATCTCGACGCTACCGGCCTCGAGCCGCGACTATGGCATCGTCTTCCAGTCCTACGCGCTCTTTCCCAACCTGACCATCGAACAGAACATCGCCTTCGGCCTGGAAAACACAGGTCGATCGAAGGCTGGTGTTGCATCCCGGGTCGCCGAACTCCTGGAAACCGTCGGCCTTTCCGCTCACGGCAAAAAATATCCGGCCCAACTTTCCGGCGGCCAGCAGCAGCGCATCGCGCTTGCCCGCGCCATCGCCATTTCGCCGGGGCTATTGTTGCTCGACGAACCGCTTTCGGCACTCGACGCCAAGGTCCGCGTGCATCTTCGCCATGAGATCAAGGCGCTGCAGCGAAAGCTCGGCGTCACCACCATCATGGTGACGCACGACCAGGAGGAGGCGCTCGCCATGGCCGACCGGATCGTCGTCATGAACCACGGCGTCATCGAGCAGGTCGGCTCGCCGACCGAAATCTACCGTCATCCCGAGACGCTGTTCGTCGCCGACTTCATCGGCGAGACCAACCAGTTCGAAGCCCGTGTACTCGGAGACGGCGAAGTCGAGATCGGCCACTCTGCCTTCTGCTGTTCGACGGAGGATTTTTCCACCGGCCATGCGGCAACGGCAGTCGTTCGCCCGGTCGACATTATTCCCCACGGAGCGGATGCCCATGCCGTCAACGCCAGCGACCGGCCGGCCACACCGCAAAACCTGATTGACGCCGAGGTGCGCGAGATGGAGTTCCTCGGCATGTTCTGGCGCACGCGCCTGACGGCACCCCGTCTCGGCGAACGCACGCTGGTTGCCGACTTCTCGGTCAACGCGGTCAGACGTCTGCGGATCGAAACCGGCGGCGCTATCCAGGTGGAGATCCCGCGCGAGCGCCTGCTGCTCTATCCGAGGGGTGCCGGACGATGAACATGGTTCTGGAAGCACCCCACCTTCCCCTGATCGGCAAGCGGCTGCGCCAGGAGTCCTCCAAAGACGATCGCGTCAAGCTCGGCTTCATGGCGGTCATCGGGCTCTATCTGGTGGTGGCACTCGGCGCACCGCTCTTCGTGATGCTGTCGAAGTCGCTTTCGACCTATAGGTTCGAGCTTTCAGCCTTCGAGTTCCAGGTGAGCGACGAGACCGGTGCGAACTGGGGTCCAATCGCTAGCGCCGAAGACCTGAACCGTACACTCGTTGCCGTGACGGAAGCCGAGCTGTCGGTGAGTTCCGACGGGCGGCTTGCGGCCACGAAGTTCTTCCCGGAGTTCAAATTCCGCAGTCCCGTCCACTACCGCATTCGCGGCACCAGCGATGACGCGGCCTTCCTGGTCGGCTCCACGCTGGAGAAGGGCACGGAGTGGCGCGAATACGATTCCGGCACGTTCCGGCGTGTTGTGCTCCGGCCCGCACGCAGCCTCGGCTTCGAGAATTTCAGCACGTACTTCTCGACGCCAGCCCTTGCCCAGTCGATCTACAATTCCGTGCTGATGGCGGTCATCAGCACCGTGTTCACGGTCGCGATCGCCTTTACGCTCGCTTTTGGGCTGACACGAAGCTGCATGCCGTTGAAAGGGCTCTTTCGCGGCATCCTGACGATCCCGATCCTCGTCCCCTCGCTGCTGCCGGGCATCGCGCTCGTCTATCTCTTCGGCAATCAGGGGGTCTTCAAGGACTGGCTGCTCGGCTATTCCATCTATGGACCGATCGGCATCGTCATCGGCTCGATCTTCTTCACCCTGCCGCACGCCTTTCTGATCATCCTGACCGCCCTTTCCGTCGCCGATGCTCGGCACTACGAGGCAGCGGCTTCGTTGAAGGCCAGCAAATGGCGCACGTTTACGACGGTCACGGTGCCCGGCGCGCGCTACGGGATCGTCTCGGCAGCCTTCGTCGTCTTCACGCTTGTGATCACCGATTTCGGCTTGCCCAAGGTGATCGGCGGGCAATACGGTATGCTCGCGGTCGATATCTACAAGCAGGTGATCGGCCAGCAGAACTTCGAGATGGGAGCCGTCGTTTCCGTCATCCTGCTCGTGCCGGCGGTGCTTGCGTTCTATGTCGACCAGCGCATGCAGAAACGTCAGGTGGCGCTCCTGTCGGCGCGCGCCGTGCCCTACACGCCCAAACGCAATGCTCGCACGGATACGCTCTGCTTTGCCTTCGCCTGCCTGGTCAGCCTGTTCATTCTCGGCATGATCGCCATGTGCCAGATCGCAGCGGTCGTGAAATTCTGGCCCTATGACCTGACGCTGACAGCCAAGAACTTCGCGTTCGACCTGATGGATGGTGGCGGTTGGGCCGCCTATGGCAACTCGATCCAGCTCGCATTGCTGACGGCGCTCTTCGGTTCGGTCATCGTCTTTGCCGGCGCCTACATGGTCGAGAAGGCAGATGGCTTCCGCTTCGGCCGCGGCCTGTTTCATTTCCTCGCAATGATGCCGATGGCCGTGCCCGGCATGGTGCTCGGCCTTGCCTATATCTTCTTCTTCAACAACCCGGCCAATCCACTGCACCCGATCTACGGCACGATGACGATCCTGGTCGTTTCGACCGTGACGCACTTCTACACGGTCGCGCACCTGACCGCGTTGACGGCACTGAAGCAGATGGACCCGGAATTCGAATCCGTCGCCGCCTCGCTGAAGCAGCCTTTCCATCGGCTGTTCTTTCGGGTCACGGTGCCGGTCTGCCTACCGGCGATCCTCAACATCGCGATCTATCTCTTCGTCAATGCGATGACGACCGTCTCGGCGGTGGTGTTTCTCTACTCGACCGATACGAAACTCGCGTCGGTTGCCGTACTCAACATGGATGACGCCGGCGACATCGCGCCGGCGGCGGCCATGGGCATGATGATCTTCTACACGAACGTTGCGGCCAAGCTTGTCCACGCGCTGATCTCCCGCGGCTTGCTCGCCCGCACCCAGGCCTGGCGCTAAGTCGCTTCCAGGCCTTTGCAAAGCGCCGCCTCCCTTCGCTCTGAAGGGGGCGGCGCTTTTTCTGCGCCCCTCCCTAAGCCACCCGGAGCTCCGCCATCACAGCCTTGCGGCCGCTTCCGGTGCGCAGGCGCTCCATCTCGTTGAGACGTGAACGCTGCGGCGTAAGGCCGTAGCGTTCGCGGTAGGTTCGGGAAAAGTGCGAGGCGGTGGAAAAGCCGCAGGCGACTGCGATCTCGATGACCTGAAGGGAGGAGGTGAGCAGCAGCAGGTGGGCGCGCTCCAGCCGCAGGTCAAGATAGTAGCGCGCCGGCGTGCGGCCCATTTCCCTTCGAAACAGGCGCTCGATCTGGCGCCGGGACAATCCGGTCGATGGTGACATGTCGGCGAGCTTCAACGGCTCGGCAAGATTTGCCTCCATCTTTTCGATGACACGGATCAATAGCGGATTGTCGATGCCGAGGCGCGCCTGCAGCGGCAGGCGCTGGCGCTCGCCGGTCTCGCGCAGCCGCTCACAGAGCGCTGCCTCGCAGATACGGGTGGCCACGTCCCGACCAAGGTCCGCTTCGATGATGTGCAGGAACATGTCGAAGGGCGCGTTGCCGCCGGCGCAGGTGTAGATCCCGCCGTCGATTTCGAATGCGGTCTGGTGCGCGTCTGCGACGAAAAACCGTTCGGAGAAATCGGGAAAGTGTTCCCAGTGGACGGCGCAGCGACGCTCATCAAGCAGCCCCGCACGCGCCAGGCAGTAGACGCCGCCGCCAAACCCGGCGAGGCACGCATTGCTGCGCGCGCCTGATCGCAGCCAGGCCTCAAGGGCCCTGTCGGCCGGCGGCTTCGTGCGGCCGCCGCAGACGACGACGAAGCCTGTGTCGGTACCGCGGCCAAACCGGGTGCGTTCGGCCGAGAGCGGCCCCGCTGCCGGGATGCCTGTGCCGCAGGATGAGATGGCGGGTTCACCATCTGCCGTTACCAGGTGCCAGCCGTATATCGGGCGGCCGACAACGTCATTGGCAAGACGCAGCGCTTCGATCGCTGCCGAAAAGCCATGCAGGGCGAACCCATCGAGGAGGTAGAAGGTGAAGTGGCGAGCCTGCGCACATGCCTGTTGCATTGTCTCTTCCTGATCACGAAAGGCGTCAACGTGGTACGACTGGGGAATAATAGTTACATTATGCAACATTTCGCATCGTTGCCAATCCCCGTTTGAGCGAGGATCCAATGAAATTCGCTTGAATCCGGGGAGGTGAAGTGGTTTTGCGCGTGCGTCGCGGCGTGGACAGGCACCGCAGCTTGTCAAATGGACAAAAATGAACACAGATAGTCACATGTCAGAACAACAAAACGCTCGCGCTCTTGCTCCTCGCCGTCACGGCGAGATCCTCAGACGTCTTGCAGTCGACGGTACCGTTGGTATTAGCGAGCTTGCGGACTTCTTCGATGTTTCGCGTCAGACCATCAGGCGCGACCTGAAGCTTCTTGCCGATCGCGGCCAGCTCGATCTCGTCCATGGCGGCGCCACCCTGTTCGAGCCAACCGAGGCAGCCTTTGTCGAGCGGCGGGAGGAGAATGCCGGACCAAAAGCGCTGATCGGCCGCGCGGCGGCAGGTCTCGTGCGCGACGGCATGGTGATCTTCCTTGATTCCGGCACGACGACGCTTGCTGTGGCCCATGCTCTGGCTGGGCGAAAAAACCTAACGATTTGTACGACTTCTCTATCGATTGCCCTGTTGATGTGCCGGCAGCCCCAGGTGCGCGTCCATATGCTCGGCGGCGAAATAGATCCGGATGAAGAAGCGGCCATCGGTATCGATGCGCTCGAGGCCATCAGCCATTTCCGTGTCGACGTCGCGTTCTTGGGCGGCGGCGGCCTGTCGCCGGATGGCGAGGTGACCGACTTTACCCGCAGCGGCGCCGAGCAGCGCTCGCGCATGGTGGCAACGGCGGCCAAGGCCTATTTCGTCCTCGACAGTTCCAAGTTCGGGCGGCTGACGCCGTTGCGTATTCCCCGGTTCGAAGCGGCGGCCGGGGTGATTGTCGACCGGCATCCGCCGGAGGCAATCCGCGAGGCGCTTGAGCGCAAAGGTCCAGCCTTGGTCGTCGCAGAATTATGAAATGTAATATTTTGTAACTTTATGTCTTGTTCTTTACCCGCATTTTGTTACCGTGCGGCCTTCCATGGGTTCGGGAGGTCGTTTCATGGCACAGGAATTTCCAACGCATGCGCAGGTCGTCATCGTCGGTGGCGGTATCATCGGCTGCTCGGTCGCCTATCACTTGACCAAGCTTGGCTGGAACGACGTCGTTTTGCTGGAGCAGGGGCAGCTGAGCGGTGGCACGACCTGGCATGCGGCCGGTCTCGTCGGTCAGCTGCGCAGCCACGCCAACATGACGGGTCTGATCAAATACTCGACCAAGCTCTATAGCGAGCTGGAGTCCGAAACCGGACTTGCCACCGGCTGGAAGAATTGTGGCTCGCTCTCGGTTGCCCGCACGCAAGACCGCATGACCGTGTTGAAACGCACGGCCGCCTCGGCCCGTGCACAAGGTGTGGCGATCGAGGTGATCTCGCCGAAGGAGGCGCAGGATCTCTGGCCGGTCATGGCGATCGACGATCTCGTCGGCGCCGTCTGGCTGCCGGGCGACGGCAAGGCCAATCCGACCGATCTCACCCAGTCGCTCGCCAAGGGCGCACGCAATCGTGGTGCGCGGGTGATCGAACGCGTCCGGGTCACCGGCATTTCGACCAAGAACGGCGCCGTCACCGGCGTCGAAACCGATCGGGGCGCCATTGCCGCGGAGATCGTCGTCAACTGTGCCGGACAATGGGCGCGCAAGGTCGGCCAGATGTGTGGCGTCACCGTGCCGCTGCACTCGGCCGAGCATATGTACATCGTCACCGGCCGCATCGAGGGCGTGCATCCGGATCTGCCGGTCATGCGCGATCCCGACGGCTACATCTATTTCAAGGAGGAAGTCGGCGGGCTCATCATGGGCGGCTTCGAGCCGGAAGCCAAGCCCTGGGGCATGGCCGGCATTCCCGATGATTTCGAGTTTGCGCTTCTGCCTGACGATTGGGACCAGTTCGAAATCCTGATGCACAATGCGCTACAGCGTGTGCCGCAGCTTGCGACGTCAGAAGTGAAGAAGTTCTACAATGGCCCGGAGAGTTTTACTGCGGACAACAACTTCATTCTCGGCGAGGCGCCGGAACTGAAGAACTTTTTTGTCGGCGCAGGCTTCAACTCCATGGGCATTGCCAGCGCCGGCGGGGCCGGACGGGCGCTTGCTGAGTGGATCGTCAACCGCGCGCCGACCATGGATCTTTGGCCGGTCGATATCCGTCGCTTCGCCGGCTTCAACAACAATCCGCGTTGGCTGCACGATCGCGTCAAGGAAACGCTCGGTCTGCACTATGCGATGCCCTGGCCAAATCGGGAGCTCGATACGGCGCGCCCCTTCCGCCGCTCGCCTCTCTACGATCGCCTTGCCGCCAAGGGCGCGTGCTTCGGCTCGAAAATGGGATGGGAACGGGCCAACTGGTTTGCCGCGCAAGGCGAGCGCCCGGTGACCGAGCATTCCTTCGGTCGGCAGAACTGGCATGAAGCGGTCAGGCGCGAGATGAAGGCGACGCGCGACGCTGCCGGCATTTTCGACCAGACCTCCTTCGCCAAGCTGCTTGTCCAGGGGCGGGATGCGGCAGCGGCGCTCAATCGCATCTGCGCTGCCGACATCGACGGCGAGATCGGCCGTTCCGTCTATACCGGCCTCTTGAACGCCCGGGGCGGCTACGAGAGCGACCTGACCGTCATGCGACTTGCCGCCGATCGCTTCTTGCTGGTCACAGGTTCGGCCCAAGCGGTGCATGATGCGGACTGGATCCGCAAGAACCTTGCCGCGGACGCCCACGTGACTTTGACCGACGTGACGTCGTCCTATGCAGTCCTGGCGCTGATGGGGCCGAAGTCGCGCGAAATTCTCGCGAAGCTCACCTCGGCCGATATCTCGAACGAGGGCTTTCCCTTCGCGACCATTCGCGAGATCGATATCGGCTACGCCACGGCTTTTGCCAACCGCATGACCTATGTCGGCGAACTCGGCTGGGAACTGATCGTGCCGACAGAATTCGCGGTTGGTGTTTACGAGGCGCTGCACGAGGTCGGTCGCGCGTTCGGCCTCATGGATTGCGGCTACTATGCGCTTGAGGCGTTGCGGCTGGAGAAGGGTTATCGCGCCTGGAGCCGGGAACTGACACCCGACATCAACCCCTACGAGGCCGGTCTTGCCTTTGCTGTTGCTCTGGGAAAACCCGACGGCTTCGTCGGCCGCGATGCGCTCGTGGCTGCAAAGACGAAGGGCACGCCGTCGCGTCGCATCGTGCAGTTTACGCTCGACGATCCCTTGCCGATGCTTTGGGGCGGCGAACTGATCCTGCGTGCGGGAAAACCGGTCGGCGAGGTCCGCTCTGCCGCCTACGGTCACACGCTCGGGCGTTCGGTCGCACTCGGACTGCTCGAAAACCCCGAAGGCGTGGACAAAACCTTCCTCGAGGGGGAGCGCTTCGAGATCGATCTTGCCGGCGTTCGTTATGCCGCGACGGCGCATGTGGCGCCGGCCTACGATCCGCGTGCGCTGAAGGTCAAGATTTAGACCACCGTCTGTGACACGGCGAATTGCGCGCGTTGATCTTTCCGCGAGCCTGTCTAGGCGGGCTCGCGTTCCAGCAGGAGCTTTGCCGTCTGCCAAAGATCTTCGACCCTCCGGCTGCGCGTTGCGGCGTGACGGTAGAGGCGAATTTCGAGGTCGAGATTCCAGCCCCGATCCGCGGAAGCGGGTACGAGAGCCCCCGCATCGATCGCGTCACGGGCGAGGCTTTCGGGCAGCCAGCAAACGCCGGCACCCGTCATCGCCATGTTCATCAGCCCTGCGCTGATCGTGTTTTCATGCGTGGTGCGACGCCGAAAGGGCGGGCGCCGCAGCATGAGACGCGAAAGGGCGACACCGAAGAAGGAATTGAACCCGTAGCTCAGATAGGGAATGGAGAGCCGCGGCTGCGCCACGGCCCGATCGAGGATGTGCAGTCCCGGTAGCGTGCCATCGGGGGTGGAGACCTTTGCCGCGGCGAGCGGGATCAGCCGGTCATGGGCGATCGTCAACGACGAGAATTGTGCGCGGTCGAGATGGAACGGCACCTCCGAATGCGCATAGGTCAGGAAGAAATCCGCCTCGTCGCCGATCAGGGCGTCAAGATTGGCCTCGATGCCGCCGCGGTCGGGCATCAGCGAGGTGCTGAAGGCGCCACCTGCATTTTCCAGCAGTTTGAGCCAGCCCGGGAAGATCGTTACCGTCAGCGTATGGAGCGCGGCAAAGCGGATGAGGCCTTCTTCGTGCGACGGGCGCAGCGACTCGCGTGCTGCATAGAAGGTTCGGATTGCCTCCTGTGCTATGGGCAGGAAATTGCGACCTGCCGACGTCAGTTCCGCCGGCATGGTGGCGCGGTTGATCAGCGTTGCGCCGAGCCAGCGCTCCAGCTGTTTGATGCGACGGCTGAAGGCAGGCTGAGTCACGTTGCGCAACTCGGCAGCGCGCGAAAAACTCGATGTGTCGGCAAGTGTCACGAAGTCCTCCAGCCACTTGATCTCCATGCCCAGATCTCCCCTGCGTTGCAGCTGAGGGGATCATAAGTCCTTGGAAAGAAATCGCTATGCCGATATTGCATCAGCCTTTGCTAAAAGCGAATTAGCCAAACCCCGACAAACCTTCCACGTTGCGCCCAAGGCAAACAGTTCTGATTTCGAGGCAGCGAGGAGGCTCACGAAATCAAGCTGATAACAAAAGGGGGATTGTTAATGGCCTTCCAGCTTCACGCTGATCTTATTCTGCACAACGGCCGTATCTGGCGGGGCAGGGAGGAGGGGACCAGCGAGGCCGTTGCCATCTGGCAGGGCAAGGTTCTGGCGACCGGTAGCGATGCCGAGATGGCGAGCCTCAAGGGGCCGCATACCGAGGTGATCGATCTCGAAGGCCGTTTTGCCAGCCCCGGTCTCATCGACAATCACCTGCACCTGATTTCCACCGGCATCACCATGGGCTGGGTCGATGCGACGCCTGCCGCCGCGCCGACACTTGCCGCCCTTATGGAAAAGCTCGCTGAACGCGCCGCCGCCACGCCGAAAGGCGCCTGGGTGCGGGCGCGGGGCTATGATCAGGTCAAGCTCGATGTCGGCCGGCATCCGACCCGCGAGGAGCTCGACCGCGCCGCGCCGGATCATCCCGTGCTTTTGACGCGCGCCTGCGGCCATGTGGCCATCGCGAATTCGCTGGCGCTGAGCCTGGCCGGTGTCACCGAGGCGACGCCGGTGCCCGACGGCGGAGTGATCGGCACCACGGACGGGCGCCTCAACGGGTTCCTGGCGGAAAACGCGCAGAACCTCATCAAGACGGCCATTCCCGAGGTAACGACGGAGGAATTGATCGACGGCATCGAGCGGGCAGGGCGCTATCTTCTGTCGCTCGGCATTACGAGCTGCATGGATGCGGCGGTCGGCCAACTCGCCGGCTTTGCCGAAATCCAGGCCTATGAGATGGCCAAGCTTTCCGGCCGCTTGCCGGTGCGCGTGTGGTTGACGCTGCTGGGCGATCCCGGCGTCTCGATCGTCGAGGATTCCTGGCGGGCGGGGCTTATTTCCGGCGCGGGTGACGACCTGTTGCGCGTCGGTGCCGTGAAGATCTTCCTCGACGGCTCGGCCGGCGGGCGCACCGCCTGGATGACGAAGCCCTATCTCGGCGAGCCCGACAATCTCGGAGTGCAGATGCTGCCGGATGCCGACGTCGAGGCGATCGTCAAATCCTGCCACGACCGCGGCTATCAGATGGCCTGCCACGCGATCGGCGACGGTGCGATCGAGCAGCTGGTCACCGCCTATGAAAAGGCGCTGGCCGCCAATCCCGATCCGGATCGGCGTCATCGCATCGAGCATTGTGGCTTCTCGAGCCCCGAGCAGGATCGGCGCATGAAGGCGGCCGGCATTCTGCCGGCGCCGCAGATGGCCTTCATCCACGACTTCGGCGACAGCTACATCTCGGTGCTGGGCGATGAGCGCGGCAAGGCGTCCTACCAGATCGGCACCTGGATGCGCATGGGCCTCAAGCCCTCGACAGGCTCGGACTCGCCGGTCTGCTCCCCCGACCCCTTCCCGAACCTTCACGCCATGATCACGCGCAAGACCGGCAAGGGCACCGTGATGGTGGAGACGGAGAAGCTGAGCCGCGAGGAAGCGTTGCAGGCCTACACGGAGTATGGCGCCTATTCGCAGAAGGCCGAGGGCGTGAAGGGCAAACTGGTGCCGGGCCAATGGGCCGACATTGCCGTCTTCGACAACGACCTGCTGGAAGCACCGGCGGACACCATCCTCTCAGGCACACGCTGCCTGATGACCCTGCTTGCAGGCCGCGTCGTGCATGACGCGCGCTGACGGCCTGCCGGACTGACCAACACAAAGCCGAAAACGGCACGAGAGGGAAAACAGCATGCTGAAAAGATTGACATTGGCCGCAATGCTCGGCCTCGGAGTGGCAAGCGGAGCGCTGGCCGCCGGTGAACGCCAAGGCGGAACGCTCGTCTTTACCGCACCCTATGGCTCGAGCTTCGCCACGCTTGATGTTCAGGCAAGCCCGAACACGCAGGAAGAATTCATCACCCAGGCGATCCACCGCGCCCTCTACAGCTGGGATTCAATCCAGAACAAGCCGGTGCTGGAACTCGCAAGCTCGGAAGAGGTGTCCGAGGACGGTACGGTGCACACCTATCGCCTGCGCGACAATGCCGTCTTCCACAACGGCAAGCCGCTGACGGCCGACGATATCATCTACAGCTACAAGCGCATCGCCAACCCGAAGAACGCCTTCCCGGGCGCCAGCTATATTGCCGTCATCAAGGGTGCGGATGAGTTCATCGCCGGCAAGGCCGAGGAGATTTCCGGTCTCAAGAAGATCGACGACCACACGCTGGAGATCACCTATACCGGACCGATCAACCCCGGCTTCCCGCTGATGCAGAACACGACGGTGATCTATCCGTCGAATGTCGAGGATGAATCGAGCTTCGCCAAGACCCCCGTCGGCCTCGGTGCCTTCGTCTTCAAGGAACACGTGCCGGGTTCGCAGGTCGTCGTCGAAAAGTTCGACAAGTACTACGAGGAGGGCAAACCCTATCTCGACCGCATCAACATCGTGCTGATGGCCGAGGACGCCGCGCGCGACGTCGCATTCCGCAACAAGGAAATCGATGTCTCCATCCTCGGGCCTACCCAGTACCAGGCCTATCAGGGTGAGGACGCGCTCAAGGACCACTTGCTCGAAGTCGCCGAGGTCTATACGCGCAACATCGGCTTCAACCCGGCCTTCGAACCCTTCAAGGACAAGCGGGTCCGCCAGGCGATCAACCATGCGATCAACGCACCACTGATCATCGAACGGCTCGTCAAGAACAAGGCCTACCCGGCTTCCGGCTGGCTGCCGCTGTCTTCGCCGGCCTTCGACAAGGACAAGGCGCCCTACGCCTTCGATCCTGAGAAGGCCAAGGCTCTCCTTGCAGAAGCAGGCTATGCCGATGGCTTCGAATTCGAAGTGACGGCGAGCCCGAACGAAAGCTGGGGCGTGCCGATCGTCGAAGCCATCCTGCCGATGCTGAAGAAGGTCGGCATCACCGTGAAGCCGAAACCGGTCGAAAGCTCGGCGCTTGGCGATGCCGTGACGTCGAACAACTTTCAGGCCTTCATCTGGTCGAACCTGTCCGGTCCCGACCCGCTCAATGCGCTGCGTTGCTTCTATTCCAAGACGGCGCAGTCGGCCTGCAACTACGCGAGCTATTCGAGCCCGGATTTCGACAAGCTCTATGAGGCGGCCCAGCAGGAACGCGACCCGGCCAAGCAGGGCGATCTGCTTCGCCAGGCCAACAACATCGTGCAGGACGATGCGCCGGTCTGGTTCTTCAACTACAACAAGGCCGTCATGGCCTACCAGCCCTGGATCCACGGCCTTGTCCCGAACGCGACGGAACTGGCGGTTCAGCCCTATGACGAGATCTGGATCGACGACACGGCTCCGGACGCACGCAAATAGCCCTTGAGAGGTTCGGGGCGGCTTCGGCCGCCCCACACATCAGTTGTCCCACCCAGTCGGGTGGCCAAAATGGAACCGCTCATGCTTCGTTTTACCCTGCGCCGCATTCTGCAGGTCGTCCCGACGATCGTCGTGGTGGCGCTGCTGATCTTCGTTATCTTCTCCGTCGTCCCCGGTACCTTCGCGGCCAGCCTCTTTGCTGACGGCAAGCGCGCCGCCGATCCGCAAATGATCGCTCGCCTCAACGAGGAGTTCGGTCTGAACAAGCCGCTGATGGAGCGCTTCGTGACCTATGTCACGGATCTCGCCCAGTTCGATCTCGGCACCAGTTTCCGCACGCGCCAGCCGATCATCGACCTCATCGGTGACCGCATGGGCGCCTCGCTTCAGCTGGCCGTTGCCGCCATGGTCTTTGCCATCGTCGTCGGCGTGCCGCTCGGCTTTCTTGCCGCACTCCGGCCCGGTTCGATCCTCGATACCGTGACGATGATCGGCGCGGTTTCGGGCCTCTCCATGCCGCAATTCTGGCTCGGCCTTTTGATGATGTACCTCTTCGCGCTGCAACTGAACTGGCTGCCCAGTTTCGGCTATGGCGACGGCTCTTTGCAAAACCTCATCCTGCCGGCCGTGACCCTCGGCGTTACACCGCTGGCGCTGCTTGCGCGTACCACGCGGGCCGGCGTGCTCGACGTGTTGAACGCCGATTTCATCCGCACCGCCCATTCCAAAGGCATGAGCGAGGCGAAGGTCGTGCGCTGGCATGTGGCCCGCAATGCGCTGGTGCTGATCGTCACCACGGTCGGCCTGCAGTTCGGCTCGCTGATCGGCCAGGCCGTCGTCATCGAAAAGCTGTTCGCCTGGCCCGGCATCGGTTCGCTCCTGGTCGACAGTGTGGCGATCCGCGACATTCCCGTGGTGCAGGGCACGATCCTCGTCATCGTGCTGTGGTTCCTGATCATCAATACCGCCGTCGATCTGGTCTATGCCGCGATCGATCCGCGCATCAAGCAGGAGTGACGCCCATGCGCCTCGGCTTCAACTTCTGGCTCGGTGCGACGCTGACGGCGCTGGTTATCTTCGCCGGTCTCCTTGCCCATTGGATCGCACCCTTCGACCCGGTGCTCGATGCGGACCTGATGAATTCCGAACTGCCACCGGACGCCACCTTCTGGTTCGGCACGGACGCGCAGGGACGCGATGTCTATACCCGCATTCTCTACGGCGCGCAGATCTCGCTGACCGTCGGCATCGTGTCGCAGGTGATCAACTCGATCATCGGCGTCACGCTCGGTATGACCGCAGGCTATTGGGGCGGCTGGTGGGACGACCTGGTCAACGGCCTGACCAACGTCATGCTCGCGATCCCCTCGCTGATCTTCGCGCTTGCCGTGATGGCGGTGCTCGGCCCCGGGCTGCCGTCGCTTTTGATCGCGCTCGGCCTCACCAACTGGAGCTGGACCTGCCGCATCGCCCGGTCTTCGACGCTGTCGCTGAAATCGCAGGGCTACGTGCAGGCGGCCCAGACGCTGGGCTATGGCGACCTGCGCATCATGTTCACGCAAATCCTGCCGAACATGATGGGGCCGATCCTCGTCATGGCGACGCTCGGCATGGGCTCGGCGGTGCTGTCAGAAGCTGCACTCTCGTTCCTCGGGCTCGGCATCCAGCCGCCGTTCCCGAGCTGGGGCTCGATGTTGACCGATGCCCGCCAACTCATCCAGCTCGCCCCCTGGGCGGCGCTCTTTCCCGGCCTTGCCATCTTTCTTTCGGTGCTCGGCTTCAACCTTCTCGGCGACGGACTGCGCGACAGCCTCGATCCGCATATGAGGACGCGCAAGCCATGACCGCGCCCCTTCTCGACATCAAGGACCTCCAGCTTGGCGTTTCGCTAAGCCGTTCCAGCCACCATCCGCTGCTCAAGGGCGTCTCCTTCCAGATCATGCCCGGCGAAGCCTATGGTCTCGTCGGCGAATCCGGCTCCGGAAAATCGGTGACATCGCTTGCCGTCATGGGCCTTTTGAAACGGCCGCTCGCCGTCACCGGCGGCGAGATACTGTTCAAGGGGCAGAACCTGCTGGCACTGCCGAAGCGTGAGATGCGGCGGCTGCGCGGCAACCGTATCGCCATGATCTTCCAGGAGCCGATGACGGCGCTGAACCCGCTTTCGACGGTCGGACGACAGATCGCGGAGATGTTCGTGCTGCATCAGGGAAAAAGCTGGGCGGAAGCCGAAAAGCTCGCGGTCGAGGCGCTCGGGAACGTGCGCGTGCCCAATCCTGATCGGCGTGCCAGGAACTACCCGCACCAGATGTCCGGCGGACTGCGCCAGCGGGTGATGATCGCGATGGCGCTTGCCTGCAGTCCGGACCTGTTGATCGCCGACGAGCCGACGACGGCCCTCGACGTGACCGTGCAGGCCGAGGTGCTGCGGCTGATCAAGGAACTCTGTGCGGCACGCGGCACGGCCGTTCTCTTCATCAGCCACGACCTCGGCGTCATCGCCAGCATCTGCCAGCGCGTCGGGGTGATGTATTCGGGTTGCCTCGTCGAGGAGAACGAGACGCGGGCGCTCTTTGAAAGCCCGAAGCACGAATACACCCGCGGCCTGCTCGGCGCTCTGCCGCGCCTTGGCAGCCGCAGCGAGCATGGGCGGCAGCGGCTCGTCGATATCGACAGCATCATCGCCGACCGCTCGAAGCTGACGGAAAGCCGCTTCATCATGCCCCGTGAACTGGAGGGGAGCCAGCCATGACCGCTCCGCTGTTAGAGGTGGACGATCTCCACGTCCGTTTCCCGATTTCCGGCGGCGGCCTGCTCGGCAAAGGACGACGTACGCTCCACGCCGTCAACGGCATCAGCTTCGAGCTCGCCAAGGGCGAATGCCTGTCGATCGTCGGCGAGTCCGGTTGCGGCAAGTCGACGACGGCGCTCTCCATCCTCGGCCTGCAGGAACCGACCGAGGGCGTGATCCGCTATCGTGGTCAGCCGCTGGCGGGGCCCGGCGCGCCGCACCGGATGGACCGGGCGAAGGCGGTGCAGATGGTGTTCCAGGACCCCTATGCCTCGCTCAACCCGCGCCAGTCCGTGCGCACTTCGCTCGCTGCACCGCTGCGCCTGCACGGTGTTACCGCCGCCTCGGAAATCGAGGGCCGCATCGAGGCGATGCTGAAGAATGTCGGCCTGACGCCCGAACAGGCCGGGCGCTATCCGCACGAGTTCTCCGGCGGCCAGCGTCAGCGCATCGGCATTGCCCGCGCGCTGATCCTCGAGCCTGAAATCGTCGTGCTCGATGAACCGGTCTCTGCCCTCGATGTGTCGATCCGTGCGCAGATCATCAATCTCCTGCTCGACCTTCAGGAAAAGCTCGGCCTGTCCTATCTGATGATCAGCCACGATCTGAGCGTGGTGGAGCATATGAGCGACCGGGTGTTGGTGATGTATTTCGGCGAAGTCGTGGAAGAGGGCGGCTGGCGCGAGATTTTCGAAGCACCCACTCATCCCTACACGCGCCGGCTGATTGCCGCCATCCCCGATCCGGATGCGGCGTTGAAGCCGGCGGCGGGGCAGGCGAGCGACGTCGCCGTGCCGCACCTTTCCGGCCGCAGCTTCGTTTCCGATGGCAGCACCGCGCCGGATGTCTTTACTGCCCCCGTGCGGTCCGAGCTGATCGAGATCGGCAGAAACCATCGGGTTCGGATGGCTGTGGCCTAACCGATGGAATGTGTTGAGCGAAGCCTCGTTCCGCCTTGCGGCAAAGATGGGCTAGGTTGCTCGACATCCGAGCGTGGAATCTTTGAAATCTAGGATGAGCCAATGAAACGCATGCCGAAGATCGCCGTGATCATGGATGAAAACACCAGTGCGGGTGGCGGACGCTATGACGTCTCGAGAAACTACTTCTCCGCTCTTCGCCGCGCCGGCGCCTTTGCCTTCGGCATTCCCTATATCCCTGACATCGTCGACCAGGTCGTCGAGGAGTTTGATGGGTTCCTAAGCGTCGGCGGCCGCATCAACTTCCCGAAAAGCTGGTATGTCGAAGGAGACCAATCCCAATATCCGCCCTCGGATCGACTGGCCGTCGACATGGCATTGATGGAAAGCTTCCTTGCGCGCGACAAGCCGGTGCTGGGCATCTGCAACGGCATGCAGATGCTCGGCTGCCTCAACGGTTGCCGGATGGTTTCCGATGTCCATTCGTCGTGGCCCGGCGCGCTCAATCACGACCAGGCCAATTTCTCGCATGACGTCAGCATCGTCGCCGGCACCAGAATGGCCGACATCCTCGCCGTCGAAACATTCGCCGTGAACACGTTTCATCGCGAAGCGATCGTCGAGGTCTCCGATGCCGTGACCGTGACTGCCCGAGCCCCCGATGGAGTGGTCGAAGCGATCGAGGTCGCCTCGCAGACCTTTGCCATGGGGCTGCAATGGCACCCTGAAATGCTGGATGCGGACAGCCATCCGGGCGCTCGCGTTTTCGACGCCTTCGTCGAGGCGTCAAACCGGCACCTTCGATAACCTGCCTTGTTGCGCTCTTCCGGAAGCACATTTTGCCGTCTCGCGATTGACGTTGGCGGCGCCAGCAAATAGGGCCAAGCCGAGAGGCGTGCCGAACGCCGGCAGACAGCAACAGGAGTGTAGAGTGAGCGAACCGACCGTAGCAGAGGCAACAGATCGCATTTACGCATCGCTGCAGGCAGACAATGCCGACATCGATCTTCATATCGCGACGCTCAAGGCAGCATTGACGCGGGCTGGTTTGAAAGAGGCCGTCTTCGATCCGACCAGGCTCGTGCAAAACAACCGTTCCGGACGGAAGCTGATGCAGGCATACTTTCGGCAGCGCGGCGTAACGGTGAAATTCTCCGCTTAAGGATGTCTTCCACACAGATAGGCCGCGGCAAGGCGGCCTATGAGGTGGCATTCCTGGTCCATGTGGAGCGGTCGGCGAACTACCCCGGCCGAACCTCTCGGCGCGCGACCCTTTCAATCGGTCATCTCGCGCGCAAACGGCCTCTGGCCGCATTTTGTAGCCGCGTCCGGTAAGCGCGCCACGTTCGCGCTTCAGCCCCGCGCTTTGGCGATGGCGTCCTTCAGTCCTTTTTCATCCAGAACGCCGGGAATGATCGCCGAGCCGATGACGAAGGATGGCGTGCCAGCGAAATTGAAGGCGAGTGCCTGGCTGTAGTTGCGGTCGAGCAGTCCGGAAATCTTGGCATTATGCGTGTTCACGGCTGCGGTCAGCTCCGTCATCGAAAGACCTGCGCCGATCAGCGCCTTCTCGATGTCGTCCTGCGACAGCCTCGCCTTGGTCTTCATCAGTGCTTCCATCGCCGGCTGGTACTTGCCGATTTGGGCGGCTCCAAGCACCGCTTGCGCGGCAAAGACAGAGGCCTCGCCCAAGATCGGCCAGTCCTTCAGCACGAGCCGCACGTTTCCGTCGGCCTTGACCACCTTTTCGACCGTCGGATGCACTTTCTTGCAGTAGGGGCACTGATAGTCGAAGAATTCGACGATCGTGACATCGCCTTTCGGATTGCCGAGGACAGGCGCGTCCTTGTCGAAAAACACTTCCTCCTTGGTCAATTGCTGGGCGAAGGATGGTCGGCCTCCGACAAGCACGGCGGCAGCGGTCGCGACCGTGGCGGTCAGAACGGTTCTGCGGGTGAGCATTAGATTTCTCCTTGTGCGAATGGGGTGACGCCGAAAGCGACGGCGCGTGTGGCGATGGCAAGGGCCATGCCGCGCAGGCAAACGGGGGAAGTCGGAAAGGCTGGAGCAATCATTCTGTCTGCTTCCTGTCCTCAGATGAAAAGGCGGCGAGCCGCTCGGCGATTGCCTCGCGCGAGATTTCGCCGAGGTGGGTCGCGGCGAGCGTACCGTCCGGATTGATGAAAAGTGTGGCGGGAAGGCCGATCGCGCCGTAGTGCCGGGATAGGTCCGAGAAAGGATCGAGAAGAATGTTTTCCAGGTCGACGCCGGTTTGGCGCAGATAGGATTCTATCGCAGCGCGGCTTTCGCCCTGGTTGGCGAAGAGGAAGTCGACCTCGGGATTGCCTTCGGCCATCCCCGCCATCATCGGCATTTCCCGCCGGCAGGGCGGACACCAGCTTGCCCAGAGATTGAGAACCGCAGGCCGGCCCTTGCGCTCGGCGATGGCAAGGGCTTCCTCCCGTGCGAGCACGGCATAGGACGTTTCCGGGGCACGGGGTGCCGTGCCGCTATCGGTGAGGGTTGTAACGACGACCCAGACGAAGAGGCCGGCAGCGAGGGGCAAGATCGCCCAGGGTGCGGCTTTTGGTGCTCTTCGCCAGAGGATCAGCGCGGAGAGGAGAACGCCGAGGAGGCCGCCTGTCGGGGAAAAACCGCCCTGCCAGATGGCGAGAACGCGCAACGGCTCCTGCAGGAAGCTCTCGGCATGGGCGAGCACATGCCCCGCCCGCGCGCCGACAACGCCCAAAAGTGTGGCCGTCGTCGTAAAGCTGCCAAGCCGGTTGTCGACGCGCGCAGCAAGGAGAGCGCCGATCAGCATGAACACGACCAGGCCGACGATCACCGAAAAGCGATCGGCAGAGAAGGCGAAGGGGCCTATCGCGACGGCGTTCATTGCGCACCACTCTTGGCGATCCGTGCCGCCTCCGCAAGCGAGGCGGACGTGATTTCGCCGACGAGGCGCGTACCGGGCGCCTCGTCCTTGCTGGGGTCGAAGAAGATCATGGTCGGCGGGCCGACGACGGCAAGTGCGCGCATCAGCGCGCCGTTCTCCGCATCGAGGGTGCTGACGTCGAGGCTTGCCAGCCGGACCCCGCTGAGGCCGGCAACGACATCAGGCGCCGTCAGCACGGATCGTTCGATCGTGCGGCAGGTGACGCACCAGTCCGCGGTGACATAAACGAGGGTAGGTTGCCTGTCGGCTGCTGCGGTGTCGAGAAGGCTGGAGAGTGCACCGGCCGAGCCGACCTTGGTAAAGTCCGACTTCTGGATGGTGGCTGTCTGCCCACCGCTCGCTGTCCCCTTGAGCGGACCGAGGGGGGTAAGCGGATCGCTGGCTCCAAGGCCGAAGCCCACCAGCAGGAGACTGCCCCAAATGAGCGAGACGACAGCGGTCAAGCGCGCCAGCACGCCATAGCCGCGCGTCGGGCGCAGCCCGTCGAAAGCGCCCGCGTAGATGCCGAAAGCAAGGGCCAGCACGGCCCAGGGCAGGAGGAGGAAGCGCTCCGGCACCAGTGGCGTCGCAAGCCAGATCGCCGTTCCCAGAAAGGCAAAGCCGAAGACGTGCCGCACACGTTCCATCCACGCGCCGGCGCGCGGCAGCGTCTTGCCGCCGATCGTCGCCATGATGATCAGCGGAATGCCCTTGCCAAGTCCAAGCGCGAAAAGGGCGAGTGCGCCGACCGCAATGTCACCGGTCCGGGCAATGTAGAGGAGAGCGCCGGCAAGCGGCGCGGTTACGCAAGGGCCGATGAGGAGGGCGGAGGAAAGACCGAGCAGGGCGGCAGCACCGACCGAGCCGCCCTTCTGCCGGCCGCCGCTCAGGCGGTTGCCGATCGCTGCCGGTAGCTTGACCTCGAAGAGCCCGAAGCTGGAGAGCGCCAGGAGCACGAACAGTGCCGCGACCACGCCGATCGCGACGGGCGATTGCATCACGATCTGCAGGTTTTGCCCCGACCAAGCGGCCACGATGCCAAGGAGACCGAAGGCGGACGCAAGGGCCAGCACATAAGCGGAGGCGAGCATGAAACCGCGTCGTGCCGTCAGCCCCTCTCCCTCGCGCGTCAGCATGGCCGCGACGATCGGATACATCGGGAAGACGCAGGGTGTGAAGGCGAGCAGCAGTCCGAAGCCGAGGAAGCCGGCGAGAAGCAGCGCAAGCCCGCCCCCGGTCATCAACCGATCGACCGCCGTCTCGCCGCCGTCAGCTGCGATGGTAAACCCTGTGGCCGGCGCTTCCACGGGGCGTGCGTCCTTGGCAGGTGCAAAGGCAAAGCCACCCACCGGCTTGCTGATGGTCATCGCGGCGGTATCGATTGTGCGCGTTGTCGGCGGATAGCACAGCCCGCCGTCCTGGCAGCCCTGATAGGTGAGGCGAACGGTCTGAGGCGCATCGGCGACCCAGGCCGAAGCGTTCCGATAATAGACCTCGGTCGTGCCAAAGCCCGGGTCGTCCTTGCCCGTGCCCGGATCGGTCTGCAGGGCGATCGGTTGATTGCCCTCATCTTCTGCTGCCAGGAAGTCCCTGTAGAGATAGTAACCGTCGGCGATCGTCCACGTGATCGCCAGCCGGCCGTCGTCCTGCCTGGCGATTGCAGGCACGAAGGCCTGATCCATCGGCAGGGGCGCTTCGAGCGCCCGGGCCGGCAGGATCGCCGCAATCAAAACCCAAACCAGTGCCAGCAGACTTACTTTCCGCATCGTTCTTGCGTCCTCGTCTTCATTCGAGGGCGGAGCGATCAAGCCGCTACCTTAAGGCAGCCTTAAAATGACGGATCGGGCAAAAGGATGGGAAAGGGCCGCGCAAACTGGATGCGCGATCCAATGCCCTGAGACGGTGTGGTGTTGGAGATAGGTTGAACTCGCTAGAAGGCTTGCGTCGACGACGATCTCGCGCTGTGGTTTAGTGTCGGCGACGGGCTCGCTGGACGAGATTGAGAAGTGATTTTTAGGTGACCTCCATTCCTTTCAAAGGCGCAAAAATCGCTTTGCTCCACCAAGGGCAATTGATCGCCTATCAGCGTGACGACAAGCCGGAAATTCCGTTTCCGGACATGTGGGACCTTCCCGGCGGTGGGCGCGAAGAGGATGAAAGTCCGCTGGAGTGTGCAATCCGGGAGACCCGCGAAGAATTCGACATCGAGATCGATCCGAAGTGGATCGTGTGGGAACAGCACTATCCAGCCGCCATCCCGACGGAGCCCGGAAGCTATTTCTTCGTTGCCGAGCTTGAAGATGGCTTCGGGGCGATACGATTTGGCGACGAGGGCCAGCAATGGGCCTTCATGCCCATTGCCGAATTCCTGGGCCACCCAAAGGTCGTTCAGAGCTTGAAAAACAGATTGCGCGACTACCTTGTGAAAAACACGTGATCTGATCTTTCAACGCCGCTTTCGCACACTTGCGGCTATGTGCAGGCAACGCTGGATTTTCACTATTTGGATCGCCGCCACCGATGCAGCAAGGGTCAGTCCGTTAAGACCTTGGCGCTGACTTTCTCCAGCGTCGGGTTGTCGCGGACACTGCGGTCGGTCACCAGAACATCGACCGCCGAGAGCGGGGCAAATTTGTAGGCGCCGACCGTTCCAATCTTGTCAGGTGTCGCGATCGCGACCACCTCGGCAGACACCTGCAGCATCGCGGCTTTGACCGCCGCTTCGTCATAGCCGGCGGTGGTTAGGCCGTACTCCTCATGGAGACCATGAACACCGATAAAGCAGATATCCGCGCTCAGGGCGTGGATTTGCTCGAGGACACGCGCGCCCAAGGTCATCTGGCTCCGCTTGTCGAAGACCCCGCCGAGAAGGATGACTTCAAGGTTTCGGTGTTCGGCTGTCGCCGTCGCAATGGTTGGGCTGTTGGTGATGACTGTTGCCCTCAAGTCCAGTGGCAGATGCTTGGCAAGCTCGAGATTGGTGGTTCCGCCATCGATCATGATGATCTGATCGGGCAGAACGATCTCGGCGGCGACGCGTGCAAGCTTCGTCTTTACGTCCCTGGCAATCTTGTATCGCCCCTGGAATGGTTGTTCACCGGGCGTCACCGGGAGGGCAGCGCCGTGAACGCGCTTGATCAGGCCGTCGGCTGCGAGTTCCCGAAAATCGCGCCGTGCCGTGTCCTCCGACAGCGAGAAGCGCTCTGCCAAGTCGGCGGTGGAAAGTCGGCCCTTTGACTGCAGTTCAGCAAGAATGAATTTACGGCGCTCGTCCGGGGTCGATTCCAATTTCGTTGCTCCATCCAGATTGCACGATTGTACGTATTCGTGCATATACAGGAATCACAAGATCTCAACAAGGATTATGTGATGAGCGCTTTGGCTATCAAAGGAAATGTCGTCCTCCCGAACAGGGTTCTGGAAAACGCGGTGGTCGAATGCCGCGGTGATCGCATTGCGACCGTTTCCGCCGACGGGGAAATTGGCGAGACCGCGACCGTACTCGACATGTCCGATTACTTTATTTGCCCGGGTTTTGTCGATATCCACATCCATGGGGCCGCGGGCGCAGACTACATGGACGGCACGGCTGAAGCGGTAAGGACGGTCAATCGCACCCATGCGCGACATGGCACCACCTCGGTGTTCCCGACGACGACCACCGGATCGTTCGAGCAACTCGATGCAATGATCAAAGCGTGCGAAAACGTGCAATCGAATTGGTTGTCCTCGGATGGTGCCCGGATCGCCGGCGTGCACTTCTACGGTCCCTATTTCGCCGAGGACAAGGTGGGGGTCCATTCTAAGGAAGGCCGCCGGGATCCCGTTCGGGAAGAGTACGAATACTTCCTGACCAAGGATATCGTCCGGATCGCGACATGCGCATCCGAGCTGCCAGGCGCGCTCGAGTTTTTCGAGTTCGCGCGCCAGCAAGGCTGCTTCATCACCTGCGGCCACTCGAATGCGGCATGGGGCGAGCTGGAGGCGGCGTTCGCGCGCGGCATGCGGCATGTCGATCACTTTTGGTGCGCAATGAGCTCCGTGTCGTCGTTGCGGCAGCGCTTTGGCACGCCGATGCAGGCGGGCATGGAACAATACGTTCTCATGAACGACGAGATGAGCACCGAGGTCATCGCTGATGGCATCCATCTCTCCGACGATCTCCTGCGTTTCGCCTTCGAGATGATCGGCCCGCAAAGGACCTGCCTGGTTACGGACGCAAACCGCGCCATGGATGCGCCTCCCGGCAAGTATAGGTTCGGCTCGGAAGATGACGGCACCTGGGTGTTCAGCGACGGCAATTCGGTCAGAGGCGCCGATGGAAGCCTTGCAAGTTCCATGCACGGGATGGACCGGATGGTTCGAACGATGGCGCATGCCGTCGGACGCGACCTGCCTTCGGTCATTCGGATGGCTTCGCTGACGCCGGCGGAACTGGTTGGCGCTGCCGGCGACATCGGAAGCATCGAGGCGGGCAAGTTGGCGGACTTCGTGGTGCTCGACCGTGATCTCAACGTGAAGTCGGTGATCATCGGGGGTGTCGTTGCCGTCGGCGATGGTGCAAACCTCGGGCAACAGATCTGATGCGGGCGCCCGAAGTCGCTCTCGGCATCGATGTCGGCGGCACTAAGACGCGCTGGATGATCGCTCACGACGGAGTCCTTCGGGCCGATCATCAGGTTCCGACGGTTGCCTGGAGGCACGCCAGCTATTCCGACGAGGATTGCCTTCGGTTGAAGCGCCTCGTGGAGGCGACCTTCGACGGGGTTACGCCGTCGAGGGTTGTCATGGGGGCGAACGGCTGCAACGACGAACAGGCACTCCGCCGTTGCGAGACCGCGCTTCGTGATGTGACGGGGTGGAACATCCGGGTCGTGAACGACGCAGAGCTGCTTGCGGCTGCAGGCCATGGGCGAGGCATTTCGCTGATTGCCGGAACGGGGTCCATTGCTGTCGCGAGAGACCGCGCCGGCACGCTGATATCGGCCGGTGGCTGGGGATGGCTCATTGGCGATGACGGCGGCGGGGCCGGTTTGGTTCGGCGCGCCCTTCAGGAGGCGCTCGCCGCCGAGGATATTGGAATGCCGGATCGCCAGCTTTCGCAGGCGCTGATGGAGAGCCTGGCGATCCCAAGACTTCTGCGCGCGAACGAGCGGCTGGCGGAGGCGCCGTCTGCGGCTTCCCTGGCATGTCACGTACCTGCGATCTTCGAGGTTGCAGCACGTGGCTCCAGGATCGCCGGGCGCGTTCTGGAGGACGGGGCGTCCAGTCTTGCAGATCTGGTCGGCAGGCTTCACCGACGCGGCGCACCCGGCCCGGTTTTTGCCGGAGGCGGCCTATTGGAAAGCCAGGCCCGGTTCTTCAGCCATGTGAGCCGCCTAATCCGGGAGCGATACGGCCTCATCGTGTTTCTCGTGCGTGATCCACCTGTGGTCGGCGCGGTGAAGCTGGCGTGCGAGAGGGGTGTGGCGCCAGGCACCCGTGAATGCTCGCCGAGCATTGGTCTCGCTTCTTAAGCTGCTGGGAGAGCGCGTAGGGAGATTGCTGTCCGGTGGCGCTGCGGTCGGGTGTGGCGATCGACCACGCCGAACAGTCGCCCTTGATCGACTGGTGGCTCTAAGAAATCGACATTTGTTCGATGTCTGTCTTGTACCGGACGAGCACTTTCTGGACGGCCGGTCGGCGCCCTTCGATCGGGCAGTTAGAGAGTGTGCCGGCCCTTCGAGAGTGACGGCCGAACGATCGTGGGCATTCAGTCGGCTCGCCTGCTGAGAGCACCGGCCCTTCGGCCGGCGCCCAGGCTCTATTGCCTGTATTTCCTAGTGGGTTGCACCCGATCCGCCGGCTGCGACGATCGCGAAGGGTTGTCCTTCGACAGCGATGGTGCGGGTTTCCTTCAGGGTATCCGTGTCGATCAGGCGCACCAGGCTTTGGCGCGGATCGGTGATGGCCAGGTGGTTGCCGGCGACGGCCAGGCGGGGCCTTGCGTCGCGCCAGTGACCGTCTTTGCTGTAAGGTTCCGTGACGGTCTCCGATTTGGTGATCACGCCATCCACGACGTCGAGCAGGTGAAGCTTGCCGTCCTCCGTCAGGATGTAGGCGTTGCGTGACTTTGCCGGATCAAGGATGAAGTCGACCCGCCGCAGCGGCAGTTCGACGAGGCGGTAGGGTTCCTTTGCGTCGGCGTCGATCAGCACCACCTTGTCCTCTCCGTAGTTCCCAAGGAAGAACTGCATGGAGGTGCCGCCGAGCAGGGTCGAGACCTTGCCTTCCGGCAGCTTGTCGCCATAGGCGAGCATCTCGAGCTTGGGGCCGTCGAGCCCGCCCGGACGCGCGACCAGGACGCCCTCGGCGCAACCGAAGGCGACCAGACGTGCGGACGTTGCTTCACCGTGGAGCCCCGTGCAGGTTGCAACATCGCCGACCTGCTTGCCTTCCTTGTCGAGGACGCGCAGACCCAGGCGAGGAGGAAGCTCACCTTCCTTGACAGGGGCTTCGAGGTTCGGGACCGAAACGAGAAGATGATTGCCGGTCGAGACCGCGACGCCATGGTGTGCGGCGGTCGTGTCGTAAGCCTTGAGTTCCGCCTTGCCGTCCAGAAGCGCGCTTTCGCCAAGCAGATCGAACTTGCCGCCGCGGTCGTAGAAGATGGCGAGATCGTCACCATGGGCAACCACGTGGCCCGGCTTTTGCCCGCGGATCGTCGTCTCGAGAAGCCTTGGATCCTCGACTTCGATGTCTCGGTGCTCGCCGTGATCGGAAAGGGCGATGCCGGTGTCGATGGCATGGATCAGGTTCTGTTCGCCCTGGACAGCAAAGACCGTGCGCCCGGTATCGCTCAACGAAAGGGCGGCGTAGCCCTCAAGGTCGAAACGGCCGATTTCCTTGTCCGTTTCCAGATCGATGGCGCGAACCACGGGCTTGGTGTGGTCGGCAATGAACAAACGCCAGGTCTCGCGCTGCTGTTCTTCCTCGGCATGGGAGGTCAACGGAAAAGCGAGGGTCGCAAGAATGGTCGTGGCAAAAAGCGCGGGCAAACCGGAGCGGGACATGAAATCTCCTATAATGTAATAACGTAACGTTCGTTGTGTTATAGCGTTACGTTTCTCTTGTCCAGCGGCAACAACCTGGCGTTTGCATCGGTGTCGGCGAGGACGGCATAGGCGGTTCGCCGAGAGTTCTGCCGTGACCTTGACGTCAAGGGTGGTGAGGCTTGGTCTCGCCAATGCGATGGTCACTTTGTGACTTCGCCTGTGGAAGGCGGATGGCGGCCTGTCTCGCCGCCATCCGCCGAAACGTTTGGTTTTA
Source organism: Ensifer sp. ENS09 (assembly GCF_014852425.1). NCBI lineage: Bacteria > Pseudomonadati > Pseudomonadota > Alphaproteobacteria > Hyphomicrobiales > Rhizobiaceae > Ensifer > Ensifer sp. ENS09. The sequence continues at coordinate 60,339 of NZ_JACVBP010000003.1, forward strand.
TTGTGGTGGAGTTTGCCGATCTTCCTGGAAGGGCGGGGCGGCGAGATGGACCCAGACCCACCATAGGGCCACGCATCACGGATGCGGTCGCCAAAATGCGGCTGGGTCCGGTCGTGCCGTCACTTCGTTGCGCCCTGCCTCAAGGACAGCTTGTTCCCGCGGCGCTGCGGCAGGCGGCCGTTCAGAACGATGTAGGCGACAAGGCCGATCACCAGACCCCAGAAGGCCCCGCCGATGCCGAGCAGCTTGATGTTCGCGGCGGAGGCCAGGAACGTGATGAGCGCCGCTTCGCGGGAGGCCGGGTCGGCTGTCGCTGCCGCAAGGCTACCCCCGATCGTGCCGAGCAGGGCAAGGCCCGCAAGCGTGGTGATGAAGGTTGCCGGAAACGCCATGAACACCGCCGCAAGCGTAACGCCGAACACGCCCACGAGCACGTAGAAAAAGCCCGCAGCGATACCCGCGATCCAGCGCCTGGACGGATCCTCATGGGCCTCCTTACCGGTGGCGATCGCCGCCGTGATTGCCGCGATGTTGAAGGCGTGCGAGCCGAAAGGCGCCATGATCAGCGAACCGAGGCCCGTCGCAGTGACGATCGGGTTGGCGCTGGTCTTGAAGCCGTCATTCCGCAACACCAGCATTCCCGGCATGTATTGGCCGGTCAGCGTGATCAGAAACAGCGGTAAAGCGACCGAAAGCAGCGCGTTCAGGGAGAATTCCGGCATCGTGAAAATGGGGGCCGCGAACTCGAGCTTCAGGCCCGACAGGTCGACCCGGCCCTCTGCGAGCAGGAACAGGAGCCCGAGGACGAGAATGCCCACCACGGCATAGCGGGCGGAGAAGCGCTTCAGGACGACATAGGCGACGATCAGCAGGCCGACGAGCAGCGGGTCGACGCTTGCGCCGCCGAACGCGCCGATGCCGAACTGCAGCAAAATGCCGGCGAGCAGGCCAGCGGCGATGCCCGGTGGAATCAGCCGGATGACCTTCTCGAAATAGCCCGAAAGCCCGAGCGCGACGAAAGCCAGGGCCGAGATCATGTAGGCGCCGATGGCTTCGGCATAGGGCGTGGTCGCAAGTGCTGTGACGAGAAAGGCTGCGGCCGGCGTCGACCAGGCGGTGATGATCGGCTCGCGGTAGCGCCAGCTCAGCCAGAGTCCCGTCAGTCCCACGCCGATGGATATCGACCAGACCCAGGACGCCGTCAGCTCGGAGCTGAGCCCAGCCACCTTCGCGGCCTGAAAGACCAGGATGAAGGTGCCGCCATAGTTGACGATGACGGAGATCAGGCCCGCGACGATGGGATGGGCAAGATCGTTGAAGCGAAGGGATGACGGGGAGACATGGGAGGTCATGATCTATCGGGGCTCCTGATTTTTCGGGAAGGACGGGTAAGCCGCGTTGACAAATAGCCAGCCAATGGCCCGATATGCCCATCCATTTTCCTCAATCTGGCCAGACCATTTGTTCAAGCATTCGCAACTCGAGTCCGTGAAGGCATGGATTGCCCAGCCCGCCCAGGCGGGCATGCCGCTTCATGCGCGCATCCAGCGGGCGATCCGACAACTGATCCTCGACGGTGCGCTTGGGCCGAAAAAGCCGCTTCCGGCTTCGCGGGCGCTGGCCAAATCCCTCGGCGTGTCGCGCGATACGATCGAAGCGGCCTATGGCCAGCTTCATGCCGAAGGTTTTATCGACCGGCGCATCGGCAGCGGCAGCTTCGTGGCCGAGGTGACGGAGTTTGCGCCCGGCAGGCGCCAGACTCCAAGACGCACGCAGTCGCTCAACCAGGCGCCGGCCTTGAGCAGGCGCGGCAATGCCATGTTCGGCAGCGGCGGCGTCAGCGAGCAGCTGTTGCCGCGACCCTTCGCCCATGGCGTGCCGGAGACGCGCAGTTTTCCGCTCGCGCTCTGGGAGCGCCTCGGACGGCAGGTCCTGCGCGAAACCGGCAGACGGGCGCTGCTTCACGGCGACCCGCAAGGGATCGAAGAGCTGCGCCGCGTCATTGCCGACTATGTGAACCTTGAACGCGGCGCCCGTGCCACGGCCGAACGGGTGCTGATCCTCACCAGCTCGCAGCAGGCGCTGACCTTGTGCGCCAACATGCTGCTCGATCCCGGCGACCGTATCTTCATCGAGGATCCGGCCTACTACGGCGCACGCAAGGCGTTCGATGCGGCGGGGCTCGAATGTGTGCCGATCCGCGTGGACCGCCACGGCATCGCCGTCGACCAGATCAAGGCGGAGACACGCAAGGTCAAGGCGGTGTTTCTGACGCCCTCGCACCAGTTCCCGGCCGGCGCGACGCTGGCGCTCGATCGCCGTCTGGCGCTGATCGAATGGGCCAGCCGCCATCAGGCCTGGATCATCGAAGACGATTACGACAGCGAATTCCACTATGCCGGCAAACCGACGGCCTGCCTGCAGGGCCTCGATCCACACGACCGGACGATCTACATCGGAACTTTCACCAAATCGCTCTTTCCCGGCCTCCGGATCGGCTACGCCGTTCTGCCGCCCGAGCTGGTCAAGCCGATGACCGTCGCGCGCACGCTGCTTGACGGACACTCCGCGCCGATGGCGCAGCTGACGCTCGCCCGGTTCATGGAAGGCGGACATTTCGGTGCCCATGTGCGCAGCATGCGCGGCATCTATGCGGACCGGCTCGACCTTCTGGCGACGCTCGTCGGAAAACATCTGCCGCAGTTCCTTGAAGCACGGGTGCCCGATGGCGGCCTGCAGATGCCGTGCGCACTGACGGGCGCGATCTCGGAGGCCGTAGCCGCCGATGCCGCGCGACGTGTGGGGATCGAGATCATGGGACTGTCGGCGCTTTACGCCGGCGGCAAGCCCGAGCCCGGGTTTCTCATGGGGTTTGCGGCCTATACGCCAAGCGAGATCGAGGGGGCGGTCCGCAAGCTGGCGAGCGCTCTCCTGGCTGCGGCGAAGTCATAGGCCGTGCGAGCGTCGCCCCAACGTCTCGCTATTCAGTCCTGGATGACGAGCTGGAACCATGTGTCGAGGAATCGGCTGCGCTTGACGGCGTCGAGATAGACGAGCAGCTCCGGTCCCAATTCGATGAATTGCACGTTCTTCATCGTGTCGAGGTCGCGCGACCGGGTCAGGCCGACCTGTTCGAGCGCGCGGTCGGCGCGATCGGAAAGCAGGAAATCGACCACATCGCCGGCGGTCGAGCGATTGCGGGCCTTCTCCGGGATCAATGCCGTCCAGGGCAGCGCCAGCACGTAGTCTTCAGGGATGACCATCTCGATCGATGCGGTCTTGCGCATCCATTTGCGCACGGCGGACAGGGGCACGTTGTAGCCGATGTCGATGTGGCCTTCCGCCATCGCCTGCAGCAGTTCCTCGTTGCTGTCGAACATGCGGGCCTGCGATGCACCGACAGCGCGGGATATGCGCCAGAAGAGCGGCGATCGAAGCGCCTCCTGCGAGGCGAAGGCATAGCTGACATCGTCGATGCCGATGTTGACCAGCCCGACCCGGCGCAGCAGGCGCGCGCGGTTCTGCTCCAGCGTACGCGCGAGTTCGGTTCGGGTCCGCGGGACGTCGGACGGTGCCAGCGCGCCCTTGCGCACGACAAAGACCGCCGGGTCGTAGCCGATGCTGAAGACTTCGCTGCGCCAGTGGGCCTGTTGCTGCGGCCGGTGTTTGAGCGCCGAAGCGCCATGCCGCGAGACACTGCCTTCGTTGGCGAGGTAAACGGCAAGATCCGGCGTTGGCAGCACGAGCACGTCGATCGGGTCGGCGTCATCGACGCCCGCCAGCAGCCGCGAAATGATCTGGCTCGGCCGCGCCTGCCTGTACTGGCCCTTTGTGTGCGGCATGTCGGCCCGAAGGGCGTCGAGCAGCGGCTGCATCGTCGGCTGTGCATCGACCCCGACGATGGTCAGACGTTCCGGAGCAGCCCGCGCCGGAGCCGATGCGGCAAAGAATGCGACAAGAAGCATGAGCGTGAAGCGAACGATCATGCCGGAATTCCTCCCTTGGGCAGGCAAACCGCGACCGACAACCCGCCTCCATCCCGATCGTCGAGGCTGATGCTGCCGCCCATGGCTTCCGCGACGGTTCTGGCAATGGCGAGCCCAAGGCCAGAGCCCGGTTTGCTGCTGTCGGCGCGGGAAAAACGTTCGAACATTTGCTTGCGCATCTCCATGGGAATTCCGGGCCCCCGATCGGAAACAACGAAACGGACCAGGCGATCCGCCTCCGTAACGGTGACCTCGATAGTTCCCGGCGCGTGCACCAGCGCGTTTTCGATGATGTTGCGTATCATCTCGCGTAGGCTGACGGCCTCTGCCTCGATCTCGACGGCGTTGCTGGGCAGGTTAAGCGTGAGCATGTCGTCGAGGGCGGGATAGGAGCCTTCGGCCTGCAGGCGACGGATGGCCTCCCGCACAACGAGGCGCATGTCGAGGGTCTCGCGCAGACGCGATTCAATGCCGTGCAGCGTGCTTGCATCCGACAGAAGCTGGTTTGCGAGAACGCTTGCGTTGACCGAGTTGGCGTGGATGCGGCCGAGAATGTCACGCAATCTGCCCGCCGGCGCTTCGTCGATCGAAAGTTCTGCAAGTGCGCGCAAGGCGGTCAGCGGCGTGCGCAACTGATGGGCGGCGTCGGCCGTCACGCTCTTTAAGCCGACAAGCACGGAATCGAGCCGGCCCATGAAGTCGTTCAGCGCAGAGATCAACGCGCTCACCTCCCTTGGCACTGGGCCGGACACCGGGCTCAGATCAGACGAAGCTCGGTGGCGCAAATCGGCCTCGACCGTTCTCAGCGGTGCGAAAGCCTGGCGGACCGCCAGCCAGATCAGCAGGAATGCCAGCACGGAAACGGCGATCGCAGGAAGGGCCGCGTTGAAGGTCAGGTGCAGCCCGAGCTGATCGCGCGCCTCGCGGGTCTCGCCGACGAGAACGTCGACCCAGCCGCCGCCGGCTGCGTCGGTGCTGTAGCGGGCGACGGCGGCGATGCGGATCCGCTCGCCCCTGTAGGTGCTGTCGGCCAGCCGCAACTGCGGTCCCGTGCCGTGCGGGATCTCCAGGCCGAGGATCGGCGAGCCGGTGATGATCGTGCCGTCTGGGGCCGCCACCCGGTAGAAGATGCGATTGAGCCGGGATGTGCCGAGGATGGCGAAGGCGGAATGCGGCAGGTCGACGCTTGCGGTGCCGTCTTCGATAGAGACCGTGTCGGCAATCGAAAGTGCGGCCGCGCCAAGCACCCGGTCGAAGGCTTCTTCGGCCGCGTTGTGCGCATTCCAGCGCACCATCCAGTACAGGAAAAGCCCGATGATGATGAGCAGGGCAGCGCCGCTGAACAGAATGCGGCGCTCGATGGAATAGTCAGACCGCACCGCTTGCGCCGCTCCCGGTGCGCTGGCGCAGCATGTAGCCCACGCCGCGATGCGTGACGATCTCGATGTCGCAGTCCTCGAGCTTCCGGCGCACCCGGGAAACCAGCAACTCGACGGCATTCGGCGTGCCCGTGTCCTCATAGCCGAAGAGCTTTACGACCAACTGCTCCTTATTGACCGTCGTGCCGGCGCGGGTCGCCAAGGCCTCCAGCACGTCGAATTCGCGGCGGCCGAGGTCGAGCGGGCGGCCTTCGAGCATCACCGCGCGGGCCGAAAGGTCGATGGAGATCGAGCCCAAGCGCAGAACCGATTGCGCCGCCCCCAGGTGCCGGCGGGAGACGGCCCGAATGCGCGCAACGAGCTCGTGCAGGTCGAAGGGTTTGACCAGATAGTCGTCAGCGCCTAATTCGAGCAGGTCGACCTTGTCGGCCACCTGGTTGCGGGCGGTGATGACGATGACGGGACGCGTCAGCCCACCCTGGCGCATGGCACTCAGGATGGCGAAGCCGTCCCGCTTCGGCAGGTTGATGTCGAGGATCACCAGATCGTGCGAGGCGTTGAGGGCGAGCCGCTCTCCTTCCGCGCCGTCGAACGCGGTCGTGACCTCGTAGCCTTCCTTTTCCAGGCGCATGGAAATGGCAAAGGCGATGTCGGGGGTGTCTTCGATCAGGAGAATGCGCATCGCGTTTCCAGGTGACAGGATTGTGACAGTGATACTCCCATACACAGATCAAAAGCAGATGAGAACTATGAAGCTTTCGCCGGGAGAGCGGAGCTTCGGGGAGGGGTAGACATGAACGCGCACAGGCTGTTTTTGGCCGGCCTCGCATTGGCGTGCGTGCTGCTGTTGCCCGTGTCGACAACGGCGAAAGCCGGTTGCGGGACAAGCTCCGATCTCGACGAGCGCTACTGCGACGCCGACAAGGACTTCGTTGCCGATGCGCCGACAGACCCTTCGAAATGGCGGGATCCGCAGACGCTCGTCTGGGCCTATGCTCCGATCGAGGAGCCGGCCATCTACGCCAGCCTGTTCAAGGATTTCACCACCCATCTCGGCGCCTGTCTCGGTCGCCAGATCGTCTATTACCCGGTGCAGTCGAGCAAGGCGGAGATCGAAGCCATGCGCTCCGGGCGGCTCCACTTCGCCGGCTTTTCGACCGGACCGACGGTCGAGGCGGTCAATCGCGCCGGCGCCGTTCCCTTTGCCGCAAAAGGCATCGGCAATGTGGTGCGCGGCTACAATCTGATTGCCATCGTTCGCGCCGACTCCTCGTTCAAGACCCTCTCCGATCTCAAGGGGCGGCGCGTGGCGCACGCGTCCGCGTTCTCGAACTCAGGGCACTTGGCGCCGCGCGCGCTTTTCCCGGGCGAAGGCCTGAGTCCGGGGGAGGACTATGCGCCGATCATGTCCGGCGGTCATGACAAGTCCATTCTCGGCGTGATCTCGGGTGACTACGACATGGCGGCCGTCGCGTCCGACGTGTTGGAACGTTTGATCGAGCGGCGGATGGTCAAGCGCGAAGACCTGCGCGTCATCTTCACCAGCGGCATCTTTCCGACGTCGTCCTTTGCCTATGCGCATGATCTCGCCCCGCCGCTGGTCGCGGCGATGAAGCGGTGTTTCTTCGACTTCGAGTTCACCGCGGAAATGAAGAGCGAGTTTCACGGCGACGAGCGCTTCCTCCCGATCCGCTACGATCGGGATTGGGCAAGCGTGCGCGAGGTCATCGACAAGGCCGGCGCTTCCACTTTCTGACCTCATCCAACAGCCCGACGGAAGACCGATGCGCCGCGTGCGCAGGCCCTGTCGCGCGCCTACCACAAAACGTCACCGCAGGCCGGGCCAACCCGCCCGAGGCTGCTGTGCGGCTTCCAACCCACGGGATTGCTATGCGAAACTTTGGCAAAGCCATTTACAACTACAGGGTCCACAACCAGGACCCCACCACGATGGTGGGCGTCGCTCTGGTCGTGCTGTTCGCCTATCTGATTGCCGCGCCCATCCTGCTCCTGCTTTCGGACGCGTTCTTCGTGCAGTTCGCCGACCAGGCCCGCTCCGGGCAATCGATCGGCGAGCTGACGCTTTACTATTTCAACCGCGTCTTCCTGTCGAAGATCGCCACCGACGTCTTCTGGCAGCCGCTTTTCCACACCGGGACCATTGCCCTCGGTGCGATCGCGGTCGCGCTGGTGGTCGGCATCCCGATGGCCTGGCTGATCAGTCGAACCGACATGCCCGGCAAGAAGTGGTTCGCCACCGTACTGATCATCCCCTACATGCTGCCGTCCTGGACCTTTGCTCTTGCGTGGCAGACGCTCTTCAAGAACCGGACCACCGGCGGACAGCCGAGCTGGATGGAAGCGCTCGGCTTCGCCCCGCCTGACTGGCTCGCCTACGGCGCCTTGCCGATCACGCTGATCCTGGCCTTGCACTATACGCCCTTCGTCATCCTGCTGTTCGGCAATGCGTTGCGGCAGTTCGATTCGACGCTCGAGGATTCCGCCCGTGTCATCGGCGCCGGCAACGGCGTGATCGCCCGCAAGATCATCCTGCCACTGATGCTGCCGTCGCTGGTTTCGGCCTGCACGCTGATCTTCGCCAAATGTCTCGGTGACTTCGGCGTTGCCTATATCCTCGGCGTTCCCGTCGGCTACGACGTGCTGGCGACCTCGCTGTTTCGCGCCATCTCCACCAGCCAGACCGGCATGGGCGCGATCCTCGCTTTGACCATCGTCGTGCTCGGCACCATCTCGATCACGCTCGACATGTATCTGCTGAAGGAAGCACGCCGTTTCGTGGTCATCGGCTCGAAGGGGTCGATGGACCGCACGACGTCGCTGCGGGGTTACCGGTTGCCTGCAGCGGGGCTCGCCACGCTGGTCTTCCTGCTCAGCGCGGTCGTTCCGTTGCTGGCGCTCGCCATGACCACGGTGATGAAGGTGCCCGGCGTCTTTGCGCTCGACAACTTCACGCTCGCCTACTGGATCGGCTCCGATCTCGGCACCACGGCGCTCAAGCAGGGCATCCTCCTGACGCCGGAATTCTGGCAGGCGACGTGGAATACGCTCTGGATCGTCGGTTCGGCTGCTGCCGGCGCAGGCTTCCTCGGGCTCCTCGTCGGCTATGCCGTTACCCGCACGTCCTCGACGATGATTGCCACGTTCCTGCGGCAAGTGACGTTCCTGCCGTATCTGGTGCCGGGAATAGCCTTTGCCGCCGCCTATCTCTCGATGTTCGCCGTTCAGCGCGGACCCGTTCCCGCACTCTACGGTACGCCGATCATTCTGGTGCTGGCGATCCTTGCGGACCAGATGCCCTTTGCCTCGCGTGCCGGTATCTCGGCGATGATGCAGCTCGGGCGTGATCCGGAAGAGGCGGCCCGGATTGCCGGTGCCGGCTGGTTTCGGCGGCTCGCATCGGTGGTCGTGCCGATCCAGAAGGGCGCGCTCGTCACCGGAATCCTGCTGCCCTTCATTTCCGGCATCAAGGGACTGAGCCTCGTCGTGGTGCTCGCCGTCCCCGGGACCGACGTGCTGACGACCTATGCGCTCAGGCTGGTCGACTACGGCTACGGCCAGGCGGCCAACGCCGTGGTGCTGATGATCTGCATCATCGCCTTCGGCGGCACGCTGATCGTCCAGAAACTCACAAAAAGCAAATTGTCCGACGGTTTGGGAGGCAAGTAATGTCAAGCATCAGCATCCGCGATGTCAGAAAGAGCTACGGCAACACGGTACAGGCAGCTGTCGAGCGGTTGAGCATCGAGATTCCGAAATCCGATTTCCTCTGCCTCCTCGGCCCGTCCGGCTGCGGCAAGACGACGACGCTGCGCATGATCGCCGGCCTCGAGCATCCGACGGCCGGCCAGATTCACCTGGGTGACCGCACCATCGTGTCGGTTGAAGACGGCATCTACGTGCCGGCGGAAAAACGCGGCCTCGGCCTGGTCTTCCAGAACTATGCGCTCTGGCCGCACATGACGGTGGAACAGAACATCGAGTTCGGGCTGAAGCTGCGCAAAGTCGCCAAGCCCGAGCGCGACGCGATCATCGCCGAGGTCCTCGAAAAACTCGCGATCGACCGCTACCGCACACGCCTGCCGTCGCAGCTTTCCGGCGGCCAGCAGCAACGCGTGGCACTCGCCCGCATGCTGGCACTAAAGCCCGACATCATCCTGCTCGACGAACCGCTGTCGAACCTCGACGCCAAGCTGCGCCTGGAAATGCGGGCGGAACTCAAGCGGATCCATCAGGAGCTCGGTTCCACCATCGTCTTCGTGACCCACGACCAGTGGGAGGCGATGACGCTCGCGACCACCATTGCCGTCATGAGCGAGGGCGAGCTGCAGCAGCTCGGCACGCCCGACGACATCTACGAGCGCCCGGCCAACCGCTTCGTCGCCGAATTCGTCGGCAACCTGCCGATCAACATCATCGAGCTTGGCAGCGAGCGATCCGGCGCCCTGGTCGCCTGGATGCGGGGCCAACTGGCTTCAAGGACATTGCCGCAGCCGGCGGGCTCCGTCGGCATCCGCCCGGAATCCGTGCGCCTGGCGCGCACCAAGGTGGAAGGCGCAAAGGAGGCGAGGGTCGTCGAAGTGGTGCCAACCGGCGGAAGCTGGATCGTCGAGCTCTCGGTCGACGGCGAACAGTTCTTCGCGATCGCCGGCGAGCTGCCGGCGGCTGCCCGCGGCGACACCGTGTTCTTCCACGCCGAACCCCATCACCTGCACATCTTCGATACCGAGGGCCGGCGCATCGCCGCCTGAGACGAAGCAATCCCGTACCGACAGAGCAATTGATCGTAAGGAGGATAAAATGCTGTCAATACAAGAGGGTAGACTGCCAAAGTCCGTTCGCCGCGCCATTCTGGCCGGCGTGTCGCTGGTGGCGCTCGCCGCACCCGCGGCAGCGCAGGACGCAGCCGAGCTCGGCATTTCCGATGCCGACTACACGCTGGAGGCGCTGATCGAGGCGGCCAAGAAGGAAGGACCGATCACCGTCGTCGATGCGACCGGCAAGATCGTTTCCATGGCCGAGAACTTCACGGCGAAGTACGGCATCCAGGCGACCGGCGTGAAGCTCAGCGGCCAGGACCAGCAGCAGGTCATCCTGCGTGAAGCGGTTGCAGGCAGCGTTCGCTCCGACGTCTTCAACATGAGCAATCTTCCCTCGGTCACCACGGAAATCATTGCACAGGGCGCCGGTGTCAGCTGGATGCCGCCGGACCTGAAGGAGGTCGTTCCGGTCCAGTACCAGACGCCCGCGATCACCAGCCTCAACCCCTGGGTCTGGGCCTACAGCACCGACGTGCATGGCGACAAATGCCCGATCGACAACGTCTGGGCGCTGACGACGGAAGACTGGAAGGGCCGCGTCGCCATTCCCGATCCGCTGCTGCGCAACGAGACGATGTTCTGGTTCAACCAGATCGAAACCCATGACGACGAGGCGATGCGCAAGGCCTACGAGGCCTTCTTCGGCAAACCGCTCGAAACGGAAGAGGCAAGCGCAACGGCCGAATGGGTCAAGCGCCTGGCCAAGAACAAGCCGAGCGTGACCCGCAGCGATACCGATGTCGGCCCGATCATCGGTGCGGCCGGACAGGAAAAACCGTTCATGGGCTTCCTGAGCTCGGCCATCTTCCGTGACGCGAAGAAGAATGGCTACGGCATGGGCATCTGCGCCGGCCTGAAGCCCTGGGTCGGACAGCTGACCCCGCGCGTGGCGGTTATCGCTTCGGGCTCGAAGCATCCGAACGCGGCCAAGCTCTTCGTTCACTTCATGATGACCGAAGAGGGCATGGCGCCGCAGCTCGCCGACGGCAAGATCTCCTCCAACCAGGAAGCGAAAATTCCGAAGGAAGAAGCCTCCGGCGTCATCGACGTCGTGCATGAACTGCACGTCCCGCATTCCGAGACCTCGGAGGCCGATTTCGCCAAGCTGCAGGATTGGCAGGACTTCTGGATCGTCAATTCGCGATAAGCAAACCAACGTCGCACCGCGCCGGGGACTATTTTCCGTCCCCGGCGCGGTGTTGTATGAGGGGTGAGGTGCCTCGCCTCAGACGGCCGGAGCGCGCCCCATCGGGCACAGCGGCGGAAAAATGCTTCCCGTTTTGGTGCATTTTTGCCCAGAACCTGCGCACTGCATAAAGTTGTAGGTACCATCGAAATGGAAAATCCATAAACTCGCGCTAGACCGATCGTCATTCGTGAATCGGGAGCGAGGCATGCAAAGAGACGTGCAGTTCAACGGGCAGAAAGATTGGCGGATCGCGCGATATGCCGTCGGTGGCATTGTTGGATTTGCCGTGCTTGCCCAGCTCCTGGTCTATCTCAGCCTGGTCGCCCTGGTCGACCAGCCCTATGCGGCTGCCGTTGTCGGTGCCGCGCTGATCTCCCTTTTGATGGGCGTGCCGCTGATCGTTTTGGCCGCGACACAGTTTCGGCGGGCGCAACGCCTGCGCAACCAGATCAATCACGTCGTCGCCCATGACGCCACGACAGGCTGCGTGACCGGTCGCGGGCTCGTCCAGCAGGTCAATGGCCTCGAACGCCGCCGCCAGCATGCCGGCGAGGAACTGCATGGCGCGCTCATCCATTTGCGCATCAACAATCTCGATGACGTCGGAACCGCTTTCGGTCCGTCCTGGAGCGAGGAACTGCTGCAATTCGTCGCCTCGACGATCAGCACGTCCGTTCGTCGCGACGATATCGTCGCCCGAACCGGTCCCGCCAGTTTCGACGTGTTGCTTGTGGGCGCAACGGAGACCGATGCGGAACATGTGTCCAACCGCCTGACGAAGGCGCTGTCGTCCGCCCATTTCTCTGCCGATGGCAGCAAGGTCGACCTCGAACTCAGCGTCGGCGGCGCCTTGTTCGATGGCGGCGTCGATCTGGAACGCCTGCGCCGGGCTGCAGCCTCCGAGACGGTGATGGTCGCCGGCGAGGGGACCCAGCGTGTTGACTTCGTACGCTTGCCTTCGGCCTGAAGGATAGGTCGTGACGTTGCTTGCGTCGGGGGTGATAGGCAACGATCGCTCGCAGCGGCTGAGGTTAGGCCTTTAGATCGCGTTAGGGTTGCGGTGCGCTTGACCCCATTGTTGCGACGGGGTTTTTGTGATCAGCGGTGCGGTCGTGGGGCCTATTTTATTTCAATAGGTTACTGGAATCTTTCGGCGCAACACTGTTGTTCCATTTTTGCAACATAGCCGTGCGAAAGCTTGAGGCTTTTCGGGATCACCCCAAAATTGGTCCCTGCTTTATATTACCTCTGTATTATCTGTCGATAATTAAGGCAGTTGCGACGTAGGCTTGGATTAACCAGCATGGCGTACTGAGGGGGATAGACTTGAAAGTGGGGAAATTTATTGGGGGCGGGCTGCTTTCCATTCTGCTCGCGTCGACGGTATTTGCGGGTGGTGCTGCGGAAGCGATGACGCTGAGGGAAGCGCTTCAGATCGCGATGGAATCGAATCCGGAAATCGGTCAGTCGATCGAGAACCGTGAGGCGATCGAATTCGAACTGCGGCAGGCACGTGGCCTCTATCTGCCAAGTGTCGACGTCGAAGCCTCGACTGGTGTGCGCCATCTCGAAGACAGCAGCCGTCGCCTTGGTTCGATCGAGAACGATCCGCTCTATCCTTCCGACGTTGGACTGACCATCACGCAGAAACTCTTCGATGGCGGTGGCCGTCGCGCTGAACTCGAGCGTCAGGCAGCGCGCGTCGACAGCGCCTCCTTCCGCGTGTTGGAGCGCTCCGAGACGATCGGTTTGCAGATCGTGCGCGAGTATTTCGAATATATTCTCCAGCAGCAGATCGTTGCCGAAGCGCGCAAGAACGTCGGCGTGCACCAGTCGATCCTGTCGGATATCAGCTCGCTGATTTCGGGCGGCGCCCTCACCGAGGCGGACCGCCAGCAGGCAAGCGAACGGTTGCTTGCGGCCAAGGCGCGCCTACAGGAGGCGGAAGAAGCCTTCGATACGGTCAAGATCAGCTTCAACCGCCTAGTCGGACAGCCGCTCACCAATCCATCCATGCCGAAGTCGGTCGCCGGCGCGCTGCCGAAGACGCTGGAGACGGCGATCGGGATTGCCCGCACCAACAATCCGCGGATCAAGGCCGCCGATTCCGACATCAACGTCGCGGACTCGCAGGTCAAGGCGGCGCGTTCGAACATGCTGCCTGAAGTCTTCGCCGAGGGTCGCGTACGCACGGGCAACGATATCGACGGTTCGACCGGCAATACCTGGGACGCCCAGGGCCGGATCGTCGCGAAGTGGAACCTCTATCGTGGCGGCATCGATGTCGCCAACGAGCAGGAGCAGATGCGCCGCGCAAGCGAGCAGCGCCTGGTCTTCCACCAGGCGCATCGCGAGGTTGAGGAAGCCGTGCGCATCTCCTGGGAGCGCCGCGGCAGCCAGTACGACATCGCCCGCACGTTGAACCAGCAGGCGCAGATGAACGTGCAGCTCGTCGAATCTTATCGCGAGCAGCTCAAAGTCGGCCAGCGTTCGCTGCTCGACGTGCTCGGTGCGCAGAATTCGCGTTTCAACGTCAGCGTTCTCGCGAAGACCGCGCAGTATGCAGCGCTGTTTGCCGAGTACCGGCTGCTGGCGGCAACAGGCCAGCTATTGCCGACCATGAAGATCAAGGCGCCGGCGCAGGCGGAAGCCTATGCGCGCAATGAGTTCAATGTCCCGGATGCGCCCGCCACAGAAACCTATCGCCGTGTGCCGTCGCGCCAGACGAACGATCTGCCGCTCGACCTGTTGGCGCCGATCCGGCAGAAATGAATAGTCCTCGTCAGGGTGGACACAATCGGTGGTGATGCAAGGCATTGACAGGCATGTGCAGATTGGCCCGTCTCTGACCGGCTTTTCCGAGGCGTTCAAGGAGATATGCATCTTCTTGAACCGCCCCTCGTCAGACAGCGTGCTCTATTCAGACGTCCCCTTCGACCCTCGGTTGCCGAGCGCCGAGGACGTGTCCCGTATTGCCGAGCGGGTCGGCCTGGAAACGGAGCCCGTTTCGGCGCGCGTGATCGGCAATCGGGATTTCGTCTATCCGTTGCTGCTCGTCTTTCGCGATGGCCGTGCCATGGCGCTTCTGGAAGAGGCGCCCGACGGTACTTTGAGCCTTTCCAACAGGCTGGCTGCGCCCAGCGAGATGCCGATAAGGCTTTCCGACCTCGACGTCGGCGGGCTTGCCTATGCCTTGTCCTTCTCGGCCACTTACCTCAATACCGCGTCCGGGCGCGGCGTCGGCGAGGCGCGCAACATCGATCGCCGCCACTGGCTGACCGCCACGGTCAAGCCGTTCTGGCAGGCCTATGTGCAGGTGGCCATCGCTGCGTTCTTCATCAATGTGCTGGCGCTTGCAGCCCCGCTCTTCACGATGAACGTCTACGATCGCATCCTGCCGAACAAGGCGATCGCGACGCTTTGGGTGCTGGCGTTCGGCATCAGCACCGCCATTCTCTTCGACTTCCTTTTGAAGACGGTGCGCGCGGCGCTGATCGACTATGCCGGCCGCAAGGCGGACCTGAAGCTCTCCTATATGCTGTTCGAGAAGATCCTGCACGCGACCATGGCGTCGCGGCCGCCTTCGACCGGCGAATATGCCAACCGGGCGATGCAGTACGAATTCGTTCGGGAGTTCTTCACGTCGAACACGCTCAGCACGATCATCGACAGTCTGTTCGTCTTCGTCTTCATCGCAGCCGTCTACGCGGTGGCGGGCTGGATCGCCATCATCCCGGCGGTCGCCTTCATCTTCAGCCTCCTGATCGGCTATGTCGCGCAGTACAAGATCGGCAACCGTGTCGCCGCCGCGTCGAATGAATCGGCCCAGCGTCAGGCACTTTTGGTTGAAACGATCAGCGCGATCGAGACGGTGAAGACGTTGCATTCGGAAAAGCAGCTGCTTCGCCGCTGGAACGAGCTCGCCAAGCATTCTTCCAACACGTCTGAGCAGATCAAGGAGATTTCCTCCTGGGCTTCGCATGCGACGCAGTTCGTGCAGCAGTTGGTCACGGTCTGCATCGTGGTGGCTGGCGCTTACCAATTTACCGAGGGCAAGATTTCGTCCGGTGCGATCATTGCAGCAAGCATGCTTTCCGGCCGCGCCGTCGCGCCGCTCGGCCAGATCGCCATGACGCTGGCGCGGCTGCGGCAGGCCATTCTGTCGCTGCGGATCCTCAATGCCGTGATGGAGCAGCCGGAAGACCGGCCGGACACGATTGGCTTCGTCAACCGCGAGATCCGCAACGGCAGCATCACTTTTACAAATCTCGATTTCGCCTACCCGCAAACGGACCACAAGGTGGTCAGCGGCATGAACGTCACCATCAAGGCCGGCGAGCGTGTCGGCATCATCGGCCGGATCGGTTCGGGCAAGACGACGATCGGCCGACTTTTGGCGGGTCTCTATGCGCCGAGCGCCGGGCGCATCCTGCTCGACGGCGTCGATATCCGGCAGTTGCACCCCTCCGTCGTCCGTTCGGCCGTCTCGTTCGTCTCGCAGAATTCCGACCTGTTTTCCGGCACCATCAAGGAAAACCTGCTGATGGCGAACCCGACCGCCAGCGACGAAGAGGTGGTTGCGGCTGCAAGGCTGGCCGGCGTCGATGAGTTCGTCTCGCATCATCCGCGGGGCTACGACATGCCGGTCGGCGAACGCGGTTCCCAGCTGTCCGGCGGACAGCGTCAGGCGGTCGCCATCGCCCGGCTACTGTTGCGCAAGCCGAAGGTGGTGTTTCTGGACGAGCCGTCCGGTGCGATGGACCTCGCCAGCGAGCGCGAGTTGATCAACAAGCTTTCCAACGTCTTCAGCGGCGATGTCACCCTTTTGATCTCGACGCACCGCCACAGCATGCTGAGCCTTGTCGATCGGCTGCTGGTGCTCGACCGGGGGCGCATCGTCGCCGACGGGCCGAAGGCTGCGGTCATCGAGCAGTTGCAGCGGCGTCCCGGTCCTGCCGGACCGGCGGAAGGAGCGGGGCTGTGATCCACCTTCTCCACGTCACGGCGAAGCAATGCCGGTCCCCGCGTTTCGGAGGGCGCCGAGATGACTGAGAAACCGCCGCTGGCCGCGCGCGCCGGACTGTTGGTGATCGGGCTGTTGATCAGCTCCTTCGTCGCCTGGGCGGCGATCGCCGAGGTCGACGAGATCGCCCGCGGCGAAGGCAAGGTCATTCCCGTCTCGAAAACGCAGATCATTCAATCGAGCGAGCCCGGTATCGTGCGCGAGATCGCCGTACAGCCCGGCCAGGTCGTGCGCCGTGGTGACCTGATCCTGCGGCTCGACGATACGGCAAGCGGCTCGTCGCTCGGCGAGCTCGAAGCCAAGGCCCGCTCGCTGCGCGCACAGATCGCACGGCTGGCGCTGGAAGAGACGGGGGCCTACGACACCCAGTACACCTGCCCGGAGGATGTCAACAAGGTTGCACCCGCCATCTGCGCCAACGAGGAGCAACTGCTTCAGGCCAAGGCCGGCAATTTCAACAACAAGCTGTCGGTCATGCAGGCCCGTGAGGGCCAGCGTCAGAAGGAGCTGGCGGAGGCTCAGGCCAACATCACCCGCCTGAGCGAAAGCCTGCTGCTCACCGAGCGCGAGCAGGGACTGCTGGAGCCGATGGCCAAGCGCAAGCTCGTGGCGCAGACGGAGCTGCTGCGGGTCGAGAAGGAACTGACCGACACAAGGGGGCAGCTTGCGCTCTGGAAAGAATCGGTCGGCAAGCTCGAGGCGGCGCTGAAGGAAGCTTCGCTGCAGGTGACCGAACTCTCGCTGCAGCTGAAGCAGGAGGCCCTGGCGGAAAAAACCGAGGCGCTTTCGCAGCTTTCAGTGATCGAGGAGACCATTCGCGGCGCCACCAGCCGGGTTGCCAATACCGACATTCGCTCGCCGGTCGATGGCATCATCAATACGCTCGATGTCAACACGGTCGGCGCCTATGTGACGCCCGGAGCGGTGATCGGCGGCGTCGTGCCGACGTCGGAGACGCTGCTTGTCGAGGCGCGGCTTTCGCCACGGGACGTCGCATTCGTTCGCACCGGACAGCCGGCGTTGATCAAGGTCTCGGCCTATGATTTCTCGATCTATGGGGGGCTCGGTGGAATTGTTGAGACCGTCAGCGCCGACAGTCTCGTCGACCAGAACAGCGGCGAGACCTATTATCTCGTGCGCGTCAAAACCGACATGGCCGCCCTCGTGAAGGATGGGCGCGAATATGCGATCATGCCGGGCATGATCGCCTCGGTCGACATCATGACCGGCAAGAAGACGATCCTGGCCTATCTGATGAAGCCGATCAACAAGGCCCGCGAGGAAGCGCTGCGGGAGCGCTGACCGATGAACGAGACGCCGCCTCTGGCACAGGAAGAGGACATGAGCGCGCTGCGGTTCCGCGTCGTTACCGTCGGCGGTCAACGCCGCGGCATCAAGCTCGAGGAAATCTACTGGCACTGCCTGGGCGAGCTTGCCACCCGGCAAGGCTGCCGACTTGCCGATATCGTCGCGGCCTGCGAAAGAGAACTCGACGGCGAAGGCAACCTGACGGCACGTCTGCGCTATGTCGCGACCCGCCACCTTCACGATCAGCTTGAGACGGCCAGGAAACGCGGCAGCCTGGCGGCCGTCGCCAGCCAAGTGCGCGCCAGCCCGTCGCCAGCTTTCGCGCTCACGGGCAGCAAGCACATCGTCGCCTACAACGCGGCCTTTCTCTCCTTCGTTCAGACGCGTGTGTTGCGCTCACAGCAGCCGCAGGCGGCGCGTGGTCTGCGGCTTTCGTTCGACGTCCAGTTCGTCGATCTGGTCCAGCGCTTGAAAGCGGCTCCGGGCGAGCCGCAGCCGGCCGGCTTCACCATCGGGGTGCAGGGACAGGTTACGCGCGGCAAGCTCAAGGCTGCACTAGCCCCGCTCGTGGATCAAGACGTGATCATCGGCTTCATTCTCGGTTGACTGAGTAGTGGTCGCTGCTAACCACAAGGCCGTCAGCCAAGTCGAGCCTGGCGGGCACGGTCAGCGAACGGCGATGCCTTCTCCGGGCATGACGTCGGCGAGCGGTGCGGCGGAGGCGACCTTGTCGCCGGTACTCTTGATGCCGTGGATCCAGGAACGCTCGGCGCTGACCGAAAACAGCGGCTGATAGCTCGGCAAGGCGCTATCGAGTTTCACCTCGTCGCTGAGGTTATCGAGGATGAAGTGGCCCTGGCTCGTCGTGATCGCGAGGACCGCGTGATATAGGTTGCGCCTGACGTCACGCAGAACCACGATCGACATCGCCTCCGACGGCAGTCCCGCCGCCTTCAACGCGGCCATCTTCAGAATGGCGTAGTCTTCGCAGTCGCCCTTGCCGAGTGCAAGAATTTCGTCCGGCGTCGCCCAATAATCCTTGGATCCGTAGTTTTCCGCGTCCGGCTGGTAGCGAACGATCCGGTTCACAGTCCGGTTGATGGCGCTGATCTTCTGGCGAAAGGTAAGACCATTAGCGTTTTCGATCGCCTCGCCGAGTATGTCGCGGGCGGCGCAACCGCTCTTTTGTGTGCAATCGTTGAAGTCCGCAGCCACCACCGCCGGGTAGACGGTCTTCCAGTTGCGGGCGACGGGGATCGATGACACCCGGAACGCAACCGAGTGGAAAACGGCGGATGGTTCCGACTGTGCGGACGACTGGGGCCGGAGATCAGGGCGCGTCGCCAGCGCCACTTGCTGCACGTGCTGGCGCCTTAGGGCTTCGGAAGCCTGCTTCGACCAGGTGTCGATGGTTTGGGTTGCGATGGCGGCGAGTGGGCTTGCCAGGCTCACCATCTGATGCGACAGGCCGGGGCCAAGCACGGCCGGTTGGCCAGCCTGCGTGGGTGTCGTTGCGAAAAGCGACGCAAGGCCGACCGCGAAGACCGAAGTCTTCAGGTATTTGCTGCCGTGCTTCCAACGCTTCTTGTTCATCGCCGTGCCTCTCCGCTTCTTGAGGACACTGTACGAATGAAAAGAAAAACGCCGGTAAAGCGGTATGTATTATTTAGAGTGTTGCGAATAGATACGTTTTATCTAAATTTTTATTCAAATTTTATACTTTTGTATTCTTTCGGCTCAAGCCCCTTCTTTACAAATGATATCGTGGACTTGCTGATGGAGACGGTGGCCGATCACATTCGCTCATCTCGGAAAATATTTGCGCCGGCACCTAGTCATACAGACGTCCTGGTCATTGAATGACGCGCGTTTTGCCGTTGCCGCATTGCAGCGCTAATCCGGAAGCGAGGTTGGTTTCCGAACGATGACCAGAAATACTAAATTTGTACTAACGTCACCAATTTTGGGTATTAGCATAATATAGTATGCTGTTCTAGGTGAGGCTCTTCGGTGCCAATTGCGCTCTCGCAAGGTTGATGTTTTCGTCGCCCGCAAAGGTCGAGGGGTATTTCCATGGCAACCGAAGGCACCGCAATTTCCAAAGAAGCCGCCGCTCTGTCGGCAGAGGCAATAGAATTCCGCAACGCGCCGGACGGCAAGGCTGACGGCCTGGTTGCGCAGGCCGCTCCCGCAGGAGAGCCGGAACTCATCGACCCCGCGACGGGCGCTCCCGTGAAAGGCGCCGAAACCGCGCCTCAGACAGCGCCCATGCCGACGCAAGTCAGCGCCGATGCTTCGAACATCGTGCATTTGCCTGAGGGCGCGTCGATCGAGAAGATCAAGGTCGTTGGCAGCGATATCGTTTTGGAACAGCCTGACGGCTCCACGATCACCATTCACAACGCGGCATTGAAAGTCCCGACCTTCCTGATCGGCGATGCCGAAATCCCACGCGAAACCCTCGTGGCGGTGCTCGGGGAAAACGGCATCAACGTCGCGGCCGGCCCCGACGGCAGCATCAGCGTCGTTTCGAACCAGAGCAGCGGCGGCGACTTCGCCGAAGCCGACGGCGACATCGGTCAGGCTGGGCCGGTTATCGACTTGCTGGCGCCGACCGCACTGCAGTTCCCGGCGCTCGAGACGGTCGAACTTCTGGCTCCAACGCTCGATTTCAACGATGCGCCGTCGATCATCCCTGACGGCAACAGTGACCCCAGCGGCATCTTCGTCAGCGACCGCCAGGTCGATGAAGCGGGCCTGGCCAGTGGTTCGCGCGCCGGAGACGGCAGTACGTCGGTCATGGGCTTCTTCACCATTTCCGATCCGGATGGTGCCGGCGACATCGCCAGCCTGACGATCAACGGCCAGACTTTTGCGATCGGCGGTCTCTTCGGCCAGTCGGTTGCGGGCCAGTTCGGCGTGCTGACCATCACGGCCTACGATCCCGCGACCGGTGTCGCGCATTATACCTATGAGCTGACGAGCGCAGTCACCAGTTCGGGCGTCAACCCTGGTGCCAATGTCGAGCAGGACCGGGATATCTTCACCCTTACGGTCACCGACGGTGACGGGGCCACCGGCACGGCCACGCTGCGCGTGGATGTCGTTGACGACATTCCTCTAATCGGCATCACGAATCCCGAGACGGCTCAAGTGGCCGAAGGGCAGACACTTTCCGGCAACTGGACGCTGACGGCAGGTGCCGACGGCGTCGGCACGGTGGACGTGACGGTTGGCAACACCACGCAGACGCTGACGTTGACCGCAGGCCAGAAGGTGGAGTTCACGCTCTCCGAGGGTACGCTGACGGTCAATGCGGACAAGACCTGGTCGTTCCAAGCGGCGGGCAACCTCAACAATCCGGGCGGCCTCGACGTAACGTTCTCACTGTCGGCCAAGGATGGTGACAACGACACGACGGGCGACAGCCAGACGATCAAGGTGGTGGACGGCGCCGGTCCGTCGGTTGATCCGCTTGCCGCGTCCGCAGCGCTGACGCTCGATGACCAGAACCTTGTGAACGGCTCGACGCCGGCGGGTGGTGCGGAAAAAAGCAGCGGCTCGATCGGCTTTGTCGCTGGTTCGGATGCGATCGCGACGATTGCGTTCGGCGACATTAGCGGGCTGACCGGCGCGCTGACTTGGGATCGTGTATCCGATTCCCAGGTCATTGGCCGGGCCGGCGGTGCGACGATTGTCACACTGGACCTTGTTCGCACAGGCGATAGCGCCACGGTGACGGCGACCTTGAACGGCAACTACGCCAGCCATCCCGGCATCAATTCCGACGACCTTGCGAACCTCGGCCAGATCAAGGTGATCGCGACCGATACCGACGGCGACAAGGCGGAAGGCACGGTGACGGTCACGGTCTCCGACGACGTGCCGGTCGCTGCTGCGGATGCGGACAGTGTATCCGAAGACGGCGTCCTCGTTGCAGATGGCAATGTGCTGACCGGTTCGGGTGGTGCAGACGTGAAAGACACGGACGGCGTCAAGGATGTCGCCGGTGCCGACGGCGTATCGGTCACCTCCGTTTCATTCGGCGGCGCGGCAGGCTTGGTCGGCGATTCGACGACGGGCCAGTACGGCACGTTGGTGCTCAATTCCGATGGCAGCTACACCTACACGCTCAGCAACACGGTTGCCGGCGTCCAAAATCTTGCAGCAGGCCAGGTGGTAACGGATACCTTCACGTACGAGATCACCGACGGTGACGGCGACAAGTCTTCGACGACGGTGGCGATCACGATCACCGGCACGAACGACGCACCGGTGATCACCTCCGCAGTGCAGAGCGGTGCGGTGACGGAGATCGCCGACAATGTTGCGGGAGAAAACGCCACCCTCCACGCGCAGAACGGGGCTGTGACGTTTGCCGACGTCGATACGCTCGACACCCACAACGCCAGCTTCTCAGCCGGCGGCAGCGGATACCTCGGCACCTTCTCGCTTGCCTCGCTGAACCAGGCGACGGACTCTGTCGGCTGGAGCTTCGAGGTCGCCGACAGCGTGCTCGATTCGCTGCAGGCCGGGCAGGTCCTGACGCAGACCTACGATGTGACCGTCGATGACGGCCACGGCGGCACGGCGACCCAGACGGTGACGATCACGATCACCGGCACGAACGACGCACCGGTCATCACCTCTGCAGTACAGAGCGGTGCGGTGACGGAGATCGCCGACAATGTTGCGGGAGAAAACGCCACCCTCCATGCCAAGAACGGGGCTGTGACGTTTGCCGACGTCGATACGCTCGACACCCACAACGCCAGCTTCACGGCCGGCGGCAACGGATACCTCGGCACCTTCTCGCTCGGTTCGCTGAACCAGGCGACGGACTCTGTCGGCTGGAGCTTCGAGGTCGCCGACAACGTGCTCGATTCGCTGCAGGCCGGGCAGGTCCTGACGCAGACCTACGATGTGACCGTCGATGACGGCCACGGCGGCACGGCGACCCAGACCGTAACGATCACGATCACCGGCACGAACGACGCACCGGTCATCACCTCTGCAGTACAGAGCGGTGCGGTGACGGAGATCGCCGACAATGTTGCGGGAGAAAACGCCACCCTCCATGCCAAGAATGGGGCTGTGACCTTTGCCGACGTCGATACGCTGGACACCCACAACGCCAGCTTCACGGCCGGCGGCAGCGGCTACCTCGGCACCTTCTCGCTCGCCCCGCTGAACCAGGCGACGGACTCTGTCGGCTGGAGCTTCGAGGTCGCCGACAGCGTGCTCGATTCGCTGCAGGCCGGTCAGATCCTGACGCAGACCTACGATGTGACCGTCGATGACGGCCACGGCGGCACGGCGACCCAGACGGTGACGATCACGATCACCGGCACGAACGACGCACCGGTGATCACCTCCGGTTGGCAGCTCGGTGGCGTGATTGAACGCCTTGACGGTTTTCCGGGCGAGAACACGGTAACGCACACACAGGACGGCACGGTGACGTTTGCCGATGTCGATACGCTGGATGTGCACACGGCCAGCTTCACGGCAGGTGGCAACGGCTATCTCGGCACCTTCTCGCTCGACCCGGTGAACCAGACGACCGACAGGGTCGGCTGGAACTTCGCGGTTGCCGACGGAGTGCTCGACTCGCTGCAGGCCGGCCAGATCCTGGTGCAGACCTATGACGTGACCGTCGATGACGGCCACGGCGGCACGGCGACCCAGACGGTCAGGATCGTGATCCTCGGGACGAACGATGCCCCGGTGATCACCTCGGGCACGCAGAGCGGTGCGGTGACGGAGATCGCCGACAAGGCGACTGGCGAAAATGTGGTCGTCCATGCGCAGGGTGGGGCGGTGACGTTTGCCGACGTCGATACGCTCGACACCCACAGCGCTGGCTTCTTGCCGCATGGCGGCAGTTATCTCGGTACCTTCGCTCTCGATCCGGTCGATCAGGCGGGTGACAAGGTCGGCTGGAGCTTCAAGGTCGCGGATGGCGTGCTGGACTCGCTTCAGGCCGGCCAGACGCTGACGCAGAAGTACACCGTGTTCGTCAATGACGGCCATGGCGGCGTCGCGACGCAGACCGTGACGGTTGTGATTACCGGGACGAACGATGCACCGGTGATCACCTCCGGCACGCAGAGCGCTACGGTGACGGAACGCGCTGACGGTGCAGTCGGCGAGAATTCGGTGGTGCATGTTCAGGGCGGCAAGGTGGCCTTTGCCGACGTCGACACGCTGGACACCCACAACGCCAGCTTCACGGCCGGCGGCAGCGGCTACCTCGGCACCTTCTCGCTCGCCCCGCTGAACCAGGCGACGGACTCTGTCGGCTGGAGCTTCGAGGTCGCCGACAGCGTGCTCGATTCGCTGCAGGCCGGGCAGGTCCTGACGCAGACCTATGATGTGACCGTCGATGACGGCCACGGCGGCACGGCGATCCAGACGGTGACGATCACGATCACCGGCACGAACGACGCCCCGGTCATCACCTCTGCAGTGCAGAGCGGTGCGGTGACGGAGATCGCCGACAATGTTGCGGGAGAAAACGCCACCCTCCACGCGCAGAACGGGGCTGTGACGTTTGCCGACGTCGATACGCTCGACACCCACAACGCCAGCTTCACGGCCGGCGGCAGCGGATACCTCGGCACCTTCTCGCTCGGTTCGCTGAACCAGGCGACGGACTCTGTCGGCTGGAGCTTCGAGGTCGCCGACAGCGTGCTCGATTCGCTGCAGGCCGGGCAGGTCCTGACGCAGACCTACGATGTGACCGTCGATGACGGCCACGGCGGCACGGCGACCCAGACGGTGACGATCACGATCACCGGCACGAACGACGCCCCGGTCATCACCTCTGCAGTACAGAGCGGTGCGGTGACGGAGATCGCCGACAATGTGACGGGTGAAAACGCCACTCTACATGCGAAGAACGGCGCCGTGACGTTTGCCGACGTCGATACGCTGGACACCCACAATGCCAGCTTCTCGGCGCAGGGTAGCGGCTATCTCGGTACGTTCGCTCTGGCGGCGGTGAATCAGGCAACGGACTCTGTTGACTGGAGCTTTAAGGTTGCCGACAGCGTGCTCGACTCGCTACAGGCCGGTCAGACCCTGACGCAGAAATACGACGTGGTCGTCAATGACGGCCACGGCGGTACGGCGACGCAGACGGTGACGATCACGATTACCGGCACCAACGATGCGCCTATTCTCACTGTCGACAACTCTGGTGCCGTCACCGAGGACGTTAGCGTCGTTGCGGGCAAGCTCAGCGATAGCGGAAGCCTGAGCTACGCCGACGTCGACATCGGCGACACGCACACGGTGTCGAGCACGCTGACCGGGGCACCCGTATGGTCCGGCGGCAATCTTTCGGCAGTGCTGAGCGCGACGCAAATCGCCGAACTGACAAGCAACTTCTCGACGACGGGTTCTAGCTGGAACTATAATGTCTCGAACGCACTGGTGCAGTTCCTCGACAGCGGCGAGACGATTACGTTCTCCTACAATGTTGCCGTGACCGACGACAAGGGTGCGACCGATACCGAGACCGTGACGATCACCATCAACGGCGCCAATGATGCGCCGGTGGTCGCCAGCACCAGCGTCTGGCTCCCGAGCGATCCGGCGCAGCAGACGCCCGGCTACAGCAACGGCTACCCGCTGCAGGTATCCGTGCCGACGGATGTCGATGGCGAAAACGTAACCGTTACCGCCACCGATATCACCGCGCCGAGCGAAGTTTTCTACTTCAACGGCAGCAGTTACGTCGCGCTCACCGCCGGAACGGTACTCTACAGTCCCACTGCAGGGATCAACCTGCTTGATGACCTGGTTTACCGGCCCACAAGCGCCATCGACGACACCGTCAGCAGAACTTTGAACCTGACAGCGAGCGACGGGACGAATACGACGCCCTATTCCGTCACAATTAATGAGCTGCCACCCAATCGTGCTCCGGCAGAATCGAAACAAATCGGAGACGGCAGCAGCCCGCTGAATTCTGGCCAGAACGTCAATGTTCAGTTGCCCATCACTCAGGCTTTTGCGGATGGTCTCAATGCAAATTTGGCTGGCGCTACCATTAAGGTTCTGACGGATTTCCAAAAGACTCCTGTCGATGTTCCAATTCCCGCCGACGAACGCAACCCGACGAACTACAATGATGCCAGTTCTGGTACAATGCGTGAGCGGGAGTTGCAGGTTGAGCTTTGGATCGGCAGCAATAAGTTCGTGGTGGTCGAGAGAGATACCAGTACATCATTTGAGCAGAGTTGGTTCTACGACAGCACCTCCCGCCTGATGGCGGCAACTGTCAGTTACTCGAATATCTACATGCTCGGGTCTGGCAAGACTCTCGCGCAATTTCTTACAGAAAACCCGGCTGATGCCGGTGATAGTTGGACGCTTAATTATAGCGACAACGATGGCGGTAACTTCCAGGCACGAACGGCCAAGTTTGAGTTTTACTACAACGATCCGGGTGACCCGGGCATCGTTGTGGTGGGCGACAATGCGAAGCCGAACCTGATCTACGGCACTTCGGGTAACGACACCCTGACCGGTGGCGCCCTTGACGATACCATCATCGGTCGCGCTGGAAACGACGTGATCAACGGCGGTGGCGGGCACGATACGCTGAGGGGAGGCGCAGGCAACGATCGGATTGATGGCGGGGCCGGCGCCGACCTGCTCGACCTGTCCGATGCCACCGCGGGCGTGACGTTGACGCTCACGCAGAGCAGCAGCGACACGACCGTAAACCTCACGAGCGTGGGGCTCGGAACCGACATTTACCGGAATATTGAAGGTCTGATCGGCTCCGATTTCAACGATAGTCTCACCGGCAGCACTTCGAACGACCAACTCTACGGTGGCGGTGGCGCCGATACGATAAGCGGTGGCGGAGGCAATGATATGCTCTACGGAGGTGCTGGTTCCGACCACATGACCGGCGGCGGAGGCGGAGATACTTTCGTGATCGGTTCCGACGCTCCTGGCATCGCAGACGTCATCACCGACTACAATCACGGCGATCAAGACGCTGTCGACCTGTCCGAACTGCTTGGAAACCTTGCTTCCGACACGACGCTCCAGAATAATTATGTTCGCGTTCAGGACGCGGGCAGCGGCGATGCCAACCTGCAGGTGGACACCGACGGCAGCGCCGGCAGCGGCGGCTGGCATACGGTTGCAGTGCTGGAGGATTTCCAGGTCTCGACTGATGTGGTGAAGATCCTGTTCAACAATAACGGGACGAAAACAGAGCAAGATGTTCACTAACGCAACGTCGGTCTCGACAGTTCAGCGGTTCTCGGCAATCATCCGGGAACCGCGTATTCCAGGGGGAGTTTTCATGAGCAGAAGCATGCTGGCGGGGGTAATGCTCGCACTGATGCCCGTATCCAGTTTCGCGGCCGATCTTATCGTCGACTATGCGCCGGCTGCCAGACAGTGCGCCGAGCTCCGCCAGTCCACGCTGACGGTCGAGCAGGACGTCACGACGTTGACGAAGGAAGTTGTGACGCGCATGGACGAGGCGATTGCCGTCGCCGATGATCCGCGCTGGATCGCCTCGACGCGGCCGGCCTTCGTCTGGGCATCGGAGGCCAAGGTCGCCTGCGGCAAGGCCTACGGTTATCTGCAATCCAGCTGGCGCGACGAGGACTACATCGCCAAGTGCGATTGCTTCTACGCCAAAATGCGGCACTTCATGAATTGAGACATCCGGTATGATCGTCATGCCCCACGTTGTGGTTTCACCGGCGCGGCGCGCGTCGTCGTGCCGGCAATGGCTGGCACTCGGCGTGCTCGCGCTTGGTGTCCTTTCCGGCTGCCAGGGTGCTCCCACCGCCCCTGACGTGCTCGACGTGGAATCGCCGCAGGCGAGGCACGCCCGGCGCGCGGCCGAGCATGCGGTGAAACCGCAGGAGACTTTCGGAAACGGCGCAACGCGCATCGGGCTGATCACCGCATTGATGGCGCCGTCTGGCGAAACGGTGCGCGAACGCGATATCCGCGACGGGGCGTCGCTCGCCGTGGACGAGGTGGGCGGTGGCCAGCTTTCGCTACTGGTCGAAAACACCGACGGCTCGCCACAGCAGGTCCAGGACGCGGCCAGGCGCCTCGCGGGCCAGAACGCGGCGCTGATCGCGCTGTCGGTGGCGGACGTGCCGGTTAGCACCGTGCGTCAGGGGCTAGGCTCTGCCCGTGCTCCGCTGCTGGCATTGCGCGGCAACGGCGCCGAACGGCCCACGGGTACCTTCGCCTTCGTTTCCGACCGCATCGACAGTGCTGTCGAGGGCGCTTCCTATGCATTTTCCTCCGGCCGCAAGCGGGTAGTGGTGCCCTTGCCCAGCGATGTCTCGGCCGCCGAGCGGCAAAGGCTGGACCGCGGCCTGGCGGGTTATGGCATAAAGCCCGTGCTCGTCGCCGTGACCGGTACGACCACCTTTTCCAATGACGCCGCCGCCAAGGCAAAACTCAAGGACGTCGATGCCGTTCTCCTGCTTGGGTCGGAAGGTGGCGAGACCGGTGCGCTGTCACAGCTCAAGGCCAACGGCTACCTGAAGCCGAATGCGATGGTCGTCGGAACTTCGGGTTGGACGAATGCCGCCTACAAGCGACCGGAATTTGCCGGAAGCCACCTTTGTCTCTTCGGCCCGGAGAACGGCTCGCGGATGACGTCGCGCTTTCTCGATCGCTACGAGCGCGCAGCAAGTGCGGACGCGGCCTATGGGTTCGACGTCATTGCCCTTGCAGCCGGTCTCGTGCGGTCCCAGGGGGAGGGTGCCATCAACCAGGAAAGTATCCGCGCGCCGAACGGCTTTGTCGGTGCGGCCGCCACGTTCCGGTTCACACGCGACGGCTCGGTGCAGCGAACCTGCGCGATTTATCAGGTGACCGCCGGCAGCGTGAAGCTTCTGGATCCTGCACCCCGCTCGTTCTGACGGGTCTTGCTCACTGAAAACGAATGCGGTGACGGTCGTCGTTAGCGTGGCGTCCGTGGGGTAAGAGGCAGGCGAGAGCGTAGCACTTAAGCTTCAGGATATCCGCAAGCTGGCACCGCGTAGCCGCAGGCTGAGGCGGGCGGCGACGCGTTGCGATGAGACGTTGTCTCGATCGGTGCTGTAAAACAGGGTGCGGGAGCGAAGCGTCGGCAGCTGTGACCAGCCGGCGGTCGCAGCGGCGCCGAAACCCCGTCCCCGAAACGCCTTGGCGGTCACAAGTCCCAGTTCGACCCCGGTATCGGCGAGCCGTGCCGCAAATGCGAGCGAGGCGACCTCGCCGTCGGCAATGGCAGCGCACCAGGGCGTCCAGAAGTCGGCCACCTCGCGGAAGCCAATGTCGAGCCAGGCCTTGGGAATCCCGTCCGTCGCCCAGCTTCGAATCATCCCGGCGCCTTCTTCGGAGTCGCTGCCAACGAGCCGCGCGTCGCCTTAATAAGGGGTGTCGTGCGGCAGCTCGAAGACAAGGCCGAAATTATGTTCGGCGGGTCCTTCGCCACCAAGCAGCGACAGATAGCGTTCAAGGTGCACCGGCGTGTTGGGATGGACGAAGGGCGGTTCGGATGCGGCGAGCCCTTCAAGCTCCGCGGCCAGACCGTCCGACAGGTCCTCACGCGTTGCGCACAGGTTTGCCTCCGCGCATCCGGCGAACCAGAAGCGCGGGCCCGGCGCCTGAACCGGATCATTCTCACACACGATCCGCCCGTCGGCGTGTGTTTGAACCAATGTGTGGAAGTCTGTTTGCAGCCAATGGCTTACTGAAATCATGAGGCGATTGTTCAATAGTTTTCCGCATCCGTCGAGTGCGTTCCTGGCTTGCGTGGAGAAGGTGCCCACGCCGAATTTGGTCGCGCGCAATCGGCCACAAATGAGCCTTGTATCCAGGCGGGATATTTCATGTCTTGCCAAAGTCCAAAAGCTCATGGTAACGTTCCCACGAGCTTGAGGCCTGTCACATTTGATGATGGCTTCGGGCCCGGGAGGAAACATGAAGAACGGACCCCGGCAACGGGCCACCATTATCGACGTCGCGGAGCGGGCGGGGGTCTCGAAGAGCACGGTTGCGCGGGTTCTGGCCGGTTCTGCCAGCATTTCCGACGAGGCACGCGATCGCGTGCTGAAGGCCGTTGCGGCCACCGGCTACGAGCGCAATCACCTGGCCGTCGGCATGCGCTCGGGCCGCAGTGGCCTGCTCGGCCTGGTCATTCCCGATATCACCAACCCCTTCTGGGCCGAAGTCGCCCGTGGCGCCCAGGATCGCGCCGCCAAAGACGACATTTCGCTCCTCGTCTTCTCGTCGGACTGGGATGCCGGCAAGGAAGCGACGCATCTGCGCGCTCTGCGCCGCGCCCGCGTCGATGGCGCGATCATCAATCCGGTCGCCGACAATTTCGATGATCTCGATCGCTTCGGCTTGCCCTTCGTCTTCATTGGGTCGAGCGCCGAGCGTTTCCCCGACACCTTGAGCGTCGGTTCGGATATTGCCCAGGCAGTCCGCCTCGGCATGGATATCCTCGTCGAGCGTGGACACCCGGCGCCAGCCCTGATGCTCGGTCCGCGGTCGCGTCTTGCACGCGCGCGGTTTCTGCGCGCCGTACATGAGCATTGCGTGGCGCGCGACCTCGATCCCGACATCCTGCAGGTCGAAGAATCCGACTACACGGTCGAAGGCGGACGAAAGGCCATGGGACGCTTGCTTGCCGGGCCGTGGAGAGGCAGTCGCGCCGTTTTCGTCGCCAACGATCTGATGGCGCTCGGCGCCATGATCGCCGTTCGCGAGGCGGGGCTTCGGTGCCCGGAAGATATTTCCATTCTCGGCTTCGACGGCATTCCGGCGGGCGCCTTCTCCTGGCCGGGCCTGACGACGATCGAAAAACCTGGCCGGCAGATCGGCATTCGCGCGGTCGAATGCCTGCTCGACCAGATTGCCGGCCGGCCGGAACACGGCCGGATATTTCTGCCGTGCCGACTGGTCGAGCGCGGTTCGCTTGCCGATGTCTCGGCCTTGGCACCCGTGCGCGCGGCGGCAGGGAGGTAACAATGACCGTAAGCAACGATCTTGTAGCGGGTGCAGCCATGCCACGAAGTGGGAACGTTCCCAAAATCCATCGGCAAAGCTTCACGAAAAGCGTGCGGCAATGGTGGCCTTATTACCTGATGATGGCGCCCGGCCTGATCTTCTTCGTGATCTTTCATTATTTCCCGATCTGGGAAGCCAAGATCGCCTTCGAGCAGCTGCGCATCATCCCACCGAACATCTGGGTCGGGATCAAGCATTTCCAGACGCTGTTCTCCTCGCCGATCTTCTGGCAGGTGCTGGCGAACACGCTGATCATCTCGACGATGAAGATCGTCTTCTTCTTTCCAATCCCGATCATCGTTGCGCTTTTGCTCAACGAGATCCGGGGCGGCGCTTTTCGCAAGTTCATCCAGTCGGCGATCTACCTGCCGCACTTCCTGTCCTGGGTCGTCATCGCCGGCGTGTTCATTGCCGTGCTCTCGCCAAGCGACGGTGCGGTCAACGATGTCATTGGTTTCTTCGGCCTGCAGCCCGTCTCCTTCATGACCGATACCGGTTCGATCCGCTGGGTCCTGGTCTTCTCGGAGATCTGGCGCTCAGCGGGCTGGGACAGCCTGCTTTATCTCGCCGCCATCATCGCCATCGACCAGGAGCTCTATGACGCGGCCGAGATCGACGGTGCCAACCGCTGGCAGAAGATCCGCTACGTCACCATTCCGGGCATCGTGCCGACCATTGCGACACTCTTCATCCTGAATGCCGGCATGTTCTTGAACGCCGACCTCAATCAGGTGATCAATTTTTCCAACGACGTGGTGCGCGCCAAGATCGACATCATCGACACCTATGTTTACCGCATCGGCCTGCAGACCGGCGAATACTCGCTTGCAACGGCCGCGGGTCTCTTCAAGGCCCTGCTCGGCATGCTGATGATCGTCGCCGCCCACCTTCTCTCGAAACGTCTTACCGGCAAGGGGGTATGGTGATGGCCGCCCATAACGTCCGCAGAACGCCGCTTGAGCGGCTCGAATATGCGATCATCGTCTCGACGCTCATGTTCCTTGTTGTCCTGACGGTGCAGCCGCTCCTCAACCTGCTCGCCATCTCCTTTTCGGATCCGGGCAAGGTTGCCGGCATGAGCGGCTTGACGGTTGTCCCGAACGGGTTTTCGACCGAGGTCTGGGATCTGCTGATCAACAATTCCGCCGTCCAGCGTGGCCTCTTCAATTCGATCTTCATCACGCTGGTCAGTACCTTCCTTGGCGTCGTGCTGACAGCGCTGATGGCTTGGGCGCTATCGCGGCCCGGCCTGCCGGGGCGGCGCATCATCTTCGTCTTCGTGCTCGTCACGATCGTCTTTGAGCCCGGCATCATCCCGGACTACTTCATCAACAAGCGCCTCGGTCTGCTCGACAGCTACTGGTCGCTGATCCTCTTCAAGGTCGTCAACGCCTGGTACCTGATCATTCTTGTGCGCTTCTTCGAGGAAGTGCCGAAGGAACTGATCGAGGCGTCCGAACTCGATGGCGCCAATCCCTTCCAGATCTTCTGGTACGTGGCGCTGCCGCTCGCCAAGTCGGCGCTCGCGACCATCGCGCTCTTCTACTTCGTCTTCCATTGGAACGAGTTCTTCCGGGCGATGATCTACCTCAACGACCAGTCGAAGTGGCCGCTGCAGGTGGTGCTGCGCCAGTTCGTGGTCGAGGGCGACAAGCTCGCCATGGTCGGGGTCGTCGACAGCAACAACTACACCGGTGCGAGCCAGATCAATATTCGCGCGCTGAAGGCCGGCATGATCCTGCTGACCATCGCGCCGATCCTCGCGATCTACCCACTCATTCTGAAGTTCTTCACCAAGGGCACCATGAGCGGTGCGCTGAAGGGCTGACGATGCAGAACCCAGAGATAAAAGCCAAAGCATATTGGGAGGAACAAACATGCTTGGAAAACTGATCCTTGGCGCAACCACCGCCATGGCATTGATGGCGAGCGTTGCCATGCCCGCCTTCGCCGATCCGGTGACGATCCGGGTCGTCTCGAAAGATCTGACGACGAGCAATCCGGACGACGTAAAGCTGATGAAGGCCTATGAGGAGGCGCTGAAGGCCAAGGGCACGGACATCCATATCCAGGTTATCGACCTGCCGTCTTCGGGCTATGCCGACAAGCTCAGCGCCATGCTTTTGTCCGGCGATATCCCCGATCTCATCTATTTCCAGGGTGGCGACACCAAGATGGCAGAGCAGGGTGTGCTCGAGGACTGGAACAACTGGCTGCCGAAGACGACCTATCTGAAGGACGCGCTTTTCCCGCACAATGTCGAGAGACTGAAGAACTACCCCTATCTGCTCTATGTCTACCCGCCGCGCATGCCTCAGCCGGTGATCCGCACCGATTGGCTGGAAAAGTCTGGTGTCGCGGCGCCGAAGACGACTGACGACTACGTCTCGCTCTTCAAGACGATCAAGGATGGCGATTTCGACGGCAACGGCAAGGCCGACAGCTACGGTGTGACCACCGCCGACAACACCCAGGAACTCGATGCCATCTTCAACCAGGCCTTCGGCGTGACCGGCACCTGGATGAAGAACGAGGCCGGCGAGTGGATCCATGCCCGCGTATCGGCTGCGGAAAAGGCAAAGATCGCCTTCTACGCGTCGCTGCGTGAGCAGGGCCTCTACGATCCGGAATTCATCACCACCAAGTGGGACGTGAAGGAAGACAAGTTCTACTCCGGCCGTGCCGGCGTGATCTTCGGTTCCTCCGCGGAAGTCATCGACATCTATGGCGGCAAGATGCGCCAGGCCCATCCCGGTGTGAACCTGAGCCTGCTTTCGCCACCGAAGGGTCCTGGCGGCCAGGGCCTGATGGCGCTCGACGTCTCCAAGGAAGCGCGCGGTCTCGCGATCGCGACGACCTCCGAACATAAGGAAGAGGTGGTCAAGCTGCTCGACTTCATCGCCAGCCCCGAAGGCCAGGCGATCGAACGGCTCGGCTTCGAGGGTGAGCAGTACACAAAGGACGGCGAAACCATCAAGCCGACCGACAAGCTCGCCACATGGTATGCCCGTTTCCTCGTTGCCGCCAACTGGCAACCACCGGTTCAGTGGCTCAGCGAAGCCGCGCAGCAATCGCTGAAGACGATCTCAGCCGACTTCAAGCCGGACAACGCGTTCGTCTGGCCTGCCGAATTCGCCACCGACATCGACGCCACGGAAAACGTCTACCGGGCCTGGGTTTACAAGTTCGTTTCCGGCGAAGCCAAGATGGACCAGTGGGACCAGTTCGTTTCCGAATGGAACGCCGCCGGCGGCGAGAAAATGACCGAATATGCAAGGACGGTTCTCAATGACAAATGATGCTCTAGGGCTCTCCCTCAAGGGACGGGTTCGGGCGCTTCTCTTTGGCGTCGCTTACGGCGACGCCATCGGGGCGCCGGTCGAAAAACTCTCCGCCGCGGAAATCCGCGAGCGCTATGGCCGGGTGGCGTCACTCGATACCGAGTGGCACCGCATGAAGCAGAGCGAAGCGGCCCGCAACGGCCGTGTGCGCGGCGGCGGCATCGTCACCGACGATACGCTGATGACCCTTTGCGTCATGTCGATCTACGACGACGTCAAGCGCCACCTCGATGCCTGGGACATGGCGTCGGGCATGGTGCGCGAGATCGCCTGGACGCCACGCTGGGTGCCGGAACTGCAGCGCGAAACGATGCTGATCGAGCGTCTGTTCTACCCGGAGAAGTGGATATTCCAGCGCCATCAGCTTTCGGGCTGCGATCCGCGCCAGGGTGGCGTCGGCAACATGGTGAACTGTGGTGCTGCGAT
The DNA here is from genome assembly GCF_014852425.1 of Ensifer sp. ENS09. Lineage (NCBI taxonomy): Bacteria > Pseudomonadati > Pseudomonadota > Alphaproteobacteria > Hyphomicrobiales > Rhizobiaceae > Ensifer > Ensifer sp. ENS09. Next base: position 94,888 of record NZ_JACVBP010000003.1, read on the forward strand.
GTACATCGCGCCGATCGGTGTTGCCAATGCCTGCGATCCGAAGGCGGCCTATGATGAGGCAATCGCCTTTGCCTCCGGCCACCAGCAGAGTTTCGGCCTGGAGGCTGCCGGCGTACTGGCAGCAGCAGTCGCTGCCGCTTTCGTGCCGGGCACCACGCTCGATGCGGTCATCGAAGAAACGCTGGCCGTTGCCAAGGACGGCACGCGTGACGCGATCGACGATATCGTCGAGGCTGCGCGCTCATTGAAGGGTGCTGATCACGCCACTGTCGTCGCCGAATTCCACCGCATCATCGCGCGCTATTCGCCGATGGGCGACGACGTTCAGCACACGCCGCAGAAGGCCGGCATTGCCACCGACGCCTACCAGCCGTCGCGTCTGCACGCGATCGAGGAACTGCCACTGGCTCTCGGCTTTGCCGTCGTCAATGACGGTGACTTCTACAAGTCGATCATTGACGGCATCAACTCCGGCCGCGACACGGATTCGATCGGCGTCATGGCCGGCGCGATCCTCGGCGCCATGTACGGCGAAAGCATTATCGACCGGGCGATGGTCTCCCAGCTCGACCGCGTCAACAAGCTCGATCTCTACCGATCGGCCGATGCCTTTACCGCAACGGTGACCGCAATCCAGGCCGCTGACCACAAACGCGAAATGGCGCGGGCCACGGCGCGCGCAAGCCTCTTTGCCGTCCCCGAGCTCACCCAGGTTTCCAGTCTCTAGAATTCGAAAGTATCCGATGCTCAGCACCACAGAAATCTTCGAGCGTATCTATTCCGGTTTTATCGGCAAGGCGATCGGCGTGCGCTTGGGCGCGCCCGTCGAGCCGACGATCTGGAGCTATGAACGCATCCGGGACACCTATGGCGAGGTGACGGAATATCTGCGCGATTTCAAGAATTTCGCTGCCGATGACGACACCAACGGCCCGGTCTATTTCATCCGGGCGCTGCGCGACTACGGCCTCGGCGCCACCGCCGAAGAGGTCGGCAAGACCTGGCTGAACTATGCAGCCGAAGAACACGGCATGTACTGGTGGGGCGGCTTCGGCAACTCGACCGAGCATACCGCCTATCAGAACCTGCGTGCCGGCATCCCGGCGCCGCAATCCGGCTCGATCGCCCAGAACGGCACGACGGTTGCCGAACAGATCGGCGGCCAGATCTTCATCGACAGCTGGGGCTGGGTGCATCCGGCCGACCCGAAGAAGGCGGCCGAAGCCTCGGCACTTGCGGCAAGTGTCGCCCATGACGGCGAGGGCCTGCATGGCGCCCGCTTCTGCGCCGCAGCCATCGCCCAGGCGTTTGTTGCCAAGAACATCGAGGACGTCATCGAGACGGGTCTTGCGACCATCCCGGCCGACTCGCTTTATGCCCAGGTTTCCCGCGCGGTGCTTCGCTTCCACGAGGCCAACCGGAACGACTGGCGCGCCTGCCGCGACATGTTGACGGCGGATTGGGGCTATGACCGCTATCCCGGCGTCTGCCACATCATTCCGAATGCCGGCGTTTTGATCATGAGCCTGATCTACGGCCAGGGCGATCTGCCGCGCACCGTCGAGATCGCGACGATGGCCGGCTGGGACACGGACTGCAACGCCGGCAATGCCGGTGCGATCGTCGGCACGCTGCAGCAGGTGCAACCGGGCTGGGACAAGTACCGCAAGCCGATCAACGACTTCGTCGTCGCTTCGGGCGTGACGGGTACGGTCAACGTCGTCGACATTCCTTCCTTTGCCCGCGAACTGACCGTGCTGGCGCTGCGCCTGCAGGGGCGGGAAGCTCCAGCACTCTGGGTCGAGGATTTCGAGCGCCGCGGCGTCCGCTTCGATTTCAACGCACCCGGCGCCACCCATGGCTTCCGCACCGAGCCGTTCAACCAGATCGCCGTCAAGGCATCGGCGGAGCGTCATACGGACAATGCCAAGGGATCGCTGGAAATCCTGCTCGACCGTCTCGAGCGCGGACATGGTGGACGCATCTTCTGGAAGCCCTTCTATCGCCGCTCCGACTTCGACGATGAGCGCTACCGCCCGATGTTTACGCCGCTTGCCGATGACGGCCAAACGGTGTCGTTCAAACTCTGGCTCGACCCGTGGAACGGTGACGGCAACCTGCGCGTGGCCGCCTATGTCCGCCGCGCGATGAGCGGCACCATCCAGGAAACCGGCGCCTGGCACGTGCCGTCTGCGAGCGGCTGGCAGGACTACGCCTTCACAATCCCCGACGGCAATGGCGAGGCGGTCGACGAGATCGGCATCCTGGTCGAATATTTCGGTCGCCTGAAGTTCCTCGGCCGGCTCTTCCTTGCGGACTTCTCCGTCTCCGGCAAGGGCCGCGCCGTCATCGATCCGGCGAAGGAAGCGCATGAATGGGGCGGCATCACCCGCTTCACCTGGAACCGCGGCCATTGGAGCCTGCAACAGGGCCGCATCCATGCCCACACGGCAACCGACGCGGACGCCTGGACGGGCAACGCCTATCTCCGCGACGTCAGCGTCAAGGCCGAGCTTCAGCCGCACTCGGGAGCTTCGCATCTGCTGGTCGCTCGGGCTCAGGGCACGAGCCGGTTCTATGCCGCCGGTTTTGAGAACGGCGAAGCCGTGATCCTGCTCGAAGACCACGGCACCAAGATCCTCGCGCGCAGCCCGTTCCGTATCGAATACGGCCGGAGCTATGCGATCGATCTCACTGTCGAAGGCGGCAAGCTGACGCTCACCATTGATGGCGAGCGAGTGCTTCAGGCTGATGATGCGACGCTACGCTACGGCATGGCTGGCCTTCGCATGGCGTCTGCCGGGCGCATGTCGATCGGTCGGCTCGAGGTCGCCGAGCGCTAACTGCGGGCGGAAAGAAAGGGAGGAAACATGTCCGAGATAGAGCTTAGAAGCGTCGGCAAGAGCTACGGCAGTGTTGCCGTGCTCAACGACATCTCGTTGGAAATGGGCGACGGTGAATTCGTCGTGCTCGTCGGCCCCTCGGGCTGCGGCAAGTCTACGCTGTTGCGCATGATCGCCGGGCTGGAGGATATTTCAGCCGGCGAGATCACCATCGGCGGCAAGGTCGTCAACGACATGCCGGCCAAGGAGCGCGACATCGCCATGGTCTTCCAGTCCTACGCGCTCTATCCGCACATGAAGGTCGCGGAAAACATGAGCTTCGCCTTGAAGCTCGCCGGCGCGCCGAAGGCGGAGATCGAGAAGCGGGTGACCCAGGCGGCCGAAATCCTCGGCCTGGAAAAGCTGCTCGACCGCCTGCCGCGCGAACTCTCCGGCGGCCAGCGTCAGCGTGTCGCCATGGGTCGCGCCATCGTGCGCGACCCGCGCGCCTTCCTCTTCGACGAACCTCTGTCGAACCTCGATGCCAAGCTGCGCGTAAAGATGCGCAGCGAAATCAAGAAGCTGCATCAGCGGCTGCGCCGCACGATGGTCTATGTCACCCACGACCAGACCGAGGCCATGACCATGGCCGACAAGATCGTGGTCATGAACGGCGGAAAGATCGAGCAGGCGGGCGCCCCGCTCGACCTCTACAACGATCCCGCCAATCTCTTCGTCGCCGGCTTCATCGGCTCGCCGGAGATCAACCTGATCGAGGCGATCTCCGAGGGTGAGACGGCCTTGATCCGGGATGGCGTCTCCCTGCCGCTCGGGCGAAAGGTGGATGCGGGCAAGCGGGTCGTATGCGGCATTCGCCCGCAACACATCACGCTTGGAACAACGGGCGTGCCGGGCCGCATCAGCCTGGTCGAACCGACTGGCGAGGACCAGGAAATCGTCGTCGACATGGGCGGCCAGGATATCACGGTCGTCGTCCACGGCGGCAAGCTGCTTGCAGCCGGTCAGGACGTGACGCTGACGATCGATGCAAACAAGGTTCTGCTCTTCGACAAGGATACCGGGGAGCGCCTTCGATGAGCGTATTTGCGAAGCGACAGTTCGATCCCGATGCCAAGGGACCGCTTGCAGGTACGAGGGTCCTTGATCTTTCCCGGCTCGTCGCCGGCAACATGCTGTCGCTGCAACTGGCCGATGCCGGCGCCGACGTCATCAAGATCGAGCCGCCGGCAGGCGATCCGCTCCGCGACTGGAAGGACGATGGCCACTCGCTCTATTGGAAGACCTATAGCCGCAACAAGCGCTCCGTCGTTCTGAACCTCCGGCAGGAGGTGGCGATGACGGCGCTCTGGGCGCTGATCGATACGGCCGACGTCTTCATCGAGAACTTCCGGCCGGGAACGCTTGAGCGCATGGGGCTTTCGCCGGAAGCGCTGCACGCCCGCAATCCCAACCTGATCATCGTGCGTATTTCCGGTTTCGGCCAGACCGGGCCCTACGCGCAGTTCCCAGGCTTTGGCACCATCATCGAAGGCATGAGCGGTTTTGCCTACCGCACCGGCTTTCCCGATCGCGAGCCCGTGCTGCCGCCGCTGGCGCTTGCCGACATGATCGCCGGTGTCTATGGCAGCTCGGCCACCGTGACCGCGCTGCTTGCGCGCGACCGCGGCTATGCAAGAGGGCAGGTTATCGACCTGTCGCTGCTGGAACCGATGTTCTCGGTGCTCGGGCCAGAGGCGGCGATCTATCAGACGACCGGCAAGGTCAAGGAGCGTGTCGGCAGCGCCTCCAACACGGCCGCCCCACGCAACGTCTACCGCTGCCGCGACGGAAAGTATGTGGCACTGTCCGGATCGACACCCCAGGTCGCAAGGCGGATCTTCGAGATCATCGGCCGCGCCGACATGAACCAGGACCCGCGCTTCGCCACCAATTCGGAGCGCGTCAAAAACCGCGACCTGGTCGACGGGGCCGTTGGCGGCTGGTTTGCCAGGCATGATCATGACGAGGCGCTGAAGATCATGCGCGACGCCGGTGCGACGGTCGGGCCGATCTACAATATTGCAGACGCCGCGTCCGACCCCCATTTCGCCGAGCGCGAAATCATCGTCGATGTCGAGGACGCCGAGTTCGGCAGCCTTCCGATGCACAACATTGTTCCGCGGCTTTCTGAGACGCCGGGTGTCTGGCGGAGGCCTGCACCAGCGCTTGGGGAGCACACGGCCGAAGTTCTGGCTGAGGCGGGACTGGATAGCGGCGCGATCGCGACGATTGTCCAAGGGGAGGCCGCATGAGGCTTCGCTCCCTTCTCTACGTCCCGGCCTCGTCCGAGAAGTTCATCGCCAAGGCGCACGAGCGCGGCGCGGATGCGATCATCCTCGACCTGGAGGATTCGGTCGCCCTGGAGCAGAAGCAGGCCGCTAGGGATGGGCTGAAGGACGCCGTGGCCCAGGTGGGACGCGGTGGCGCGACCGTCTTCGTCCGCATCAATTCGGCGCCGGAACTGCGGATGGCGGATGCAGAGGCTGCCTGCCTTGCGGGCGCCTTCGGCCTCCATGTCGCGAAAGCCCGGTCGCCGCAGGAGCTAGAGGATATTGCAGCGCATCTGGAGCCGATTGAGCAGCGGATCGGCCGGCCGCCGGTCGCCTTCGTGCCGCTCCTTGAGGATGCAGGCGCCGTTCTCGATGCGCGCGCGATTGCGCGCGTCAGCCGTGTGATCGGCCTTGCTGCTGGTGGCGAAGACATTGCGACCAGCATGGGCGCAGAACCTCTGCCAGACGTATTGCGCCTTCCGAAACTGATGGTCCACCTTGCCGCCAAGGCGGAAGGAAAGCTGTCCTTCGGGATGCTTCTGACGGTTGCCGATTACAGGCGGCTAGATGCCTTGAAGGCAGCCGCTCGTGAGGCAACGTCCCACGGGTTTGACGGCGCGAGCTGTGTCCACCCGTCCGTGGTCCCAGTGCTGAACGAGGCTTACTCGCCGAGCCCAGAACGGATCGCCTGGGCAAAGACCGTGATCGACGCAGCAAAGACGGCTCAGGCAGACGGCCGTGGCGCTTTTGCGCTCAACGGCGCCATGGTCGATGCGCCGATCATCGAGCGCGCGCGTCATATTCTGCAACAGGCAGGTGGCTGAGTCCGGCCTGGCGGAAACGCAGCCACGACCATGAGGTCTGCAAGTGCGCGCCGCGATTTCGTGTCTTGCGATTGCACCTGTCGCCGAATGTGCAATGATCCTGAAATTGTACGACTTAAACCGGCCGGACGCGCGGGAAGCCTTGGTCGTCCCGGCCCGTTTTCAGTGGCACTCCAGCACGCAGGCAATTTGAGCAACTTAGACACCCAGGAAGGGAACGTGATCATGCGTAGACTTCTTGCGTACCTGACGATCGCTTCGTTCTTCTCAACTTCAGCCCTTGCAGATCCTGCCATCCTGACCGCAAACGTGAACTTCAGGGTGGGCCCGGGAATCGGATTTGACGCGATGCGCGTGATCCCCCAGGGCGAGGAAGTCGACATCAAGGAATGCGACGCGGAAGCCTCGTGGTGCGCCGTGAGTTATGCCGGGGCAAACGGCTTCGTTGCTGGCAAGTATCTCAACCAGTCCGATGCCACCGCGCCAGCCTGGCCAAGGATGTTCACCACCGAAAAGGGCGCGACGATCACGCTCTTCCAGCCGCAGATCACGTCCTGGAAGGATTTCAAGGAGCTCGAAGCCCTTGTTGCCACCGAGCTCAAACCATCCGCCGACGCCAAGCCGATCTATGGCATCATCGGGCTTTCGGCCAAGACCGTGGCCGACGAGGCAACGGAAAACGTCACGCTGACGGATGTGCGCACCACGCGGCTCGATTTTTCCGCCCTGGACCGGCAGCAGCTTGCGGACCTTGCGCTCGACATCGGCAAGCTTGTCCCGACCGATCCGATCGTCGTGTCGCAGCAACGCCTGGCGGCAAGCCTTGCGGACTTCCAGCGCCTCGCCGATATCCCCGATATCAAGGCCGATCCGCCGCCGATCTTTGTGAGTGAAACGCCGGCCATCCTGGTGCAGACGGACGGCAAGCCGGTGACGGCTCCCGTCAAGGGCGTCGAAGGCCTCTCCTTCGTGGTCAACACGAACTGGGATCTCTTCAAGGTGGATCAGTCGGCAGACTACTATCTGCGGAGCGAAAAGAATTGGCTGACGTCGAAGGCCCTGGAGAGCGGCTGGGTTGCGGCGGCATCGGTGCCGGACGTCTTTTCCAAGCTGCCGGAGATCGACAACTGGAAAGGGGTAAAGGCCGCCCTTCCGCCCACGCCCTTCAGCGATAATCAGCTTCCGAAGGTCTTCTATTCGCAGAAGCCTGCGGAGCTTCTGATCTTTGAGGGAAAACCGGCCCTCGAACCAATCGCGGGTACGGGGCTGGATTGGGTATCCAACACGACCAGCTCTGTGTTTTTCCATCGGGTCAGCAAGACGTGGTACACGCTTCTGTCCGGACGGTGGTTTTCATCAACGTCGCTCGAAGGCCCCTGGACCTTTGCCACGCCTGACCTGCCCGATGATTTCGTGAACCTGCCCGACGACGCCTCCTACTCGGCCGTGCGCGCGTCGGTCCCCGGCACGTCCGAAAGCGCAACGGCGCGTCTGCGGGCGAGCATTCCGAAGCTCGCACGGGTTTCGACCGATGGATCGCTGAAGGTGGATGTGCACTACAATGGCGAGCCGAAGTTCGAGCCGATCGAAGGCACGTCGATGTTCTATGCCGTCAACGCCAACGAGCAGGTCATCAAGGTTGCGGACAAGTACTTCGTTCTGAAAGACGGTATCTGGTTCGTCGGTGATACGCCGATCGGGCCCTTTGCCGTTGCCCGCGCCGTTGCCGATGAGATCTATACGATCCCATCGTCGTCTCCGGTCTATAACGCGACCTATGTCCGCATCTACGACACGGAGCCGGATGCCATCTGGTACGGCTACACGCTCGGCTATCTCTATACCTACCTTGCCTGGGACACCGTCGTCTGGGGCTCGGGCTGGTATTATCCGCCCTATTGGGACTATTACGACGACGATTGGCCCTATTATCCGCCGCCAATCAGCTACGGGTTCGGCGCCTTGTACAACCCGGCCTATGGCACTTTCGGGCGCTATGGCTACGCCTATGGCCCGGAAAGGGGCTTGGTCTTCGGCGCCGCTTATAACCCTGTCACGGGGACACGGTTCCGCGGCGGCGCGGTGGCGGGTCCCGGTGGCGAGCGCGGTTTCATTTCTGCCTACAATCCACGCACGGGCAACGCGATGGTCGCGCGGGGCGGACAGAATGTTTACGGCTCCTGGGGCAGTGTAGCTGTCAAGCACGGCGGAGAGTTCGCGCGCATAAGCGGCGGATCGACCGGGAGTGCCGGCGGCTTGCGCTGGCGAAATTCGGAAGGCGACAAGGGCTTCATCGTCGGCAGCAAGGGCGGCGACGTCTATGCCGGCCGCGATGGCAGCGTCTATCGCCGTCAGGACGGCCAATGGCAGAAGCACACGCCGGATGGCTGGCAACCGGTTCAGCGGCCGAACGGGGAAAACCTGCGCAATGCCGCCCAAGGCGCGATATCCAACCGGCCCCAAGCCGCACAGCGTATCCAGAACCGGGCCGAGACGAGAACTACACCGCGCCGCAGCCCGCAGGTTCGCCAACGGGCGCCGGATCATCTGTCCTTCGATCGTGCCGGACGGCAATTCGGCAACCAGAACGAACTCAGCCGCAATTATGGGCGGCTCTATCAGGAGTCCGGCCGGAACTTCCAGAGCTTTGACCGTGGTGGCGGCGGCTACAGCGGCGGCGGTTTCCAGGGTGGCAACCGCGGCGGCTTCCACGGAGGAGGTGGTCGCGGTGGTGGAGCTGCTTTCCGCGGCGGCGGTGGCGGGCGTGGTGGCGGCGGTCGCGGTCGCTGAGGAAACACGGCCGTTCGGGCACGTTTTCCCGAGCGGCCGCGATAGGCGCGGCAATGGCGAGTGCGGGGTCGCGCCTGCTTAGGCGAAGAAGAGCGGCGTGATAATCCGATCGTCTGCCGGTGTGGCGCAGACTTGGTGGTACGGCGGATCGGCCATCGAGCCTTCAGCGCTGACAGGCGGTCCGCGCATCAGCCGTCCGACCAGAAGCGGTCCTTGTTGAAGCTCTTGTCTTCCTTGCGGGCCGGGGACGCGCGCTTCGGAACGCGCGGCGTATCGTCGGCGCTTGCCACCGAAAGCTCCAGGTTCGCCGGAAGGGCTAGCCGCTCAAGCTCCTTGGCCGGCGCCAGTGCCCATTTGAAGAGCGCGGCGTCGCGAATTGTCCATTGGGCTTTTGCAGACGCCGGGCCGGTGAGGCTGCTTTCGCCTGCAGCCGGATGGCGCATCATGCCCACGCCAAGCGCGACCTTGAACGACGAGGAGGGAACGAAAGCCGAGACGTTCGTGGGAAGCGCGCGCTCGGGCGTGGGGGTAGGCGTAACGGTCGCGGCGGTCGCCGTGGCGCGCAGCGTCGGCAGCGGGACGCTGATCGCCGCAAGGTCGAAGAACGGCGACTTTTCGGCAGCTTCCTTCCGCATGGTCTGAAGCTCGAGGGCTTCTTCTCCGCGGCTCTTGCGGGTCGGAAGCATCGCGGTCAGCAGCGTGTTGTCGGAGGTTTCTCTGCCTTTGACTTTTGCCGGACCGGCGCTGTTTGCAGCGACGATCGAGGTTGCCTTGACCCGTCGCTTGTAGTCGGCCATCGCCTGGTCATAACCTGGCAAAGCCCCACCGCTGGCGGGAAGATGGAGGGTCTTTCCGTTCGGGAAGACGCGGGCCAGTTCCTGGCGCGACATCCGCGGCCACGCGCGCACGTTTCCGACGTCGAGATGCACGAAGGGAGATCCTGACGTGGGGTAGTAGCCCACGCCGCCGACCTGCATCTGCATGGCGATTTCCCGCAGCCGGGTAAGCTTCACGCCCGGGATATAGAAATCCATCGCCTTACCCAGCATGTGCTGGCTGTTCTTGGCGACCCCGGTGCTGCGCGAGCGGCCGCGCAGCATGCTGTTGGTGGCCGGCGAACGGTAGGCCGAGACGACGTTGATGTAGTCCTTGCCACCGGAGCGCTGATAGACCTCCCAGACGAGATCGAGGAGACGCGGGTCCATGCGGGCAGGCTCGTTCCTGCGCCAGTCGCGCAGGAAACGGTTGATCTGCGCCAGCCCTTTCTGGTCGTATTTGCCGTCCCGTTTGAAGGTGATCGTTGCGCGCTCGCCGGTGTGCGTGAAGAATAGCTTAAGCGACCGGACTTCTGCCGACGCCGCCGTGCTGGTGAACGCCATGGCGGACGCTGCAAGGGCGGTGACTGTGGCCGCTCGTGCGGCCCACCGGGCGATACGCTTGACGCCTCTGACGACGGCAGGCGAGGCAGGCTCAGGATACGCAGTTACAGGATACTCAGACACAGCGGCTTCCGATTCAAACGAGGTACAATCCACCGGCGGCAACGGCCGGCGGCTCGGCTCTTCGACGGAGATTATGGTCAATAAAGGATTAAGAAGCGGTTGATGCCATTGGACGTGTTTCCCGGTGACGCATTTCCGCGATGTGCCTGGATTTCAGCGCCTCCGTTTACCGATGCCAGATCGGTCGCTGGAGGGTGTTGGGCCTTGTTTTCCGCAATCTATACATTAGTTACTATGAATGGATGAGTTGGTTGCACCGCGGTACTTGCATCGCCAAGGTGTCTCATGAAAAGCACGAAAGACGTCATTGCCGAACTGACCCGCGCCGCGCGCGATGTTCACATGCTGACGGAGGGCGAAAAGCTCCGTCTTGTCTCCCGGGCCTATGTCACGATCAAGGAAGGTTGGGAGCTGCTGGGGCAGCCCGATCGCATCGTAGAGTCAGCCGAAACGATGGACGTCATCCGCGCCGGTGGCATGCCGGTGCATCTCTACGACGACGAGATGCGGGCGATCCTCCAGGAGGCCGTCAAGGTCATCAAGCAGATCGAAGCGGCGATGGAAGCCAAAAATGCTCCAGCACCCGCGTCCGGCGAAGATACCAGCCAAGAGCCGTGAACGAGGCCGAAGCAATTCGAGCGATGGAGACCGACCTCAATCCGCGCGGCGACGTTCTAATTGGCGGGTTCGGTCAGATGGCCGTCGGGGATCTGATCCATGGCGCGCTACATCGCAATTCAATTGGACGTGAGGATCAGAATAATCGCCGGGCCCGCCAGGAAGGCCGCGAGGAAAAGGGCCGACAGGAACGAGCGCAGGAGGAAGCGCAGCAGGGGTCTCCGGGTCATCGGGCGGCCCCATACGCATTGCGCTGATTGACAGTTTGCAAATCCGTTGCGGAAGCGCACTCCGCTTTCGACGCCGTCATGCTTCCTTTTCCTTTCCGGTTCGTTGAAGGCCACCCCTCTCGTGCAGATGTCGCGAGGGCGGCTCGACGGGTTTGCTAGGTCCCAACAATTGCAGCAATGTTACGCTCGGCCGCCCTGTGGTTTCCGTAATGCTGCTGTAATTCTTGCGGCAGATTCGGAAGGCCGAAGCCAGGGGGGGCCGATGCGGATATTGCTCATCGAAGACGAGAGGGAACTGGCGGCGGCGCTGGCTGTGGCGCTCAGCAAATATGGCATCGTCATCGACCATACGACCCATCTCGCCGACGCAGCCGAGCTTGCCCGTCAGAACGACTACGGCGCTATTCTTCTCGACCGCCGCCTGCCCGACGGCGAAGGGCTCAGCTTCATTCCGCAATTGCGCCGCATTGGCCAGGATGCACCGATCATCGTCCTGACGGCGCGCAACGAGCCGATGGAGCGGGTTGAAGGCCTCGACATCGGGGCGGACGACTATCTCGGCAAGCCCTTTCTCGTCGAGGAACTGATGGCACGCCTGCGCGCCGTGTTGCGCCGTCCCGCGGCACTCGCTGAACTTGAGATCAAGGTCGGGCGCATGGCGCTCGATCCGCTGAATCTCACCGTGACCGTCGATGACGTGAAACTCGACGTCCCGAGGCGCGAACTCTTCGTGCTCCAGGCGCTTGCCAGGCGCCGGGACAAGACCGTTCTTCGCTCGACGCTCGAAGCTGCCGTCTACAACTACGAAGAAGAAATCCAGTCGAACGCGATCGACGCCCACATTTCAAGGCTGCGCAAGCGGCTGGCCGATGCTGGCGCCGGCGTGTCGATCCACAACATCCGTGGGGTCGGCTACCTCCTGAAGGAAGAGTGATGATGGGCCAGGCGGCAAGACGCAATCCGTCGCTCTGGTGGCGGCTCAGCTGGCAGTTGAGCCTCGTGATCATCGCCGTCGTCGCCTCGGTGATCATTGGGCTCTGCATCTGGGCAACCACGATCATGTCGCCGAACACGGCCATGGAAGGGACGGTCGTCTCGGTCGTGTCCGGTGCCGTAGGCCGGGGCAGCGATGGTGCAATGCAGCTTTCCGAGACCGACGATCTGGCGACGCTCAAGGCACAAAACGGTGCCTTGTGGTTCGTGGTCGCCACCACCAGCGGTGCCTTCGCCTCCTATGGGTCTATTCCGCCCGCCTATGCCGCACTTCCCCAGGTAATCCACCTGTTCGACGAAGCCGATATCAGGGGAGCCGCAACTACCCTCGAGATTGCGACGATCGAAAACGCGAGGACACCGGCTGGCGAAGTGCGGATCCTGTTTGGCGGCGTGGCGGACAAGGGCTGGGGTGCCCTGGCTCTTTTGGCGAAGGCCTATCCGATATACCTGTCTTTGATCGCCAGTGCGCTTCCGGCGATTTTTCTTGCTGTTCCCCATATCGTCGGTCGCGCGCTGGCGACGGTGAGCGAGGTTGCCGACGAAGCATCGCGGATCGATCCGCGCCGCCACGGGACGCGCCTGCCGCTCGCAGGTATCCCGAACGAGGTCGCCCCGGTTCTGGTCGCCTTTAACGGCGCACTTGAGCGCCTCGAAGATGAGGCCAGGAAACGGCGGCGCTTTCTGGTCGATGCGGCTCACGAACTGCGAACCCCCATTGCCATCATGCAGACGCGCATCGACGGCATGGCGGAGGGCCGGGAGCGAACGCGTCTGATGGACGACGTTGCCCGGCTCGCAGAAACGGCGGAGCAGCTTCTGGATTTCGAGCGCAACGACCAGGCGCTCGTTCTGGACGAGCCGATGGATCTGGTCGATATCGCGCGATCGGCCGTCGCCGATCTCGCCCCGCTGGCGATCGCGGGAGGTTATCAGGTGTCATTCCACAGTGACGTGGAGACGCTTGCGCGAAAGGGCAACCCACCTGCCGTCTTGCGCGCGGTCACCAACCTCGTCCGAAACGCCATCGATCACGGCGGCAATGCCGGCCTGATTGCCGTCTCCGTCTCAAGCGACGGGCGCGTCGAGGTTTCCGACGAAGGACCCGGCATACCTGCCGAGCATCAGGAACTCGTTTTCGAGCCGTTTTACAGGGTTTCTCCCAAAGAAACGGGCGCGGGTCTTGGTTTGAGCCTTGTGAAACAGGTGGTTTCCAACCACGGGGGCCGCGTCAGCCTCACGAGTTCAGCGATCGGAACCAAAGTTGCCGTCCACCTCTGATCGGCGAGCGGCCCCACAGCTTCCGCTGCTGACATCCCGAGCCAGCTTGTAATTCTGTAGCAATTGTCCATCCCCAAGGTCGCCGTTGCATACCAACGGAGATCATGGAACGTGCTAAAAGAATATTTGATTCAATTTCTTAACAGGCTTTTTTCATCACTCGTCCCGCCCCGCGCGGTTGGCCTGGCAGGACTACTCTCGGTGGCCCTGGCCGGATGCCAATCGGTTCCGCTGAAGGAGGCGGGGACGCTGACCTCCTATAGCAAGCTCGGCCCGTCGAAAGGCATGGTGGCGAAGAGACGCCTCTATGTCGACGGACAACGCCTGGCCGGCGTAAAAACCGTCCGCATCGCGCCGACGATGTTTTCCTTTGCCGCCGCCTCCAGGATCAAGTCCGGTGCCGATCGCGACTTGGTCTCGAACGCTCTCGACCGGGCGCTCTGCGTCGCGCTCAGCGACAGGTATCAGATGGTTTCCGCCGATCAGCCTGCCGACCTGACGGTTCGCTCCGTGGTCGCCGATATTGTTCCGACAGACAAGGCGCTCGCAGGGGTCTCGACGGCCGTGACCGTTGGCACCGGGTTCGTGCTCCCCGTCAGCGTGCCGCGATTGCCCGTGGGCCTCGGAGGCCTGGCCGTCGAGGCCGAAGCCGTCGATGCCGGTGGCGAACAAAGCGCTGCGATGCTTTGGGCGCGGGGCGCGAATTCGATCCTCGACAAGCCCCGTGTTTCCGAAGTCGGCGACGCCTATAGCTTTGCGACGAAATTCGCCAACGAATTTTCGCAGGTGCTGATTTCCGGCAAGGAACCGAAGGCATTGGATATCTCGCTGCCGACCCGGCAGCGCGTGCAGTCCTGGTTGGGTGGCAAACCCAAATATGCCGCATGCGACACCTTCGGCCGGGCACCGGGCCTGGTCGGCGCGATCGCAGCCAAATACGGCGCGCCGCCTCAATGGACCGACAAGAAGCCGAAAGCGGCGGCGGAACAGGCGCTCAAGCCTCCCATTGTGCGGTAGCTTGCCGCCGGCACTCCCTACTTCACGCCGCCATGGGCAAGCCCGGTCACGAGGTAGCGTTGCATGAAAAGCGCGACCAGATAGACCGGCGCGATGCCCGCCAGGGAAGCGGCTGCCATCTGGCCGAAATTCACCAGCCGGTCGCCCTGGAAGAGCGAGATGCCGACCGGCAAGGTCCGCGTGGCGTCGGAGAAGGTGAAGGCGGAAGCAAACAGGAACTCGTTGTAGGACAAGACCGTGACGATGATGAAGGTTGCGACGATCCCCGGCGCGATGATCGGCACGACGATCTGCAGCAGCGTGCGAAACGGACCGGCGCCGTCCATCGCCGCTGCCTGCTCGATTTCGATCGGCATGCGGCGCAGGAACGGCATCAGCAGCCAGAAGGCGACGGGTACGTTGGCGAAGCCGTAGATGAGAACAAGCCCGGCGCGCGTATCGAGCAGGCCGGTTGTCTTCAATAGAAAAAACAGCGGGATCAGCGCCACGATCGGCGGGGCCATGTAGCTCGAGAGCGTAACGTCCGACAGCCACTTGCCACCGATCTTCAGCCGCAGGACGGCATAGGCCGACGGCAGCGCCAGTGCGATGGTGACCAGGCCCGAGACCAGCGACACGGTCACGGAATTCAGAATGAACCCGAGGATGTTGGCCGCTTCGAAGGCCGCCGGCCAGTTCGTGAGCGTCGGCGCCGTCGGCCAGAAGCGGCCGTTGAGCACGTCGTCCTTCGTCTTCAAGGAAACCGCGATGAGATAGAGGAAGGGCAGGGCAAAGAAGCTGACGACGGGCGCTGCCGCAAGTCCGAGCCACAGATGTCGCGCTGCGGGTTTCATAGTTCTCGTCTTTCGAAGTGCTGGTGCAGTCGCACGACGGGCAAGGTCACAAGTCCGATGACCAGCGCGTAGATCATCGTCTCGGCTGCGGCGCGGCCGACGTCGAACTGTTCGATTGCCCGCCGATAGATGGCAAAGCCGGCCGATGTCGTCGCAAAGCCCGGCCCGCCGAAGGTCAGGATATAGACGAGGTCGAAGAGCTTGAACGACAAGATAAGCTTCAGCAGATAGATCGACGAAAGCGGTGCGGCGACCAGCGGCAGGGTGATGTGCCAGAAACGCTGCCAGCCATTGGCCCCGTCCACCATGGCCGCCTCGTGAACGCTCTCAGGCACCGTGGAAAGGGCCGCAAAGCAGAGAATGACGATGAAGGGCGTCCATTGCCAGAGATCCGCTACGCCGATTGCCAGCCAGGCGAGCGTCGGGTGGCCGAGAAAGGAAATCGGCTCGGAGATCACGCCATAGGTGATCAGGGTGCCGTTCAAGAGCCCGCCTGCCGGCGCGAAGATGAGCTTCCAGGCGATGCCGACCATGACCGGCGGGGTCATCAGCGGCAACAGCACGAGGCTCATCAGGAAGCGGCCGGCCTTCAACAGGGACGTAAAAAGCAGCGCGATCAGGAAGCCGAGCGCAAGCTGCACCAGCGAGGTGGCAAGTGCATAGGCGACGCTTCTGCCGATGGCCGCAAGGAAGATCGGATCCTGAAGCGCCGTTACAAAGTGCTTGATGCCGACGAAGCCGCGGAACGGCTTTCCGAGCGTGCTCTTGCTGAAGGCAAGCGCCAGCAGAAAGACGGTCGGGTAGAGCGTCGTGACGACCAGCGCGACGAGGACGGGCGCGATCCAGGCGAGCCGACCGAGACGCGCCCGAAGGGCGTGGCTGCGCGCGGCGACACCTGCCGCACCGGCGGGTTCCAGCACCTCGACGGCGAAGGCGGTCATGCGGCCTCGGCCAGATCCGGGCGCGTCGGCCCGCTGCCGGCCCGGGTGGCGAGCAACATGTCCTCGATATCATCGAGATCACGAGGGGTGAGCCCCAGGGTTGCCGCATCGATCCAGCCATCGATCTGCAGCGGCTCGCGCGCACCGATGATGGCTCCGGTAACGCCGGGCCAGGAAATCGCCCAGGCGGCAGCGACCGCAGCGACGGACGTTTCGTGTCGTGCAGCAATCGGCCTCAAGCCTTCGGTAAAGGCGAGGTTCCGGTGAAGCGCTTCGCCTGAAAATTCCTCGTCGCGCGATCGCCAGTCGTCCTGCGGAAGGGCTCGGGCGCGCGCCGGCGTAAAGGCGCCGGTGAGCAGGCCCGATTGCAGCGGGCTGTAGGCGATAACGCCGCTGCCATGCGCCTGCACCCAGGGCAGTTCTGCTCTGGCGAATTGGCGCTTGATCGCCGAAAAGGGCGGTTGCACGACATCGACGGGCGCGACCGTTGCCGCGCGCTCGAGAAGCGCCCGATCGTGGTTCGAAAGCCCGATGGCCCTAACCTTGCCCTCTTTCTTCAATTCGGCAAGCGTCGCCCAATAGTCCTCGACCGGTGTGCCGTCATTGGCAGGCCAGTGCACCTGATAGAGGTCGATGACGTCAACGCCGAGCCGCTTCAGGGAAGCTTCCAGCTCGCGGCGAATGGACTGGGCATTGCCGATGCGGGCTGGAAGGGCGTTACGGTTGTCCGGGTCCCAGATCAGCCCGGCCTTGGTGAAGATCAACGGACGTTCGGATCGCGGGATGGTCGAGAGAGCCTCGCGCACGATCTGTTCGGAATGGCCGAGGCCATAGACGGGTGCCGTGTCGATCCAGTTGATGCCGCGCTCGACCGCATGACGAATGGCCGCGATCGACCGGGTATCGTCCTGGCTTCCCCATCCCCACCCCCAATCGGGGCCACCGATGGCCCAGGCGCCGAAGCCAACGGGCGTGATGTCGAAATCGGTTCGGCCGAGCCTGCGCTTCGGCAAGGATCTTGCACTCATGGTCTTTTGCCTCGTTGAAAGAAAGTGGCGGGGCGGCGCCGGGAGGAAGCGCCACCCCGCAAGCAATCAGCCGTTGGTCTCGATGATTTCGGTCCAGGCCTGGTGGGCGTCGGCGATCGCCTGTTCCGCGCTTTTGGTGCCGGCGAGCGCCAGGGCCAGTTCGTCGGTCAATGCATTTTCGAGTTTCGGCGCGTAGACGGCGGTTGGCCAGGCCAGGCTGTTTTCCAATGCGCCATCATCGAGTAGCGGTTGCACCAGCGGCTGGAAGTCCTTGAACTTCTGCGATTTCAGCCCCGAATGGCGGTCCGGGTCAATGCCTGAGCCGGTGAGCGCCAGTAGCTCTTGGTGGTAGTCCTTGCCGGTCGCAAACTTGATCAGGTCCCAGGCGACATCCTTGTTCTTCGATCCGCTGGTGATCGCAAAGCCAAAGCCGGCATTGAAGGCGAGGCGGGGTGTCTTGTTGCTGCCGCCGACGGGAATGCGCGCCACGCCCCACTTGTCCACGATCTTCGAGCCCTTGGGATCCTGCGCATAGCCGCCGAGATCGGTCCAGAAGTCGATCTGCGCCGCCTTGCCGTTGAGAAAGGCGGGCAGCCCCTCTTCGAAGCGGGTTTCGAGTGGGGTCGGAAGCGCGTGGGGTGCCGACGCCAGCAGCGACTTCAGGGCCTCGACCGCCTCCGTGCTGTCGAGCGCCGAGGTGCCGTCCGCTTTCAGGAAGTTGCCGCCGAAGCCGGTGAGCCGGTTGGCATAGGTGGACAGAATGATGACCGGGATCTTCGCGCCCAGAACCGCCGCACCATAGATCCCGTTCTTCTTTTCCGCCTCGGTAATCACCCTGGCGTTCTCGTTGTATTCGTCCCAGGTGGCGGGCGCTTTCAGGCCGTAACGATCAAACAGTTCGCGGTTATAGAAAAGCAGATGACTGTCGCCGTCATAGGGTAGGCCATAACGGCGGCCGTCATGCAGCGTGTACTGGTCGTAGATGGTCTGGATGAAGTCTTCCGGCTGGATCTCGGCCTTGTCGCGCTCGATGAGATCGGTGACGTCCTCGATCACGCCATCGTCGGCCAGCTGCCCCTTGTAGGTATAAAAATAGTCGATGACGTCGAACTGGTTGGCGCCCGACTGCACGTCCAGCGTTGCCTTGACGCTGACCTGGTCGTAGGGCACCGCCGTGACGTTGACCTTGGCTCCGGTCAGCCTTTCGAAATCCTCGGCAATTTTCTTGCCCGTCACGACGTGCGGCTGGATGATCAGGAGATTGACCGTGCGGCCGGCATATTTGGTGCCGGATGCAAGCGCCGTAGAGGAGGCAAGCGGCGCGACGAAGGGCAGGGCGCCGGCAGCGGCGAGCGTTTTCAGCACACTGCGGCGGCGATACGCCTGGCTGAAAATGGAACTGGACATGGGATCCTCCGTCGAAATCTGGTCTTGGCCAGCGTTGTCATCCGTCGCGGGCGGAGCGGGTCCGGCTCACGTGTTGCCAGCATCATGCGCGAGAAATCTCGATCATTACACACATAGTCTATGTTTTTTATGTATTAATACGGAATGATTTTGCTGCTCTCTCCCTGTCGCGGGAGTAGGAATTTCTTCGAGAGATTGTCCGGCCCGCTGGAGCCGGGACGACAGCCGCCCCGGTCCACCCAGCGGAAAGAATACGATCCGCTCGCCAAGCCTCCGATGGTCAATCAGCCTTGGCCCGCGGCAGGACGCGCTTTGAACACGAGCAGAATCCCGAGGGACGGCAGGATGCCCGCCAGGAGCAGGTTGGTGCCGAGATCGAACTGATCGACAATGCGCCCACCGGCAAAGGATCCGACGGCAATGGCGATGTTGAAGATCGCGACGAACAGCGCCGTTGCGACTTCGACGTCGGAGGGTGCCGACTTCATCATCCAGGTTTGCAAGGAGACCGAGACGCCGCCATAGGCGACGCCCCACAAGATGAGGACGATGATACCGCCAAGAGGCGAGTGTCCGAAGAGGGCAAAACCGAAGAGGACAGCGGCAAGAGCTGCGGCAATGCACAGCAAGGTCGCGCCGGTGCGCCTGGCGGCGACAGGGCCGGCAACAAAGTTTCCGCCGATCCCGGCTGCTCCATAGGCAAACAGCATGAGCCCGACCCATTCCGTGCCGATGCCTGAAACAACTTCCAGAAGCGGACGTATGAAGGTGTAGGCCATGAAATGCCCTGCAACGAACAGGAACGTGATGGCCAGGCCAAGTTGGATCCGGCAGTTCGAGAGCTGATTGCTGAACTGGCCGAGCCGGACGGACTGATGGACAGGCAGAGCAGGCAATGCGCAGAGATTGACCACGAGCACGATCCCACAAAAGACCGCCATCGCGGCAAACGCGAAGCGCCAGCCCGCCGCATCACCGATCATGGCTCCGACCGGAACGCCAAGAACCGAAGCTGCTGCAACGCCACCAAAAATGATTGCCGTCGCGACGCCAACGGACCGGCTCGGCACCAGTCGTGGCGCAAGGCCGCCGGCAACGGCCCAGATGCCGCCCATGCAAAAGCCGACAAGGATGCGCGCCGCCAGAAGCAGGCCGATGGTGTTGGCGAGCGCTGAAACGATGTTCGCAACAACGAGCAGCAGCAGAAGCGTGGTCAGGATGCGCCTTCTGTCGATCCTGCCGGCCACGAGCACCACGGTCGGCGCAAAGAGTGCGGCAAGCAGTGCCGGCAGCGAGAGCGTCAGGCCGGCGGTCCCCATCGACGTTTGAAGGTCGTGTGCGATCGGCGTCATCAATCCGACGGGCAGCATCTCGGTCGTCACGACGCAGAAGGTTGCCAGGCCGGAGGCATAGACCGGCAGCCAACTTTCCCTCTTTGTGCCTCCCTTTGATTGCAGACTGTCGCTTTCTTCCTGGAGTTTCATTCGCTTGCCTCTTTCATTCGGGGGGCGGGCCGCGATGTGGCGCCGCGCCCATCCTGTGTCCCGTTGCGGGGACGTTGCGAGGCATTGTTTACTGTTTCCGAAACTTGGATAAACTGTCGTACTGTGGAAACAAAAGGGACGATTTGTCCCCAATAGGATCTTGCGATGCTGGACCATCTCGGCGATGTGCGCGCCTTTGTTCGTGTCGCCGACGACCAGAGCTTCACCCTGGCGGCCGAGCGGCTCGGACTTTCCCGTTCGGCGGTCGGCAAATGCGTCGCGCGTCTTGAAGACAATATGGCGACGCGGCTCATTCATAGGACAACGCGCAGCGTCAGCCTCACCGAGGAGGGCCGGCTCTTCTACGAGCATGCGATCAGGATCCTGTCGGAAGTGGACGACGCGGAGTCCGCCTTGGCACAACGCCACCAGGCGCCAACAGGGCGCCTTCGCATCGACGTGCCGATCGCCCTCGGCAGGCTGCATATCCTGCCCGTTCTCCAGCGCTTCCTGAACCGCTGGCCCGAGGTGGACGCGGAGGTCTCGTTTTCGGATGAGTATCGCGACATCGTCGGCGACGGCATCGACATTGCCGTTCGTATCGGCGGGCCGACCGACAGTCGCCTCGTGCGGCGGGTCCTGGCCTCGCATCGGCTCATAACCTGCGCCGCGCCTGACTATTTGCGGCAACGCGGAACGCCGCGCACGATCGACGAGCTGACGCGCCACGACAGGATCGGCTTCAAGCACGCAAGCGGACCAGTGCCGTGGCACTACAAGGTGGGCGGCGAAGACCGGGACGTCGGTGTTCAGGGAAACTTGCGTCTCGGAAACACCGAAGCCATTCGCGATGCTTGCCTCGCGGGAATGGGTGTTGCGCAACTGGGTGCATTCCTGGTGGGCCGCGACATCAGGGAAGGCAGGCTTGTGCCCTTACTCGAAGAATTCGAGCGCGACGAGCCGCCGGTTTGCGTCGTCTATCCGACGCGAAAGCATGTTTCTCCAAAAGTCCGCCTTTTCATCGAGGCCATTCGGGCGGAATGGGCGGCCGGTGCGCCCTGGGCATAACCCCGGACGCCGTCCTGCCTTCGGCTTTGCGGCTCGCAACTTGTGAGCTGCCATCGCGCACACTACCTGTGAGGCGTGAAAGCGGCCGCCGCAACGGCATGTCCTTGAGGTGATGATGAAACTGCCCCCGCAAGCCGGCGCTTCGTCTGCAAGCCATCCCGACGTGTTCGACGCTTCCTGCTCGGCCAGGCACGCGCTCGAACTGATATCGACGAAATGGGCGATCCTCATCATGTCTGCGCTTGCGGCGGGTCCGATGCGCAATGGCGCGTTGCTGCGCAAGGTCGAGGGCATTTCGCAGAAGATGCTGACCCAGACGCTGAAGGACCTCGAGCGCAACGGGTTGGTGCAGCGTCACGATCAGCAGACGAACCCGCCGCATGTGGAATACAGCCTGAGCGCGGTTGGCCTGTCTCTCAGCGAAACGCTGATCAACCTCGACCGATGGGCGGAGCGGAACTTTCCGGAGCTGGACCGCTTCAGGGAAAAATACGATACGGCCGCGAGCGAGGCAAAGGCAGCCAGGCGGCGCAAGATTCGCTTGCCGTAGCGGAAGGATATTGCGCGCCGCGAAGGCGGCTCATGCCCACACGCGGCCCGATCGCGGCGTGTCGATCTGGTAGTCGGAGGTGTGAGCGCTGAAGAAGGTCCGGCCGAAGAGGCGCGCCCGCGCGATCGGGTCGCTTGGATCGCGGTGTATGTCGCTGCGTGCGTTGCCATGGCCGTGCACCACGCCAACGAAGGTCGAGCGCGTGTAGCGGCTGAATTCCTGGAACTGATGCTGCGGACCGGACGAAACGGTGGGGTAGGTCTCTTCCGAGCTGAGGACGAGACCGATCCGTTTTCCGGTCATCTGCGCGACCACGGACGCCGATTGCGGATGCGACGCAGCGACGTAGCAGAATATTCGATCGAAGAAAGCCTTCAACTGCGCAGAGACGCCATACCAGTAGATCGGGCTTGCGGCGATGAAGCCGTCAGCGGGTAGGTAGGAACCGAAGAACGCCCGCCGGAAACCGTCGTCGATCCCGCACTCGCCATCGGGCATGCGACACTGGCGACAGTCTCGAAGCAGCGCTGACAGAATGTCGTCGGCCCGCACCGTCTCGACCTCGTGGCCAGCTTCCAGTAGGCCTTCGGCCACGGCATTCGCCATTGTCGCCGAGTTTCCGTCGCGTCGCGGGCTGGAGCAGAGAACCATTGCCTTCATCGATATCATCCTCAAACAGCGGGTAAGCTGGAAAGTGAAACTCCAGGGCTTTGCTGCAGGCGTATCGGGCGCAGGGGCCGCCTTACAAGTACGCACCTTGGGGTGCCTATGTCGCGGGCTCTTCCGCTATTCGGTTCCGCGTGAAAGCGGGGCAAAGGCGGTCGCCTTGATTTCCACCAAGCCGCCCTCCGGGTTCAGTTCCGCGACGGCCAGTTCGACACATGCCGGGTAGGGCGCCGGGAAAAATTCGTTCCCGGACCTCGGCGATCGTGGCGAGCTGCCCGCCCTTGTCGAGCGCCAGCCGATCGCTGCCGGAGCAAATGGCAAGAAGGGGCCGCGGATGCGAGCGGGGGGCGCCGCGTTCGCCCCATGGGGCTCAATTCAGGCCCAGGATCTCGCGCAGGTTCACATTCTCTCCATCGGACTGGGTGTCCAGCGACGCTTTCAGTTGGCCTATCCGCTCGCGGACAAGGGCAAGTGCGCGTGCCGCATCTCCATCTGTCAGGCGCGCGAGGATCTGCCTGGAGTAATCCGATTGCCTGCCTGCCGGTTGCACGCTCTGGTGAAGCGAAAGTGCGAGCGCGAGGCAGGAGGCGTTTCGTTCCCATTCTCTGGCAAGCGTCCCGTTGCCATGAACCAGGCAAAGCAGGCTTCCAAACTCGATGTCGAACCGGCGCAGAAGTCGGAAATCATGGGCCGCCTCGGCCTTTTCTTCCGCCTTGGCGTGTTGCGCGATCCGGTCGAACTGGGAGGCGGCGATGGATGCGTGGTTCGTCGCGATTTTCTCGACGACGAATGTCTGCAGCGCCTCGCCCATTTCAAGCATTTCAAAAGCCGATTGCAGCGATGGGGATGCGACGTAGGCGCCCTTGTTGGGCGGCAGGAAAACCAGCCCGTCCTGTTCCATGATCATCAGAACCTTGCGCATGACCGTGCGGCTGATCCCGTAGATGTCACACATCACGAGCTCTTCCAGCTTGACACCTGGCTTCAGCTTGCGGTCGATGATGGCGTTCCAAAGGTCAACGTGGATCTTCGCCTCGATGCCACTCAAGGATGTACTTTGCATCAATGCGGCATCTTCGCTCTGCAAGGCGGGAGAGAGGTAGTTGAACTTTGGCATCCGGGACCCGATTTCCGTAAGGCGTTCGATAAGCTTTACATGGTTCAGCAGCAGCAAATCAATCGCTGTCGGATGTATTGCGCCAAACTGTATCGATGGATTCCGATTGCGAGATGGGAGGAAGACTATCCAGGCGGCGTGATTTCGGATCGAGTGAACGGGCCAAACACGGGAAGCTTTGCTGAAAGGTCAACGAAAATACGCCCGCAACCGATACAGATTGCGGGCATATTGTCTTTAGTTACTCTCTTCCGTTAGAAGCTACGCTGCAGGCGGACGAAGCCCGACACGTAGTCGTCGTTCTTGGACTTGCTGTCCTTGAAGGTGTCATTGTAGTCGACCTTGACGTAATTTACGGTTGTACGGACATCAAGACCTTCGGTGATCTTATAGTCTGCCGTGACGCCGACCTTCCACGCATTGCCGTTGCCAAAGCTTTCGTTGGGCGATGCAGCGCCTCTCCAGGCCGCGTTGAAGAGAACGTTCCGGCGCAGATCGCCGAAATACTGAGCGCCGGGCGTGATCGCCAGTCTGTCAGTGACGTTGAGGCGATAGGAGGCCGCAACGCTCCACTTGGACGTGGACCAGTAGGAGTTCGGGTCCGACGACCAGACGGCAAAGCCCTGGAGCACGCCCGGGCCGAGATCTGCCGACACCAGGCCGCGGATGGCGCCCTGCTTCACCTCGGTGTCGTAACCGCCGAGCAGGTCGAAGGATGCGCTGCCGAGCGAGACCGAAACGATGCCTTCGACGCCAACCCCGTTGTTCTTCGAGGTTAGGCCTTCGAGCTCGTCGATGGCGATACCTGCCTGGAACGCGCCGGCGTCATAGGTGTAGGAGATGGAGTTGAAGACGGTCGTGTCGTTGCCGCTGATGTCGGTTTCGCCGTTCAGACCCTTGTCCCACCAGCTGGCGAAGTGGCCAGCACGCAAGCCCGCGAGCTGGATGTAGGCTTCGTCGAGCTTGAAGTTGTTGTGGGCGTCGTTGTCGGTATCGGCCTGAATGGCGATGTAGCTGGTGAGCGCGCCGTATTCCGTATCGTTCTTCGCCTCGAGGATCAGCTGCGCGCGGGCAAAAGCATCCCAGTCGGAAGTCGACTGCTTGCCTTCCCAGCGACCAGCGCTTTCGCGCGGACCGAAGTTCGTCTGGAAGCGTACATAGCCGCCGATGCGCAGGCAGGTTTCGGTTCCGGGAATGTAGAAGAAGCCGGTGCCGAATGCGTCGCAGACACGGACATATTCCGTCGGTTCCGGCTCGGCCGCTATGATTGCGTCTGCCGCCTGGACGCTGGACGTCGCCGCGATCGCGGCAGCCGATCCCAAAAGTATGCTTTTCATCGTCATGGGAAAATCCCTCTCATTGTTCGATCAGGCAAGACGGCCGCATTACCCCATCGATGTGGATCCGCGACCTGCTTGCTTCGCGCTGTGGTTGTTGACGCCACCCGATCTTCGGCTGGCCAG
The DNA here is from genome assembly GCF_014852425.1 of Ensifer sp. ENS09. Taxonomy (NCBI): domain Bacteria; kingdom Pseudomonadati; phylum Pseudomonadota; class Alphaproteobacteria; order Hyphomicrobiales; family Rhizobiaceae; genus Ensifer; species Ensifer sp. ENS09. The sequence goes on from NZ_JACVBP010000003.1 coordinate 119,852, forward strand.
CGCATGCAATCGGGTATCACGATTTTTCCAAAAGTGAATTCATAAAATTCATAATCTCAATTCAAATTTGCAGCATGATCGATCCATATTGCAAAATTGCTACATATTAGCGTTTCGCCACACTGAATTTCGCTGGTGAGGCTTTTGCTTTCATCGTGGCTCCAATCGCAATTGAGATTATTATGTTTATGTATTGATTTTAAATCGTGCGGTGTTAGAAGAACGCTGCCTTGAGAAGAAGGCGATCTCCAAGTGGTCAACGCCGCCAGTCCATCCCTGCGACTGGCGGCGTTCGCTTTGGTTCCGCGGCAACGCGAATCGCCTCGCCTTGGTACGTTGCTGGAGCGGCGCATGCGGGCGGCAGGGGACGGCTCTGGCCATCGCCCGACGCTGCAGATCGACGAGGGCAGGCAGCAAGAGTTGCCCGAAAGATGGCGTCCGGTTTCCGCAACGGTTGTGCCGGTTCTAATCGGAAAGTTTCGGGATCGGGCAGGCGGTGTGCTGGTGGAGCGCGAACGCCCGGACACGACTGCAACCGCAGCCGTGTGGGCGGAAGCCGTCTTTTCAGCCCAGGCGGTCTACGGCCATTCGGGCGTGCTCATAGGGGCTGTAGCATTCGGATCCCTGCAGGCGCGCGACGATGGCTATGGGATCCCATATCGGCTTCGTTTGCGCCGTGAAAAGATCGGCAGACAGACGATGATCCTGTGCCTTGAAGTGGCCGTCGCGGACGCCGTTCTCGATGATACCTCCGACGATGCCCTGAAGCCGTCGGAGATGTTTGCGGAAGCCCGGCCGATCGATGGCGAGAAGCAGGGCTTCGCGGCGAGGCGATGCGGCCGTCAACACGTGCAGGCTCAGGAAGTGCAGGCTGAGGCGGTGCTGGTCGAGGAGGTGGTCGACGAGCTTGTCCGGCGCTTCGACCGGTCGGCGCGCGTTCGCCGTTGCAACGGTAATCCGTTCTTTCAGCACTCTGAGGATGACGGCATCAAGGTGGTGTCCGGCGGTCAAGGTGTTGATGGAGAGCACGCTCGAGATCCCGAATGGTGGCTCTTTACGAGCCGCTGCTGCACATGTCCGGGATCGCAGGGATCCCGACCTTCTGCATGCCATGACCCTACGGCGATGGAGAGATGCCGTGCCGATTGCCAATACTTGGCGAAGCGGCTTGCGGATCGAGTTGCAGTCCGCAACGCAGCTGAAGCTGAAGGTTCATCCTTGACCGATCCATAGCTGGGTGGCTATGTGTCGTGCATAGCCATTCGGGTATGGGCTCCGTGACCGTGTCGGAGGATCCGACCCGCGACGAACTGACGGAACAGTCGAGGTCCGCGCATGTCTGAAAAGAAAGTCGGAAAGAACGCATCGAAAGCTGCTTCCGGTGCGCCAAGGGCAACGAGCGGACGCAAGACGCCGCCGACAAAGTCGGCCGATGGCGTCGTCCTCCTGACCGGCGGCAACCCGCAGATCGCCAAGGGCTATGGAGACGCGCCAATACAGCAATACATCGCTGCGATGCCGGGGTGGAAAAGCGATCTGGGCAAGCGTCTTGACCGGCTGATCGTTGAGGCCGTTCCCGGTGTCGAAAAGGCGGTCAAATGGAACTCTCCCTTTTATGGCATGGAAAAGGATGTCTGGTTCCTCGGCTTTCACTGCATGACGAAATACGTGAAGGTCGCTTTCTTCCGCGGCGCGCAGTTCAGCCCCATGCCGCCCGGCACGTCGAAACAGCCGGATGTGCGCTATCTCGACATCTATGAGGCCGACGAACTCGACGAGGCGCAGTTCCTGGACTGGGTCAAACAAGCCAGCGAGCTACCGGGCGAAAAAATGTAAAGCGTCGCCGCAGCGCGAAGCCGCCGCCGCCCGGAATGGCCAGGCGTGGCTTGCCTCCTCACAGGCGGCACCTCAATCGGCGGTGCCCACCATGAGGACCTGCATGACTGCGGTCATTGCAGGGTCGGTGCCGGCGGCATAGTCGGCAAAGCTCGTCGAGCGCGGGATGTCCGGCTGAAGCGGGCCTGCCGGAACGTCATAGGCGTAATTCAAGAGGAAACAGGTCCTGATCTCCGACAGGCTGCATCCGTGCTCCCAGTCGTGATAGGCCGTCGAATAGCGGATAGTGATCTTCGAGTTCGGCAAAACCGTGCGGCCGCCTTCACCCCAGAACTGCAGCCGGTCTCCCATCGGCTCGCCGACAAGAACTGTGCGCGTGCCGCCGAAATGCCTCAGGCGCGCCGCCGTGCTGATCGCGGCCGAAAACGTGTTTGCGCTGGTCAGCACGAACAGCCGTCCGTCAGGCGGCAGGATGGCCGGGAGCCTTTGCGAGAAATCGGCGGTCAATTCGTAGTTGCCGCCATTGTTGAACCGCAGATCGACGACTGCATTGCGTATGGGCTTTTTCTCCGCTTCATCCAGCATCTGGGCGAGCCCCTGCGACAGGCTCTCCGGCGTGGCATCCCTGATGCGGTTGATCTGGACATAGAGCAGATCGGGCAAGGGGTAGTGGTGCCAATAATTGGCGTCGGGGCGCGTGAGATAGGCCGGCAGCGTGACGTCGTCGAGCACGTGCCGCCACGCGGCGTCGCGATCGGTCTGCGACAGGGGACTGAAATCGCGGCGCGGCCAGACATGGGCGTTTAACGGTTCCGGCGCGCCGGGCGTGGCAAGAAGAGGGATCTGCGCGACGTTTCCATCCTTAAGACGGATGAGATAGGCGCTTTCCTGCGAGCTGTCGGCAAGGCCGGCGGCATGGAGGAGTTCCGGCGAAATTGCGATATTGGGGACGAATTCCCTGGCGAGATTGGCGGGTCCGCCGAAATGGGGCCGCAGCGCATCGACAAAGGCCTCCGTCGTCCGTCCATTCACCTCAAGGATCTCTCCGCCCAGAAGGTGCGATTGGTCGCCTGTCGCTGCGATCACGAACAGGCCTTCGGCAAACCAGCCGAGGCGGATCGGAACCGCATTGAAACTGTGGCCGCCGACAAGCCCGACGACACTGGTGGGCCCATTGTCGGCGAGCGCGACCGCCTTTGCAGCCGCCATCGCCAGACCGGCGCGGTCGAGATCGCCGGCCCGTTGTTCGATCGCATCAAGGGAGCCCGTAAACGCCGCCTGGGCGGCCGGCGAGAAGCTTCGGTCAACCTCGATCAGGCGCCGCAGATGGGCAAGGTCCTGCCTGTTGCGTTCCAGTCGCGAAGCTGCGGCCGGAAAGTCGCTCCGGGGATAGGTCTTCAGTGTTGGGTAGAGAATGACGGCAAGCGGCGCGACCACCAGGAGAAGCACGGCGGCCAACGTGATCGATGCAATCCGAACGCCGCGTCGCCGCCAAAACCTCTTGCCGCTCGGTGCCGGACCGTCCTTGCGGTTTTGCGTCTCGTTTCCCATCGATTGCCGCCCCCATCGGCGCGCCTCTTAGAAGCGCGATCCATCCCCACATTCGGCGCTCCCTGCCGGGCCGGCGGCATCCCTTCAGCATTGCCGCGATCCCTGTTCGGGGGCGCGCGGCAATGACGCAGGTCTGGCGATCGGCCAGACAAGACGTAGGAACGGTGGCTCGACAATTCCATGCTCGCCGCCGCGGAAAATCAGGAGGCCGGTTCGGTCCCGTATTCGTCGTGCCGCCGGTTCCAGACGTAGGGTTCTGTCTGCGGCCATCCCGCGGGAGAGGCTTCCCATGTTTCCTGGCGACCGTAGGGCGTCAGATCCAGATAGGTCCACATGCTGCCGAGGTACTCGACGCCGCGCGCACCGTTGAAATAGGTGCGGTAGATATGATCGCCCTCCCTGAGGAAGACGCTGACGCCATGGCGCTCGCTGGTCCTTGTCGGGTCATCCGGATCGGCGACCGTGGCTCCCATGTCGTGGTTGAAGTCGCTCGCCATGGAAGAGTACCAAACCGGGTGCTGCCACTGCATCCGGGCCTGGTATTTCTGCAGCGTCTCCAGCGGCGCACGCGAAATCAGCACGATGGACGTATCGCGTGCATTGAGATGCGCCGGATGGGTCATCGCGTCCACGACCCAGGAGCAGCCGTCGCAGCCCGCCTTCCATCCGGGCGCGAACATGAAGTGATAGACGATCAGTTGCCGCCGTCCGTCGAAGAGGTCGGCGAGGCTTACCGTGCCTTCAGGCCCCTCGAACGAATAGTCCTTGTCGATCCTGACCATCGGCAAGCGCCGGCGCTCGGCACTCACTTCATCGCGTGCGCGGGTGAGTGCCTTCTCTCTGGCAATCTGTTGTTCGAGTGCGGCTTGCCACTCGTCCATTGAAACGATCTTAGGCAGCATTCTCAATCATCTCCCTTTTGGGCGGTTTGCTTGAGGTGTCGGTGCAAGGCTGAACTCCGATCGACGGCATCCAGCCACCAGGCTCGGTTGGAGTGCTCGCGAAAGCTCGCAAACCGGTCTCATCGGCGCCGTCTCCGTTGCGTCCGGTTTCAATATGTTGTGAAAACATAACATGTCAAGCGAGCAGGACGAAGATCTGGTTTTCAAGGCATTGGCTCACCCGCGCAGGCGGTCGATGCTCGATCGTCTCAAGGGCGAGGCGCAGACCACGGGCATGCTCTGCGCGACCTTTTCAGACATGGATCGCTGCACCGTGATGCAGCATCTGAAGGTGCTGGAGGACGCCGACTTGATCATCGTCAGGCGGGCAGGACGCGAGCGCTGGAACTATCTCAATGCGCTGCCGATCAAGCACATTCACGACCGCTGGATCAGCGACTATGCCGCCCATGTCGTGACTATTCTCGACAGGCTGAAGGCTGATCTCGAAAGGTAAGTCTGAAGATGGCGTGAATTACGGATCGCTTAAACAGTGTTCATTTGTGTATAGTTTTCGACAATCGCCAATGTTCTCCCTATTTGAGGGGAGTGATGTTTAGTGAAATTACGAGACGCGAAAGAATATCTACCTTTCTTGGCAGGTGGTTTTGAAAGCGCCGCTTTCATGCTTGCGCTCCACTCGTTCGTTGAGTAGGGAATTCTCGTCGGTTTCCGAAAGGAAATAACAGGGAATTCGCCGCGGCTCGCCGCGAAACGAAACTGCCCCCGCAACTGTAGGCGGCCAGTCCTCTCTCGAAAATGCCACTGGGCGATGGTCCGGGAAGGCCGAGAGGGAGCCAAGACCCGTCAGTCAGGAGACCTACCGACACCTGTAACTGAACAAGCCGGGCGGGGTGTCCGGGGAGGTTGTCGATGTCGTTGGTCGCGCCACAAGTGCCGGCTGTCGATGTTCTCTTGAACATCGGTTCGATCATTGCGTCCTGGCTCGTCCCCTCCGATCCGCGCGATCAACAGATCGGAGACAATGTGCCATGACCGCTTCGTGTTTCCTGCTTGCCGCCTCTGGCTTCGCCTTCTTCGCCACCGCCGCTGCTGCCGAACCCACCGCCTATCCGCTGACCCTGGACAATTGCGGCGAGACGATCACCTTCGACAAGGCACCGGCGACTTCGGCGACCGTCGGGCAGGCGGCAACCGAGGTTCTCTATTCGCTCGGCCTCGGCGACAAGGTTACGGGCACGTCGGTCTGGTTCAATGACGTGCTGCCGGAATTTGCCGAGGTCAATGCCAAGGTTCCGCGCCTGGCGGACAACGACCCGAGCTTTGAAAGCGTCGTCGCCAAGAAGCCGGGGCTCGTCGCCGTGCAGTTCGTCTGGCACGTCGGCCCCGAAGGGATCGTTGCGACCCGAACCCAGTTCCACGAAGTGGGAATTCCGACCTATGTCCTTCCGGCCGACTGCGTCGCCAAGGACAACTCGGTGGGTGTGGACGGCACGCGAAGCGCGCTCTTCTCGACTGACAGCATCCATCAGGGCGTGCGTGAACTCGCGCAGATCTTCGATGTTCAAGACAAAGGCGAAGCATTCGTCGCAGAACTCGCCAAGCGTGAGGCCGACGCCATCGAGCAGGCCAAGGCGCTCAATTTGAAGGATGTGTCTGCGGCCTTCTGGTTCTCCAGCGCGGAGATGGACATCGATCCCTATGTGGCAGGTCGGAAGGGAGCGCCTGCCTACATGATGGATAAGCTCGGCATCCGCAACGTGGTCGGCTCGGACGAAGAATGGCCGGTCGTCGGTTGGGAAACGATCGCCAAGGCCAACCCCACCATGATCGTCATCGCCAAGATGGATCGCCGGCGCTTTCCGGCCGACGACTACCTGAAGAAGATCGAGTTCCTGAAGACCGATCCGGTTGCCAGCCAGATGGACGCGGTGAAGAACAACCGCATCGTCGTCATGGATGCGCACGCGATGGACGCCACGATCAGAACGGTCGCCGGCATCGAAGTTCTCTCGGCTGCGCTTAAGGATTTCGGGTTGGCGAAGTGAAGACCAGCCTCTCGCGGCGCGTCCCTGCTTCCCGGCTTGGCCGGGCAGCCACGGGGACATTGGCTCTGTTTGCCGCCGTTCTTGCCGGAACCTGCATCGGCGAAACGCCGATACCCGTCTTGACCGTTCTCCAGACCTTGGCGAACAAGATTTTCGGCGCGACCTATGGGCTCGATCCCATCGATGTCGGGATCATCTGGAACTACCGCCTGCCGCGGGCGATCGTTGCCGCCTGCTGCGGGGCGGGCCTCGCGGTTTCGGGCCTGGTGCTCCAGTCCCTCCTGCGCAACGCCCTGGCGGATCCCTACCTTCTCGGCATTTCCGCCGGCGCCTCGACCGGCGCAGTGGCCGTCACCGTCGCCGGCCTCGGGGCCGGCGCGGTCTCCATGTCGCTCGGCGCCTTTGTCGGCGCCGTGACGGCTTTCCTCATGGTGGCGATCCTCGCCCGTGCCGCCGGTGGCGGGGTCACCCTGCGCGGAACGGGGCAGATCGTGCTTGCCGGCATCGCCGGATCGCAACTGTTCAACGCACTGACCTCTTTCATCATCACCAAGTCGGCCAATGCGGAGCAGGCGCGGGGCATCATGTTCTGGCTGCTCGGCAACCTCAGCGGTGCGCGGTGGCCGGACGTCTGGCTGGCCGTGCCCGTGGCCCTTGTCGGGCTCGGGGCCTGCATCTGGTACGCCCGTGCGCTCGACGCTTTTTCCTTCGGGGCGGAATCCGCCGCGTCGCTCGGCGTACCCGTGCGCGTCGTCCAGATGGTGCTGATCGGCCTTACCGCGCTGGTGACGGCCGTGATGGTCAGCATTGTCGGCTCCATCGGCTTCGTCGGGCTCGTGATACCGCATGCGGCCCGGTTCCTGGTTGGCGTGCGCCACGGGCGGCTCGGCCCGGCAACCGCTCTCATCGGGGCGGTCTTTCTGATCGCCGCGGATATCCTGTCGCGGACGATCGTTCCTGGCCAGGTGCTGCCGATCGGCGTGATCACCGCCCTGGTTGGGGCACCGGCCTTTGCCCTGATCCTTATCCGCGGGAGGCGCCGATCATGATCCTGGAAGCACGCGATCTCGGCTGGTCCGTCCGCGGCAAGGCGATCGTTTCCCATGTCGATCTGACCGTGCGGCAGGGAGAGACACTCGGCCTTGTCGGCCCCAACGGCTCCGGCAAATCGACCTTGATGCGGCTGCTGGCCGGCATCGTCCGGTCGACCTCGGGCGGGGTGCGGATCAACGGGCAGATGCTGCACGCCATGCCGCGCCGCCAGGCTGCCCAATTGATCGCCTTCCTCGAGCAGCAAGCCGAGACGACGGAAGCGATCTCGGTTCGCGATGCGGTCGAACTTGGCCGCACGCCCTGGCTCACGCCGCTGCAGCCCTGGTCGGCCGAAGACGACCGGATCGTCAGGCAAGCGCTCGACGATACCGATATGGCGGGCTTCGAAAACCGTTCGTGGGCAACACTTTCCGGCGGGGAACGCCAGCGGGTTCACCTGGCGCGTGCCTTGGCGCAACAGCCGCAGGTCCTGTTGCTCGACGAGCCGACAAATCACCTGGATATCCAGCACCAGCTTTCGATCCTGAGGCTGGTGGCTGACCTGCCGATAACCTCCGTGGTCGCCTTGCACGATCTCAACCAGGCCTTCGGCTGCGACCGCGTCGGCATGATGTCCGCCGGCCGGCTGGTGGCGCTGGGGCCGCCGCGTGAAGTCCTGACCGTCGAACGGATCGCCGCCGTCTTCGGTGTTCGTGCGAGCATCGTCGTCGACCCCGAGGACGGAACCTCCATCTTCCGCTTTCATTCAGCCTAGCAAGGATTTACATGCGCGCGCTTTTCCTCGGATTGTCCCTGTTTCTCACCGCTTTCCAGTTCGCCCAAGCCGAAATGCACGAGGTGAAGATGCTCAACCGTAACGCTTCGGGACCGATGGTCTATGAGCCTGACTTCCTCCAGGTCGCCCCCGGCGACACGGTGAAATTCATCGCAGCCACCAGCGGCCACAACGCGGCGACGGTCGACGGCATGGTTCCCGAAGGTACCGCTGGTTTCAAGGGCGGGATCAACGAGGAGATCGAGGTCACGCTCGACGCGGAAGGGTTTTACGGGATCAAGTGTTCGCCCCATTTCGCGATGGGAATGGTTATGGTGATCCGTGTCGGCGATGCGAAGGTCGATGCAAGATTTGCGGCGGCCAAGGTTCCGGCGCGGGCGCGCAAGCGGTTTGACGAGATCCTTGCCAGGAACGGTTTCGGAAAGTGACGAACGACACCGAAGAAAGGGCAGGGCGCGCGAATTTTCATCTGAAGGAAGCGATCCGCAGCTACTGGTCGGAGCGCGCGAGAACCTTCGATCTCGCTTTCGGCCACGGTATCCTGTCCGCAGCCGAGTTTTCCGCCTGGCAGGAACCGATCCGCACCACCCTTGGCGTGAAGCCGCTGCGCGTGCTCGAACTCGCCTGCGGCACGGGCGAGGTCACAAGGCTCATCCACGATCTCGGTCACGACGTCACGGCGCTGGACTTCTCCGAAGCAATGCTTTCCGTCGCCAAGGCGAAACACGCCGGCAAACCGCGGCTGCGCTTCATCCTTGCCGATGCCGAAAACACCATGGAGCCGGACGCCGCCTATGACGCGATCGTTTGTCGCCACCTCGTCTGGACGCTTACCGAGCCCGAGGCGACCTTTCGCGAGTGGCATCGGCTGCTGCGACCGGGTGGGAAGCTGGTGATCTATGACGGGAACTGGGCGCAGCCTTCTCCGATCGGGCGTCTCGCCGAACGCCTGGTGGCCTTGATCGACAGGTTTTCCGGGCCTGATCCCTATTACGACGGGTCGTTGAGCCAACGCCATGCGGAGATCATGCGTGCCCTGCCTTTCGGTCGCGGACTGCGGTTCGAGCAGCTTTCCGGTCTGTTGGAGGAGGCGGGCTTCAAAGGAATCGAGAAAATGTCCCATGCGCCGGTCGCTCGTGCCCAGCGCAAGTCGGCCAACCTGCGAAACTGCCTCCGCACCTTCGTCTACAGGCGCTTCATCCTGACCGCACATTCGTCGGCCGCGCGCTAGACCCCAGCGCCCCGAACCGCGAGGCGCCGGTCTAATCGGTGACGCCGCACCAACCCGGCAGGAAGCTGGCGGACTTGCCGTGGGCAAGATCGAGCGCGTCGTGCACGGCCTTGTCGATATCATTGGCGATGCGTTTTGCATCGATGCGCGAGCGCAGGAAGTTTGCCCACATGAACTCGCTGTAGGGCGTTGCGTCCTTGGCGTAACCGCCGGCGCGGCGGAGCGCGCCCGCAAGCGACCGGTAGGGATCGTCGGCGAGGCCGGCGATCGTGCGCGGCAGGTCCTGGTGCGATCGCCGCAGGCCCTGTGCGTCGAACGGATACATCCAGTGGCGGTGGTCCATGACCGACCAGAACTCGTCCTTTGACAGGTGGCTGAGATCGAACACGATACTGGTCAGCACATGCGCGACGCCTTCCTCGTGCAGGGCGCGCACGAGATGATGATGGTCGACCAGATACGGTCGCTCCTTCGGGCCGAGCACGACCGGCACCATATGATGTCCCAGGAATTCCGCGCCATGCCGCTTGGCAGTCTTGCGCCATTCGCGTCGTTTTTCGGTGACTTCGAGGAAGCCGACGGTGATCTGGGTCGGGCGAAGTTCGGCGATGTCGATCGGTTGCAGTTGCGGCTCATAGTTTGGGGTCATCGAACGGCTCCGGGCAGGGACGCGGTCGTTTCGGGTTGGGAGGCGGCAGCTACGGCATCATCGACGCTGTAGCTGAGATAGGTGAGAAGCGGGGGAGCGGCCAGGGCGATCATGTCGCGGACCCGGTCATGCACCCGTGCATAATAGAGGTGCTTGCCCTGGGCGCGCACAAGCGTGTCGAATTCGATCAGCGCATCGAGCGCGGTGCTGTCGAGGTCGAAGCTTTCCTCAAGGCTGAGGATGACGGCGCGTGCTGTCTGGTCGTGGCCGATCCGTGCGGCCGTCTCGGTCAAGATGGCATCCGCATTGGCAAAGAACAGCGGTTGCGCCGGACGCCAGATGGCGATGCCCGGCATCGTTTGCGCGTCCGCGTGGCGGGCGACGTCGACGAAGTCATGGCCCTGTCCCAGGCGACCAAGGGAGGCGACATAGGGCGTGGCCAGCCTGTGCAGCAAGACGGCGAGCGAAAGTGCGACAGCTATGGTGATGCCGTTGACGACGCCGAAGGCGATGACCCCGACTGCCGCCGCCAAGGCGATGACAACGTCGTGTTTCAGTTTCCACAGCCGCAAAAGCGGCCGAGGATCGAGCGCATGCGCCAGTGCGGCAATGACGACAGCAGAAAGGACCGGCTCGGGAAGGCTCTGAAGCAGATCGGCGCCAAGGACGACGAGCAGCGCAAGGCCGACCGCGGCGACGAGCGCCGTCATTCGGGTTTGTGCACCAGCAGCTTCGGCCGCGGAGCCCGCCGAGAAACCGGCGCCGACGGGCATGCCCTGCGCGATAGCACAGGCGACATTGGCAGCGCCGAGCGCCAGCAGTTCTCGATTGGCGGTGACGCTTTCGCCGTGACGCAATGAAAGCGACCGGATCGTGCCCCAGGATTCGGCAAAGAGGATGAGAACGAGCGGCAAGGTGTAGGGCACAAGCTGCCGGATCTGGCTCCATTCGACGAGCGAGAGCGACGGCAAGGTCATCGAGATCGACAACGGCCCGACCACCGCCACGCCGTGGCCCGCAAGGTCCAGCAGCCTGGAAGCCAGGATGCCGGCGCAAAGGACCAGAAAAGCGCCGGGAAGAAACGGAGCGCGCCGCAGCAACAGGAGGGCGGCAAGGGCCGCGACGCCGACGGCAATGCTCACCATGTTCCACCGGGGCAGCGCCGCAAAAAGCCCGGCGATCTGATGGATGATGTCGGTTGCCGGCACCTCGACGCCGGTAACGGTGGGCAATTGCCTGACGATGATGGTGACCGCCAGCCCGAAGGCGAAGCCACGAAGGACGGGGCGGGAGATGAAGCTTGCGAGGTTTCCAAGCCGCAGCAGGGAGGCCGCGACGAAGAGCAGACCCGTCAGCGCCACCATCACCGTTACCAGCGCCATCTTGTCCGCCGTCGAACCGGGCAGCGCCGCGATTGTCGCCGCAAGAATGGCGGCCGACGACGATGTCGGGGACACGATGGCAAAACGGCTGCGGCCGAGGATGGAATAGGTCAGGCAACCGACGATAGCCGCGACGACGGCGTGCTGCGGTGGCAGGCCGGCGATACCGGCATAGGCAACAGCTTCGGGCAGCATCAATCCGGCGACGGACAGACCCGCAATCCAGTCCCTGTTGCCCACGCTCGTCGCAACCTCTTCCGCCATGTTTTCCTAAAGACTCTAGCGGAATGCAATCTGAAATCCATAGCGCGGCCCGAGCATGTCGCGGGCTTGCCAGCCGACCGCCGAGGCGATGCCTCGGCGGTCTCCCCAGAAGTCAGAACTGACGGCTCGCGCGGGCGCGTCCGCCGACGGATTTTTGCCCGCCCTCCTCGATGTCGAAGAGCAGCCCGAGATCGAGCAGCCATAGGTCTGCAGTCGAAAGCGAGAGCCCGGCCGTCAGGTTGGCGAAGACGCCAGATCCGTCGAGCCCCGAATAGCCGGCCGTTGCTCCGAGCTTCGGGGTCACCGTCGAGCCGTTGTCGAGCGTGAAGGATCGCTCGACCTCGGCGCCGAGGCTGACGCGGAACTGCTCCTCGTCGAAGCCATCGATGGTGATCTTGTCGCCCGCACTGTTGTGCACCGTGTAGTCGTCGACCGTTTCGGAGAAGTAGACGGCGCGGAGCTTCGGTGTCAGCACCGTCGCCTCGTCGAGGCTCCACTGGCCCTTGATCGCCGTGTCGACCATCCATCGTGTGGTGTCGAACGTTCCGTCCCAGAAGGTGGTGTCGATGTCGTTGGAGGAGCCGCCATAGAGCAGGCTTGTATCCCAGAACACACCCTTGCCGAGTTCCAGCGACGCATTGGGGCCGAAGAGCCAGCCGTTACCGGTCAGTTCCGCATCGGCATCGGTCGGGTCGGTCATCCGGTCAAAATGGAAGGACAGGCCGATCAGCGCCTTTTCCGAGACCAGATAGTCGGCACCGACGTTGAGCATGGCGAAGCTGCCCCATTGGCTGTCGTTCTCGTCCCGGTTATGGGCGAGGAAGGCGAGATCGATCCAGGCATTGAAGGCGCGAAGTTGCGCGCCGGTTACCCCGTCGGCGCTGTCGCGGGCCGCATCGAGCTGTGCGAGGCTGGTGCTTAGGTTTGCCGTCATGCCGTCATCGGACGGCGTCATGCGCGCGGTCACCGGGTCTGTTGCCCCACCCATGCGGCGGCGCTCGAGGAGCCCCGGCACGAAGATGCTTTCGCTGATCAGGTTCTGCCTGGTCGAGACGAAGCCCCGAACAAGTCCGTCGATGTCTTCTGCGACCTGCGCTGCGGCAAAGCCGAGATTGTAGGTGACGGTGCCAGTGTTGGAGGCGCCGAGCGCGCTCGTCAGGCGGAAGCCCACCTTTGCCCTGCCGGAAAAGCCGGGGTTCGGCGTAAACTGCAGGTACCAGCCGATGGGTGTGCCGACCGGCCCGGCCTGGGCGAGCTGACCGCGAATGATCGTCGCCGTGCCGGCATTTGCCGGCTCAACGAAGGTCAGTTCGGCGTCCGTGAACGGCCCGCCGGTTGCCCCGCGGTTGAGGTAAACGTCGGCTGGGGTCGAGCCCGCGGGCACGTCGACGACCTGATCGGTGACGGTGGTCTGGCGTGGCGTCACCTTCAATCCGTAGGTCGCGCTTCCGGTCGCGGCGTTGCTGTCTTCCGCGCGGATCGTGAATGTGTAGTCACCTTCGCTCGCCGCATCGAGCGGGCCGGTGAGCTCGCCGGTCGAGATGTTGAGCACCATGCCCCGCGGCAGGGTGCCGGAGGCGATGCTGTAGAGCATCGGTGCGCGACCGCCGAGCGCCGTGATCTGCTGCCGGTAGTCCTCGCCCGCCATCGCGCTGGCAAGGGTTCCAGCCGCCGGCGAGAACGTGAAGGCGGGTGCAGTGACCGTGATGCTGACGGTCGCGGCCGTGGACGTGCCCGCCGCATTGGTGGCGGTGTAGGTGAAGCTGTCCGGGCCGGAATAGCCTGCCGTCGGCGTGTAGTTGATCGTCGTGCCCGAGGCATTCGCCGTGCCGTGTGATGGCGCACTGGCGACCGCAACGCTGTCGGGGGTATCACCACTGAGCTGCAACGGGATCGCATTGGCCGAGGAGTTGGCGGCGACCGTTGTCGAGACCGCGTTGGCGATCGGCGCCTGCAGGCCGGGGACGATCGTCAAGGCATAGGCAGCGGCGCCGGTTGCGCCATAAGCGTCGGTTGCCGTGATCGTAAAGCTGGCATTGCCAGCCGTTGTCGGTGTCCCGCTGATTGCGCCGTTTGCGCCATCGAGCGTCAGTCCGGCCGGAAGAGATCCGCCCGAGATCGCGTAGCTGTAGGGTGAGGTTCCACCCGAAGCGGAGATCGCCTGGCTGTAGGCCGTCCCGGTGGTGCCACCGGGCAACGCGCCGGCCGCCGGCGTCACGGCTATGGTCGGATAGGCGACGGTCAGCGAGTAGGCTGTATTGCTCGATGCGCCGTAGGCATCTGTTGCGGTGACCGTGAAGCTGGCGCTGCCGGTCGCCGTCGGGGTACCGCTGAGAGTGCCTGTCGCGCCGTCGAGCGCCAGTCCCGAAGGCAAGATTCCGACAGAAATTGCATAGCTGTAGGGTGCGGATCCACCGGACGCCGAGAAGGTCTGGCTGTAGGCAAGACCGGTCGTGGCACCGGGTAGAGCGCCGGCCACGGGCGTCATCGCAAGTGAAGGAAAGGCAACGCTCAGCGAATAAGCTGCATTGCTCGATGCACCGTAGGCATCCGTTGCGGTAACGGTGAAATTGGAGGTCCCGGTTGCCGTCGGCGTGCCGCCGAGTGTGCCTGTTGCCGCGTCAAGTGTCACGCCTGTCGGCAAGGTTCCGGTTGCGGCATAGCTATAGGGTGCGGTTCCGCCGGACGCGGAAATGCTCTGGCTGTAGGCGATGCCGGTCGTGCCGCCGGGCAGGGCGCCTGCCGCCGGCGTTAGGTTGACCGCCGGGTGCGTGACGGGCAGTGTGTATGTCACGCCTACAGCCGCGCCATAGACATCCGTCGCGATGATCGTAAAGCTAAAGCTGCCCGTCGCCGTCGGGGTACCGCTGAGCGTGCCGGTTGCTCCATCGAACGTCACTCCGGTCGGCAAGGTTCCCGTCGCAGCATAGGTATAAGGGGCGGATCCGCCGGAAGCGGTGATCGTCTGACTGTAGGCCACGCCGGTTTCTCCGCCGGGCAACCCGTTAGCCGCCGGGGCCAGAGTGATCGCTGGAAACGCCACGTTGATCGAATAGTATGCAGTGAAGGGGCAACCGTACACATCGGTGAAATCAAGCGCGAAATTGAGTGATCCAGGCTGTGTCGGCGTGCCCGAGAGCGTGTTGGTTGCGGGGTCGAAGGTCAGCCCGGAAGGAAGCGGCACGTTACTGCTGAAGGTGAAGGATGATCCCCCCATCGTTCCGGAGGCCGAAAACACCTGACTATAGGGCACGCCGGTGGTGCCGCTGAAAGCAGTTCCGCTCGACGGCGTGAAGGCAACGGCCGGGCAGACGGTGGTTATTTGATAGGCTCTGTCGCCGGTCGCGCCGTAGTGATCGGTCGCCTTGATCCTGAAATTGAACGTGCCTGTCGCCGTCGGCGTGCCGGCAAGTTCGCCGGTGCTCTGATCCAGGCTCACGCCCGGAGGGGGCGCGCCGGCGATTAACGCGAAGGTATTGGGCGCGGTCCCGCCGGAAGCCGAGAATGTCTGGCTGTAGAGCGTTCCTGCGACGCCGTTTGGCGTCGAGGCCGGCGTCAGGTCAAGCACCGGCGGCGTTACGGTGACCGTCACCGTCGCTGCTGTGGACGTGCCGGCAACGTTGGTGGCCGTGTAGGTGAAGCTGTCCGTTCCCGAATAGCCTGCCGTCGGGGTGTAGGTGATCGTCGTGCCCGAAGCGCTTGCCGTCCCGTGGGTAGCGACGGCATCGATTGCAACGCTGTCGGCCGTTCCCCCTGTGATGTTCAACGCGATCGCATTGGCCGTCGAGTTGGCAGCGACGGTGGCGGAGGCAGCATTGGCGACCGGCGGTTCCACATAGGTGAACTGGTCTGCCGCCGAGGTCGCGCTGGTCCCGCCGACGGTGATCACCCGGACATCGACAGTGCCTGCGGAGCCCGCGGGAGCGGTGGCGGTAATCTGGCTTCCACTGTCCACCGAGAAGCCCGTTGCCGCCGCTCCTCCGAAGGTAACCGCGGTTGCGCCGCTGAAGTTGGTGCCGGTCACGACAACACTCGTGCCACCCGCCGTTGACCCGTTCGTGGGAGTGACACTGGTCACCGTCGGCGACGGGACATAAGTAAACTGGTCCGCCGCCGTGGTCGCACTCGTTCCGCCAGCGGTCGTCACCCGGATATCGACCGTGCCCGCGAAGTGCGCGGGAGAGGTGACGGTAATCTGAGTTGCGCTGTTGACCGTGAAGCCCGATGCCATCGTTGCTCCAAAGGTGACCGAGGTGGCGCCGACGAAGTTGGTGCCGGTCAGGATGACGGTTGTCCCGCCCGCCATGGGTCCGCTCGTAGGAGTGACACTCGTCACCGTCGGGGGCGCAACATAGGTGTATTGATCCGCCGCTGAGGTCGCGCTCGTTCCGCCGACAGTGGTAACCCGGATGTCGAACGTGCCCGCAGCGTTGGCAGGCGCCGTTGCGGTGATCTGGGTTCCGCTGATAACCGTGAAACCCGCTGCCGGCGTCGCCCCGAAGGTGACAGCCGTCACGCCGGTAAAATCGGTGCCAGTGAGGATGACGCTCGTTCCCCCTCCGGTCGGACCGCTTGAGGGACTGACGCCCGTCACCGTCGGCGGCGGTGTGACGGTGAGGGCCGCACCGTACGAGGCCGTAACCGGCGTGCATACGCCGACGGCAATGACGCGGTAGACGTAACCGTTCATGCCCGTGGTCGCGCCGGTGATGGACAGCGTTGCCGATGTCGCGCCGGAATAAAGGGCGTTGTTCGTGATGCTGGTGTAACCGGCTCCCTGATCCACCTGCCACTGGTAACCGGTGGCGTTGGCAACCGTGGCGCCGAACGTAGTGTTGCCGCCGGCATGGATTGTCGAAGCAGACGGGTGCCCCGTAACCTGGGGGGAACTGTTGACGGTCAGCGTCGCGGGATTTGATTCGGCGTCGGGCGTGGCCGCACCTATCGCCATGGCGCGATAGGCATAACCATTCAGCCCCGCCGTCGCGCCGGTGATGAACAACGTTGCTGTGGTTGCGCCGGCATAGGGCGCGCTATTGTTGATGTTCGTGAACCCGGATCCTTGATCCACCTGCCACTGATAGCTCGTGGCGTTGGATGCGGTAACACTAAAGCTGGTGTTGGCTCCGGCGCAGATCGTCGAATTGGAGGGATTCGCCGTAATCAAGGGAGGGGACGCCGCGCGGGCGCTGTCGGGCAGTGTCAGAACCGACGACACCAACAGAAGTATGGTCGCCGCGACCCGAAAGACATGCCCGCAGGCCGTTTCGATGCGCACAGACGCCTTTTCACCGCGCACGAGGAGCGCTGCGAAAATGATGGAAACTGCCACGCGCAAAAAAACTGCGGCGCAAGATGCACCGCTTGCAATGAAATGCATGCCGACCCCACTCGCTCCCCTGCGGAGAGCCCCCTCAATAGTCATCGCTGCCGCGCATCCGCGTTTCGAGCCGCCGCCGCGTTGCAAAAAAATAAGTCACCAATTTCCTGCCGGACCACGGTCCGGGCCGGAGCAAGAGGACGCGTCCCAGATCGCCTCTTTCATCCGTTCATCGAAGATCGAATCCACGATGTCATCACCGCCATACCGCGTGCCGTGGTTCGGCGCTTCTCATTCAGCGCAGAGGCGCAACGATCGCAGGCCCGGCGCCGGAAGGCACTCATGCGGTCAGGCGGCGGAAGCCCTTGTACCGCCTGGGGAAAAGCCTGACAAACCAAGCTCCCGGACAATTCGCCTTCAGCCCAAAAATGGAGGATTGGTTCTGGCCGCCCCGAACCCGCGCTGCAGATCGACGTATGCGTGCTCGGAATGGACGGATTTGCCAAGGCTCGTCGGACGCGGCAGGCATGTGCGACCTCGTCCTGCGTGCGCGAAGAGCGCCCGAATTGCACGCCTAGCGGGAGTTTGCCGCGCTTGATTCGCGCGTTGGCGGCGCGATACCAACGGGGCAGCCGGCGCGAACCGGCGCAGGGGAACACGCCGGAACACCATGATCCGCTTCTCAACCGACGATATTGCTCCGCAAGACCGTTTCGACCAGTGGCGCGAGGTGCGCGGCAAGAGCCTGTTCGGTGTGACGATCGAACTGCCGGCGGCAAAGCGCAGCACCTTCCGGGGCTCGTTCCAGTCGTGCCGGGTCGGTAGCGCTGTCGCCTCCGAGATGCGGGCCTCGGCCTATCGCGTCAGCCGCACCGAGGCTGACATTGCCCGTGTCGCCGGCAACAGCCTTTGCATCGCCTTTCAGGTGAAGGGCGGCGGGCTTCTCGATACGGGGGGAGACCGCGCGCAGGTCTTCAAGGACGGAGACATGGCGATCAGCCACTCGGACCTGCCCTATCATGCGACGCCCGGCGGTCATGACAGCTTCCACTTTCGGGTGCTCACCGTGCCCTTCGACCACGACGTGATGCTCGGTCGGCCGACGCACGACCTGTTCACCACCCGCTATCAGGACGATGCCGCATTCGCGCGCGCCTTTCGTGCGCTGTTCAACGCGGTCAGCGCCAGACATGGCGAGCTCTCGGACCCTCAGCGCGAGGTGGCGCATATCACCCGGCTGGCGCTTGCCGCCCGCAAACGGCTGGCGCCGGGCATGCCCGAGGTGCGGGCCGCACTTCGCTCCGGCCTGCGTTATGCGGCCGAAGAGATCATGGCGCGCGACAAGCACCAGCAGAAACTGACGCCGGCAAAGGTCGCGCTTGAACTGGGCATTTCGGTGCGCCAGCTGCATGTGATTTTCGAACACGCCGAACTGACCTTTGCCCGCACGCTGGCAACGATGCGCATTGCCGAGGCCCGGCGGCTTCTCGTCGCTGCCCCTGCCATGTCGGTCACCGAGGTCGCCTATGCCTGCGGATTCGACAGCCTCGCCACATTTTACCGCCTTTTCGCCGGCATCTACGGGATGGCGCCGGGAGAATCTCGCGCCACGGATTCTTTCCACTAGGCCGGCGTTAGGCGCCAAGGCATTTCGTCGTCGTGGATCGTTTAACGTTCTTTTGATGGCCGGGAGATCGTGCCCGGTTGCCAAAAAACCATAATTGCTTCACCTAGATCCCTCTTCGACACTCGGCATTAAGAATTGGGTCAACGCTGAATGCGCATTTCACACGTCTTCCTTGGTGCATTTCTTGCAATCGTGCCGTCCGCCTATGCCGACGTTGCCTCGCCTCCTGTTCTGGAGCCGCTGAAGCAGCAGGCACAGGCCGCACAGTTGAGCGCAAAATTTCTGACGCGCTACAGCTACAAGCCGGTTCCGCTCGACGACGCCCTGTCGGCCAAGATCATGGACAGCTTCATCGATTCTCTCGATCCGGATCGCGGGCTCTTCCTGCAGGCCGACATCGACAGTTTCAAGCCTGACCGCAACGAGATCGACGATGCCATCAAGCACAAGGACCTGAAGATCCCGTTTGCGATCTTCAACGTCTACGGCAAGCGTGTTGTCGACCGCATGGATTACGCACGCGAGCTGCTGAAGCAGGACTTCGATTTCACGAAGCAGGAGGATTACTCCGTGCTGCGGGACAAGGCGCCCTGGCCGCAATCGGAAGCCGAGAGCAACGAACTATGGCGCAAGCGCGTGAAGAGCGACTGGCTGCGGTTGAAGCTCAGCGGCAAGGCCGATGCCGCCATCCGCGAAACGCTCGACAAGCGCTATGCCAATGCGCTCGAGCGCGCTTACAAGTATAAGAGCGACGACGTCTTCCAGTCGTTCATGAACGCCTATACGACCGCGGTCGATCCGCATACGGACTATTTCGGCGCCAGCGCCTCGGCCGATTTCGATATCGCGATGAAGCTTTCGCTGGTCGGCATCGGCGCGGTGCTGCAGGAGCGCGACGACTACACGACGATCCGCGAACTCGTGCCCGGCGGGCCGGCGCAGCTTTCCGGCAAGCTTGCGGTCGGAGACCGCATCACCGGCGTCGGGCAGGGCCACGACGGCCCGATAAAGGAAGTGGTCGGCACGCGCATCGATGAAGTCGTGCAACTGATCCGGGGTAAAAAGGGATCGGTCGTGCGTCTGGACGTGCTGCCGGCGGATGCCGGAGCAGATGCCGCCCATCGCATCATCACCCTGGTGCGCGACAAGATCAGCCTCGAAAAGCAGGCGGCGCAGAAGACCGTCTTGTCCGTGAAGGCGGGCGATGCCACGCGCAAGATCGGGGTGATCACCCTGCCGGCCTTCTACGAGGATTTCGAGGCCCGACGCAAAAGAGAGAAAGACTATCGCAGCGCAAGCCGCGACGTCGCAAAGCTTCTCGAAGAGTTGAAGCAGGAACAGGTCGACAGCGTGCTGATCGACGTGCGCAACAATGGCGGCGGTTCGCTGGATGAGGCGATTGCCCTGACCGGCCTGTTCATTGGCTCTGGTCCGGTCGTTCAGCAGCGCAGCAGCGACGGCAAGGTCGTGGTCTCAAGCTCGGAGTTTCCCGAGCCGATCTGGACGGGGCCTGTCGGGGTCCTGATCAACCGCGGCTCGGCGTCTGCCTCCGAAATCTTTGCCGCGGCGATCCAGGATTACGGTCGCGGTGTCGTCATCGGCGAACCCAGCTTCGGCAAGGGCACGGTTCAGACCGTCGTCGATCTCGACCAGATGGTTCGCAACAGCAAACCCGCATTCGGCGAGCTCAAGGTGACGATCGCCCAGTTCTTCCGGGTCAATGGCGGCACCACGCAGTTGCACGGCGTAACGCCCGATATCAGCCTGCCGGGGCTTTCCGACCCGACGCGCTTCGGCGAGACGAGCTACGACAATGCCCTGCCGTGGTCGGAGATCAAGCCGGCAGACTATGCGCCCGCCAACACCGTCACGGCGCTGCTGCCCACGCTGCAAGGTCGTCATGATGCCCGTGTTGCAAGCGACCCGGAATTCCAGCGCCTGCTGGAAGACATCGCCGACATCAAGGCGCAGCGCGAAAAGGGCACTGTCTCCCTCAACGAAGCCGAACGTCGCAAGGAGATGAAGGATCGCGAAGCGCGGCTCAAGTCTCGGCAGGGAAGCGACGCGGACGATGCCGGTGACGACGATGGTCTGAACGCCGACGAGCGCAGCCTGAGTGCCGATATCGCCATGGAGAAAGCCCGCAAGAACGTAAAGGATGTCCTGCTGACGGAGGCGACAGCCATTCTTGCCGATGAGGCGGATCTTCAGGAAGGCGAGCTGAAGGCGGTCACGCAGCCACCTGCAAGCGCGACCGGAAAATAATCTGCCCGGCCGATGGCCGCGGCGATGCGCAGGCACAAAAGCAAAGGCCGACAAAACATTCGTTTTGTCGGCCTTTTTGTTTCTTTTTTGGCGTTCAGGCGGCGTGGTTCCCTGGCATGAGCGCGTCAGTATCTCCGCTGGATGGGCCTCGACCTGGCACGCGTTCGAGTGTCTGGGCGAGCCAGGCTTCACCTCTATTGATTTGTACAACCGTCCTGCCTCTAATTGAAGGCATAGCCGCTCAACTCTCAGTATCGTTAGACGTGTTTCATTTCCGCAGGATTTGCCTGCCCGTGCCGTGCAAGACTTTCTATGATTTCAAGCATGACAAGGGGCCCTTATGCGCAACCAGGAAAGTTACAACCAACGCCTCAACCGGGTCATCGATTACGTCTATGCCCACCTTGAGGATGATCTTTCCTTCGATCGGCTGGCGGAAGTCGCTTGCCTTTCGTCCTATCACTGGAGCCGCATCTATTCGGCCATGCGCGGAGAAACCATTGTCGCGACGATCCGCAGGCTGAGGCTCCAGCGCGCTGCCGATCGGTTGGCCAATTCTGACCTCGAAATCGAAGCGGTCAGTGCGCGTGCCGGGTATAGCTCGACCGACACATTCGGCCGGGCTTTCAAGGGCGCCTTCGGCGTGAGCCCGGCCGCCTACCGTGAGGCAGGCTCGCACGCTGCCTTTAGGGCGGCGAATGCTACCAGCGAGACAGATGCCTTCCCTGTCGTGATCGAGAGCTTGCCGGAACGCCGCTGCGCTGGAATCGATCACATCGGTTCCTACATGGAAATCGACCACGCCATGGGTCGGCTCTTTGCCGAGCTTGTCGACCGCCATTCCCTGCCGGCAGAGCCCGCCATGCTCGGGGTGTTCTTCGACGATCCTGATCTTGGGCCCGAGGCGGAGTTGTATTCGCGCGCCTGCCTGCCTGTGGCAACGTCCGTCACGATCGATGCGCCACTGGTGGAGACGGTTCTGCGCGGCGGACCATATGCGAAGCTGCGTTACAAGGGACCCTATGCCGATATGCGAGGCGCCTATCGGTGGCTTCTGGGCGTGTGGCTGCCTGCATCTGGTTATGAGCCGGACGACGCGCCGATCTTCGAAGCCTATCTCAACGACCCGCGCGAAGTGCCGCAAAACGAACTGCACACCGATATTCACCTGCCCCTCAAGGCCGTGTCATGAAGGCGCCACCTGTCCCCCGACCCGTTGCCGAAGCGTTATCGCGCTACCCCGAACCGGTGCGAGCGCGTCTGTTGGAGATCCGTGAGATTGTATTTTCGGTAGCCGCAGAAACGCAAGATATCGGGGCGCTCACCGAAACGTTCAAATGGGGCGAGCCGGCCTATCTGACCGAGGCAAGAAAGAGCGGGAGCACCATCAGGCTGGGCACCACCCAATCGGCACCGGACAAATGCGCGGTGCTTTTCAACTGCAAAACAACGCTTGTTGAGACGTTCCGGGCCCATTTTGCCGATGACTTCGCATTCGAGGGCAGTCGCGCCCTCATCGTGCCCGCCACGGGCGCACTATCGCGCGAGCCGCTGATGCTCTGCTTGCGCGCAGCCCTGACCTATCATCGGTCGAAGGCCGGGTTTCTGTAAGAAGTGCCGTCGGTGGTTTCCTGCCGCCGACATGGATTCTCGCCGTCCGAGACATCCGATGCCCAGGATGGCGAGACGTTCATCAGTCCTGCCAGATGGGGTATGCTTGTCGTTGCGCGTTGGTGTCGCTGAGTTCCAAGTAAATAGAGCATGCACTCAGAAATAATATGCTGAATACGATCAGCGCGCTAAAAAACATGAAGAGGCACATGAATATACTCCGGGTAAAAATCATTGTTCATCTTTGTCTTATTGTTCTCTTGCAGGAACATTACGCTGTCCGAGGGCTGATTTTCTGAATTCTGGATATCGAATTCAGGTGGACGTCAGTTTGCTCGATCTGAATTCGTAATGTTTTCACAAGGTGCAGGGCCCCAATCGGCGCTCGTTTTCGACAACGAGGGTTTCGGGCAAATGACGTGTGGTGAGACGAAGAACAGCGGTAAGCTTGCTAGAAAAAGGGCACATGCGGCGGGCGGTCGGGGGATCGCAATATGGGTGCCGATCATGCTCGTGCTTGGGGGATGTACGACCGTTCCTTTGACGGAAGCGGGGACGCTGACTTCCTACAGCAACCTCAGCGCGCCCAAGGGGAAGTTCGAGAAGAAAAGGGTCTACTTCAGCAAGGACGGCCTGAAGGACGTCAAGACCGTGAGCATCGCACCGACGGCTTTGGCCCCGGCTGCGCAAAAGCGTGTCGAGAAGCAGAAGGACCGCCTCCTTTTAACGAACGCGATCGACCGCGCGATTTGCATCACCATGAGCGAGAAGTATGAGATCGTCCCGTTCGGCACGCCCGCGGATCTGACGGTTCGAACGGCCGTTACGGACATCGTCCCGACCGAGCCGTCGGTCGCCGGTGCCGCCAAGGCGATTTCCATCGGCAGTTCGCTGGCTCTGCCGGTCGGCATACCGCGACTGCCCTTCGGGCTTGGCGGGCTCGCGGTCGAAGCGGAAGCCGTGGATCGAGACGGTAAGCAAAGGGCGGCGATCGTTTGGTCGAAGGGCGCCAACTCGTTTACAAGCGAAGCGCGCGTTTCGCCGGTTGGCGACGCCTACGACCTGGCCGGCGCGTTCGGCAAAGATTTCTCAAGAATGGTCGTCGCCGGCAAAGAACCCGGAAATTTCGATCTGCACCTGCCGTCCGGCTACGACATTCGCACGTCGTTTGGCGGGAAACCCGGTTCTGCGATCTGCGAGAACTTCGGCCGTGCGCCGGGTGTCGTCGGCATGATCGGCGCTTCGATCGGCGCGCCTCCGTCCTGGACGGACAAGGGAGGCAAGCTCCCCGTGACTGCGACAGATGCAGCCGTTTCTGCCGAAAGAACAAAGCCTTCCATTGGCAGCCGTTGAGGCGGACTGCACTTGCGTCTCG
Organism: Ensifer sp. ENS09; assembly: GCF_014852425.1. Classification (NCBI taxonomy): domain Bacteria; kingdom Pseudomonadati; phylum Pseudomonadota; class Alphaproteobacteria; order Hyphomicrobiales; family Rhizobiaceae; genus Ensifer; species Ensifer sp. ENS09. Next base: position 143,741 of record NZ_JACVBP010000003.1, read on the forward strand.
TAACATTGTCACAAGGTGGCAGTGGGATCTAGGCACCCGCAAAATGAGAAATAACCGAGGTCACTTCATGCGTCTTTTTATTGCAGCAGGCCTGCTGATCGTGCTGGCGGGATGCGAAACCGTAGAATACAAAAACCGCTGTGCGGAGTACGGATTCGTGCCGGGAACCGATGCTTACGCCAATTGCGTGCAACGTCTTGATATGTCCGATGAACGCCGCAGGGGACGCGATTACGATCCTCCGGTGTATGCTTACGATTAATCCGCAGGGATGCCAGCTGTTTTAGAGAAAACTGTTTCAATTGGGCGACTGCGACATGGCCTATGGCACATTGTTTAGAGCTCTCTTTTGTTTCCTTTAAAAAAGCTTTGCGCCTTCAGTACTCAATTCTAGTCGATATTGGTAGGCAACATGCGAATTCTGATCGTAGAAGATGATCGTGAACTGGCGTCTTCGCTCAAGGCCATGCTGGAAGCCGCGATCGGCGTTGCGGATGTGTTCGAGACGCTTGCGGATGCCGAGGCGGCATTGCTTGCCTTCAAGTTCGATCTCGTCGTCATCGACCGCAACCTTCCTGATGGGGACGGCCTGTCGCTGCTGCCGACGCTGCGACAGATCCGTCCGAGGCCGGCAACGCTCGTTCTGACGGCATTGGACGACCCGACCGATATCGTGTCTGCGCTCGACAAGGGCGCAGACGAATATGTCGGCAAACCCTTCGAGCCGATGGAGTTGATTGCGCGGGCGCGCGCCGTGCTTCGCCGCTATAGCCTGGATGAGACCGGCTCCACGCAGTTCGGCAATCTGTCGTTTGATCTCGTCAACCGCTCCGCCATGATCGGTGAGAATGCACTGTGTGTGCCAAGGCGTGAACTCGCCGTTCTGGAAGCACTGATCCGGCGAGCGGGCCGCGTCGTACAGCGCGATAACCTGGAAGCGGCCGTCTACAACATCGATGAGGAGATCGAGTCCAACGTGCTCGATTCCCATGTCTCGCGGCTCCGCAAGCGGCTGCGTGAGAGCAACTGCAACGCAACGATCCGGACCATTCGCGGGATCGGCTACATGCTGGTGCAGGAATGATGAAACGCCAAAATTCGATCGCCTTTCCGGTGGCGACCGTGCTCGTTTTGGGCATGGTGCTGGTGATGGTGATCAGCACTGTCCTTACCATCGCGGTGTTCCTGCTGATGGATGCGCAGAGCAGGAAACAGGTCGCACTCGACAGCGTCGTCAAACTTCTCCAGGACGGAGTGAGTTACGACCATACGGGGAAATTTGTTCTTGAGGTGGATGGGGTCATCGTCGAGAAGATCCTCAGGCTCTCCAAAGAGCAACCCGAGTTCTGGTATTTTCTCAGTGACGGAAAGCAATCGATCGTACATGGCACCGTGCCGGAGACGGCGCGAAACATCATCGAAACGACCTCTCCTCAGGTCTTTTCCTCTCAGTTTTATTATAAGAAGGGCGGTGAGCAGTTTCTGGGTCTGCGAAAACTGAACGCAGAAGATCCCCCCAAACTGGCTGTTATCGGCGGAGTGACATTTTCGAACGCTGAAACGCTGCTCGTGATCCTGCGCGAAATTTGGCCGCAGGGGCTCTACCACCTTCTGGGTATTGTTCTCGTCGCCACGGCCACGATTGCTGTCTTCGCCGTCAAGCGCACCATCGCAATCCCGGTAAAAAGGGTTGTCGATTCAGCCGAGCAGATCGATGGTCTCCCCGGTGGTCGCCGGATATCGGACCGCGACACGCCCGTAGAACTGAAGCCGATGGTGGCCGCGTTCAACAACGCGCTCAGTTGCATCGACAACGCGTTCGAAGCGCAGCGACACTTTCTTGCCAATGCATCCCACGAGCTGCGGACGCCGCTGACCAAGCTGCGATTGAAGCTCGACCTGGTGAAGGACCCGGAGGTGAGGGAGGTCCTCGTTCGCGACACGGCGCGCCTTGGGTCGATCGTCACGACATCGTTGCAGCTGGCGCGTCTGTCCGGCCAGGCATTGACTTTCACCATGATAGATCTCGCAGCCATTGCGCGTGTGGTCATTGCCGAACATGTGCCCTTGGCGATGAAGCAAGGCATGGAGATAGAGCTCAAGGCGGAAGGGCGGGTCATGGTCTCCGGTTCCGAGCCGGCTATCCGCGTGGCCCTCGATAATTTGATCATCAATGCAATGCGACACGCACGCGGGACGGAGGTGCTCATGGTCGAGGTTCTCCAAGCCCGCATCGTGCGCGTCACCGACGAAGGGCCGGGGATCCCGGCCGCGGAGCGCGAGAAAATGCTGAAGCCGTTTGTGCGCGGGAACACCAACGCCAGCGAGGGAACAGGCATGGGGCTGGCCATCGTTACCCAGATCATGATGGCGCACGGTGGCTCCGTCGAACTCGCAGAAGCAGCGGCCGGCGGCCTGGTGGTAGATCTGGCGTTTCCGAAAATCGCGAAGGAGACCGCGGCAGCGTGACGTGCCTGGCTTTCCGGAGCTGACCACGCAGCAGTCTTCCTGAGTGGTCAGCCCGCCAAATATTCTCGTAGTAGCAGGCGTGCGCGGTGCAGTCGCGCCTTCACCGCCTGTCGCGAAAGATGAAGCGTCGTGGCGATCTCGTCGATCGTCATCTCCTGGAGGTCGCGCATCAGAGCGACGTCTCGATACTGCGGCGGCAGTGCCTCGAACGCCGCTGCAAGATCGAGACGCAGCACGTGTTCCGGCCGCTGCACCAGGCTTGTTTCAAGCGCGTCTTCATCGATGGCGGCGACCAAACCGCTGCGTCGGGCGAGCCTCAGGCACTCCCGCCGGACCACGCTGAACAACCAGTTCGACAGGGTCGCGAGTGCCCGGATTGCGCCGACATGGCGCGACAGAAGCCAGAGCGTCTCCTGCGTCGCATCGTCGACATCGGCGGTGCGGCAAGTTGCCCGGGCGTAGCGGCGAATGTCAGGCTGGGTCCGCTCGAGCAGCCGGACGATCGCATTGCGATCGCCGTGGCGGGCGGCTTCGAACGTTTCGGTCGTCACCGCCTTGGTGTTCATGGCTTGCTCCGATCGTGGAGCCCGGCAACGGCGCAGGCCGGGCAGTAGCCGATGAGGCCGGTGAGGACGAAGGTGAGGGTCGATACGCCCACCAGCAGGGCGATCCAACCACTCAGGAAACTGTATGCCAGCACAGCGGCACCGATCCCAAGGCCAATCCGCACTGTCTGCTGCGCTCTACCGATATTCTTGCGAAAAAATGCCATGCAACACCTCCGGTGCAAAACCGAGACCCGTCGTCTCAGTCATAAGAGGCGCCGAACCCGAAAAAGGATTCGCGGCGGCACGATATTTTTTTCGCGAGGGGTCCGGCGGCGACAAATTCTAGCGGCGCCGTCCCTGCCGATCCCGTCGGCCAAACGCCGCTCGGTTGCTGGCCGTCTCTTGACGCCGCCCGACGAGCGTCTGCGGGCCCTCGATCCGGATTGTCTCGCCTGCTGGCGGGCGATCCGGCTTCCCAACGGAGATTTCTGTTCGATGAAACGAATACTGGTGGCCCTGGTTGCAATGATTGCGCCGATTGCCATGGCTGAGGCTCATGCCGAGCCGCTTTCAAGTGCCTTGGCGAAGGCTTACCGCAACAATCCGACGCTCAATGCAGCGCGCGCCGGAGCACGGGCGAGCGCGTACGACGTCGACATCGCCCGGTCGGCGATGCATCCAAGAATCGCCTGGCGCAGTGGGATCGGCTACGATTCGAGCGCGGCCACCAATCGCGGCACGTTTGGCATCGTGCTCGACCAGACGCTCTTCGACGGACTGCAGACGACCAATAATGTCGAGGTCAACAAGGCGCGGCAGCGCGCCGCCGAGGAGAACACGCGCAACACCGAGCAAAACATCCTGTTCGAGGCGACCGAGGCCTATATGGACGTGGTGCTGGCGCGCCGCATCGTTGTGCTGCGCAAGCAGGATCTCGATTTCCTCAAGGAACTCACGCGATCCGAGATCGCCCGCCAGCAGGCCGGCGAACGCACCCGAACGAACATCGCGCAGGCCGAGGCACGCCGCGCCGCGGCCGAGGCGGAACTGAGCCTCGCTTATGCCGAAGCCAAGCGCGTCCAGGCGACCTACAGGCAGATCATCGGCGACGAACCGGGCAAGCTCACGGGCGGAAAAGTTCCCGTGAAAATGCTGCCCGCCAATCTCGATAAGGCGCTGGCGATCGCCGCCAAGCAGCATCCCGCTCTTTTGGCGAAACGGCACCTCGCCGAAGGCGCCGTGTTCAATGTCGCCGTCAGCGAGGGAAAGCTCCTGCCGACCGTGAAGGGCTCGATCGGGATCGGCAGAGGTGAACGCAACAGCGCGCTCGACGCAATGGCGTTCGATGGATCGGCGACCGAGCAAAAGGCGGGCATCGAGCTCAAGGTACCCATTTATCAGAGAGGGAAGGTGGAGGCCGAGATACGGCGCTCGAAGGAAGACCTTGGCAAATCGAACTTCACCGTCGACGTTCAGCACGCCGAAGTACAGGCGAAGGCGGCCTCGGCCTGGGCGCAATACCAGGGAGCCCTTGCGACCGCGTCCGCCAACCGTGCATCCGTCAAAGCGGCAACAATGGCCAAGGACGGCATGATGGCAGAACAAGCAATCGGCCAGCGCACCTTCCTCGACGTACTCGAAGCCCAAGCTGAATTGATCAAGGCCCAGGTAAGACTCGCCAATGCCGAGCGCGACACGGTGGTCGGAGGTTACCGAATCCTTTCCGCCATCGGCAAGCTCGGCGCCAAGGACTTAGGGCTTGTGGCCCGACGTGCGGATACCGAGGCGCGCTGAACGGCTCGCCGATGTTACGCCGTGGCCTTGGCCGCGGCGGACGGGCTGGACGCGTGTTTCGTGATCGACCGCCTATCCAAATGTCTCGATACCCTCTGTCAGATCATACCAGCTGTGCCGGCGCGAGGCCCAGAAGATGGCGGCCGGCGGCGGGAAGTCCGGATCGGCAAAGCAGCCCGCGGAGATCACCACCGCGTCCGCCAGTGCCTCCGCTTCCATGTAGACGAGCGTTCCGCATGTCGGGCAGAAGGTCTGGTCCACCCAGCGGCCGGCGTCGCTGCCGCGTCGCCATACCCGGCGTTCCCCTTCGATGGCGATGGTCGCCCTGGAATATCGGGCGCGGTAGGCGAAGCCCGATCCCGTCGCGCGCTGGCATTCCAGGCACGCGCAGGCGTAAACGCGGGCAGGGGCGTCGCTAACGGTCACCTTCAGACCGCCGCAGGCACAGCTTGCCGTTCTCTTGCCGGCGCGTTCCGTGTCCTGCGGCCGTCCATTGTCTTGCCGGCGCTCGCTTGTGGTCATGGCGCATACCTCGCCAAGACCACGAGTTCATCCAGCGGATAACTTGCTGCAAATATCCGGGCGCGCGCGGGGCCAGTGCGCCCACCGCCTGCAACACCTATATTGATCATGAACGACAACTCCGATTGAAAGCTGCCGTCTAATAGGAGCGGTTTTCGGAGCCTGTAAATTACGCACTTTAAAGTAAGCGGTAAGCCGGAAGTGGAGCATGGCGCGTGAAACGGTTGCAGCAGGATGAATGTGGCTTTGCATCGGCGCTGAATGCCATCGGCGGCAAATGGAAGACGCTCATATTGTGGGAGGTCAACATCGAGCCGCGCCGGTTCGGCGAATTGCGACGGCTCCTCCCGGGGATCAGTGAAAAGGTGCTGACGCAGCAACTTCGCGAAATGGAAGCCGATTGCCTGGTTCGCCGCGAAGCTTTCCCGGGCGCCGTCCAAAGGGTCGAGTATTCGGTGACGGAGTTTGGCAAGACCCTCAACGACGCGGTCACGGTCCTGTCGGCCTGGGGCAGGGAACATGAGGCAAGGCTTGCCGCAAAGGGCGAAGGACGCGGCGACGTCGGTTCACGGATCCCCGCCGACGATGAGACTGTTATCGTTGCGTGATGAGGTGGGTCGGTTCCAGCGGAGACCGCGCTGCGGGATGGAGTGTCCTGCCGTATGCGGCGGCCAGGGATGCATTTGACCGCCGCCGCACTCCTTGTACAACTCCACAGGCTGGAAAGCTCAGGTCTCCCTGCCAGGCCTGTGTGTATGAGCCAAGCTACGAGTCGTAATGCTCGGGCATTTCCTTGAGTTGATCCTTGGTCCACGTCGTCACGGCGTGGACGTCGCCGTCTTCGTCACGCATGAAATCGAGATCGGCAAGCGGCACGGCCACGGGTTTTGCGCCGATGCCCAGGAAGCCGCCGACGTCGATGATGACGGTGCTCGCCGTACCGACGCCGTGGATGTGGTCGACCGTGCCGACCTTATCGTCGTCCGCTCCGTAAACGGTCGCCCCTTCCAAAATCGCCGGCGTCAGTTCGGTGGCTGCGAGGCGTACGTGACCAGTGTGATCCATCTTCGTTGCTCCTTTGACTTCACACGGGGAGAACCGATTTGAGCGCAAACGGTTCCATCGCGACGTCACAGGCGCGGGGGCAGTGGATCATCGTCGAAAGCGCGGGCAGCCGTTTTCAGAACGGATGGGAATGTCGCGTCATCGCCGTGCCGGCGGCGGGCCGACGGAGTTGCGGATCACCAGGTCGGGTCGCAGCAGGATTTCCGTTTCGGAGGCTGCGCGGTCCGAGAGCAGCTCCAGAAGCAGCGCCATTGCGTGCTTGCCGATGGCGGTGCGGGGCTGGCGTATGGTTGTCAGCGAAGGCGTCATGAAACTTGCTTGCGGGACATCATCGAAGCCGGTGACGGAAAAATCGTCGGGGATATCGTAGCCGCGGGCGCGCAGGCCAAGCGTCACGCCAAGCGCGGTCTGGTCGTTGACGCACATGAAGGCGGTCGGCAGGTCGTCGCGCATGAACAGCTGCTCGAGCGCCAGCCTGCCACTTTCCACGGTGCCGTCCCCTTCCATGATCAGGCGCCGATTGATGGCGATATCGGCGGCCGCAAGCCCGGCTTCATATCCTTGCCGCCGCCGACCATAGGCGAGGCGGGTGTTGGAATCGCCGATGAAAGCGATGCGCCGGTGCCCTTCGGAGATGAGCAGGTCGACGACCTTGCGCGCACCCTCGACGTCATCGACCCCGACATAGGGGATGCCGCCGTTGAAGACCGGCTCGAAGACGCCGACCGTCGGCGGCAGGCGGGCCGTCAGCGTCTGATGGCCAAAGGGAAGGATACCCGTAAACAGGATCATGCCCGCGGCCTGGTTGGAATTGAAGAATTTCAGATATTCGAGGCCACGCTGGGCGTCGTTCTGCGTGTGGCCGATCAGCACGCCGTAACCATGGGCGCGCGCTTCGTTTTCGAGACCCACCAGAATGCTGGAGAAGTTCGGGTCGCCGATATCGGGCGCGACCACGAGGATCATGTTCGAGCGGCCGAGCCGCAGGCTGCGCGCCATCGCATTGGGTGTGTAGCCGGTGATCGCGATCGCCTGGTTAACCTTGAGGCGGGTCGATTTGGCAACCTTTTCCGGCATGTGGATGGCCCGCGATACGGTCGCGATCGACACCTCGGCGATGCGTGCGACGTCTTCAATGGTTGCGGGCTGGGAATTGGACACGCTTGGCCTCGGAATTTGCTGCGTGGACGTTACACAGGTTCGCCCGACGGTCAAACGAAGAAGCCAAAAAAATTGTCGAGCAAGCATGATGTAAACCTTTACATCGGCGAGTGTAAAGGTTTACATCATTGAAATAGCGGTGGAGGCCGCAGGGAGGGGATAATGAGCACGGAGCATGTCGACGGGGCTCCCGTCGTACTGTCGGCGCGCCGCATCAGCAAGTCGTTCAGCGGCGTGCAGGTGCTTTTCAGCGTCGATTTCGAGCTTCGCCAGGGCGAGATTCATGCGCTCATGGGCGAGAACGGCGCTGGCAAATCCACGCTGGTGAAGATCCTGTCGGGATTCGAACAGCCGACCTCGGGAGAGATCCTTCTCGACGGCAAGTCGACGAAGCTGCCGGCCAATGGTGCGGCCGAAGCGCTCGGCATCGTCATCATCCACCAGGAATTCAATCTGGCCGAACATCTGACCGTCACAGAGAGCCTGTTTCTCGGCCGCGAGGTAACCCGTTTCGGCGTGCTCGACCGCAAGTTCATGCGCGCCGAGACCCGTCGTGTGCTCGATCTCCTCGGTTCGCATGTCGATGAGAGCGCGATGATCGGGTCGCTGTCGATCGCCGAGAAGCAGATGGTCGAGATCGCCAAGGCCATCAGCCGCGATGCGCGCGTCGTGTTCATGGACGAGCCGACGGCCGTACTGTCGCGCGAGGAGACGAACTTCCTGTTCCGATTGGTGCGCAAGCTGCGCGACAAGGGAACGAGCTTCGTCTTCGTGTCTCACAAGCTCGACGAGGTGATGGAACTGACCGATCGCGTGACGGTGCTGCGCGACGGCCAGTGGATCAAGACGTCGCCGACATCCATTCTCGATGGCGAGGCAATTGCCCAGCTGATGGTCGGGCGCGAACTGTCGAGCCTCTATCCCGCCAAGAACGAGCCCGATGTCGACGAAGAGGTGGTTCTGCGGGTCGATGCCATTTCGACCGGCTATGTTCGCGACGCAAGCTTCGATGTCCGTCGCGGCGAAGTCCTTGGCTTTTCCGGCATGATCGGCTCGGGCCGGACGGAGCTGATGGAGGCGATTGTCGGCTTGCGTGCGCGCACGGCCGGCGAGGTGCTGGTTCGCGGCGAGCCTGTGCCATCCGGTGACGTCCATGCGGCCAACAAGGCCGGTCTTGCCTATATGACCAAGGACCGCAAGGCCAAGGGTCTGCTGCTCAATGCCGGCATGATGGCGAACCTGACGCTGCAATCGCTCGGCCGGCACAGCCGTCTTGGCTATCTCGACCCCGGCAGCGAAGAGGCAGCCCTCGTCAAGGCGCGCCGTCGTTTCGACATTCGCGTGCGGGACGACAGGATCGTCGCGGGGCGCATGTCCGGCGGCAATCAGCAGAAGCTGCTTCTCGCCAAGGTCATGGAAACCGACCCCAGCATCATCATCATCGATGAGCCGACGCGGGGCATCGACGTCGGCACGAAACAGCAGATCTATCATTTCATCTCGGCGCTCGCCCGGGACGGCCGCTCGATCATCGTCGTCTCCTCCGAGATGCCGGAGATCATCGGTCTTTGCAGTCGCGTCGCGGTCATGCGGGAAGGCCATATAGCCGGCATTCTCGAAGGCGACGAGATCTCCGAACAGGAGATCATGCGCTACGCCGCAGGTTTGAAGAAAAAGACGGCGGCTTGAGCCGCGTCAGCGGCGCGGCCGCCGGCAACGACAACAACAAGAATCCCGACAGATGGGGGAGGTTCGATTGGACATGAGCGTGAACCAGGAAGGCAGCCAGGAAGCCATCCGCCGCCGCAGCTGGCGTGACATCGATCTGAGGGCCGTGGCGCCGTTCGTTGCGCTGGCGTTGCTTCTCCTGGTCGGCGCGCTGGTCAATCCCAACTTCATCAGCATCACCAACCTCGCCAATGTCGCGACCCGAAGCGCCTTCATTGCCATTATCGCGGTTGGCGCGACCTTCGTGATTTCATCCGGGGATCTCGACCTCTCCGTGGGCGCCATGGTCGCCTTCATCGCCAGCCTGATGATCCTGTTCATGAACTCCGGCGTCATCGCCGATCCGGTGCTCATGCTCCTGGCGGCAATTCTCTTCGCCATCGTCGCTGGTGCACTCTGTGGCCTCACCAACGGCCTCATCACGACCGTCGGCAAAATCGAGCCCTTCATCGCCACACTCGGCACCATGGGCATCTATCGCGGGCTGACGACCTGGCTCTCGCAGGGCGGCGCCATCACGCTCAAGGAACCTGAGCTTCAGGAAATGTATCGGCCGGCCTATTTCGGCACGATCGCCGGCGTGCCGGTTCCGATCGTCGTCATCCTTGCGGTGACTGCTGTTGCTGCCTTTATCCTCTACCGTACGCGCTACGGCCGCCACGTCGTTGCCGTTGGCTCCAATCGCGACGTTGCCCGCTACTCGGGCATCTCCGTTAATCGCGTGCGCACCATCGCCTTCGTCATTCAAGGGCTCTGTGTGGCGGTCGCCGTTCTCCTCTACGTGCCGCGCCTCGGCTCGACTTCGGCGACGACAGGCATTCTGTGGGAGCTGCAGGCGATCACCGCCGTCGTCGTCGGCGGCACGGCGCTCAAAGGCGGTGCGGGCCGCGTCTGGGGTACGATCTGCGGCGCGTTCATCCTCGAGTTGGTCGGCAACATCATGCTGCTCTCCAACTTCATCAGCGAATACCTGATCGGTGCCATCCAGGGCGCGATCATCATCATTGCGATGCTCGTCCAGCGCTCGCTGGTGCGGAAGTCGTGAGACGGCCGGGCCTACAGGTCTCCCGGCCTTGAACAGGCTGACCTGAAATTTGGGAGGAACTTAATGAACAAGAAGCTATTCGGCCTGACCCTTGCGGCGATGACCGCCTTTGCCGGCGTGTCGCACGCGCAGGAGGAAAAGAAGGTAACCATCGGCGTGTCGATCCCGGCTGCCGACCATGGCTGGACGGCCGGTGTGGTATTCCATGCCGAACGGGTCGCCAAGATCCTGATGGAGCGCAATCCCGGCCTGAATGTGATCGTCAAGACCTCGCCGGATCCGGCAAGCCAAGCCAATGCCGTGCAGGATCTGGAGACGCAGGGGATCGACGCGCTCGTCATCCTGCCGACCGATCCGGATCCGCTGGTCAACGCCATCAAGGAAGTGAAGGGCAAGGGGACCTTCGTCGCTCTCGTCGACCGTGCGCCGAGCGTCAACGACAACTCGGTGCGTGACCTCTACGTTGCCGGCAACAACCCGGCGCTTGGCCAGGTTGCCGGCGAATACATCAAGGCTACGACGCCGGAAGCGGAAGTCGTCGTCATCCGCGGCCTGCCGATCCCGATCGACCAGCAGCGCCAGGACGGCTTCGACAAGGGCATCGAAGGCTCCAAGGTCAAGGTTCTCGACCGCCAGTACGGCAACTGGAACCGCGACGACGCCTTCAAGGTCATGCAGGATTACCTGACCAAGTACCCGAAGATCGATGTTGTCTGGTGCCAGGACGACGACATGGCCGTCGGCGTGCTGCAGGCGATCGAGCAGGCCAAGCGCACCGACATCCAGTATGTCGTTGCCGGCGCCGGCTCGAAGGAAATGATCAAGAAGGTCATGGACGGCGACAAGATGATCCCGGTCGACGTGCTCTATCCGCCGGCAATGGTCGGCACGGCACTCGAAATGACCGTCGCCAACTTCTACGGCCAGGTTCCGGTTCGCGGCGTCTACACGATCGATGCAACGCTCGTGACCAAGGACAATGCGAAGGACTTCTACTTCCCGGATTCGCCGTTCTGATTAAGCTTCATGCGAAGGCGGCCCGCGATTTGCGGGCCGTCATCAGCTTCACAAACTCTAAAAATGTTGCCTCGCGGAATGCTGTCTTTCCGGCCGTTTAATTGCATTAGCGTCCTGTTGAATTTCACCCTCACTCGTCATAAAACTGTCACATAGCCGCCTAACCCTCACTTGGCCTCCAGTCAGTTCAATATGTGAACGATGATGCAAACATGCGCTGTGTCACGTCTGTCATCTGACGTGATTGCCGTTTCCGACGCTGAGCCGGTCGTCGTCGACCAGGCTGGTGCGATCTGCTTTCGCAAGGAAGCGGATGGGGACCGGTTTGAAGTGCTGCTCATTTGCGGCCGCACCACCGGGCTCTGGGGCATTCCCAAAGGGCACCTGGAATATGGCGAAGACACCCTTCGCGCTGCCGTCCGGGAGGCGTTCGAAGAGGCTGGCGTCATCGGAACGGCGTTGACCGGCGAAATCGGCGGCTACACCTACAGCAAGGTCGGCAAGACCGCCGTTTATCACGTCCAGGTTCACCTGATCGCCGTTGCGTCGATGGCGCCCGACTTTCCGGAAAAAGGTGCGCGCACGATGCGGTGGGTGCCGGCATCCCTTGCGGCGTCGCTTGTCGGACAGCCTGGCCTTAGAACCCTCCTCACCGAACGGCTGGGCGAGCGTGGAGACGACAACCTCGCGCGTTGCGCCGGTTAGTCACGTGCGGTCCCGCCTGCGGCGCAGTTCGGCGGCGATCATGGCCTCGTCGCGCCGAAGACTGAGGTGCTGCGCGGCCGTCATGCCGTCCTTCCACACGGACATCGCGCCCGCCTCCTTGCCCTCCAGCCAGAGTGATACGCCCGACCAAAGCGCAAGCTGCGGCACGCCGATCGGGAAAGCTCGGGCATAACGTTTGAGCTCGCGCAGCGCTTGGCCCTCCCATCGTGGCCATTCCTCGTAAGCATGGGCGAGCCCGGCTTCCCGGCCGCGCAGGAAAACCTCGGCGGCGCCGGAGATGCCGACCAAGGTGCTGTGGGACGAGGGCCGGCGCATCAATTTTACCAGTTGCAAGGTTTCAGCGGCCGCCTGGACGCTCTCCGCATGCCGTCCGGTGCGCGCGAGCGCCAGTGCAAGGGCGCCTTTCGCCGATATTTGTGCCGCCAGATCGACCGACCCGAGCATTGCCGAGGTGATTAGTCGGAGAATGTCGACCGCCTCGCGCGGCTGATCCGTGTGCAGCACGCACAACGCCTTGCAGCGCAACGCCCAGATTTCCTGCTGGATGTTGCCGGCATTCTGCGCGCGCGAGAGCAGGGCGGTCGTCGTCGGTTCGAGCGCGGCCTGCTCGCCGCGATAATAGAGGGACCAGAAGCGCATGCCCTGGGCATTGCACCACCGCAATTGATCGCCGGCCCGAAGGCAGAACTGCTGGCCCTGCTCCAGCCTTGCGTCCACCCCCGCCCATTCGCCGCGCCCGAGCTGCCAGAGCGCGTCGAGATTGCAGACATGCGCATGGATGGCGGTGTCTGCCAGCTCGGTCGCGATCCGCTCGGCCCTTTCCATGAAATAGCGGCACCCCGAGCGCCAGCCCATCATCCCGAAGCCGCAGCCGAGCTGCGAGGCGGCAACCGCCATTTCGATCGTCCGTCCGGTCCGTTCCGCGCGCGCGACCGCGCCGACGAGATTGCACATTCCGCGGGTGAAGCGCAGCTCGAAGTAATCCACCAGCGCTGCCTGGTTCAGGCAACGCGCCATTTCCCTCTCCCAGGACAACCGGTCCTCGCGGTGGGCAAGCTTCGCCGTTTCGGGCAGCATCTGCTGCACCGCAAGCCGCAGGCTGCGGGCGGCAAGCCGCATCAGGGTCGCGGACGAAGAGACAGGGACCGGTTGGCCGGCTGCCTTCAGCGCGTTCCTGACGGCAATGCCCTGTGCGTGAATGTCGCCGCGGCTGTAGTGCGCCTCGGCCAGCTTGCGCCGCCAGCGAACCGCCTGCAGCCGCTGTTCCGGCGTCCAGTCCTGCGGCTTCGGCTCGTGCGCCATGCAAATGCCGAGAAAGGACTCGACCTCCCGGAAGGCGCCGACCTGCAGCGCTCTGGCCGCCGCCAGATCCGCATATTTTACGACCTTCTCCTTGTTGTCCGCCGCCTCGAAATGCTGGACGAGAACGGCCAGATCCCCACCCATCGCCTCGATGCGGCTGCGCTCCAGCCAGTGGGCGAGCGATGCGTGAAGACGGCTGCGCAGGTCGCCCGGCATCGATCCGTAGACCACGTCGCGCGTCTGGTCGTGGCGGAACTCGTAGCTTCCGGCTTGACCGAGCCGGCGCACAAGATGGGCATCGACCAGCCTTTCGACGGCGGAGCCGAGCCCTTCTGCGTTCAGCTCGTCCTTCAGCAACGCCTCCAACTCGGCAAAGGTGAACGAGCGCCCAATGACGGCCGCCGCCTTGATCACGTCCTGCGATATCGAGTCGAGGCGATCGACCCGCTCCCGGATGACGCGCTCGACGCCCTCGAAATACTGCAGGTCCTCGAGCGGGCGGATCGAGCGCCAGAGGCCGTCGCGCACGGCGATCAGGCCTTCGCTCTTCAGCGTCAGCGCGATCTCCTCGGCAAAGAAGGGGTTGCCTCCGGCGAGGGCGGCGACCCTGCGCGCGAGTTCCTGTTGCGGCGGCACCTCGCCAAGTGTGCGCGATACGAGTTCGCAAACGGTACCATCGTCGAGTTCTTCAAGTTCGAGGATGCGGTAGCGTCGGGCCGGCTCCTCCGCCTCGGTCCCGGTCTCGCCTGCCGCCTCGACCCGTCGGCGCAATTGCTTCAGATCCTCGGGCACCTCTTCGGAGCGCACGCAAAGCACCAGCAGCAGCGACGGCACGGAGCCGAGCACCCATTCGACCAGTCGCCAGGAGGCAGAATCCAGCCACTGGCTGTCTTCGAGCACGAGGGCGAACGGGCGAGGCGCCAGGACGCCGAGGATATCGCCGAGAAGGCGCATGGTCGCATCGGCGCGGTGGGCGCCCTCCAGGTGGCGCGTTCCCTCGTTCTGCTCGATCTCGATCGCGAGCAGGTCGTTGAGGAGGGGCAGGCGGTCGGCGATCCATGACGCCGTGCGGATGCGCGCGGTGATGCTTTCGAGCAGGACGATGCCATCGCTTTCGGCAGGCAGTCCCAACAGCGTTTCAAGGACGCGCCGCCAGGCCAGAAGCGAGCTTCGCCGGTCGTCCCGTTCGGCCAGCGTCACGGCGATCGCAACGCCGGCTGCGTGAAGATTGTCGGTAAAGGTGGCCGCCAGCCTGCTCTTGCCGATGCCCGGTTCGCCCAGGATGACGACAAGGCGGCTCGATCCGCCGCGCGTCTCCTCGAAAGCATGCTGCAGGAAGGCGAGTTCCCGCTCGCGGCCGATCAGCGTTGTTGCGGGCAGGGCCCGCGACCGCGGTTCGAGGGGACGAAAGACGGGCGCCACGTCGCCCAGGCCCGCCAATTGGACGGTTCCGCGTTGCTCGAAATCGAAGGATGTCCGGCTTGCCCTTTCGGTCGGCGCATCGCACAGCACATCATTGGAGACGGTCGTGACGAGGCGCGCGGCGCGATTGACCGGCGTGCCGAGAACCATCAGCTGCCGACGGCGCGCGCTGCCGACCACGCGAAACAGGGCCTCGCCCGTCGCCACGCCGACCGAGACGGCAAGCCCCATCTCGGCGATGTGGCGACCGATGGCGCGGGCGGCATCCACGGCGCGGGCCGGGTCGTCGCGGTGAAACGTCCCGCGTGTCCCGAAAACACAGAGATAGACGAGCCCCTTGTCGTCGAAGAGCAGCTCGCCCGGCGGGCCGCCGCACCGGTGCGAAATCGCCTGAAGCGTGACGCAGAGGTTCTGGTGCCGGACGAGCGCCTGGGCATCCTGGTGCTGGAGACCGATGATCCGCACGAAAACGACGGACACCGGCCTGATCTCCGCAAGCGTGTCGAGCCGCGCATCGCGACGGAGATTGCCTTCGGCCGAGGTTTTGGGGGATGGGGGTTCTCTTGCCGGGTTCGTCGGCGAGGGGCCAAGCAATTCCTGAAGCTGCATCGGAAGGAACGCGACGAGCCATTCGTGCGCGATTAGCGCGTGCGCTGGTGCGACGACGGGCGCACGCGTTTCGTCGTCATCAGTCAGCGTCTTTGCCGCCTCTGGCGACAGAACGACTTCCCAGCGGTGGGCGAGTGTCTGCGCGCTTGCCGCCTGGACGACGGCATCACCCCCGGCGACAAGGTTCCATACCGGCTGGCCGCCGATGGCAGCCGCCCAGAGTTGCCCGGCGCCGATACCGATATGCAGCGTCGGTCCGATTTCGCCTGCGCCCGGATCTCGCCGCTCGCGGCTCTCCTTGCAGATAGCCTCGGCGCACTCGGCCGCATTTTTGACCGCGCGCGCCAGACCCGTTTCGTCGGCGGGCCAATAGGCCAGCAGCGAGTCGCCCGCAAAGAGGAGGACTTCACCGCCGCGGTCGCAGATATGGTCGGCACAGCGCGCATAGGAAAGGCCGAGCAGCTTCGGGATCTGCACCAGCCCTTCCTTGCCGCGTCGCGCCAGTTGCTCGACGAGGGCCGTATAGCGCGACACGTCGACAAAGATCACGGCAGCCGGAAACTCGACCGCCGCCGGCCGCTCTCCGTCAGAGCCGTAAAGTCGGCCAAGCAGGTTCAGCGGCAAAAACCCTTCGAGCGATTTTGCGACCTTCTCCATGTTTCCTTCGCGCGGTGATTGATCACGAAATGCGCGAAACAGGGGCTCTTTTCGCGCAGAAGTGCATTTATCCCTCGCCGATTTGCTGACTCTCGCATATTATTTAGCAATCGCTAAGAGGGCTAGCCGACTTCGATGGATCGGCATTGGCGGAAACCGCACACGCTTCGGATTTTTGCATTCTTCCCGGATGTCGACGCCTCCTATTGGGGGCACCGAAAGACATGAGCCATCGCGGCTCGCACACCGAGTTCAGGCGTCAGACGCATCTTATGGAGAGCGTTATGTCCGATTGGAACTACGGATACCCGCCTTGTGCCCGAGACCAACGTCCCGGAGGCGACCATGGCCGGCGCTGATTTCGACAACACCTCGCACACAGCCTGGATTTCCCAGGGGTTCGAAAGGCTGGTCGACCGGGTTCGAAAGGCGCCGGCCGCACTCCACTTCGACGTCCTCATCGTCGGCAGTGGCTATGGCGGCGCGATTGCTGCCGCCACTATGGCCGGCCGCACGAAGGGCGGCGCCCCGGTCAAGGTCGGGGTGCTCGAACGTGGCAAGGAGTATCTGCCGGGCTCGTTTCCGACGGGCCTTGCCGAGCTGCCCCGCCATATCCGTCGCGATCGCAACAAGGAGGGGCTGGTCGACGTACGGATCGGCCCGGAGGTCGTCACGGTGGTCGCAAACGGCGTCGGTGGCGGTTCGCTGATCAATGCCGGCGTCATGGAGGTTCCCGACGAGAACGTGTTTCACACGCGCTGGCCCGATGACCTCAAGGACCTGACGACCTGGCGGCAGTATTATGATCGTGCAAGCGAGCTTCTGGGTGGCACCGCAAACGGTGTCCCGAACTCCATCTCGAACCATCCCGACGGCATACCCCAGAAACACAAATCCTTCCGCAACATCGCATCGACGGGTTTCCGCGAGGCGGCGATTACGGTCGCCATGACCGACACGGTAAGCTCGGGAAATGTCCAGCTTAACAAATGCGTGCGCTGCGGCGACTGTGCGACAGGCTGCAATTTCGGCGCAAAGAACTCGCTCGACGTCAACCTGCTCGTGACGGCGCTGCGCAACGAGGCGGAAATCTTCAGCGGCGCGACCGTGCTCAGCGTCAAGCCGGACGGCGGCAACTGGATCGTCGATTGCGTCTATACCGACGCGGCCCTTCGCGGACGCGACCGCGAGGTGCTGCAGGTGCGCGCAGGCAAGGTCGTGCTGGCGGCGGGCACGCTCGGCTCGTTCGAAATTCTGAAGCGCTCACAGGCCAAGGGCCTTAGCCTCTCCGTGCATTTCGGCAATCACTGCTCGACCAATGGCGACATGCTGGTGACCGATTATGCCACATCAAATCCAGTCAATACCGTCTCGGACGAGGCCGTGCAGCCCTCCAGGCGCGCGATCGGTCCCACCATCACCGGCGTGCTCGATCTTCGAAAGACGGCCGGCGTCCTGATCGAGGAACTCTCTGTTCCAGCCGGCCTGCGCCTTGCCTTTACCGAGATCTTTGCGACGCTCAACACGCTTCACGGCCTCGACCGGATCGACTGGTCGACGCATACGCGGGGCTTCCCGGACGATGACGCCTATGTGGCGCCGACCGGCAGGATAGAACATTCCGCTGTCTATGCCGTCATGGCCGATGACGGTGCCGCCGGGCGTATGGAACTGGATGGTTCGGCTTCCGACGACAACGACGGCACCGCGCGGATGCGCTGGGACGACCTGCCGTCCCTGCCGGTCTTCGACACCGAGGTCGAGGCGCTGGCGCGGCTGGCGAAGAATACGGGCGGTCGCATTATCGCCAATCCCGTCTGGAAGCTACTTCCAGCCAGCCTGAACTGGCTGCTACAGAACAAGCGCGGTCCGCTTACGACCGTGCACCCGCTCGGCGGCTGCGTAATGGGCAACACCGGTGCGACGGGCGTCGTCGACCATCTGGGGCGCGTCTTCAAATCGGAGTTCCCGAACGACTTCCACAATGGTCTTGTGATTCTCGACGGCTCGATCATTCCGACGGCGCTTGGCACCAATCCGGCGCTCACCATTGCGGCAGTGGCCCTGCGCGCCTCGGAGACGCTCGCAGCAGCCTGGGGTTATGTCGCCCCGGCTCCTGCTGCGCCCGGCCTTGCTTTGGTTCGCCCGGTGTTTCGTGAAACCGATGCCGCCGCATCTGCCCCTGATGCCGATGCCGAGATCATCGAGCGCCTTGCCGGCCGGGTCAGGTTTTCGGCGGCCGGGACAGCCGTTGAAACTCGAGTTGTCGAGCTCACGCTGCGTTTCAAACCGAAGGCGCTGGCCGATCTCGCGCCAAGCAATGGTGGCGATGGAACGCTTGAGGTCGCGACCGATGCCACAGCGCCGCTGGCCCGGAGCATGGTCCGCATCTTTCCTGCGGATCAGTGGGACAATCTCCATCAGACATGGGCGCCTGCCGGCCTGAAGGAGCAGAAGCTCGAGGCGATCGCCACCTTTACCGCGCCCCTGACCGGCAGCCTGCGGGTCCTCGAACGCCAGTCGACGTGGGTCGGCGGCAGGATCTGGCGTGCCGGCAAGGCCTGGGTCCTCAATCGCGGCCTGCGCGACAGCTATCAGGCGATCGTCGATGGCGATGGTGGGCCCGGCTTCCTTGAGCGCGTCCGCTCGGGTCTTGCCATCGCCAGCCGGTCCGGCGAAGTCCGCGCCTTTGTCTATGATCTGAAGATCGGCACGCCGGACCCGATCACCGGCGGCATCTCCCTTGTGGGCGAC
This sequence comes from Ensifer sp. ENS09, assembly GCF_014852425.1. NCBI lineage: Bacteria > Pseudomonadati > Pseudomonadota > Alphaproteobacteria > Hyphomicrobiales > Rhizobiaceae > Ensifer > Ensifer sp. ENS09. The sequence continues at coordinate 162,560 of NZ_JACVBP010000003.1, forward strand.
CGGATCGTCGGCACCAAGCGCTTCACCTATGATCGGCGCTCCAATCCCTGGCGTCAGCTCATGGAGGTCGCGCTGGAGCAATTTCCGGGGTTGGAGGCCGCGTCCGGCGGCCGCGTGCTGACGCTCGACCTCGACTATCTCGCCCGCATCGGCGTGCCGCTCGTGCGCATCACGGAACAGCGCGACGGCGTCGCCGCGATCGGAGCGCTTCTGACTTTCCTCGGGTATTTTCTCCGGCTGCTTTTGGGCATGCATATCTGGAGTTTCCGTGCACCCGACAAGGACAAGGACCCGGCGAACGACGTGGTGGATTTCCGCCCGCCGGCGCAGTTGAAGATCAAGGGAGGCGGCACGGTCGCAGCGCAGCGACAGACGCTCGTCGTCGGAACGACCAAGCCTCAACTCGGCGGCCCGCCGGTTCTCGGGAAAGTCCTGCTGACCCGCTATCCCCATCCCGGCACGACGAAGCGGCCGCTGGTGATGATCCACGGATACAGCGCCGGCGGGACAACCTTTGCCCACCACGCCGTCAATCCCAACTTCGCGAGCCATTTCTGGAAGACGGGGCGCGAGGTCTGGATCGCCGACCTCAGGACCAGCCCGGCGCACCCGACCGCAAGTGCTGCCTGGAGCTTCGACGAAATTGGCAAGGAAGACGTGCCCTTGGTCCTGCGGACGATCGCCACACAGACCGGCGCGCCGAAGCTCGACGTCATCGCCCATTGCATGGGCACGATGGTTTTCAGCATCGCCACGCTGGAGGGCAAGATTACCGATCTCGTCGATCGGGTGGCCTTCACACAGGTCGGTCCGCTGGTGGTCTTTACGCCCGCCAACATCTTCCGCGCCTATGCGGTGCGCTACCTTCTCGGCTTCCTGCCTGACAGCTATAGCTTCAATCCGGATAAACCGACGCTCGCCGACGACCTTTGGGACCGCGTGCTGTCAACGCTTCCTTACCCGGTCGAGGAATTCGACGTGGAAAACCCGGTCTGGCCCTGGAAGCGGACGCCGTGGACAAGGACCCGGCACCGGATGGACGCGCTCTATGGACGCGACTTCAACGTCGCCAACATGGAGCCGGAGATGCTGCGCTTCATCAACGAGCATTTCGGCGCGCTCAGCCTCAATACGGTTTCCACGACAGTGCATTTCGTGCGCAACGCCATGCTCACCGACTACAGGGGGCAAAACCGGCTGGTGTCGCGGGAACTCCTGCGGGATAATTGGAAATTCCCCACCTTCAGCGTCCACGGATCGGGCAACGGTCTGACGGATCCCGCGACCGTCGACCGCATGCGCCGCGTCTTCGACGATGCGGGGCGTGTCTACCTGGAACCCTATCTCAACCCGGGTGCCGGCCACCAGGACGCGCTTATCGGAACGACGCGATACGCGACCTTGCAGAAGATCGAAGCATTTCTCGACAAGAACATAACGCAGCAGCCGGTCGCCGCGGCCACCACGATGACGGCCTACCCGCCCTGGATCGGGCCGATCATCACTGAGGAATTCGGAGATCTTGTCATTCGCGTCGGCTCGCTGCCGGCGCTCCGCCAGACCGAGGGCGTGATCATGCTGCGTGTTCAGGTAAGTGGCGACGATATTCTTCGTCCCGATGGCCTGCCCTGGGATCTGCCTTATGCCCTCAGCCACATGATGGTCTATTGGTCGCCCGAGTTGCGCGACAATCGCTGGGACGCGTTCCAGGCTCCCCTCCCGACGTCAATGCCGGGGTATGATCCGAACTATCCGGGAAACGCGTTGCTCGTCCTGCTCGCCTACGCGGAGGAAGATACTCTGGCGCCTCCCGGGGCGGTAAAAGCCCAATACTATGCACTAGCCAAGGACGGTATCGTCTACCGAGCAGCCCTTCGGCATTCGAACGCGAACCCGGAAGAGAAGCTGCAAGATTTGCGCTACGAGCGCTTCGAACAGATATCGAGCGCAATATCGGATGCGATGAAGGCGCCGTTGCCCGACATCAATCCGGGCAAGGTGACAAAATTCTCGCCGAACCGCCTTGTCTACAAGGGCATGACACCGACGACGAATTTGACGGTTGACGCGGTTCCGCAGTCAACGGCGTCTGCCAGTACGTCGATGACGCTCAACTTCCTGATGGGCGATGCGGCGCTGGAAAACCTGATCGAGCAGGATCGGGGGCTGATGGACGGCGTGATCCCTTATGATTCTCCGCTCGTTCCTGCGGCGCTCCCTTCGCCCGCCGGTACCAGCTTCATTCTGGGCTCGTGCCAGTACCCGGCCGGTTTCATCGACGGCAAGGTTGCCTATCGCTCCTACGGGCGCGTTGCCGACAGGATCGGGGCAGGGGCGGGGATCCAGCCGAAGTTTGCTCTCTTCGTCGGCGATCAGGTCTATGTCGATCCGACCGCCGGGCTCTATGATCCGGCGACAAACGACGACCGATATCGGCTGCCTTACGAGGCGTGGCTGCGCGAACGCAACGTGCGCGAGGTGTTGCGCCGCATTCCGTCGTTCATGCTTCTGGACGACCACGAGATTGACGACAATTGGGAGCCGCTCGCGTCTCCGAAAGATATCGATTCGAATGCAACGCTGAAGAAGGATGGTTTTGCGGCTTTCGAGAAGTACCAGCGTGGACTGGACACCAAGCTGAACGTTCAGCACAACACCTTCGACTACGACGGCTTTCACTTTTTCCTGCTCGACACCCGGACAGAAAGAACGCACCGCAAGGTCGGCGCCGGGCTTGCCAACGCGACCCTGTTCGACCCGGGGCTGGCCGTCGGCCAGACGATGGGCAAGCTTGTGGCGTGGCTTGCGGCCGCAGGCCCGAAATTCATCGCGTCGCCATCGATGTTCCTGCCGCGTCATCGCCGTGCGGTTCAACGGGACACAAGTCTCAGTCCGGACAATCTGAGCGCGCTGCGCTCCGACGGCTGGGACGGGTATCCAAACAGCCTGCGCGACGTGCTTGGGGTTATCGCCGCCGGAAAGATCAAGCATGTCGTGTTGCTCTCCGGTGATGAGCATCGGGGCTGCATCGCAACCGCGAAGCTGACGGAAATGGACGGGACACCGATCACGACCGTTCATTCGATCCATACGGCGGCGATGTATGCGCCCTATCCCTTTGCAAACGGCATCGACGAGGACATCGTCGAACAGGAGACCTTCGAGTTCGACTACAACGCCACGCGCTATCGTTGCATCGTCAATGCGACGAGGCCCGATCCCGGCGATGGGGCGACGTTCCTGCGCGTCCGGCAGGAGGGCGCCGATTGGAAGCTCGACTGCGAATATGCGGGGACTGTGCAGACGCTCACGCTCTGATCGCATCTCCAGGTGCAAAGGTGTGCGATCGGCACCTTCAGAGCGCCTTTTCGCGGGCGCCGTGTGCTTGCGTGCTTCAGGCTTGAATCCTTAAACGAAAGCTCGACCCGGCACGTTCACGAGGACGTGTCCGTGCGGTCACTTCATGCGGCCTTGTCGCCCGATGCCGTCGCTTGACAGTCGGTTCAAAATAAACTTAACATGTTAATGGATTGAGGCTTTCCGATGAGGAGCAAAGGGAAGTTTCAAGCGACCGGGGAGATCTGCCCGCCGGATAACCTTCATGTGACGTGAAGGATCAGGCGCGGGCATGCGATGTTCGCCGCGCGTGAATATGGGGTCGACAGGGAGGAACCTATGAAACTGAGCAGACGGAATATGATGAAGACCGGCGGTGCCTTGCTTGCCGCGCCCTTCGTTCTGAAAATGGGTGTGGCGGGCGCCCAGGAAACTATCACGCTGAAACTGCACCATTTCCTGCCGCCGGCATCCAACGTTCATCAGCGGCTGTTGACGCCGTGGGCGAAATCGCTGGCAGACCAAAGCGGTGGCGCGCTGAAGGTCGACATCTTCCCGGCCATGCAGCTCGGCGGAAAGCCGCCGCAGCTCTACGATCAGGCGTCGAACGGCGTCGTCGACATCGTCTGGACCTTGCCCGGCAACACGCCTGGACGCTTCCCATCCACCGAAGTGTTCGAACTACCGTTCGTCGCCGCCAAGGAGGCGACCGTCAACGCACAGGCCTGCCAGGAATATGGCCAGACGCATGTGCTGAAGGAAACCGGCGACACCCAGCTCCTGTGCTTTTGGGCGCACGACCAAGGCCTGATCCACACCAACAAGGAAGTGACGTCCAGTGCGGACCTCGCCGGGCTCAAGCTTCGCAATCCCACACGCCTTGCCGGTGAGGCACTGGCGGCACTGGGTGCGACGCCGGTCGGAATGCCCATTCCGCAGGTGCCGGAAGCACTGGCGCAGCGGGCTATCGACGGTTGCGTACTCCCGTGGGAAGTGGTGCCTTCGATCAAGGTGAACGAGCTTACCAAGTTCCACACCGAGATCCCGGGCTCGCCGACGCTCTATACCGCGACCTTCTTCCTGGCGATGAACAAGAGCAAGTACGAGGCATTGCCGGCCGACCTCAAGGCCGTGCTGGACGCCAACAGCGGCATGGCCTTCGCCAAGAAGGCCGGCGAGATGTGGGACAGTGTCGGCGCAGAAGTGCGCGCCGCGATCGAGGCATCCGGAGAAGGCACAATCAGCACGATCAGCGAGGACGAAAAAGCGAAGTGGGTGGAGGCGACCAGGCCCGTCCACGACAAGTGGATCGAGGACATGAAGGCCAAGGACCTCGACGGCAAGGCGCTGATCGCCGCAGCGCAAGCGCTCGTCCAGAAATATTCGGGCGCCTGAGCGCACTGCCGTGAACGTGGCGCCTGAACGCGCCGCTGCATGAACCAACAGCTCGGGGCCTCAACAATGGAAGACGTAGGATACGAGGATGCGGTGAGGGTGCCGCGACGCAGGGAAGTCGAACGCCTCGCGGCCGGTTTGGCACTCATCGGCGGCACGCTTCTTTGCCTTGCGGCGGGACTGGTCACCGTCAGCGTGCTGGGCCGCTGGCTGTTCAATCGGCCGGTGCCGGCCGATTACGAACTGGTGGAGGTGGCGGTCGGTGTCGCCGCCTTCTCCTTTCTCGCATACACGCAGGCCCGCAATGGCCATATTGCTGTCGATACCTTCACGATGGCTCTTCCTGCACGCGTCACCCGGGTCATCGACGGCCTGTGGGACCTGCTTTTGGCCGGCTGCCTGGCGTTTTTTGCCTGGGGGCTGTTTACCGGTGGCCTGGAGGCGAGGGGATACGGGACGACCCTCATCCAGCTGCCCTGGCCGATCTGGCCGGTCTATCTGACCTGTGCCGCGCTCGCGGCGCTCGCGGCCGTCATCGGACTTTCCGTTTCCCTCTTGAAAATTGGAGGCGGCCGATGAGCGGTTTTGCCATTGCCTTCGTCGGCTTTGCGGCCATGCTGCTCTTGATCGCCATCCGGATGCCGATCTCTCTTGCCATGCTTGCGGTCGGTGCTGCCGGCTATGCCTATCTCTCCGGCCCGCATGCGCTGGTCTACTATCTGCAGACCAACACCTATAGCCAGTTTGCCAGCTACACGCTTTCGGTCATCCCGCTCTTCATCCTGATGGGCGCGCTCGCCGAGCAGTCGGGCATTGCCGCAACGCTGTTTCGCGTCGCCGAGCGGGGCTTCGGACGCTTCAAGGGCGGAATGCCGATGGCCGTCATCGCCGCCTGCACCGGGTTCGGCGCGATCTGCGGCTCGTCGGTCGCAACCACGGCGACCTTCGGACGCGCGGCGCTGCCGGAACTGCGCCGAGCCCGGGTCGACGTCGGGCTTGGCACCGGGACGATTGCCGCCGGCGGCACCCTCGGCATCCTCATTCCGCCATCCGTGATCCTGGTGGTCTATGCGATCACCGCCGAGCAGAACATCGCCAAGCTGTTTCAGGCAGCCCTGGTGCCGGGGCTATTGGCGGCCGCCTTCTACCTGATCGCGATTGCGATCGTCGTGCGGCGCAGGCCCGATCTCGCGCCGCCGGTGACGGCGACCGAGACGGTTCGAACGCCTCGTCCGTTCTGGGCGAGGCCGCTGGGTCTGATCATCCTGGCCGGTGGTGTCATCGGTTGGTTGCTCGGCTCGCTCGGGACGGTCGGCGGGATCCTGTTGGCGATATTCGGCCTGCTGCTGCTGGCTGCGGACTTTGCGATCGTGCCGGCGGCGGTCGTCGCCGTCACGGTGGTCGGCGGCATCTATGGCGAGGTGTTCACGCCGACGGAAGGTGCCGCGGTGGGGGCTGCCGTAACGCTGCTGGTCGGCCTGCTGCAAAGGACCTTGAGCCTCGGCGCCCTGAAAAACGCTCTGCTGCAGACGGCCGAAACCAGCGGAATGATCTTCCTGATCCTGCTCGGCGCGGAAGTCTTCGGCGCGTTTCTGGCGCTGACGCAGATGCCGGCGACGCTTGCCGCAATGGTCGGACAGTCGGGCCTGCCGCCCTATGTCGTCATTTGCGGCATGCTCGTCACCTATCTCGTGCTTGGCGCCGTCATGGACGAATTGGCGATGATCCTGCTGACGCTGCCGGTCTTCATTCCGATCATCCTGACACTGGATCTGGGCATGCCGACCGAGGATGTCGCCATCTGGTTCGGCATTCTCGTCCTCATCGTCGTCGGCATCGGTCTTTCCGCCCCGCCGATCGGCCTCAACGTCTTCATCATCAACAAGCTGGCGACGGATGTCCCGATCGTGCAGACCTACCGAGGCGTCATGCCCTTCGTCATTGCCGACCTCATCCGATTGGCGATCATCACGCTGTCGCCCGGTGTTGCTTTGGCACTGGTCCGGCTGTTGAATTGAGAAGAAGCAGACGAGGCGCACCCTCCGCCTCGGGGCGGCGCGCTTACAGATCCTTCCAGCTGTGGAACATGGCGGCCTGGCCGGCATGTTCGCCGTTGGCGCGCACCAACTGCCAGACGATGGCGTTCTCGATCCAGAAGCGGCGTCCGGATTTCGCGATCCGAAGGCCGCGATAGTTGTCGATGAAGCCCTTGGTGGAGACGCTGTCTAAAAGACGCTGCCGTTCCTCGCGGTTCGGCGCCTCGGCCGAGAGGCGCGACGGCATGCCGATGAACTCCTGCCAGGTGTAGCCGAAGCAGGCCTGCGCGGTTTTGTTGGCGTAGAAGAAACGCGGGTCCTCCGATCGGTCGTGCGCCAAAAGCGCAAAGGGTGCGCTCTCGTAAAGCCAACGGCCGTCGAACGGATGGTCGACCAGCGCCTTGCCGGTCACCTGGCGGAAGCTTGCAACGATCAGGGCGAAGGCGTCATCGGCATCATAGTCGGTTGTCATCGCCCTTCGTCTCCATGACCCGGGGGTGGCGTCAGGCATTCAGGGACGGAATGAACTTCCCGTCATAACGCACCCGGAAATTCCGGCGTTGCGCATCTTCCTGGAAACAGACGAACACCAGTTCGAGGTCATTCGCGCTGCTGCGCCTTCCAAGCAGGCTGAGGGTGATCACGACCACGCCGCCATAAGTGCGGGTCAGCGCGATCGCTGCCCTTCGAATTTCGTTGGTGCCAGCGTCGTCCCGCTCTTCGCGGCGCTCATAGACCTGCCAGAAGGGCGAAGCTTCCCAGGCCGCGCGCAGCGCCTCGGTGATCTGGTCCTTGAACTCCTCGACGGATCTGCCCTTGCTCCACGAGACGGTCTTTTCGGTGTAGTCGGCAAAAATGTCGAGATAGCCGTCATAGTCGTTCGCATCGGAGAAACACCGCTCGATCATCCCGAGCGCCGTTTCATCGGAAATTCCTGCCTTGAAGTATATCGTCATCGAATCGCCAACCCTGCCTTGAACGCCTATCTAGTCAAAGCGCCAGGGATGTATCTAGTCCCCAGAATGCCAGATCGGTGGCGCCGGAATGACTTTCCGTCGCGAGCGCGAGCTTGAGAAGGACCACAAAGCCGTCATCCTTGCCAAATTTTGCCATGGTCGCTAATCTTCCCCCATGAGCACGATGAACATATCCCTTCCGCACCATCTGAAAAGCTTCGTCGATGAGCAGGTCGCCGGGCGAGGCTATGGGACGAGCAGCGAGTATATCCGGGAGTTGATCCGCCGGGATCAGGATCGGCTCAATCTGCGCCGGCTGTTGCTCGACGGCGCCGCTTCCGCGCAGGCCGAGCCTGCCGACGCCGACTATTTTGCCGGCTTGCGTGACCGGGTGGGCGGCCGACGGCCGAAGTGAGCGGCAAGCCGATCATTCCACGCGAACTGGCCCGCAACGATGTCGACGCGGCCATCGATTTTTACGCAACCGAGGCGGGGCCGGACGTCGCTCTCGGATTTATCGACGCGCTTCAGGCCGCGTACGACCTGATCGGCACCCATCCGGAGGCCGGATCGTTGCGATATGCCTACGAATTGACACTCCCCGATCTGCGCAGCATCGGGTTGAGGACATATCCCTACATCGTCTTTTACCGTCCGCAGGCCGACCATATCGACGTGTGGCGCGTTCTGCATGCCAAACGGGATATCCCGCAATGGATGCAAGGCCCCGACGGGTCCTGATACGTCAGTCGCCGACTATAAGCTATTGGTTGCCTTTGGAAAGCTGAGGCAAAAACTCCGCTAAACTGAGCGGAAACGAGACGAAATTTCTAAGGCTTGGCACAACCAGGGTCCGCGTTCCCTCGCGCTCCCACACGCCTGCCGATAGGTTCTGGGGCAGCATCAACACCGGAGAACCGCATGAAACGCCTCCTCATTCTCGGCGCCACCCTTGTCGCGCATTTTGTGACCCCTGCGCTGGCACAGGAGCCGACGAAGCTTCTCAACGCCTCCTACGACGTTTCGCGCGAACTCTTCGTGGCCGAGAACGAGGCCTTCATCAAGCAGCATCCGGGCGTGACGATCGACCAGTCGCATGCCGGCACGTCGAAGCAGGCCCGCTCGATCCTCGAAGGCCTGGAAGCCGACGTCGTCACCTTCAACCAGACCACCGATATCGAATTCCTGGCCAAGAACGGCTTTGTCTCCAAGGACTGGGCGAAGGCGTTCCCGAATAATGCCTCGCCGTTCTATTCCTTCCCGTCTTTCCTGGTGCGCAAGGGCAACCCGAAGAACATCAAGGACTGGTCCGACCTGGCCCGTGACGACGTTCACGCGGTCTTCCCCAATCCGAAGACCTCGGGCAATGCGCGCTACACCTATCTGGCGGCCTATGCCTGGGCCAAGGAGGCCTATGAGGGCGACGAGGCGAAGATCGAGGCCTACATCACCAAGATCTTCGACAACGTTCCGGTGTTCGACACCGGCGGCCGCGCCTCGACCACGACCTTCGTCGAGCGCGAAACCGGCGACGTCCTGATCACCTTCGAGGCCGAGACCCGCAGCATCGCCAAGCAGTATGGCGCCGACAAGGTCGAAGCCGTCATCCCGTCGGTCAGCCTGCTCGCGGAATTCCCGGTCGCGGTCGTCGACAAGGTTGCCGAGAAACACGGCACGCAGGCGCTCGCCAAGACCTATCTCGACTTCCTCTATACCGAGGAAGGCCAGCGCATCGCCGCCGAATTCGGCCATCGCGTCCGCAACGAGAAGGTTGCCGGCGAATTCAAGGCGCAGTTCCCGGATATTCGCCTCGTCAATGTCGACGACGTCTTTGGCGGATGGAGCAAGATCCAGTCCGAGCACTTCGCGTCCGACGGCATCCTGGACAAGCTCTACGGCAGCCGCTGATCGCTCTTTGACCTCGCAATCAATCAGCCCGGCAGACGAACCGTCTGCCGGGTTTCACCATGACATGACAAGGAAATGAACGCTTGAGACGCAATGTCCTGCCCGGGTTACGCCTGTCGCTGGGGGTGACGCTGCTCTATGTGAGCCTGATCGTCGTTCTGCCGCTGGCAGCCCTCGTGTTCAAGGCGGCGAGCCTCGGCCCTCTCGATTACTGGCAGATCGTCTCGTCGCCGCGGGCGCTCGCAAGCTATCGCGTCACCGTGACGGCCGCGCTTGGCGCGACGCTCTTCAATCTCTTCTTCGGCCTGGCGCTCGCCTGGGTGCTGGTGCGCTACCGCTTCCCGGGGCGCCGCATCGTCGATGCCATGGTCGACCTGCCGTTCGCTTTGCCGACGGCCGTTGCCGGTATTTCGCTGACCGCACTGTTCACGACCAACGGCGTGTTCGGCTCGATCCTCGAGGACTACGGCATCAAGGTCGCCTATACCCCTATCGGCATCATGATCGCCATGTGCTTCACGTCGCTGCCCTTCATCGTGCGCACGGTGCAGCCGGTGCTGGAGGATCTCGATCCGGCGCTTGAGGAGGCGGCACAGTCGCTTGGCGGCTCGGATATCGCGATCTTCCGCAAGGTCATCCTGCCGCTCTTGACACCAGCACTTCTCGCCGGCGTCTCCCTGTCCTTCGCCCGCTCGCTCGGCGAGTTCGGTGCGATCATCTTCATCGCCGGCAATCAGCCGATGTCGACCGAGATCACCGCGCTGCTGATCTTCATTCGGCTGGAGGAATACGATTACCAGGCGGCGGCGGCGATCGCGTCCGTGCTGCTGCTGACGGCCTTCTTCATGCTCGCCGTGACCAACTGGCTGCAGGCGCGGGCGCTGCGCTACACGCGGAGGTCCTGACCATGCGTTTCAAAAAGACCGCACGCACGCTGCCGCGGGTCGGCGACGGACCTGTGTTCCGCCGCGCCCTGATCGGCGCCGTACTGATCATCGGCGCGTTCCTCATTCTCGCGCCGTTGCTGATCATCGGTGTCGAAGCCTTTGCCAAGGGCTGGCAGGTCTATCGCGACACGATCCTGCATCCCGACACGCGCCACGCGATCATGCTCACGGTGCTTGCCGCGCTGATCGCCGTACCGGTCAACACCGCCTTCGGCGTGGCCGCCGCCTGGGCGATCACCAAGTTCGATTTCCGCGGCAAGGGTTTCCTGCTGGTGGTGATCGAGATCCCGTTCTCGGTTTCACCGATCGTCGCGGGCGTTGCCTATCTCTTCGTCTACGGGCTGCAGGGCCTGTTTGGCCCGACGCTCGATGCCTATGGCATCAAGATCCTGTTTGCCATTCCCGGCATCGTGCTCGCCTCGATGTTCGTCACCGCGCCGTTTGTCGCCCGCGAGCTCATTCCGCTGATGCAGGCGCAGGGGAGGGACCTCGAAGAGGCGGCCGTTTCCCTCGGCGCTTCCGGCTTTCGCACTTTCTTCTCGGTGACGTTGCCCAACATCAAATGGGCGCTGCTCTACGGCGTCGTCCTTTGCAATGCGCGCGTGATGGGCGAGTTCGGCGCGGTTTCGGTCGTGTCGGGCAACATCCGTGGCCAGACCAACACCCTGCCGCTCCATATCGAGCTGCTCTATCACGATTACCAGGCGGCGGGCGCTTTTGCGTCGGCGTCCATTCTGGCGCTCATTGCCGTCTTCACCATCATCGCCAAGGTCGCTCTGGAGCGCCAAGGGGCGGGCCGCGTCCGCCCAGTTGCCAATTCCGCGGAGAATGCATCATGAAGATCCGCCTTGACCACGTCGTCAAGACTTTCCAAACCTTCCGTGCCGTCAAGGACGTGTCGCTCGAGATCGAAAGTGGCGAGCTCGTCGCGCTGCTCGGGCCCTCCGGTTCCGGCAAGACGACGATATTGCGCATGGTCGCCGGGCTCGAATTCGCCGATGGCGGCCACATCTATTTCGGCGACCAGGATGCGACCGACATCCCCGTGCGCGATCGCGGCGTCGGCTTCGTGTTCCAGCACTACGCGCTTTTCCCGCACATGACGGTGGCCCAGAACATCGCCTTCGGCATGGAGGTCTCGAAGGTCAAGCGCGACAAGGCGGCGATCCAGGTGCGGGTCGCTGAACTTTTGCGCCTGGTTCGCCTCGAAGGGCTCGGCGAACGGTTTCCTGCGCAGATCTCCGGCGGCCAGCGCCAGCGCGTCGCCCTGGCCCGTGCGCTTGCCGTCGATCCCAAGGTGCTCTTGCTCGACGAGCCATTCGGCGCGCTTGATGCTAATGTCCGGCGCGAGCTGCGGCGCTGGCTGCGCGAAATCCATACCCAGCTCGGCATCACCACGCTCTTCGTCACTCACGACCAGGAAGAGGCGCTCGATCTTGCCGACCGTGTGGTGATCCTGAAGGATGGCCACATCGTCCAGCAGGGAACGCCGGAGGAGGTCTGCCGCGAGCCGAAATCGGCCTTCGTCATGAAGTTCCTCGGCGATGCCAACATGCTGCCCGCCGAGGTGCGTGACGGTCGGGCCTATGCCGATGGCGTGGTCATCGACGCTGCAGGGATCGCCGACGGCAAGGCCGAGCTTTACGCCCGGCCGGTCGATCTCGATTGGGCGATCGGAGGTCCCGGCATCGCTGCCAATATCAGCCGGGTGATGGATCGCCCGGGCGGCCGCCGGGTGGTCGCGACGACCGAGCGCGGCGTGCCGTTGGAGTTGGACCTGGAGCCGGAGCGGGTCGTGAAGGCCGGCGACAGCGGCTACGTGACGCTGCGCCGCGCGACGGTGTTTGCGATATAGGTTGGGTTCACAGGCACGAAGCCGCAGCGGGCTCCGGCCGCCGTCAGGCGAAGCGGAGGGCGTTCCGTGCGCGCGCCTTGGCGGCTTCTTCCTCGCGGTTGCGTGGGGGCTGTGACGTCTCGAGTGCGTCGAGCAGTTCCTGCGCGCATGCGGCAATCGAATTGACGGCATGCTCGAACGCGGCTTCGTTCCGCTTGGACGGCTTGTTGGTTCCACTTAGCTTGCGCACGAACTGCAGTGCAGCGTCATGCACCTCGGCGTTCGTCGCCGGCGGCTCGAAATTGAACAGGGGTTTGATGTTTCGGCACATGACGGTCTCCCGGTCCTCTTCGTTCTCGCTCCTGTCGAAGCCCGGATCTTAGTGCCCGTTCCTCATCAGCGAAAGACCTTTACCGTCGGCTGCCCGCAATCCGTCCGTTGGGCCGGCTCCGCTCAAGAGTTCCGGCCGTTCTGTGCCAGGCGCATGCCGGCCGCGCGTCCACCGCTCGGCACCACGACGATCTGCTTGACCTTGCCCTGCTTGAAGGCGGTCAGGAACCGCGGATAGTCGGCGAAGGCTACGCAGCCATGGGATTCCGCGCGCTTGCCGCGCAGCAGGTAGCTATGCGTCAGGAAGCCGTCGCGGCCGTGCTTGTTCCGTCCGTCGACCGGCAGCATGCGGATCGCTTCGACCCCGTGGAAACGGGTTTCGCGCATCCTGAGATTATAGGTGTGCGGCGGCGTCGGCCCGGTCATCTTGACGTCGACGTAGCGTGGGTTGTCGGCCATCTTGCCGATACCGGAATGGGCCTCGAGTACGCTGCCGTCAGGCATATAGACCTTGGCGGCGGTGATGTCGTAGACGGCGACGCCGTTGCCGGCTTTCGCTCCGCCGCCAAACATGTTGCGCAGCGCCTGGCCGAAGCCGGTGCCGGCACTGTTTTCGGTCGGATCTTCCGGTCGCGCATAGGCAAGCTTCTGCTTCTTCGGCGCTTCGTCCTCGTCTGCCTTGGCGGACTCTTCTTCCTTTTTCACCGCCGCGGCTTCCGCCTGTTTGGTCGCAGGTTTTTCGTCTTCGGCGGGCGGCTTTTCCGCCTGCGCGGTGCGGGGGCGGAATTGCGGCATGGGACCGACCGAGGGCGTGTCCTCATGGCTCGGCAGGGCGGCCGTGTCTTCCGTCTCGTCCTGGTCCTGGTCCGGCTGTTCGGCGAGATCGTCCTCGGACGGCGCCGTCAACAAAGCGGAAAAGGCGCTGCCTTCCACGTGGCTCTGGGAGGGGGTGGCGTAGGCGAGTTGGACCGGATTTTTGGCCGCGGCAACGCTGGTGATCGGCGCGAAGCGTTCCGGCGCCGGCAGGCCAATCGTTACGGCCGGGCGGCGGGCCCCGGTCGAGGGAGTGGAGTTGCTTGCGACTTTCTCGGACGCCAGTACGGCCTTTTTCACCGCGGCTGCGATCCGGGCACTTTTGCCGATCGTTTCCTCGTCCATCGGGAACAGGGGATCGGACGCGAACCTCGCCTCGCTGGGAGCGAGGCTTGCGACCATGACCGGCTGCGCTGCGGCGGCGGCCACGAGCCGCGTCGCCTGGTTGGTTCTGGCGTGTTTGTCCCAGACGCGCTCTTTGGTCTTCTCAGCCAAATGCAGCTGCGGCTTCGGCAGCAGGCGGCCGGAACCATGCGCGTAGGAATTGCCGATTGCGGCCATGCCGACAAGCGACCACGCAGCCGCGCCGACGAGGGCGGTGCCGCAGCAAGTGATCAGCAATGGGCGCAACAGACGGTGCAAAGACTGTGGGCGAATGATCTTACTCAACAACGCAAATCAAGCCAGAAAATCTCACAAAGGCTCTCACCCCGGCGAGCGAACGCCGCTGCGCGATTTCTGGATTGTCCCCTTCTTGACGACTGATGGACAAAAGATGGAGAAGTATGGTTAAATTTTGCTTTCCAACCGCCGAAATAGACCCCAGTTCGATTTTCTTTCGCCGAAAAGGCCCATTTTGGCCGCTTTCCGGACCGTTTTCACGCGCCAAAAGTTTAAGTCTGCCTGTTGCAATACCGTGGATTGCAGCTCAGATGCGCGCGCCTTGGAAGGCCAACCGGAAGCAGGCGCCCCCGCTCGGGGTGGTCAGGATGCTCACACGGCCATTGTGTCGCTCCGTGATCTGCAGAACGAGATTGAGGCCAAGACCAGCGCCGCGTTCCCGTGGATTGAGGCGGTAGAAAGCCTCAAAGACGCGCTCGCGTTCCGCCTCCGGAATGCCAGGGCCGTCGTCGCTGACTTCGATCACGCCGTCCGGCTCGACCCGCACGCGATGACGCCCTGGTTTCCCGCATGCTCGATCGCGTTCTGGACGAGATTGGTAACCGCGCGTTCGAGCGAGACTGCGTCTCCCTGTATCATCGACAGCTCCGTGTTTTGCTCGAACGACAGATCGTAGCCCTCGTCGATGGCGAGCGGCGCGAGGTCCGCGGCGACGTTGCGGCAGAGCGCGACGATCTCGCCGAAGCGAACGCCGGCGTCGAAACCCTCCGACACCATGTCGACCAGGTCGTTGTCGACGACGATCTCGATGTTGAGCTTCGGATGACTTTCGAGAAATCTCGCGACGAGGGGCAGGAGCACCATTTTTGCCGAAGCGCGTGCCGTGTTGAAACTCAGCCGCCCGATCGGCGCCCCCCGAAAATTGTTGAGGTCGTCAATCGCGTCCTCGATGTCGCGGAAGGCGGGCGCGACACGGGCGAGCAGAAGTTCCCCCGCTTCGGTCAGGGCGACGCTGCGGGTGGCGCACGGTTTCCGTTTCGACGGATTTCGAACAGGCGGTTTGAACGAAGAGCGGACACCGAGCTCCTTCGCAATGTCGATGTCCGCAATCGGGACACCCGGGCGCAGTTCCGGGCTTACCATCCGAGGTCGACCTCCCCGGGCATGCCGGAAATGCCTCGACCAAGATGACCACTACCGCCAGGCCAGCCGCCGCACCGTTTGAGGAAAACGGCGCGGCAGAAGGCGACCGTGCTTGTTATTCGCGGACGGTCCGGTGCCGTGCCTTGAGCCGGTTTGATCTGCAAAATCTGCAGCCATTTTACCCAAGGCGCTTGCTGGGCGATTAAACATGAGTATAAGAGACAAGTATTAGCCTGCGGCATCAATCAAGCCGCGGGATCCCCCGCGAAGTTTGCGCCATGCCCGTCGAAATCCACTCCCAAGACCGCCGCGTCGCGCTTCGCTAGGAAGGGCAGCATCGTGGCAAGTTCTCTCAACCACTGGCTCGGCCTGCTCTTCAGGCGCCATCACAAGGAGGTGGTACGCTACGCCTCGCGCCTGATCGGCAATCGGGACGACGGTGAGGAAGTGGTGCAGAACGCCTATCTGCGCATGGTGAGGGTCGACCGCCGCAGCGTCGAGCATCCGCGTTCCTACCTGTTCAAGGCAGCCCGAAATGCGGCGATCGACTTTCGTATAAAGCTGGAGCGGGAGTGGTCGCGCCGGGTCGAACTGGACCAGGCAGACCGCCTGTCGTCGTCGGACGACTTTGCGCTGCGGCTGGAATTTCGCGACAAGGTCGCAGCCCTATCCGTACTCTTGAACGAACTGCCGATCGCCTGCCGGACGGCTTTTATCATGAACAAGGTCGAGGGCCATTCGCACCGGGAAATAGCCGAAACACTTGGCATCTCGGTCAGCATGGTTGAAAAGCACATGCTGCGTGCGCTGTGCCATTGCCGCGACGTGCGGCGCGAGATGGACCATGTCTGAAAGGGCGATGAAACCCGCATCGACGGCAACGCACTGTCCTGCGAAAGACATCTCCGACGCGGCGCTTGGCTGGGTCGTCCGGCTCCATTCCGGTGAGGCGACCGTAGACGACCAACGCGCCTATGAGGCGTGGCGTGGACAAAGCGCAGAGCACGAGGCGGCAGCGGTCGAAGCGGAAGCCTTGTGGGACGATGCGGCACATCTGCGCCGCGATCGCCGCACCGGCCTCATCTATCCCGGCCGCGACACCGCGCTCCTTTCACGCCGCCGCCTTCTGACCGGCGCGGTCGGCATCGCTGTCCTGGGCGGCGGGCTTGCCGCTTCGCGCCCCTGGCTGCGCATCCTCGGCTCCGATTACGCGACAGCCACGGCAGAGACCCGTTCTATCGACCTGCCCGACGGGTCGAGGGTGATCCTCAACGCGCGCACGGCCATGGATGTGGATTTCGACGAGCGGGCCCGCCGGGTGGTTTTGAAGGAAGGCCAGGCATTTTTCGACGTGGCGGCGGACGCGCGGCCGTTTCAGGTTGCCTCAGGTGAAACCATTGTCACGGCCCTTGGAACCGCTTTCGATGTGGACGCCAATGCCGCCGATGGTTCGCTCGGCATTGCCGTGACCCGTCATTCCGTTCGCGTATCGCCAATGGCTGGCGGCGACCTCATGGGCGTTACGCTCGCCGAAGGGGAGCGTGTGTCGGTCGGTGGTGACGGCGCCATCGGCAGCCCTGCCGTGCAGGATCCGGCAGTCGCGCTCGCTTGGCAGTCCGGCATGTATGTCGCCGAAAACCGCCGGCTCGGCGACGTCGTCGCGGCCCTCAACCGCTATCACGGCGGCTGGATCGTCTTCAGTCACGACCGCTTGAAATCGACGCTGGTCAGCGCCGTTTTGGATTTGAGAACGCCGGACGCCTCGCTTGCAGCGCTTGCGTCCGGCCTGCCGATCCGGGTCACACGCATGACCCGCTTCGTGACACTGATCTCGGCGGTCTAGCCGGTTTCATTTTTTTTCGAACGCGGTTGCGGATTTTTGGGTGCCGCCTCGTCTCGGCTTTTGAGGGATGTGTCCTGCCAAAAGGAATACCGGTCCCTCGCTCAAAGCATGGGAATAGGGATCAGATGTCCAGACAAACGGGGCGAAACAAACTTCTCGGCGCGGTCGTGGTCGCAACCACGGCGGTCGGTTCACTTCAAACGGCAGTGCCGGCTCTGGCACAACAGGAGCGGTCGGCTCGCTCCGGTGCCATCACTTTCGACATTCCGGCGCAATCCCTGACCGCGGCGCTTACGGCATTTGCGCGGCAGTCGGGGCTGAAACTGGCCTATTCGGCATCGCTGACCCAGGGAAAATCCGCGCCTGCCGTCAACGGGCCGATCGCGCCGGCCGAGGCGCTGTCGCAGCTTTTGTCCGGCACCGGCCTCTCCTATAGCCTGAGCGGCGGGACCGTCACGATTACCGAGCGCGTTTCCGGTGCGCACGCGGCCGGTGCTGCCGACGGTGCGACGATGCTTGCGCCGATCGTCGCCGGCGGCGGCATCATCAATCCGGTCGATGCGCCCTACGAAACGGCTGCGCCGACCGCTTACATCTCGGAAGAAAACATCGACCGCTTCCGCGGCTCGAGCCCGGCAGACATTTTCCGCGGCACGCCGGGCGTGCTCTCCGGCGAAGCGCGCAACGGCGCGGGCGCCGTCGATGTCAACATCCGCGGCATGCAGGGCATGGGGCGTGTCGCTGTCACTGTCGACGGCGCCAGCAATTCGGCCACGGTCTACCAGGGCTATCAGGGCATCTCCAACCGGACCTTCGTCGATCCGGATTTCCTGGGCGGCGTCGATATCACCAAGGGCTCGGACGTTGCATCGAGTGGCATCGCCGGCACGGTGGCGATGCGCACGCTGGAAGCCGGCGACATCGTGAAGGAGGGGCGGACATTCGGTCTCCGGGTCAAGGGCGGCTTCGGCACGAATACCTCCACGCCGCCGCCGGCCGGCACCACCGCCGGCTATGCCTGGCCGGGTGGCACCTGGGCGCCTCCGGTCGCTACGGCAAAGAGCGACGGAATGGACCGCCCCTCGTTCTTCGATCCAACCAGCGGCTCGGGCAGCATCGTCGGCGCGATGCAGGAGGAAAACGTCGACCTCCTTGCCGGCTACGCCTATCGCCGCCAGGGCAACTATCATGCCGGCAGCAACGGACCTTCGGCAGTGCCAGTGAGCATGGGGCCGCGGCCATTCTGCTATGAAAGCGGCGTATGCCTGCCGCCCGCCCGGGGCTGGAAGGACTACATCGAGAACATCGGCATCGCCAACTACCGCGCCGGCGAGGAGGTGTTGAACACCCTGCTCCAGACAAAGTCGTATCTCGCCAAGGGCACTGTCCGTTTCGAGGACGGTCACAGCCTGCAGTTCGGCTACAACGGGTTTCGCAGCGAGGCCGGCGACCTCCTGGCGTCGCGCCTGACCTCGGACCGGGGCCAGGCCATACAGCAGGGCCAGACCGCCGGAACGAAGGTCGATGCCGGCACGCTTCGCTACGGCTGGAAGCCTGACGACAATGACCTGATCGATCTCAAGGCCAATCTCTGGGCCACGCGGCTGGAACTGCGCAATCCCCGGCGGAGCGGCGTGCTCTATCCGCAGCCCGGAGATTTCGGCCTGCCCGCGGATTTCCGCACCGGCTCCGATACCTTCATGTGGGGCGCCGATGTCGCAAACACGTCGGCCTTGACGACCGACTACGGCCCGCTCGACCTGACCTACGGCCTGTCGTTCCTGAGCGAGGATACGCGACCGAGCAAGTTCACGCCGGAACTCGAGACATGGCTCGACCTTCGCGACGGCACGCGGCAGGAGGCGGCCGCCTTCGCCAAGGCCGCCTGGAAAGCCACCGATTGGCTGACGATCAATGGTGGCCTGCGCTACCAGCACTACTGGACAGAGGATCGAAACGCTCCGGAACAGGTCCGCCCCGGCTACACCTACGACACGGCGCTCAGCGACGGCGGCTTCAGCCCGTCGGTGGGCGTGATGTTGGAGCCCTTCGACGGCACGCAGTTTTATGTGAACTACTCGAACGCGTTGCGCTCGCCGAGCATCTTCGAGGGCGTTTCGGCCTTCACTATGAACGTCAATTCCAACCTGCGCCCGGAACGGTCGAGCAACTGGGAGGTGGGCACCAATCTCAGGCGTGACGGCGTGTTTTCAGCCGACGACCAGGCGATGATGAAGCTCGGCTTCTTCGACTGGAATGTCGACAACTACATCTCGCGCGAATGGTATACCGATCCGCGCGGTATCTCCGGCATGCGCATCCACAACATTGCCGGCGCGCATTTCCAGGGCATAGAGCTGTCCGGTCGCTACGAACGCGGCGGCTTTACCGCCGAGCTTGCCGCCAACTACTACACCGATGTCGAGTTTTGCCGGACGGCGACCACCTGCGGAAACAAGTCGCTCTATGCCGACTACGCCACCAACCAGGTGCCGCCGGAATACACGGTCGCGTTGACGCTGTCGCAGACGTTCCTCGACGATGCCCTGACAGTCGGCGGGCGGGTTTCGCGCACCGGATCGCGCGCGATCGGCCATGGCGACGTAACCGCCCAGGGCGCTTCGCAGTTCATCTCGCTGATCAACTGGAAGCCCTATACGCTTGTGGACGCATTCGCCGAATACCGGATCAACGAGAGCCTAACGGCGAGCTTCCGCATCGAGAACCTGACCGACGCCTATTATGTCGATCCCTTGAGCCTGGTGCAGCAGCCCGGCCCGGGACGTACCTTCTACGCGTCGCTGAAGGCGGAGTTCTAAGTCCGCAATCCGATTGATGGTCGCGCCGGGACAGGCGCGGCCATCAGCGGTGCTGTTAATCGACCGCAGCGGCCATCGCGGTCTCGTCGCGACCGCGCAACGGCTTTTCCGGCATGAGATGAAAAAGCGCGAGCGCTGCCG
This sequence comes from Ensifer sp. ENS09, assembly GCF_014852425.1. Taxonomy (NCBI): domain Bacteria; kingdom Pseudomonadati; phylum Pseudomonadota; class Alphaproteobacteria; order Hyphomicrobiales; family Rhizobiaceae; genus Ensifer; species Ensifer sp. ENS09. The sequence continues at coordinate 182,682 of NZ_JACVBP010000003.1, forward strand.
CCATCGCTGCAGCGCTCGCGATGAAGATATAGGTGAAGGGCACGGCCGACGTAACCGTCGCGCCGAGCGCTTCCACCCCTTCGCCAGCGAGCGGCAGGCCGTTGCCAAGGGCGATCGCGCCGAAGGCCGCAACGCCAAGGGCGCCGCCGAGCGATCGCAGGAAGGTCAGGACCCCGGTCGCGACGCCAAGATGCGTCTGGTCGACGGAATTCTGGACCGAAATCGTCGCCACCGGGAAGGTCATGCCCGAGCCGAAACCGGCAGCGAATGTCAGAAGTTCGAGGACGACGAGTGAGGTCCGGCCGGCGAGAGCAGCAACGGCCGCCAGGCAAAGGAAGGCAAGCGCGCCGCCGATCAGCGCCATCCTCTTGTAGTGGACGATGCGCGGTATCGTCCGCCCGCTGGTTGTCGCTCCACAAACCGTTCCAAGCAGTAGGCCGAGCATCACCACACCCGAACTGCTGGCTGACAGGCCGTGGAACGTCTGCGCATAGACGGGGATATAGACCGAGAGCCCGACATTGGCGCCCTGCGCCAGGAACATGGCGAGCGTTCCGTAGCGGACGATGGGATTGGCAAGGACTTCCAGCGAGATCAGCGGTTCGCTTGCCCTGAGCAGCCGCAGCGCAAACGTGATCCAGAGGACGACGGAAGCGCCGAGCAGGCCGAGTATGACGGCGGAGAGCCATGGATAGCGGCTGCCGCCCCAGTTGAGCGCAAGCAGCAAAAGCGACGTCGCAGCGACGAGCAGTAGGGCTCCGGCCCCGTCGATCCGGTGTGCGCGGGCGACGGTCGGCAGCTTCCTCAGCGGCTTGTTGATGATCGCCATCGCCACCAGCCCCAGCGGGATGTTGATCCAGAAGATCAGCGACCAATGCAGATGCTCGGCGAAAGTGCCGCCCAGGAGTGGACCGGCGATGCTCGCGACCGCCCAGGTTCCCGATATCCAGGCGGCGTAACGCGCCCGTTCGCGGGGCGGTACGAGGTCGCCGATGACGGTCTGCGCCAGTGCGAACAGGCCGCCACCACCCAGGCCCTGAACGGCGCGGCCGACGATCAGCGTCAGCATGTTGGGCGCCAGCGCGCTTATCAGCGATCCCGCAAGGAAAATGATGATGGCCGCAAAGATCGTCGGCCGCCGTCCGTAGATATCGGAGATCTTGCCGTAGAGCGGGGCCATGGCCGTCGCGGTCAGCAGGTAGCCGGTCACCACCCATGGCAGGTAGTCGGCGTGTCCCAGCGCCTTGCCGATGGTCGGCATCGCCGGCGCCACGATCGTCTGGTCGAGTGCCGCCAGAAGCATGGAGAGAAGAACGCCGCCGATGATGATGTTCTTTTCCGGTTCGGAAAGGGCGGGGGCCGTCGCGGCCATTCCATTTCGTTGAGACGTCTCTGTCATTCACGCAAGTCCGATGCAATCAGTCGTTTAATGTGTCGTGACGGTATTCAGAGAGGTTGGCACCTCGATAGTCAACCGCAGTGACGATCGGAGTGGGCCCTGAGAACCGCGTACGGCCGGCGGTATCGCGGTGTCGCAGGAATTCCGCGCGGCGTCACGAAGGGCAGGCTCCACATTTGACAAACTTTGCCAAATTATGTCATTCTTCCAGCAGCAATGGAGGCCGACATGGCGACGATGAACGTATCCTTGCCTGATCCGATGAAGGATTGGGTGGAAGCGCAGGCACGCACGGGCCGTTATGCCAATGCCAGCGACTATGTGCGCGACCTCATCCGCAGGGACCAGGAGCGCAACGACAAGGTTGCGGCAATGCAGCGCTTTGTCGGCGACGGCCTTAACAGCGGCGTCGGATCGCGCTCCAAGGACGCGCTCTTTTCTGCGGCGCTGGCGCGCGCTGAAGCGCCGCGCGACCGCAAGTAATGGCATTTCGGCTTTCCGTCGCGGCAGAAGAAGACATCATCGCAATCGCCGCGGATGGCGTGCGCCTTTTTGGCTCGCCCCAGGCGAGGCGGTATCACGATGAGCTTTTCGACCTCTTCGCCCTCATCGCGGCCAACCCGCGCATGGCGCGCGAGCGCACGGAACTGTCGCCGCCGATGCGCATCCACCCGTTCAAGGCGCATCTGGTCGTCTACAGGATCGATGCGGACGGTGACATCCTCGTCGTTCGCGTCCGTCACGGGCATGAAGACTGGATGAGCAACGCGTTGTAGCCTACGCATGATAGGACAAGGGACGGCGCGTCAGCGCCGTCCCTTGTTGCTTTCTCGGGCGAGTGGATCTTTCGCCGACCGCGGCGTCAGACGCTCTTTCGCGTGACGAAGCGTGTTTCGAGATAGGCCTCGATCGCCTCCGAGCCGCCCTCTGTGCCGTAGCCGGAATCCTTGATGCCGCCGAAGGGGACTTCGGGGAGCGCCAGGCCCAGATGGTTGATCGAGATCATTCCGCTTTCGACCTCGCTTGCCAGACGGTGGGCGCTGCGCTCCGATCCGGTGAAGGCATAGGCGGCAAGACCGAAGGGCAGGCGATTGGCCTCGTTGATCGCCTCATCGAGATCATGGAAGCGATTGATGATCGAGACCGGGCCGAACGGCTCGTCGTTCATGATCCGGGCGGAAAGCGGCACGTCGGCGAGAACCGTCGGCTCGAAGAAGTAGCCGCGGTTGCCGATGCGATGACCGCCGGTTGCCAGACGAGCGCCATGTTCGACGGCGTCGGCGACCAGGCTTTCGATCGCCGGGATGCGCCGCTCGTTGGCAAGCGGTCCCATGTCGATACCGTCTTCGAGACCGTTGCCAACCTTGATCTTTTTCGAGGCGGCGACGAAGCCGTCGAGGAACTGATCGGCAACGCGTTCCTGCACGAGGAAGCGGGTCGGCGACACGCAGACCTGGCCGGCATTGCGGTACTTGCTGGCGGACATGATGGCGACGGCGCGCTCGACATCGGCGTCATCGGTGACGATGACGGGCGCATGCCCGCCAAGTTCCATCGTCGCACGCTTCATGTGCTGGCCTGCAAGGGCCGCCAGCATCTTGCCGACCGGGGTCGAGCCGGTAAACGACATCTTGCGGATCACCGGATGGGAGATCAGGTATTCCGAGATGACGGCCGGCACGCCGTAGACGAGGTTGACGACACCTGCGGGAAGCCCGGCATCGACGAAGCAGCGGATGAGTTCGGCAGGCGACGCCGGTGTTTCCTCAGGCGCCTTGACGATGATCGAGCAGCCGGTGGTCAGCGCCGCCGAAAGCTTGCGCACCACCTGGTTGATCGGGAAGTTCCAGGGCGTGAAGGCGGCAACCGGACCGACCGGCAGCTTGACCGTCATCTGAGTGACGTCCGGCGCGCGCGGCGGAATGATCTGGCCGTAGGCGCGCTTTCCTTCCTCGGCGAACCACTCGATGATGTCGGCGGCGCCAAGGATCTCGCCCTTCGACTGGGCAAGCGGCTTGCCTTGCTCGCGGGTCATCAGCCAGGCGATGTCACCGGCCCGTTCGCGCAGCAGGGCGGCTGCCGACCGCATCACCTGGGCGCGGTCGAAGGCGGACGTAGCCCGCCATGTCTTGAAGCCCTTCTCGGCGGCCGCAAGCGCCTCATCCAGGTCTTCCACTTCGGCCCAGGCCACCTGGCCGATCGCTTCCTCGCTGGCCGGGTCGATGACGGGGATGGTCTTGCCGGATCGGGCCGGCCGCCATGCGCCGTCGATATGAAGCAGAATGTCTGGATAATGAGCCATGGGAACCCTTTACTGAATGAAGTTCGTCGCTTTGATCGCGACGCGATAAGATCAGGTCGATGGGGAACAAGCCGCCCGGCCAGGCGGCCATGAGGTCTGCAGATGGGGACGCGGCTGCCCCGTTGCAAGGCGGCAGCCTGTTCGGGGCGAACTGAAGACGCTCCGCTCGCAGACGTCAACCCCCTGGATGCCTTCTCGCTCTCGCCGGAGTATTGCTGTCCCGATCAGGGGAGCGCCGATGTGGCTTGCCGCTGACCGCGAAAGTGCGCAAGCATGAGCCCGCACAGGCTTTCCATTGCGGGGCCGCAGACCCGATCGATCCGGCGGATCGTGTAGAAGGGGAGGAGCGGACCGGGAAGACCGTTACGGGCCGCCAGCGGCACCTCGCAGAGCCGCCCTTCGCCAAGATCTGCCGCGATCAGCCACAGGGGCAGATGACCCCACCCGGCCCCGGCAAGAATGAGCGCGTGTTTTGTCGCAAGGTCGCTGACCCTCAGCGTTTGCTGCGAAAACACCGCGTAGCTCACCGCCTGCGTATCGGCTGCGGGATCGGCAACGACGATCTGCAGATGGTCGGCAAGGTCGACCGTCGTCAGTCCGGCGGATCCATCGCAGCGGGCTGCGAGGGGATGACCGCCGGCGCAGACCGGCACCATGCCGGGAAAGGCGGCGACCGCCTCGCTGGCGATATGTGCGTCCGTTTCCTGCGCAGCCGTCAGGCCAAGGTCGCAGTCGCCGTCAAGCACCAGGCTCAACGCCATGGTCATCGGCGCTGTCACGAGTTCCACCCGCACGCCGGGATGGGCGGGGGTAAAATCGCTGATCACCCGGGCGATATCGGGCAGGGGAAGCAGCGGGTCGAGCGCTACGCGTAGGGCCGATTCCATGCCCTGATGGAAACCGTTCGCCTTGGCCCGCAGCGCGTCGGCCTTGATCAGCAAGGTCCTGGCTTCTGCAAGCAGCGTCGCACCGACCTTCGTCAACTCGGGGCGGTGCTGGGAGCGGTCAAAAAGCGGCAGGCGCAGTTCTGTTTCGAGGTTGAGGATGGCGCTGCTGAGGCCGGACTGGGCACGCCCGAGCGCGCGCGCCGCCGCCCGGAACGAGCCGTGGTCGACGACCGCCACGAAGACGCGCAACTGGTCGAGTGTCAGGGCATCCAGCATGATCGCCATTCCTGATCAAGTTGATCGATATTCGAGCAATTACATCGATCATCTAAATCGGGCAATGCTCCACCCACGGGGCAAGGGAGCAGGGAATGAAACGGCCGATCGTCAATCACACCTCCGGCACGCAGGAGGCGCACGACTGTGATTGCATCACCGTCCGTTCCGACACTCCTTCCGTCCCGTGCAACGTCGATGAAGCCTCTATCGCCGGCCGGCCGCCGGACGAGGCTTTCCTGCTGCGAGGGCCTGGCGCGGATCCGGTATTTCGCACCCACGTTTCCGGATCTGTCGCCCAGGCCCTAGCGATCGGAAACCGCACCTTCGGGAGTACGCCGTGATGCCGCGCATGCGACCCATTCCTGCGATCGAGCAAGCCGGCGGCGTGTCGCCTCCCGATGCCCGCGATGTCAGTGCCGTTCTCGCACTTGTTGCCCGGGTCGAAGAGACCCAATGGCTCCGGGACGTCGACGGCTTCGTCTCATTGCTGGCGCCGGAAGCCGTATGGACGACCGCGTTCGGACGCAGGATCGTCGGCGCGCCGGCAATCCACGCCTTCACCGCCGCCGTACTCCCGAGCCTGTTTCGCGATTTTCAGGCGCTCTACGACGTCGAGCGCATCACCCTCCTGCATGCGGATGTCGCCGCGGTGAACGTGCGGCAAATTCCGGTTAATGCCGACGGCAACCGCCGGGCGGGCGAGGACGAGGGACGGCCGCTTTACATTCTTCGACGCCAGGATGGCGTCTGGAGGATCATCGTCGCGCAGAACACCACGCATCAGGGCGAAAAGATCGCCGCCCAGCAGCGGGCGGGGGATGACGCAACCAGCAGCGAGACCCAAGCGCATGAATGAAAGATCCGTCCGCCACGCCACCTTCGTCATTCGCCGCAGCTACGCCGCGACCCCGGCGACCGTTTTCCATGCCTTTGCCGATGCTGCCACAAAACGACGCTGGTTCGTCGAAGGCGAGGGGTGGACGGTCGAAGAATTCACCGCGTCTTTCGAGGTCGGCGGCCGCGAGCACAGCCGGTTCCGATTCGGAAACGGCCCGGTCTTGCGCAACGACACGATCTATCTCGAGATCGTTGCGAATGAGCGCATCGTCTTTTCCTACACGATGACCGTTGCGGGACGGCGGATTTCGGCGTCTCTCGGCACTCTCGAATTTGCCGCTGAAGGCGAGGGAACACGCCTCAACTACACCGAGCAGGCCGCCTTCCTCGATCGTCTCGACGAGCCGGGCGAACGCGAAGTCGGGTTTCGCGAATTGTTTCAGGCGCTTGCCGCCGCGGTCGAACGCGCGCCGCTCGACGCTTGAGGGACGAAGCAAGCGTCACCGCTGAAGCCTTGGTCGCCAGACGAGGTGAAAGGCATCCAAAGATGAACAATTTTTAATTGTTTTTCAGGGTGTTGCGCCATTGAAGCGGCCACATTTGGGCCCAGCTTCCGATGGTCGGCACCAGCTGTTGCCGCGTGCCGACAGCAAGGTCTGCGGAGGCGCGCTGATGGTCAGCCGATCAAGTCTCACGTGTCGTATTGCCGTCGTTCTTCTCTCGATCGCCGCGATCGGGTTCATGGTGGCGCGCAAGCCCGTGCCGACCGAGGCGAAACTGCCGGCCAATGCGGCCGCCAGCGCCAGGCGCGGCGGCGCCGTATCCGTGCAGACGGCGACGGTGACGCTCAAAGACGTCCCCGTTGTCGTCCATGCCCTGGGCAACGTGCAGGCGCCCGACACCGTCGAAGTGGGCGCGCGCATTGCGAGCCAGATCACGGCCATCCACGTCAAGGACGGGCAGATGGTCAAGGCGGGCGATCTGCTGTTCACGCTCGACGACCGTACGATAAAGGCCGGGCTCGCCCGCGACCAGGCGATCGTCGCCAAGGATGCCGCACAGCTTGCGGACGCCAACACGGAACTCGAGCGCGCCAAGACCTTGCGCGACGACAAGACCGGCACGCAGCAAAGCTATGACACCGCTCTCTCGCTGCAACAGGCGGCGCAAGGGAACCTGGACGCTGACCGCGCGACCGTCGATGCCGATCAGGTCGCGCTGAGCCTGACCGAGATCACCGCGCCGATCGGTGGACGCCTGGGCGCCGTTCAGGTCGCGCTTGGCGATCTTGTCGGCCAATCGGGCGCGACATCGAACAATCTCGTGACGATTACGGCGATCGACCCGATCGACGTTACGTTCCGCCTGCCGGAAGAGCGTCTGCAGACGTTCAAGGATCTGATTGATCGCGGCACGCCCCCGCCGGTTCGCGCGCGGTCTAGCGGCACGCAAACGGTCATCGGCGAAGGCATGCTCGATTTCATCGATTCCGCCGTCGATACCTCCTCCGGCACCATCGCCATGCGCGCGACCTTCCCCAATGCCGCGCAGAAGCTCTGGCCGGGCCAGTTCGTGGATGTCGACATCGACCAGGCACAACTGCATCAGGCGCCTGTTGTCCCGAGCGTTGCGGTCCAGCCGGGACAGGATGGCCCGTTCGTCTTTCAGGTGAAGGACGACAACACGGTCGAAACCCGCGGCGTGTCCGTTCTGGCTGACGACGGCAAGGAGGCTGCGATCGGCACGGGCCTTGCCGCCGGTGACCGGGTCGTCGTCGAAGGGCAGGCGCGGCTGAAGCCGGGAGATGCCGTTGTCGCTGCCAACGCGGCCGGTCAGGCCGCGACGGATTAGGTTTTGTCCATCATTCGGGAGTGCGTGAAATGCCGCTGTCCGAGTTCAGTATCCGTCGGCCGATCGCCACGGTCTTGCTGTCGGTCGCGCTCATCCTAGCCGGCGTTTTCAGTTATCTGGTCCTGCCGATCGCCGCGCTCCCGCGAACGGATTTCCCTGTTATCAACGTTTCTGCCTCGTTGCCCGGCGCCTCGCCTGAGACCATGTCGACGTCGGTCGCCATCCCGCTGATCAAGCAGTTCGCCACCATCGCCGGGATCGACACGATCTCGACGACGAATGCACTCGGCTCGACCTCGATTTCGATCGAGTTCGTGCTCGGGCGCAACATCGATGCCGCCGCCGCCGACGTGCAGGCCGCCATCACCCGGACGCTCAGGCTGCTGCCCCAGGACATGCCGGCGCCGCCAAGCTACCGGAAGGTCAATCCGGCGGACGCGCCGGTTCTGCTCCTGGCGCTGAAGAGCAGCACCGTGCCGCTCACCGACCTCGACGCCATTGCACAACAGGTGATTTCGCCGACCCTTTCGGTCCTCGACGGGGTGGCGGAAGTGTCCATCTTCGGCAGCCAGCAATATGCCGTACGCATTCAGATGCATCCTGATGCGCTTGCCGCGCGCGGCATTTCCGTCGACCAGTTGAAGACAGCGGTTGCGGCGGCAAACGACAATTCGCCTCTCGGCACCGCGCAGACCAGCGACCGCCAGGCGGCGATCGTTGCCGACACGCAGCGCATGAATGCCGCCAGTTTCGCGGATGTCATCGTCAAGAGCGTCGACGGCAAGCCCGTGCGGCTCGGCGATGTCGCGACGGTGATCGATTCCGTTGCCAACAACCAGACGGCAAGCTGGCACGACGGTTCGCGGGCGATCATCCTGGCCATCCAGCGGCAGCCGGATGCAAATACCGTTGAGGTCGTCGACCGGGTGCAGGCCCTGCTGCCGTCGCTCCGCCAGTCGCTTCCGGCTGCTGCCGCGATCGAAACGCTTAGCGACCGGTCCATGTCGATCCGCGGGGCGGTGCACGACGTCCAGTTCACGCTGATCCTCACCGTCGGCCTGGTGATCCTCGTCATCTTCGCTTTCGTTCGCCGCCTCTGGGCGACGCTTATTCCGGCGCTTGCCGTGCCGATCTCGATCATCGCCACCTTCGCGGCGATGTATCCGCTTGGCTTTTCGATCGACAACATCTCGCTGATGGCGCTCACGCTCTCCGTTGGGCTGGTGGTGGACGACGCCATCGTCATGCTGGAAAACATCGTGCGGCACATGGAGGAGGACGGCATCGATGCCTTCTCGGCGGCGCTCATCGGTTCGCGCGAGATCGGCTTTACGATCATCGCGATCTCTTTGTCGCTCGTCGCAGTGTTCATTCCCGTGCTACTGATGGGCGGGGTGATCGGTCGTATTCTCAACGAATTTGCGATCGTCGTCACCGTTGCCATCCTCGCCTCGGCCTTCGTTTCGCTCACGCTCACGCCGATGCTGGCGGCCCGGCTTCCGGCCAGGAGAGACGGAGAAGAGAAGGCGCGCTGGCTGCGGCGGCTGGATCTCGCCTTCGAGCGAGGCTTCGAGCGGCTGTTGCGCGCCTATGAGCGGCTGCTGTCGCTTTGCATCAACGCGCGCCCGCTGGTGCTTCTGCTCTTCCTGTTGACCGTCGTGATCACGGGCTACCAGATCGCGACGATCCCGAAGGGGTTCTTCCCGCAGGAAGACATCGGCCAGTTGCAGGTCACGACCCAGGCGCGCCAGGACATTTCCTTCGCCGCCATGTCGAAGCTCCAGTCCAATGTGGAGGCGGTCTTTGCCAGTTCGCCCTACGTGGCCCATGTCGCAAGCACGATCGGCTCGGGTGGAGCGTCGAGCGCGCTCAACTCAGGCCGGCTTTTCGTCGAGCTGAAGCCGAAGAGCGAGCGTCCGCCACTTGAAACCGTGCTTGCGGATCTGCGCCGCAAGCTGGCGGCGATCCCCGGCATCCAGGCCTTCATGTCGCCGGTCCAGAACCTCTCGGTCGGATCGCGCGCGTCGGCCAGCCAGTACCAGCTGGTGCTCCAGAGCCTTGATCAGCCGCTGATGAACGAATGGGCACAGAAGCTCCATGACGCCATGAGCGCGGATCGGGCCTTCTTCACCGACGTCAACAGCGACCTCCAGATCAACGCGCCACAAACGCGCCTGGTGGTCGACCTCGACAAGGCGGCAACGCTGGGAGTCGACGCGAGCGAGCTGCGCACCACGCTCTATGGCAGTTTCGGTACCGAGCAGATCTCGACGATCTATACGGCGGGCGACAGCTACGAGGTGATCCTCGAGCTCGATCCCTCGATGCAATGGTCGGCCGACAAGTTCGACGAACTGCGTCTCGGTGGTGCCAATGGCGGCCTTGTTCCGCTCGGGGCCTTCGCCCGTGTCGAGACCGTGTCCGGGCCACTCACCATCAACCAGCTGGGCCAGCTGCCAGCGGTCACTCTTTCCTTCAACCTGCCGGCCAAGGTCGCCCTCGGTGACGCCCTTGCGGAGGTCGATCGGCTCAAGGCAGAAATCGGCATGCCGTCCGAGGTGACGACCCGGAATTACGGCACCACCCGGCTGTTTAAAGATGCTGCCGCCAACCAGGGTCTTCTGGTGTTGGCGGCGATCGTCACCATCTACCTCGTGCTCGGCATTCTCTATGAAAGCCTCATCCATCCGCTGACCGTGCTTTCGGGTTTGCCGTCAGCCATATCCGGGGCGCTGCTTGCGATCTATTTTGGCGGCTTCGACCTTTCGATCATCGCCATCGTCGGTGTGCTGATGCTGATCGGCATCGTCAAGAAGAACGCCATCATGATGATCGACGTCGCGCTGACGCTGCAGCGCGCCGGTTCGCCGGCAGCTGACGCCATCCACAAAGCCTGCGTGATGCGCTTTCGCCCGATCATGATGACGTCTTTTGCCGCCATCATGAGCACGCTGCCGATTGCGATCGGCAGCGGCGCCAGCGCGGAACTGCGCCAGCCGCTCGGCGTCGCCGTCGTCGGCGGCCTGTTGGTGTCACAGCTGGTGACCCTCTTCGTGACACCGGTCATCTATCTCTACATGGACGATTTCATGCGGGTCGTTTCCCGCCTGTTTCGCCACGGGCTGCAGATCGCCAGGGGCGAACGGCCGACTGCGGTCGACGATCAGCCGAGGCAAAGCTAGGGCTACCCTTTCTGCGGTGATGCGCCTGTCAGGCGGATGAGGCGGATGTGAAGACCGCAAGCTGCGCATCGAAGGCGCGCTTGTAGGCCGGCCGCGCCTTGCCGCGCGTGACGTAGGCGGAAAGGTTGGGATACTCGTCCAGCAAGCCTGAACTTTCCAACCTGCGGAGCACCGTCACCATCAGCAGGTCGCCGGCACTGAAGGCGCCGTCGAGCCAGTCGGCCTCGGCAAGCCGCCGCGACAATTGGGCCAGTCGGACGCGGATGCGATCTTCGAGCATCAGCAGGCGCTCCTGATACCAGTCCTTGTCGCGCTCCACGTAGGTGGTCGCTTCCCGCTCGAGGATCGGCGGCTCCACGGTGTTGAGCGCGGCGAACATCCAGGTGATTGCGCGCGCGCGGGCATCGGCGTCATTCGGAAGCAGGCCGATATGGCGCTCTGCGACATGGAACACGATGGCACCGGTCTCGAACAGGGAAAGGTCGCCTTCCTGATAGGTGGGGATTTGCCCGAAAGGCTGAAGCGCGATGTGGGCCGGCTCCTTCATGGTCTTGAAGGTAACAAGGCGAACCTCATAGGGCTGCCCCGCTTCTTCGAGCGCCCAGCGAACGCGCATGTCGCGCGCGAGACCTCGGCCGCGATCCGGTGATTTTTCAAAGGCGGTAATGGTGATCGTCATCTTGTCCTCCACAATTTGCCTGTCTTGAAGACGATTGGCCAACGGGGATGCCGACATGCGCTGCCGCCTTTCAACGATGGAAGGCGGAATTCACGGCGGCAGTGGCAGATAAGGGATCTCCTCTGCGGTTGCGAAACACGTGTTTCACCGCAAGAAGGCGTACGCCTCGTTGAGATTAGCCCGAATGGACAGCTTGTTTCGGCGATCGCGGAGAAGTATAAATATTTCATAAACGTAATTGTCGAGCGCATTTCAATTTGATGCTGGCAATGACGTATCGCTTTCGCCTTTTGACCATGGATGTACTGGCAGAAGCCTTGAGAGCGAAAAAGAAAAGAAGGCCGGGGCCAGTGCGCTCCGGCCTTTTTTACTGTTTGCCAATCGCTGCGATACGCAGGCCGATTGGTGCGCGTATACGGCCGTTACGGTCACGCCTTGTTCCTGCTCCACGAGGGCTAATCCAGGGGTAGGTTTCCCCGTTTCGTCCTGTGGATGTTCGCGCCCCGTTCGCGACGTTCAGTTTAAGTGCTGCGATGCCGTGCCATCAGCTTTGCCTGAAGCACGACGACGACAAGCAGGAAGGCACCGCGGATGACGGACTGCCAATAGGCCGAAAGCGAGATCCAGCCGAGGCCGTTTTCGAAGTTCAGGATGTTGAAGACCATGGCAAGAAGCAGCGCGCCGGCAAGCGTCGCGCCGACCGAGCCGGAGCCGCCGGTCAATAGCGTACCGCCGACGACGACGGAGGCGATGGCGAAAAGTTCCCAGCCGACGCCCTCGGTCGGCTGGCCGGCGCCGAACTGCGAGGCGAGGATGACGCCGGCAAGCCCGGCAAGCGTGCCCGAGGCGAGATAGACGCCGGCAAGCGCCCGCTCGACCTTCAGGCCCATCAGTCCGGCCGTCGCCTCGCCGTCACCGATCGCCAGGATATGCCGTCCGACGGGGAGTTTTTGCAGCACGAGCCAGCCGAGCACATAGGCCGCAAACGCGATCCAGGCGGGAATCGGGAAGCCCAGGAAATCGTCCTGCCCAATCACCGTGAAACCGGTGTCATAGGAGACGGAGACAGACTGGTTGTCGGCCAGCAAAAGGCCGGTGCCGTAGGCTGCGAGCATCGTCGCGAGCGTGGCGATGAAGGGCTGGATGCGCATCTTCGTGATGATGAAGCCGTTGAGCGCGCCGACGGCAAGGCCGGCCGCCATGCCGCCAAAGAGCCCGGCCGCCCAATGATAGGGGGAGAACAGAGCCGCCACGACACTTGCCATCGCCGCCGTGCCGCCGACGGACAGGTCGATGCCGCCGGTTATGATGACGAAGGCCATGCCGAGCGCGATCAGCGCGAACATCGAGTTGTAACGCAGGAAGCTCAGGATGTTGTAGGGCGACAGGAAGTTGTCGTAGCGCAGTGCCCCGAAAAGGATGAGGCCGGCCAGCGCCAGGATGACGCCGAGACGGGCAAGGTCGCCGGAGTTCTTGACCAGGAAGAGGCGGAGGATCGGTTGCATCGGGGTTGCCTCTAATGTTTGCTGGCGCGCTGCTGGATGAAGACCGCGGTGACGATCAGCCCGGCCTTGACGATGAGCGCCGCCGCATCCGGCACGCCATTGGCAAGCAGCGTGTAACGCACCAGCTGGATCACGAGGGCGCCGAGTACCGTGCCGACGATGTTGGCCCGCCCGCCTGACAGGAGCGTGCCGCCGACGGCAACCGCGGCGATCGCATCGAGCTCCATGCCGAGGCCGACGAGGTTTGCGTCGCTTGCGGAGTTTCGGGCAACGACGATGAGACCGGCGATCCCGGCAAGCGCGCCGCTTATCATGTAGACGAAGAGCTTGACCCGTTTCACCGGGATGCCGGTCAGGCGGGCTGCCTTTTCGTTACCGCCGACGGCGATGATCTGCCGGCCGATGACGGTGTAGCGGATCATCGCGAACGCCGCGGCGACGATGATCATCATCAGCACCACCTGGGCCGGAATGCCCGCGATGCGGCCGAGTGCGATGAACTGGAAACCCTCGTTCTTGAAGACCTGCAGATTGCCGTTGGTCATCACCTGGGCGATGCCGCGCCCGGCGATGAAAAGCACCAGTGTCGCGATGATCGGCTGGATCGAAAAGCGGGTGACGAGGAACCCGTTGAAGAGACCGAACAGGGCCGCGACGGCGACCGGCAGGAGAAAGGCCAGCGTGACCGCGAGCGCCATGTTGTCCACCGGCCAGAACTGCCCCATGAAGATCATCGGCGCCAGCGCACCGGCGATTGCCATTAGCGACCCCACCGAAAGATCGATGCCGCCGGTGGCAATCACGAGCGTCATGCCGGTCGCGACGATGACGATTGTCGCGACCTGGGTGAGGTTCACGTTCAGCGTCTGCAAGGACAGGAAATTCGGCGTGACAGCTACGTTGAACAGGATCAGCGCGAGGAAGGCGACGAAGGTGCCGTAACGGCTGGCGAGCGTCAAAAGCCTGTTGCCGGACGAAAGCGTTCCCGACGGCTGCGGGGCGGGGGTCTCGATCGTCGTCATGTCATTCTTCCTGCTGGGCTTCCTGGTGGGCCATGGCGGCAAGCAGCGCAGTCTCGCTCAAATCCTTGCGCGACAGGGTCGCGACGGAAGTACCGTCGCTCAAGACCGTCACGCGGTCGGCGGCGGCAAGCAGTTCTTCGAGTTCCGACGAGATCATCAGCACGCTCAAGCCCTCGTCGGCGAGACTGCGAAGGAGTTTGAGGATTTCCGATTTGGCGCCGATGTCGATGCCGCGCGTCGGCTCGTCGACGATCAGCACCCGCGGGTCTGTGGCAAGCCATCGGGCGAGCAGCACCTTCTGCTGGTTGCCGCCGGAAAGCTCCTTGATCGGCTGATCCGGGGAGGCGCATTTGACGCCAAGCGCGCGGATGTAGCGGCTGACGATCTCATCTTGGCGTGCGCGGTCGACGATGCCGGCCTTTTTCAGCTTCGGCAGCAAGGCGAGCGTCATGTTCTCGCGGATGCTCATGTCGGGCACGATGCCGTCGATCTTTCGGTCTTCGGACACGAGGCCGATGCCGTCCGCGATCGCGTCGGCCGGCTCGCGGTAGCTGCGGTCCTGTCCCTGCATGCGGATCGTGCCGCGTTCCATCCTGTCGGCGCCGAAGATCAGGCGCGCCGTCTCGGTGCGGCCGGAGCCGAGCAGGCCGGCAAGGCCGGAGATTTCGCCCTCCCGCACGGCAAGGCTGACGTCGCGCACCCGCACGCCCGCGCCGGCCTTGTCCAGCTCGAGGCGAACGGGCCGCGCTGGCGCGTCCTTCTCGGGTGCCATGGCCTGAAAGGCGGCAAGTTCCTTGCCGAGCATATGGCGCACCAGCGCCATTTTCGGCATATCCGCCATCGGGCTTTTGGCAACCGTCTGGCCGTCGCGCATGATCGTCACGCGGTCGCAGATCTCGTAGAGTTCGTCGAGCCGGTGGCCGATGAAGATGACGGCGACGCCGGAGCGTTTCAGCGTACGGATCGTTTCGAACAGGATCGCGACCTCGCGCTCGTCGAGCGAGGAGGTCGGTTCGTCCATGATGACGAGGCGGGCGCTCTGCGTCACCGCGCGGGCGATCGCCACCATCTGCCGCGTCGCCGCATCGAAATGCGCAACGGGACGGTCGACGTCGATCGTCAGGTTAAAGGTTCTGAGCACCGCTTCGGCACCGCGCCGCATGGCGGAATGGTCGATCATGCCGAAACGTTTCGGCTCGCGGGAGAGATAGATGTTTTCCGCCACCGAGCGCTGCGGGGCGAGATTGATTTCCTGGTAGATCGTCGCGATCCCGGCGGCCTGCGCCTCGGCCGGCATTGAGAAATCGACGTCCCGATCGTCGAAGGCGATGCTGCCTTCGTCTCGCCTGTAGACGCCGGTCAGGATCTTGATGAGCGTCGATTTGCCGGCGCCGTTCTGGCCGACAAGCGCCATGACCTCCGCCGGCTCGACCTCGAGCGAGGCGGATTTCAGGGCCGGCACGCCGGCAAACGCTTTGGAAATGCCCTGCATGGACAGAAGCATGGGTCTCCTCCCTATCTTCGCCATCCGCCGCCCCATATGGGGGTGGGCGTCATCAGCCTACACTTGAACGGGCCGAAGGTCATGCTACCGTCAAAAAGACGGCCGAGACGGTTGCGCCGTCCCGGCCGCGGAGGCTCGGGAGATTGGATCAATAGGCGTTGGCGAGTTCTGCAGCCGCGTTGGAGGCGTCGTAGAACTTGTCGTCGTTGATGATCATCGCATCGATTTTCTCGCCCTTGGCGTAGCGCATCATCGTCTCGAAGGCCTTCGGCCCGAAGCGTGGATTGCACTCGACGACTGCTGCGATCTTGCCGTCGACGACCGCCTGCACGGCTTCCTTGCCACCATCGATCGACAGCACCAGCACGTCCTTGCCCGGCACCTTGCCGGCCGCTTCGAGTGCGGCGATCGCGCCGATCGCCATCTCGTCGTTGTGGGCGTAGATCACGTCGGCATCCGGATGGGCCTGGAGCAGGGCTTCTGCCACCTGACGGCCCTTGTCACGAGCGAAATCGCCGGTCTGCGAAGCGACGATCTCGAAACCGCCGGCCGCCTTGATCGCCTCGTCAAAACCCTTCTTGCGATCGTTGGCCGGCGACGACCCGGTCGTGCCTTCAAGCTCGATGATCTTCGACTTGCCGTTGGCGTTCTTTGCCAGCCACTCGGCAACGCGCTTGCCCTCTTCGACGAAATTCGAGCCGATGAAGGTCAGATAGTCTTCGCCGGCCTTGGCCAGTGACGGATCGACCGAACGGTCAAGCAGGATCACCGGAATGCCGGCCTTCTTCGCGGCCATGACTGCGGGGATCAGCGGCTTTTCTTCGCGCGGTGCGAGAAAGATCACGTCGACGCCTTGAGCGATCATCGAATTGACGTCGGCAACCTGCTTGGCGGCGGAGCCGGCAGCATCCGTATAGACGAGTTGAAAGCCGAGCTTTTCAGCTTCGGCCTTCATGCTGTTCGTCTGGGCGATGCGCCAGGGATTGTTTGATTCGGTCTGCGCGAAGCCGACCTTGTATTTGTCCTTCTGCTCAAGCTTCGGCACTTCGGCGATCGCGACACCCGCAAGGGCGAGCGCGCCGACGGCCGTTGCCGCAAGCATGAAGGTGCGACGGGAAATCATGGTCATAATCGGGTTCTCCTCCCAGATTGGCCGGTGCTCCTCTACCGGACGTGAGCGTTTTTGCGCTTCACATCTCCAAATCTTGCGCTAATAATATTAGCAGTCAAGGCCAAAAATTATGAGCACTTGCAAAAGCCTGCGTGCAGTGCAATGCACGCGGGAGGGTAGGGGGCACGCATGGCCAAGGGAAACGGGCGGAATCTGGAGAAAAAGGGCGAAGGGCGCCCGACAATGACGGATGTCGCCAGGATCGCTGGCGTGTCCCAGTCGAGCGTCTCCCTGGTGCTGAACGAGATGTCCGGCTCGCGCATCTCGCCCGAAACGCAGCAGAAAGTGCGCGAGGCTGCTCATAAAATCGGTTATAGACTGCCGGCGACCCGAGGCCCGGTTGCAGCCGCCCCGGCGGTCGAGAAGGACACGATCGCCTTCATCGTCGACGAGATCTCGACCAGCCCGCACCCCGTGGTCAGCCTCGACGGCATCCGCGACTATGCCTTCGAGCAGGGCATGCTGGTCTCGGCGCACGTCACCCGCTCCAATCCGGAACTTGAAGCCGCAGTGCTGCGGTCGGTCTTGCGCGACCCCTCCATCGCCGGCGTCATCTACGCGACGATCTTTACCCGCAAGGTTGCGGTTCCCGAGGCGCTGGCGCCGCTGCCGACCGTGCTTCTCAACTGCTACGGCGAGCCGCGCCAGCATGTGGCGATCGTGCCGGGCGAGGTCGCAGGCGGTTTTTCTGCCACGGCGCATCTGACGGCGCTCGGCCACAAGCGCATCGGTTTCATCAACGGCGAAAGCTGGATGGATGCCGCCGCCGACCGTCTCAAAGGCTACAAGCAGGCGCTTGCCTCCGCCGACATCGCCTTCGACGCGACGCTGGTGCGCGACGGCGACTGGCTGCCGCTGCGCGGCTACGAGGCCGGGCTAGACCTGCTCTCCATGCCCAACCCACCGACCGCCATTTTCTGCGGCAACGACCTGATGGCGATCGGTGTGATGGAGGCAGCCCAGGAGAAGGGTCTGCGGGTGCCCTCCGATCTCTCGGTCATGGGCTATGACGACCAGGAACTGGCGCGCTACACCCACCCGCCGCTCTCGACCCTGGTACTGCCAAACTATGAAATGGGCCAGAAGGCGGCTGAACTCCTGATCGACATGGCGATCCACGGAAAGCACATGCGGCCGATGACGATCAAGGTCGACGGACCGCTGGTGGTGAGGGATACCACCGCCCTCCTGTCCGCGGCCAGACCTTCCAGGAATGCTGGATAGGGCATCGCCAGTGCCATACTGAGGTGCGCTGGTCTAGACTGGCCGTGAGGCCGTACCAAGAAACCGCGTCATCTGTTTCTGGCAGAAGTCGAGATAGGCGCGCACGATGCTGGATGCCTGTGCGCCGGATAGAGCAGGCTGACGTGTTGCTCGGGCATGGGGTCGTCGACAAACACCTCCGCCAGGCGGCCATCGCTGATCGGTTCGGCCGCCAAAAAAGGTGGCAACTCGGTAACAAACTCGGCCGCGAGAGCCCGCGCCCTCAAACGCAGGTAGTCGTTCGTCGTCAGCATTGCTTGCGGCTCGAATACGTTCTCGCCGAGGCACCATGAGGCATGGCTGTTTGCATCCCGTATCCATGCGGCCAGGGGGAACTGGTGCAGGTTCTCGTACGTCGCAGTGGCAATCAACAGTCTACATCGCCACGAAGGTGCGCACCGGCCTCACTCCGGCAGTGAACGCCCTCGGTCTGACGCTGATCGGTTTGACCATACTTGCTGCCGTTGCCTACGAACTGATGTGCAGAGCACAGATCGGCATCTGTGCCGGTTGAGTAGGCGCGGGACACGATCCGGAAAGGGAAAAGAAAGTGCCTATCGTCGCTCGCCGTCATTTTTGCAGCGCCGTCGAAAAGCGAAATCACACGGCCGTTGACAGGAGGCTCGCCCAGAGATCTCGCGTCTAAGTCTCCTGGCGCATTTTCTGCTGATCGGCCCGTTTCTGCAGCCACTGGATGGTGGCAAGGAAGAGGGTGGAGAAAATGATCAGCAAGGTGGCGACACCGGCGATCGTCGGGCTGAGGGTTTCGCGCACGCCGCTCCACATCTGGCGGAGCAACGTGCGCTGCTCGGAGCCAGATGGAGTGGGCGACCAAGTATAACTGATTTAAGACCCAACAGCCGAGCCATTGACAATCTCAATATATCTGTTAGTCTGGATATATGGATAATTCAACCGCAATCGCGGCCCTTGCCGCACTTGCCCAGACCACCAGGCTCGAGACATTCCGGCTTCTCGTCCGGCACGAACCCGATGGCGTACCGGCCGGCGAACTCGCGCGCCTTCTTGAGGTTCCCCAGAACACCATGTCGGCACACCTTGCGACACTGTCGCGCGCGGGCCTCGTAACAAGCGAACGGCAGAGCCGTTCGATCATTTATCGGGCGGACCTTCAGGGACTGCGCGACCTGACGCTCTTCCTGTTGAAGGACTGCTGCGGCGGCTCGACTGAACTCTGCGCGCCGCTGATCGCCGAACTTACGCCTTGCTGTGCTCCCGAGGTGAAGCTGTCATGAGCGACATCAGGCTGGAGCCAATCCCGGGGAGCGATCCCGAACTGAAACTGGCGCTGTCGGCTTCCGGTCTTCCAACCGAAGACCTCGAAGACGCCGGGCGCTCTTTTTTCAGAGCGGTTTCCGCCGATGGCGGCACGGTTGGCTATGCTGGCATGGAGGCATGCGGCGACAACGTGCTCTTGCGGTCGCTAGTCATCTTGCCCGAGCACCGCGGCAAGGCGCTAGGAAAAACGCTGACCAGGGAAACGCTGAAGGCTGTCAATGTAAGTTCGGCAGTCTTCCTGGCTACGACGACCGCCGCTCCGTTCTTCGAGACGCTCGGTTTCATCGTCGTCGAGCGTGGCGATGTGCCGCCTGCCGTTCTCGCAACCCGTCAGCTTTCGGGCATCTGTCCGGCATCGGCCACGATCATGAAACTCAATAGGCCTCCGACCTAACCAACGGAAGACAACCATGACCGACAAGACTTACAACGTGCTCTTCTTGTGCACGGGCAACTCCGCACGTTCTATTCTGGCCGAATCCATCCTCAACAAGGAAGGCGGCGGGCGCTTCCGGGCCTTCTCCGCGGGCAGCCAGCCTAAGGGCGAAGTCAATCCACATGCCCTGAAAGAACTCGAAGCACTCGGCTATGCGGCGACTGGCTTCTCGCCGAAGAGCTGGGATGTCTTTGCCGCACCAGGCGCGCCCGAAATGGATTTCATCTTCACCGTCTGTGATAGCGCGCATGGCGAGGCCTGCCCGGTATGGATCGGGCATCCGATGAGAGCGCATTGGGGTGCCGAAGACCCCGCGGCCGCTGTCGGTTCCGAGGTCGAAATTCAACGCGCCTTCGCGACGGCGGCCCGTTTCCTGAAAAACCGCATCATGGCCTTCATCAGTCTTCCTTTGGCGTCGATCGACCGTCTGGCGCTCGAAGCGAAGCTCAGCCAGATCGGTGCGATGGAAGGCTCGACCGGAAATCAGGGGAAGACGGCCTGATGTCCACGTTTGAACGCTATCTCACCATCTGGGTCTTCCTCTGCATCGTCGTCGGCGTCGCCCTCGGCCATCTGATGCCTACCGTTTTCCAGGTCATCGGCGCGGCGGAGATCGCCAAGGTGAACCTGCCTGTTGCCATCCTGATCTGGCTGATGATCATCCCGATGCTCATCAAGATCGATTTCCGCTCGCTGGCGCAAGTCAGCACGTACTGGCGCGGCATCGGCGTTACCCTTTTCATCAATTGGGCCATCAAGCCGTTCTCCATGGCGCTGCTCGGGTGGCTGTTCGTCGGCTGGCTGTTTCGCCCCTATCTGCCGGCTGACCAGATAGACTCCTACATCGCAGGCCTGATCATCCTCGCGGCTGCGCCATGTACCGCGATGGTCTTCGTCTGGAGCAATCTGACGCGCGGCGAGCCGCTGTTCACGCTGTCCCAGGTGGCACTCAACGATGCGATCATGGTCGTCGCCTTTGCACCGATCGTCGGATTGCTGCTCGGCCTGTCGGCGATCACCGTACCGTGGGACACGCTCGTCCTGTCGGTCGTCCTCTATATCGTCGTCCCTGTCATCATCGCCCAGGTCCTGAGAGGGCGGCTGACCGCCGACGGCACGACGAAGGCGCTGGACGCCATGCTGGCGAAGCTGCAGCCGCTTTCGCTTGTCGCGTTGCTGGCGACACTCGTCCTCCTCTTCGGCTTCCAAGGCGAACAGATCATCGCGCAACCGACGATCATCGCGCTGCTGGCCGTCCCCATCCTGATCCAGGTCTATTTCAACTCAGGCCTGGCCTATCTCCTGAACCGGATGTCAGGCGAGCGCCATTGCGTCGCCGGACCTTCCGCGCTGATCGGGGCTAGCAACTTCTTCGAACTCGCGGTCGCCGCCGCCATCAGCCTGTTCGGCTTCCAGTCCGGCGCAGCACTGGCGACCGTCGTCGGCGTGCTCATCGAAGTCCCGGTGATGCTGTCGGTCGTCTGGATCGTGAACCGCAGCAAGGGCTGGTACGAGGCCGCGCCCGCCGTCTCCCAGAACACCATTCCTGAAAGGACATGACAATGGACGTAACCATCTATCACAACCCCGCCTGCGGCACGTCCCGCAACACGCTGGAGATGATCCGCGCCGCCGGGATCGAACCTGGTGTCATCGAATATCTCAAGACGCCGCCGTCGCGCGACGCGCTTGCAAAGATGATCTCTGACTCAGGATTGACCGTGAGGCAGGCGATCCGCGAGAAGGGCACGCCTTACGCGGAGCTGGGTCTCGATGATCCGAAGTTGACGGACGTCCAATTGCTCGACGCCATGCTGAAGGACCCGATCCTCATCAACCGTCCGTTCGTCGTCACGCCGCTCGGCACCAGGCTTGCACGACCCTCCGAGGCCGTGCTCGACATCTTGCCGGATGCTTTCAAGGGCGCGTTTTTCAAGGAAGACGGCGAGCAGGTCCTCGATCAGGAGGGCAAGCGCATTGTCTGAGACCTTCCCCGCCTTGCAGGAACGGCATCTTCGCCAACCGGACCTCGACGCGTTGCGTCCAGCGTTCTCGACGCACAAGCCGCGCATCCTGATCCTCTACGGCTCGCTCCGGGAGGTGTCCTACAGCCGCTTTCTTGCGCACGAAGCCAGACGTCTTCTCGAGCATTTGGGATGCGAGGTGCGGATGTTCCATCCGAGGGGGCTGCCGCTTCCCGACGAGGCTCCGGCCAGCCATCCGAAAGTGCAGGAGCTGCGCGACCTCTCCCAGTGGTCGGAGGGCCAGGTGTGGGTTAGCCCCGAGCGCCACGGTGCAATGACAGGGATCATGAAATCCCAGATCGACTGGATTCCCCTGTCGCTCGGATCGATCCGCCCGACGCAGGGAAAGACACTGGCGATCATGGAAGTTTCCGGTGGCAGCCAGTCCTTCAACGCGCTGAACCAGATGCGCGTGCTTGGCCGCTGGATGCGGATGGTCACGATCCCGAACCAGTCGTCGGTCGCCAAGGCCTACCAGGAGTTCGACGCCGACGGCAGGATGAAACCGTCGTCCTACTACGACCGCGTTGTGGACGTCTGCGAGGAACTGGTGAAGTTCACGCTACTGACACGAGACGCCTCGGCTCATCTGACGGATCGCTACAGCGAGCGGAAGGAACATGCGACCAAACTCGAAAAGCGAGTGTCGTTGAGGTCGATTTGATTTGAACTGCAAGGCGTCAGGCTTCGCTCTTGACGGGTGAACGCCAGTCCCTTGTCCGCATACTGGCATCGACGTGTTCCGCGAGAGCGATTTGTTCGAAGGCAGCCTGGCGTGGTATAAGCCAAGGTGCAACTCAGTTGAGCGACCACTGGTATTCAAGCTGAGATGAGCAAACGTCCCCAAAAACGGCCTTCATACGATCGGTGTGACGAAGACGCCTAGCCAAAGGCGTTCCGCAACCCTCGTTTAGACCTTTTTTGGAGACAACCATGCTCTCGCTGTCGCCGCGTGTGGCGATCGGGGCGTGCCTGTGCTGGGCTCTTGGTACGATCCTCAGCAAGGCACTCCTCTCGTCGTTTCCACCTGTCACAGTTCTCGTCTTCCAACTGACACCGAGCGTAATCGCGCTTTGGCTGGCCGCGGTTTTTGCAAGGCCGGACATTCCTGCCGCACGCTTGTTCGTACCCATCGGGCTACTCGGCCTTCTCAATCCGGGATGGGCCTATACGTTCAGCATGTTCGGCCTCTCGAATACCAGTGCGAGCATCGCGACATTGCTCTGGGCATTCGAACCGATCCTCATTCTCGGCCTCGCCTGGGCATTTCTCAAGGAACGAATTGATCGCCAACTGGCCGGTCTCGTGGCTCTTGCCGCCAGCGGGGTTTTTCTGGTCAGCGGCCTCCTCACGGGCGAACCGTCCTCGACCACGAGTCTGGGGGCAGCTCTGATTTTGGCCGGAGTGTTGTGCTGTGCGATCTACGCCGTCTTAGCACGCAATCTGAGAGCCAATCCGCTGTTCACGGTCGCCATACAACAGAGCGTCGCACTTGGTTGGATGGTCATAATTTGGACTCTTGCACTGGACGCGGTCGCCGCGCCTGGCATTGCGACCGTTCCGATCCATCACATTGCGATGATTGTTCTTCCCGGGCTGCTCTACTACGGACTTGCCTATTGGGCGTATCTGCATGCGCTTCGGTCAATGCCAGAGAGCGCTGCAGGCTGCCGCCAATGATCAGCGGCATGACACGCTTGCAGTCGACGAAGCCTTCTGGGAACGATCGATAGCCATAAACCTGAAGGCCTATTTCTTCGCGTGCCAGGCGGTAATTCCGGGCATGCAGGCGATCGGCGGCGGATCCATCATCAGCTTCACGTCCATCAGCTATATGTTGGGAAAGCAGGTTATCCCGTCTATGTGACGGCGAACGCGGGTATCAAGGGCATGACACGCGCGCTTGCTCGGGAATTTGGGGCCGACCGCATCCGTGTCAACGCACTGGCACCGGGTTGGGTGCTGAATGACAAGCAGAAACAGCAATGGGTGACGCCCGAGGCGCTGTCTACGCATCTTGGCCGGCAATGTCTGAAGGACACACTGACACCGCAGGACATCGTCGGTGGCTGCCTTTTCCTTGCTTCTTCCGCCAGCCGGATGATGACCGGCCAATCGCTTGTTATTGACGGTGGCGTTGTGACCACGGGTTAGATAGGGTCCGCCACACGAGCGTCCAGTTTCGAGGATAGGAGCAATTCCTCATATTCGCCGAGTTGCGTAATACAATGCTCAAAGATCGACCGCCCTTCGCTGATCATCCACGGCGATCACGGCCAATTCTTGGTTGTCCAGGCATCTCACATCAGGCAAAGGAGACGTGATCCTCAACAGCGTGGCCCCTGAAGACGTTCAAATAGAGAGCAGGTTCACCACTCCTCCTCCTCGCTGAATCCTCGTTCCTCTCTTGGCGCGCCTTCAGTCACGGTGGCGGCAATCTCTTGTCTCCTGAGTGGTCAGGCTACGGCGGTGCGCAATGCCACTCACTCTTCTTCGTTGAAGTAATTGTTCACCCTATCTTGGTTGACGTCACAATTTCCGCGATTTAGCATTTGATGATGTAAATAAGAGTTGCAATCACTGCCTTCCTCACAGATGCATCGCTCACCAACAGGGTTATGGGGAATTGTCGATGCAACGGTTCATCCTTCGGCAAAACATCCATCTGTACGAAGCAAAGCTAAGTACCGTTCCAACGGAAGGCGAGCGCACAATTTTGGAAGCGATGCTGGCAGCGTCACACGAAGAACTCGTCTTTCTCGAACAGCTTTGGCGCCTATCATGGCCTGAGCTCGATGCCCGACCATCCTTCGTATCTCAAATAGAGGATATACTTGATCGAGCCGTGGCAGCCCATGGCGCGGACTTTGGCAGTTGCCAGATCTGGAACGACGTGGATGGCTCGCTCGCCCTGTTTGCTCAATGCAACTTCGACAGGCAGTACGCAACCAAGTTTGCGCATATCAGGGATGGCGATGGGACCTCATGCGAAGCAGCGATGAAGGGCCTTAAAGCCGTTTGTATCGAGGATCTCGAGCGCGACATTGACTATCCTAATTTACACGGCTGGGCACGCGACAGGGGCATTCGCTCGATCACATCTATTCCGATCATGACCCCCGCCGGTAAGGGTATTGGCGTCTATTCACTTCACTACCGCAATCCACATGCGCTTTCGTCAGTCGAGTGTTTGTTGATCTCAGCATACCGCCCTCAGTTCGCGGCCGTCTTTGAGGGGATTCTGGGGCGGTAACTTCGAACCTCGACAGGATCCGGTATGCATCTGGTGAGGACCGGGGCATCGTGGTCGTCAAGGGCGACGAGGCCCCGATCGTGTTGTCGGCCATGAACCGACGGGATGCCCCGATAGGCCAGCCTGCCAGAGGATGTCAATCAACGTCAGCGGCTTCGACTACCTGCTGCAATTGATGCCAACCGGCCGAGTCCAGTTCTGCCGTCCAGCCGCTTGACGTGGTTCGGCGCTTTGCCCAGCTCACGCGACGAGGTGTCTAGGAACATGGGCGAGCACGTCGGCCTCCATAATGTGCACATTTAAACGCGGAACAGGGAACCATTTTTGCGGACCAGCATTTATCGGCCGGTTAGGCTAAACGTTATGAGATGCTCGATATGATTTGGGACCAGGCCCTCGTCGTTCTACTTCCCGGTATGTCCCGTGCGATGGAGATCGAGGACCCGCGGAACGCCATGTTCTTACTGGCTGAAAAGTGGCCGGTGACCCATGGACGCGAATTTCAGCGGGCGCTCGCGTTTTGCGCCGAGGCGATCGAAGGCAAATGCCCTCCGTCAAAAGCCCGATTGGCGTTCCTTGCGGCCGCCCGCAGGGCTAACGTCCTAATCGTAGATAGCGGGTCACCTGCTGCTAGCAGAAAATCGCCAGGGGATTCCTTGATCTGCCCCTTGCGGCCATCGACCCCTAACAGATTGATCGCGAGCTAGTGGGTTTTCGCCGCCAGCGGATGCTTCTTCATCGCCGATTTAGCCCCAACTGGCGGCCCGGCCTTTCGCAGAAGCCACCGGTCAGGACATCACTTTCCTAACGCTTGTCGAAGACGGCGAACGCGATGAGCTGCGCAGTTACGGCTGCAACGACACGTGTGTGGAGTTCGGCCTCCAGCTCGAGATCAACTCGCACGACGAGGTCGGCGTCGCGCTGCCTGCCGTTGGGACTATCAGTGGGTTATCTGCGTTTATCTCCGCCATCTGGGCTCTGGAGAACGCCGAACAGTTCCATCTGGCTTCATCCTGTATCCAGCCCGTTCCCAAAGTAGGAGGCTTGGTGTGGAGCCGCTTTCTCGTTTGGCGGTAGTCGGCTCCACGCTCTTTTCAGTCAGCGCGTTTGCGGCCCGTGATCATCGCCAGGACAAGGTTCTCCTTATGCTCGACGCTAGCGAAGAGGACGCCTGCGATATGAAGGGCAACGAGAGCAAGCGTAATGTTCACGAGCACCTCGTGAACCTCTTCCACCCATCCCACGCCCCAGTAGGTGTTGGTTGTCATCATGTATCCGGTTGCCGCAATCCCGGAGATGGCGGCCAGCATGGCTATCACCATCGCGCCGCCGGCAGGATTGTGCCCAATGTATCGCTTGGCGCGCATCCGGATGCTGTCCCGGATGAAGCCCAGCGTCGTGGCCGGGCTGTAGATGAAGCTTGAAAAGCGTGCGTGATGGCTGCCGATGACGCCCCAGATGATCCGGATGATCAGGAGCCCGATGATGGCGTACCCGGACAGCAAATGGGCCTGCTTCCATTCGTCGCCAGTGAGATAAGAAAATGCGAAAAGCGCAACTAGGCTCCAGTGAAACACCCGGATCAAATGATCCCAGACCTTAATCTGCGACGGCGAGGCCATGCTCGCCGTTTTGCGTTCTGTTCTGTCCATGGTCATTCGCTCTCGTTGCCGACCGGTGCGCCAGTTTCAGGGTTGAATAGTGTCTCGACCTTGTTGCCCTTGGTATCAATCCCATAGACTTCGTAGCAGCTGCCCTCGGTCTTGACCCGGCGCACGTCAATACCAGAGGCTTTTGCCGTCTCCTTGATTGCGTCCTCGCTCAGCCATTTATCCTTAGCGGCTTGCGTGCAGTTTTGCCCTTCCTCGGCACGGGCGGCGCCGACCAGGCCCGTTGTCACAAGGATAGTGGCGAGAATGATCTTTTTCATGGGGGTCTCCGTTACATGCCAGGAGCGGTGCTGCTCTTCTGGTCGGTTCGCAAGCTAGGAGGGGCCACCTGACGATCACCTGAGCGAATTTGTCAGCTTCTTGTCATCTCGGTAATGCTATTGATCGACGATGTGTCTTTTTCGCAATCTTAGCCTGGCGTTGCTCGTGGCGGGCCTGTCACTTCAGGCGCCGGCCCTGCGCGCCGACGACGATCGCCCTTCCGGCGTAAAATCGGGGGTGCCGTCCAACGACGAACTGGCGCGCCAGGTGCGTGAGGGAAAAATCCTGCCCCTCAGCGTCCTAAAGGCGCTGGTTCTGCGCCGAATACCCGGCGAGTTGATCAATGTCAGTGTCGACCGTGAGGACGAGCGCTTAGTTTACGAATTCCGGGTCTTAAGAAGCGGCGGCCAGGTCACGGAAGTCGAGGTGGATGCTGCCGCGGGCAAGATCGTCGAAATCGAGAACGAATAATGCGCGTGTTGCTTGCCGAAGATGATGCGCTTATCGCCCGAGATGTGGTCACCCATCTCACGAGGGCCGGGTTCAATGTCGTGCACGAATCCGATGGTGAAGCTGTGCTGTTTGCGGGCGAGCATGACGATTTCGCGGCCGTCATCCTGGATCTTGGCCTACCCAAGGTCGACGGACTTACGATCCTCAAGAAATGGCGATCGAATGGCCGCGATATGCCCGTTATCATCCTAACCGCGCGCGGTAACTGGGAGGAGCGCGTTGAAGGCATCAATGCGGGTGCGGATGATTATCTTGGCAAGCCGTTCCGCATCGCGGAGCTTTTGGCCAGGCTAAACGCTGTCCTTCGGCGATACTCTGGTCAGGCCAGCGCTGTTCTCTCGTCAGGCGCCATTTCCATCGACACGCGCCGAAGGACAGTTTTGGTCGATGGCCTGCCTGTCGACGTCACCCCACTTGAATACAAGTGCCTTTCGGTCCTCATGCAGAATCGACACCGAGCGGTTTCACAGATCGAACTTACAGAACAGCTTTATTCCCAGGACTTCGAGCGGGAAAGCAATTCCGTCGAGGTTTTGATCGGACGACTGCGAAGGAAATTGGGGCGGGACGCCATCTTGACGCGTCGAGGCTTCGGTTATCAGATTGCGGCGGACGAGACGACATGATGTCGCTGCACGGGCGTTTCATCTTGGCGTCTTTGATCGCGGTGTCGATCTGTCTCGCGGCGGCATCGATGGCGCTGGTCCAAATATTCGCCGATAGCTACAGCAGCCGCATTCAGAATGAATTAACGGGACATATCAACCGGCTTGCGGCTGTTATCCGCTTCTCCGCCGATGGACGAATACAGGTTTCCGCAAATCTCGAAAGCGACCGTTTCCTGCTCCCCTATGGTGGGCTCTACTGGCAAATCGACGATCCCTCCAAGATGGATGTGCTACGTTCACCCTCGCTTTTCGACTATGCCTTGCCACTGCCGGTCGAACCGCATCCCGTTGGCGTCATGCACCAGTATCGCCTTCCGGGGCCTGAAGAAAAGGATGTCCTCGTCCAGGAGCGTGCTTTGCTGTTAGCCGCGCCTGAAGGCAAAAGACCGCTCCGTATTGCGGTTGCGATCAATGCGGACGAGGTTGATCGCGCTCGCACAGCGTTCGCTCTCGATATCCTGCCCTACCTCGGCATTCTTGCTATCCTGCTGGTACTTATGTCCGTAGGTCAGCTTTGGGTGGGATTGCGACCTCTCGACCGCCTCGGGCGGGACCTGGAAGCCGTCCGTAATCGCAAGGCCACCGGTCTGACAGGATCGTACCCGCGCGAAGTCAAACCGCTCGTCGATCGGGTGAACGCGCTGCTGGAAAGCCAGGCCGGGGCGATCGAGAAGGCAAGGGGCAGGGCAAGTGACCTTGCACACGGGCTGAAGACACCTCTGACCGTGCTTGCGAACAATGCTCTCACGCTTCGGGAGAAGGGTGAAATTGAAATCGCCGATGAACTCGACCATCTGGCGGAAACCATGCTTTCTCATGTCGAGCACGAACTTGCTCGCGCCCGGATCAGCCCCACGCCGGACCAACGAAGCGGTGACGCCGACGTCCAGAAAATCGTCGGCGAGATCATCCGGATGCTGCAACACACCGAGGCGGGAGAGCGGCTGAGTTGGGAGACCGACCTGGAAAAAGACATCATGGTACCGATCGACCCGCATGATTTCCGGGAAATCGCAGGCAACCTTCTTGAGAACGCGTCCAAGTGGGCCAATAGCTGTGTATTGGTCACTGCCGCATACGGTGGCGGCCAGTGTCGCCTGGTGATCGAGGACGATGGGCCGGGTGTTTCGAGCGAGCATCTGCCGGAACTCCCTGGTCGAAGAGTTCGACTTGACCGTCTGAAGCCCGGCTCGGGCCTGGGACTGGCAATCGTGTCGGAAATCGCGAATCTCTATGGCCTGAGCCTGATTTTGGAGAATCGTCTCGAAGGCGGATTCCACGCGGAAATCATCTGTCCGGACGCAACCTCCTCTGTGGAGACCTGACGCATGATACGTTCGGCTGAAGATTGGTTCAAAGCCAGTCTGCTATTGTTCGCATTCGGCGGCCTGGTTGTCGGACTTGGGTTCTATTTCACGGGTCGAACGGAGGGCGCGCAGCTCGCGTGGATTATCGCCACTCTTCCGGTTCTGGCGGCCCTGTTCGTCGAGATAGTGCGAAGCTTGTGGCAAGGAGAACTCGGCCTCGACATCGTTGCGGCGCTGTCGATGTCGGCCGCGCTCGCGTTCGGCGAAACTTTGGCGGCCACCATTGTCGCGCTTATGTACACAGGCGGCGCCTTCCTCGAAAGTTTCGCCGAGGGAAAGGCACGCCGCGAGATGCACGATCTGCTCTCGCGGGTTCCTCGAACCGCGACGCGCTACGTCGGCGAAAGCCTCCAGGAGCTTTCCGTGGATGCCGTGCGGCGCGGCGACCGGTTGCTGATCCGCCAGGGTGATGTCGTTCCTGTCGATGGTACTATCTCGTCGGCGAGCGCCTTCGTCAACATGTCGGCGCTGACGGGAGAATCGCTTCCTGTTTCGTTGACCAAAGGCGCCACGGTCCTCAGTGGATCGGTGAATGCCGGCGATGCGTTCGATATGATCGCACAGCACGAGGCGAAGGACAGTACTTATGCCGGCATCGTTCGTCTGGTAGAAGACGCCCAACGTTCGAAGGCTCCGATGTCGAGACTGGCGGATCGGTGGTCAGTTGGCTTTCTGGTCGTGACCTTGCTGATTGCTTTCGCCGCCTGGTGGTACAGTGGAGATCCAGTGAGGGTGGTTGCGGTTCTGGTGGTGGCAACGCCATGCCCGCTCATCCTTGCCGTACCGGTTGCCCTTGTGGCCGGATTATCGCGTGCGGCGCATTTCGGCGTGCTGGTGAAGGGTGCTCGTCCGCTCGAGAGCATGGCCCGCATCCATACGCTGGTACTGGATAAGACGGGCACCTTGACCGACGGACGGCCCCAGATCGCCTTGATCCACGCACAGCCGGGGTTCAGCGAAGAAGATATACTGCGGCTTGCAGCCTCCATCGACCAGGTATCGAAACATCCGATGGCACAGGCTCTGGTCACGGCAGCTCTGAAACGAGGACTGGACCTTGTCTTGCCCGCAGACGTCACAGAATTTGCTGGCGACGGAGTGACAGGGTATGTCGACGGCCGGGCGGTGGCAGTCGGTGGGCACGATTTTGTTCGGAAGCAGTCCGAAGCCGTGCAGATGGAAATTCCGGACACGGAAGCCGGTTCAGCTTTCGTCGCCATGGCAGTGGACCAGAGGATAGCAGGATATATCGTCATGGCCGACCCCGTGCGGACCGAGGTCGGGGCGACCCTTAGTGGTTTGCGCCAGGAAGGCGTGAAACGCATAGTCCTGGCAACGGGCGACCGTGCTGCCGTCGCCGAACGAATTTGTGAGGGGTTGGCTCTCGATGCGGTTCGCTCCGGTTTGACACCGGACCAGAAAGTTCTGACCGTCTTGAGCGAGCGCAAGAACGGCCCCGTGATGATGGTCGGCGATGGCGTCAACGACGCGCCAGCGCTTGCCGCTGCCGACGTCGGGGTTGCCATGGGTGCTCGAGGAGCCGCAGCGTCCGCGGAAGCGGCCGATGTTGTCCTTCTGGTCGACAGGATAGACAGGCTTCTTACCGGTATCGAGATTGCCAGGCGATCACGGCGTATTGCGATTGAAAGCGTCGTGGTTGGTATCGGTCTCTCGGTCGTCGCGATGGTGGCGGCGGCGTTTGGCTATTTACTTCCTGTTGAGGGCGCGTTGCTCCAGGAGGCCATAGACGTCGCTGTAATTTTGAACGCACTTCGTGCGCTGAGGATTTCACCGACAATTGCCTGACGACCACACAATTTGGCGCGAGTTTCCATCTGCTGATGGTTGTGCGATTTTTTGACGACACATTCAAACAGTATGCCGATTTGCATGTAGCCCGCGAGTTGCGCGGAAACGGGAGCGAGTCGAACACCCAGCGCAAATTCGCGAAGCCGTTTGCGGATAGCGCTCGGGTTCGAATAAATGTTCGGTTTTGCCAACTTCCGGCCACGGGGGCCATTACTGGACTATGACAGCCAATCGACAGGTTGTGCCCCAGAAAAGGCTCGATGTCATTGCGTCCTCGTCTGCGTGGCTCAATCGTCAAAATATGTAAAAGGAAACCAAGAATGCAGTTTACGCGAAGCAAATTGGCCGTACTTACTTTTGTTTGCATGGCGTCGCCCGTGTTCGCGGCGACGACCGTTAAAGTCGTTCAGGGCGGAGAGGGCGGCGGTCCGATGACGCTCACGCTCGACCAGTCAACCGTAAAGGCCGGTGAAACAACGTTTCTGGTCCACAATGACGCCGCAACCGAAGAGCACGAGATGGTCCTGGTCAAGCTGAAATCTGCCGACCAGAAGATCGATGTCGTCACGAGCAAGCATCGGGTCGACGAAAAACAGTTGGAGAGCCTTGGCGAAGTGTCGGAATTGAAGCCGGGTGCCGATGGTCAATTGAAGGCTAAGCTCACGCCAGGGTCATATGTTCTGCTCTGCAACATTAAGGGGCACTTTGAAGCTGGCATGCATGCGAAGCTAACGGTGACGGAATAGCGCGTTCGCAAGCCGCCAACTTAAACCCTTTCCTTATCGGCGGGCGGGAATCCCTTGGGGCTAAGCGAGCCACGTGCTCTCCGCGCCCGTCAAGTGGCTCCCGTCCGACACGGTCCCACACGTATTGCTGCCCGGCATGCAGAACATAACCTCAGAGACAAGAAGGGCGGCATCAGGGGCGCACTCCAGCCGAGAGGGCAGTTGCTGCACCCGGTTACTGCCCAGCACCGCCTGAAAATTCGGTCTTGCCCTTATCGGGCGTAGCTATGGTCAACTGAAAGCCGCCCGTCGCGACAATCGCGACCCCTACTAGAGCCTCAGCGGCCGAACTCGATTGCTTACTAACTTGACGCCCGGCTTTCAATCGCGGCCGCATCTATAGCTCGTTTCGGTTGTTGCTGATTGACCCGATGCTTGAGCAGAGAGGCGCTGCCGGATTGGCGCTTGTAATTATTATGGTTTTGGCTCGCACCGATGCCCGTGTAATAGTCTCCGTCGCACTCCTGTGCAAAAGACGAATGGGGTGGAGCGGAAACTACAAAGACAACAAATGCCGCCAATAACACTCTATATCTTTGAACCATTTATACCTCCATCAATCCCACATAGATCTGTGAGTAAGCCCAGTTGACAAATCGCGGGGCACAGTACGCGAAGATGTTTGAAGGCTTTTTCTCCAAACAAGTTAATCACCCGCTCGGACTATGCGAATTTGTCAGCATAAATAGGCGAATTCGAGACCTCTCCTCTAAATGTTCCAACGTAATTAGCGCCAGTCACTGGCCGTAAGTGTGGGCATCACCCAAGCCCAAACAGCTTGCGGCGCCTGGCTGAGAATTATGACCAGTCCGATGCCGGCATTGAAACCCGTCAGAACCGGGCTTGAGATGAATTTGGCGATAGAAACGGAACCGAAAGCTTCGCTAGCGACAACAGCGCAGCCACGAGGGTTGCCAGGGTGGCAGTTGCTGTCAGCAGCCGCGTCGGGTTTCCATCGGTAACAACCCCGCTGTTTGCGGTGCCCGTCAGAATGTTTAGCGTCGCAGTGGAATTGGCGCCAACAACGCAGGACGAACCAAGCAGGCCGTAGACGGTCATGGGAACGAGGGCTGTTTGGAGCCCGACTCAACCAGAAGGTCAGCGTAAGGGCGGTCGTTACTGCGGGCTGCGCGAGGCTTGAGCCTGCTCGTAGATACCGCATCGAGAGGCCGTCACCCGGAGATGAATTGGCCCACGCCCCTGTAGATCATGTAGCCTGCGACTATGAGGATCAGTGAAGCGAACAATTTGTTGAGCACGCCTTTCCGCGCCGAAAGGTGGGCTGCGACGAATGCGCCAAGCGCACCGCCTGCGACGCCGCCGAGGACAAAGACCGCTGCCAGCGCCCAATCGACATAGCCGGAAAAAGCGTAGTTCAGGGCCGTCGTCAGCCCAAGTGCGGTGACGGCGACGAGGGAGGAGCCGATGGCATTGATGATCGGCATGCCTGTTGCGGCAATGAGCCCTGGGACGATGAGGAACCCGCCGCCAATTCCAAAGAAACCTGACAGAATGCCGGTCATCCCGCCAAAACCCAGGACTTTAGCGGCATTCTCGGGATTGCATTGGGCTTGGGGATTGCCTTCGGCATCCCCCCGCCTGAACATCAGGGCGCTGATCACCAGCATCACGAGGGCGAACAGGATCAGCAAGTGCTGGCCGTTGACCATCTTGCCGAGCGTTGAACCGAGGAACGCCCCTGCGACTCCGGCGGCACTGTAGACGACGGCACAGCGCCATTTGACATTGCCAAGGCGCGCGTGAGCGACAAGGTTCGCGAAGGCGTTGGCGGCAACCGCGAGCGCGCTGGTACCGATCGCCAGATGCGCGCTTGGCACGCCGACCAGATAGACCATCAGCGGGACGGCGAGTATCGAACCGCCGCCGCCAAACAGGCCGAGGGCGAAGCCAACCAAAACGCCGGATAGCCCGCCAAGAAAATATTGTAGAGGATCGAGATACATGGATGCTTCGTGCGCTAGGCTTTAGTGCTCGCTGGAGAGTTGGTTTTCAATGCGCCGCCGAGCGAAAAGCGATAGGCCGACATCCCGACCATCATGGCTGCAACGAACACTGCAGTCTCCCATCGGCCGGTCGACAATGCGGCGATCGCCGGACCGGGGCAGAGCCCCACCAACCCCCAGCCGAGCCCGAAAAGGGCCGCGCCAGTCACCAGCTTCCAGTCGATAGAGGCATTTTCTGGCACATGGAAGCGGCTGTCGAGCAGTGGCGCCGCGCAGCGAGCGCGGATGATGTAGGCGGCGCCGGAGGGGATGAGGGCGCCTCCCATGACAAACGCCAGCGACGGATCCCAGTTACCGGCGACATCGAGGAACGCCAGCACACGTGCGGGGTTGATCATGTCGGAGACCACCAACCCCGCCCCAAAGAGGAGGCCACAAAGAATGGATGCCAGGATCCGAGCGCTCATAATTGACCTCCTAGAAGATGGCGGGTCACGAAGACGGTAATGCCTGCAGCGGCCATGAAGATTGCTGTTGCAGCGAGCGAACGCCGCGAAAGACGCGCGATGCCGCAAACGCCGTGACCGCTCGTGCAGCCGGAACCGAGCCGTGTGCCATAACCGACGATCAGTCCTGCGGCGATCAACAACGCAGGCGAGGAGGTGATGGCGACGTGGGGTTCTCGAACAAGGAAGGACGTGAACCAGGCGCCGGCGATGATGCCTGCGAGAAAGCCCAGTCCCAACTTGTTGATCCCGCCACTTGTCAGGCCCGCTGCCGCGGCCGTAAGGCCGGAAACTCCGGCTATCCGGCCGTTTAGCAGGAGGTAAAGGCCCGCCGACAGGCCGATTAGAAGGCCACCGGTTAATGGCCAAAGATAGTTGAGCTCACTCATCGCTGTCACAACCTGTTGACGGGGATTTTAAGATAGTGCACGCCGTTGTCTTCTGTGGGGGGCAACCGGCCTGCGCGCATGTTGACCTGCACTGAAGGCAGGATCAGGTTGGGCATCGAAAGTGTCGCGTCTCGCGCAGTCCGCATTTTGACAAATGCGTCCTCATCAACGCCCTCGCGAACGTGAACATTACCGGTTCGTTCCGCGCCAACGGTGGTTTCCCAAGCAAATTGTTCGCGGCCCGGTGCCTTGTAGTCGTGACACAAGAGCATGCGAGCCTCGTCCGGGAGATGCATCAGTCTTTGGATCGATCGATAAAGCTGGCGCGCATCGCCGCCCGGGAAGTCACAGCGTGCCGTACCATAGTCGGGCATGAAAAGCGTATCGCCTGGGAACACGGCGTCGCCTATGACGTAGGCGAGACAGGCGGGAGTGTGTCCTGGAACATGCAAGACCGTTGCCGCGAGTCCGCCAATCTTGAACCGATCACCGTCCTGAAAGAGCCGGTCGAATTGGCTCCCGTCTCGTTGGAACTCCGAGCCGGCATTGAAGATCTTCCCGAAGGCCTCCTGCACCTGAGTGATTTCTCGGCCGATTGCGAGTGCGCCGCCCAGTTCGGTCTGCAGCAGCGGGGCTGCAGATAGGTGATCTGCATGGGCATGCGTCTCCAGAAGCCATTGCACTTCGAGACTTTCTGATTTTACGTAATTAATGAGCGCCCGTGCAGAGTCATTCATTGTTCGCCCGGAGGCGGGATCGTAATCCAGTACGCTGTCGATAATGGCACAGGCGCTCGATGCCGGATCGCGAACCACATGGCTGACGGTGAACGTTACGGGGTCGAAGAACGACTTTATCGCCGGCCTCTTCGTTGGTTCGCCTTGGGCGGCGAGGATAATTCCGCGTGCGTGGGAAAGCGCAACATCCGTCATGGGCTGATCTCCTAGTTACGTCAATAGATAAATATTTACAGTAAATATACAAGTATGTATAGATGGAATTGTTAGAGTTTATGGGCTATAGCCAGCCAAGCACACATCGTTCAGGATGTTCGAAATGATAGACAACGCTCTTCGACCCGAGGCACGCTCTTTAAGGATCAATGATGAAGCACCAGGCTTTTCGGCCCGGTCGACCGCAGGAGAGGTGTCGCTTGCCGACTATCGGGGACGTTGGGTCTTGTTCTTTTCCCATCCGGCCGATTTCACTCCGGTCTGCACGAGTGAAATCATCGCCTTTGCGCGTGCAAAAGAGCGTTTTGCTGCATTCGATTGCGATCTCCTGGGCGTCTCAGTGGATGGCCTTTACTCGCACCTTGCCTGGTTGCGCGATGTCGAGCGGACCTTTGGTATTCAAGTGGAGTTCCCGTTAATCGAAGATCCGTCGATGGCCATCGCGCAAGCCTACGGCATGCTCGATAGCGCTTCGCCAAGCAGTGCTACCGTGAGGGCCGCATATGTAATCGACCCCAAAGGCGTCATCCGCGCCATTGTCTGGTATCCGACCAATATTGGTCGGTCCGTAGACGAACTGCTGCGCCTTGTTGAAGCCTTGCAAGTCTCTCAGTCCGAAGGTGCTTCCACGCCTGAAGGTTGGCGATCCGGAGGCGTGCTCTTGGAACAGCCGGCAACGACCATGAAGGAAGCGGCAACAACTGGTGAGGTAACGGGGGCCTGGTACTATAGGGAGCGGATCACGTGAGCAGGAAGAACATTCCCATTGAAACGCTTCAGAGCAAGGCCGCCGAGGCAGCTGAATTTATGCGCGCGTTCAGCACGCCAAGCCGGCTGATGCTGCTTTGCCACATTGCCCAACAGGAACGTTCGGTTGGTGAAATCCAGAATGAACTCGGACTTAAACAGCCAGCACTTTCGCAACAGCTTGCGGAACTACGCCAGGCAGGACTGGTTAAGACGCGCCGAGAATCGAGGGCAATCTACTATTCCATCGCCGATGGACGAATTGAAGCGGTTATGGACCTGCTCCTGACGCTCTTTTGCGCGGACGACGATATGCAAGATCATCGCCGCGGACAATTCCCTGCCGATGCAACGCCCGCCTCTCACGAGATGGAGTTCGGCGAGGCTGCACAATTCGCACGGCTGGATCCGATCCGGTAGAAGCTGATGATGTGACCGGCATTCAAATTGCTCACAAACGCCTAAGCTGCCGTCAGTTAGGGAAGCTCGCCAAGCCTCCAGATAAAATTGCTCGTTGTACCGTCCGCGACAACTCGACCAGATCCGTGAGGAGCTGGTCGCGCCCTTGATCATCCGACCGTGACCTGTTTTTGTTACCTCCCGGCGATAGCAATGGTCGAAGGTTTTGGGAAACGCCTGTCGACGACTGAGAGAGTTAAAGTGAGGCGTTGAATGTGGTTCGCTGAAAAGTGGACGTCACGGACAGGTGGTGCATTTAAGTTGCTCTCGACCGGTCGAATACGGGCGTTCGTGCGACAATCCGAGCTTGGCCTTCTCTTACTTGGGGTCGCCAGCGGTATCTGCGCCGGTTTGGGCGTGGTCGTCGTCAGCCTCACGGCGCAGACAATGCACGCGCTCATTTTCGAAGTTCCACTCGGCGAGCGTCTAAGCGGCTGGACGGATCTTGATCCCCGTATTGCTGTCTCGGCGCCCTTGGCAGGCGGAGTAATCCTAGGGATTGTCATGCTCGTCGTGGCACGGTGGCGTAAGCGCCCGATCGTCGATCCTATCGAAGCGAACGCGCTTCATGGTGGGCGAATGTCCGTTACTGACAGCGTCATCGTCGTCGTTCAGAACCTGATTTCTAACGGTTTCGGGGCTTCGGTTGGACTTGAGGCTGGTTATACACAGCTCTCGTCCGCCTTCTCATCGAAGGTCGGCATCGTCATGAAATTGCGTAGGGGGGATCTCCGGTTGCTCGTCGGGTGCGGATCCGCAGGGGCGATCGCGGCTGCGTTCAACGCACCCCTGACAGGGGCCTTCTACGCTTTCGAGTTGATCACAGGTTCCTACAATATTGCGAGCCTCGCACCTGTCGTTGTCTCCGCACTTGTTGCGACAATGGTTGCTCGCGTCTTCATTCCGAGTGGCTTCATCATCGATGCCGAAGCGTTCCACTCTGTCGCCACCACGGATTACCTACCAGCCCTGCTTCTGGGCTTCTTCTGTGCGGCGAGTGGCATCCTGCTGATGAGAGGAGTTTCACTTGTGGAAGAAACCGCCCGCAAAAGCGCTGTTCCTCCCGTTGTCCGCCCTGCGCTGGGTGGCATTGTCGTCGGTATTTTAGCGTTGGTTTCTCCGCAGATCTTGTCGGGTGGGCATGGGGCACTTCATCTGACCCTTGATCAAAAGGTCGGAGTCTCGGCACTTGTCTCATTGTTCTTGTTAAAGGCCGTCGCCTCTGCCGTTTCCATTGGTGCAGGCTTCCGCGGCGGCCTCTTCTTCGCGTCACTGTTTCTGGGTGCTCTCCTTGGGAAAATCTATGCTATCGGCGCCAATCTGTTGTTAGCAAGCAGCGCGCTTTCCGAAACCACCTATGCCGTCATGGGAATGAGCTGCCTTGCGGCGGCAGTCATCGGTGGGCCGTTGACTATGACGTTTCTCGCGCTCGAGGTTACCGGAGACTTCCCGATCACGGCCTTGACCCTTGCTGCCGTGATCACCGCGTCAGTAACGGTGAGGTCCACCTTCGGGTATTCGTTTGCCACATGGCGCTTCCATCTGCGTGGGGAAAGTATCCGCAGTGCCCATGATGTGGGCTGGATCCGAAACCTGACCGTCGACAAAATGATGCGTTTGGACATGAGGACGGCAAACGCTGGAATGACAGCGGGTGCGTTCAAGTTGGCGTTTCCGCTTGGATCAACACAGCGGGTCATCATCCTCGACGATCAGGGCAAATACGCTGGTCTCATCATTGTGCCCGATCTATTCTCCGATCCGGAAATTGAGCCGGAGCAGCATATCGCCGACTTCATCCGGCACAAGAATGCGTTCCTGTCACCTAACATGAACGCCAAGCAGGCCGCAGCGATTTTCGACGACGCCGAGAGTGAAGAGCTTGCGGTGCTCAACAACAACATCGAGCGAAGGGTGGTCGGTCTTTTGACCGAAAGCCACACGCTTCGCCGATACAGCGAAGAGCTCGAGAAGCGACGGCGCGAGGTCTCTGGAGAAGTCTGAACCTTGGCTTTGAAATTCGTCTCTTAACTTCTGACCTTTTCCCCAGAATAGCAGGGAGCCGCTCAGCCAATCATTGAGGCATCTTGGCTGGGCAGAAAGCCGAAAAGGCATCGAATTCAGTGCTTGGTCGGTTATGTGTATTGTGGTGCCCGTCAACTGGATTGCATCAAAGCAGACGGTCCGGCGCTGCTTTTCGTTGCGTACGAAGCCGTATCCGCCAAAAGCACGCGTACGGAACTGCCCGGGGTTGACACTTATCTCAGCGGGGCATGCCGCGTGCAACGGCTGGAGCAGGGCAGGGAGGCGTCGGATCTTCGTCTTTGGCGGCAGTCGTTTTAACGCCAAACGAACTCACGCCGAACTCCCCTTTCGGACGAGGAGCTTCCCGGCGGTACAGTGATCGTATTTTGATATAGACGGATACCCACTTTAAATTGGCCGTCGATTGATTTAAATTTAGACGCATGACCAATTTAAATCGCACGCAGACATTCATCAAACGCAAGGCCGTCTCGATGGTGGAGACGGCGCTGTCGGATGCGCGCGTCGTTCTGGTTGCAGGACCAAGGCAAGCAGGCAAGACGACGCTTGCGCGACAGTTCTCAGGACCGGAGCGGCCGTACTACACGCTCGATGACGCCGGGACGCTTAGCGCCGCCAAGTCCGACCCGATAGGCTTTGTCCGCGGCCTCGACCGCGCGGTTATCGATGAAGTTCAACGCGCGCCCGAATTGATGTTGGCGATAAAGGAAAGCGTCGATCGCAACGGTGAACCCGGCCGCTTCCTGCTCACGGGCTCAGCGAACCTCGCCACCGTGCCCGCGGTTGCAGATTCTCTTGCTGGGCGCATGGCCCTGGTCTCATTGCTCCCGTTTGCGCAGGCAGAAATCCGATCTACACCGGGCCACTTTCTCGATCGCATCTTTGCGGGAGAGGTCCCGGCGATAGCGGACGAACTTGCTCTGGGCGACGACCTTCTTGAGGTCGTTGTACGTGGGGGGTATCCCGAGGTCGTACGAAGGACACAGCCCGCCCGACGCACCGCATGGCTTGAAGACTATGTGACACTTATCCTTGACAGAGACGTGCGCGACATTGCCAACATCGATCAGTTGGGTAGGTTGCCGCGCCTACTTGATGTCTTGGCAGAGCATGCGGGGCAATTGGTCAATCACAGTGGATTCGGCTCGGCTCTCGGACTATCGAGTGTCACCGCTCAAAAGTATGTCGCGATCCTCGAACGGCTCTTTCTTGTCCGAACGCTCGCGCCATGGTCCAACAATCGGCTTAGCCGCCTGGTGAAAACACCGAAGTTGCATTTTCTTGACACAGGCTTGCTCGCAGCCCTGCGCGAAGACGATGTAAACCGCATCCGCGAAGACAGGACGCGTTTCGGTCCATTGCTCGAGAGCTTCGTGGTATCCGAGCTCATGAAGCTTGCATCTTGGTCCGACCGTCGACTTTCGTTCTCTCACTATCGAACGAAGGATCAGACCGAGGTCGATGTTATTCTCGAGGACCGGCGCGGTCGGGTCGTGGGCATCGAAGTCAAGGCATCGTCGACGGTCAGGGCTGAGGACTTCAAAGGACTGCGGCAGTTGCAGGAGGCGGTGGGCGACCGCTTCCTACACGGCATCATTTTGCACGATCACGACCGCGTGACGCCATTTGGTGAAAAATTGCATGCTGCCCCGCTTTCGGTCCTGTGGACGATGTAAAATCGCGTAACAAGTATTATGGAACTTCGGCATATCGGCGGAGCGAGACTTGAATCGCCCTTGCTTAAGCCACGATGAGGTTAGCTGTGGGAACCCGAGGCGATGGCTGATCATCGGGCGAATTTGCAGGGATGTGCGCTCAGAAATTCTGCCAGCCATCCGCGGCCGGTGCCGCAGCGAGGCTCGTTCGTTGGCCGCCGCGTAAGGCGCGGGCGATGGCGTGCAGGCGTGACGGCTGCGCGCGATCTTCGATGTGGCGGTTTGCGTCGACGACCTGGGCCTGCTCGCCGTAGCGGAACTGGCGGAGCAGTTCGTGCAGCGCTTCCGCCTCGCGGGCCATGGCGTGGCTGGCCGCCGTGCTTTCCTCGACCATGGCGGCGTTCTGTTGGGTCGCCTGGTCCATTGAGTTGACCGCCTGGTTGATCTCCTTGAGACCGGTCGATTGTTCGCGGGCGGCTTCGACGATCGCCGAGACGTTGGCGTTGATCTCCTGAACCTGGACGAGGATTTCCTCGCGAACTGCCCTAACTTAGCGGCTCTCCGCCCACCGAGGAGCGTTGAGGGTGCCTGCGCAGGCTCATGCAGTTAAGCGAATTGGAGGCGCTGTAACTGAAGAATGCGCGTTTGCTCGCTGCGGCGGCAACGGCCCGTAAGTCACGACAGCTTCCCTCGCCCGTTCCCGAATGGTTGTCTAAGTCTCAAGACAAACTTCTTTGCAGATCGAGGAGCATCGCCAGTTGCCCGTTCAGTATTTTCGCCTTGGCAACGTCGATCCCAAACCATTCAGCTTTGTCCACCTCTGGAAATGAGGCGATACGGCCAGATTTCGGCGGCCACTCCATCTCAAATTTCCCGCCCGTAATCGCCGTCGTGTCTATCTTCTCCGCCATGCTGACCGACCAGGCGAACACGACCTTGCCGCTTGGCTGCCGATACTCTCCGAGCCATACGAAGTCGCCTTCTATTCGTACGCCGAGTTCTTCCTCAGTTTCGCGGATCGCCGCCGCCAAAGGCTCCTCGTTCTGCTCGATCAGTCCTTTGGGTATGGACCATGTGCCGCCGTCTCTTTTTACCCAAAATGGCCCTCCGGGGTGGGCCAATAGAACTTCCAGATCTTTCCCTTTTCCATGATGTAACAACAGACCGGCGCTCCTTGGTGGCAATACTTTTCTCCCTTGGCTCACGGGTTCTGCTGCCGGCTTGCTGGGCTTGCCATGGTTCACCTGTGTAAATCCTCCTGACACGCCAACCGGCTGAGTGGAATTGAACCATGGCCAGTTCTCTCTCCCGATGAACAATCGTCTTGACGACCACTCTTAGCGTATCGCGCGCTGAGCGAAGCCTGCGTACTTGTACCCGGGCACTCTTCTCGTGGTCCAATAATGCCATGATCGCTCGGACATGTCCGCATCGGCACGGCTAGGGCGGCGATCACCGACCTGCCTGGTCACTCGCCCTGCCGGGCGTAGCGCTGAATACGGCGCTCAACGGTCGCGGCATTGTTCTTTCGGAAATGGATCAGCCGAGACTCAGTCAAAACCAGCCAGCCTGGATACCTCTTTCGACAACGTCGCTCAGCAACAACCTCAGGGTTGTCTTAACGCATTTGCGGCACCGACGGCAATCGTTGGTCCTGTAACCTCGATCTTGTTTGTCACTCCACCGACGCCAGCAAGCGCGTGCGCGACATTCTCCGCAGCGACGCTCTGATCGAGGTTGTCGACCGTGCCCACAAGCGTCACCCAGCCCCCCTCCACCTTTATCTGCACAGTGTCGCTTGGGACAATTGCGTTGCATGCCAGTGCATTGACCATCCGTCTGGCAATCTCCTCGTCTGTGGTGCGAGTAACGCCTAAGGGGCGGACTTCAACTTCCTCTGCAATCCCCCTAACGCCCCTGACCTTGCAAACGAGACTTTCCAGCAGTGCCTTCTGCTCGGATGAGAAAACGCATCCGGTCAATGTCACAATCCCGTCCTCCACGGCAACACCGATATGCGAGCCGTCGATGGCGGATTCAAAGTCAAGCTCGTCAATGATTTCCTGCCGCAACACTGTGTCGCTAATCATGGCGCAAACCTTTCGATTCCATCGGGACCATCGCCCTATCTTGCGCAGTCTTGTCTCGCCCGCATTGACGGCCATCAATCTTGCGTGCGAGCGTCTCGTTCAATTCGACGGAAGATGCTCGACTACGTCGAGCAATGAGCCACGTCATAATCTATCGCTACTCGTAGCTTTCGGGTGCCACTTTCCGCCCGCCAGCGCGGAGCAAATTCGGCGGCAGGAATGGTGTTATCCTTGATACCCGTCAATGCAGAAATTGCCCACCGTGGCAGACTGAAAGCAGACGGGAGGATTCGATGGCACACCTCAAAAGCAGCCACGTTGAATATCGAGGCTACAGCTTCGAACTGGTTCACTACGGCGCGGGTTGGCGCGTGCATATTATGCCAGGCCCGCGCCTTCTTTCAACGAGCCCTGACCATGTCCTGGCCGACACTGTGGAGGATGCATTGACCAAAGCAAGAGCGATCGTCGATCATCACTTCCAAGGCAGAGGTTGAAGGCATCTGCCCCATTTCAAGGCGTCGTTGCATAGATCGGCATGGGGCTGGCCGGTTGGGAGAATATGCTGTTGGCTGCTGGGCTCTATTTGCTGCCGCCAGGCGAACAAAAGGCGGCGCTTTCGACGATGGAACCAGTAGGTTCGACCGACCAATTCGTCGAACCTCACTCCGGTAGAATGGTTCGTCGTCTCCCAAACCGTCCGGGCATGATGCACCGTTCGTTCGTGCCGTTCATGGACCGACCCACGGTGGATCTCGATCCCCAGGCGCCGAAAACCTTATGGGATCACATGCCTGCAACGCCGCCCATGTTGTCCTGCCGCTTCATCGATGAAATTGAGGAGCTTTTGCGACCGCGAGACCTTCATGACCCGGGACACGATTTTGGCGCCAGCTACACCTTGACCCAGAGGCCTGGCTCGCTTGGCCTCGTCATCGATATTGTTGTTCTCGCGACGCTCTTGCGATGTCGATAGCGATTGTCGCGCGTCTGTGGCTACGACCATTAATATAGGGCCGTCAATCGGTGAAACACTGCTTGGAGGAGAATAATGGGTAGCATGCCGGCGAAACGACCGAATACAGCGCGGCAAGTCTCCGGCAGCGTGTTCGGTATATCCTGCTGTTGAGGCGCTGCCTTGAGCAACGGGGGTGATCGAAACGGCCAGGAGGCAAACGGACGGCAGGAAATGCCGCTTCCGGAAGCGGCATTTCGTTTCGTAGAAGATGGGCAGAGTGGCCTTACCATAGCAGTTGGCTGGCTTTCCGGGGTACTTGTTCTTGGCGTATTCATCACATTCGCCCTTCATTTCGCCGACGTGGCCATCTTCCTTTCAATCGTTAAAGGCGCCGCCCCGATCTGGCTGGGAGCAGCAGCTGTCTGTCAGTGCGGCACGTATGCTTTTGCCGCAGCGGTTTGGTTCAGAGTGCTATGCCGGGCAGACGTAAAGCAGCCCTTCTTAGGTCTCTTCAGACTTGCAGTCGTTCAACTCTTCGCCAATCAGGCCCTTCCTTCTGGCGGGCTAAGTGGCGCAGCGATCGTGGCGCGTGGTCTGCTCCGTCGGCGTGTTTCCCCATCCCTTGTCACGACAGCTATCCTTGTCGATAGCTTTACCTACTACTCCAGCTACTTGCTCGTCGCCCTAGTCGCCTTTGCAATCGTGTCGAGCAGCGGGGAGCTTGCTGCAGCCTGGCTACGTCTCACAGCAGCGTTCATAGCTGCTCTTTTGATATTCTTAGGCGCTGCCTTTCTATTGATCAGGCGGCAAAGCCGCATCATCCCAAACGCCGCCCTCAGTTGGGCTCCTGCCGCAAAGCTGTCGGCAATCCTTCGAAGTGCCCGCAC
Organism: Ensifer sp. ENS09; assembly: GCF_014852425.1. Taxonomy (NCBI): domain Bacteria; kingdom Pseudomonadati; phylum Pseudomonadota; class Alphaproteobacteria; order Hyphomicrobiales; family Rhizobiaceae; genus Ensifer; species Ensifer sp. ENS09. The sequence goes on from NZ_JACVBP010000003.1 coordinate 227,302, forward strand.
GGATCTGCTTCGAGACGTGGAGCTTGTAAGTGAAGGCATTTGCTTGCAGACCGGAATTTTCCTGCTCGATGCGGCCTCTCTTTGGATCGCGGCCCGTTCGGTCGGGATAGACGTCGATTTCGTTGCAGCATTCTCAGCCTTCGTACTGGCCTCAGTCGTGGCGACTCTTTCGCCAGTCCCGCTTGGACTTGGCACCTTCGAAGGAACATGCACGGCATTGCTCCATATCATGGGCAGCAGTATCGAAGGCAGTCTTGCCGCGACGCTTATTTTTCGTGGCTTTACGCTTTGGTTGCCGATGTTGCCCGGGATTTTGTTAATCCGTAAGGAAACAAATACCCCGATCGATAGTGTTGCGGAAAGCAATGATCGCGGTCCATCGCCCTGATCCGCCGTCACGCCGAATGCTCGGATCATGGCAATTTTTGCTCCGGCCTGCGTTAATAGCTGCCGTTAAGACACTACGGTTCGCAATCGTTTTGCCACAGACGGGCGTAAACGCCGCCAGCGTCGAGCAATTCACCACGCGTCCCGCCTTCAACTGTCCGTCAATCGGCAAGAACTACCAGGCGATCGAGATCGCGCAACCTCAAGCCCATATTTTAGTCGAGGCCCGTTCCCCACCTGCGATGCAGGAAACGCTCCCAGGGCGCAAACAGAATTCGATCTGCAAGCAGGCCGATCAAGACGATCACCATCATGGCTCCGATCACCTGATCCATTGCATTCAGCTCACGTCCATAGTGAAGCAACTGGCCAAGACCGAAACCGGTCAGTATTGTCACGAAGATCTCGGCGGCCATCAATGAGCGCCACGCAAAGGCCCACCCCTGCTTCATGCCGCTGACAAGAAAAGGCAGGGATGCTGGCAGCAGGACCGTCATCCACAAATGCAATCCCTTTGAGCCCATGGTCCGCGCAGCCTTTGCATAGATCGGCGGGATGGTTCGAGCTCCGTGGTTGGTCGCAATTATCACCGACCAGACCGTACCCATTACGACGACGAACAGCATCGCACTCTCGGTCTGTCCGAACCAGAGCACGGCGAAGGGCACCCAGCACACGCTCGGCAAGGTCTGTAGGCCAAGTGCCAGTGAACCAACCGTGTCCTCCATAGCCTTCGACGAACTTGTAAGAACGCCGAGCGGGAGACCAATTGCCGCTCCGATCACGTACCCAAGCAGCAGCCGTCGGAGCGTAACGCGGATTGCTTCAAGGAGCGTACCATCGCTCATTGCGCCCCAGAGATATCGGGCAACGTTTACGGCCGAAGGGAATAGAACTGGTGACCACCAGCCAGTATCGGCCGCCAGCTCCCAAATCAGGAGCAGCCCGGCAAAGAATGCCGTCACGAACGCCGCTCGCCTCATTCCGGTTCTCCGCCTCCCATTGTGCCGCGGAGCGCATCGGCAACCGCTGCCGCGTGTGCCACCAACTCGGCATTGTAAATGCTGCGAGGGCGCGACAGCGGGATGTCAAAACTTCGCACGATTGTTCCGGGGGCACTCGACATCAGCAAGATGCGATCGCCTAGGCACGTTGCTTCGCGCATGTTGTGCGTCACGAACACCACCGTCTTGCGACTGTCAGCCCAGATCTTCTGGACGTCGTCGTAAAGGTGCTCCCGCGTCATTGCGTCGAGCGCGCCAAATGGCTCGTCCATCAAGAGCACTTGCGGATCAGGCGCCAATGCACGCGCAAGCGCGACGCGCTGCTTCATGCCACCCGACAGTTCGTGGACGTGCGCCTTTGCAAACTTTTCCAGTCCTACCAGCGATAGGTAGTGATGCGCGATGTCCCGGCGCTCGTCCCCACGAAGCTCTGGGCAAAGTCTCAAGCCGAACATCACGTTGCCAAACACGTTCAGCCAAGGGAAAAGGGACGGTTCCTGAAACACGACCAACCGCTCTCGGCCGGGACCTGCGACCTCCTGACCGTCCGCAAACACGTGACCGGCATCTGGTCGCGTCAGCCCAGCGATGATGTCGAGAAGCGTCGACTTGCCGCAGCCGCTCGGGCCAACGACGCAAACGATCTGACCGGCTGCAACCTGCATCGATACGTCGGCTAGCGCGTGCACGCTGGCACGAGACGTTCGAAACCATTTCGAGACGGTTTGAACATCGAGCTTGCTCGTCGCAAGACTGCAATGCTGCGTGTCTGCTGCAACAAAAGGCGCGCGGATGATCATGGCAGTTCGACCAGCTGAGAAAGATCCGGGATTGCATCCAGGAAGCCGACACGTTGTGCTTTGGCTACATATTCCTGCAAAGCGGAAAGCGCGATATCGCTGGTAACTGATATGCGCGGCCATGCCCGAGATGTAAGCTCCGGGGACATCGTTACCCGAAAATCCGCTTTCAGCTCTTCGCGGACCATAGCCTGGGCTTCCTCGGGATGACGGCTGATCCATTCTCCGAGTTCGCGATGGGCCTGAACAAATCGATGCACGAGATCGCGATGTTGCTCAAGAAACCCAACCCTTGAGATGAGCACCGTCGTGATCGCCTGCCTTTCCTCAATCAGCACCTTGCCAGCCGCTTCCAGCTCGAGACGTGAAACCCACGGCTCGACGGTCCAAACAGCATCGAGTTGTCGGGTTTTGAAAAGAGACAACTGCTCCGGGTTTGAAGTCGGCACCACATAGGCGTCCCCACCTGCCTGTGTAATTCGCAAGCCGCCATCTCGCAGCCAAGCTCGGGCTGCGACGTCCTGAGTATTCCCGAACTGAGGTGTCCCGATCCGTCTCCCGCGGAAATCTTTCGGAGCGGCGAGCCTTTCTTCCGGTTGCACGACAAGCGCAGAGCCACCGTTCACGGCGCCTGCCACGATACGGATCTCAGCTCCACCAGAACGCGCATAGGCATTGATTGCCGGGTTCGGTCCGACGTAGGCTAGATCCAGACTGCCGGCAAAGATTGCCTCCATGGCGCTCGGGCCGGCATTGTAAGCATACCATTCGATAACGACGCCCGGTCCTAAGCGATCGGCGAACCAGCTTCGTCCGCGATGTTCAAAGCTTCTGGCCACCAGCGCCTGAACGTGCGTTATGTTCGGGAAATGACCGATGCGGATGGTCACACTCGTTGCGTTGCTCACAGTTGATTCAGCCGCCCAAAAGCCTGTTGCGATCGCCATCGCGAGAATCTGCCTTCGTTTCAGCCGTCTGATAATCATTTGATGAATCCTGGCCTTGAGAAAGCGGAATTTCCTATCGTGCCCCTTCCCTTTCCCATCGACGTCTCACAGTGGCGCACGCCTTCCTTTAGCAAAATGGATTATGCGAAGCGCCATCCAAGTCATACTGCCAGCTTTTGGAGGGTTGGCATTGATCCTGCGCAACGTTCAGCGAGCTGGCTGCCTGCCTCGGATCGATCGGAAGAGCGTGTCGTTACACTCCAACGGTGGCAAGCGGCGGAGAGCCCTCCCCGCTCCTCATTCGGGTTTACGGCACAATGACGGCGGCCCCGTTCAGTCTGCCGCGGCGCAGATCATCGAGGGCTTCGTTCGCTCTTTCGAGGGGATAGACGACGGTGTGGGTCGTCACTTGGGCTTTTTGAGCCACGGGAAAGAACTCACAGGCATCCGCCCGCGTCAAGTTCGCGACCGAAACGATCTCGCGTTCACCCCAGAGAACAGAATAGGACATTCGAGGAATATCGCTCATATGTATGCCGCCACACACCACGCGCCCTCCCTTGCGCACTGCGCGCAGTGCCGTCGGAACGAGCTCGCCCGCTGGCGCAAAGATGATGGCGGCGTCAAGTACCGTTTCCAAGGTCGCCTCCGATCCACCGGCCCAGTTTGCGCCGAGACTGATTGCGAAGCGCTGGGCCGAAATGTCACCAGTTCGGGTGAACGCATAGATTTCGCGACCCTGCCATATCGCGATCTGGGTAATGATGTGGGCCGCAGCCCCAAACCCAAAAAGGCCGATGCGCTTTGCATCGCCTGTCTTCTTAAGCGACCGCCAGCCAATAAGGCCAGCGCATAAAAGCGGCGCGACAGCCACGGGATCGTCCGCAAACTCAAGCCTGAAGCAAAATCGCTGGTCGGCGACGACGTGGCTGGCAAACCCGCCATCGCGGGTAAACCCCGTGAACAGCGGCATGTCGCAAAGGTTTTCTCGGCCGGCACGGCAATAGGGGCAATGACCGCAAGTAAAGCCCAGCCACGGCACGCCAACACGGCTTCCAATAATACTTCGATCAACGTTGTCGCCGACGGCATCGACCATCCCGACGATTTCATGGCCAGGGATCAGGGGGAGTTTCGGATGATCGAGTTCTCCGTCAACGACGTGGAGGTCGGTGCGACAGACGGCACAGGCTTCCACGCGTATTCGGATTTCGCCAGGGCCCGGGCGCGGGTCGGCAAGGGTCTTGAGAACGAGAGGCGTCCCAGGCTTTTCAAGTACCATCGCCTTCATCACGCACCTCAACTGAATTCAAGTCAGGCCAAGACCTCCTGGCGACATTCCGGGCAAGGTCGTATATTCCTGCTCATTCCCGTGGCGCAGAAAGCATAAGCGGGCTCGTCAGGGTTACAATCTGGCGGTGCTCTTCTGAATCCACGATTTCAATACCACTGAGCCCATCGATCTCTTCGCGGATTGCAATGCTGGAGGGTTTGTGAATGAGATGATCCAATCCCTCCATAGCAATCTCCAGCAGATCGCCCTTGGGATCGAAGGTGATGCCGAGTAACGGGACAGATTTCGTCTGTATCTGGTCACCCAGTCGAAGGCCGGTAATCTCGACCTGCGCCCGCTTCCCGCGAAGGGCCTTTGCCATGCTATCAAAAAAAAACCTCCACTCGGACCGATCCAAGATGCGACTGGTCATGTTCATCACTCCCTTTTCATCAATGGCCGGGGTATGGGCAAGCTAGGCACCCCAGCCGGTCAAATCGCTGCTTCACGGCGCCAGGCTATGCCATGCGTGGTCTGTTCCTGGCGCGGGTATCCTGGCGAGAATCAGATGCGTGATTGAATGGCTCGCGACAAATGTCCTGTGGCATGGCCCGGCAAAAGGTGCCTCAGGGCATTAGCATCACTCCACCAACAGTTTGCAGCAAAAATGCCGTTTCACGATTCTCAGACGGACTCACACGCTCGGGTCGACAACTGCTCGGCGTCCCAAGGATTGATGCAATCCTAAACCATCTCAGGTACCTCGGCTTTGTCGGCGATCAAATCGCCTGACCTAAACCGGTCCGTCTGGCAACCAGCCTTCACCGTAGTTCGCAAACACATCCTCGCGCCTGCAGAGCTCCCCTGCCGGCGCCATTACCGCTGCCGCACCGGCGGCAACGCCGAAGCGAAATGCATCTTCCATTGACCCACCTGCCTCAAGGAACCATACAAGTCCACCAATGAAGCTGTCTCCGGCGCCCACCGTGGATTTGGCGACGACATGCTTCGTTGGCACGCGCAAGGTGCCGAAATCGCCTGCGAGTAATGCACCCTCGCGGCCGAGGGTGACTGCGACGAATTGCGAGGCACCGTCCCTTACCAATGCGGACGCCGTCTCTGCGACGCCACCCTCGTCCAGTCGGCAGCCCGCAAGAACCTCAAGCTCCTCAAGGCTCGGCTTGATGAGGAAGACTGGAGCCTTGCCCAGTGTGTCACACAACGTCTTTCCAGGGCAATCAAGGATGACCTTGGTCCCCTTTTTGCCTGCACATCTGGCAATCTCGGCGTAGACCTCGGCGGGCGCGTTACGCGGGAGGCTGCCGCTTGCAACCAGATAGTTTCCCTGGAATTCGTCAACGACCTGCAAGACTGCACGAACGTCGCCTGCAGCAATTTCGGGACCTTCCGGCACAAAACGATACTCAAGTCCGGTTTCTTCTTCATGCACCATAAAGGCGATGCGGGTGGATCCCGTTATTTTTACAGAGTGGATGCGGATGGCCGTTGCAGCGAGAGCATCATTGAGTATCGCACCCGTCGCGCCACCTTCCAGAACCACCAGTTCTGCGCTACCGCCCAGCGTTGCGATGACCGCTGCGACATTGACACCACCGCCGCCTGGACGCTGTTGCACATTGCGTGTGCGCACCTTGATGGTCGGGTGAATGCGCGTTGCATGGCTCGAAACATCGACGGTGGGGTTGAGTGCGATCGCGAGAACGGCCATCGTTTCACCGGTGAGGGCGTGAAATTTTGCAATCGGCCTCGTTGATGACGCGCAGTTCATTTCTCACGCCCCCGATCCCGCATACGGTTTCTGCTGCAACACGAGCAGCCAGGCGTTTGACGCCGCTTTCGACACTGCCGCACAGTGCAACGACACCGCCCTCCACCCTGACGTCGACAGTGCCTGCATCAAGATTGAGATCGGATAGGAGGCGCGCCATTACTGCACGCCTGATGGCTTCGTCACCGGTGGCAAACCGCTCGGGTTTGGAAGAAAGGACAACCTCGAGAATGTCGCGACGGCTCACGATCCCAAGCAGGCGGCCCCGTTGGACAACGGGAACACGCTTGATTGCGTGCGTCGCCATCAGCGCTGCTATCTGGTCCACGGATGCGTCCGCTTCTACCGTAACCGGGTTTTTGGTCATGACGTCTCCGACGCGCCAACTGTGCGTCTTGATATAAGTTTCGGGACCCTGTCGAAGACGGTTGCCCGTCTCTTTAAGCGTTGACGATCCCAACTCCGAGCGGCGTAGCAAATCCCCCTCGGACAGGATACCGACGATGTTTCCTTCGTCGTTGCAGACGGGCAAGCCGCTAACCCGATTGTCGAGCATCAGTCGTGCGGCATGTCGCACACTATGTTCGGGGCTCAGGGTTATGACCCTTCTGGTCATGATGTCCGAAGCATGCATCTGCGACCCCGTAAGAAAATCTCGATCTGCGCAATATATCTCAACGGCTGGCATCGGAGATTGACGCCGATCAAGGAACGCCGAACCCTTTTGATCTTCAGCAAATGCAGCAGCTAGCTTTGATCGCCATCAAAGACGAGGATGGCAGGCTCCGATAGGGTTGAAACGGAGATTCCCGGCCGTTTGGGCGTCATGCTCAGCCACCGGGACTGGGTCAGCAACTGGAGCGATGCCCATGCAACGAGCAAATCTGCATCAATCGAGCGCGCCTTTTTGGTTCGTTCTCTCCCCATTACCCTCGATCGAAATGATGGGCTCCGTGTGGTCGCTCGGGCATATGCAGGCGGGGTCCATCGAGGCCACCCTTCGTTATCAGATTGAGGCGTTGAAGTTCTTGCAAAGCCGTCTCCACAGCGACTTGTGCCTGTTGGAAGATTGTCAATCGCCCGATCACCAAAACGATCTGTTCGATATATGGTGCACCTACTGGCAAGACGCATTGTTGGACTACAGCAGCGCAGGCGCGCGCTTTGCAGATATAGGCTCGACCATCATACGCAAGGCGGCTAGGCGACTTCACGATGACGAGAAACGTCTGGTCGAAAACACGGCTGCACAGGTGGTACTGTAGATGCTGACGACGTTACCATCGGCGCGAACCAAAGCCTTGCAGGTTGCCGCCGTCTTTTTGTTGCTGCTCGGAGATCAAAGCAGCGCGGCCGATCTTGCGCACGGTCGCGCCATCGCCAATCGATGGTGCAGTGAATGTCACGTGACAGGCCCCGGACAGCAACGCGGATCAGACAATGTTCCCACATTCTCCGAAATGAAAAAATCGGGCAAACTGGATGCTGCCCGCTTGTCGACATTCCTGTCGGCGCCTCAGCATTCACGGATGCCCGATCTCTCGCTAACACGCGCCGAAATTTCTGACCTGGCCGCCTATATCAAGTCGCAGGGACACTAGGGCCGAAAACCAAGCGAGTGGCGCGTGCTCTGCGCACGCCACTCTGGCGTAAACCGGTGACCGAAGGTGGGGCTAGCCAACAGTCCTCGATTGGCTTGACGCTTTCCTGCGGAAGCGGTCTGCTTCGACTGATGCCGGTCTTCCTTCAGGTTTGAAGCGATACACCAAGATCTTGATGATAACTTTGATTTCGATCACGGCCGGGTATGGGGCCGATGGCGGTGGTGACTGCCATTGACGCTTGTTCGGTGGGCGAGCATAATTTCCCCGCCTGGTTGCAACGACGACATCGGTGCGATGCGAAGCTTGGTCATTTCAGCCACAGATAGCCACAACACTAAGCGAGCGAGTGACGCGCCCGTGCGCGCACTTGGTGGTTGTGATCTCTGGAGCCAGCCACTAGGGGATCTCTATATTGCCTTGCAGACCTCTTCCGACGGCCTGAGCACCGCTGAAGCCACCGCTCGAATGTCACTGCAAGGGCCGAACCTCATCGACGAGCCGCGACGCCAACGTTTGATCCTCGGCCTGCTGCGTCGTTTCGCCGATCCACTCGTGGTTATTCTGCTGTTGGCCGCATCGATTGCGGCGCTGACGCATGAGGGGGCCAGCTTCTTCATTATATCGACGATCGTCATCCTGTCGGTGCTTATCGACTTTGTCCAGGAACATCGCGCCGAGGCCTCGGCCGCGGCGTTGCGCCAGCGCGTGGCGCTCAGCGTCCGCGTTGTAAGGGATGGACGCGCCCAGGACTTGCCCGCTTCTGATCTGGTGACCGGCGATGTCGTCCTGCTTTCCGCCGGCAATCTGGTGCCAGCTGACTGCCGACTGACCGAAGAACAAGATTTGTTCGTCAACGAGGCGCTGCTGACCGGTGAACCCTACCCGGTCGAGAAGAACGCGAACGGCTCGTCGACAGGTGAAGTGAACACGGACACACGGGACGACGGCGTGTTCATGGGTAGTTCTGTCATCAGCGGTTCGGCACGCGGTCTGGTTGTCGCAACTGGGCGAGCCACGCGCCTCGGCGCCATCGCCGGCGCGCTCAGCAAAGAGCCGCCGGCGACCGCCTTCACGCTCGGCACTCGGAGCTTCGGCATGCTGGTCGTCCGTCTCACCGTGCTCCTGGTACTATTTGTTCTCCTGGTCAACCTGCTCTTCCAACGGGCACTGATCGAGTCCTTCCTTTTTGCCTTGGCGCTGGCCGTCGGTCTCACACCGGAACTCTTACCGATGGTAATTTCGGTGACCCTTGCGCGCGGCGCCGTCCGCATGTCGCGCGAGCAGGTGATCGTCAAACGCCTATCGGCGATCCACGATCTCGGCAGCATGGACACCCTGTGCAGCGACAAGACCGGGACACTAACAGAAGCTCGTATCAAGCTCGTCCGTGAGGTTGACATCGAGGGCGGCGAAAGCAACGATGTCCTGCAATGGGCCTACGTTAATGCCGTCTTCGAGACCGGCCTAAAGAGCCCCCTTGATGATGCCATCCTCGATTCAGCGCTGATTGACCCTGCCGGCTGGCGCAAGATCGACGAGGTGCCCTTCGATTTCGAAAGGCGACGTGTTTCGATCCTCGCCGAGCACGACGGCCGTCGATTCCTAGTGGTCAAGGGCGCTCCAGAAGACGTGATCGGACATGCATCGACCTATCGGGTCGCCGGAAGCGACGTTGTCAGGCCGCTCGATGACGGCGCCCGCGAAACGGCACGCGCTACCCTCGAGCGGCTCGGAGATGAGGGTTTCCGCCTCTTGGGCGTCGGGTGGCGCGAGGTCGAGCCAGAGCGCGATCATGCCGGCATTGCTGACGAGAGCGAACTAACCTTCGCGGGGTTCGCAGCTTTCCTCGATCCGCCGAAGGAGAGCGCGCGCCAGGCGTTGCAGGCACTCTCAGGCCTCGGCGTAACGATCAAGATCGTCACCGGCGATAACGAACGAGTGACACGGCATGTGTGTGCCGCGCTGGACATTTCAGTTGCAGCCGTTATCAACGGGCCCGAGCTCGCCAACCTGACTGATGAGGCACTCTCGGCGCGTCTCCCCGGCACCACTTTATTCTGCCGCGTCACCCCACCGCAGAAAGCACGGATCATTCGGGCTCTGCACCGCAGGGGACATGTCGTCGGCTACCTCGGCGACGGCATCAACGACGCGCCGTCGCTGCAGGCGGCAGACGTCGGTCTGTCTGTCGACGGAGCGGTCGACGTCGCCAAGGACGCGGCCGCCATGATCCTCCTCAAGCACGACCTCAACGTATTGGTCGAGGGCGTACGCGAGGGACGGCGAACCTTCGCCAATATCATGAAATACGTGATGATGGGGACGAGTTCGAACTTTGGGAACATGTTCTCGATGGCGGGAGCGGTAATCATCCTGCCCTTCCTGCCCATGCTGCCGGTGCAGATCCTTCTCAACAATCTGCTCTACGATGCCTCCGAAATCGCCATCCCGCTCGATAGCGTGGACGAAGCGATGATCGCGCAACCGCGCCACTGGGACATGAATTTCGTGCGCAATTTCATGCTTGTTCTGGGGCCTGTGAGCTCCTTGTTCGACTTTCTGACTTTCGGACTGCTGCTGTGGGTCTTCCAGGCGAGCGAAGCCTTGTTCCAGACAGGATGGTTCGTGGAATCGCTTATGACCCAGGTGTTGGTGATATTCGTCATCCGCACGCAAGCGCGACCGTGGCAGAGTTGGCCACATCCGGCCCTTGCCGCAAGCTCGCTCGGAATCGTGATACTGGCGCTGGCTTTACCGTTCTCGCCGTTCGCAGCCTGGTTCGGCTTCGTGCCGCTCCCAGCTCACGTGGTACTGACGCTTGCGGCCCTGACCACCATTTACCTGATTCTGGCCGAGCAGGTGAAGCGGCAGTTCCTGTCGCGGGTTGGTCAGTCATTCGCTTCCTAACGTGTGATCTTACGCTTCCTCAACGAGGCCAGCTGAGAACGTCTTCTTAAATCTGCCTCCTGGGCCTTGTCTTGGCCCGGCTTGTTCTGACGATCAGCGCCCGAGGCTGGCAACATAGCACACGCCGCCACCGTCCTTGAACGTGATCAGGCGTCGGCCGGCCGCTTTAGGATGTGTAGAGGCTTCCCGCGGCTTGAGAAGCTCAGGGCGATGACCTGCTCTCCTCGTAACTGGTGGTGGTCAGGTCGAACGCAATGTCAGGGTCGCGGCAGATTTTTGTGCCGTAGATATCGCAGTGCGGTTCTGATCGTGAAACATGCCGCGCCGCCGCCAATGGGCGAATACGCAACCGAGTCGGTCGAAAAAGCGAGGCACATATCAACAGCCGCAGTATTTCGTTCCACGTTGAGGCAACTGCGCCGAGCCGGCGTGGGGGCGAAGATCGGCGAACGTGCGCGAATTCCGGTGTCACACTGGAGGGGCCGAACACTGGATCCGACGAGCGGCGGGTCCATGCTATCGAAGTTGGTCTCTTCTGTTCGGCAAGACCAATCCTGCTTGCGATATCGCTACCCGTTCCCGGGCTCCAGGATCTCGGAAACAATCTCGCCAACCGGCCTTTGCGCATTGATTAAGCGCCAGGTTGGTGGCTTTTGCCTACCCGATAACTGCCGGGCCAAGACGCGCAGATCCGCATCGGACGGGCCGTCGTGCCTGCCCGAAATTCGCTGCTGCAAGACCTGGGCGTCAGCCTGTAGCCAGACGGCCTCGCATGAGGTACCTGCGGCCCTGGATGAAATTTCAACAAGCCTACGGTTTTCCGGACGGTCAAACACGGCATCGGCGACAACAGACCCTCCGGCCTTCGTTATCGCCAGACTGCGGCGAACCATCTCGGAATAAACCCTGTCAGAAACGTCCGGTCGATAGGCATCCGCATCGAGATGCACCTCGGCGGCAACACCGTGCAACGCCTTGCGAATACGATCACTCTCGATGATGCGAGCGCCGGGAGGGGCGCCAAGCCGGGCGGCTAGCGCATCGGCGACGGTCGTCTTCCCCGAGCCGCTGAAGCCGCCGATCACGATAAGACGCGGTTGGACTTTTGTAAGGAGCGTGCGAGCCAACTCAAAGTAGGAACGTGCCTCGGACTTCAGGGCGGCCGCATCTCCGCCCTCGGCAAGCTGCGTGGCGATCACGTGGGCCCTGACGGCCGCTCGCAGGGCCATGAAGAAGGGCAAAAGCACGAAACCGTCATCATCGTCCGTATCATCGAGGTAGCGGTTCATGACCAGGTTGGCGAATTGCGCAAATCCTCTGTGCCACAAGTCCATCAAAAGGAACGCCAGATCATAGAGCGTGTCGATGGTCGCAATCTGATCATTGAACTCGATGCAATCGAATAGACAAGGTTTTCCCTTAATGAGACATATGTTGCGCAGGTGCAGGTCCCCATGGCAAAGCCTGACTTTTCCGGCCGCCTCTCGGTTATCAAGAAGCGGCGCATTTTCTTTCAGGATTTCTTCGAACAGGTGGCAGATCGTTGCCACTTCAGCTTCCTCAAAGACGCGGCTGGTAGCAAAGCCAGCTCTGTTAATGGCGAGCACGGCGCCAATGTTTGCAGATCCTGAACTGCGATGAACGATAGGTGCGCTGCGGTGGTGGCGAGCGATCATGCGTGCCGCTTGGGTCAGCAGCTTCGCGTTCAGCCGTCCCAGCGTGGCCATTTGATCGAACAGTGCTTCCTGTTCGAAGCGAACCATCTCGATAACCGGTTCGACCAGCACGCCGTCGCCAAAGTGAAGCTTGCCCGCCGGCGCGCGCGAGATTGTCCGGATGCCAAGGTATAGACCGGGAGCCGTGACCGAATTCAGGCGAACCTCCCGTTTGCAGGCTTCGAGCCGCAATTCCGGCGTAGAAAAATCAACGTACGGAAGCTTGACGGCGCGCTTCATCTTGAAAGCGCGATCGCGAGTGAGAAAAACATGGGAAATATGCGTTTCGATATGTTCGACCTCGTCGCTTCCGTGGGAATGTCGGTCGCTCAGGAATGCGATTGCACGGGTCTGGTCCTCGACGAGCATGTTGCCTCGCTTGAGTGGCGGTGTACTGCACCGTCAGAACATTACAATCACATCTACCGTCGTTGCGTTGACGCTGATCAATCCTTCCTGCGAAAACTTCGGAGCCAACAGGAATAATCCGCCCAACGTCTCGGCGACTTTGACGGTCGTCAAGGCGCTCCGGTGCAAGCGTACGAATATCAACACAACGTAGCTGTGTTGGCACGCGGAGTTGCGCCCTTCATTGTCACAATGGGGCGGGCAAATCTGCGAAATTGGAGAATTCATATGAATAGAACCTGGGACCTGTCGATCTCGCCCGATACAGTTTGCTATCTCATCATCAAGGCGCGCGAATTCGACGCCAAGGATGTTGCTTCCGAAGTTGACCCTGCCTCCAACGCCACGGACGACGATATGATTTCCGTGCTCGAAGACCAACCGGACGATCCTGTCGAATCCGAACTGGAGAGCACGATCTCGGACATGAACGAGGACGAGCAGATCGACCTCGTCGCCCTTTGCTGGCTCGGCCGCGGAGACGATACGGTGGATGACTGGGAACGAATTCGCGCCGAGGCCGCCGACGCCCACAATGAACACACGGCCGCCTATTTGATCGGAACGCCACTTCTTGCGGACTACCTGGAAGAGGCAATGGCTGCTTTCGGAGAATCTTGCCAGGAGTACGAGAAAGGACACTTGTAGAGCTCGAGGCGAGTAGGAGGATAGCGTGGCAAGAGTGACCGGTCCGGTCGTTTCGGAAACGATGCGATGCGACAACATGGTGATCGCTGAGCAGTTGCGTGACTACGCAGATCTGCTTGAGGAGCAGGCAGAGGAGACCTTCGGATCGCGCGCCTATCTGCGTGCCTCCGACGTTGTCACCAGGCTCGATCGGCCGATCTCTCGAAGACCCACGACATATGGGTCTCTCGTCCTTCAATCCTCGTTGGCCGATCGGGATAGGACGCCGGATCGCTCAGAAAGCGGGCCTTTTCATCCGGAGGGGACATGGGGCACACCGTTTTTCGCCTTTCCGACCCAGTTGACGCGAACAGTTTGGACTGTCTCTCAGGACGACATCAAGCGATGGAGAGAGGTTTCGCGCAGCAGCGATCGGGTAACACCTCCCACCAGCCACTCGCGCAGGCGACTGTGGCCATAAGCTCCCGAAACGATCAGATCCGCCCCAAACTGCTTGGTGATATTGATCAGGGTGTCGCCATCTGAAGGAGCATCAGCGCTGAAGACTTCCCCGCGGGCCCTTGCACCATGATGGATCAGGTGGCGCACAACATCATTCACTGTTTCCGTGCCGCGATGTTTTGCTTGATCTTCGACCGATGCGACAAGTACCTCACGGGCATGGATGAGGAAGGGCAACGCATCGACCACGGCGCGGCGAGCCTCGCGCGTATCCTTCCAGGCAACAACGACCTTGTGGGCTGCGAGCGGCTCAAGATCGGTTCTGGGGATAAGGACGGGGCGGCCAGCCGAATGGATCAGTTCACTGATGTCCACCTGCTCGCTCCCAACATGCGATACACCTGCGATAACAAGGTCGGCCAATCGCGCAGCGGTCGCGAGATCTTTCGTCGGATCACCGACGCTTGTGCGCAGCAGGTCTGCGGCTCCGCCTTCAGCCTCGAACTCTCTCCTGAGCATCTCCAGACGGCGTTCGATATCAATGGCTTCAAGGCGCATGAATTCATCGTCCATGACCACGCCGGGGGGCGCCGCTGTTATGATGCGAACATCGCCGGCTGCGAAACCGATGAGTGTTGCTTCGAAGCGCGACGCCACGTCACGCGCAAATTTAAGCTGCCGTGCAACACTTTCGTGCAGGCTCAAGCTTACCAATATTGTATTGTAAATCATCGCTACGACCCCACTTTGGGACTTCCATCGCTCTATCAAAGCACCGATGCATCGGTTTCGCCTTGACCACCGTCAAAGGTGCGATGGCATGAATGAAGAAGTCTTTGACGCCCATCAAGGCCGCATCCCTCCTCCCGTGCTAGACGGTAGTTGACGGAGGATTGAGACGATGGCGCACAAGCAAGTTCTTTTCCACTCAGCGGCGCGCGAAAAGATCCTGAAGGGAACAGCGCAGCTTGCCGATGCGGTTCGCGTTACTCTCGGACCTCGATCCAAGGCCGTGCTGATAGAGAAAAAGTGGGGATCGCCGATCGTTTGCAATGACGGCGTGACGATCGCCAAGGAGTTCGATCTCAAGGACCCGGAGGAAAATCTCGGTGCGCGGATGCTGCGGCAGGCCGCAGAAAAGACCGGCGAAATCGTCGGCGACGGAACGACCACATCGACCATTCTTGCCCATGCAATCTTCGCCGACGGCCTGCGCAACGTCGTGGCCGGCGCAAGCGCGATCGATATCAAACGGGGCCTGGATCGGGCGCTTAAGCGGGCAGTTTTTGAACTCAAACGAAATTCGCGCCCTGTTTCCTCAAAGCGCGAAAAAGAGCAAGTGGCAACGATCTCCGCGCACAACGACACGCATATTGGCACCCTCATCGGGGAAGCAATGGAGCGCGTCGGCGACGAAGGGGTCATCAGCGTCGAAGAGTCTAAATCTACCGAAACGGTCCTTGAGGTACTCGAAGGCATGCAGTTCGATCGCGGTTATCTTTCGCCCTACTTCGTCACTGACACGGAGCGGATGGAAGTGTCGCTTGAAGATCCTGTCATTCTGCTTCTTGACCGGAAGATCACGTCGCTGAAGGACTGCGTCGGCCTGCTTGAGGCCGTCGCCAAATCCGGAACCCCATTGCTGATCATCGCCGAAGACGTTGAAACGGAAGCGCTGGCCACGCTGATCGTTAACCAGATGCGGGGAACGCTCCGTAACTGTGCCGTGAAGACACCCGCTTTCGGCGACCGGCGAAAGGCGCTGCTTCAAGACATAGCGATACTAACCGGAGGCCAGCTCATTTCCGAAGAATTGGGCATCAAACTGGAAACCGTGACAGCAGAACAACTGGGCCACGCTGAACGGGTGGTCATCACGAAGGACACGACGACGATCATCGGCGGGGCGGGAGATAAAAAGGCAATTGCCGGCCGCGCCGACCAGATAAGGCGCGAAATCTCCACGACGACGAGTGACTATGACCGAGAGAAACTCGAGGAGCGACTGGCAAAACTCTCAGGTGGGGTTGCCGTCATAAAGGTGGGTGCTGCTACGGAAGCGGAACTCAAGTCGAAGAAGGAAGCGCTCGACGACGCAATCAGCGCAACCAAGGCGGCGGTTGCGGAAGGTATTCTTCCCGGAGGTGGCCTCGCCCTCTTGCGATGCCTAGAAGCCGTAACCGATGAGGAAAAGGCTTGTGAAGGCGACGAGCGCACCGGCGTGCAGATCCTGAAGCGCGCGCTCGAGCTCCCGGCGCGCCAGATCGCGGAGAACTCGTCCACCGACGGCGGCGTCGTCGTGGCGAAGATGATGGAGGGGCAAGGTAATTACGGTTTTGACGCCGGGCGGAAGGAATATGTCGATCTGGTTTCTGCCGGCATCATCGATCCCACAAAAGTCATTCGCGTAGCGCTTGAAAATGCGGTGTCGGTCGCAAGCATTCTGTTGCTCACCGAAGCCACCATGACAGAAATACCGGAACCGACAAGGGACGGTCTTGTCGAGACTGGCATGCAAGCTTAGTCCCAGAAGATGTGGGAGCATCGCAATGACTGCATTGAACGAGCGTCAGAAGGCTCTTGAAGAGAAGTATTTCCTGGACTTCGCAAGAGCAATCCGGGTTCGCGATCGACGCAATCGCATTCTGGCGAAGTGGGCGGCCCAGGTTGTCGGTCGCGCAGACGTATCGTGCTATGTGGAAGAGGTGATCACTGCTGGTCAAGCCGATCCGGGGGACGATGACGTCTTGCTGAAGGTTCTCGATGATCTGCATGCTGCTAACGTGGCAGCCGACAGGGCCATGCTGCAGGAGAAAATGCGCGCGCTCCTCTATGTAGCCGCCGAGCAGCTCGAAGCCGAGGAATGACCCGTTCCGTTTGCCTTGATCCCTACCCCTTCTCCTGTTGCGCTTCCGCAGACGCGACCATTCGTTTGACCACCACGAAGCTGTCGGGGGTGACGGAGATCGAATCAATTCCGCAGTCGACAAGGAAGGCAGCGAACTCGGGGTGATCGCTCGGTGCCTGTCCGCAAAGCCCGATCTTGACGCCAGCCGCCTTTGCGTCGCCGATGACCTTGCGGATCATCCACTTTACCGCTGGATCTTGTTCATCAAAGACGGCTGCGAGGTCCTCGCAGTCCCGGTCGATGCCAAGCGTCAATTGGGTCAAATCGTTCGAGCCGATGGAGAACCCGTCAAAGTGCCGCGCGAATTCCGCTGCCAGAATGACATTGGAAGGTATTTCGCACATGATGTAGATCTCAAGCCCGCTGCCCCGCTTCAATCCGTTCTCAGCCATCGTATCCAACACCTTTTCCGCTTCCTGTGGAGAGCGGCAGAAAGGGATCATGAGCGCGACATTCACAAAACCCATCCGCTCTCGAAGGCGCTTCACGGCACGGCACTCCAGCACGAACCCATCTCTGTAACGGGGTGAATGATAGCGGGACGCTCCACGAAAGCCGATCATCGGGTTTTCCTCTAGCGGCTCGAACTGCGGCCCGCCGCAAAGACCCGAATATTCATTCGTCTTGAAATCGCTCATGCGAACGATGATCGGTTTGGGAAATGCGACTGCGGCAAGTCGCGCCAGCCCGGCTGAGAGCTTGTCCACGAAGTATTCGGTCTTGTCGCTATATTCCCTCGTGAGGCTGTCGATTCTTTCCCTGGCGGCCTGATCTCGCAAACCGTCGAAGTGGACAAGCGCCATCGGATGAATCTGGATGGTATTCGTTATCACGAACTCCATGCGCGCAAGTCCGATGCCGTCGGCCGGTAATCGCCACCACCTGAATGCAGCCTGCGGGTCGGCTAGATTAAGCATCACCTTTGTTCGCGTTTCAGGTATATCGGAGAGGATTGTTTCCTCAGCGACGAAGTCCGCCCGCCCCTCGTAGATCGTGCCCTCATCCCCTTCCGCACAGCATACCGTGACCACCTGCCGCGGGTGGAGCAACTGCGTTGCGTTTCCAACGCCGACGATCGCTGGAATACCGAGCTCCCTGCTGACAATTGCGGCATGTGACGTCCGGCCCCCATGGTCGGTGACAATGGCGCTGGCCCGCTTCATCAGCGGAACCCAGTCCGGATCCGTTGTCGCCGCAACCAGAACGGCGCCGTCGACAAAGCCATCAAGGTCGTCAGTGTCCACGACAAGGCAAACAGGCGCGGCGGCTACGGCGTTGCCGATCGCAAGTCCTCGAGCAATCGGTCTTCCCTTGGAGTTGATGCGGTAGCTCGACAGCAGGTTGGTCGCCGCACGCGACTGCACCGTCTCCGGGCGTGCCTGAACAAGCCAAATCTCCTGGCTATGACCATCCTTCGCCCATTCGATGTCCATCGGACATTCATAGTGAGTCTCAACTGCAACGGCCCAACTGGCGAGCTGGACAATATCTTCGTCGCTCAAGACGATCAATGATCTCTCCTCGCCGCTCGTCAAGACGTCTTGCGTCGGGGACGATCCATCGCCGTAGACGAGCTTTCGTTCCTTGGAGCCGCGCCTTTTTCCTATTATCGGCACGACGTCAGGAATGCCGAGCAACGGCTTAAAGACGTGATATTCATCCGGATCGACGATGCCCTTGACGACATATTCGCCAAGCCCCCAGCTCGCGTTGATAACGGCAACCCTGGCAAACCCGGTCTCAGTTTCGATCGAGAACATGACGCCGGCTGCGCCAAGGTCTGAGCGTACCATCTGCTGGATACCTATCGACAGTGCCACCTTCATCTGCTCGAAGCCGTTAGCCTGGCGATATGCCATGGCACGATCCGTGAAAAGGGAGGCGTAGCAGCGGCGGCAGGTATCCATCAGGGCCCGTTCGCCAGCGATGTTGAGGTAGCTTTCCTGTTGACCTGCAAAACTCGCCGCCGGCAGATCCTCGGCGGTGGCGCTCGAACGCACCGCGACGGACGCAGCCTCGACGCCAAGCCTTTCCGAAAAACTGCGATAGGCCGATATCAGATCGTCCTCGATGTCGGGGGGCCAGGCACCTTGCAGGATGAGGGAGCGGATCGCTGTTCCAGCTTGAGAAAGGGTGTCGCGCCCCGATTCCCATGCATCCACAAGCGCGCGGATTGGTTCGCGCAAACCGTTGAAATCGATGAAGCGCCAATAGGCTTGCGCCGTCGTCGCAAACCCGCCCGGAACCTTGATACCGCTCCCGGAGAGCACGTTGATCATTTCGCCGAGCGACGCGTTCTTGCCGCCAACGTCGCCGATGTCACCTCGCCTGACGTCTTCGAGCCAAATAACGGATCTCATCCCAAGCCTCCAGCGTTTAAAGCCGGCAAATCTTAAACGTCAAGCCGCGGTCTGACCTTGACGGCCGTCAAAGCGCGTTCGGTAAGCTTGCCGCACAATGTCATAAGCGAGATGGGAGGGCACTGCTGTGGGCAAGTTGGCGCGTCAGGCAATCGTGGCGGAGATCGGCGAAACACATACACGCCTTGCGGTCACGGATTACGACCGACTGTCGATCGACCACTACGTACAGTTTGAAAACGACGCTTTCTCCTGGCTGGCCAGGTTCGCTGGTGACATAGCTCTTCTCTATGATGCCAGGGGCGGCATTTATCTCTGGGGGGCCATTCCGCGAAGAATGGAACGACGGTTGAGGGCCGATCTGTTTCGAGCAGCTTTCGAAGCGAAGGGCCGGCGGTCCGCCTGGCTTGCGGAGATACCAATTTTCATCATTCGTAGCGACGACGCGATTTTGAAGGGCGCGGCTTTGGCACTGTCTGGGCGCCTAGACTGAGCCGCTTGTTCGACAACGAGGCAACGGGCTCGGCGGTGTAGGTAGTCTCCGCTATCAGGAAGCCGCGTCGGTGCAACAAGAGGCGACCAACCCTTGAGACGGCCCGATACGTATCTGTCTTTCTTTGAGAAGGCCCTCCCTTATCACGACAACACTGTAGACCGAAGCGATCATGAGAACGATCAGGATCAGTAGAAGCCAATTCGACAGGACCACCTGTATCCTGTGCCATATGTCACGCCGGGCCATGTGGAAATCCCTGAACCTCGCGCCTTGGTGAACAAGAAACACGGACGGCAATGCTTTGCATTGGTCTGCGTCAAAGCGGCGACCGAGGCAGCTTTGACGGGCGTCAATGCGACAGCTTGCAGATAGCGGTCTAATTGTCTGGTCTACTGGTCGATGGGCCAAAGGAGTTGGAGGGACGATCCGGCTCCTTCTCATGTTCATTGTCGGCCGCCGGCTAGGCCCCACGTCTACTCAAAAGGAGAACCAGTCATGACTGAGACACCGACGAAACTCCCCGTCAAGCAAGAAGAAAAAGCGCTCCGCCCCCGCGCGCAATCGTGGATGCCCTTTGAAGGTTTGCGGGCTGAAATTGACCGCCTCTTCGACGACTTCACTCCGAGCTTCTGGCGCCGTTCGTTCGATCCTGTGCATATTCACGGCTCAACCGTCCTACCGACCTGGGCCCTCGCGCCGGCGATTGATCTCGTCGAAAAGGAGGCGAGCTACGAAATCACCGCTGAATTGCCAGGGATCGAGGAAAAGGACATCGAGGTTAAGGTCGCGAACGGAAATCTGACGATCCGCGGAGAAAAACTGGAAGCCAAGGAAGAAAAGGACAGGGAGTACGTACTGTCCGAGCGGCGCTACGGCTCATTCCAGCGCACTTTCAAGATGCCCCAAGGCGTAAAAGCCGAAGACATTGCGGCGACGTTTTCGAAGGGCGTGCTGACGGTCACGTTGCCAAAAACCAAAGAAGCTCAACAGAGCGATCGCAAGATCCAGGTGAAGGCCGCCTAACGAGCTCGGCGCTCCGCTCCGCAAGGGCTCAAGAGCTTCGCGGAGCGCTGGTCGCCAAAGGGAGGATTATCATGTCATTTAAAACAATTTTGAACGTGGTTGCCGACGGAGGAGCCGCCGAGGATCTGAAAATCGCGATGAACCTGAGCGGTGAGGTAAACGCACACCTCAGCACTCTGGTCGTCACCATTGCCCCCATGCCCACCGGACGCTATCAGACGCTATCGCCGAGTTGGCTGGAAATACGCGAGCGCAACCTTCAGCGGATTTCCGAACACCTTGTCGGGATCCGCGAGCGCCTTGCATCGGCCGGACTGTCATTTGATGTCGATAGCTTGTACGCGGAAGTCGCAGGCCCCGCTTATGATATCGGCGAAAGAGCCCTCTACGCGGATTTGCTTCTGGCCGGGCCTAGCGTATTTGCGAGTGAAGAGCTGAGGTCACAAATTGTCAGCGGCGGGCTTTTCCAAGCGGGTCGCCCAGTCCTGTTCGTTCCACCCGGCGCGAACGTGACATTGCGGCCGAGAGTGATCCTTCTTGCGTGGGACTCGCGTCCAAGCGCGGCCCATGCGGCCAGGGACGCCCTCGAAATAATGAAGATGGCGCAGTCTGTTCACGTCACGATGGTGGACCCCATTGCGGCATCCAGGGTCAGCGGTGATGAGCCAGGGGCCGATATCGCGACGTATCTCGCACGCCACGGCATTAACGTCTCGGTCGAGACCCTGCCAAGTTCAGGCCGCTTCGTGACTGATACCTTGCTGAGACACGCGTTGGACATCAACGCCGACATGATTGTCATGGGCGCGTATGGGCACTCCAAACTGCTTGAGCTTATCCTTGGGGGTGTTACGAAATCGATGCTCAAGCAGGCCAATTTGCCAATTCTGATGTCCCATTGAAGAGACGCCAGAGCCTCGAATGGAAAGGACAAACCGATGAAGCCGAGAATTCCACACGATTGCTGGATTTTGGCATGCGACGGGGGCCGTGCGCTTGTTTTGCGCAATGATGGAGATGTTGAACGTCTCAATCTCGTTGTTATGGATTCAATCGTAAACTTGGAGGCGCCGACGCGCATGCTGGGGAGCGATCGCGAAGGAAGGGTCTACCAATCGGTGGGCGGCGCTCGCAGCAAGGTTGAACAGACTGATTTGCATCAACAGGCCGAGGATCGATTCGTCTCCAGCCTTGCCGGCAGAATGTCATCCCTGGCACACGAAAAGAAAATGAAGATCCTCGTCCTCGTTGCACCTCCACGCGTCCTTGGCCAACTGCGTCGGCAACTCGACACCCACACCCGGTCTGTGGTCAGCGCAGAACTGGCAAAGGACTTGGTCAAATTCGATGTAGCGGATATCGAAAGCTATTTTGCGCAATAAGGCGTGCACGGAACGTCCGGCGTCAGGGTCGATCGAAACACGGATCGATGAGCGCACTATCGTCAATGTCGACGGGTATGTCGGGCCAGTCGTTGCGCGGATAATTTCCCTGCCCGACCCATGGCCCGCAGCTCTTGAATGCGCTTGTGATCTGTCTGGGACGTTTGGTTGACCCCGCCCGACCCGACGAATTCGTCGTCAGAGCCCTTTGCAGAGGTGCATGGGTTGACGCCCGGGGACAGTGTTGAAGTCATTGCAAGGTCGAGGCGCAAGGGGCTGGTGCCTGGAGAGAAGGTCATTCTCTATCCAAGTGATTGCATCGCCGACGGGGACTCCGTGGTCGAGCGATAGAACGCGACTTGGTGGATCAGTGCGCATGGTGATGGCGGCCGCGGGGTTTAAAGCTTTCATCGGCGTAGTGGAGCATCATCAATTCTCCAATGGTTTCGTAATTAATCAGGCCCACAACGCGCTCGCTGCTATCCACGATGGGAATGGCAGATGCTTGCGCTTCCTGCATGAGCTTCAAACTCATGTCGATCGGGGACTTCTCATCCAATGCGGGGATGTCGCGGCGCATAACGTCGCTTACGGACGCCCCCGCCCCCCTTTCCTTCATCGCACGGACAATGCCTTCTCGCGTCATCAATCCTTCGAACCGACCAGCCCCGTCAACAACGGGAAACTCGCTTTGGCTGGTGGCAAGAAGGAGCTCTACTGCCTCACCGACACGAGCCTGAAGGCCCAGTGTCGCGAATTCGGTGATCATTACATCACGGATGCTTGTGTCGTCGGAAATGGCTTGAAGGTCGCTGCCTTGCGCTTCAGTCTCCGCTGCGAAATAGACGAAGATTGCAATGAGGATAAGCAACGGGTTGAAGAAGACGCCAAAGACACCCATGGCTAACGCGATGGATTGTCCGATCCGAGCCGCAATTGAGGTAGCGCTCGCCCAGGGCAGATGCCAGGCAAGGACTGCCCTAAGGACACGCCCGCCATCCATCGGGAAGGCTGGGATCATGTTGAACACGACAAGGAAAATGTTGACCCCCGCGAGCCGCGCCAGGAAATCTACGCGGGGATCCTGCGGTGCCAGCAGTTTTTCCCAGCCCAAGGCGCTTCCAAGCACCATGACGATGAGGCCAGCAATCACGACGTTTACAAAGGGCCCTGCGATGGCGATCACCAACTCCTCAAGCGGTCTGGTGGGGTTGCGTTCCAACCGTGCTATGCCGCCGATTGGCAAAAGAGTGATATCCGGTGTCTGGATACCGAAATGCCGAGCGGCCGCGATGTGCCCGAATTCATGAAGCACCACGCAGAGGAAGACGCAGATGATAAAGGCGACGCCTTCATAGGCGGCAGTCGGACCGCCGATCCGGTAATGCATCACCCAGATCCAAATGAGAAGAAGGGCGAAAGTTACGTGCACGCGGACTTCGGTCCCTCCGATGGTGCCCAGTTTCAAGGACCATTTCATGATGTTGTCGCTCCGATACTCTTTTCCCAAAGCCGAACGTCGAAGAGTTCCGTCTACGGAACCACAAATCGATATGCTGTGCCTGCGCGCAGGATATCGAACGAAACTTTGCCATCGGCGGCGTCCAACAGGTCCTGAATCCGCGACGCCGAGACGGGGGGCTCGCCGTTGATCGATGTCAGGTAGTCACCCGATCTCAGCCCAGCTGCATAGGCGACGCTATCGGATGGTACTTCCATTAGTACCGGCCCTTTGGGCGTACATGCGCGCGAAGCCGATGAACCCGGCAGGGCAAGGGTCACGGTGTCCAGCGCGCCCTGGCCCGGAGAGCCCTGCACGTCTACGGGATCTAGAAGCTTCAGCTCCAGCCGTTGTGACCTGCCCTCCCGGCGGATATCGAGAGTAACCTGCGCATCGGGCGCAAGCAGACTGACTGCATTCTTGAAGGCAGCCTCGGTCGAGACCGCGTGGCCGTTAAGCGCGGTCACGGCATCGCCGAGCCTTACCCCCTGGCGCTCGGCAGCCGAGTTGCAGGTGAGCCGGTGGACGACCAGGTCCCTGGTCTTATCGTCTGCCTGTGAAAGGGTGACGGACACGCCGAGCCATCCGCGCTTTATGACGCCGTCCTTTATGAGAGCGCGAACGATCTTGGACGCGAAGTCGGAAGGGATAACAAAACCGACGCCCTGAGCGGCTTCGTTGGGCGGCGGCGCACCGCGCACCACTCCCAAAAGCTCGCCTGCCGCATTGACAAGCGCGCCGCCGGAGTTTCCCGGGTTAAGTGCGGCATCTGTCTGGATGTAGTCCTCATAGTCGTCGATCCCAAGTCCGGATCGGCTGAGGCCGCTTATGATACCGAAACTTGCTGTTTGCTCCAAGCCAAGGGGACTTCCCACCGCCACCACGAAATCGCCAACGTTCAGAACGGACGATCGCCCCCAGCCAAGGGCAACGAGGCCCCGCGCCGCGATCCTGATCACGGCAAGATCGGTGGGCTGATCGCTGCCGACAATTTCGGCCGGCAGAACGCGGCCATCGTTAAGCGTGACGGCGATGTCATCGGCATCGGCGATCACGTGGCTGTTTGTGACGATGTAACCCTGTTCGGCGTCGATGATGATGCCGGATCCCGCAATGGTAGAACCGCTCTGAACGATGAGGACATTATCGGGCAGGCCCAGGATCTTTCGAACGTTCGCATCGTCCAGCAAATCGTTTGTCAATATACGGCTGGCGGTACTGCTAATGCCAACGACCGCGGGCCGGACCCGAGACAGGGCATCAGAGAACCCTGTGCCACCACTTGCCGGGGCGGCTGGCGAAGCGGCGAACGCATAGATCGCGGTGGCAAGCAGGAAACATGGTAGATTCTGCATATCCTGCACTCCTGAAAAGAAGTCAGGATCTCATCTGTGCGCGCGCGCGCATTGACGCGCGTCAAGGAATATCGAATGTCAGTAGGCGATCACCTTGACGTCAGCTGCAGCCAGACGGCGATAGAGCCGGCCGCGTCGCCTGATTGGCCACCAGTCGTAGAGAAAAATCTCAAGCGCCCTCCAGTTTGCCACCCAACCGAAGATGACCAGGCTTTCACTGGCGACACGTGAGAGCGTGCCCTCACCCGACAGATTGGCCGCGAGCTGGCTTGCGATCAAGCCGAACGCGAGGATCGGCACGGCGATGAATAAGGCGCGCCGCCCCTCCCTTAAGAGCTGCCGCAACTCGCGACTGGCTTGCTTGGCGCGGCTTTCAAAATTATAGCGCATCGCGTCCTGGACAATACGCGTCGAAGCCGTGTCAGCTTCTCCCGACGGCAACTGCACGACGATCGCAATTGCTTGATCATTGGGGGCGTCCTCCGCCCAATCGACAATGAAACGCTCGGCGTCCTCGTCCAAATCGCGCTCATGAAACGGTGTGGGATCGAGCGAATTGAAGAGCCGAGAAAGTTGGTCGATGCGGATCGGGATCGTATGGCGTCCGCCGGTTGATGATCTCGTGTCCAACGTACGTGCTCCACACTTCGCCGCTGGCATGCGGAAGGGGTCAAGCGTCCTCGTTTAGTGCCCGCCGCACGCGGCGAATGACCACGGCCCGGGCTTTGTCGTCGGCTGCTTTTGCCAATTCCGCTTGCAAGTCGAGTACCAGCGATTGCAGATCGTTGTTCCAGTCCATCCGCCCCGCGCGAAGTGGATCGATGCGTGGCGGGGCGACGCCTTCAACTATCTCGACGGCTCCCTTCGCTTCCAGTCGGAACGAGGCATCCAAACGGGGACGAACCACCTTGTCCGGTCGAAGGAACGTCTGAAGCCGCTGTCTCATTCCCTCCAGAGCCGCATCCTCCCCATGCACAA
Organism: Ensifer sp. ENS09; assembly: GCF_014852425.1. Lineage (NCBI taxonomy): Bacteria > Pseudomonadati > Pseudomonadota > Alphaproteobacteria > Hyphomicrobiales > Rhizobiaceae > Ensifer > Ensifer sp. ENS09. The sequence goes on from NZ_JACVBP010000003.1 coordinate 253,228, forward strand.
GAAAGACCCCGGCGCCGATCGGCTCGCGCGCCTGCACCCATTCTGCCAGCTCCCTGCCATCGGCATGCCCGCTATAAATATCCAGCTTCCTGATGCGTGCACGGACGCGTATGTCCTCGCCTTGGATGCGCACCACCGGGGCCCCGTCCTCAAGAATGCGTCCCAAGGTACCGGCGGCCTGGTAACCGACAAGGAGCACGGTCCCCTCGTCTCGCCAAAGCCAGTTCTTCAGGCGATGCCTTATGCGACCGGCCTCACACATTCCGCTGGCGGCAATCACGATGTGAAAGCCTTTCATGAAATCGATTGCTTTCGATTGCTCCGGGGTCTCGGTGAAACGCACGTTCTTCGCTTGAAGGGCCTTGGCAAGCAGCTCCCCGTTCTCCAGTTCCCGCGCATGCCGTCTAAAAATTTCGCTCGCGCGTGTCGCCAGAGGCGAGTCGATGACGATCGGACATCTCTCGATTTTGCCGGTATCCATCAGATAAACGAGATCTGTGAGAAGCTCCTGAGTTCGTTCCACCGCGAAGGATGGCACGATCAAGGCGCCGTTTGGATGGGTCGCCTCCATGACCACCGTACGCAAAATGCGCCGTCTGGTTTCGTCGGTTGCATCTTCGCGCTCGACGTCGCCGTAGGTGCTCTCGCAAACGATATAGTCCCAGCCGGTTGGCGCGGCCGCGTCGTATTGCAGAAGCTTGTGACGTGGGCCGATGTCTCCGGAAAAGAGCAATCGGAGAGGCGTCGGTGCCGTGTCGAGCTCGACTTCGACGGACGCCGAACCGAGCAGGTGACCCGCATTCCAGAACCGAAACCGTATTCCCTCGGCCGCCGTCTCCCATTTGCCAAGCAGAACTTGCCTGAAGAGCGTGACCGCCACTGCTGCATCATGGGCATCGTAAATTGGCGTCACAGGTTGCCGCCCGCGTCTGAGGTTTCGGCGGTTGAGCTGATCGACTTCACTTTCCTGAATATGCGCGGAGTCTGGCAGCATGACGGAACACAGATCGGCCGTGCCCGGCGTTGCGAAAATCGGGCCGCCGTACCCAAGTTTGGCGAGCTTCGGCAAGAGGCCGGAGTGGTCGATGTGCGCATGCGTCAGGATCACAGCGTCGATGCTGTCGACATCGAAGGGCAACGGACGATAGTTGAGTTCTTTTTCGGTCTTCGACCCTTGAAACAGCCCGCAATCGATCAGAACCTTCGTTTCGCCGAACTCAAGCAGGTGGCAGGAACCGGTGACGGTGCCTGCGGCCCCGTGAAAATGAAGGAGCGGTTGAGTATTCATCGACATGTGCCTTGTTCTGATTGCGGGGTCATGTGCCATGAAAGGTCTTCCGTTCAGTCGCAAGTCTGTAGATTAGGCCGGCGGCTCTGATGGGCCCCGTCGGTCGGCAAGTGTCGCCACAAGAAGCGCCTTGGCTGCATGCATGCGATTTTCAGCCTGATCGAAGACGATCGAGGATTTGGATTCAAACACACCGTCGCACACTTCCATGCATTCGACGCCGAAACGCTTGGCGATACGGGCGCCCGCCTCGTCTTCCCGGCAATGCCAGGCGGGAAGACTGTGCATCAGCTTCGTTTGTGGGTTATCGGTCGCCTCCATAACATTCTCTCTGACGGCAAAGGGCGCAAGCTGTCTCACCCGTTCGGCCCAACGCACGTCCGTGTCGCCAAACCACGGCGCCGTGCAGATAAAGTCTGCCCCGAGAATACCGGTGCCGACGTGCTCAAGTACCGCTATCCTGCCGCCGCTATCCCTTGCAGCCGAAGTCACATTTTCAATGAAGGACGCCTCCGGCCAGAAACTCGGCGGTGAAACGATGCGAAGGTCGATGCCGAGTTTTGAGGAAGCCACGGCCAGTGATCGAGCGACGTTGCTGCGTCCATCCCCAAGGAAGGCCACGATCATGCCATCGAGAGGCTTCTCACTGCATTCCTGCATCGTCACGAGGTCGGCCAAAGTCTGGGTGGGGTGTGACGTGTCGGTCCCTCCATTCAAGACGGGCACACACGCCCATTTGGCGACCTCTTCGACGACGGATTGGGAACGCCCAATATATCCGATTGCATCATAAAGCCGGTCGAGAAAACGGGCCGTGTCCTTGATCGATTCCCGATAGCGCGTGTGACCGGCTGATGGTCCGATCAAGGTCACGTTGGCACCTTGGTCGTAGGCAGCGACTTCAAAGGCCGCGCGCGTATGGATCGAATCCTGTTCGCATAACAGAACGACGTTCCTGGTGCTCAGTTGCTTGAGCTCGGTTCCACTCTGCCTTTCTTCCTTGAGGGTGCCGGCAAGCCGAAGCAGATAGTGGATTTCATCGGCAGTCAGGTCGTCAAGGGAAAGCACGCTACGACCACGAAGATCGATCGACATGGCGCATTCTCCTTTTTGGGCGCGCTCCTTAAGATAAATAAAAGACAGATATCCGCTACCGGCATTGATGCTCGTCAATGACGGCTCGCCTGCCGACGGGAAAACTCACTTCATAATGCCATGCCGCCATAATCGGGGAGAGCCTACAGTCGTGCGGCACAAAGCTCTGGACCCGGCCGGCTCTTTAATTCCGACTGACTCATCGGGAAGGATATCATGGCTTGCGCCTATGCCGTCGCCCCAATCAAAGCATCACAGGTCGAACGGGCCTATTGCCTGATCGGCGCGGTAGGCTACGACGTCGACCCTTGTGCATGGCGGCAGGTCTGTGCAGCGGCGCTCATGCGCAGACACCCCTCCCCCTTTGTCAAGGAGATTGCGGTTGTCGAGGATTCGCTCGGCTACATCAGGGGGATCGCCATATTGCGCGTGAGGCATCATGAAAGACTGGGCCGCCACCTCTCGGTTCCCGTCTTTGTCGTAGCCAGCGCCGGCGATCCGCGCGGTGTCTGCGACGCCCTGCTCGAATATTTGAGACTAGCGGCATTCAACAGGCATTGCCGCGCCATTCATGTCGCAAGTCTTGCGCCGGACAGGTGGCCGGGTGCGGACGGAGAGGTCGACGGAATAATCATACCGCTGCGCTGAAATCTCCAGTGAGCGTCATCGATAGGCGACAGCCCTAAGCGTTCTGTTTCACGGTGCGCGCACTGAATACATAGCCCACTCCGCGGACCGACTTGATGAACTCGGGACGGCGGGGGTCTCTCTCGATCTTCCTGCGTAACCGCGCTATCTGGGCGTCGATTACGCGGTCGAAGGCCTCCAGCGATCTGCCGCGCGTCAAATCCATCAACATATCCCTATTGAGGACGCGGCCGGCATGTCTCACGAGAGTGCACAGCATGTCGAACTCGGCCGTCGTCAAGGCGATCTCGCGACCGTCTTCAGATGTCAACCGACGACGGGAAACGTCGAGGCGCAAGCCTTCGAAACAGAAGGTTTCGCTTTTTTCATTCTCCTGAATCGACACGACTCTAGGTCGATTACGGCGAAGTGCACCTCTTACGCGTGCCAGAACCTCACGAAGGTGGAATGGCTTCGTGACATAGTCGTCGGCCCCGATTTCCAGGCCAACCACACGATCAACCACGTCGTCCCGGCCGGTCAGCATGATGATGGGAATATCGGAATGGGCGCGAAGCTCACGGGCGAGCGACAGCCCATCCTCTCCAGGGAGCCCCAGATCGAGCAAAACGATGTCCACATGGGCCTTATCGAGCCTGTCTCGCATTTCGCGGCCATCACCGGCAAGGCTAACCCGATAGCCTTCCCCTTCGAAGTAGCGTGACAACATCTGCCTTATGCGTGGATCGTCGTCCACAACCAGAACGAGTTCCGGCTCGCTTCTAGCGTTTGCCATACCTTTCCCCGAAGTTGGTCCACCGACATGCTGTTACATTCCGTTACACTATAGCACTATTTGTGGCAGATGCGTCGATGCCGGTTCACGCTCGGATGTTGAAATCCTCTACTCAGCGCCAGATGGAGGATGCGCGAATGACCCTTCAATCAGTTGCTATCAATGGCGGTCTTGGAGCGTTGGAGTGCTCTCCTGCTGTCCCGGATCTATCGTCGGTCTTCAGCTTCCAGCCGATCGTCGAAGCTGCGCCGGGTCAGGCGGTGTTTTGGGAAGGGGACGATGCCGGTTATGTTTTTCAGGTCGAAGACGGCATGCTGCGCGCATTGCGGCTGCTAACCGATGGTCGCCGGGTCATTGTCGGCTTCCTGCATCCCGGTGATCTCCTCGGCGTTTCTCTCAGGGACCGCTATCTCTATACTGTCGAGGCGATAACCGAGGTGAGATTGCGGCGATATCCCCGCCGTCGCTTTGAAGACGAAGTGGCTCGTCAGCCGCACCTTCGAAACCAGCTGTTTTCCAAGCTATGCGATGAAATGACGGCGGCCCAGGACCAGGCGGTGCTGCTGTCGCGACGTAGCGCCGACGAGAAGGTTGCCAACTTCCTACTTCTTATGGCGAAAAACCGGGACGGCGCAGCCACGGATCTCGTCGATCTACCGATGACGCGGCTCGATATTGCGGACTACTTGAACATGACAATCGAAACGGTATCTCGAACCATAACGAAATTTGCAGGCATGGGCATCATCGCTGCGCCCGACCGTCGCTCGATCATCATCTTGAAAAGACATATGCTTCAATCCATCGCGGATGGCGACGGTTGCGATCTTCGCCCAGATGCGATGTCGAATAGAGCTAGGCGAACTGATTTCGCCTGAGAACGTGGCGGTTGATGATAGCGCAAACTGTGGTCGGGAAAATCGTTGGGCTTCTTGAGGACGCGAATCTGATCGTCCATGGGCCCGGGCGGGCACATCGGTCACTGGAGCAAGGGCTGCGAGCGACTTTACGGTTGGCGCGAGGCTGAAGCGCAAGGTGAGGTAGTTCACCACCTGCTTGAAACCTCATTCCCCGAGCCTATCGAGGACATCCACGCAAAAGTTCAAAGACACGGGTCATGGTCCGGCGAACTGGCACGAAAGCGCAAGGATGAGAGCAAGGTCTTCGTTGCCAGCCTCTGGATCGGCCTCCATAGGCGTGGCAAAGGATCTACCGCCGGAGCGGGTCGCGCAAGGACACGAGACTATTCTCGTTGTCGAGGACGACGCCCGTGTACGCCGTATTGTGGTCGCGCGGCTTTTGGATGCGGGTATGGCGTTGTGGAGGCCGAGTCCGGGGCTGAAGCGCTTCAGCGTCTCGCCGACCACCCGGAGATTTCTCTTGTGTTTACGGACATGGTGATGCCCGGCGGGATGACAGGCAACGAGCTCGCACACCGCGTTCGAAGATTCCGCCCTGAGATGAAGATACTCGTGACATCGGGTTACGCCGCTCCGAGCCTTGCCAAAGAGAGGCTACCGGAAGGCGCCTCTTGGCTGCTCAAACCCTACACGGCGAGAAAACTCTCAAAACGTCTGCGAGAACTGCTCGATTGATACCGTCACTTCAACGGACAACATTGCGGTAGGTCAAGCGGATCGGTGCGGGTACAACCCTGCAAGCCACAAAGCGGCGAAATTGTGCCGGTTAAGCTTTTCCTACGACAACATCTTCGATGTCCGCTCTCCCATTCGGGCCTTCCAGCTGAGCATCCCGAACACTCTTTGATTGCCGTCAATGCCGTTTGCCAAGAGGTGCGTAGATTGGCTGGTAGCTCAAACGTGAATTCGGGAGATTGGAGCTATGACATACAAAACCGTACTATTGGTGGTCGATGCCGATAATTATGATCTCGATCTGAGAACCGCGGCAGACCTTTGCATGGCCGGAAGCGCACATCTGTCTGTTCTTCTGGTCAGACTTGCTGCCCCCGTGCCGCTTGGCGACTACGCCGCGATGTCGGTTGCGTGGCTTGACGTGCGCGCACAGGATGCCGAGAAACTCGGCGATGCCGTTACGAATTCCCGCGCAACGCTGGAAGGCCTTGGTATCTCGTTTGAAGTCGAGGGCTGCTACCCGGAGGAAGCGTGGGTCGAGGATGACATCGGCGAGCGCGCACGTTACGCCGACATGACACTGATTGGATCAAGCCTCGAAGCGAGCTCCCGGCTTCGTTCGCACGCAATTGAAGGTGCGCTTTTTCGTTCGGCCCACCCAGTCCTTCTGTCGGGCAACCGCCAGTCGGTGACGTTAGCACCGAAGAAGATCCTGCTTGCATGGAACTCCACCATCGAAGCCGCCAGAGCCGCACGCGAAGCGCTTGAGATGATGAAGGCCGCTGACAGCGTCAACGTGGTACTGGTCGATCCCACGGCGGCGCCGGCAAGAAACGGAGAAGAACCGGGAGCCGATGTTGCGACTTACCTCGCCAGACACGGCATTAGGGTCACCGTTGACAGGCTCCCGAGCTCAGGCCGTCAGATCCATGAGGTGTTGATGCAGCATGCGCTCGACACCTCGGTCGACCTGATCGTTATGGGTGCCTATGGCCATTCGCGGGTTCGCGAACGCATGTTCGGTGGTGTGACGAAAGCCATGATCGAGGCACCCGCAGTGCCGGTGTTGATGGTCCATTGAACCATCGAACACAAGAAACAACAGGTGCGCCGCCTGGGAGCGGCACACCTTTCAGTTTTCAAGCTTCAAGTCTCACTCTCACAGCACGCCCGCCCGGTCATTTCAAGGACATCAATACTGAAGAACAGGTGCGGATAATGACCGGATATTTCCTGCCGAGCGGGCTTCAGGCCGCCCGGTTCCCACCAATTTGCTCTCTTTTCGAGAAGCGACCAGGCGTGCAGGTACTCGCGGTGCCACTGACCTGTCGGGGCAAGTTCCTGATAGCGCCCGTATATCACGACGCTTTTCCACTCGTTTCCTGAAACTGCGTCTATCTGCAGGCAAACATTGGGATTTTTACGCATCCAATCGACCTTCCGACCAGGCATGGAAAATGCATAAAGGCAATTTCCGGCGTAAGCATAGGTGATCGGTACGACATAGGGCTTGTTGTTCTCGCAACAGGCGAGGCGCCCCACTCGGCTCTCCTGAACAAGGCTGCTGCAATCGTGACGGGACATTTCCTTGATGATCATGATCCACCTCCTTGGGCGAATGTCTCAAGATTAGATCCATAAACTTCATCCCGCTTTGACGCCCCTCAAAGACCCGTATCCGGCGGAGGCGCATACTTCGTTGCAGACTGGATGAAGAAACCTTCGGAGGCCGTCATGAACGATAACAGTTTACGACAGGATATTCTCGACGAACTCGATTATGAGCCCAGCCTCGACGCCGCAAACATCGGCGTCACCGTTGAGAATGGAATAGTGACCCTGACTGGTCACGTCCACAGCTTCGCCGAAAAACACGCCGCCGAACAGGTTGCTCGACGGATAAGGGGTGTTCGGGCGATCGCGGAGGAAATCGCGGTGCGGTTGCCCGAGCACAAGAAAACTGCCGATGACGAGATCGCAAGCCGTGTTCTGAAGATCCTCGACTGGGGTGCGGCTATTTCCGATCTGAGCGATATTCAGGTGAAGGTTGAAAACGGGTTCGTCACACTCGCCGGCGCTGTCGACTTCTATTTTCAACGTTCGGCGGCCGAACATTCCGTTCGCCAGCTCTCTGGTGTAACGGGGATCGATAACCAGTTGAGGATCCGGCCAAGGATGGATGTCGTCGATATTCGTCACGGCATCAAGCAGGCCTTGCGACGGAATGCCGAAATCGAGGCAGAGGACATCGAGGTTGAAGTCTCGGGCAACCACGTGACCCTGCGCGGGAAAGTCCAAAGCGCCCGAGAGCGTATCACCGCCGAGCAGGCTGCCTGGTCCGCAAAAGGGGTGAGTGGGGTAACCGACTATCTGACGGTGTCCGACAAGTAGGCACTTTTGGTCAGCGTTCCTCCGAGGGCTCATGATAGCCGACACTATCCCACTCAGCCTCGCCCGGCGTCAAAAGGAAGGCAATGGCTCTACGGGGCTCACGAGCGGGGAGGCCCGCAGCCCGTTGGCCAAGTGTGGTTCAAACGCCCTGCCCGAACCACGGGCAGGGTCGGTGGCCGAAGACCAGCCGCAAACAGGAACGGACTGTTTTCAACCTCCGACACGTACGCAACGATACCGCCAAGAAGTCCGGAAATCCCGAAGGTTCGAATGCCGGCTGTCCGGCTGACTTCCGGCCTCTCCCTCTCGCACCACCCCCGCCTCCAACCCGCCGAGAAGGCCAATTGCAAGTGCGAGCCCCAAACGAAGGAAAAGCGGTTCGATTTGCACTCTCCAGGCGGCATACGTGCTGAGATCAAACCATCGCATTTGTGGTCAGCTAACTTCGATCATGTCTTTGACGATGATCAATGCTTGCGGTTTGGAAATGTATGAGGCTGTCCTGAGAGGAGTTTTCCATGGATAACCATATCCTGGTTGCAAGCGATGGATCCGATAAAGCGCGCGACGCCGTGGCGATGGCCGCAAAGTTTGCCAAGGCGATCGACGCTCCCCTGACCGTTCTCCACGTTGCCCCACCAAATTTTGCAAGCGCAACACAGAGCCTTCCCGGATTCGGACACGTTCTCCCGGTCGGCAACATGATCCCTGGCATGTCGAGGCCGGCAGGGGAACTTTCACGTACGCCCGGCGATGGAATCGATGAGAGTGCCATGATGCTCGGCAAGACAATTGCGGACGAAGCTCGAAATGTGGCACGTGGGCTTGGCGTCGAGAACGTCACCGTGCGACTGGAAGTGGGCGACTGCGCCGAGACGATTCTTGAGACTGCAGCGGAGATCAGCGCAAGCTTGATTGTCGTTGGCAGCCGGGGCCTTGGGCGACTGAAGGGCATACTTCTCGGGAGTGTATCGAAGAAGGTGGCTCAGGATGCGCAATGTTCGGTCCTTATCGTGCGTTGAGGTTTGCGAAGAAGAACGGTTGGCTTGCCGCGCTAAGGTGTCTGCGAGACTGACCACGTTGACGATCTAGGGAACCCGGCTCTTGAGCGCTCATCACACAAATGTCCTGCGGTGGCGAGAAGGCGCCGCTGCCCGCGAGCGTAGGCCCGCCCTCCTCTCGCCGCCCGAACTGCCAGAAATTTCTGGCTCCGGCATCACGGGCCGGATCAACGGGCGGCAGATAGCCGTCGACGGGCGGGAGTTCGTCCGCCTTCTGATTGACGACAACCATCTCTCGCGCGGGATCTGGATGAGGACAGAGGGAACAATTGCAGTCGCTGTCGCCGAGGATCGCATCGTTGCAGGGGCATTCCTTTTGCCCGACGAAGTCAGGCGGGTAGGCCACGACCAGACGGATGAAGTATCTGTCCGAGGCGGAAACCCGCGATCGCATGGCCAATTTGGATGTGCTGTTGCGCGAGGGATTTCTTCTCCACGGCCGCCAATACGACCACGATTCGTGTCCCTCGCTTCGCCAGCAAAGGGGTGGGTCGGATACCCTCGCCGGAATGAGCCGTGCCCACAGGGAAATTCAGCGCTAGTCCCATCTTCTCACCTCCCTTCGTCAGGCAAACGATTTTGCCGATCCCAAACCGCAGCAGGTCTAAGAGATCCAATGGCTGCTCCATGGGATCGAGGCGGTTGTGAGACTGCACTTTGCCGAGAGGAAGACCGCCTACGGAGGTTGCTCGCGCCTGCGCGATATCAGCCGACAAGAGGCGGCAAGGCAACAGCAGGGTGCAAGTTCGACGTGATCGGGGTCTGACATGGCAACAGCAACAGAAAATCCATCCATGACGCGTTCGCGGTGGAGTTTTTCGAAGACCATGGCGCGCCGTATACGGCCGCTGGCCCCCGCGGTGCCCGTGCAACTGAACGAGACCTTTGGGAAATTCATCTGGAGTGTTACCGGCCTACACCAATTTTATGTCGGCGCGGTCGCCATCGGCGTGACGCTCTTCAACTTCATACCGATCGAGTTGCAGCGCCGGATTGTAGACGATGCCGTCGCCACAAAGGATTTCAGGCACCTTGCTGAACTAGGTCTGGTCTACCTCGCGGTTTTGGGCGCTTATTCCTGCCTGAAGTATGTACTATTTATCTACCAGAGTTGGATTGCCGAAAGCGCGATCAAAACCGCGCGCGACCAACTGGCACCAATTGCTTGCAAACGAGCGAGACAGCCGACTGAAGCAAGCGGGCAGACTGCGAATGTCCTGGGCAATGAAGTTGACACTGTCGGCGGGTTTGTCGGAACCAGTATCTCCGAGTTCGTTGTAAACATTAGCATGATGCTCTCGGTCCTGGCCTATATGGCATATATGGAGCCGGTGATTGCTCTGTTCAGCGTCGCAGCCGTGATTCCTCAGTTTCTGCTCGCCAAATACCTGCAGCAGAGCCTTAACAAGCGGGTCGAGCGACAAATCGGCTTGGTACGAAGGCTTGGTGATCAGGCTGTGGACCGCTCGTCGAGGAGGGCAGCAGTGCTCCATGCTACGCATAGGACCATTCGGACGATCTTTCAAAACCGGATGCAACTCTACCTCTTGAAATTCGGACTGAAGACCGTTCTCAACATCGCAAATTCGCTCGGCTCCCTGATGGTGCTTCTCGCCGGCGGTTATTTGGTGATCACGGGACAGACGACGATCGGCACAGTGATGGCTTTCGTTTCCGGGTTCCAACGCCTGTCCGATCCGACAGGGGATTTGCTCGAGTTCTATCGAACCTATTCGCAAGCCAAGGTTCAGTATCGAATGATCGTGGAATGGGTAGCTGAACCGAGCGCCTCTCAGGCGTGATCGAGCGCTGGAAGCCTGTTTCGGTGGCCGCCCGCAGCTCACGCCCTTCGATCGAAAACACTCCGTAAAGGTCACAGGGTTGGCCGCCCACCACTTCCGAATCATCACGGCCTGATAAGTGCACTCCTGATCTCGCCCATCCGCCGATCGAGGGTATTATGTCCAGCTTGCATGATATCAATGTCGAACAGGTGACCGACGACCGCCAATTCTTTCATCAGATCACCAATAATGAGGTCGATCCGCCTCGTGGCCCCTGGTCCCACCGACGACACGTCAACATCATGATCAGCTTCCTGATCAAGTGCCCGGTTGAGTTCCAGTGCGGCCGCCAGGAACCTCTTTTGACATTCGCCAAGGTTGGTCACCGATGCGGCACCACTGCATGCCACCGTCAGCCGAACAGCCTTGTTCTGAAACTCGCTCATTCTTTCCTCTCCGATTTATCCGCCAAACGTGAATTGAACCTCGTTCAAAAGGGGGCGCTTTCCTGCCGCGTGCCATGCCTTCGACCCAACATTCCGACAATCAAATCGCCATAGTGGCGACCCGGGGAATGAACCAGAGCATCGCGCTGGTGCCGATGCCGTAGGCTATTGCCTGGCGCGCCAAGCTCGTATTGAGAACGAGCAACGTGCGGGCAACCCAGGCAATCGCCAGCGCCGTGACGACGAAGATGATCTGTCCGGCCTCGACGCCCAGGTTGAAAGTCAAAAGGCTGATCGGCACATCCGATTGCGGCAAGCCGATCTCCTTCAGCGCGCCGGAGAAGCCGAAGCCGTGCAGCAGGCCGAAGGCGAAGGCAACCACCCAGGGATAGGCTTCGGAGAGACGCACCTCGTTCGGTCTTGCCTTCAGCAGTTCGCTTGCGACGAAGGCGATGCTGAGGGCGACGGTCGCTTCGACCGGCTTCTGGGGAAGGCTGAAATAACCGAGCGATGCGCCGGCGAGTGTGATGCTGTGGGCAACAGTGAAGGCCGTGATCGTCTTGAACAGCATAAAGCGATCATGGATCAGCAGCATCAGCGCAAGGACGAAGATCAGATGATCGAAGCCGAGCATGATGTGTTCAACGCCGAGCAGGAAATAGGTCCGGGCGACTTCGAGGCTGGTCTGCGCGCCGGCCACCGTGAAAGAGGGCGCATCTGGCATCAGGCGCCCGACCTCGGAGCCACCGTTCTGATAGCCAATGCGCACCAGCGCCTCGGTCAACGTCGTCTTGAGCCCGTCGATGGCGATCTGACTGTTGCGCAATCCTCCCGCGCAGTCGACGGTCCAGCGCTCCAGATAGGCGCTGCCTTCGAATGACCGGACCGGCTTGGCCCTTTCGATGCATTGCCTCGGCAGACGCGCGTCAAGCGCCAGCCGCATCCGGCCCTGCGCCGGCACCTTCCAGAGGACCGTAAAGGCATCGGGCGCGGTTTCGCGGATGTCGAGAAAAGCAGGGCGCACCTCATGAGCCAGGGCTGGGGCGCCAAAGAGCAACAGGAGAGGAAAAGCGAGAAGGGCGCCAGACTGTCTCAACGGCTCTCTCCCGCAGCCGTGGGGGCTTCGATGCTGATCTCATAGTGCGCCAGCAACGCGCCGAAGCGTTGCCGCTCGAGTTCGGTGCGTCTCGCGTTTTCCCATTTCCGTGTGACTTCGTCGCGGATGCCCGCGAGTTGCTGCACCTGACCCGGCGTGCGCTCCGTGACCCTGACCAGATGGAGACCGAAGCTGCTGGCGATCGGCCCCGTCCACTTGTCGATGGGTGCCGTTTCGAGTCCATCGGCAACAGCGCCACCAAACATCTGGTCGATCGCCGCCCTGTTTGTGAGTTCGACAGTGGCAGGCAGCAGCGAGGTATCGCCAAGGAGGGCCGGATCGGCCGTGTCGTTGGTGCGGAGTTCCGCAAGGAGGGCCTCGGCGTCTTTGGCGATCGTATCGCCATGGCGGGACGGATTGAGGAAGACCTGTTCAAATGCCAGCGTCGCAGAGGTGGTAAAGGCTGCGGGATTGGCCGCGAGATAGGCTTCCAACTCCGGATCTGTGGCTGTCAGCGGGGCGGAGTCGGCGGCGCTGAGGAATTCCATCTTCTGGCGCAGACGGCGGCGCACGACCGTGTCGCCTCGGTCGAGACCTAGCTGTAGCGCCTGGCGCACCAGGATCTCCTCCTTCACATAATCGTCGATCATGCCTTTCAGCTCGTCTTTATTGGGCGGACGCTGCCAGGTCTTGGCAAAGACCGTCGCCATCTGCTCGATCTTCGCGACACTTACGACTATTTTGTCCGGCGCATCCGCACCGCGGCGCAAAAGGTCGTGGGCCGCGAAAATCAAAAGCGCCACCACCAGGAAATGGAACAGGGGCTCTCGCCGGATGCGCTTCAGCATGCCGTTCTCCGTTCGCGTGACGTATGGCGATGGGGGCACGAACCTCGTGCACCCGCCCACGGGTCGTGGTCCGTTTTCCGGCTCACGGCGTGTACCAGATCGGCGAGGTGTAGGCGCGCTCTGTCACAGTCATGCGCGTGCCTTCGAGCGCCTTCGTTCCGAAACGCTTGCCATCATAGGCCGTCCAACGGGGGGTCGGGATCTCAAGGACGCGGCCATAGTAGAACGCCTTCTGGTTCGGGTCGAACTTGGGATCCTTCCAGACCGCGATCAGTTCGGGCGCGCCGATCGTATTGGTCCATGTGGCGTTTGCGACGTCGACCGTATCACCGACCGATGGGACCTTGCCGTCCGCGCCCGGCTTGCGGCCCGCACTCCAGGCGACGTCATAGACCTGTTCATGTGTCTCGCCATTGCCGTCGAGCCAGCCTTTGACGATCTGGTAGCGGTCGAGATTGGCGCCGATCGGGTCCCGAAGCGCGGCGACGAGGAATGTGGGTGCCTTGCCCTCGGGCGCCTTCGTCAGGTCGCCACCCATCGGCACGCCCTTGGCATAGCCGATAGCCCCGGGATTGCGGCCTTCGGCATCGGCCGGTTCGAAGTCCCAGCCGGCGAAGAAGCGCACGAGCATGCGCGGCCCAGTCGTCGCATAAGTCTCCTTGCGTTGCATGGCGTCCCAAATGGAATCGCGGGTATTCTCTTGTGCCCATACGGCCGCGTAACCGGATGCCCCGACTTCCCAGTCCATCACCGTGATCTTGGTCTTGGCGTCCTTTACGAAGGTCGCTGTCAGCCGTTCAGGGCTAGGTTCCTGCGGGGTCGTCTTGCCGAAGAAGTTGTCTTCTTCCATAGCCGCCAGACCTGTATGGGAGTCCGAGCTGCCCACCAGCCCGAACTTGTATGGGTTGGTGCCAAGCTGAGCTTCCAGCTTCAGGCCATTCTTGAGGGCGGAGCGCGCATATTCGAATTCGAGCATCTCGGGTGTCTTGCGCTCGCTGGCATCGAGATTGCCGAAGTCCCAGATCTCGAAGCTGGCGAACTCATCATTGGGCGAAAGCGCCGGGTGCGCCTCGCCGGTGCCTTTGGTTTGGGTCGTCTCATAGAGGCGCTCCCAGCGGGAGCGTTGCTCGACGTAGTCCTTGTCCACAGGTTTGCCAGTGAAGGACTCGATCATTGGGAACATGCGCCCGTTGGACAAGTTACCGTTGTGTGCGATCGCCAGCACATTGCCGCCGGTCTTGTCCTCGTAGGCCTGCATCCACTTCCACAGGTCGCGCGGGTTGTCGCTACCGAGCGGTTTTAGCGTCGTATAGGGTACGACCTGGCTCGCCTTGTCGGCATTGTCGCGGAAGATGACGTTGCGGTGCAGGTTGTTGCCGGCCGTGTTCGAGGTCCATTCGTAGCCGATGAAAGCGGTAAAGTGGCCGGGCTCGTTGTATTCTTCGGCCGCCTTGATCGTATCCTGCCAGGCATTCTTGTAAGGGCGCGTGTCGGGTCCATAGATCATCGACGGCGGCAAGGTCCCCTTGCCGAAGCTGAAGATGATCTCCAGCGCGGCTTTTGCGCCCTGGCCGGACGTGATCATATCGTACCAGCTCTTGGCCTGCGGGTCGGCGATGACGTCCGGCTTGCCGGCAAAGAGGTCTGGGAACATGCCCATATTGTCAGAATGATCGGCGACCACAAGGAAGTCCAGTGGACGTGACAGCTTCGCCGGCTGACCACTCGACGCCATGATCTCCTCGCCACGGGCAAAACGATAGGCATCGCGAGGGGTCAACCGCGCGCCAAAGGCTCCGGCGTCGAATGAGGCTCCGGTGTGAAGATGCGTGTCGCCGAACAGGGGGCGGGTCGGAAAACTGCGACCCGCATACGGCGAATAGAGGGGTTTTCTGGCGAAAGCCTTTTCGGCTTTGGCCACATCCAACGTACCGGTGTCTCCATGTTCCTGCGCTATCGCCGGGAGTGCTGGACCAAGGCTCAGCACACTTGCGAGGATGAATTTCGCAGAGGTGTTTTTCATTGTTACCCTCCATGCCGGCACGATCGTATCGCGAAAGCCCGGCTCTCCACCTTCAACGATCTCACACAGGGGCAATCACGACTTTGACGCCGATCAAAATCACGCTGGCCGGATCGCTGGCGACGCCTTGTTGCGCGCTAATGCCACCTTAGTACTCGAGGGAGCGTCCATAACTTGCAAGGCCGCGGTCCACTGCCCGGCTAAAGGAAATGTCGGTTCCAATTCCCGCGCCATGTGCGCCGTTCGTTTGAACTTTGACTGGCGTCAAAGCAGGTTTCCGGCGGCGCGCGCACAATCGTAGATGTTTTCGACCCCAGCTTGCGAAGGAGAAATTGATGAAGGCGCTCGTCTATGAAGGACCGGGACGCAAGTCGCTCATGGAGCGGCCGATACCGACGATCGTTGCTGCCACCGACGCCATTGTGAAAATCACGAGGACGACGATATGCGGGACGGATCTGCATATTCTCAAAGGACACGTGCCGAGTTGCGCAGCCGGCCGTATTCTCGGTCATGAGGGTGTGGGTATCGTGGAAGAAACAGGGGTCGCGGTGAGCCAGTTCAAGAAGGGCGACCACGTCCTGATCTCCTGCATATCGTCTTGCGGCAAATGCGACTACTGCCGCCGCGGAATGTACTCCCACTGTACCTCTGGCGGATGGATTCTCGGGAACACCATCGACGGTACCCAAGCCGAATACGTCCGCATTCCGCATGCCGACACCAGCCTTTACCCGATTCCAACAGGTGCTGACGAAGAGGCGCTCGTTATGCTCAGCGATGTTCTTCCAACCGGCTTCGAATGCGGCGTGCTCAACGGCAAGGTGGAGCCGGGTGCGACGGTTGCCATAGTCGGCTGCGGGCCGATCGGATTGGCGGCGTTGATAACGGCGCAACTCTACTCACCAGCCGAACTCATTATGATCGACGTTGACGAGAACCGCCTCACAGTTGCACGCCGTTTCGGTGCGACACAGACAATACAGGCGAGTGGTGACGTTGCCTCGCGAGAAGTGATGAGGCTGACACAGGGAAAGGGTGTCGATACTGCGATCGAGGCGGTTGGGATCCCCGCCACATTCCAACTCTGCCAGGACATCGTCGCACCCGGGGGCGTAATCGCGAATATAGGCGTCCACGGCGCCAAGGCCGATTTGCATCTGGAGACGCTCTGGTCAAGAAACGTCAAGATCACGACGCGACTAGTCGATGCGGCAACAACTTCATTGCTTTTAAGAACCGTACAATCTGGAAAAATCGATCCCAAGGACCTCATTACACATCGCTTCAATCTCAGACAGATTAGCGAGGCATATGAGACCTTCGGGAATGCCGCGCGCACGAAAGCGCTTAAGGTGATAATCGAGACGGATTTTGCTCAAAGTCTGCAGGCAGTCGTTACGACAGAACAGCAGACCAAGAACTCGACTGCAACAGACGTTTGGAGCTGCAATCTTATCACGCGGAGCGGTCTTGTCCTCCATGTCCGTCCTGTTCGTCCTGAAGACGACGTACGTTTGGCCGAGTTTTTCACCCATCTAACGCCGCAAGATTTGCGCTTCCGCTTTCTCGGTGGGGTCAGGGAGGTCAGCCGCGAGCGTCTCCTTTCGATGACAAATGTCGATCACCGCCTGACCGAAAATTTCCTCGCATTCGGTGATGATAGTGAGAAGATCATCGCCACCGCCATGGTAGCCCGCGACGCTTCGACGGAAAGGGCAGAAGTTGCGATCTCCGTTCGTGCTGAACACAAACATATGGGCGTCGCTTGGGAGTTGCTGCGCCATGTCGCTCGATTTGCGGAAGCGTCGGGCGCCAAGTCCCTAGAATCGCTCGAAAGTCGAGCAAACCATGAGGCGATCGAACTCGAACAGGAACAAGGTTTCGTGGCAATTCCCTATGAGGATGATCCGATCGTCGTCCTCATTCGCAAGGATTTGCGACAAGGCTAGTGCGCAGCAGCCTGTTAGTCGGCGGCGCCTTCGAAATTGTGGGTCTCAGCGGGTAGGCAAAATGGCTTGCGGCCGGAGCGCAGTCGCTATGCGAACCTACATCGCTATGCAAACTTCAACCCGAATTGCGGAGAGAGGGCGGGCCATCAGAGCCCGCCCCCCATCGCGAGTGCAGTTCACAGCGGACTGCCACATCCTGGCCGCGCTCTGGTGCATGGAGTAAAGTTCGAGACGATAGCGGACACGTTAGCGTGTCCAAACGCCAGGTTGTGCGGATTTTCGCCCACGGCTGCTACTTTGGCATGACAATGCATGCCCGGCGGCATTCGAATGGACATCGTCTGACTTTATTGATCGCGCATGAAGCCCTGTATTTCCTCGGATGTTACCTTTCCGTCTTTGTTCACATCGACAGCGTCGAAGATCCGCTTATGGATCGCGGTGATTTCGTCGAAGGACAGCGCGCCGTCGCCATTGACGTCGGCAACGGCAAACATGATTTTCATCATAGGACCGTGCATCATGCCCGGCCGCATGTAGCCCCTGAAGCGGTTCCACCCTCCGCCCATCATCGCCCCGGGCATCATTTCGTAGGCGGGTTGTTCATCTCGGTTCTCGGCCGGAGGCTGTTGAGCGAGGGACAGGGTCGGACTGGTTGATAAGAGCACCGCCGTAATTGCTGCATATGCGCATTTCGCCGTGTCCATGGGATCCTCCATCAATTGTTGGATGTTTGCGGCGCAAGACGCGGATTTGCTTCGCGTGTTGGGCTCACCGCAATCGTATCAATAAATCTCAAGTTACCTCCAGAATGAGACGGCGTCCTTGCGCTGCGTCAATACTCAGTCAGGATGTGCAATGGCTCTTCCGACAGCGGTCGATAAGCATGATGTCAAGTGCAAGTAGCTGTCTCGGATACAACAACTTTCGGTGTTCGCCGGGATCAACCAACCGCGGCATTCCCGAGGCACGGTTGCTTGTCATCGCCGTAGCGCACGCCACTCTGGGGCAGACTTTGAATGGACAGAGCCTGTCGTCGGGGATCATCGCAGGACCGCCGGGCGGCAAGTTTGTTGGAAATCAATGCGTTTTGCGACGAATTGCTGCAACCTTTCTGACGGAGGTACGAAGATCCAGGCCGTGAGCGGGAAGACGAACCGGTTCAGCCTTCGTGCCGCCGGCTCAAGCGCCGTCTGATCCATCGGTGAAAGCTGCGGATCTATCGGGTCCGCTTCCGGGAGAATGGCGATGCCCTTGACTGTGGAATGGCCAAAAATGATGTGCCTGCACGAACACATAGCCATTTTTGCAGCATCAAGCAGACAGGATACTCGCTTGGTTGAGACATTGCGACGGCGCTATTTGCACTGTTCCAAGTTTTTCACCGCACTGTTGGTAATTCTTGCTTGCTTTCCAGCTCATTCTTTTGCGCAAGCGACATATGACGTAGCGTTGCCGGAGGTCGAATTTGGTGCGCGAAAAGTATTCTTGATGCTTTTTCTTATGCTTGGCCCGATCAAGATCCTGGTACCGTTTGTGACGATAACCAAGACATGGGAGCCCGCATTTCGACGCAGAGCCATCCAAAGAGCAATATTCTTCTCCGCCGGCGCACTGGCGGTTGCCGGCCTTCTTGGGCGCACCATGCTTGAGAACTTTGAGATTTCGTTGCCGGTTCTAGCCATGACCGGTGGTGTCATTCTTTTCCTGGTGGCGCTGCGAACCATTCTACAGCAATCAGCAAGTCCAACGGATCACGCTCTTGCACCAGACCGCGCGCCGGACATGAAACTGGCCTTCTCGCCTCTAGCTTTTCCAACGATCGTCACACCTTACGGGATCGCCGCGGTCATCGTCTTTTCAACGCTTGCAGGCAATCGCCAAGCTGAAGGCCTGACCGTGGCTGCTATCGTATTGATGATCCTTGCGCTCGATTGGCTTGCGATGCTCTTCGCCGATGCCATACTAAAATGGGTCGGGACCTCGCTTCAGGTTTTGGCAGTGGTGCTCGGTGTCACCCAAGCAGCGCTCGGACTTCAAATCATCCTCCATAGCTTCAACATGATTGAATGGTGAACATTTCTCGCTGATCTGCCTGATGCTTCACTGCAGTTACTCGTTCACCGATCCTCCCAAACCCTGCGTATCGGCGATGCGCGCCAAAGCGGCGTCCTCAGGCAGGAGGTAGGCCTTGTCGATCATTCGATCGAGCAGATCGCGCTCAGTCCGCAAGGCCTGTTTCCGGCTCTCGGGCAGTACGTTTTCAAGGTTGTCGATCATGGCATGAAGCCTCCTCGCGATCTGAAGGTTGTCTGCTTCATAGATCCTGATCTCGCGACACGTGAGCTGGACGAAGTCTTCCCAGTCCGGTGTCGGAAATATCACCCGCAGGCGTCCGGCTCCGTCACGCAGATACTCATTGCGCAGATCGCGTCCACCAACCGTGGTCAGTAGGCGATGCAGTTGGTCGATTGCCAGCACCGCTGTCGTAGCGTCGTTGATCGCTTTGGAGAGCGCCTTCGTGGCAATATCGACAATGACCCTGAAAGCGAAAGTCGGGTCCTGCTCGATGGTTCGCTCACGCCCAAACGCAACGCTGCTGCTAAGTTCGCTGGGGGAGATTGTCCTGGCGCCGCCATATAGCCGGAGCAACGGCTGGCCACAGGCTACGAAGTCGCCGACGCGTGCGGCAAGCTCGACGACACCGTCTGCCCGCGAGGCCTGGCTCAGCAGGGATTTTACGTCCACAGCAAGAATGATGTCTGATGAGCCGGCGTGTAAGACGACCTCATCCGCCTTTCCGGGAACATCTCGCACCTGCAGGGCCCCACACTCTCCCTCCAGCGTTCAGGATAAACGCTTTCGATGACGGTGAAGCCTTGCTCGGCGACACTGTGAATGATGCTGATTGGACGCAGCAATCGAGCTGAATGATCAATCAAGTAGAGAAATGCCGCCAGCGAGAGGACGCCGAGGGCGGCCGAGATCCACACTATGGCGGCTGGGGCCGATGAGTTCACGCGACTTATCGCGCCGATGACGAACAGCAGCGTGAAAATAAACAAGCCGACGGTAAACCGGATAACATTGTCTCGCAGCAGCGTCGTCGCGATGATCCGCGGCGTTAGCTGCCCACTGGCGATTTGTATCGCCACAAGCAGTGAGCCGAATGTGAAAACGAGAAACGAAAGCGCCAGGCTTATGATCGCCTGCATTGCAGCAACCGTGCCATCGATTCCCAAGGGTCAAGCCGGGATCCAGCGTATCCATTCCTCGGAGCTAAGAACAGCACGAAAAAATGCCTGCTGCGCAATGAGCGCAAAAAATGGGATAATCCACAAGGAGGCGCGCACGTAGCTCTTGAGTGAATACAGCTTGTTCCAGCTCATCTTTTGTCATGCCCTCCCTTGGGCCGACGAGCGTGCGGCGGCTACGCAAGGTCTTGAGCGATTTCCTCAGGACATGGGTTGGCCCGCCGCTTCGGCAACCTTTGCCGCTTTTGCCGATTGCTGAATCTGATGAGCGGCAGCAGCCGCAGATTCACCACTTCCTTCCACATGGACTGTCGGCACAGCGATCTTGATGCCATTTTCATCGAACACCTTCTTGATCATCATGAAGGCGCGCCGCTTGATGGCAAACTGCGCGTTGGGTTTGGTCATGAGCTTGAGCCTGAGCACGATCGCGAAGTCGCCGAAGCTATCGACGCCCTGCATTTTCAAGGGCTGCAATGTGTCTGCCGCGAACTCAGGGTCCGCGGCCAATTCCTGACCGACCTTCTTTATGAGCTTGCGAGCCAGCTCTATGTCGGAATCGTAAGTGACGTTGATTGTCATTTTGTCGATCACCCAGTCTCTGCTCATGTTCTCAATGGCGCCAAGTTCTCCGAACGGGACGGTGAAGATAGGTCCGCGGTGATGCCTCAAACGTACGGACCGCAGACTGAACGACTCGACAGTTCCCTTGTAGCTGCCGCTTTGGATGTACTCGCCAACGCGAAATGCGTCGTCCAGCATGTAGAAGACGCCACTCAGGACGTCCTTTACCAGGGTCTGCGAGCCGAATCCGATGGCAACACCAAATATGCCGGCACCGGCAAGCAAGGGTGCAATCTGGACGCCCAATCCAGACAAGATCGTCAAAATGGAGATCACACCGATCAGGACCGCCAACGTGTTGCGAAAGATAGGAAGCAAGGTCCGCAATCTGTCGGTTCGGGCCGGATTGTTTCCTGCATCGTTTGATTGTTCCGCAAGCTCCATACGATAGGCGATAAGCGCCTTGGACGACTGCCAAATCAACTCTGCCACAAGCAGGATGACGATCGCGTTCGACGCGCCATTGACCACAACCTGGCCGACTTCGCTACCGGCCAGAGCCGCTGCACTGAATCGCCACGTATAGGCAAGCCACGCGACAGCTGCGGCGATCACCAGCGCACGAGCGCCTCTAACGATCACCACGTTCAACAGGATCCCGAGAGCTCCACGCAATTGCGCTCGGCTTGCCAGGGTTTGGGCCAAGCGGCCGACGCTGCGGATAACACCAGGTAGGACCAGGGAATAGATACCGACAAACAGCAGGCCGAGAAGTCCGCCGACCCAAGCAAGCCAGAGAAGTACCATGTACACAGACAGCAGCGATCGTACGATGACGGAGGTGGTCCCCCTTGGCCGCCGCCAAACCGTCTCAGTCCCGATTCCAAGGATGCCTAACCCGAGCACGAATGCGGCGAGCTTTGTAATCTCCGCGGAAAAGCCCAATGAGGACATCACGTTCACAGCGACCCATCCGGCCAATGTAAGACCGGCGACGAGATCGATACGGCAAAGCCAGAACTGAGCGACTGTATCGACTTGAGAGATGGATGAAAGATTTTCGGGATCTTCGCTAACGCCGTCAAAAGCCAGCAGCAATCGGCCGATGCCGTGGATCAATCGAAACAGTATCAACGCGACAAGCAGCAGCAGGATCGTCTTGCCAAGTAGGGGGGGCCAATCGAACAACAGGTAAAGACCAGTGGTCGCCAGGGAGAAGGTGACCAGAGCGACGGCGTGCAACATGGTCGCCCGTACCGGGTCCACGCTCGACCAGTCTGTGTTGCGCCTAGCGAGCACACGCAAGATTAGCCGCTCGGCGCCAAAGCCTACCGCAAGCAAGGCCCCAAAGATGATTAGGACGAGTCCGGGCTTGCCTGCGTTTACGTCACGCACAAATACTGCAGAAGAATTCGCGATCTCGTCTGGCACTCGATCGATTGCACCGACGACAGCGGCAACTCTGCCCCTAACGGCTGCTCCCCAATCGGAGATCGCGTCCGCAATCGAAGTTTCCGCGGCTGGAGCCTGCACAGCGACCTTACCCTCCAGCCACGACTTGACCTCCGGGTTGTTTGCAAGATCGAGAAACTGTCGGACTTTCTCAGGCGGCAGGTCCGTTACCCCCGCTGATGGACTGGTTGCTGCAAACGAGATGTCGGGTGCAACTGAAAGGGCAACCAATGCAATAGGGGTAATCCAGAGACGCCAGGGACACGAAAAACTGGACACAATCGCCTTCATATTCAACGTACCTGAATTGTTGTCGCGCCCCATCGGCAGGACTTGGATCGTTCGTGAACTGAAACCGTTGGACGGGGCGTCGGCAGTCGAGGTGGGCGGCGTTTACTTCGACCGTGTTCGGTCGTAGCGATCAGCGTCACGGCCAAAACACGGGGACCGACGGCCGCACCGCAAGTGTTCTCTAAATATTTCGAAAACCGAGATCGGACATTGACGCGGATCAATTCAAGCGCGCAGCGGCGCTGGCATAGTAGAGATAACTAAAACTCTGGTGGCATTAGCGCTGTTTTGACGGTCGAGGCTCGCGATGAAGGACGGCGGCAGACAAACGGTCAGCGATACCATTGCAACACCCAAGAGCACGTCGCCGTTCCGACGCGTTCTAGATCCTGTCGACCGCGCAGCTGAGATTCTTTTCGGCCTGATCATGGTGATGACATTCACAGGCTCGCTTGGTGTCGCTCAAGCTGGCAGCGCGGATGTCAAGGCGATGATCGTAGGGGCGCTCAGCTGTAACCTGGCATGGGGGATTATTGACGCGGTGATGTTTTTGATGAGTTCGACCGCTGAGCGCCGACTTTCGAAAAAAACCGTTGAGGCAGTTCAAACGGCAGCCAGCCCATCGATCGCGCGATCGGTCATAGAAGGCGCCCTACCGCCTCTGGTCCTGCCAGCGCTCTGTGCTAGCGACTTCGAGCGGATCCGGCTGCATCTGAATAGTCTGTCTGCCGACAAAACGCGCGTTGGAATTCAGGCGCAAGACTTCGTCGTCGCCCTTGCTGTCTTCGTGCTCGTTTTTTCGCTCACCTTTCCAGTCGTCGCCCCCTTCTTTTTCATAGGCGATGTCACAAGCGCTCTGCGCGTTTCCAATGGGATCGCGATCGGACTGCTATTCATCACCGGCTATACCCTGGGGCGTCATGCGGGAGCGCCGCTGCGCATTGGGCTTTTGATGGTTGCGGTGGGTCTGGGGATGGTGGCGATAGCCTTGGTGCTGGGCGGATGAGGCTCCGCTGCGCCAGGCTTTAGGAATCAGCGCCGCAATCCGCCGCCGGCCACCAAGTATTCGATGTTCCTGCATACGGCTTTCAAGGGAGGAATGGGTCCCCATGTCAAAGAACGGTAAAGGAAAGAACAAGGACAAAACGGCGAAACATGGCAGGGATGTGCGCAAAGCGCTTGAGAACGCAAATTCCGGCGAGCGGATGAGCTCCGCAGCGGTTGCTGACTATGGAAAGGAATTGCGTCGGCTACAGGTGGAGATCGCACATCTGCAGGCTTGGGTGAAGAAGTCAAAGGCACGCATTGTTATCATCTTCGAGGGGCGCGATGCCGCGGGAAAAGGAGGGGTGATCAAACGCATAACCGAGCGCGTCAGTCCGCGCGTGTTCCGCGTGGTTGCCTTGCCGGCGCCGACCGATCGGGAGAAAAGCCAGATCTATATCCAGCGCTATATACCGCATCTGCCCGCGGCTGGCGAAATCGTCATATTCGATCGTTCCTGGTACAACCGGCCAGGGGTTGAACGTGTCATGGGCTTCTGCAGCGAAGAGATGGCACGGCGCTTTCTCGAGCTCGCGCCACGTTTCGAAGCTGCCATCGTCGAGAGCGGTATCATACTGCTCAAGTACTTCCTCGATGTCAGCGAGGACGAACAGGAGCGCCGCTTCCGTCAGCGCATCGGCGATCCGCTTCGCCAATGGAAGCTCAGTCCAATGGACGTCGAATCCTATCAGCGCTGGTGGGACTACAGTATTGCTTACGATGAGATGATCCGGATGACCGACACGGAATACGCCCCCTGGTGGATTGTTCGATCCGACGACAAGAAGCGGGCGCGCATCAACTGTATTTCTCACATCCTTTCCGTCATCCCCTACGAGAAGGTGAAGTTCGATGAACCAGACTTGGGAAAACGTCAGAAGCGACCCAATGACTATGCTGAAAGCCCGCATGTGCGCCATTATGTGCCTAGCGTCTTGTAAGCAAGCGCGCCAATCGTTTGCCGGAGATTAAGAAATGACAGCGGAGATTGAGAGAAAATTTCTTGTCGCCAACGATGGCTGGCGGCAACATGCCTCCGAGGGTTCTTTTCTGCAACAAATCTATCTGGTGGCAACGCGACGTCAAACTGTGCGTATTCGCACGATCGAGGGCCGACACGCTAAGCTCACAGTCAAGATCCGAACCAGCCGCAATCGGCGTGAAGAATACGAATATGATATACCCTATTGCGACGCGCAGGAGATGTTCGGGCTTACCCGCGACTTTCTTCGAAAGACGCGTTACGAGGTAAATGGCTACATCCGGGAAGTCGACGTCTATTCAGGTCAAAGTCGTGGGCTTGTTGTTGCAGAAGTCGAACTCGACGACGTCAAGGATACTCCCTCTTTGCCAGAATGGCTTGGTCCTGAAATCACCGGGAATGAGCTCTATTCAAGCCGGAGACTCATAAAGGGGCGGCCGCACGCATCAGGCCTGACCCCGCCCTGCGCGATGAAGTCAGGACTTTACAGACATAAAGTGGATCCAATGTTGGGTCGCCAAATTGCTGTAGGGATAAGCGCTGAGACGTGCCTGAAAGTCACATAAGAAGGGAACTCGCGCGTTATTTGTCAACACGCCCGTTCAGGTTTCGGGGCTTCCATAGCGAAAATCGCAGGAGACGCCTCCCCATTGCTGTCAGCGCCGAATTAGATCGTCTGGTCAGGGAACGGCAACTCGATGCCGCGGGCGTCGAAAATCCGTTCCCCGCTCCGTTGAGCGCTTTTCCAATCTCCCGGCGGTTGCCTCGCCAAGGCTGTGTATCCGTACCAAGCGATGTCGCCGAGTTTGAAATCGGATCCGCTCGCATCTCCTGGAATGCATCGAATAGCGCTGCACGGGGCCTCGACGCCCTCGCGGTACACAATGCGGATGCCGCCGATACGGGACGAGAAGTCGCCCCCTTGGCCACCATGTCGATCGCGGGGAATGAAAAACAGGAACATGAGGTAGGCAAGAACGGAATATTGCCACTGCGCCGCGATAAAATGGATCTGGCGGTGCTGCGCGCCAAGGTCTCGCGTTGTAAAGAAACTCGCTTCTGGCAAGCGGTCTGTGCTGCAGACGAATGGACGGCTTCGCGCAATTTTGCATTAGTATTGGCAGAGCCCCGAGCGCGTTTGCCGAAGTACTCATTGACACCTGGCTTCGCTCGTCGGAAAAGTCGCTTTAGAGCTGGAGAGGGAAAAATCATGGCAGAAGAAATCAACCCGGTTGGAACGGTCGCGACCGTGGAAGCGACTACGCCGGCGGACGTGCCCGTGCCCAAGAAGCGCGGACCGCGGGCAAAAAAAGTAGCTATGGATGCAACGACAGCAGAGGCAAGTGTTGCACCGGCCGCCAAGAGGGGCCGCAAGCGCAAGGAAGCCCCGGTTGAGGCGAAGGCGGCAAACCAGGCGGCGCCTACCGTCAAAACAAGGGCAAAGGCTGCCACCAAAGGCATTGGAAAGGAGACCGCGTCGAAGCCGTCGGCAGGATCGACGGGTACGGTCCTCGACGAGATTGCGGACCTTCTTCAGCTGGAGGAAGAAAATGCGCGGCTGCGCAAGGCACTCGCAGATAAACTGCGTGCCGAAAACGCCGATCTGAAGAAGCGGCTCGGGCTTAACTGATCACGCGGTGAAACGCCGATCGTTCATGCGGTCGGCCTTTGTCATCGCGTCGTTTAGATACGAGCTTGGAATAGGTCCGGGTGACGAGGCATCATGAAATCACCATGGAAGTTCTTGGTTGATCTGGCATCGAGAGGCAGAGCCGTCGAACAGCCGGAGCGCATGCCGGAAGCTGCGCCCGAAAGGCCGACTGAGCCCCCTATGCCGATGGAAGACCCAATCGCCGCTTCAACGTCCGATGGGACGGCAGCGATTGTCGAGACGGCGCTGGTTGCGGTCGAAACCGATCCCGTTGCCGGAGAAACGGTCAGCCTCGCTGTTGAAATCCGTGACGATCAAGCAATCGCGTCTGTTGCGTCTGAGCCGGCTCGCGCCACTGAAGCAGTGGTCCCACCTCGCCGAAAACTCTCCAGACGGCACAAACCGAGCAAATCGAAGGCTCAAAACGTTGCGTCCGCTGACGGTGTCGCGTATGAGGTCGGGAACTCCAAGCCCCGCGTGCCGATCGCTTTTGCCGATGAGGTTACAGCGCTGGACGAGGACATCAGACAACTAAGGCGGCAACTGGGACAAAAACTGGCTTTGCAGAACGCTCAGCTCAAGAAAATGCTTGAGCGGTTTTGACGGGTTCCGCCCAGGCCTGCCGCGCTCCCGACCTTGGATTCCGATGAAACCACAGCAGCGAAAGTTTATCGTCGAAGTGAAGCCGTCTCGCCGGCGCTCGGCAGTCCGACCCGCCTCGATATGGGGCGATACCGACTTGAAGGCGTTGGCGCGCGAGGCTGAGAGCCAAGCGCCGCATCTCTTTGAAACGGTCGGTCAAGCCGACGCCGCACCAGCGCCACTGAGCGCCGAGGGCTCTGATCATGATGGCGGCTCAGCCGGCGGTGGTTTGGCAATCGCCGGCCTTACCGGATCGGAAGAAGTCGCCGTTCTGCCGGCTCACTCTGAAGCCGCTTCACGCTCGCAAGTCAACGTAGTTCCTCCGGCCGAGGTGTCTCAGCTTGCGAAACGACCGCGTGCGGCGCGGATAGTGCGCCGTGCACGAAGCAAGATGGTGGCAACGGCCGTACCAGTTGCCGCCGACGCACTCGCTGCGCTCGAAGAAGAAAATCGCAGATTGAAAGAGCTTCTGGCTCGGCGACTTAGGCAGGAAAATGCCTTGCTTTTGCAGATGCTTGAGCGGTTCAGCGCAAACTAGGACGCGTCCGGCTCTGTGTTCTTCCGGGCCCGAGCGACATCTCCCTTCGATATTCAATCCCAGCAGCCTGTCCTTGGCGTTGAAGCGCTTCGCGCCGTAAAGCGCAACCTCCATTCGGTCTTAAGCGGCCTTCGCGTTCGCTACGGCTGGCCCACGTCCGGTTCGTTGCGGCTGGTAGCCGCCAAGGGGGGCTCGGTTCCTTACTTTCTCACGACATATCGATCGCGATCTCAGATGTTTCAACAATGTGTCCATATGGGAAAGCTGCTGGCTGGACCGGGCGCGAACTTGCAGACGTGATGGATTGGCCGGTGGAAGTGCGTCGCATTGTGCTTTGTGAGTTTCGCGCATCATGCCTACGGCGGGGAGATGGCTGACCGTAAAGGGGCAACACGCTCGGAACATCTAGCACATTAGTGCGTTGGAATTTAGAGCAGTCTCAAATGGTCTTTGTTCCGCCCCACATGAATAGCCGAGGCGATGGCACGGCAGAGACTTGCGGACTGATCGCCTCGATTAAAGCTGCACTCGCAACACAGGCAGCGTTTTATACACAGCCTGTTGATTACCACTGAGAACTGAGGCGTTTCCACCGAGAATTGACCCACCTGTTAGGTATGTTTCGGGTCTGTGGTAGTGGTCAAGTTCCTCGGTTTCTCCTTTGTCGTTTTGGGCTCGTGCGCGGAGCTGTTTTTGAAGCGGAAGCTGTTGTTTCCGGTTTCCAGGATGTGGCAGTGGTGCGTGAGCCGGTCCAGCAGCGCCGTAGTCATCTTGGCATCGCCGAAGACGATGGCCCATTCGCTGAAACTGAGGTTTGTCGTGAGGACGGCAATAAGCCTGATCACTGATGACAATTTGGCTTCCCAAGCGGTCGCGCGAAAACTTGGGGGCGCGCTTGAGCGACACGTGGATATCAGTGGCATGCGCTAAGGCGTATACCGGCACGTCCTTGGAGATTCGCCGATTTATATTAGCCGTTCAAGGGAGCGCTCATCTGGTTCGGAATGCTGCCCGCGGTCTGGGACCCGTCGCCTTGCAGTCTCCTCTCAATGACCGTTGCGATCGACACTGCCTATAGCCTAGATGCGCCGGCGGCCTCGCGTGTGGGCTCCGGCATCGCCGGAAGAAGGATTAGGAGGACCACCGATAGAAGGTGGATGGCCGTGGCGACGAATGCGAGGGCCGCGAGTCCGGCTGCGATGATGGGGGCGGCGATGACGGTTCCGAGCGTCGTGATCATGAAGATGAAGAAGACGATCAGCGCCGATCCGCGCGCATTGTTGGCGCCCGAGGCAAGGATGCCGCGATAGAAGCCGATGGGGCCACGAAGGCCCAAGCCGATCGCCATGGGCGTAAACAATAGAGGCAAAATCAGCGTGTTGGTGCCGCCCGTGAGCCCATAGGCGAGCAGCGCAAGGGCACTCAAGGCTGCCATGACGGTGCCGGTCAGGATGACGTTTTCAGCGCCAAAACGTTCGGCGATCCGGGCGGTGAGATTGGCGACGATGATGAACCCGGAAATGTTGATCACCTGCATGATGATGAAGTCGTTGAGCGAGCCGCCCATCGACGCGACGATGACCGTCGGCGCGCCGAAGACGAAGGTGAGAAGCCCGCCGAGCGTCAGGGCCTGGCTGAGCGCGTAGCGCATGAAGATGCGATCGGTAAGCAGTTGCCCATAGCTGCCGCGCATATCGGAGGTCTTTTCCTCCTGGGGCAGCCCGAGCACGAGGATGAGCACCGCGGCGAGCAGTGTCAAAACACCCAACAGCTCGAACGACGATTGCCATCCGAAATGCGAGAGGAGCAGCACGCCGAAGATGGGCGCAAGCGCCGGCACCAGCGATTCCACGCTGCCAAGGAACCCGATTGCGCGCACCGCCGCCTTGTCGGTGAACAGCTGGCGGATCAACCCCGGGCCAAAGACAGGAGCTGCCGCAGACGCCACACCCTGAATGAACCTCAGCGCGATCAGTGCCGTGATGTCCGGCGAGAAGGCGCAGGCGAGCGAGGCGGCCGCAAATGCGCCAAGCGAAGACAAGAGCAGCGCCTTGCGCGAAAAATGATCCGCCAAGCGCCCATAGAGAAGCAGGCCGAGACCGCCACCGCCGACATAGGCGGCAAGCACCAGCTGCGCGGTCGCCCTGTCGGTGCCGAAGATTTCAGGCAATTGCGGGACAGCCGGCAAGATGAGGTCCGTCCCTGCCAGCGACAACGTTGCGCAGAGGATGAGAAGGGAAAACGTGATGGCGCGACGCGAATTTGTCATTGTCTGGGGTGCTCTTGGCCGTTTGATCGTGACCGATGGGATCTGGAGTGCAGGTGCCCTGCCCGCCGGGTTTTGCGGGACGGTGGTTCAGGGCAACTCGTGGTCGCTTCAGGCTAACAAGGGCTGCACAGCTTGGACAACGAATGAAATATTCGCGTCTCAGACAGGACCGACGCTGGTTACGAGGCGACCGACGCGCCCGTCGGAAATCCCTACTCGTTCCCATCGGATGATGCTTGGGGGGATCGGCATATCGGGGTCGTCGCTGCCATCGGTCGTGAACTGTATGGCGCCCGACCAGACTTCTTCAAACCAGCCGAGTCCCTGCAGTTGAAGCTCTCTCTCGATGATTTCCGCCGTCGCGTATCGCCAGAGCGAGACGCCGAAGAAGGACGCCGCGGAGATCCGCCACTGGGCTTGTCTCGCCGGTGACGCGCTCAAAAGCGCATGCGTATCGTCGCAAACAAGATGAACCGGAAACGGCGCTGTTTCGATGAGCCGCCGCAAGGTCAGGTCCATCCCGACGCTCTCGTGCCGCTCCAGTAGCCTTTCGACCCGAGTCCGGGCCTTTGCCGAAGGCTCATGCCGGCCCGCTTCCCACCGCGACAGCAGACCCTGCGACACGCCAAGATCCGCCGCCAGCGTCTCCTGCTTGATCTGCTTCAGCCTGCGGAAGCGTCGAAGCCGGCATCCGAGCGGCAAAGCGCAAATCTTCAGATCGAGCTCCATATCTTCCTCGCGACAATGGCCCCCTCGCCTCTCGAATAGCAAGGACGCTTGGTCAGATGTCAACAGCGACCTGAGGCTCTGAAGGACAGAGAGCTGACTTAACGGGAAGGACGGGGTGCCAACGGGGTCTCCAGGGGGGGAAGCTGGATCTCGATCGATTTTCTTGGCGGCCCGGAGATGTTCGGCGCCACTACGGCTGAAGATCAGGCGATGCTTCGTACTGGGCAAATCGCCTGATCGGCCGTCATCTGCTGTCAGGGCTCAGACAGCTCCCGTCAGCGCTGCTTCAGCGCGGTGCAACCGCGCCCGCATAAAAACCGCCGTCGCCACCGTAGTAATCCTGTCTGACGCTGCTCGCACCGCCGCCGGTCTGGGAGCATCCGGCAAGCGCGGAGAGTACGAGCAAGACTGTGGCGATACGCATTGGGTTTGATCCTTTCTTGGTTGTCACACACATAGTCACAGGTAAACGCCCGGACAACCCGGCGACGACACGACTTTCAACCAAACCCTGTATCCGAACGATCACGATATCGAGACAAAGGCGCACATTCTGACTCTCAGCGCACCCTACTTCTTAACTGCCAATATTTACGAGAGAAGTGGCCGCAGCCGCCACGACGAAGACCGAAGCGCTCGCTAAATTGGATCGGCTGGCATGTAAGACGCTGGTTGCCCTGGACGCCGAGGGGCGCCCAAGGCGCTGGCCAAGCGGTTGCAATCGTCGCGCGTCGTCGGGCTCAACTGACGACCGACACCGCCAATACTACCTGATGTCACGGACAGCGATAGCGTTGCGCGCCTGATCAGACGCGCAACCGAATACGACTTAAGAAGAGATGCAGATGGCCGCCCGCTTCGTCGCGCTCAGGCCGCTTCGAGAGCGTCGTTAGCTGACCCTTTGTTCTGGATCAGCGTGCGCGCGACGATATCGTGGTTGAGCCACAGAACAGGAGCCGATGGCGCCGAGCTCTCACCAAAGATGAGCTGCCCAACAGCCTCGACGACCAGACGGCTCAGGAGATCGGAGATCAGCGTCTTGCCATCCCTGTGCATCGCCGTGATCTCGCTCGAGGTCCCGATCGTCAGGTCGGACTGACCCGGGTTGTTGGGCATCGGCCAGGACGAAAAGTCGTAGAACGGCCGCATCACTTCGCTCGTCTGCATATCGGAAATCTTCTGCAAGACGTCCTCGACGGTGAAGCCATCTGCCAGGAGATCCTGGCAGGCCTGCCATTGCTTGGCGACCCATTCGCCCCCGCCCTCTTTTTTCAGCGCGAGCAGAAGCGGAATGAGGGGCAACTCGATACCGGCAAACACGTCGGACGAATTGGTGCGGATTTCAGGGCAATTGTAGACCGTCGCCTTGATGCCGTTGTTCCAGGCATCCTCGGCGATGCGCTCAAGGCGCATCTTGGCGTAGCCTTGGGTGTAGTTGGTGTAGGTCTGCCAGCGATACTCGTTGGCGACGAGAATACCCGTGCCGTGATAGCCGAATGCCGAATAACGCACCTGGCCTCCGGAAGCCTCGATGCGCGCCCGGATGGCTGCACTCAGGTCGATTAGGTGTCGGAACGTGTTGGCCGATACTTCGTCGAAATTCTGCAGGATGAGCTTGCCCAAATCGCTGTCGAGGAGCGTTTGCGACGACATGTGCCGCGCGCCACGTCCCTTGTAGACGCGATTGGCGATGACCATGAACACCTTGGCCTTCGGGATGCCGCCGGCCATGGTATGTGCGAAGAAGACATTCTTGCCATCAGCGATCATGCCGTCGAGGACACTCATGACCTCAGAAAGGGCGTTCTTGAAGCGCTCGACGCCGGCGTCACGGCATTTCTCGATGTGCGACCAGTCGAGCTTCTCGTCTTCCCAGGTCTCGAGCGTCATCTTCGCGAGAAGGTCGGTTGGAGTGGGCTCGCCTTCAGGCGCGTCAAGATCGAAGCCGGCCATGATCGGCACGTTGATGATCTTGCCGCCGAGCCGGGCTTCGGCCGCCGCAAGTTCCTCGGCGTTCAGGGGCCGCAGGACATTGGCTTCGTCTCGTCTGCCAACCGTGATCCCGACAATTTCCATGCCGGCCTTCTTGGCTTGGTCAACCAGATGCGTGGCATAGCCCCGATCGAACAGCTCACCAAACAGAACGAAAACATCGCCTGCACGGAAAATGTTCGTCCGCGGGAAGTGCGTCAGAGGGGTCGGTTTTTTCATATTGCCGGTTCTCACAAGGCTGGGTCGCGGAGCAACCAAAAAAACTACGTGATGAACCACTGCACTGATTGGCGGCAAGTGGGAAGTGACATTAAGTGTCGTTACAATTCAAACCGTGAGCGGAGCGGAACGGCAGCGGCTTCCATTCCAGCCCCTGAGCAGCCTGGAACGATCGATCCTTCCGCCTGGCTTTTCAGCGTTTTGACGCGATTTCTGCCGGGTGATGAGCAGGCTTGGCTTGCCTCAAAAATGCGGCAAGCGGACCAGGTATTCCACCTCGCTTGGCCAAGGCGGCAGGGGCTCAGAGCCGCTAGCGCCACAGATCGTTTTGCCGAACCGCGACCTTGCGGCCGGAGTGATTCTCATCGTGCCGAAGAATTCGACACCCTCGACCCGATCTTGCCCTTGCGCCACCGTGACCAGCTTGCTGTGCGCCGTTGACAGTACGATGGCATTTACGTTCAAGCCGAGATGGAAGGCGGAAGGCCGCCGAAGCGAAGCCGCAACCGGTGAGCAGGTGGTCACACACAGGTGCGACTCTCACTTTCGCCTGACGTCGAGGCCCAATGCTTCGGCGATGACGATCGTCTGGTCGATCGTGATGATGGCGTCCTTGAGGAGGACGTTTTCGGGATCGAAGGCGGTGAGGTCGCTGCCCCTGAGGTCACATGTGGTGAAATCGGCCCCATGCAGCCAGGCGCCGGAGAGATCGACGTCCCTGAGCGAGCGGCCTTTGCAGGAGGCGCCGGTCAGGTCCGCTTCCCGCAGTCGCGTTTCCTTAAAGGATGCCCGGCCGAGTGCGGCACCTGGCAAGCCGGTAAAGGACCAGTCGCCGCCGGTCACCTGCATCTGGTCGAACTCGCAGGCGTCGAACATGCTGCCGACGAACTTGCACTCCTTAAAGCGGCTGTCGAAGAACTTGCAGGAGACGAACGTGCAATTCACGAAGGCGCTCGCCTGGTGTGATGAGGCGTTGAACCGGGCGCGCCGGAAGGTGCATTCGTGAAACACCACGCCGACGGTTTGCGCCTCTGTCAGGTCGAGGTCGACGAACAGCGTGTTGTCGTACCGCTCCCGCTCGATCTGGCGACCATACCAGTCGGCGCTCGCGATCGTGCTGTCGGTCTTGGGCGGCGCTTCGCCGTATCGTCGTTCAGCCATATCCATCCATCTGGGGCCCTGCACGAAGCGAGCCGCCTTTCGTTGCGTCGCCGCCGAGCATTTCGGTCTTAGCCATGTTTGGCAATGCGAAAACGAACGGGAACGGAGTCACCGTGGCGCACAATTTCGGAGGCTGGTTTTGGTTTCGCTCGCCGAGAAAAGGTGGAATGTGCGTTTCCACCTTTTGCTCATTCGCGCCGATTGCGAGGGCGCCACCGATCTAACGCCGGCGGCCGGGCGACGCTATTCCACCAGCCGCACGCCGCCTCCCCCGCCGAAGCCGTTCGGAACGAAATCTTTGCCATCTTCCGCCGGCTTCTTGAAGAAGGCTGTTCCTGACACGTAGAGGTTCAGAACCCTGGTAATCAGCGCGGTGAATTTCGATTCCGAATTGAGGCTGCCGCTGACGTTCCAGTCGATCACGGCATGAGGCAAGTAGATCGCCCCATTATAGAAGCTTCCGGCAGACGTGTTGATGCGGAACTGGACGTTGCTGTCCTTCGCCTGCCGGCCCTGGAACATCAGGATGCCGGCATGCGTGCCGCTGGTCGGTGCCGATACCTGCAGGATCGCCGCGCCGTTCAGAAAGAACGGCGATTGCGCGTCTTCGAAGTAGAAAAGCACATCCTTGCCGACGACCTTGGCCGATGTGTTCAAGGTCAAGGCGCCACGGCGGAACGCGTAGATGCCAGGCTTCAGCGTCAACTCGTCCGTGGAGTTCACGGTCAACCCACCGCAATAGACGCCTGGCTCGAGCGACGACTTGCCCTGGCTGTTGATCGTCTTCAGGCTTTGGGAAGTACAGGGGGCGTTCGGCGATACCGGTTCGGGCATGCCGGCCAGGGGGTCCGGCACGACGGGAGATCCGTCGACAGGCGGCGGCGAAATCAACCGGCCGGAGAGTTTCGACTGGCCGGTGACGGCGATCAGCGGTGCTGCGAACTTCCCCTGGTTTTCGGCGTAGAACGCACGTTGCGAATGAGACGAGTTCACCTGGAAGCCGCATTCGCTGGTGACCGAGTTCGAATTGATAATCTTCAGCGCATCGGCCCTGCTCGGATCGAGGATCAGGATGCAGGCCGAGCTGCCGGATCCTCGGGCGGCTTTTGCGGCGACCGAGATCGGAACCGTCCGGAAGCCGAACATATGCATGATGGCGGTTTCGTAGTCCTCATTGACGGCCACCGCCACCGTGTCACGCTCGACGGTGACCTGATGGTCCCAGCTGGCAGGCTCCTTCAGATCCTGCTTTTCGTTGCTGCTTAGATGGGCGCCGAGAAACCCAGCCGCGATCTCCTGTTCCGAACCGGCGCTTGCTGCTGCTCCTGCAAGTGCCGCGGCATCGGCAGCGCTTTGCATCGCGGCCTTGCGGTTGACCGCGGCTGCGAAATCGATCGCAACGCCAAGGGCGGCAATGAGGGGGATAGCGACAAGCGCTGCCAAGAGGCCGAAGTTCCCGGACCGACATTTCAGCAGGGCCGAGGCGCAACGCCTGATCAGTGGCAGGTTCAGTATGTTCATGGCAGTTTCTTTGCAACTAGATGGAGAGTATCTGCCTCATCGTGCAGGGAGCCTTGCCAATCGTTTAATTTCGAGCCGAGTTAACGGTATGCAGCCTCTCAGGCACGCGTCAGGGCGCTGATACAGGTACGAGGTGAGGGGTTTCGACGAGATTTTGCTCTTTGCGCGTCGTGCGCGGGCAAAATCGGCCATTTGCCGCGATCGTCGGTTCAGAGCGACTTGCGTGTGATTGACGGGCGGCGCGCTCGCGATCCTCACTCACAGGTTGTCGATCTTTTGATATCGGCGCTAAGCACTAACCCCTTTTGCGCATCTGCCTAATCCTTGACTGGACCGTGCGCTGTGCGACGCTTGCGGCTTCATGGTTGTACTGCGTAAGGGGCGGACGATGAAATTCTCAAAAGCAAAGAGGAAACATCCCGGTAAAGCATTCAAAATGGGCGGGGCCGACAGAAGCGTTTATGACGGCTTCGTCGGGGCGGCGCGCGCAGCACCCGGCTTTTCCTATCGGGGACGATGGACCAGCGAAGGGTGTCCCGGCACCTTCGAAACATGGCTCGCGAACAAGGGTGTGATGCCCAAGCAGTAGAGCCTTTCATTCCACGCAATCACGATCTGCCGGCGCCGGCGATGGCGCCGGCCGCACGTGTCACGGCGCGCTGCCCAACGAAGTCATTTTGCCTTCGCTTGGGCTTCGATAGCGTCAGCTTGCGCAGGAGTCGATTGGCCGCAACCAGGGAACGCCGAGAATGCAGCGGCGGCCGGTTTGCGTCGACAGGTTGACATCCTTGTCGGCTTTGAGCACCGGCTTCCGTTGGCCTATGTTGCGGATGGTCTCCGAACTACGTTCCCCGCTCAGGCCTTCCCGCTCTCAATCGCACGGGCCCATCCCGCGGCTCGCTCGGCCGAGGCCGCGAGGACCGGCTTCGGCGCCTTGTACCACTCGTCCTTAGGGATATCGCGTTTCTCGCGGACGAACACGATGGCGCGCTCCAATGTCGGGAATTGGTCAGGCAGCGTCAAATGCAGAAACAGCGACACGACGACGACGGAGCGCGAGCGGCCGCCGCGGCAGTTGACGAGGACGCCGCCACGCTCGCGTCTGGGATAGGACGGCTTTTCGGGCAGGATCTGCTCTAGGGCTGCTCGCAGGATATAGTGTGCGGCCAGCATTTGCGTGTCCGGGTTCCCGTCGCCGTCGATGAGCCCGATCTTGTAATAGCGGATTTCCCCCGGGCCATGGATGCTGTTGCGGTGATCCGAGACGAGCTTTGGCTGGTCGACGAAATTGAAATCCAGATTGACCGCGCAATTGACGACCGTCGTGATCCCACTCTTGCGCAGGAGATCGAGGTCGCTCGCACCTTCCTTCCCGGAAATGAAGATGTCGACGCCATAGGTCGGATGCCTCGGATAGATGAGACTGAGCCTTGGCAATTCGCTGCTGGTCTGGCCGGTAGCGGGGGCGTCTGTGAGATTGTCGAGCATGGTTTCCTCGTGTGCTTTCATGGCGACGGCGCTTTCGCGCTGCGGCCGGCCGAGATTTCGGCGGCGACCCGGTTCAAGGTCGGATAATCGCCGCCGCGGCCATAGGCGACATAGCCCGGGCAAAGGTAGTCGGCGGACCCTTCAGGCACTTTGCCAAGCGACAGCGGCGCATAACGCCCGCCTGCGTTCTTCAGGATTAAAGTCGCTGCTGCCACATCCCAGGCGTTGACACCGAAACCGGCGGCGGCATCGACGAAACCGGCCGCCACATGGGCTATGCTCAAAGCCGCACTTCCGGGACGGCGCACGGTCGAGAAGGTCTCGACCAGATCGCCGAGGCGGGCAAGTGCCTCGTGGCGGCCATCGAGGCGAAAGTCGCGCGAAACCGGGTAGCCGGTGATCAGCGTTGCTCGGCTTTCCTCACCAATGGCTTTCGAGGCAATCACCTTTCCATTGAGATAGGCGCGTTCAAGGTCGCTCGAAAACAGCAGATCGGCCACCGGGTCGTAGACGACCCCGGCCACGACCGATGCGCCTTCGACCGCCGCGATCGATATGCACCAGAAGGCAAGTCCTCGCGCGAAGTTGGCGGTCCCGTCGATCGGATCGACATACCATTGGATCTCGCCCTCGCCGACCTGGCCGCCCTCTTCGCCAAGCATGGCCGAGTTCGGCTCGTGCGCGAAGATGTAGTCGCGGATGCATGCCTCGGCTTGCCTGTCGTAGATCGTCACGACGTCGTGGAGATCGCGCTTGTAGTCGACGGCCATTTCCGAGCGAAAGGCGGCAAGCAAGGGGCCGGCGGCCGAACGGGCCGCCCCTTCGGCGATCGTCATCAGTCGCCGCGAGCGGTCGCGCATTGTGTCTCTATCGCATTGGCTGCGGCTCGTGGCGGGATTGGCGTCGGTCATGCTCTCTTCCTGTTCATAGCGAAACGGCCGGCGCGACCTGTCCTCGTGAGGCCGCGCCGGCCGGGCTTTTACTTGCTGTAGTTCACACGCCAGAAATCCTGCCACTCCTCGCGCCGGTCGAAATCGTCAAGTCCGGTGGCGGCGTCATAGGGAAAGAGGCGATCCGCTACCTCCATGATCCCCGACGGCTCGTCTTCAGGCATCTTGATGTCGACATTGGTCGGCAGCTTGCCGTCCTTCATCTGCGGCGCGATGCCCTCTTCCGTCAGCACATAGTGAATGAAGAGCTTCGCGGCATTCGGGCTCGCCGATTTCGAGGCGATCAGGCCGAGCTTGGTGTAGGTCCAGCCGACCCAGGGGGTAAGTTCCGTGCAGAGCCCGAGCTTGTAGCCCTTGCCTTCGTTGTCGCGAAACTTGGCGGAGCTCAGGAGCCCGAAGAAGGGCTCTTTCTGGCCGGCCGCGCCGACAGCTTCGGCAACCGGATCGTCGCCGTCCGTAACAAGCGGGCCGTTTTGTGCCAGAGCCTTGATCCAGGCGGCCGCCGCACTTTTTTCAGTGGTTTCGAGATCCTTGCCGAAGTGGACCTTGTAAGCCTCCTTCACCTTGGCATCGGCATGCTTTTCCAGCTGGTTGAACCAGTCGGTGTAGGTGCTCTTGGTCAGGGGATCGACGAGTGCGATCTTGCCTTTCCACTTTGCCTCGGTCAGCTCCCAGATGTTGCCGACCGGGCATTTGTCATAGGCCTCGGTGTTGTAGGCCCAGACATTGGCATTGGTCGAAATCGCCAGCGGGTTCTGGAAGGCGGCCGGTATCTTCGACTTCATATCGCCGGGCAGATAGCTCTCGACGAAACCCTGCGGCAGAAGCTGGGCGAGTGCCGCCGGCGCGTCGGTGATCAGGGCGACATCGCCCTGGACGTTGCCGGCCTGGGCTTCACGGATGATCATCTCCAACTGGCTGTTGGCCGAGACTTTGACGCCGGTTGCTTTCACGCCGTATTTGGCGGTGAAGGCCTCGGCCATCTCGACGATCTTGCCGGTGCTGTCATAGACATTGATCGGCTTTTCTTTCTTGGCCGCCTCCACCAGCGCATTGAGATCGAACGCCTCTTCGGCGCTGGCCTCGACGGTGAATGCGGCCGTAAGGGCGGCAAACGCCGCCCCCATGATCAAAACCTTGTTTTTGCTCATGGCTTCCCCTCCCAAGGAGACCGTTTCATATCTTCAGGCGATTACTTCTGGTAGCTGAGCCGCCAGAGGTCCTGCCAGGTCTCGCGTGCGTCCCAGTCGTCGAGGCTCGTTGCCATCTGGTAGGGCATGACCTGATCGAGAACGGCGCCGATGCCCGACGGCTCGTCGGCGGGCAGCGAAACGTCCTTGTTCGTCGACATTTTTCCGTCTTCTGCCTGCGGCGCAATGCCTTCGGCGGTCATCACATAGTGGATGAAGAGCTTCGAGGCATTCGGGCTGTTGGTGCCCTTGGTGATCAACCCGACGCCCGGATACATCCAGCCGAGCCAGGGTTTCAGGTCCTTGCAAAGGCCGAGCTTCATGCCCTTTTCGGCATTGTCGCGGAATTTAGCCGAACTCATCAGCCCCATGAAGGGTTGCGATTGGCCCGGCGCGCCAACGGCATCGGCGGCTGCCGCATCGGCGTCCGTCAGCAAGGGAGCATTGGCGGCGAGCGCCTTGACCCAGGCGGCCGTTGCGCTGCCGTCATCGGTCTCAAGATCCTTGCCGTAGAGCGCCTTGTAGGCGGCGGCTACCTGGGCGTCGCCGTGCTTGGCCATCTGGTTGAACCAGTCGACATAGGACGGCTTGCCAAGCGGATCCTGCATGGCGACCTTGCCCTTCCACTCAGGGCCCGTCAGCTGCCAGATGTTGTTTACGGGGCACTTGTCGAACAGCTCGGTGTTGTAGGCCCAGACGTTGGCGCTGGTAACGACGGTCAGCGGGTCCTGATACTCAGTGGGGATGTTGGCTGCGAGATCCGGCGGCAGCCAGCTTTCGGCAAAGCCCTGCGGGATCAGCTGCGCCATGGCGGCCGGCGCGTCGCTGATGATCGAGACGTCGCCCTGGATGTTGTTGGCGCGGGCCTCGCGAATGATCATCTCCAGCTGGGCCGTCGCCTTGACCTTGGAGCCCTCGGCGCCGACGCCATATTTCTCCGCGAAGGCCTTGGCCATTTCGACGATCTTGCCGGTGCTGTCATAGACGCTGATCGGCGGTTCCTTGCGCGCAGCCTCGATCAGCGCGTTCAGGTCGAACGGCTCTTGCGCCAGCGCCGGCCCAGTGAAGGCGACGACGGTCGTTGCCAGCAGCGCGCGCCTGATTGTCCGGTACGTCCTTTCAGTCCTTAGAAATTCCATCGTCTGTTCCTCCCTCAGATTATGTTTTCGGTTTGTCGTGTCGCACTAAAGCGCCTCAGTTCAGCGTGTTCTTGCGCAGCAGCGCGTCGGCTTCGGCGATCCGCTGGCCGTCCTTGTTAAAGACGTGCAGCGCCTCAGGCGGCGCAAAGAACGAAACCCTCGCGCCGGTCTCGACGCGCGGCAGGGCGTTGGTCGTCAAGAACAGCGTGTCGCTCTCGTTCCTGAGCTCCAGGATCCAGCTGCCGCCCGTCGGCAGGACGCCTGTCACCGTCATTTCGCCGGAGAAGCTGCCGGCGGGCACATCGTCGGTCTTGACCGAATAGCCGATGGCTTCCGGCCGGATGCCGATCGAACCGATGCCGCGCAGCGACGGGTGGCGCGTGCCAAGATAGGCTTCGGCTGCGCGCGACAGCGCAGAGGCCGCGGCCGATCCGAAGGTCAGGATGTTGATCGGCGGGCTGCCGACGAATTCCGCGACGAAGCGATTGGCCGGGCGATCGTAGATATCGTTGGGCGTGCCCATCTGCTGCAGCGTGCCCTCGTTCATGACAGCGATCGTCGTTGCCAGCGTCATTGCCTCCCACTGGT
This sequence comes from Ensifer sp. ENS09, assembly GCF_014852425.1. NCBI lineage: Bacteria > Pseudomonadati > Pseudomonadota > Alphaproteobacteria > Hyphomicrobiales > Rhizobiaceae > Ensifer > Ensifer sp. ENS09. The sequence goes on from NZ_JACVBP010000003.1 coordinate 293,894, forward strand.
CGTGGGTGACGAAGACGATGGTCGTCTTGAACTCATTGTGGATACGCTTGAGCTCTGCACGCATTTCAAGCCGCAGCCGGGCGTCGAGGTTCGACAGTGGTTCGTCGAGCAGAAGCACGCCTGGATTGACCGCCAGCATGCGGGCAAGCGCCACGCGCTGCTGCTGGCCGCCCGAAAGCTGCGACGGGTAGCGGTCGCGGTACTTGGCGATGTCGAGCGCCTGCATCACCTTCTTGACGCGCTTTTCGCGCTCTTCCTTCGGCAGTTTGCGCAGCCTGAGGCCGAAGTCGGTGTTGCGTTCAATCGTCAGGTGCGGCCAGAGCGCGTAGCTCTGGAATACCAGCCCCATCTCGCGCTTTTCCGGTGGGATGAACACGCCTGCCCTGACCGAGTCGACCACCCGCTCCCCGATCCGGATCTCGCCGTCCGAGAGGTTTTCGAGGCCGGCGATCATGCGCAGCGTCGTGGTCTTGCCGCAGCCGGAGGGGCCGAGAAGGCACATGAACTCGCCGTCGCGGATTTCGAGATCGAGGTTGGAGACGGCATTGGCGGAATTGACGCCGTAGTTCTTCTGGGCGCCGCTGAGATTGATGGTGGGCATCAGCTTCCGAGTCCTTCTGCGAGATTGGTCTTGGTCAGCTTCTGGGCTGCCAGGGTTCCGAGATAGGCGATCGCCGCGATGATCAGCACGACCGCGTTTGCCGCCTGGGTGTAGTGGTAGTCGACGAGCCGAAGCGAATAGGTGGTCAGAACATCGGTGCTCGGCACGGCGAGGATGACGAAGAGGCTCAGGCCCTTGATGCCCGAGATGAAGGGCAGCAGCACGCCTGTCACCAGCGAACCCTTCTGGATCGGAATGACGATCAGCATCATCCGGCGGAACCAGCCGGCGCCGGAGATCTGGGCTGCTTCTTCCGGATCCTTGCCAAGCTGCGTCATGGCCGAGATGCCGGCGCGCGAGGCATAGGGCATCTGGTCGGCGATGAGCGCCAGCACGAGGATGGTGACGGTGCCATAGAGGGCCGGCATCGGCCCGCGTGGCACGGCGAAAAGCGACAAATAGGCGGCGGCAAAGGCGATGCCCGGCACCAGATAGGGGAGGAAGGTGACTTGGCGAAGATAGACCGACAGGGCCTTCACCGGCGTCCGGATAACCACATAGCCGACGAGCAGTCCGAGAATGCCCGAGGTCAAGGACGCAAGGCCGACGATCATCAAGGTGTTTTTGGCAGCCGCCCATAGATCAGGGCTCAAGAGTACTCCGGTCTGCAGCGCCACCGTGTGGAGATCACGGCCGATCCAGTAGTCGAGCGTGAAGTTGTCGAGCGTGAACTGCGCCGGCAGCTTCATGATGGTGGAGAGAAACAGGGTCAGCAGCGGCAGGCCGACGCTCAAGAGAAAGATGAGCGCTGCAAAACCGGTCGCTGGCAGACGGTACTTTCCGAGGCGGCTTAGGCGGTTCATCGAACCCTTGGAGCCGACGGTGACAAAGCGCCGGGCTTCGCGCACCAGCCGCGCATCGATCATCAGGGTGATGATGCCGATCAGCATGATTGACGCCGCGACGACACCGGCTACGCCGGTCTGGCGCGACGCGATGCTGCGGAAGAGCGAGGTGGACAGTACCTCGAATTTGACCGGCAGGCCGAGCACATAGGGCACGCCGAACTCGCCGAGGCACTTGGCGAAGATCAGCACCATCGAGGACAGAAGTGCAGGACGCATCAGCGGCAGGATGATCTGCATCGCCACCTGGTAGCGCTTGGCTCCAAGGATGCGGGCGGAGTCTTCGAGCTGGCTGTCGAAGCGGCGGAGCGCCGAGCCGAACAGCAGGATCACGAACGGCGTATAGTGCAGCGCCAGGATGATGATGATCGGGAAGCGGCCATAGGCGACCCAGTCGGGCGGCGTCAGCCCCATCGCCTCGAACCAGCCCGGCTGGCCGCCGACCGTGCGGTTCTTGAAGAGCGTCGTCCAGGCAAGCGCAAAGGTCCAGGCCGGTAGCATGTAGGGCACGATCAATGCCGTTGCGAACCAGCGCCGTCCGAACATGTCTGTCCGGCTGATCAACCAGGCGAGCACCGTGCCGATAACCAGTGACAGGCTGATTGCTCCGATCGCCACCGATAGCGTGTTGAAGAGCGGCCGCCAGAAGAGGTCGACCGAGACCGGCGACAGGAAGGCACGATCGAGGTAATAGAGCGTAAGCTCGCCGAAGTCCTTGCCGAGCCGCCGCTCGTGGCCGAATTGGACGCGCACAGAATCAAGCACGATCGAGATGATCGGCACGACGATGAGATAGGTAAAGAGAAGCGCCGTCAGGACGCCAATCAGCGTCGTCGGCTCCCGGGAGGCGACCTTCATCCGATAACGCCAGCGTTGCCATGCCGTGGGCGCCATCGCGCTGTCGGGCAATGTTGCCGCCTTGGTTGTTTCACTCAATAAGGCCATGCTCTTCCCCTTGGAACTCAACATGCGCTGCCTGCCCCGGCATCGATGCCGGCCGGAACTCTCAATCTGTCAACGGGGAACAGAAATCAGCACCAGGGCGTGGCGCTGACATACGCATGAAGCCGCTCAATGACGCGAAAGGCAGCGGCTTTCGGGTACTCACTCCTCCCCGTTCGCAGGGCAGGCACAGGCGCCTGCAAGACGTCGGCGCAAGCTCCTCAACCGCGCCGCCATCACCACGAACATAGACAGAACAAATATTCCAATTCGGCTCCGTCTATGGAATGTATGATCCAATGACGGGGCGCTGTTGTCAACAAAAAAATGCACACGTGAGCAATGGCATAACATATTGTTTTTAAGCTATATTTTGTGACCATAATGCACTATGTTGCGAACGCGTGATCATCGGGGTCGGGCGAATGGTTCCAGCAGGGCTGAAGAGCCGACATGCATGGAGCGAAAGCGCCCGTTCGCAAGCCTCATCGATTGGTTCACTGAGCGTGTAAGCTCGAACTTTTTCGTTGGAATGGACCTGCTTTTGTGGCCCTGATGGAAAGCATCTGATTCTGCAGGAGAAAGGCATGGCAAGGGGCTTTGTGACGGCCGAAGAGGTTGCAAAACGCGCGGGCGTCTCACGCTCGGCGGTCTCGCGAACCTTTACGCCCGGAGCCAGCGTTTCCCAGGCTGTGCGCCGCAAGGTTCTCAAGGCCGCCCGGGAACTCGGTTACCGGGTCAACCGGCTGGCGCAGGGGCTGAACAACGATCGCTCCAATCTTATTGGAGTTGTCGGCGCCAATCTCAGTGCGCCCTTTCATGCAAAACAGCTCGATCTCTTGAGCATCGGCCTGTTGCGTCGCGGTCTGCAGTGCCTGTTGCTGAATGCCGCGGATGCGCGAAAGGATATCGCACCGCTGATCGAGCTGCTGTTCGAGTTCCGGGCGCAGGCGATTATCGTCCTTTCCGGAGAGCCGCCGGAATCGATTGTCGACCAGTGCATTGCCAACGGTGTGCGCCTGATCCTGATCAACCAGAAAATCGACCGCACCGACACCAGCATGGTGTTGAGCGACGATTCCCGCGGTGCGGATCTTGCCGCGCTGCGCCTGATCGAAGCGCGCTGCAAGAAGGTTGCGGTGATTTCGAGCGGCAGCCAGACCCCGGCGCAGGTTCGCCGCACCACTGCCTTCCAAAAGAAGATGGCGACCGCCGGCGTCGAAGTGGTCGCCTGGTCGGGCGGAACGACGAGTTATGAAAGCGGTTACCAGGCCGGCTGCGAAGTGCTCGTCGACGAGACGATCGACGGCGCGTTTTGCGTGACCGATCTCTTGGCTCTCGGCTTTCTCGACGCGGCCCGCACCGAAATGCACCGTCGCGTGCCGGCCGACCTTTCCGTCGTCGGCTTCGACGATATTCCGCAGGCCGGGTGGAAGAGTTACGAGCTCACCACGGTTGCGCAGTCCTTTTCCGCCCTGACGGAGCATGTTCTCGAAGCGCTGGAAGCAGACGAGATGGAAACGCGACTTCAGGTCGTTCCCGTTACGATGGTTGAGCGCAAGACCGCCCGACGCTAGGCCGGAACACTTAGGAGGCCGCCTGCCGGATGCGGCTGTCGATCAATAGCCCGCTCTGATCAAGAATGGGGTGCGCGACGGTTGCGATATGCGCGTTGATGCGCTTGAGGTCGCGCAGCATGTCGAGATGAAGCGAACTGGTTTCGATGCTTTCGGCGCGGCCATCGCGCAGGCGCTGCAGGTGCCGCTCAGCCGACTGCCGCTCCAATCTGCGGACATCTTCCTTGGCTTCCACCAGGCGCCGTGCCATCGCGTTGTCGCGTGTGGCAAACACGGCCTGGGCCATGCGCAGATTGTTGATCGTGACGGCGAAGAGGCGCGACAGCTCCTGGTGCCCATCGGAGGAGAAAGCCAGGCCGCGGGCGATCTTCTTTGCAAGTTCGGCAAGAAGTCCCTTCTCGATGATGTCGCCGATATGCTCGAGGTTGATGGCATAGTCGACGATGTCCATGGCGCGGCGGCGCTGTTCCTCGGCGATTTCGCACTGGCCGACACGCGAAACATAGACCTTGATCTCGTGTTGCACGCGATCCACGCGTCCTTCGAGCGTGCTGATCGCAGCAAGCCTGGAAGGATCCGTCTGTTGCAGGGCATCGTTTGCTTCGACCAGCATGCGCTCCACCAGGTCGCCGACGCCCAGAACTTCGCGGCTTGCGCCGGCAAGCGCTGCGACCGGCGTGCCGAGATCGTTCTGTTCCAGGAAAAGCGGGCCATCCGTCGCCTTCGGCTCGTCCGGCAGCAGGCGCATGGTGAGACGCGATAGTGGCCGAGCAAGCGGAGCAGCCAGAAGCGCCAGCGCGAGATTGAAGGCGAGATGCACATCGACCGGCAGATTGCCGCGTGAGACAGGCAACCGGTCGATAAGTGGGGCGACGTATCCGGCGAGCGCCAGAGCAGCCAGGCAGCCAACGGCCCGCACGATCAGGTTGCCAAGCGCAACCCGCCTGGCGCTCGCCGCAGCCTTGAAGGTGGCGAGAACCGGAGGTACAGCACCGCCGAGATTGGCGCCGAGGACGAGCGCGATGAGCAGGCCCGTCGAAAGGCTGGCAGAGGTCGCAAGCGACAGGATCAGCATAACGACGGCCAAGCTCGATGACGCAAGGGCTGCAAGTGCTGCCGAAATGACGAGCGCCACCGGCCAGGCGTTGTCGAGCATCCCGAAAAAGGCAGAAAGGGCGGCAGAGGTTCGCAACGGCTCGGTCGCGCCGCCAATCAGATGTAGCGACAGCAACATCAGCCCGATGCCAACGAGGGCGGCACCTGATCCCTTGCGTGCGTTTGAGCTGCCGCGACCGACAACGAAGCCGCAAAGCAGCAAGAGCGGCGAGAGCCAGCCGAGCCCTAGAGCGACGATCCAGGCCGTCATCGCCGTGCCGACGTTCGCGCCGAGAAGCACGATCTGCGCCATGCGCGGCACGACGAGATCACGCTCGACGAAGGACGCGACCATGAGAGCGGTAGCGGTGGAACTCTGGAGAGCGACGGTTGCAATGAGGCCACTTGAAAACGAACGAAGTCCGTCACGCGTCCCGGCCGTCAGTCCGGCTTTCAGACGCCCGCCAAACGCGCGTTGCATGCCGTCGCGAACCTGGCCAAGGCCGAACAGGAGGAGCGCCACGGCGCCGAAGAGGTTGATGCTGACGATTGCAGTGCTCATGGCCCCCTCCCCAATGCTGCTTACTGCCGGCCGCGCAGCAACTCCGCTCGAAAGAGCTGCTGAAAGGAAGCATAGGTGTCAAAGCCGAGGTCGCTGACGAGCCGCATGACCGTCGTCGTCGAGACGCCACTGCGCACGGCGACTTCCCGTGCGCTGGCAAAGGCGACGTCGTACGGATTGGCAAGCACGAACTTGGCCACTTCCAGACGGCCACCCTTCAGGTGGCGTCGGCCCAGACGGCAAGATTCCCGCAACTCGATGAAGGTCGCCGGCGGCGCGGAGGAAGTGGCCGTGGAGAGCGACTGGTCCATGTCAGGCAGCCTCTTCGGTGTCGGAATTGCTTTCGATGCGGATGCGCCGGCTTCCCGCTTCGGCACGATCGAGGAAGGCGTCGAAGGCCCCGAAGAAGATCGCGAGGAAGCCTGATGTCGATCCGTCCCATCCGGTCGCGGGCCCACGGCCAAAGTGCTTGGCGAGCAGGCGATAAAGCGCGCGGCGCGGCTGAGCTATCTTGTCGAGCGCCAGCGCGCCGGCTTGGCGCAGGCAGTACCAATCGGCGATCACCTCGATCATGTCGAGGCTGGCGGTGTCCTCAGGGATAGCGATCGATACCTGCCCGGAAGCGCACGTCATTTCACCGGCGTCAATCAGCCGCTGGCAGACGGTAGCGACCGACAGCCCGGATATCTCGTGGACGACATCCACGGGCCATTCCTTCGGAAAATAGCGATGCTGGACCAGGGCGCGCTTGTGTGCCTTCAGGAAGGAGCCATAGTCCGCTGCGGCAAAGGCTGGATCCGCATCATCGCCGGCGCGCGCCACCTCGCGACGATAGGCGCGCAGCACGCGCTGATCGACGGTCATGTGTGACAGTTCAACGGTCTCAATGGACGACGTCGATCGAGACGGTTCGACGATCTTGAAGGCCGGCGGAAAGGCCACGAGCGAAGGAACGGCGACATTGATGAGCGAGTGGCCTCCGCGCGTGCGGCGCGTTACGCCTTCGACATGCAGGTGCCCGCTAAAATGCAGCGTCATGCCGGCGGTGATCAGTGCATCTGCGACCGCCTGCTGCGGCGTCCGGCGGGCGATGTTGGTCTCGCCGAAAAGAAGGCTTTCGGCTCCGGTTGCGCCATCGAAGGGATCGAGCACCGGATAATGCGAGAATGCGAGCAGCGTTTTTCCGAGCTTCGTTGCGCGCGCGGACACGTCGGCAATCCAGTCGATGATGAATGGCTTCAACCTGATAAGCGCGTTCCAGCCCGCGCCGGTGCTGTCGACGAAAGCGGCTTCATCGCCCTCCTCAAACAGGCCGTCGCGTGGTTCGAAGACGTTGGCGTCGATCATCAGCAACCAGAGACCCGGCTCGGGCTCGACCAGATAGGAGGCATCCATCAGCCTGTAGCAATTCCGGCCGTCCGGAGACGAGACCGGATAGAGCCGATCCTCGACGCGGTCAGACGCCCCGAACGGGGTTTCCCAATGAAGATAGTCCGGCCGTCGGAAGTACCCATGGGTAGCCACGGGGGCAAGGCCCGTCGGATATCCCTCGCAATACATGCGCGGCGTTGCGTGGCTGCCGGGGGCTGCCTTTCCTTCGTCGCTCGTGACGAGGACCCTCACGTCGTTCCGATCAAGAAATTGTTTGGTGTGGTGTCGCCCCTTGGGCCCGAAGATGTCGTGGTTGCCCGGAAGCGCATAAAAGCGCGTGCCATGGGTGCTCTCGTGCCCATCAAGAATGGTGCGCAGGCGCGCCGTTGTCTGTCTTTGCCCGTCGTCCGTGTAGTCGCCCAAAAGGACGACGTGACGGATGCCGCGGCTCGCGACCTCCGCCAAGGCCTCGTCCAGCGCTTTGGCGCTTTCGTTGAAGACGCGGGTGGATTCCCGCGTGTCGGTCCAGCTTCTGACCGCCAGTTTATCGCCGTCGATCTCTATCCCAGGGAATTCGAAGTCGCTTTCAAGATCATGGAAATGCGCGTCGGCGATGATGGCGATCTTCGGCAATTCAGACATCGGCTTTCGCCTCCAGGCGGGAGGCTTCGACGAGATCGATCCAGGCCGAAGCGCGGCGCGCTGCTTCATAGAGCATCGGCTTCGGCGTCTCGAACCATTCATCCGGCCGCAGTTCTCGATGCTCGCGGATATGGGCGACGGCCGCGTCGAGTGTCGGAAACCGATGCGGCTGCTGTTTGTGCAGGAACAGCGCCACCAGCGATACGGAGCGGCTGCGTCCGCCGCGGCAATTGACGAGGATGTTTCCGCCATCGGCAAAGGGATAGGTTGCGCGCTTCGGCATCGTCTGGCGCAGTGCGCCGTCGAGAATGTAATAGGCACCGAGCATCATCGTGTCGGGGCTGCCATCACCGTCGATCATGCCGAGCTTGTAATAGCGGACGGCCGCATAGCCGCTTGCACAAAGATCATCATTGATGCTGACCTCTTCTTCGCGCACGAGGTTGATGTCCAGGTTGATCGCGCAATTGACGACAATGGAGATCCCGTGACGCTTGAGCAGGTCGAGGTCACGCGCGCCATCACTGCCGCCGATATAGAGATCGGCGCTGTGCGGTCCGAGTTCTCTGGCGATCAGGCTGATAGCGGGCCGGGTATAGACCGGTGCGTCCATTGGATTTCCTCTTTCCTATGCGAACGGGTGGAAGGCGTCGTCAGGCTATCGCCGTTTCAGGCCAGCTGGAGCTCGGCGGCTTGTTCGCTTTCCCGCACTGGGATGCCTGAAGCCACACTCACGCCGCTGGCGATCGCCGGTGTCGATGCAAGCACCGGCCCGCCGTCGAGCAGGCTGCCGATCTCCATGAAGGGACACACAGTGCCGCCCGCCTCGGCAACGAGCAACAGTCCGGCAAGGCAATCCCACGAGTTCATGTGCAGTTCGACATAGGCATCCGACCGACCATCGGCGACATAGGCGAGCGCGAGAGCTCCCGAAGCGCCGCGCCGCACATTGGCGCCCTTCTCCAGCATCTGTCGCATCGTCTCCAGATAGGTCTCGTCCGGTACCCGCCGCGACCAGCCCATTTCGACCGAAGCGGCATCGAAGGTCGCCGTCGACGAGACCTTGATGACCTTGCCGTTGAGCGTTGCACCGTCTCCCCGCCGGCAGAAATAAAGTTCGTCGTGGGCCGGATTGTAGATTGCGCCGATCTCTGCGCGCCCGTGCTCGACATAGGTTATGGAGATGCAGAAGTGCGGGATCCCGCGCGCAAAATTCGCCGTTCCGTCGACGGGGTCGACGACCCAGACGCGATCGGCAATGGTGCCGCCGCCTTCCTCGCCCAGGAACGCATCGGCTGGAAAATGGGTGGCAATCGCGGCGCGAATATGGGCCTCGGAAGCCGCATCGGTTTCCGTCAGGAAATCCTGCGGGCCTTTTAAGGAATAACCGCGCTCGGCGCTTGCCTTGAAACCGTCGAGTACCAGGGCGCCGGCAGAGCGGATGACATCCCGACACAACAGGGCCCGTCCGGAAAGGTCGTTCGAATAGCGCGGCTTGTGATCGTTCATCGGCGAAACTCCATTGCACACGCGTGCATATTTGCACGCGTGTGCATTCCATGCAAGTCGAAAATGCCGGTCCGTGCCAGGCAGGCGCCCGGAAGGTTGATCGCTCGTCGCGGCCGAACTCAGGTGGGCATCTGCGGCATTTCTGCAATATCCAAGCAGGCGCCGTCGACGTAGTGTCCACGCGTCGAATCTCAAGGCAGGGTCGAATGACGACGATCACGATACAGGAAGCGCTCGACCGGGCGGGCACGGGCCCCTATCAGCGGCGACTGATGGGCATATTCGGCCTGGTCTGGACGGCCGATGCCATGCAGGTACTCGCCGTCGGGTTCACCGCCGCTTCCATTGCCGCGACATTCGGCCTGACGGTTCCCCAGGCGCTGCAGACGGGCACGCTGTTTTTCCTGGGCATGCTGATCGGCGCCGTCGGCTTCGGCAGGCTTGCCGACCGGATCGGTCGCCGGCGGGTCCTGATCGTAACCGTTGCCTGCGACGCGGTCTTCGGCATCCTGTCGATCTTTGCGCCGAATTTCGCAGTCCTGCTTGTCCTGCGCTTCCTCACTGGCGCTGCTGTCGGCGGCACACTTCCCGTCGATTATGCGATGATGTCGGAGTTCCTGCCCGTGCGCAGCCGCGGGCGATGGCTGGTGATGCTCGAAGGCTTCTGGGCAGTCGGCACGCTGATCGTCGCTTTGGCGGCATGGCTTATCTCTCTTGCCGGCCTTGCGGACGGATGGCGCTATATCTTCGCCGTCACGGCCATTCCGGCAGTCATTGGCGTCGGACTTCGCTTCCTCGTGCCGGAATCGCCGCTTTACCTGTTGCGAACGGGCAAGGCGGAGGCGGCCAGGGCGATCGTCGATCGCATGCTGGCAGTCAACGGTCGGCCCCAACTCGAGCCGACCGTTTCGATCGCCCTGCCCGCGGCGACCGCCGCTGTCGGCATCTTTTCGAAGGACTTGCGTCGGCGCAGCCTCCTGATCCTTTCGGTCTGGTTCCTCATCTCGGTCTCCTATTACGGCGTCTTTACCTGGATGCCGCCGCGGCTAGCCGGCGAAGGCTTCGGCTTCGTGCGGGGCTACGGTTTCCTCGTTCTCATCGCTCTGGCCCAGATCCCGGGCTATGCGCTTGCCGCCTACGGCGTCGAGACGTGGGGACGGCGACCGACGCTGGTCGGCTTTTGCTTGTTGTCTGCCCTCAGTTGCCTGTTGTTCGTCGTCGCGGACGCGGCCTCGGTCGTTGCTGCCGCATTGCTGATCATGAGCTTTGCGCTGCTCGGCACCTGGGGTGCACTCTATGCCTACACGCCGGAACTCTATCCGACCGCCTTGCGCGCGACCGGCATGGGGGCGGCCGGCGGCATGGCCCGGCTGGGCGGCCTGCTTGCGCCATCGCTCATCGGCTTGCTGGTGGCGAAGGGCTTCGGCCTGGCGATCGGCACCTTTGCCGGCTTGCTGCTTGTGGCGGCGATCGCCGCTGCGTTGATCGATGCGGAAACCCGCGAGGTGTCGCTGACCTGAGGCGGTGCGTTCTTTCCAGGGGCAGTTAGTCACAGTTCGGAAAACGGAACAGCGTTTCAAGGCGTTAGCCCCTCCCTTGCCTGTGAACAACCTGTGGACCGGGGGCGGACAGTGCTCGAAGTCCTGCCGTCCGCTGTTCGATCGTAAAAGCGGTCGTAGAATGGCTGTGCGGTCAAGCTCACGACCGTTAGTGTAGCAACTATCTCATCGGGGCCGGCACGTGTGCCGGTCCCGATTGCCTGCCGGGACGGATGTTCTTGGCGGCGTCCCCTCCCCCACGGAAAGCTCTTTTGGCGCCGTTTGGCAGTTCAGGCTGACGACCGCGCTGCACGTCTTCCGTTTATGCATAGCTGCATTGCACAATAAATGTTTTCCAGCTGGTCAAAAATCAGGCATAAAGCACACAGCTGATGCACATGGCGGGTCTCCTCCCAGTCCGCCGCAGCAGCTGTTCCCCTCTGGAGGTTTTTGACCTTCACACCTTTATGGGCCGCGGTCTTCCGCTGGCCCTTTTTTCTTTTCTGCGGTCTTCACCTCCGGCACGCTCCACGCCACTGTTGCAATTGCGTTTCGAAAAGACGTGTTCTGTAATGGGCCGCGTCATTGAGCGGGGGACCGGTGGAACCGACACATCTGTTCGAACTGGTGATCGGCATGTTTGTCGCGATCATCGCGCTGCACTACGTCGCGCATCGGCTCGGCCTGCCGCCGTCGGTGGCGCTTCTTAGCGGTGGCGCGATGCTCGCCTTCGTGCCGGGGCTGCCGGCCATCGCGGTCGATCCGGAACTGGTGCTCGTCATCTTCCTGCCGCCGCTGCTCCTCGATGGCGCCTGGACGATCGCGCTCGGCCGTCTGCGCCGTCACCTGATCGGCATCGCCTCGCTAGCGATCGGCGCAGTGTTTTTTACCGCGGCCGTCGTTGCCGTCGTGACCCACCTCATCTTCCCCTCCCTGCCTTGGGCCGCATGCGCCGCACTCGGGGCAATAGTCTCGCCGCCCGACGCCGTCTCGGCACGGGCCGTGCTGCAGCGCGTGAAGTTGCCGAGACGGCTGCAGATCCTGCTCGAGGGCGAAAGCCTGCTCAACGACGCAAGCGGCCTAGTGTTGTTCCGCTTTGCGATCGCCGCCGGCATCACAGGCGCTTTCAGTGCCAGCGAGGCGGTCGGAAACTTCTTCCTGCTGGCGATCGGCGGCGCCCTCGTCGGCGTCGTCATCGGTACGGCCTGGGTCCTGCTTGCCCGCCGTCTTGGGGATGAGTACCTGATCATCGCCGCCACGGCCCTTTTGTCCTGGACGTCCTATCTGCTCGGTGAGTTCCTGCATGTTTCCGGCGTGATCGCGACGGTCACCACCGGCCTCGTCGCCAGCTGGCATCAGCATACCGTGCTTTCGGCCGCCACCCGTATGCGCGGCTCCGCCTTCTGGGCCGTCATCGTCTTCCTGATGGAGGCCGCGGTCTTCATCCTGATCGGCCTGTCGCTTCGCGGCGTGGTCGAGCGTGGCGGCGGGTTCGAGACCGTCGCTGCGACCCTGGGATGGCCCATCCTCATGGTCCTGATCGCGCTCACCGTCGCCCGCTTCCTCTGGGTGTTCGGGTCCGACTTCGCAATCTGGCTCGGCAACCGGCTGGGGCTTAAACGTTATACGCCGGTCGGCGCACGCGGTGCGACCGTGCTTTCCTGGGCCGGTGTCCGCGGCGTGGTGACGCTCGCGCTTGCGCTGAGCGTGCCCGAGGGCTTCCCCGGCCGGGACTTCATCCTGGTGACCTCCTTTGCCGTGATCCTCGGAACGGTGCTGATCCAGGGAACGACGCTCGGGCGGGTGATTGCCTGGGCGAAGCTCGTCGAGCCTTCGTCGGAAAAGGCGCCCCTCACCTTAAGCCAGGCCGAGGCGGCGATGGCCCAGGCGCAGCTCGTCACGATTCAAAGCCGCGCCTATGACACGGCGGGCAATCTCATCCATCCGCAATTACTCGACCGCTATCAGCGCCGCGCGGTTTCGATCGTCGACTATGCCGCACGCACGGAGCATTACACGCCGATCCTGCACGCCCATTTCGATGTTGTGCTCGAAGCGGTCGCGACCGGGCGGCGCGAACTCATCCGGCTTCATCGCGCCGGCGAAATCGACGATGAGACGCTGCACGAACTGGAACGGGATCTCGACCTTGAAGAGTTGAGCGCAATATCAGCCAAGGCATGAGGCTCTTGCCTGAACGTTTCTTTCCATTTTGTCCTTTGACCTAACGGGCGGATGTCCTAGATGTCCGCCAATTGGCGCCAAGTATCGAGGAGCTTGAGAGCGATCAAAAAGTCAAAGGCGCCGAAACCACCAAAACCGAAGACACTGTTGCAGAAGCTGGCTGCCTCTCCCGAGAAACTGTTTTCGGGTTCGTTTCGCCAGCAATGCGCAGCACTTTGCTATCGCTTCGCGCCTGACGGGGCGATCGAGATCCTTCTGGTGACGTCGCGCGACAGCGGCCGCTGGCTCATTCCAAAGGGCTGGCCGATGAAGCAGAAGGAACTGCACGAGGCCGCGGCGGTCGAAGCCCTTCAGGAAGCCGGTGTGCGCGGAAAAGTCCGCAAGAAGCCGGTCGGCAGCTATACCTACTTAAAGATGCTCGATGACGGCGACGTGGTGCCCTGTGTGGTCGATATCTTCCAGATCGAAGTCACCAAGCTGGCGGAAAAATACAAGGAGAAAGGCGAGCGTTCGCTCGCCTGGGTAAGCCCCGATGAAGCGGCGCGCCGCGTTCGTGAAATCGAACTTAAATCACTTCTGGTCGACTTCAAGCCACGGTGAGGTCACGCACCGTCCCGGATCATGTGCGTGGACGATAGCCGCGTTGCCGCTTGCTCCGGGCCAGGTCGAGGAAGAGTTTGACCGCGTCCTCTTCCTGCGCAAAATGGTGCACCATCATCTGACCGTGACTTCCGATCCGCCCCCAGCGTCGCGTCAGGCAGGCCTCGCCCAATAGGGACATGGAGATCTGCATGGAGTAGTAGCGCGCCATGTTTCTGGCCGCGTCCCTTCGCTCGACATGGATCTGATACGGTTGAACGATCGTCATGCGCGAAGATTCGGCGATCGGCGCGCATAGGTCCAACGAGAGTTTTGAATCGATAACGGGTGATCGATTCATTTTGGTGATCTGTCACGACCCTGGCCGAAATGGATAAGGGGCCAACAGGCGCACCGCCGAACTTTTCGCAGAGAAGCAAAAGCCGGAGCGGCAGGTACCGTTCCGGCTTTCGAAATCGGAGCCTTTGTTAGCCGGCGAACGTGTAGTCTGCGATCGACTGCGGTTTCATCTCGATCGAGAAACCCGGCCGTTGCGGCGGCATGTAGGCGGCATTCTCGATCACGCAGGGGTCGAGGAAGTGTTCATGCAGATGGTCGACATATTCGATGACGCGACCATCCTTCGTGCCGGAAACCGCCAGATAGTCGATCATCGACAGATGCTGGACATATTCGCACAAGCCCACGCCACCGGCATGCGGCCAGACCGGCAGTTCATATTTTGCCGCAACAAGCAGCACCGCCAAAACCTCGTTGAGGCCGCCCATGCGGCACGAGTCGATCTGGACGATGTCGATCGCGCCCTCGGCGATGAACTGCTTGAACATGATGCGGTTCTGGCACATCTCGCCCGTTGCGACCTTCACCGGTTCAATCGCTTCGCGGATCTTGCGGTGACCGGCGACATCGTCGGGGCTCGTTGGCTCCTCGATGAAGAAGGGTTTGGCGAAAGCGAGTTGCTTGATCCAGTCGATCGCCTCCCCGACCTCCCAGACCTGGTTGGCGTCGATCATCAGATAACGATCCGGGCCGATCACCTCGCGCGCGATCGTCAGTCGCCGGATGTCGTCGGCAAGATCGCGCCCGACCTTCATCTTGATATGGTTGAAGCCTTCGTCGATCGCCTCCTGGGCGAGCCGTCGGAGCTTGTCGTCGTCATAACCGAGCCAGCCGGCCGATGTCGTGTAGCAGGCGTAACCCTCCTGCTCGAGCGTCGCGATGCGCGCGGCCTTGCCGGGCTCGGCTTTCCTGAGGATCGCGACCGCGTCGTCGCGGGTCAAAACATCCGTCATGTAGCGGTAGTCGACGATGTCGGCGATCTCTTCCGGCGACATCTCGGCGACAAGCCGCCACACGGGTTTTCCTGCTTCCTTGGCAAGCAGGTCCCAGACGGCATTGACGACGGCGCCGGTTGCCAGGTGCATCGCACCCTTTTCCGGGCCGATCCAGCGCAACTGACTGTCGCTGGTCAGGTGCCGCCAGAAGCGGCCGGGATGGGCGAGAATGTCTGAAGTATCCTGGCCGACGATCAGATGCCGCATGGCCTTGATCGCCATGCAGCAGATGTCGTTGCCGCGGCCGATGGTGAAGGTGAGACCATGGCCCGCAAGTTCCTCGCGATCGGTGTCGAGGATGACATAGGCCGCGGAATAGTCCGGGTCCGGGTTCATCGCGTCGGAACCGTCGAGGCTCTGCGAGGTCGGAAAGCGCAGGTCGAAGACGCGCAGATCAGTAATGCGGGTCATGGTCACTCCAGTCTTATGATCAATCGTCCGCGCGCACGGACTGCTTCTGGCTGCCGAGGCCCTCGATGCCGAGTTCGACGACGTCGCCGGCCTTGAGGTAACGCGGCGGCTTCATGCCCATGCCGACGCCGGGCGGTGTGCCGGTGGAGATGATGTCGCCCGGCTGCAGCGACATGAACTGCGACAGGTACGAAACGAGATAGGCAACGCCATAGACCATGGTCTTCGACGAGCCGTTCTGCATGGTCTCGCCGTTGACCTTCAGCCACATCGGCAGGTTCTGCGGATCCGGCACCTCGTCCTTGGTCACCAACCACGGGCCCGTCGGGCCGAAGGTGTCGCAGGACTTGCCCTTGGTCCACTGGCCCTGGCGCTCGATCTGGAAGGCGCGTTCGGAGACGTCGTGCACGGTGCAATAGCCGGCGACGTAATCGAGGGCTTCGGCTTCGGTGACGTACTTGGCCTTGCGGCCGATGACGACGCCGAGTTCCACTTCCCAGTCGGTCTTTTCCGAGCCGCGCGGGATGATCAGGTCGTCATTGGGACCGACGATCGCCGAGGTGGCCTTCATGAAGATGATCGGTTCGGAGGGAACCGTGGCGCCTGTCTCGGCGGCATGGTCGGAATAGTTGAGGCCGATGCAGATGAACTTGCCGGTACCGGCCACGCAAGGGCCGAGCCGCTGGTTGCCGTCGACAGCCGGAAGGCCGGCGAGATCGAGCGCCTTGAGTTCGGCGAGTTTGTCCGGGTCGAGTGCGGCACCGGAGAAATCGGCGACGTGGCCCGAGAGATCGCGCAAGGTGCCGTTCGCATCGAGGATGCCCGGCTTTTCCTGGCCCGGAAGGCCGTAACGAAGAAGTTTCATGTGTCTGCTTCCTGTGTTGTCAGATGGTCCAGCCGCCATCGATGGCATAGGCCTGGCCGGTCGTATAGGTGGCGCCCGCGAGATGGACGGCAAGGTCGGCAATCTCTTCCGGCGTACCGAGGCGCCCCATCGGCTGGCGGGCGATAAATGCGGCGCGCGCCGTTTCATAGTCCCCCTGTGCGCGCATGCGCTCCTGCAGCGACGGGCTTTCGACAGTGCCCGGGCAAATCGCGTTGCAGCGAATACCCTCAGAGACATAGTCGGCGGCAACGGCCTTGGTGAGACCGATGACGGCCGCCTTGGTGACGCCATAGGCAAACCGGTTCGGCACACCCTTGATGCTGGAAGCGACCGAAGCCATGTTGATGATGGCGCCGTCCTTGCGCTGAAGCATCGCCGGCAACACGGCGCGGATGGTGCGGATCATCGCCTTGACGTTGAGGTCGAGGGCGAACTCCAGGTCGGAGTCCTTCATCTCCAGGATCGAGCCGGCATGCACGAAACCGGCGCAGTTGAAGAGGACATCGACGGCGCCGATCTTGGCGATCAGCGCTTCGACGGCTTGCGTGTCCAGAACGTCCAGCCGGTGCGTTTCGACAACGGCTTCCTTGGCGAGCGCGGCAAGCGCATCCGCATTGATATCCGTCGCATGTACTTTCGCGCCGGCCTTTGCGAAGGCCAAAGCCGAAGCGCGGCCGATGCCTTGGGCAGCAGCCGTAATCAGGACGACCTTGCCTTTAAGATCCGCTGTCATTCTCGATCCCTCATGCTTTGCGTTCGACGACCAGGATATGGTCGGCGGCGAGAACGACCTCGCCACGCTGGTTGATAACTTCACACCGTTCCACGACGCGCCCCGCCTTCGGCCGCTTCGGATCGTCCTCCTTGGCGGAAATCGTGACGCGGGTGCGGATCGTATCGCCGATATGAACCGGACGCACGAAGCGCAGACGATCATAGCCGTAGGAAAAGGCAACCGGATTGATCAGCGACGCCGTAAGGCCGACGCCAATTGAAAAGATCATGGTGCCGTGGGCGATGCGCTGGCCGCCCGGAAGGGTCTTGGCGAACTCCGCGTCCATATGGTGCGGAAAGAAATCGCCGGTATGGCCTGCATGGACGACAAAGTCGGTCTCGGTGATCGTCCGGCCCGTCGTCAGCCGCTCGTGGCCGAGTTCATAGTCTTCGAAATGGATGATCTGCTCTGACATCTCAGCGTCCCGGGAGCGGTGCGATCGCCGTTGCCGGCGTGGCACTCGATTGATAGGCGGCCTCGACCAAGGCCATCGTCTGCCAGGCGTCCTCGACCGAGCCGATCAGTTCCTGGTCCTCGCCTGTCGCAAAGCGCTGCAGGTTGGCCATGCGGTTGACGAAGGCGTCGGGGAACCACGCACCTTCGAGCGGCACGGAAGCCCACTCGCTGCCATCGATCGGTCGGATCCAAAGCTCGTCCGGCTCGCCCTTGGGGTAGTCGAGATTGACGCCGAGCTTCACATAGGCAGCACCCGACGTGCCCGAGATGCGGAACTCGCAGGCCTGGAACTTGCGGCCGAAATCATGGTCGTGATTGACCGAGAGCACGCAGCGTACGCGATCACCATAGTCGAGGATCGCAGCCGTCCGCGTCTGCGCGACCTCGTGGTTCGGATGGCCGATCGTCTTGGCGTGAACGCCTTGAGGGTTGCCGAGCAGGCCGCGCAGGAGATCCAGGTAGTGGATCGAGTGCATGGCGATCTCGATGCGCGGCAGGCCTTTGAGGAAAGGCCACAGGCCCCAGGGTGTGGCCAGCGCCAGCCAGGCGTCGAAATCGACGACCTCGCCGAGGTAGCCCTTGGCGATGGCATCCTTCAGCGCAAGCATCATCGGCGCGAAGCGAAGCTGGAAATTGACGGCAGCCTTGAGCTTGCGCGTGCGGCAGATTTCGAGGATGGCAGTCGCAGCTTTGAGATCCGAGCCCATCGGCTTCTGGATGAGGGCAGCGGCGCCGACCGGAAGCTTCGCAAGGATGCTGGCATGGGCCGCCGGCGGGGTTGCCAGATCGAAGATCGCATCGGCGACGGCAAGCGCATTCTCTTCCCGTTCGAAGGCGGGAATACCCCAGGCGTCGGCAAGCTTCGCGGCCTTCTCCCGGTCGGGGTCATAGAGGCCGGCAACCGGGAAACCGGCCTGGCGATAGGCCGGCAGATGGGCGTCGTCGACGATGCTGCCGGCGCCGAAGATCACGATCGGCCGGGGCTTTTCCGGTTTCGGCCACCACTGCCTGAGCGTGGCCGGATCGAAGTTGTCAGCCATTGCTGTTGACCTTACCGTCGTGATGGAAGACCTCTTCCATCATCGCCCACCACTCACCTTCTTGCCGCGTCTCAAGCGGCTTCTGGCAGGGCATGCAGACCGACCACCATTCCTGGTTCTTCGGGTGTGCCGCCATCTTCGCCATGTCCGCCTTAAAATCCGAGCCGACATACTCCCAATAGCCGAAGAGCAGGTTTTCCGGCTCCTTGAGGAAGATCGAGTAGTTGGTGACGTTACACTCGGAAATTAGTGCGAGGATCTCCGGCCAGACGGCGGCGTGCAGGGCCTTGTATTCGGCAACCTTCGCGGCTTCGAGGCCGATCACCATTCCCATCCGTTGCATCTCGAATGCCTCCTAGCCACGAAACTCGCGGGTAAACTCGTCGATCGAGCGGGCGCGCACGGCATCCCAGTCCCAGGAAATCCCGACGCCTGGCTCGGACGGCGCTAGGGCACGGCCGTCGCGGATCTCCATGCCCTTGGTCGTCAGGTCGTCGAGCTGCGGGATGTACTCGACATATTTGCCGTTGGGCACGGCGCAGACGAGGCTGACATGCAGCTCCATCAGGAAGTGCGGGCAGACCGGGATGTCGAAGGCTTCTGCCGCATGCGCGACCTTCAGCCAGGGCGTGATGCCGCCGATGCGGGCAACGTCCACCTGGACGATCGAGCAGGCGCCCTTCTGCATGTATTCGCGGAAGTGGCGGATCGAATACAGGGATTCGCCAACTGCAATCGGCGTCGGCGTCGAGCGCGTCAGCCTTATGTGGCCGTCGAGATCGTCGGCCGGCAGCGGCTCCTCGATCCAGGCAAGGTCGAGTTCCTTCAGCCGCGACGCGCGGCGGATCGCCTCGTCGACGGTGAAACCCTGATTGCAGTCGGTCATGATTTCGAAGCCGTCGCCGAGCGCCTTGCGCATCGCCGACAGACGATCGTAGTCCTGCGAACCGTGTGGCTTGCCGATCTTCACCTTCGAACCGGAAAAACCCTTGGCCTTGGCGGCAAGCGCGTCTTCGACCAGCGCCTCCTTTTCGATGTGCAGCCAGCCGCCCTCGGTGGTGTAGAGGGGGCAGCTTTCCTTTGCGCCGCCGGCGAGCTTCCAGAGCGGCAGCTTCTGCTTTTTGGCCCGCAGGTCCCAGAGCGCCGTATCGACGGCGGCAAGCGCCAGCGCCGTAATCGCACCGATGGTCGTTGCGTGCGTGGCAAACTCCATCTTGTGCCAGATCGCCTCGATGCAATCGGCATCCTCGCCGATCAGGATCGGAACGAGGTGATCGGAGAGCAGCCGCATCACCGAGGAGCCGCCGGTGCCGATCGTGTAGCTGTAACCGGTGCCTGTCGCTCCATCGCTGTCGGTGATGGTGACGATCGGGGTTTCCTGGCTGACGAAGCTCTGGATCGCATCGGTCCGCTTCACCTTCGGCGGCAGATCGACCATGCGCAGTTCAATTTTCTCGATTCTTGCCATGTCAGCCTTCCAGAGCCTTGCCGGTATCTATGTCGAAGAGATGGGCGCGCGACAGGTCGAAGCTCATGCGCACTTTCTCGCCCGGGCCAAGTGGGCGCGGATTGAGCATGCGCGAGACCCAATCGCGGCCGTTGAAATGAATGAAGACGAGCGTCTCGTTGCCGAGCGGTTCGGTGATCGACACCGGCAGTTCGACCTCGTGCACGGCTGACGCATCGCCGGCATGCAGGCCGTGACCACTCGGATAGATATCGTCGGGGCGGAGGCCGAAGGTGACTTTTTGGCCCGGACGCAACGCGCTCACAAAGCGCGGCGGGATCGGCAGCCGCGCGCCGCTTGCAAACACCAGCGTACCGTCGTCGACGATCGCCTCGTCCATGTTCATCGGCGGCGAGCCGATGAAGCCGGCGACGAACTTGGTGGCAGGACGCTGGAACACCTCTTCGGGCGTGCCCACCTGCTCGATATAGCCGTCGCGCATGATGACAATGCGATCAGAAAGCGTCATCGCCTCGACCTGGTCGTGGGTGACGTAGATCATCGTTGCCTGCATGCGGGCATGCAGCTTCTTGATCTCGGTGCGGACTTGCGTCCTGAGCTTGGCGTCGAGGTTCGACAGCGGCTCATCGAACAGGAAGACATCTGGCTGGCGCACGATGGCGCGGCCCATGGCAACACGCTGGCGCTGGCCGCCGGAAAGCTGCGACGGGCGGCGTTCGAGCAGATGGCTGAGATCGAGGATGGCTGCCGCTTCGTCGACCCGCGTCTTGATCTCATCGGCCGAGCGCCCTGCGATCTTCAGCGAAAAGCCCATGTTTTCAGCGACCGTCATATGCGGATAGAGCGCATAGGACTGGAAGACCATGGAGATATTGCGCGCCCGCGGCGGCAGGTCGTTGACCTTCTTTCCGCCGATTTCAATCGCGCCGTCGCTGACGTCTTCGAGGCCGGCGATCATGCGCAGCGTCGTCGACTTGCCGCAGCCGGACGGGCCGACGAGCGCGATGAACTCGCGGTCTTTCACTTCGAGGTCGATGCCGTGGACGACCTCGAGCGCGCCGTAGCGCTTGACCAGTTTCCTGAGTGTGACAGGAGCCATGAACGATTATCCTTTCACCGCGCCGAAGGTGAGGCCCGAAACGAGGTGCTTCTGAATGATGAAGGTAAGGGTCAGCGCCGGGATGATCATCACGACGGCGAGCGCACACATGCCGCGCCAGTCGATGGTGAATTCGGCAGTGTAGTCGAGCAGCCCGACCGGTAGGGTCTTGGAATTGACCGAGCGGGTGATCTGCGAGGCAAGCGCATATTCGTTCCAGGAGGTCAGGAACGCGAAGATGCCGGCAGATGCGATGCCGGGACCAGCGAGCGGAAACTCCACCTGCCAGAAAGCCTGCCAGGGCGTGCAGCCGTCGATCTGGGCGGCCTCGGCGAGATCCTTCGGCACCTGGCGAAAGAAGCCGTCGATCAGCCAGATGGTGAAGGGCACGTTGAGCGCCACGTAGGTCAGGATCAGCGAGAAGTGGGTGTCGATGATCCCGGTGCGGGCGTAAAGCATGAAGAGCGGGAGCGAGAGCGCGATACCGGGCACCGCGCGCGTCAGCATGAAGCCGAGGAAGATCGCCGACTTCGCCTTGAAGCGATAGCGGGCGAAGGCGTAGCCGCCGGCCATGCCGATCGCGAGCGCAATCACCGTCGAGGTCACCGAGATGATCAACGAGTTGCGGAAATAGTCCCAGACGGGAACGCCGCCCTGGCCTGCGCCCGAAAACATGGCGCGATAGGCATCGAGCGAAATGCTCTCGGGGATCCAGACCGGCGGTTTCGCCATGATCTCGACGGTCGGGCGCAGCGACGACAGCACGATCCAGAGGCCGGGCAGGCAGATCACGGCCATTGCGAGGAACAGGCCGATCAGGTGCACCGTCTTCAGCAGGCGGCGGCGCAGGCGGTGCGAAGCGTTGATATCCATTACCACTCGGCTCCGATCTGCTGGCGCGCCGCGGCGAGCTTGCGGAAGAAATAGACGGTGAAGACGATCGACAGCAGGATCGCCACATAGGCCATGGCGTTGGCGAGCCCCATGCGAGCATCGGCGTAGGCCGTGCGGCCGACGAGCGTCCACAGCAGCTCCGTGCGCTTGGCTGGGCCGCCATCGGTCATGATCTTGACGATGTCATAGGCGCGCGCGACGTCGAGCGACCGGATCGTCATGGCGATGAAGGCAAACGGCATGAGGTAGGGCCAGGTGACATAGCGGAAGGTCTGCCACGGCGTACAGCCGTCGACATGGGCCGCCTCCACCGGATCCTTCGGCATGGCAAGCAGGCCGGCCAGGATCAGGATCGCAAAGACCGCGGTCGAGGACCAGACTTCGGCGATGATGATCGAAAGCAGTGCGAGATTGCCGTCGATTAGCCAGGGGATCGCCTGATCCGTCAGTCCCAGCGACTGCAGCGCATTGTTGACGAAGCCGATATTGTCGTTGAACAGGAACTTGAACTGGAAGCCGACGAGCACGGGCGAAAACATCATCGGAAACATCATCATGGTGCGCAGCAGGCGCTGGCCATGGGTGGCCTTGTTGACGAGCAGCGCCAGCCCGAGACCGAGCAGCATTTCGGCGTTGAGCGCCACCGTCAGCAGCAGCACGGTGCGGCCGAACGCGACCCAGAATTCGGCGTTGCCGAGCACGGTTGCGTAATTGCGCAGGCCGACGAAGACCCACAGCGTCTCCGGTTTGGTCAAGCGGAACGGCGTGAAGCTCGAATAGAAGGAAAAGAGGAGCGGCAACACGATCACCGCCGCGAGCACGACAAAGGCCGGAAGCAGAAGCAGGGCCGGTGCTGACAATTTCTTGAGCTTCATCGGGCAGTCCTGAGGATTGCATGAAATGGCTGAGGCGGCGCCGGCGCCTTCAAGGCATCGGCGCCGCCTCGTTGTTATCGATCAGAGCTTGCCCGCGTCTTCGACAATGCCGGTCGCCTTCTGGGCGGCGGCATCAAGCGCTTCCTTCGACGTCTTGTCGCCGAGGATGGCGGCCTGTAGCTCGGGATAGACGGCGTTGGAGATTTCGATCCATTCGGCCGTCTTCGGAACCGGGAAGGCATGCTTTGCTGCTTCCTGGAAAGCCTGAAGAACTTCGGTCTTGTAGGCGTCGCCCTCAGCTTGCTTGATGTTGTATTCCCAGACGGCAGTCCGGGTCGGCAACGGGCCGGCAGCCGATTCCAGCTTCTGGCTATCCTCGTTGGTCAGCCACCAGACGAGCGAAGCAGCCGCTTCCTTGTTGGCGCAATCCTCGGTGACCGAGAAGCCATGATGGCCCGACCAGCCGGTGCGCTTGCCGGAAGAGCCGGCCGGCTGGACCTTCACGCCGACATTGCCGGCAACCTTGGAGGACTTCGGGTCGTTGAAGAAGCTCGCCCAGCCAGGCCAGTCGAGATTGAGAGCGATCGAGCCCGAGGCAAAGCCCTGGCCGAGGTCGTCCCAGAGATAGTTGGTCGTTCCCGGCGGTACGGCCTTGTCCTTGTAGAGCTTGACGAACCAGTCGAGCGCACGGACACCGGCTTCGGAGTTGAAAGCCGGGCGGCCGTCCTTGTCGAGATATTCGCCACCTTCGGCGACGAGCATTTCATAGAAGCGACCGTTGATGGCCTCTTCCTTGCCGGCAAACTGCGTACCGTAGAAATTTGGCGGGGCGGCGAAGAACTCGGCCTGGTCGCTGACCTGGGCCCAGGTGTCCGGCGGCGCGAGATCATACCCATATTTCGCCTTGAAGGCGGCCTTCTTGGCTTCGTCCTGGTAGAGGCTCTTCTGGTAGTAGAGAGCCGAGACGTCGAACTGGGCGCGCGGCAGCATCACCAGCTTGCCGTCGAGCGTCGAAGCGTCGATCAGCGCCGGCACGAACTTGGCGATCTCCTCCGGCGGCAAAAGCTGCAGCAAGTCGGTGTAGATGTCGGGGTATTGCGGCGCGAAGGAGGAATGGTTGGAGCCGACGCACCAGCTGACGCCGCCGGTCGCGATATCCGACTTGATCTCCTTGTCGAGTTCGAAGTGGTTCTTCTTCGACAGGATGTTGACCTTGGCGCCGGTCGCCTTCTCCCATTCGCCGATCCGCTCATAGAGCTTTTCGTATTGCTGTCCGCCGATCAGCTTGGCGTCGATCGTGACGCCTTCGAACTTGCCGGGCAGTTCTGCGGCATTCGCCGCTCCTCCTGCACAGGCAAGCATAACGACGCCGGCGGAGACGCCGGCAAGCAGCCTTTTCATGTCCACTCCTCCCGTGTTCACGCCCTCTTCCTGACGTGATGTTCTCATTTGTGAGAAACTAATTCATATACAAACAACATTTTTATGAGGCGTCAAGGGAGAACTTTCCTTTGTAGGCACCTTCGTCTGCGTATATGGATATGAGTATTCACCAAGGAGGCTTCATGGACACCGAAGAGTCAGACCGCTACCGCGCACCGGCCCTTGATAAGGGGCTCGACATTCTCGAGCTGCTCGCCAGCGTCGACGGCGGACTGACGCAGGCGGAGATTTCCAAGCGCCTGAACCGCAGCCCGAACGAGTTCTACCG
The DNA here is from genome assembly GCF_014852425.1 of Ensifer sp. ENS09. Lineage (NCBI taxonomy): Bacteria > Pseudomonadati > Pseudomonadota > Alphaproteobacteria > Hyphomicrobiales > Rhizobiaceae > Ensifer > Ensifer sp. ENS09. The sequence goes on from NZ_JACVBP010000003.1 coordinate 318,369, forward strand.
CATGCTCGATCGGCTGGTGCGGCGCGGCTATGTCACGCGCATCGACGGAGATCGCTATTCGCTGACATTGAAGCTGTTCGGGTTGTCGCAGCTGCATGCGCCGGTCCGCAGGCTTGCCTCCTACGCCACGCCGTTGATGCGCGATCTGGCCCAGCGCTCGAAGCAGGCCAACCATCTCGCCGTCTTCGATCGTGGCTCCGCCGTCGTCATCGCCCAGCAGGAAGCGCCTGATTATTGGGGCATTTCGATCCGGGTCGGATCGCATATCAGCCTCTTCGATACGGGATCCGGCCATATCCTGCTTGCCTTCCGCTCGGCCGAAGAGCGCGAGATGATGATCGCGGAACATGGCAGGAGCAAAGACGAGGTCCCGCGCGGGCCGGAGTTCTACGCGCGCCTCGATCAGATCCGCGAGCGCGGCTATGAAATGATGGCAAGCGCGCAGACAGCCGGCGTCTATAACCTCTCGGCACCGATCCTGGGGCCTGATGGCCGCGGCATCGCGGCGCTGACCGTGCCCTATATCGCGCTCGTCAACGCGCCCTCGGCGCCTGATATCACCGAAAGCATCGCCCTTTTGCTGAAAACCGCCGAGCAACTGTCGACATTGGCCGGTTCGGACGTGGCCTCGACAACAGATTGACGGCACTTGAGAACGATCGTACTTCTTATCTGAATAGATCATTCTTATGTGAGAAGCGTTCGGAGGAGCCGCGCCTTGATCATCGACACCCATCTTCACCTCATCGACAGGTCGAGGCTTGCCTATCCCTGGCTCGCCGGCGTGCCTGCCCTCGACCAGGACTTTCTCTACGCCACCTACGAGCGCGAAGCGCGCCGGCTCGGCATTACCGCCAGCCTGCACATGGAGGTCGATGTCGATCCTTCGGAGATGGAGAAGGAGACATCCGAGGTCGCGCGGCTCGCAGGCCAGGCGGATAGTCTGCTGAAGGGCGCGATTGCCGCCTGCCGGCCCGAAGAGGATGGCTTTGCGGCCTATCTGGAACGCCAGGAAGCAAACGGCCTGGTCAAGGGCTTCCGCCGCGTGCTGCATGTGATGCCGGATGATCTTTCCGAAGGGGCGACGTTCCGCGACAACATCCGCCGGCTCGGCGGCCGTCGCTTCACCTTCGACCTCTGCGTCCTGCCGCAGCAGATCGAAAAGGCGATTGCGCTTGCCGATCTTGCGCCCGACGTCCAGTTCATTCTCGACCATTGCGGCGTGCCCGACATTCGCGCCGGCGCCGAGCACCCCTGGCGCGAGCACATGAGCGAGATAGCCCGCCGGCCAAATGTCACGGCAAAAATCTCCGGTGTCGTCGCCTATGCGGATGAAGCCTGGCAGGTCGAGACACTGCGCCCCTATGTCGAGCACACGATTGGTGTTTTCGGCTGGGACCGGGTGGTCTGGGGAAGCGACTGGCCGGTCTGCACGCTCGGCGGCAACCTTTCGACCTGGGTCGGCGCCACCCACGCGCTTCTGGAAGGCTGCAGCGCAGAGGAAAAGCGCAAGCTGCTTTCCGACAACGCGCGCCGGATCTGGAAGCTCGCCTGAACAGACCTTTCTATAATCTGGTCCGGGACGCCTGGGCGTCCCGGAACTCAGAAGTCAGGTTGCAACAAAACTCGCCGCAAACAGTCGATTGAGGTCGTCGACGACCTTTCGCGCTGCCTCCTTGCGCAGGAGGCCGTCATTGATGCGATCGGATGCCGCCTGCTGGAAGGCCATGTAGCCATCGTGCCTCGGACGAACCCAGGCGCTCTCCAGTGTCTTGCGCGTCGCACGATAGAAATAGCAGGTCGCCGCATTGACGGCGTCGTCATCCCAGGCGGCCGCGTGGCCTGGCTGCCCCCCGCCTGAGGCATAGGGGCCGCGCTGGACGTCGCCGCTCGCAACGAAGTAGGCGAAATCGATCGCTGCTTCGCGCGCTTGCGAAAAAGCCGAAACCGCGATGCCGGTCCCGCCGAGCGCCGAGCCGACAGGGCCATTGGTTCCGGCAGCCGGAATATCGCCGAACGTCACGAGCGACGGCCGGAACCCCGCAATCGCGTAGCTGACATAGCCGTAAATCAGCGGCGCACAGACAATTTTCGAGGCGGGATCGCTCATGGCCTCCAGCACGGCAATCGGGTCCATCGAGAAACAGCCGGGATCGATCAGATCCGTGAGCTCGCGCAAGCGTTCGAAGGCGTTGACGCCGGCATCGGTTTCGATCAGCGGCCCGGTACCGTCACTTCGGCAGGGAGAGCCGAGATTGCCGGCAAGCGTGTAGAAGCTCATCAGGGAATGCGGTGCACGCATCGGCAGCGCCACCTTCCCCTTTCGCGCGAGCGCCAGCATGGTGCTCCAGCTTTCCATGCGTTCCGTCAGGTCCGGGCGCCAGGCCTGGACTTGCGTTGCCGCATCGATCGGGAAGGCCCATTGCCGGCCCTGCCAGGTATAGCTCGGATAGGAGCGCCCAACGCTCGCATCCTCAAGCGCTGCCCTCTCCTCTTGATGGCCTTCCACATCAAGCGGCGCCAGGCACCTTTCCTTGGTAATCTGGCCGACATGCGGATGATCGATGACGATCAGATCATAGGCCCGCGCAAGCTCTTCGACCGGGTAGGTCTCGAAATCCTGCAGCGAGCGCTTGTCCCATTCCACCGTTATGCCGGTGCGTTCCTGCCAGAGCCGGGAACAGGCGATCATGGGGTCGTGGCCGCGCGGGTGGCTCCAGGTCATGCCCTTCAATTTGGTGCTCACAGGCCGAACTCCTTGCGGATCGAGGTGCTGTGTTCGCCGATGCGTGGTGCTGCGCGGTCCACCTGGGCGCGCTTGCCGTTGACCCTGAGCGGTGACCGTGTCGTCAGGATCGAAACGTCATCCTCGCGCACCACGGTCTGCAACATGTCGAGCACCTGGAAACCTTCGCTTTCGAGCAGCTCGTTCCAGTTGAGGACCCGGGCGCACCAGATATCCGCTGGCTCAAGGACGCCAAGCCAATGGTCGATGGTGTTTTCCGCGATCCGCTTGGCGATCAGCGCCTTGATCTTGTCCCGTTCGGAGAACCAGGTGGCCGGATCGTCGCGATAGGCGTCGAGCTCGGGCATCTTCAGGAGATCGGCAAGCTTCGGGATCGGCGTCATGGCGATGGCGAGATAGCCATCCCTGGCCGGGTAGACCCCGTAAGGCGCCGACAGATAGGCATGGGCACTGCGGAAGCCGGACCGGGCCGGCAGCCGGCGACCGTCATTCAAGTGCGTGGTCAGCACTTCGAACTGGAAGTCGACGAGTGCTTCCAGCAGGCTCGTTTCGATCAGGCTGCCTTTGCCGGAAATGCCGCGGCGGACGAGCGCTGCGAGAATGCCTTGCGCTGCCGCTGCACCCGCAAGCATGTCGCCGATCGCAAGGCCAAAGGGCACCGGCCCCTGGCCCTCATCACCGTTCAGCCACATGACGCCAGAGCGCGATTGCGCGAGCAGATCCTGCCCCGGCCGTTTCACCCAGGGTCCCTCCTCCCCATAGCCGCTGATCGAGGCATAAACGATCTTCGGATTGATCGCCTTGACCGCATCGTAGTCGAGGCCGAGGCGCTGGATGACGCCGGGGCGGAAGTTCTGGATCAGCACGTCCGCCTTGGCGAGCAGCGTCTTCAGGGCCGCGAGGTCATCCTCGTTCTTGAGGTCGATCGCGAGGCTTTCCTTGGCGCGGTTGATCGCATGGAAGATGGTGGAATCGCCGCCGATCTCGGTGTCGCTCAGATAAAGCCGGCGCGACAGGTCGCCACCGTCGGGGCGCTCGATCTTGATGACGCGCGCGCCGAGATCCATGAGGCGCAAGGAGCAGTAGGGACCTGAGAGAAACTGGCTCATGTCGACGACGACAAGGCCAGAGAGCGGCAATTCGTTGGTTTCGGTCATCGGTATCTTACTTCTCGGTCTTGCCGACGAAGTCGGCGGGGTTCTTGTATTTCACGGTCTGAAGGTGCTCGCAGTAGAGCACCAGCTCCCCTTCGCCCTTGAAGACCTGGTAGCTGGCCCGGATAAGCCCGAGCTCCTTGTAACGGGGCGTTTTGTCCATGTTGGTGCGGATCGTGTAGATCGTGTCGCCGATGAAGACCGGCTTGATGAAGCGCAGCTTGTCGTAGCCGTAGGAAAAGGCGTTGACGCAGTTGGTGGCGACCAGCCCGAGGCCCGCGGAGAAGACGAAAGCGCCGGCAACGAGACGCCTGCCGAAGATGCCCTCCCGCTCTGCAAACATCTGATCCTGCACGTAAGGATGGATATCGACGACCAGCGTGTTGAAGAGGTGGCTGTCACCTTCGGCAATCGTACGCCGCAAGGACCTTATACGCTGGCCGACCGGCCAATCCTCGTAAAACCAGTTTTCCGCGTTCCACACGGGAAGTGCTGCGTGCTCTTGCGGCATGTCCGCGGGATGGGTCGAGGACACCCCGACGGTGGGCATGAAGTCATCCATTGGTCAGTCCCTGATGCAATAGGTCGGCAATAGCGGGCCCGTTGGCTGGCTTCCGAGCGCAATGTCGCTCGGTCGCCATTCAGACCCTTATATGAATAGTATGTTCACATATGGATTCCGTTTGCAACCGGCTGCTGGCGGCAGCGGCGTTCGCGGCTCCGCGTGGCGCTTTAAGGATCATCATTCAGAAGAGGGATGCGGCCGCTGTCACGCCGACGAGACGGCGACAATCGTCAATGACGTTGACTTTTGTCAGTATAGATGAAATATGTCAGATCCATCTTGCGAAGGTTCCGCCAATGCCCATCCGAGCCACAGACCAGATCATTCACAAGGCCGCCTGGCTCTATTATACGCACGGCCTGCGCCAGGACGAAGTGGCCCAGCGGCTGGAAATATCCCGCGCCTCGATCGCCATGTATCTGCGCAAGGCGCGCGAGATGGGCATCGTCACGATCACCACGTCGACAGAACTGTTTTCGCAGGACGTGCTTGCCCGCGAGCTCGAAGACGCCACCGGGCTGACGACCGCATGGCTCGTGCCGGAAGACCGGCAGGCGATGGACCCGGCTGCCGAAATGCCCGTCGTCGCGGCGTCCGTCTTTCTCGAACTGATCAACAAGGGCGACCGGATCGGCGTTGCCTGGGGCCGCACCGTCTATCATATCGCCGACGTCATGCCCTTTGCGGACCTGCGCGGCGTTACGGTCGTGCAGCTCTGTGGCAATCTCGGCGCGCCCTATTCCTACCGCCCGGATCAATGCACGACGGAAATCGCGCGCCGTCTGAATGCCGAAGGCATCAATTTCTATGCGCCGCTTGTTCTTTCCTCCGAGCGGCTGGCCGAAGAGCTGCGCGGCGAACCCGTCATCAAGGAGCAGCTCGCCACCATCTCCGACTGCGGCCTGGCGCTCTATTCGGTCGGCGGCATCGAGGATGACAGCCACCTTGTCAAGTGCGGGGCGCTCTCGGCTGCAGACATGCATGCCATGGGTGAAAAGGGCGCGGCCGGCGTCATTGCCGGACAGCTCATTGACCGCGACGGCCAATGGATGGATTGCGAGCACAATCGCCGCTGCATTTCGGCCGATCTTGGATCCATCCGCACGATCAAGAAGCGCATGCTGGTCGTCCAGGAGGACAGCAAGTTCGAGCCGCTGATGGCGGCCTTGAAGGGCGGCTTCGTCTCGCATCTCGTCATCACCGAGTCGATGGCACGCAAGGTCCTGGATCGCTGGAACCGTGAAGGGCTTGGCAAGAGCGGCTCAGGCGCCCCCTGAGCCTCGAATTTGGGTCCGCCGATACCGGCCGGGCCGGTTTATCGGGAGGCTGAACTTATGGAAAATCTCTGGCGCGATGACGAGGCGGAGAAGGTCGTTGCGGGCTATCAAACCAAGGGCATCGGCCGCGATCTGGCGCTGCGGACCTATACGACGCGGCTGCTTGGCGGCGAGCCGCGGCTCGTGCTGCATGGCGGCGGCAACACTTCGGTGAAAACCGAAATCACCGACCTTGTCGGCGACACGCATGCCGTGCTCTGCGTCAAGGGCAGTGGTTGGGACATGGGCACGATCGAGCCCGCCGGCCTGCCCGCCGTCAAGATCGCGCCGCTGCTGAAGAGCCGCAAGCTCGAACGGCTGTCGGACGAGGACATGGTGACTTTGCTGCGCGCCAACCTCATCGATCCGGGCTCGCCGAACCCGTCGGTGGAGGCGCTGCTGCATGCCTTCCTGCCGCACAAGTTCGTCGACCATACCCATTCGACCGCCATTCTTGCCATCGCCGACCAGGCCAAGAGCCGGGAGATGTGCGCCGAACTCTTCGGCAGGAAAATGGGTTTCGTGCCCTACATCATGCCGGGCTTCGCGCTGGCGAAGGCTGCGGCGGACGTGTTCGACCAGGATCCGACGGTCGAGGGGCTGATCCTCGACAAGCACGGGATCTTCACCTTCGCCGACACTGCGAAGAAAGCTTATGAGCGGATGATCCACTATGTCACGCTCGCCGAAGAGCATGTGAAGGCCAACGGGCACAATCCGTTCACGCCGGCCGCCCTGCCCGCAGCGCTTGCAAGCCCAGCCGATATCGCGCCGATGTTGCGCGGTGCCGTTGCTGTCGACAAGGGCGAGGGCCGTTTTGACCGTATGGTCAGCGTGTTCCGCACTTCGCCCGCTATCCTCGACTTCGTCAACGCGCAACAGGTTGAGGAGATGGCCGCCAGGGGCGTTTCGACGCCCGATCTTTCCATCCGCATCAAGACCGGCCCGATGGTGCTTCCGGCGCCGGCTAAAGATGCTCTCTCGGGCTACCGGGCCGTGATCGACGCGCGCGTCGCTGCCTTTGCTGCAGACTACACCGGTTACTTCCACACCAACGACGCACGCGACGACGTCAAGCGCATCATGCTCGATCCCATGCCGCGCCTGACGCTGGTGCCGGGGCTTGGCATGTTCGGCCACGGCCGTACGTACAAGGACGCGACGATCGCCGTCGATGTCGGCGAGATGTGGATCGAGGCTGCGCGCGACGCCGAATCCGTCGGCCGTTTCGAGCCGGTGAGCCGGCCGGATCTCTTCGACCTCGAATACTGGTCGCTGGAACAGGCGAAGCTCGCCGGCGCCAAGCCGAAGCCGTTTACCGGTCAGGTCGCGCTCGTCACCGGCGGCGCCGGCGCCATCGGTGCGGCGATCGTCAAGGCCTTCGTCGCCGAGGGCGCCCATGCCGTCGTGCTGGATCTCGACGGCGACAAGGCAAGCGAAGTGGCGAAGGCGGCCGGCAACAACGCGATTGGCATTGCCTGCGACATCACCGATCCCGCTTCGGTGCGCGCCGCCTTCGACCGGGTGGTCGCGACCTTCGGCGGCGTCGATATCGTTGTCTCCAATGCGGGTGCCGCCTGGGAAAGCCCGATTGCGACCATGGACGACGCCCTGCTGCGCCGCAGCTTCGAGCTCAACTTCTTCGCCCATCAGACGGTAGCGCAGAATGCCGTGCGCATCATGAAGGAGCAGAAGACCGGCGGCGTGCTGCTGTTCAACGCCTCCAAGCAGGCTGTCAATCCGGGCGCCAAGTTCGGCGCTTACGGATTGCCGAAGGCAGCGACCTTGTTCCTGTCGCGTCAGTATGCGCTCGAACACGGCACTGATCATATCCGCGTCAATGCCGTCAACGCCGACCGCATCCGCTCGGGCCTGCTAAACGACGAGATGATCGCCAATCGCGCAGCCGCCCGCGGCCTTTCGGTCAAGGACTACATGGGCGGAAACCTGCTCGGTCTCGAAGTGACGGCCGAGGACGTAGCGCGCGCCTTCGTGCACCACGCGCTCGCAGAACGAACCACCGCGGATGTGACGACTGTGGATGGCGGCAATATCGCAGCGGCGATGCGCTGAGCGCTTCCGTCTAAGCGTAAAAACGTGCCACACTGCAGTCTCCCGCCAGAGTTGTTCGGATGGAGACGAAATGGTCGATCGATGGCCCGCAGATGCCGCGTTTCAAATGGGTGACTATGCAGCCAAGAAAGGCCGCGCCTCATGGCGCGGCAAGATCGTCGGCTGGTATCGCACAGACCTGACCAGCCTCGGCTACGCGATCGAAAGCCATTTCGAGCCAGGCTCCGTGCAGATCTACCCCGAGACGGCGATCGAAGCCTGGATGCCGCCAAAGGCGGAAAGCGAATTAGAGTAATCAGGACAAAAAAAGGGGCGGTCTGATCGACCGCCCCTTTCGTTTCGCCTTGGGAGATTAAGGCTTCGGCATCCATGCGGGCATGGCAACATCTGCATGGGCGAACTGCGGCAGCTTCACGCCGAGCTCTTCCATGTTCTTGATGTCCTGGTCGTTCAGGTCCTTCTGGGTGATCAGCGTCGGCGGTACGACGACCTGGCGGCCCGGGTCTTCGCCGGCAAGCAGCATGGCGAGCGAGCGGACCGAGACCTGGCCAACGACGGCCGGGTTGGTGGCGGCCGTTGCCGTCCAGGCCGAGCCTGATTCGCGCATGGCGGCGATGTCAGACGTCGAAATGTCGGCCGAGTAGATCTTGACGCTGGACGACAGGCCCGCTTCGTCTACGGCGATCTTCACGCCCTTGGCGAACTCGTCATAGGGCGCGAACATCACGGTAATGTCGGGCTTGGCCGAGATCACCGCGCGGGCCTGGTTGGCGACCGAGTTGGCAATCGGGTTGTCCATGGTTCCGAACTGGGCGGCTTCCTCGATGCCGGAATACTTGGTCTTGAATTCCTTCCAGGTCTCGTCGCGGCGGTCGAGCGGCGCAATGCCTGCGACATAGACGTAGCCAGCCTTGAAGCTTTCGCCATTGTCCTTGACGGCCTGCTCGAGCGCGAGGCGCGCGAGGTCGCGATCGGACTGCTCGATCTGCGGGATCTTCTCGTTTTCGACGTTGACGTCGAAGGCCACGACCTTGATGCCGGCGTCGACCGCGCGTTGGGCGGCTTCCTTCATCGATTCCGTCAGCCCGTGCTGGATGATGATGCCCTGTACGCCAAGTGCGATCGCTTGGTCGACCATGTCGGCCTGCAGCGCTGCATCCTGGCGGCTATCGAAGACCTGAAGCTGCACGCCGAGCGCCTTGGACTGCGCCTCGACGCCGGCGAGATAGGACTGGAAGAAGTCGCCGGTCGAAAGGTAGCGCACGAGCGCGATCTTGACGTCGCCGGCCTTGTCGAACGGCTTCGGCATGTCGGCGGCAAAGGACGGCACGCCGAAGGCGGCGGCCCCCATCAACCCGAGCGTCAAACGGCCCAGGCTTCTGCGAGTCATGTTCATGTCAGTCTCCTCCACTGGTGAACTTTTTGTTTTCCGCTGAAGGGAGCCCCGTCAGCGTTTGCCTCTTTTCGAGAGCGCAAAGGTGAAGATCAGGGCAGCGACAAGTACGGCGCCCTTGATGAAATCCTGGGTGTAATAGGGTGCGTTCATCATCGTCAGGCCCTGGAGCAGGATGCCGACGAAGAGCGCGCCGATCGCCGTGCCGAACGCGTTCGGTTTGGCGGCGCCGAGCACGGCGAAACCGATCAGCGCGGCGGCAACCGCATCGAGCAGCAGGTTGTTGCCCGAAGCGATGTCGCCGCGGCCAAGGCGGGCGGCAAGCAGGATGCCGCCGATCGAAGCGAAGACGCCGGAGATGATGTAGGCGGAAATCTTGTAGGCATTGACCGGCGCACCGGCGAGGCCGGCTGCCCGCTCATTGGAGCCGACGGCATACATCATGCGGCCGAAGCGGGTGTATTCGAGGAAGAACCAGATCAGGATCGCAAGCACGATCAGCACCACGACCGAAACCGGCACGAGATTGGGCAGGATGAAATCGAAGCGATGGCGGCCGAGCGCCAGGAAGGCCGGGCTGAAGGTGCCTTCGGCGACCGAACCGTCGGGAAGCGTCATGCCGGTTGCAATCGACCGGCCCTCTGTCGGGATGCGCTGGAGGCCGAGCAAAAGGAACATCATGCCGAGCGTCGCCAGCAGATCCGGCACGCGCATATAGACGATGATGACGCCATTGACGAAACCGACCAGCACGCCGATGGCAAGGCACACGAGTGTTGCGGTCAGTGCGTCGCCGCCCATCACCACCATCACATAGGATGAGGCCATCATCGCCGTGGTCGCGACTGAGCCGATCGAAAGATCGAAGCCGCCGACGACCAGCGTGGCCGTCACGCCCAGCGCCAGGATGCCGGTGATCGACACCGATTGCAGGATGAAGACAGCGCTCTGCGGCGAGGCGAAGCCGCCGGTCACGAGCGAGAAATAGAGGACCATCCCGGCGAGAAGCACGAGGAAGCCGTATTTGATCGCCGCCTCGCGAATTCCCGATGCGCTTGAAGGGACCGCGACCGGTGCTGCGGAATTGCTCTGTTCACTGCTCATGACGCATGGACCTGTTGATAGAATTGACCGGCGATTTCCGACAGGAGCCGCTCGACATCGATGTTGGCATTGCGGTGCTCGCCGACGATGGTCTGTTCCGACATCACGAGGATGCGGTCGGCGACTTCGAAGGCTTCGTCGAGTTCGGTCAGGAAGAGGATCGTGGCGCGGCCCGCGGCCGAGGCCCGCAGCTTTTCGCCGATGTCGCGGCGTGCGGCGATGTCGACGCCTTGGAAGGGTTCGTCCAGGATGAGCAGGCGCGACGGCTCGGAAAGCCAGCGCCCGACCATCACCTTCTGCTGGTTCCCGCCCGAAAGTGTCTGCAACTCGTCGCGCTCGCTGCGGCAGACGACGCCAAGCGCCGCGATCTGCTGGCGGGCCTTGGTCTTTTCCGCCCGCCGGCTCGATATGCCGAAGCGCGAGAGCCGGCTAAGGAACGGCAGGCTGATGTTTTCGTAGATGTTGAAGTCGGGCACGATGCCGCTTTCGGCGCGGTCCTTGGCGACAAGAAATACGCCGCGGGCGATCGCCCGGCCCGTGCTTCCCGGCGCATAGCGCGCGCCGTCGAGCTTCATCTCACCGGCGAACGGCGTGCGCGCGCCAAACAGGGTCTCGGCGAGCGCCGTCTTGCCGACGCCCACAAGCCCGGTAACGGCGACGATTTCTCCGTCGCGGAGGGTGAAATCGAAAGGGCGCGCCTGTTCCGATAGCTTCAGGCCGCGGACGGCAAAGACCGGAGCGCCGCCGTCGCGAAGATCGACGGCCCCTGCCGAGACCTTGCGACCGAGCATGGCGTTGACGGCGCCCTCATAGTCCAGTTCCGGCCCTTCGAAGCGGCCACTGATGCGGCCGTCACGCAGGGCGACGATGCTGTCGGCCAGCCGACGGATATCCGACATGCGATGCGAAATATAGAGAATGGCGACCCCGCGCGCCTTCAACCGATCGACGAGATCAAATAGGCGGTCAGCCTCGGCGCTCGACAGCGACGAGGTCGGCTCGTCGAGGATCAGCACCTTCGGTTCGTGCGCCATGGCACGGGCGATCGCCACCATCTGCCGGTCGGCAAGCGTCAAGTCGTTGATATTGGCGGCAAGATCGATCGCAAGCCCCATGCGCGACGCGACCGCGGCAGCCTCGCGCCGCACCCTGCGCGGGTTGAAGAACAGCCGCGCACCGCGTCCGTTCAAACGATCGAGCGTCAGATTGGTGGCCACGTCGAGATCGGCGACCACCCCGTCATTGATGTTCTGATGCACGGTGACGACGCCGGCGCGGATCGCTTCGGCCGGGGTCGTCGGCTCGAAGGCCATGCCGGCGAGCGTGATCGTGCCGGCGTCGCGCGTGTAGACGCCGCTCAAGATCCGCACGAGCGTGGATTTGCCGGCGCCGTTGGCGCCCATCAGAACGGTAACCGCCCCAGCCTTGAGATCGAGATCCACCCCTCGAAGAACCGGTACCGGCCCAAAGGATTTGCGCACGCCCTCAATGCGAAACACTGCCTGTTCGCTCATTCTCTCCTCCCGATGAAGGCAGGTTAGGATAGCCGTCCGTCAAATGTCAAGGCCATTGACATTTGCTAGAATGTCGCCTTAGTTGTGACCACACACGGCATGGCTGCGAGCGGTGGAGGCCCGCGCCATGCGTTGGAGGAGAACGATATGGACAAGCAGGTCTTCGAGGCGCTGAGCGCTGCGACGTTACCGGAAAAACTCGGTGGCAACGCCGTCCTGAGAGAAAAGATCGGGCCGGACTTTTCGCGCTGGAGCGTCAAGGAAGTCGGCGACGGCAACCTGAACCTGGTCTTCATCGTCACCGGAGACAAGGGTGCTGCCATCGTCAAGCAGGCGCTGCCCTATGTGCGCCTTGTCGGCGAAAGCTGGCCGCTGCCGCTGAAGCGCTCCTATTTCGAATATCATGCCCTCAAGCGTCAGGCAGCGCGCGATCCCGGACTCGTGCCCGAAATCTATTTCTTCGACGAATCCCAGGCGCTCATCGTCATGGAGTTCCTGACGCCGCACGTGATTTTGAGGCGCGCGCTGATCGACGGGCGGCAGCTCCCGAAAATCGGGTGTGACCTTGGCCTCTTCGTCGCACGTACGCTCTTTCGCGGCTCCGACCTCTCCATGGCCACGCGCGAGAAGAAGGCGGACCTTGCGCTTTTCGCCGACAATATCGAGCTTTGCGACATCACCGAAAACCTGGTGTTCTCCGATCCCTATTTCGAGGCAGAGCTCAATCGGCACACCACGCCGCAGCTCGATCCTATTGTGGCCGAGCTTCGCGCCGACCGCGACCTCAAGGTCGAAGCGCAACGGCTGAAGCATCTTTTCTCCGCCAAGGCGGAGACGCTTTGCCATGGCGACCTGCACACCGGCTCAGTGATGGTGACGGACGACGAGACCCGTGTCATCGACCCGGAGTTCGCGTTCTACGGACCGATCAGCTTCGACGTCGGCATGCTGCTTGCCAATTTCTGGATGAGCTATTTTTCGCAGAGCGGCCACGAAAACGGGACCGGTGCCCGCGATGGCATGCGTAGCTATCTGCTCGATACGGTCGAAGTCATCTGGGAAACCTTCCGCACCGAATTCGCCCATCTCTGGCGCACCGAGCGTAACGGTATTCTCTATCAGGCAAGCCTCTTTGAAGCGCGCAACGACCCGTTCGGTGCCGAGCAGGCGCTAGACATCGTCATCGACGAGATTTGGCGCGAGATGCTGGGCTTTGCCGGCGTCGAGATGCACCGCCGTATCCTGGGGCTCGCCCACAACGCCGACTTCGAAACCATTATCGACCCCGATCGCCGCGCTGCCTGTGAAACCAGGGCGCTGAAGCTCGGGCGTCACCTTGCCGTCAACCGGCATCATATCCACAGCCTCAAGGACATCCGCGCGCTTGCGGAACGCCTTCAGAAGGAGACATCAGCGTGAAAGTCGGAGAACGCCACTACCATACGATCTGGCTCAACGAGGACGGCCGTTCCGTTGACATCATCGACCAACGCTGGCTGCCGCATGAGTTCCGTGTCGTGACACTGAAGACGGTCGCCGATGTCGCCGTCGCCATCCGCGACATGTGGGTGCGCGGCGCACCACTGATCGGCGTCACCGCCGCCTACGGTGTTGCGATTGCGATGGCCAAGGATCCGTCGAACGCCCATCTCGACGCCGTCTGGGAGGAGCTCAACGAAACACGCCCGACCGCGATCAACTTGCGCTGGGCTCTGAACGCCATGCGCGACCATCTGCGCCCCTTGCCGGAAGGCGAACGGGCCAAGGCGGCCTATGATCGCGCCGCCGAGATCGCGGCCGAAGATGTCGAACTCAATCGCGCCATCGGCGCAAACGGCCTGAAGGTCATCCGCGAGATTGCTGCAAAGAAGGTGCCGGGTGAACCCGTGCGCATTCTCACTCATTGCAACGCCGGTTGGCTTGCGACCGTCGACTACGGCACGGCGACCGCCCCCATCTACATGGCTGTCGAGGAAGGCATTCCGGTGCATGTCTATGTCGACGAAACGCGCCCGCGCAATCAAGGCGCCTATCTCACCGCCTGGGAAATGAACGGTCATGGCGTGCCGCACACGCTGATCGTCGACAATGCCGGCGGGCACCTGATGCAGCACGGCGATGTCGATATGGTCATAGTCGGTACGGACCGGACGACCGCCAACGGCGATGTCTGCAACAAGATCGGCACCTACCTGAAGGCGCTTGCCGCGCGCGACAACGGCGTCCCCTTCTATGTCGCCCTCCCCTCGCCGACGATCGACTGGACGGTGCGCGACGGGATCAAGGAAATCCCGATCGAGGAGCGCACCGCCGACGAGGTAAGCTTTGTCCAGGGGCGCGCCAGCGACGGCTCGATTGCCAGCGTGCGCATCTCGCCGGAGGGCAGCCCCGCAGCCAATCCGGCCTTCGACGTCACGCCCGCCCGCCTCATCACCGGCCTGATCACCGAGCGCGGCATCGCGACGCCGTCGCCCGAGGGCCTCAAGGCGCTTTTCCCAGAACGGAGCTGAGACGATGACACTCACGAACCGGGTTTCAACGGAAGAGATCGCGCTCGGCATCCGCCGGCGCGTGTTCTTCCACACGATGAAGAACAATGGCGGTTATCTCAGCCAGGCCTGCTCGGCCGCTGAGAGCCTGGCGCTGCTCTATAACGAGCTTCTGACGCTCGGCGAGCCGACCTTGCCGAAGGTGCCGCTGCCGTTTCGCGGTGTTCCTTCGGCGCACAATCCGGACGCTTTCACCGGCGCCGGCTACCACGGACCGGTCGGGCCGGCGTTCGACCGCTTCTTCATCTCGCCCGCCCACTATGCGCTCGTCATCTATTCGGCGCTGATCGAGATGGGCCGGATGGACGAGCACGCGCTCGACCATTTCAACAAGGATGGCGGTTCGGTCGAGATGATCGGCGCCGAGCACAGCCCCGGCATGGAAGTGACCACGGGCTCGCTGGCGCAGGGTCTCTCCATGGCCTCGGGCGTCGGCTGGGCGCGGTTGCAGAAGAAGGAGCCGGGCAAGGTCTGGGTCTACATGTCGGATGGCGAATTCCAGGAAGGCCAGACCTGGGAGTGCCTTGCGGCGATGAGCTATCATGGCATCGACAACATCCGCGTCGTCGTCGACGTGAACCGCCAGCAATGCGACGGCGCCATGTCGTCGGTGCTCGACCTTGGTGATCTTGCAGCCCGCGTCAGCGCCTTCGGCGTCACCTGCCGGTCGGTGGACGGTCATGATCTCGACGCGCTGAGGGCCGCGGCCGGAAGCGCGGAACCCGGCAAGCCGCTGGTAATACTCGCCAACACCTCACCCTATCAGGGCATGGACTTCCTCAAGAAACGTTTCCCGCGGCTTCACTACGTGCGTTTCAAGAGCGCGGAAGAGCGGCTTGAAATGCAGGCGGCACTTGCGGCCGAACTCGGCGTCGACGCCGACGCAATGAAAGGGGCCTGAACATGGTCGAGATCGTCAATCGTCCCTACGCCAAGGCATTCGAAACCTTCGCCACGGCGCGACCCGAGGTCCTCTGCCTTTCCGCCGACCTGACCTCGTCCTGCGAGGTCGATGGTTTCCGCGACCGGCATCCGCAGAAATTCCTCTCGCTCGGCATGGCCGAGCAGAACATGCTGTCCTTTGCCGGCGGGCTGGCGATGGAAGGCTACCGGCCGTTCATTCACACCTTCTCAGTCTTCCTTTATCGCCGCCCCTACGACCAGCTGATCAACTCGATTGCCTATTCCAATCGCAAGGTGCGGCTGATGGGCTTCCTGCCCGGTATCACCACGCCCGGCGGCATCACCCATCAGGCGATCGAAGACATTGCGGTCTTGCGCGCCGTGCCGAACATGACGATCCTCGAGACCGGTGACGCGACCGAGGTGGAGACCGTGCTTGACGTGGCCGACAGCATCGACGGGCCCGTCTATGTGCGCGTGCTTCGCGGCGAGGTCCCGCGTCTCTTCTCCACGCCTTTCGCGTTCAACAAGCTGCGGGTCCTGTCCGAGGGCGACGACATACTCGTCGTTTCCTCGGGCGTCTGCACCGAGGAAGCGCTGCGCGCCACCCAACCGCTTCAGGCACGCGGCATCGGCATCACCCACCTGCACGCCTCGACCCTGAAACCCTTCGATCGCGACGGCCTCTTGAAGGCCGCGCGTGGCAAGAAGGGGGTCGTCACGCTGGAAAACCACACCATCGTCGGTGGCCTCGGCTCGCTCGTTGCGGAAATTCTGGCCGAAGAAGGCCTCGGCGTCCGCCTGAAGCGGCTCGGCCTCAACGACACCTTCGCCCATGGCGCGTCCAAGCCCTACCTCATGAAGAAGTATGGGCTCGATGCGAGCGCGCTCGTTGGCGCGATCGGAGATCTCGTCGGTAAGCCGCTCGAGATTGGCGAGGACGAACTGACGGAGGTCCGCATCGATCACGTTCATTCGGCCCAGAAGGCGGAGGCGCTCTAGTGGCTCCGCGTTTCACCGTCACCTACTACGTGCGCGCCGCTGAGGCCGAGGAGGCTAAGGCGCGCGCGCTCGACATCGCGCTGGAGCAGACCGTCGAAATTCCGCGCAGCGCTGTTCCCAAAGGCTATGTCGAGGATGAGATCCTCGGCAAGCTGGAGGACCTGAAGCCGGATCCGGCCGGCCGGCCGGGCTTTCTCGCCACGATCTCCTATTCCGACGACGATGTCGGCGGCGACTTTTTGCAGCTCTTGAACGTCATCTTCGGCAACAGCTCCATCAAGCCCGGCCTGAATGTCGAGGATATCGGTCTTTCGCCGGGTATCCTTGCGCTTTGCGCAGGACCGAAGCACGGTATTGCCGGGCTTCGTGCCCGCGCAGGCGTGGGCGAAAGCCCTCTTTTGATGTCAGCGATCAAGCCCGTCGGGCTTTCGACATCCGAACTTGCGCGCCGTGCCCACGATTTCGCGCTTGGCGGCATGCACTTCGTCAAGGACGACCATGGTCTCGTCGATCAGGTGACGTCGCCTTTTTCCGAACGCCTGAGGGCCTGCATCGCGGCCGTCGGCGAGGCCAATGCCAAAACCGGTGGCAACACGAGCTTCGTGCCGAATGTCACCGGGCCGGCTTCAGCCGTGCTTGACCGGGCGAAGGATGCGCAGGCAGCCGGTGCCGGTGCGGTAATGCTGGCCCCGGCTTTGACCGGTTATGATGTCGTCCGCACGCTTGCAGCCGACCCCGATTTCACCTTGCCGATCGTTTCGCACCCGGCCTTCTCGGGCGCAAATGTGGTCTCTTCCGATTGCGGCTTCTCGCACCGCTCCTTCTTCGGCACGCTGCATCGGCTGATGGGGGCGGACGCGGTGATCTATCCGAACTTCGGAGGCCGCTTCGGTTTCACGCGAGAGGAATGCCTGTCTATCGCCCGGGCCTGCGCGGTCGACATGGGCGGGCCGAAGGCGATCGTCGCCGCTCCCGGTGGCGGCATGACCTTCGAGCGGGTCCCCGAGATGCGCGAAGCCTACGGCAACGACGTCATGTACCTCATCGGCGGCGCCCTGCTTCAAGAGCCGAACCTCGTGGACGCTTGCCGCCGCCTGGTCGCCGCGGTCCATAGCTAGACGCCCTCGGCATTGGTCGAGCCTGAGGGGTCGCGCCGGGACGGCGCTCCCCTCGTTCGCTGCAGCCGAAAGGTCCGCCCTCTCTGTTGGGCCGCAAGTGGCTAGCGCATGGCCGTGGCCTGGGACCAGACATCCATCCAGCCTCCATCAGGTGTCTAATAGTTATCGGTATGCGCTTAGTCGCCGAGTGCTGGCGTTTTCAGGGCGGTACCTCGGTCGAAGTAAGGGATCGCGTGATCTCCCTTGTGATGCGGCGCGGGTGCCACAGGTGGGCGCTGCCGAGCCGCAATTTATCTCGTCGCGCGCCCGAGTGGCTTTCTCGGTCTGGCCAGCCATCGCTGCTGCGGTACGCCCTTCCCTCTCAATACATGCGCTGCCACCCCAAGACGTGTTTGCACACTCGCCATGGCACAGGCCATCAGGGCGTTGCGAGGCACCTGTCGGGCGGCTGAATGTGATGGGGCTTCTCAGGCGTCGTTCCCTTACGAATCCATAAGTTCTGCGTAAAGCCACCGTGAGAATCGGTCCTCAATATCCGGCGCGGCAGGCCATCCGCCCGGCTCGGCCCGAGAACCGCGGGGCCTGAGGGTTCAGTCGCATCCAATCCAGGTGCGAAGACCTCGGCGTCCCGGCGATCACCTCTCTCGCCGATCACCCCACTTCGAGACGGTCAACCATTTTTCCCGATAGGAAGCATCATGGTTTCAAAAACCGCATCTGAGCTTTCCGGCAAACGCCCACGGCCGCGCCACTTACCAAGGTCGCCGCAGTGACGCTGGCCTTTTGGATCATGAAGATCCTCGCCACCACCCTTGGTGAGACCGCAGGCGACTTCATCTCCATGACACTCAATCTCGGCTATTATGTTGGGTTCGGCATCACATTTGCAGCGTTGCTGGTCATCCTCGTCGCGCCGATCTCCGCACGGAAATTCTATTCGCCGCTGTTCTGGCTGGCGATCGTCGCGACCACCACGGCCGGAACGGAAATATCCGATATGATCGATCGGTCCTTCGGCCTCGGTTACCTCTCGGGGTCGATCATCCTGACGCTCGGGCTCGCAATATCGCTCGGTGTTTGGTATTTGCGGGACGCCAAGCTTGATGTCGTGCACGTCAACCGCCGGGATACCGAGACCCTATTCTGGATTGCGGTCGTCTTCTCAAACAGCCTTGGCACGGCCTTCGGTGATTTTCTGACCAAGCCCATCGAAAAGGGCGGATTGAACCTGCCGCGCGACAACGCTTCGCTGGTCACGCTTGGCCTCCCTGGTCGTTGTCCTGATGCTGTCCATGTGGAAGCAGCGATCAAAGATGGTCGCCCAGCCGGCGTAGTGCCTCGACAATCCAACGGATGTCGGCTGTGCAGGCGCATATCGCCTGCGCAGTTTTGTCCTGGCTCAAGGCGACCCTTCGCGCAGCAGGGGGACATGCAGGGTCAACCAAGGATGATGAAGCACTGACTGGGCGGACTATCGGCATTAGCGCGTAAACCGAACGTTAGCAGATGATTCGCGGCTGGCGGGTCGGTGCCGATTCACGAGTCTAGGCCCAATGCTCGCGCAATCGCCTCTCGGTTGTGGGTCTGGGCGAACAAAGGTGTGCGCAAACTCATCGCCTGGTAGCCCATCTCGTCCAGGAAAGATGAACGAATCCAATAGGTTGATGGGGTTTCGTCGGGTAAGCGTCACAATCAGCCTTGAGGCTTTGTTAACCCTATTGTTCTGGACGGTCCGGGAGAATCGTGTTTTATCTTTGGCGGGCAATGGCCGGTAAACCGACTTTCGGCCGCCAAGAGGGAAAAATGGCGATAGCTAGACCTGCAGAAACTGACGTTCAACTCAAGGAAGACGCTGCCGCCAAGATATTGCGGCACGCCGGTCTTTTGTCGAGCCAGTTGCAGCAACTGCGAACGCGCATGTATCCGCCGAAGTCCGAGAAGACCTTGAGGTCGTTTCTGACGAACGAAGTTTCGAAGCTGACATCCATACCGGATTCGACGCTGAAGCTGATGTCGTCCGAGGGGCGCGGGCCCAAGCCAAGCCGCCTGGAGAACAATCACCGGGTCTACACGCTCGCGCAGATCAACGAGCTTCGGGAGCTGTTTGCAAAGCAGAAGCCTTCCGAGGCGCTCCGCTTCCTGCCTCGCCGCCGCCCGGGCGAACATCTTCAGGTCCTTGCGATCGCCAACTTCAAAGGCGGTAGCGCCAAGACGACCACATGTGTCCATCTTGCGCATTATCTGGCGCTCAATGGCTATCGCGTACTCGCGCTCGATCTCGATCCTCAGGCATCGCTCTCGGCACTGTTTGGCGCGCAGCCGGAACTCGATGTCGGCGCCAACGAAACGATTTACGCGGCACTTCGCTACGACGATGCCGAGCGCCGGCCGATCCGCGACATCATCCGCAAGACCTACTTCGAAGGCGTCGATCTCGTACCGGGTAACCTCGAAGTCATGGAATACGAGCACGAGACGCCGCGTGTGCTCGCAAGCAAATCGAGCTCCGGCGCCATCTTCTTCGAGCGCTTGAAACTCGCACTTTCCGAGGTGGAAGACGACTACGACGTCGTCCTCCTGGATACGCCTCCTTCCCTCGGCTTCCTGACGCTGAGCGCGATTTACGCCGCCACGAGCATGATCATCACCGTTCACCCGGCGATGCTCGACGTTGCATCGATGAGCCAGTTCCTCTTGATGATGGGCGACCTGATCGGCGTGTTGAACGATAACGGTGCTCAGCTCGACCAGGATTTCATTCGTTACCTCGTGACGCGGCACGATCCGAACGACGCACCTCAGTCGCAGGTCGTGGCAATGTTGCGTCATCTCTTCGGCTCGGACGTGCTCCTGCCGACCGCGATCGAAAGCACGGCAGTCGAGGCGGCGGGCCTGGCCAAACGGTCGATCTATGAGCTCGAAATGGGCCAGATCGGCCGCGACACGCACAAGCGGGCCCGTGAAGCTGTCGATGGCGTGAACGAGGCCATCATTCGTTTGATCAACTCGAGCTGGGGACGTGAATGAGCAAGAACGCCCGCAAATCGATCGTCGCCAGCTTCGGCCTGCTTTCGGCCGAACTGGAAAGCAACCTTGCTGCGAAAGAGCAATCGACGACGCCCGTTCCTCCTGCCGCTCCCAATCGGGTCGGCGCCGGCGTGGTCGGTGCCGCGCATCGAGCGATCGACGACATACGGGCCGAGCGCGATCGGCTGAAAGCACTGGTCGAGTCGGGTGGCGGCGCGATCCGAGAGCTTGATCCTTCACTGGTCGATCCCTCCCCCTATCCGGACAGGCTGCCGGACGATGACGGGGCCGACTTCGAAGCGTTCAAGCGCTCGATCGATGCAGAAGGACAGAAGGTTCCGGTCCAGGTTCGCAAACACCCCTCGTCGGCGGGACGCTACCAGATCATTTACGGCCACCGGCGGTGGCTTGCCGCAAAACAGCTTGGCAAGCCCGTTCGCGCGATCGAAGTCGAAATATCGGATCTGGACCTGGTCGTTGCTCAGGGCGTTGAGAATGCGAGCCGGCAAGATCTCACCTGGATCGAACGCGCCTTGTTCGCCTCGCGCATGGACGACGCCGGTATCAAGCCGCGCGACATAAAGGCGGCACTGTCGATCGACGACCCGGAGCTCGCCAAGATGCGCAGCGTTTACCGCGTGGTCCCGACCGACGTGATCGAGGCCATCGGTCGCGCGCCAAAGATTGGCCGGCCGCGCTGGCTCGAATTCGCCAAGACAATCGCCGACAATCCGGAATCCGTTGCGGCCGCTCGACAGATCCTGTCTGAGGTGCGCGACGCTTCGCCGTTGTCCGATCAACGCTTCCAGCGTGCTTTCGAAACCATAAAACCCGCGAACGCGATACGCCAGGACGGCACGGACTTGTCCGATGCTTCCGGCAACAAGCTGGGTTCCTGGAAGCTTTCGGCCAAGGAGGTGCGGATATCGGCCGACGGGCCTCTCGGTGTGGAATTCGTCAAATTCGTCGGGGAGGAACTGCCAGCGCTCGTCGCGCGGTTCTCTCGCGACCGCAAGGATCAAGGCCTCTGACAACGGTCGGAGATGCAATCGGATACGTGAACACGAAAGGACTGCTGCAAAAGAAAAAGGCCCCCAAACGTTGCCGTCGTGGAAGCCTCTCTCATATCTGGACAATCTGAGAATCGCATTTCCACGAATCCCCGTCAAGAGACTTTGGCACCTAATTTGGTGAGCGGATTTCTTTTGCCTTCTGAAGGGTGAGGGAAAATGCAGAGTGGAAATGTGACGACGCCCTTTGGGCGGCGGCCGATGACGCTTGCGCTGGTGAGGCGACAAGTAGCATCCGTCGAGATCACGCCGGACAAGTCGGCGGATAAGTGGAAGGTCTTTCGTGACGCCTGTGAGGCGCGGCCGCTTCTCGGCCTGCAGGACAGGGCACTGGCCGTCCTTGATGCGCTGTTGAGCTTCTATCCCGAGACCGACCTTCGCCAGGGTCAATCCCTGATCGTCTTTCCGTCGAATACTCAGCTTTCAATTCGTGCGCATGGCATCGCCGGCGCGACTTTGCGTCGCCACCTGGCAGCACTCGTTGATGCCGGGCTTATCGTTCGCAAGGACAGCGCGAATGGCAAGCGTTACGTTCGCAAGGACAGGTCGGGGGAAGTCGAAGACGCGTTCGGTTTCGATCTCGCGCCTCTGCTCGCGCGATCGGAGGAACTTGCTCAAATGGCCCAACAGGTCGCAGCAGAACGGACGCTCTTTCGGCGCACCAAGGAGGCCCTCACGATCAGGCGCCGAGACGCACGTAAGCTCATTTCTGCCGCTATAGAGGAGGGGGCGAGCGGCGATTGGGGGAAGATCGAGGCTGTTTACCTGGCCCTCGTTGCGCGTATGCCGCGCTCTCCATCCATCCATGACCTCAAGGCGCTGCTCGAAGAAATGGAACTGCTGTGCGCTGAGATCCTCAATCAATTGGAAGATCAGCAAAATTCTCAAAATATGAGCAGCAATGATGCTCGTTCTGAGCGTCATATACAGAATTCAAATACCGAATCCCTTAGTGAACTTGAACCTAGCTCTCGAAATGAGCTGGGGGCGAAGCCAGAGCGAGAAAAGCGACTGACCGCAGAGCCGCTTAAGGCGTTCCCATTGGCGATGGTTTTGCGGGCCTGCCCTGAGATCGGGCTTTACGGGCAGAGCGGCGAGATATCGAACTGGCGCGACTTCATGGCGGCCGCCGTGGTCGTTCGCTCGATGCTGGGCATCAGCCCGAGTGCCTATCAGGATGCCTGTGATGTGATGGGACCCGAAAATGCAGCGGTGGCGCTTGCCTGCATGCTGGAAAGAGCTGGGCACATCAATTCTGCGGGCGGTTATCTCCGCGATCTGACCTCGAAGGCGCGGCGCGGTGAGTTCTCGCTCGGTCCGATGTTGATGGCGCTCTTGCGCGGGGCCGGCGGGATGCGGAATGCAGGGTAGAGTTCCAACGCGCGGTCGCCGCCTTGCGACGAAAGCGACGTCGCAAGCATCGGGTGGGTGACATCAATAGGCGACCAGGCGGGAAAGCTGTCAAAGCGGTGACGCATCTGAAGCGGCGATGATCCGCTGCCGTATAACGGTTTCGCGATGGGTGCTGCGAGGAGCATCGCCAAACCCGCGGGATGATGCCGGCTCTACTTGAGCAGGAAGCGGCGCTCGCCGAAATTACCCAAGGGCCCTGTCGTTCACAGGTTTCGTTCTCGGATGGTGTCTTGCTGGCGAGTTGCCGACGGACCCAAGTCCCCTCCCCTCTTGTCGAGATTAGGCGGCACTGAAGTTCATTCCAACCCAAGCCAGCACCGCAGCCAGCCTTGGTGATGCCGGCGTCCGGTCTACCGTTCTCCAGCCGTGCGGAATTTTCCGTCATCTGCGTTTCGTGGCAGGTTGAGCAAGATCCCCTGGGGATGCAGTTAAGCTTCCATCCGACTTTCGGTAGAGTGTCGCTAACCTGTCGTCGTCGAACCTAGATGGCGCGATCACATCTGTAGCCGCCGTAGCGATCAGGCCAGATTCGGCCCCGAGGGAATGTGGCCGTCTAACTTAGACATCGGGCAAAGATGGTTGGCGGTTGGCACAGAGGGTTGATCCTCGAACGCGCAGCTCCGGAGATGTCGTTTCGACAGGGAGGTAATTGTCGTCATGTCGCGCGAATGCGGGGCGAGCCTTCGCTGGCGGGAGTTTTCAAGGGCGGCCGGAACGCGGCTTGTCTGTTCTCGGGTTTGATCGACAGAAACTGCGGTGTATCGTCTGTCGTGGCTACTCGACAGACGAGCGAAAAACGGACAGGTCGGGCGTTTGCCATTCAGTTCAACAGGTACGTATGACAGAGAGCCTTTCACAATCCGAAATCCCGATACACTCGGATGAAGAGAAAGCGTGGCTTTGCGCGGCCAACAATGCCGATCTCTATCAGGCGGTGTTTCGAGCACATGGACGGCCTGATCACCGAACCGACACGTTTTGGTCCAGCGATGCGATCGCCCCTCCATACTATTCGAACATGACGACACTCGACCCGAACGGTGGTGCGGACCAGTTCGTCGAGATCGCCCGGCTGACGGATAGGTTGGGACGGCGGCCCAGTCTTAAAGACGGATTTTCGACGCTGGATCTGACCGGCAAGGGATTCCGGCTGTTGTTTACGGCGTCATGGGTTTGGGCCGAACCTTGCGGAACACCCGCTTCCTCGACCCAAGGCTGGGAACGCGTGCGCGACGCGACAGCATTGAACCGCTGGGAACGCGCCTGGAAAGAGGCCGGCAGCGCCTCCGATGCCAACGTCTTTCCAACCTCTCTGCTTTCCGAGCCCGACCTGCATATCTATGGCCGATCGACGGGGCATGGCTTTGATGCCGGCTGCATCGTGAACCGGTCCTCTCATACGGTAGGCGTCTCGAACATCTTCAGTTTGTCTGATACGCCGCCCGCGTTTCGGGATGCTGTTTTGCTCGCCGGTAACGCCTTTTCCCGAGATCTGCCACTTGTTGGATACGATCACGGCATTGCATTGGATGAGCTGTTGAAGCTTGGCTTCAA
The DNA here is from genome assembly GCF_014852425.1 of Ensifer sp. ENS09. Taxonomy (NCBI): domain Bacteria; kingdom Pseudomonadati; phylum Pseudomonadota; class Alphaproteobacteria; order Hyphomicrobiales; family Rhizobiaceae; genus Ensifer; species Ensifer sp. ENS09. The sequence continues at coordinate 342,870 of NZ_JACVBP010000003.1, forward strand.
ACCGGTCGGTCAGCTGCGAGTCTGGCTGCCTGAAACGGATACCTGGGAGCCTATCCCAGATCGTTCTCAGACAGCGCTGGCAAACTGCGAGTCCAACGCAACGCTTATCAAGATGGTTGAGCTCGGGAAGTCCGACCACGTCCTAGCTCGCGGCATCAGTTTTGAATGATTGGCATCGGTGACCGCGATCGGCGCCGATCGCGGGTATCGTTCTCGTCGTGCCCTCCCCTGGCGGAAAGTGTGATTGGCTACCGCCCTCGCCTATCCGACAGCTGACTGCGGAAACGTGACACTGTCCGGTCGCTACAGCATGGGCGACCGCTCCTACCGCGAACATGTCATGGCAATTCAACAAGCGAAGTTGGAAACGGATGACGAGCGGACTTCGGTGAGCCTGCAATTTCACGGGCTGACGAGATCTCAAGCGATCCGTCGCTTACCGGCTGGTGGAAACCCCCATTTGTGACGCAGCCGCCATCCAGGTATCACCCGGTGCCTTGCACCCGATGCTCGCTCACTCGAACCGGAGCACTGTCCCGTACTCTGCCAACCTGGTGACAATTGACGTCAGTGGGGCGCCATATCGAAGCGTACTGGACCGAACAGCGCTGGCCAATTGGGCTCAATTTTGCATGGTCGGAAATCCGGCATTCCCGCTCTTCGAGCGCCGCGAGTGAATTCTCCTGCACGCCTGAGATCGTTGCACGAAAAGGGACGGTGGCAAGCGACGCAGTTTCGACATGCGGCTTGGTCGACGGAAACACCGCTCTCCTGGTTCAGATTGAACACTCAGAATCTCCGGAAGGCTCGTCGGCGCAAAGGGGGCTCGACGAGCCGCGCGTTTGGCGCGTTTCAAGCGATAGTTCCGCGCATTTGCGGCGTTTGTGATGCCGACGGCTGAGCAGGGAAGCGGCCCGTGCGACCACCAGCACAAGCAACCGGTTCGAAGCGAGCGGAATCAGGAGCGCAATCGCCACTCAGGTTCGGATTTGGGTTCGCTCCAAAGTTATGCACTTGTTAACTATATGATATAAAAGCCATTATTGCAGAAGCGGAAGCTAACTACCGGAAGACTTCTGCCATCGAACCTTGAACTCTTTAGCTCCATTGGCGATCTCTATCGGCTGAGCAATGCGAGATGATCGCCAAAGGGCCGGTCGAACCCAGGCTGGGCGTTTCACGTCTAGTGGTTTTGGAAACTGAAGGCTGGAGAACCTGAGAGATCCACCCTCTTTGACGTCGGACAGTTGGCATCTGCTACATCCCTGCGTATATCTCGCCAGCGCCCTCCCCTTCTCCGACTCTCATGTCTTCCGGCCATGACCTGGCTAATCATGAGGCTGGACTGATTGCGTTCAATAGCAATGTGGGTCGCTTTCGGCAGGAGCTTCGTGAACTCCGCTTCTCCCTTAGCGTTTCGCAAGCGGTCAACCAGGCGCAGAGGACTACCCCCTTCCCCTTCGTCTGCAGCACTGTTCGACAAGTCAGTCTGGAGGTTCCAATTTCTCGGCTCAGGGTCTCCGCATCCCTCGCTCGGAAGTGGGCGACTACAACGGCTTGTCGCCAGCGCGACCAGAAGTCGGACTCCACGATCTGGTCGCACTGATCTTTCAGCGGTCGTATTCGGAATGTAACCATTGGGTTGGGCAGCGTTGGCGCGGGCTCGATCGTGTCTGCTTGCATCTCGACGTTCCTGCAAAAGAGGTCGCGACGGCGTACAAATTGGTCTGATTGATCTGTTGTTTATCTCGCGCAGGCCAACACCGGGCTTCGCGCCGAAGAACTCGGAACAAGCTGCCTACGGAGGCCACGCCGCGATACCTGTCGCGAAATGGTGTCAAAGATCGTGAAACGAAAACGACGGCCAGCAAGCCAAGCGATCGTTGGCACCCGCAGGATTGGTCGAGGTCATCGAAAGAGGCCAAATCCCGGGATGCAAGGTTTGGGTTTCGCGTCGAGGGCATTTTCGAAACAAGGTACTGGATAGATGATGGAGTGGGCCTTGCGTGCGTTGATGCAGCGAAGGCATAGCAACGGCGGGACATGAGGACCGTAGCACTCGAGGGCGATCCACCCGTAGGTGTTGGGTCACGAGGGCGAGCCGCAAGAATAGACGTCAGGATTGAACCGACGCGGCAGTGCACGAAAGCCTTGGCGACTTCGGGACCTCAAATCTTAAGCGGCGGGCGCGGGATCTGATGTGGCTATTGGCAAGGCGCGCCGATTGCCGGACCAATTTCTTTGAAGTCTCTGACGAGACTTTGGTTTTGCCGGTGCTGTCGGGATCTTGGAAGCGTTAGGGGGCTCCCCGCCCCTGCATCCCGATGGATGCTGTGGCGATCTGTGCGCGTGAACGCGACGGCACGGGCTTTTTTTCGTGATGGCGGGATTGCAGGGGCTTTGAGAGCAAGACACCTCTTCGGACCTTTAGGGTTCTGGTGCTGCCAACTTCGGAGATGCGGTAAGCAACCAAAGGTAGTATTGATGACTGAACGACCGTCGACCGACTGCGTTCGTAGACGAGGTGGGGTATGTGGCTTGGGTGGTCGTAATGCGGCGTACGAAGACCTTGTCAGCTGACAAGGCTTCTATGTTGCTTTTGTCGAATCCGGGGCTGAGGGTATCCGGGCGCAGTCGCGACAGATGATCCAATGCGAAAGGACCTTGTCAGCTGACAAGGTCCGGAACCCGTGCCGCTAAACACGAGCTTGTAAGCCGATCTCTTTCAATTGGAAGCTAGAAACCCATCTTGCGGCTTCAGGATATTCCAGAGGCGGCTCGCGATGAGCGCGGGTGCTGGCCGCTTTCCTAGGCTATCGGGCAAGGATAGCAAAGGGCGAAAGCTGGGTCTGAAGTTGAAGTCATGGATATCGGCCTGTGGCGACCTCTAATGTCAGGAAAGGCTGCCTAGGGCTGCCATTCCTAAATGAGACGTCTGCTTGGGCTAGATGAAGCAAAGGCGACCGATCACGCCGTGCCCTTCGCGAGTGTTTGAAGTTTGTCTGAAGGTGGTTGGGCGCGGGCGATCGTCTCAAATTGATCTCGCGTCGACCGGGCCGGATCCTGGTTCCAACCATTTCATGCTGGGCTACGGATGGCATCACTGTCGAAAGTCGCTTCAGGAAGCAAAAAGGAGATGTTGGATGCTTGGCGCGATTGCCTGCGAAGTTCCTAACAAAATCGCCGCCGCGGGGGTTGCTTCTCTAGCGATCCTCGCGGGTCTCCTGGTTACGGGTAATACAGGTCTGTGACGAGTCCGGTAGCGACCACGCACCTGAGACGCAATCCTCGCTGGGGACATCTTCGGTTGTTAGCCAGTTTTGTAAGCGCTCGAAGGCCCGGTGTGTGATGAAACCGGCGTTTGCTGCGCTTCGATATGTGACCCGAAATTGATCCGCCCAAGCGGACGAAATTGCGCGCGCGAGAGTGGTGCGCTCGGCCGGATTGCGGCGTCCTTGGGTCAAGAGGTCGCGGGCTCCTTCCGTCTTCGCTGGTGCCGCTTCGAACTCACCCTGTGACATTCGATAGGTCCTGCTCCAACGTTCGGCGGGGATTGGAAGTGCGCTTGCAAACAAAATTCGCGGATCCCTGTAGCGCATGGGAAAAGCCTGTATCGAGGCATTCAGCGTCTATACGCGCCATAAGGGGGGGAGGCGATAAGGTTCTTAGATTGGCGGCGCTTTGGTTAGGTTCGGGCCTTCCGTGGTGCTTGTTAGATCGCTTTGTTTCGCGGGGGGCGCCTTCAGGCGGGTCGCGTTTCGGGATCTCAGAGTGGCGGCTGATGTTTGATTGTTTGTGAGCGCCAGAGCCGTGCGCCAGCCGTCTCTTGAGCTGTTCGTCCGCGAGGGCCTCCTCCACTTCATCGTTCTGGGCAACGATTTGATGGATGGTTTGACGCGGCAAATGGTGGTGCTGCTTTGGGAAGGTTCCGCTGCCAGCCGTCATCGATTCCGTGTAAGCGTCGATACTCGGTCATTTCACGGACAACAGCCAAGGGCTCGCTGGACGCGGGCTTTTCACAGGCGCCAACATTGAGGAAATATCGCCTCTCCATGTGAAAACCCCGGGGCAATGCGGCCATCGCACGGACACGGGATAGATTTCGACAACATAGGGATCGTGCCCGGACGGTTTGCGGCGGCTCATTGCGTTCACATTGAGCGACTGCGGCGCGGGTGCGCGCCTATCGCCATTCACTCCTGGATCGACACGATGGAGTGAGGGCAGTTCCTTGATCTGAACTTCATCGGGCCAGCCGTTCTGCGCCGAAATCGGTCGGCGGATCGGGATGACGGGTTCGTCGTGCTCGCTTCTCGTGGTTGGGCAGGTCGAAAGACAGAGAAGAGGGGCCTGTCGCTCGGCCTGGCGTGAACTGGTTCTTCTTAATCTCTGATCCGCAACGCCGCCACGTCCGATTGCCGGGGTAGCTGACAACTCGCCGTTTGGCGGTGGCGCCCCTGCTGTCAACCATTCTCATAGACGGTGGCCGGCGGCTTGCCAGTCTTGCCGAAACTTGGGCCATGACGGCGATCTTGGATTTCGGTATGTCTTGGTTGCGTTCCGGGACGCAGCGCCGGTGGCAATAGGGATTTGAGCTGCCTGCCGCCGAAAATATCTGTTGGCCGGCTGAGCGCGTGAAGGTCGACTATCTGCAAGAGATAGTGGACGACGATCTCGAGAAGCAGACCTTTTGACTCGGGATAGGGGAGGAGACCGCGGGCAACAGGCTCGCGCCATAATTGGACGTGGTGATTGTAGGCCACTTGCGTCGCGGCTTGGTCGTCCGCCAATGGCAGTTCTAGGCCATCGGCGACGACGCCGCTGTGAGGCGCGATGGATTTCGGTCCAGGTGACGGAAGTAGACGGCCTGATAACTTCTTCGAAGGGTTTTCGTATAGAGAAATTAGATAGTTAGAACCTGGCGAATTTGGCGCGTATCGCGGCGATTCGAGCGAGGCGGATCGAATGTTCGTGCCTTTCCGCGGAGGGTGCATGAAGCCTGCCAAAAAGGGCGTGGGCATGGCCGGCCAATTGTCTCCAACGTGGCTCTTCGCCAGCTCAGCGCTGGGCAGCAAGTCTCTGTTGGAGAGCAGACTGAGGGTCGTTGGCCCTGCGCGACCTTCATAGGGTGCGGCCTGATCATTGGGCGGCGCTCTTCTCACGAGATCCGAATGAGACGGCCGCTCTGATACGAGTTGCCTCTTCCGTCGAGCGTGGAAGCGGAGAAATTCCCTCGGCCCTTGAGGCGGAGGTTTCGAAGACGTCGGCGCTGAGCTGCCGCGTGATTATGCCGCCCTTGGCATTGCAGCCGAATGGTAGCCCGCTTTCCTTTGGTTTTTGGCGTGAGCGGTCGCCGGCGCCCGACGACAGTTCATTATCGCGCGGTTGGATGGAAGCAGGGCTGCCGTTCACCGGCGACCCTGCGATCGCCTAGCGCTTGCGAACAAACTCGGTGCGCAGAACGAGACCTTTGATTGTCTCATGGCGGCAATCGATTTCTTCAGGGTTATCAGTCAGCCGGATAGACCTGATCACCGTTCCCTGCTTCAGCGTTTGCCCGGCACCCTTGACCTTGAGATCCTTGATCAGAACGACCGAGTCACCATCTGCAAGGACGGTGCCTGACGCATCGCGTACCTCGGCGGCTTTTGCTTTTTCGGTAGCAAGTTCGGAGGCTGGCCGCCACTCACCCGTTACATCGTCGTACACATAGTCGTCGTTCTGGTCGCTCATGGTCTGCCTTGCATGTTTCTTCGGATATTGCGGCGGTCGCGTTCGCGGCCGCTGCCATTGGGGTGCACCCCTACCTCTTCTGCGGTTCTGACGCAAATGTAACGGCTCCCCCATCGGGGCTAGACGGAGGCGGCTCGGTCGCCACATCCCTTTAGGGGGCATCAGGTAAGGTCCCGTCTCGGCTCGTCGCTCGGTTTTGCTGCGGCTTAGACAAGCGGTCGTCCGTTCCACGGCCAGTGGATTGGCAAAACACTGTCGTTTAGTGCCCCGTTCACGCCAAAAGCAAGTTCACGCTTCAGATCCTGGAAAACTCCGCCCGAGTTCGTGCAGCACAGTGAGTTCTCTAGTCGGCGAAGGCCTGTTCTCTCGCAAAGATTTCCTGATCCGTCGCTGCCTTGACGGCACTCCGCGTTCGATTTCGGCCCGCACTCTTTGCTTCGTAGAGCAGTTTGTCGGCCCGTTCATAGAGTTTCTCGAAATCTTCATCGCCGAGGGCATCCGTCACTCCCATGCTGGCGGTTACGGGCCGCTTGAGACCGGGAACGACATTTGCGACGATTGCCGGAATCGCCTGCCGCCGGCGTTCGGCCAATGTGGCGGCGCCATTGCCGCGCGTGAGTAGCACAAACTCTTCACCACCAAGACGGTATGCCCTCACGTCCGGCCCAGGCTGGAAGGCACTGGCGACAGCCTTGAGTACGGCATCACCAACGACATGTCCGTTTACGTCATTGATTGACTTGAAATGATCAACGTCAATGACCGCCAATGTTGCAAAGCCTTCAGTTCGAAGCTGTGCGAATTGTCCCTCAATAGCCCGCCGATTGAGCAAGCCCGTCAACGGGTCTGTTTCGGAAAGCCGCTCAAGCAGATCAGCTTCGATGCGTGCGCGATCTCGCTCTCGCTTCATGGTCACGAAGCGATCAGCTACGCCGAGCGTGGTGAAGAGGGCTTCGAATAGACAGCCAGTATAAAATGCGAGCGTGGCGTCGATGCTCTCGAACCAGGGGACGACGCCCGTCACAAGACGGATCAACCCGACCGCGACCATTGGCGTATATCCGACTGCCTGAAATTTTGCCGCGCGACTCCCGCGGCGCAACGCGTCGATCATCGACAGTATGAAAATGATGAGGATCGGTGCAAACGAAGCCGTGTACGCCGTCGATTGTATTGGCCGAGCAACGAACGGGAATGCCGCGTGAAACGCACTCAGGAACAATGCCGATGCCGCGCAATAGGGCAGCAGACGCCGTAGTGCAGGATGCATCAGTCCAGGTTCGATGAAGCTGTACGTGAACATCGCTCCTGATGCGACCGTCATCCCGAAGAGCAAGGTGGTCATCCAGCTCAACGTCATGGCGGGCGGGTCGAAGAAGACAACTGACAAGCTTGATGAGGTCAGAATGGTCATCAGCAACGAGAGCGTCAGAGCCGAGTGCCAGAGAATAAAAGATTCGCGCAGGATCCGATAGAACGCCCCATTGAAGATCAGAAGCATGGCGAGCATGCCCGCAAGGCCTGCAACGATCATTAGGGGTTGCATATCCTCGATGCTGTTGCCTGCGACATCCTCTGGTGCCAGATATGCTCGCTCCAGTGTCATCCGGTGGCTAGGCAAGTCGATGGCGACGACGACTTGCCGCGTCGCATCGGTCACGCCAGGCAGGGGAGCCTTGAAATACCCGCCGGCCATTGAGCTGGGCAACGCTGCTGCGGAAACGGAGGCTTGCCGCACCGCGCCGTCCTGGTCGATTGCAAGCAGATGCACCGCCTCGAGAGCGCTCCGCCTCGAGAGAAAGTATCGAGGTAGGTGATCACCCGGTCTAAGATCGAAGCGAAGCAGCACTCGCTCGGAATCAATCGAGAATTTCCGGTCATCACAGAACCACCGCTCCGCTGCCAAAGCTATGGTAATGACGTTCTCCGAGATGCGGCCGGATGCCCAGCAGGAATTGCGAATGTTGCTGGAATCAGCAGCGTGGGTCGATCCAACGCCCAGGTGCGTCAGCATCAACAAAAGCAGAAATACTGCCAACACAAGACTTCGAAACCCACCCCCACGCATGAGGCTTTGGTATAACCAGACGCTTTCGATACCATTAAGCTTCGCAAAAAGAGTGTCTGTTATCGGCTCGGCGAGGCGCGTTGAAATGCGCCGATCCAGCAATAGCGCCTGAACGCGAACGGCGACCCTTGAATTCTGGCGTGCGGCCGCGCTTCGTTATGGGCTGCAGCCGCACACGACAGAGGTTTGAGATGGCTCTTGAGGATTTGCGCCAATCGCGGCGCTAAGGTCGGACGCCGCTTTCGATGGCGGCCGGTGCCTCTACTGGGTTCTCGGATGCCACGTGCTCCTCGGCAACGCTCAAATCCAGTTTCCCCCAGATCGATAGTTTTTCGCCGTTGGGTTTCAGCTTTCGGGAATGCTTGATCTCAACGATAAACGGTTTTGTCTGCTGACGCATTTTTCCTCCAGGCGACGAATCGCAACGCAACTCTTTCGCAACGCATTGGTCTCGCTAGCGAACCTTGCCCGAAGGTCGTGCGAGAAACGTGCGAGTATTCGTTGTGGCTGTGGCAGTGTGCTGCAGCGCGCTGCTTCTATTCGAGTAGGGGCGTGAGTGCGCGCATCGCCACTGTCAAATCCCCTTCCCCTCAGCCGCGGCTTCATGGGCGGGCGCGATGAGGCAGGTCTGATTGTAGAACGGCTGCGCCTCGCTCTTGTTCCCGCAACGGGCTTTAGAAACTTTCATCGCCTGGCTGAGACCACCCGCTTTGACACATCAGAGTGGGGATCACGGATCCACGCCGATGGGAACGCTTCGAAACAACTGGCGACGGAGCGATTGTGCTGTGAGCGAGAGACCCATCGTCCGGCGTCGGCCTTACCCGTCGCCAGATAGCAGAAATCGAAGCTGGCGGCGACCCGTTTACGAGCCTCGTCGATGACGTTTTCAACCGCGCCGCAGAATCTTTGCGCGAGGCCCGTCATGATCTCGACCTCGAGACACTTCGCCGTGTCGTCGAACTGCTCGCCAGGGCTCGCCGCATCGACGTCTACGGTTATGGCGGCTCCGGCTTCCTCGCTGGCGAAACGCAACACTGCCTTGCCTCGCTCGGTGTCGCAAGCGTTGCCTATTCCGACCCGACGTTGCAGATGGTTTCGGCACCCCGCCTGACGGCAGAAGATGTGCTCTTCGTCCTCTCCTTCTCCGGCCGCACGAGCTACCTTATTTCGAACATGGAGATTGCGAAGAAGGCTGGCGCACGTATAGTCTCCATCTCTGCCGGCGGCTCCGTCGTCGCCTCCCTTGCCGATGAAAACATCAATCTCAACGCCTAACGCGCCTCAACCCATCCCCTCATCGTGCCGACCGGCCGCGCTCCGATGTATGTGATGCTGGACGTGCTCTTTGCCCTGCTTGCGCGTAAATGCGAGGAAGGCGCTTGATAAACCGGACCGAGGAAAATTGACATGGAAGCGACTTTTTCTCCAGTGCTGACCGTTTGTGGGATCGACGAATTGCCGGGCCAAAGCAGTCGGAACGTGACCCACGTCCTGTCGATTGTCGATCCTGAACTCCCGGAACTGGAGGCCTTCGGCGCTTACGGCGAGCATCATCGCACGACCTTGCGCTTCCACGACATCATTGCTGCAGCACCGGACCGGGTGATGCCTCACCCGGACCATGTCGAGGCGATCCTGCGCTTTGGTGCCGACTTCCTCGCACGCGAGAACAAGCAGGCGTCGAGCCATGTTCTGGTGCATTGCCATATGGGCGTGTCGCGCTCGACCGCCGCGATGCTGATTTTGATGGCGCAGGCAAACCCAGATGCGTCAGGCGAGAGCCTCTTTGCCCGTCTTGCGGCCATCCGTCCGCAGGCTTGGCCGAACTCTCAGATGATCGGCTTTGCCGATGAAAAGCTCGGCCGCGGAAGCGAACTCACCACCGCGCTTCGCCGCCACTACGGTCGCCAGATCAAGAGCCGACCGGAGTTTGCCGAATGGATGACCTCGCTCGGCCGCGAGGCGGAGTTGAAGATGGCCATGCTTGGCTGACGTCGACGGCGGGCTAGTAGGCCTTTCGCAGGATCTTGCGTGCCCACTCGATGATCCGAGTATTCACCATGTGCTCGTCATATTTGAAGGCGGGCCCGGACCTCCGCGGCCTCAGATCCACCGAGGGCGTTCAGGGTTTAGGGCGATCTCTTTCTCCGAGGGAATGCGGCGTTCATGATCGGCGCGACGGAAGGGTGAAAGCAGGTTGATCTGTCGAAGCCGTGGCGGCTTGCTTTCTGTGACGCCAGTTTGAGGGCTTTGCGATCCTGATACTCGGCAATGGTCGTCGGGGTGCCAAAAGACAACTTCCTTCCGCTTCGGCCGCTAGATGGACCAACACGTCTGGAAACGGATCACCGTCCATGCTGGTGGTGAGGTCTCTTCCTCCCGTCAAAAGGCCGAGCACGCGTTCGTGACGCGCAATCGTGCGCCTCAAGCAGCGCGCCCGCATCCTCGATCATCGCTGGCATGTGAAGTCGTTCACGCTGAAGTTTGCGCTCCTCGTTCCGAGCCACGCAGCAAGTTCTGAATGAATCGTGTGTACTCGCATTTGGAACAAAGATGCCGAGCGCGCCGGCACGGCACGCCGCGACAGCGTCGTCCTTGCGCAGTTCCGGCACGGCGTTGATGCGTCGACCAAATGTGGAACGCAACGGACGGGGGCAGTCGGTCCCGCTTCTCCTTCGGACCACTATGTTGAAGCTCCTGCGGCGGCCCTTTTCCCGCCTTTTGCGCGACGCGAATTCCCGCTTTCCCGCTGACGCGGCGCTGTGCTGAAAGCTCCGATACGCTTCGTTTTTGGTTGACCGATCGAGCCATCGGTCGAGGGGGCCGAGGGGCTTTGCCCCTTCTCTCCCCCAAACAGTCTTTCGCCCACCTTCCTTCGCTTGCGCTTTCGTGCAGGCGGTTCCCCGCAAAGACTGTTTTCCCCCTCCGTCCCCACCGCTCGCGCGGCCCCGGGAAGCAGGACGCGGCCTGCTTCGCGGTCCGACGGAAAAGGAGAAATGACAATGAGCATCTACGCCAAAACTGCCCGCTTCGACACAGGTCGTGCCCTCACCGTTGACGAGATGCGTGCCATCGCACCCTCGATATTTGCAACCTCGGCGCATGAAAGCCGCTCCGAGCGCTTCAAGCCGATCCCAACAATTGAGATCCTCCGCGCTCTCATAAAGGAGGGCTTCATGCCGGTCGGAGCGCGCCAGTCTGTTAGCCGGACGGAAGGAAAGGCGAACTTTACAAAGCACCTCATCCGGCTTCGCCGTCTCGATGATGGCAACGTCTATCACGTCGGAGATACCGTTTGCGAAATCCTCCTGAAGAACGCCAATGACGGAACAAGTGCGTACGAGTTGCTCGCAGGCCTTTTCCGCGTGTGCTGCCTCAACTCGCTAGTTGCGCAAACGGGAACAATCGACGCGATCAAGGTCCGACATTCCGGTGATGTCCAAGGCAAGGTGATCGAGGGTACCTATCGCGTACTGGGGGAGGCGGAACGCACTCTCGCGGCGCCGCAGGACTGGTCAGGCTTGAAAATGGGGCGTGAGGAGAGGGAGGTCTTGGCCGAAGCTGCACATCTCGTCCGATTTGGCGACGCCGCAGGCGTGGCGGCGAACCCGATCAAATCAGAGCAATTGCTGGTGCCTCGCCGTATCGAGGACCGGGCCGAAGATCTGTGGACCGTGTGGAATGTCGTGCAGGAGAACAGCATCAAAGGCGGTTTGCGCGGTGTAAGGCGTGACGAATTCGGCAGAGCGCGCCGATCGACATCGCGCCCGATCAACGGCATCGATCAGGACATCAAACTCAACAAGGCTCTTTGGCTCATTGGGGAGAGGATGGCCGCGTTGCTGCACCGCTGACCTTCGATCCGCTGACAATCCTCGCGTTCGGTAACCCAACTGGACGCGAGGCCATCCCGTGTCTTGAGGGGCGCCCCAAAGCCCCGCCCCTCAAACTCCCCTGCCCACCCGGAAACCTATCAGCAGTGAGGCCGCCCGTATTGAACTGGAGAGTTTTGACTGGTCTGTCGAAGGCGGTCGGCACGGGAGCTTCGGATTGGTGCCGCGCTTTGGCATCCGTCAGGCAACTGAAGGGCGCTTGCTGTGGAGTTGATCGCCGGGATCGAGGGCCTCCGATGGACCCTGTTCTGTCGAGATCATTGCAGGCGGCTCGTCGGATAGGCGCACGTCCAGTTTACCCCAGATCGACGCCTTCTGCGTCTTGTCCCGCGGTTTTCTGGACTGCTTGATTTCGACGATGAACGGTCTTGTCTGCTGACGCATATCTCCTCCGGGCCACGAACCGCTATCGAACGATCTCGTGTGGAGGCATTCGCAGCTCTGCCTTGATCGAGGATGGAGATAGCAATGGCGAACGTCGGTTCCGACGGCATTGCTGGAACTGGAGAGCCGCTGAACGTTCTGGACCACTGTTGGACCTGCTTCGTCACTATTGCCGCGTTTCTTTCCCGTTACGGTCCTCCCTCCGCGGCCTCGATGAGGCGTGTCTGACCGGAAAACGGCTGGCGCCTCGATCGTTCTTCCGCAACGGCAAGCGCACTTTTCTTGCCCCTGGCGGCTCGGGCCGCCATTCCGTGCCAGCCAACAAAAGTGTGCCTTGCCGTCCTCCATTTCATTGCGGCCCAATGGGTGCGGTCCGATCGTCCCCGGTCCTTTCGACAGCCATCGAGGCCGCGAAGGGCGCGGCCCGAAACAACAGAAAGGAAATTCGACATGGCAACCATTGGCTCTTTCTCCTCCTCCGAAAACGGCTTTACCGGCTCGATCCGCACCCTGGCGCTCAACGTCAAGGCCCGCATCGCCCGGATTGAATCTCCCTCCGACAAAGGCCCGCACTTCCGCATCTACGCGGGTAACGTCGAGTTCGGAGCGGCTTGGCAGAAGACCTCCGAGCAGACCGGTCGCGACTACCTCTCGGTCAAGCTCGACGATCCAAGCTTCCCCGCTCCAATCTACGCGACGCTTGCGGAAGTCGAAGGTGAAGATGGCTACCAGCTGATCTGGTCGCGCTCCATCCGGGACTAACAAGCAGCAGGCCCCGCCGTCAGGCGGGGCCCCTCTTTCAACGCCGGGCGCCGACAATGGCCATCGAACAGGACATTAAGCAACGCCGGCCGAAATCAGGAATGCGTGCTGCTTCCTGGCATCGTTGGTGAATCCTACAATTTCGCGGTCGAAATACGGCCGCTATGATCCAGAATTCCGATCTGAAGCGCAGTATGAAATGACCGGCAGACGAAATCTTCTTCCCCTATTCGACCACCGCAGATTGTCTTCGTGCTTGAGAACGCTGCGGGCGGTGAACCACCGTGAGGACGTCCACCCCGCACTTGGCGAACTTTGCGCGCAATACAATGTGGCGCACATGACATTTCTGGTGGTCCGTGCCGGAGGCGGCTCGAGTGCCTACCCCTATTACGCCACGACCTATCCAGACGCATGGGCGGCGAGATATGTTGATAACGGCTATTTCGACATAGACCCGGTGATCGACGTCATGCGGTGGGGCTTTCTTCCGTTAGATTGGTCGTCCCTTGACCGGCGTTCGGGTCGGGCCCGCCGATTGTTTAAGGAGGCGCGGTCGTATGGGATCGGCTCACAAGGGCTGACGGTTCCAGTTCGAGGCTCGAATGGCGAACGTAGTCTATTCACAGTGACTTCCAGGCTCCCTAGGCGAGAATGGACGCGACTACGCGATTCAAGCATCCACGAAATGCAAATTCTATCTCACTATCTCCACGAGACAGTGTTTGAGGTTGTCGGCTATCGCAAGTTCGACCGCATTCGAAAGCTATCCGGGCGCGAGAGCCAGTGTCTGCGGCTACTCGCGATGGGTCGGATCTCCAAACAGATAGCTGCGGATCTCGGAATCTCCGAGAATTCCGTCAAATTGTATCTTCGCTCCGCGAGGCTGAAACTTGGCGCTGTGACCAGCTATCATGCTGTTGCCCGGGCAAGCTTCCTCGAATTGATCAGGTTCTGAACGATCCAACCTGCCCAATCCCGCAACTTTCGCCAATCTGGCCTACCGATTTCGGTAGATTGGCTATCCCCCCGTCCGGGTTCACAAATGCACCAGAACTTACCTGCGGTTGCGGTGCTTGCCGACTGAGGTCGACTTGCACCGAGCGCTGTAACGGGAGATGGTCATGGTGGATCGGACAACGATTAATCAGTGGCGGAGTGCGCCGAGGCTCACGGCGTTTGCAGGCTTCTTTGAAAGAACCGCACGCGGTGAGTCCGGAGCTCCGGACCTTGCTCAGCCAAAAATTGACATGAGCCTCCTCGACTTTGACCTGGAGGCTGCGGTCTTTACAGATACGCACCGGCGTCTTTGGGGGCACTTCGATAGCCACTACTTCGCCAGCATTCCCTATCGCCTTGAGGAGGAAGCGCGCCTGGGAGCGGCGATCCTCGCCTTTGCCTTGCGGGCCTGGAGCCGGAGCGCTTCGCCGGCGACAATATATACGCTCGGGACAGGGACCGGATGCCTTGCGCGCGCACTTGCAACGCTCGGCAATGGGCGGATCGAAGCTCTCTGCTGCAGCCCGACTGCCGCCAATCGGGTGTCATTCGTTGCAAAGCGGGGAAGCGAACATGCGCACTTCTTCCATGGTCCATTCTTTGATCTTACCGACGACAGATACCTGTCGGATCCAGAACTTTTTGCCTTTCAGGCCGGATTCGACGTGCTCTTGGAGGACACAACTTTCCAGATGTACGACCGTGACCGGATAAGGCAGTTGGACTTCGTCGTTCCCCGCATTCGCCCGGGCGGCGTCCTCGTGCAGGTCCAGAAGCTCGCGCATGAGGACCCTGACACCTACGAGGAACGAGAACGCCAAAAGGACGAGCTCTTCAAAACGCGCTACTTCTCGGCTGGCGACATCTCCAAGAAGAAGGATGAAGTTCTCAATACGATGACGGGTCTTCAGGTTGATCTGGCCACGACGGCAGCTGCTCTCGGGACCTTTTTTCGCTATTCGGTGGTAACGTGGAACAGCGGGAATTTCTACACGATCGTGTCGTCCAATTCGCGAACCGCCACGTTGGAGCTGGTTTCGTTGATGCTGAAGCCGGCGATCCCGCCGGGCTACTGTTACGAGCGTTTGCCGGTCATACTCGTCGATACCGAAGCTGAACCATTGGCGCCTGAGCTCAGCTGGCGCAGCGCGAACACCATGGCGTCACTCGCGCCGAGGCGACAGGCCTCCTGAAATGACCGCTTCTCTTGCCGACGGAAAACTTTGCAGCGCTGGCGACGTGCGTCATGCCATGTCCGATCTCATGCCGCATATGGGCCCATGCTGGGAACGTCCGCTGGAGGATTACGCGGCGACAGTCTTCGACGCCGTCAAGGTTCAGGCAGCGTGTCGGGTACGCCTACATGCCATGGAACTGTTGTGTCGATGCGTCGAGCGGGCGGCGCGCAGATCCGGTTTCGCTGACGAAGAAGCCCGAAGGGCTAGCCACCAGTTGGCGTCCGCGCCGGTTCTTCAGACGGGTCCGCACTGCTTTTTGCTGCCCGAGCCCGTCGCGCTCTACACGCATTTGTTCAGCCTGATGGGTCTCGAAGCGCACGGGCTTGAGTGGTACATCACCTATCATGCCTCGACTGTCAGTTTCGCGGAAAAGGCGAAGAAAGGCCCCGGCTGGCTCTGGCTTGAGGGTGAGGCGCTCAATGTCTTCGGATTGCCGCGAAGCCGGATGGATTCATTCAGCGTCTGCGGTTTGAGCGGACCATACCGTTTTGCGCTGACGAACGCTCAAGGCCAATTGGCGCCGAACGCCGCCGCCGCTCACCTCCTCTGCGAGCTTCCTTCAGGTGAATTTGCTTCTGCTGCCGACGCGATCGGGGGCGCCAATCAGATGCTGTGGCGCCGCAGGCTGTCTTCTTCCGTCAAGCTGCTTCAGCTTGACGATCTCGATATAGCAGACCTGGTTGCAGATCACCTCGAAGACCCCGCATCGTGGCTGTCGGCAGGCTTCATCCGAAATCGTGCGGTTGCCGAGAGCGTCTTGGACACGATCGATCAATTGAACACGGGCCCCTGGAAGGGATGGGTCCGCCGAACAACAGATTTCTTTTGGGGTACTGACAAAGGCAGAATTGTTCCCCTTCGTCTCCGCGACAACGTGCTGCGAACGAAAAACCAAGCGGACTTCGAAGTCCAGTTCCGACCGGAAAGTCTCGTGGCGGCGCTTCGACAACGCGTGCTGGCGCCAAATCTCTTCTTGGTGTTTCTGGTGACTTCCATCATGCCGGGCGTGCGCGTTCTCGGTGGATGTCGCCAGGTCATTTACTACCCACTCATGCGTTACCTCGCTGCCAAAGCGTTTGCGCGATCGGGCGAGTTGGAAGTTTGGGAAGAGATGCGTCGCGACCGTCTGCCGGGGCTTTGGGGACACCGCGTCTTGAAACCGGATGGCACTGACCCATTCGGCGGGATCGGACTTTTGGATGGTGCGGCGGCGCTCCTTTCGCGATACCGGAAGATGCCCTTAGTCCAGGCGGCCGGTGATCTCGAGAGTTTCACGCGCGACCCGCTCTGGGCAGACCTGTCAGCGAATACAGCGCGAGGAACCATCAACTCGGCATCCACCGAATGGCAGTGGTCGGGTCAATAAGCGCAGAGCGATGCGACAGCCTAGCCGCCGAGGCAGGTTCATTCCTCAGAGAGACACATGCATGAGCAGGTCAGGACGAACCGGTGATTTTAGGGAGGCCAATGTGCCTGACAACGGATTGGTCGTCAGACGATTGTACCCCAAGGACGTGGATGTGTTTCGGCGGATGCGCCTGGAGGCGCTTTCGCACGAACCATTTTCCTATGCGAGCGTGTTTGCGGACTGGGCTTCACTCTCCGATCGTCAATGGCGTCAACATCTAAACCAGCCGGTGTTTGTCGCGTTTCAGGATGGGCAATCGGTGGGCATGATGGGGCTGAGGTTTGAGAATGCGCGGAAAATGGCCCACCGCGCGAAGCTTGTCAGCGTCTATGTTCGAAAGTGCGAGCGCGGTAGCGGGGTTGCGGCAAATCTCTTGCGAGAGGTGGCAGATCACGCGCAGGCGCACGGAATTCTTCAGCTCGAGCTTGCCGTGAACGCGGAGAATTCGCAGGCAATCCGCTTCTATGAGCGCCAGGGTTTCATGGCGGTTGGCCGCATTCCCGACGGCTTTATCGGCCATGGCAGCAAGCACGATGAGTTGATTATGGTTCTTCGGTTGGCGCCGCCGTTTGGTCCCGGCGAGATTTTTCTCCGAACCGTACCGGAATCACAGAAACAGACCTTCCCTTCGTCCGTTCGGTAGCTTCTCCTAAAGTTGCCCGCGTCCATCGAGCCATATGGATGCGATCCTCGCCTCGCCTCAAAAGGCGGGGCTTCTTTTTGACCGCAAACAACGTCGCAAAAGATCGGCTGAAGTGAGGGATCGTGCAAGATCAGAAGGTCGCTCCGACCGCGTCATGATGCTTAAAAGGAAAAACCGACGTGCGAGACAGATCCGCACGTTGGATGCATTGCTTATGAATTCTCGGGTTCCCATGTTTCAAACGACCGCATTTGTTTCCGAACTGATCAGAGCTGCGAATGAGGTCGAGAAGCTAACGCCCTCCGAAGTAAGTCGGCTCCTCGATCGATCGGTCGCTACGATCCGCGATATGCGCGAGCAAGCCGGCGTTGCAGGCAACCGGCGCAAAAACGATGTGGTGATCAATTTGGGTATCGCATCTGCCCGCGTCAGAGATTTATCCATCGAGGACATCAAGGATACCCTGATCGACGCAGCGGACGCCATTCGGGCGCTGCGCATCATCCTCGTTGAAAGGGAATGAGCCGGGGGTGAGTTAGTCTACCGCACGTCGCAGGGAGGTGACAGGGTGGTATATTATTGGTCTGGCGCGCGAGGGCGTCGAATGAAGTTGGCGCGTTTCCAGTGCTGCGGTTAAGCTCGCGGCGCTCCTGGTCGGCGTTGCGGTACAAGTCGGGGATAGGGCACTCAAAAAAGGCCTCCTCTTGCATGAGCAAGAAGAGACCCGGCGTCTGAGCGTCCGACTTCAAAGACCGCACATAGATGACGGAGCCTGTGAAATTCATAGTCCCCTCACGCGATTGTGCGCGTCAGAGATCAGCATGCGATCAAGAGCGGTTGCTCAAGCCAAAGTTAGCAGCGCCATCTGTGCTGGTTAAGCAGCGGTAACCGGCTTGGGTGGACAAGGAAGCTGAGTTTCGATGGCTACTTCTTTAATCGAATCCCTGCTCCGTCGCCGTGGTCGGGGATAAACTCTACGCCGGCGGATTCCAGAGCAATTCGGATT
Organism: Ensifer sp. ENS09; assembly: GCF_014852425.1. Taxonomy (NCBI): domain Bacteria; kingdom Pseudomonadati; phylum Pseudomonadota; class Alphaproteobacteria; order Hyphomicrobiales; family Rhizobiaceae; genus Ensifer; species Ensifer sp. ENS09. Next base: position 361,007 of record NZ_JACVBP010000003.1, read on the forward strand.
AACTTCAGGTTCGCTGGCGTAATTGTTGGTGGCCCATCTTCCGCCTCAGCTCGTCGGATTGTGGAGAGCCCCACGCTTGCTGCATTTGCCAGCTCCTCAGCGGTCCAACGCACAAGCGCTCTTGCAGCGCGAATCTGAGCTCCCGTTATTACACTCATAAATTTCAATTTCTCGGTTGAACTTTTTTGGTTCATGTGGCACTTAAAGGTTCATGCGGCTGTGCTCGGTGCTTGGAACACCACGCACAGCCTGACCAAACCCAAGCTGTCAGGAGCTCGGATCATGGCTGATTCCGACAATAGCAGAACTTTGCCTACCGTCACCCGTGGAGATCTACATTCCCTGGTTGCGGCCTGCTTACCCACACCTCAGGCTCATTCCGCCCCTGAAAATCCGTTGTTTGAAGCGGGCAACCAGGATGAGGCGCTGGCGGCCTGGCATCTTTGGCGTGCCACGTGGGACCGTATGAGCGAATCGACGGCGCAACTGCAACACCTCGAAACCTCCCTCTTTTCGGCTGACCCGTCATCCTCGCGCGACCAAGACGGATCACGAGCTTACAATGAGGCTCTTGAAGTTGAGGACCGCGCAGCGCTGGCGGAGGAACTGGCCGCCCAAGCCTTGTGGCTGACGCCGGCGCCGTCGATCGCTGGTGTTGCGGCCAAACTCGACGCGATTGTGACGCGTAACCAGCCTTCCCTCACCTGTTCCGACGAACCCTGGCCGCAAATCCGTACCGTGCTGGCTGATTTGCTCAAAATTGACACGGCAGCTGACCCCTCGCCACGCCTCAGCGGCTGAAGGTGTTCGCCGCATCGTAAGCGGCTCGCTCGCAGCCCGCCGCCGGCACTTAAGCAATCTCAAAATGACCCCGCGCCGGAGCCCTTCGGCGCGAGCCTCTGACTCTGCCAAAAACAAAGGGAATTGCACATGAAACTGGGAAGACCTTTTCGCAAGCGCCTGTTGCCGGCGTTTCTCCTGTCCGTCTCGCTAGGGGCGCCGTTGGTCTCTGTGCCCGCCGGGGCGCAGGAAGCGGGCGAACTGCGCATCGCCACCTCCTACAAGCTGATGACGCTCGATCCGCATTACGCCAATCTCAACGAGAACACCTCACTGCTCTCGCATATCTATGAGCGACTGGTGTATCAGGACGAGGGTCTCGAGCTAAAGCCCGGCCTTGCCAGTTCGTGGCGCGCACTTTCCTCCACGCATTGGGAGTTCAAGCTCCGCGACGGCGTGCGCTTCCATGATGGCGCGGTCTTTGACGCCGATGACGTTGTCTATTCGATCGAGCGCATCCGGGATTTCCTGAAGCCTCCAAGCGGTGGCTTTCGTTCGTCTGTCAGCGGCATCAAGGCGGTTTCTGCACCCGATCCGCTGACGGTGGTCATCGAGACCAATGTTGCGGCGCCGACCCTGCCGCTCACCTTCTCCTCGATCTTCATAATGAACAAGCCGGCGGACGGTTTTGAGACCACCGAAGCGCTCAATTCCGGCGCCGCGCCCAATGGCACCGGACCTTACAAGTTTGCGAGCTGGAGTTCCGGCGAGAACCTGAGGCTTGTTCGCAACGACGCCTACTGGGGCGGCAAGCCTGCTTGGCTGAAGGTTACGTTCCGAGTGATCGAGAGCCCGGCCGCCCGGGTGGCGGGCTTAAGCACCGGTGAGGTCGATGTCGCCGACGCCATTCCCGCCCGCGATGTCGACGGTCTGAAGCAGCGCGGCGCGTGGATTGCCAGCGTCGGTGCCGCCCGCATCAATTTCCTCCAGTTCGATGTGGCTCGCGACACCCTTCCCGGTGTGACCGACAAGGCGGGCGCGCCGATCGCCAACCCGTTCAAGAACCCGCAGGTGCGGCGTGCGCTGGCGCTTGCCACCGACCGCGGCATTCTCGCCGACAAGATCCTTGCCGGTTATGGCACCGCGGCGTCACAGGTGTTTCCGACTGGCCTGCCGGGCACGTCGGCCAAGCTGTTGCCTGAGGCTCCGGATTATGCGCAGGCCAAGGCGTTGCTGGCTAAGGCCGGATATCCTGATGGCTTCAACCTGGTGCTTGCCGGACCGGCCGGGCGTTATCCGGGCGACGCCGAGAGCCTGCAGGCGATTGCCCAGAGCTGGGCCCGCATCGGGATTGCCGCCCAGCCGGCAACAGCGCCGTTCTCGGTGTTCAACACCAAGCGCGCTGCCGGCGACTACGCCGTCTGGTATGGCGGCACCTCCGGTGAGGCTGTCGACATCATCCTTCGCGCCTTGCTCGCTTCACCGAGCAAGGAGCGCGGAACCGGCGCGTTGAACTTCGGCAAGTATCAGAACGCCGCCTTCGACGAGATGCTGGACAAGGCCGAGAGCATTGCCGTCGGGCCTGAGCGCAATGCGGCATTGGCTTCGGCAACGGAGCTGGTGATGGCCGACCAGCCGATCATCCCGCTTTACCACTTCCACCACATCGTCGGTTACGGACCGCGCATCGGCTCCTACGTCATGCATCCGCGCGGCTGGACGACGGCGATGCAGACGCAGGCTGCGACGGAGTAAGCGCTGATGGGCATGATCTCGATTGTTTTTGGAAGGCTGTCACAGGCTTTCCTGCTGCTCATCGCCATGTCGCTGATCGGCTTTATCGGCATCCACAGCGTCGGCAATCCGGTCTTCAACGTCGTCAACATCGACACCGCCACCCCGGAGGACATTCAGGCGGCCACCATCGCGCTCGGTCTCGATCAGCCGATCTGGCGCCAGTACCTCGTCTTCATCGGCAACGTGATCAGCGGCAACTTCGGCACCTCCTACATCTACCATCAGCCGGCCTTCACCCTGGTGATGAGCAAGCTACCGGCAACCCTGGAACTTGCCATTATCGCCATGCTGATTGCCGCCCCGCTTGGTACCGGGCTCGGACTTCTTGCTGGCCGGCGCGTGGGCACGCTGTTTGATCGGACTCTGCTGAACGGCAGCGTCTCGGCGCTCAGCATCCCCTCCTTCTGGCTGGCGATGATGCTGATCCTCGTCGGCGCCATCCTCACCGGCTGGTTTCCCTCCGGTGGCCGGGGGGCAACCGAGCGTGTCCTTGGCGAGGACTGGAGTTGGCTGACCGCCAACGGGCTCTGGCACCTGGTGCTGCCGGCGCTGGCGCTCGCCATTCCGAACATCGCGTTGATCGCACGGCTGTCACGCTCCGGCACGATCGAGGTCGAAAGCCAGGATTTTACCCGGTTTTGCCGCGCCAAGGGGCTGTCGTCACGGCGGATCCTGATGCGCCACACGCTGCCGAACATCAGCGTGCCGATCGTGACGATCATCGGCCTGCAGTTCGGCGGCATGCTCGCCTTTGCCGTGGTGGTGGAATCGATCTTCTCCTGGCCGGGCGTCGGCAAGCTTCTGATCGACTCCATCCAGTTGCTCGATCGCCCGGTGGTGATGGCGACCCTCACCTTCATCGCCGTCGCCTTCGTCGGGCTCAACGCCCTCGTCGATCTCTTCTACGCCGTGCTCGATCCGCGCGTGCGCCTGTCTTCTTGAGAGGGACCGTCATGAAAGCCCAAATCCTGAGCGCATTAAAGAAGCCCCGACGCGGACCGGTGCTCACCCTGTCCAAAATCCTGCTCGTCAGCTACGTGCTGGTTGCCCTTGCCGCACCGCTGATCGCACCGCAGAACCCTTACGATCCCCTGCAGATCTTTGGCTGGGAGGCATCGTCGCCACCGGGAACGCTTGGCAGCGGCGGTTATCTCTATCTGCTTGGAACCGACGGGCTTGGCCGCGATATCGTCAGCACCATTCTCTATGGCCTGCGCATCAGCCTGGTGGTGTCGATCGTCAGTTCAGCACTTGCCGCCCTGATCGGGCTCACCGCCGGGGTGAGTGCCGCCTACTTCGGCAAATGGGTCGATGTCGTCATCATGCGGCTCGTCGACCTGCAGCTCAGCCTGCCGACCATCCTGATTGCGCTGATTGCCATCGTCACGCTCGGTCCGGGCATCGACCGCATCATCCTGGCGCTGGTCATCGTGCAATGGGCGACCTACGCCCGGATCGCCCGTGGCGTGGCGCTCAGCGAGGTCAAGAAGCCCTATATGGATGCGGCCCGGCTGATGCGGCTTCCGACATCAAGGGTCATCTTCCGCCACCTGCTGCCCAACAGCATCGCACCGGCGATCACCTTGATCCCGATCGAGGTCGGCCATGCGGTAGCACTGGAGGCGACGCTGTCGTTCCTTGGCCTCGGCGTTCCGATCGACAAACCGTCGCTCGGCTCCGCCGTTGCCAACGGCTTCCAGTACCTGATGACCGGCCAGTACTGGATCAGCCTGTTTCCGGGTCTCGCCCTCTTCGGCCTGATCGCTTCCATCAATCTCGTCGGCGAGGACGTTCGCCGCAGTCTCGATCCAAGGAACCAGACGCGATGACAGTGGAACAGATGAACATGCCTCCGCAGCAGCGATTGAACATAGGATCCTCGACGTCTCCGTTGGCCGCGTTGCTGCGGGTCGAGAACCTTAGCCTTCGCCATCTGTCCGCGGCCGGCCCGACGACGATCCTCAGCGACGTCAGCTTCGAGCTCGGCCGTGGCGAGATCCTTGGGATCATCGGCGAGTCCGGGGCTGGCAAGTCGACCGTCGGCAATGCCATCCTCGGACTGCTTGCGCCCGAGTTCCAGCAGTCCTCGGGAACGATCAGCTTCGACGGCAAGGCTTTGGAGCGGATGACCGCCAGCGAGCGCGAGGCGCTGCGGGGAAAACGGATCTCGGCGATCTTCCAGGATCACACCGCTTCGCTCGATCCGTTGATGAGCGTCGGCGCGCAAGTTCAGGAAACCTGCCTTGCGCTCGACCCTTCCTTGTCGCAACGCGCGGCCCGCGCCCGGGCCATCGATCTGCTGGCCCGTGTCGGCATTCCCGAGCCGGAGCGGCGCTATGGCAGCTACCCACACCAGTTCTCCGGCGGTCAGCGACAGCGCATCGTCATCGCCATTGCCCTTGCCGGCTCACCCGACATCATCATTGCCGACGAGCCGACCTCGGCACTCGATGCCACGGTGCAAAAGCAGGTGCTGCAATTGCTCAGAACCCTCGTTGATGACACCGGTGTCTCGGTCATTCTCGTCACCCACGACATGGGGGTGATCGCCGAGATCACCGACCGGGTGCTGGTCATGAAGAAGGGCCAGGTGGTCGAGACGGATGACACCGTCATCATCCTCGATCAGCCACGCCATGATTATACAAGCAAGCTGCTTGCCGCCGTTCCACGACTGCGCATCCCGCCACAGGTCGCGACGGCTGAAGACAAAGTGGCAGACAGGGATGGTCCGGACGGCTCTCGCGCCACCGATCATGCCGAGCGCCCGCTGCTTGTTGCCGAAGGCATCTCGAAAGCTTTTTCCCCGCAAGGATTGCGCTTGGGCTTGGGCTTGGGACTTGGCCGCAAACGATCGAGCTTCGGCCTGCGCGATGTTGGCATCCGCCTGCCGCGTGGCACGATCACCGGCATCGTCGGCGAAAGCGGCAGCGGCAAGACCACCTTCGGCCGCATCCTCGCCGGTCTCGACAGCGCCCATCAGGGCCGGATCGTGATCGGCGAGCAAAGCTATGAGGCGGCCTCAAGCGGCCGGCGCAGCGGTCTTCTTGGCCGGGTGCAGATGATCTTCCAGGATCCGTCCGTCTCGCTCAATCCGCGTTTGACCATTGCCGAGACACTGGAGGAAAGCATTCGCTTCGGTGCAGCGGGTGGATCCAGAGACAAACCGATTGCCGAGACGGCGGCTATGATGATGGATCGCCTCGGCCTTGCCCGGAGCCTGTCGTCTCGCCATCCGCATCAGCTCTCCGGCGGCCAGAAGCAGCGGGTCTGCATCGCTCGTGCGCTGCTCGCCAAGCCTGAGATCATCGTTGCGGACGAGCCGACATCGGCCCTCGACGTCTCGGTGCAGGCCGAGATCGTCACGCTGCTGAAGGAAACCATCGCCGGAGAGGACATGACCATGGTGTTCATCTCCCATGACCTGGCGATCGTCCAGGCGATGTGCAGCGCCGTCTACATCTTCAAAAACGGCCGGATCGAGGATTTTGGGTCCTCGGACTTCATCTTCTCCCGCTCCGACAACGCCTATACCCGCAGCCTGATTGCCGCCCGACCCGAGCGCTTCACATGCTGAGGGACGCGCTCCTTCCAGGACGGGAACGCGCGAGCGCTGCGCCCGTCATCACAATCCCCGAACGCTTGGCCGCAATCGCCATAGAAAGTTATCGCATGAAAGAACGCTTCACCTTTGCCCTGACTGGCCAATCGCTGATCAAGCACGACATCCGCGACGTCACCGATCCGGCCTTCACCAAGGTTCGCTCGCTGCTTTGCCAAGCCAATCTCGCCTTCACCAACTTCGAAAGCACGATCCTTGGGCGTCACGGTGGCTGGCCGCTGAAAGGCTCGTTCTTCGGCTGCAGCGATCCAGTCGTGCTTGACTGCCTTCGGGGCATCGGGTTCGACGCGCTGTCGCTGTCGAACAATCATGCCTTCGACCTCGGTCCGTCGGGCGTGCTCTCGACGTTGGAAGAGGTCGAGAAACGTGGCTTCCTGCATGCGGGTCTCGGTCGAGATCAGGGCGAGGTCTCTCAAGCGAGCCGTGCAACGGTATCCGGGCGGCCGGTTGCCATCGTTGCGATGGACGGCGGTCCCGGACCCGACTTCATGTATGCTGCCGACGGCGACGCCAACCGCCCCGCCCGTCCCGGCGTCAATCGGCTCGGGATCACCCAGAGGATCGAGGTCGATGCCCCGGCATTCGAACAACTGGCCGCCATTCGCGACCAGGTCGGCTACACCGCGATTGATCTCGCCAATGACAGCCAGCCGGACGATCGTCCAGAGCTCGATCCGCAGACCGAGATCGCCCTTGCCCGGGCCGTGTTCCGGCGATCGGAGCGCTGCGGCCGCAGCGTGAACATCGATGCGGCGGATCTTGAGAGGAACCTTGGCGCCATCACGGCGGCGGCGAAAGACGGATCGCTGGTGGTCGCCTATCTGCACCATCATCATTGGGCGTCCGACTGGTACCAGGTGCCTGGCTGGGTGAGTGGTGTCGCCCGCGCCTGCATCGATGCCGGCGCGTCGCTCTTCGTCAGCCACGGTGCGCCGGTGCTGCAGCCGATCGAGATCTATCGCGGCCGGCCGATCTTCTACAGCCTCGGCAACTTCATCTTCCATGTGCGCTCCGAGAAGTCGACCTGGACGGCGCCGGAGGTCTGGGAGAGCGTGGTGGCGGCCACGACCTTCGATGCCGACAACCGTCTCGTCGAGATCAAACTGTATCCGGTCATCATCGGTGGCGAACAAGCGTTGGAAGACGGCGTGCTCGAGCGGCGGCTAGCGCCGCATCTGGCGACCGGGGCCCGCGCCGAGCGGATTCTGGCGCGGCTCAAAGAGCAATCGGCTGGGCTCGGCACCGATATCCAGATCTCGCATGGTGTCGGCATCGTCCGAGTCTAGTCGGACCGCTGCACCCTTTAAACGGGCCGTCTCAGCCCGCATCTCCCACTTGAGGACCATCCATGGACGTTCGCCAGGAACTGATCGACCGCTTCTTTCGCTATGCGGCGATCGAAAGCCAAAGCAATGGCCGCGCGACTTGCCTGCCCTCCTCGCCCGGTCAGGCCACCCTCGCGGCCCTCTTGGCTGAGGAGATGCGGACACTGGGCCTGGCAGACGTTGTCGTCGATGGAAATGCCATCGTCACCGGTCTCAAACGCGGCAGTTGCCCCGACGCGCCGGCGATCGGCTTTATCGCCCACCTCGACACCGTCGATGTCGGCCTTTCGCCGTTCATCCGGCCGCAGATCCTGCGCTTCGACGGCAAGGACCTTTGCCTCAATGCCGAGGAAGACATCTGGCTGCGGGTCGCCGAGCATCCGGAGATCGCCCGCTGGCAGGGCGAGGACATCATCGTCGGTGATGGCACCAGTGTGCTCGGCGCCGACAACAAGGCGGCGATCGCGGTGATCATGACGTTGCTTGGACGGCTCGACAGCAAAGAGCACGGCGATGTCTACGCCGCCTTCGTACCCGACGAGGAAATCGGATTACGCGGCGCCAAGGCGCTCGATCTCTCTCGGTTTCCTTGCGATTTTGCCTATACGATCGACTGCTGTGAACTGGGTGAAGTGGTGCTTGAGACCTTCAACGCCGCCTCCGCCGAGATCGTCTTCACCGGTGTCAGCGCCCATCCGATGTCGGCCAAGGGCAATCTCGTCAATCCGTTGACGATGGCGATCGCCTTCATGGCCCAGTTCGACCGCAACGACACGCCGGAACACACCGCGGATCGCCTGGGCTTCTTCTGGTTCAAGGATCTCGTCGCCAATGACAGCGAGGCGACACTCACCTGCCTGATCCGAGACTTCGACACCGACGGGTTCCATCAGCGCAAGCGGCGGATCGCCGAGGTCGCGGAGCGGATCCGGTTAAGTTACCCCCGCGGCAACGTCCGCTACCAGGTCACCGAGACCTATCGAAACATCGCCGCCAGCCTGGCTAAGGACAATCGGGCGGTCTCCTTGCTCTTCACGGCCATGGATGAGCTTGGGATCAAGAAGAAGCTGTTCCCGATGCGCGGCGGGACCGATGGCGCCGTGCTTTCGGCGCGGGGCATTCCGACGCCGAACTTCTTTACCGGCGCCTACAACTTCCATTCGCGCTACGAGGTCCTGCCACTCCCGGCGTTCGAAAATTCGTTCGAGGTGGCAATGGGGATTTGTCGGTTGGCGGTGAGGAGGTGACACGACTGGGTCGGCCGCTGTGAGCGATTGAGCAATCAATTCGAAGATCGGCCGTCGGTGATGTTTGAGCGTTCTGTTCATCGGCGGCGGCGATTTCCGCGGTAACGGTGCATGCTGACGATCGTGCTGGGTCAGCCGCTTGTTTGTGATGGCGTCCTGGCCCGGGTCCGGATCTTCCACCAAGAATTTCATCCCTGGGCGGCTCATTGGGCCCCCCTCCTTCATTCCTGCGCTGTTCCGGCTGCCGGTTGCGAGCCGGCGGCCGCAAGCGAGGCTTCCTCGCGGCTGACGTCTCCAATTGTAGAATCCTACAATTGCGGAGCGCGCCCTTGCGGCCTTTTCTCTTCGCGGCGGTTTGAAATCGGCCCGCGATAATCACGGGAAGAAGCGAGATGGGAGGACGGTCGCGACGCGACTGAATGAAGAAATGAACCGGAGTGAGATTGAACGACTGCGGGAAACTGTGCGCTGTGAGGTGGCACTGGAGACCTCTGGTTTCGCTCTCGACCCTAGAGAGAGCACAAAACGTGCATTGAAGTATCGCCGTGGCAGCGAAATCATCATTGTCACGCACTCAGGAAAGGGATGGTTCGATCCTCTGGGTGAGGAGAAAGGCGACGTCTTCGGTCTCGTAGTCCACTTGGAGCGTTGCGCCTTCCTCGAAGCATGCGCTCGGGTCGCCGCACTTTCGGGTGCGGAGCCGTCGCCTACCATGTGGGAGCACGAAAGTCGTAAACTTCCGGACCTCACTTCCATTTCCGAAACTTGGGCCAGCCGGAGATCGCCATGGCCGGGCTCCGCAACATGGCGTTATCTCCGTTGGCAGCGGTGCCTTCCTGTCCCCATCATCCGCACCGCGATCGCTCAAGGTCTACTGCGCGAAGGGCCCTCGGGGAGCATGTGGGCGGCGCATACCGACGAGTTCGGTGAGGTTTGCGGATGGGAATCTCGTGGGCCGGAATGGCGTGGATTTGCGACCGGCGGCAGCAAGGTTTTGTTCCGGATTGGCTGCACAAATGCCACTCGCCTCTGTGTGACCGAGGCGGCGATCGACGCCATGAGCCTGGCGGCCATCGAAGGGATGCGGGCGGGCACGCTCTATCTTAGCACTGGCGGTGGCTGGGCGCCGGCGACGAGTGCCGCCTTGCGCGCGCTGGCGGCAGGCTCGGACCCGCAACTCGTCGCAGCGACAGATGCCAATTCGCAAGGCGACGCCTATGCCGGCCGGCTCCGCGCACTGGCTGACGACGTCGGGTGCGCATGGCATCGACTTCGCCCCTCCGCCGACGATTGGAATCATGTGCTGCAGCAGGACAAGGATAGAATGAACAAGACAACGAATAAGGCAGACGTGCCGCGTACCCGCTGACCGCATCAACGGAGGCTTCGCCCCTGCGCCGGCCCTTGACCCGGATGGCCGGGATGCCGCGAGCCAGAAGGTGTCATGAAAAACCAAAGTGGGGACTGAGGTAGCGGCGGTGCACGCGCAGCGCGCGACCGTATGCGGCTTGGTAGCGTCGGAGGCGAATGATTAAGGCCGGTCGCCGCTATTGGCGGTGGCCGACTCCACGACCGGCTTCAGGTGGTCCATAGGGCTGTCAGCCACGCTCTGATCCAGTTTCCCCCAGATCGACGGTTTATGGATCCCCGTTTTCGGCTTTCTGGACTGCTTGATCTCAACGATGAACGGCTTGGTTTGCTGACGCATTTTTCCTCCGGGCGACGAATCGCGATGTAAATCTATCGCTCTAAGTTTGTCTCGCAGGCGACCCTTGGCTGAGGGCAAAGCGAGAAGCATGTCTTGACCGTTGTGCTGGCAGTCAAGTTAAACCCGGTGCGGCTGTCGGCTTGGGATCATCTGATGTCGATCGCCACAGTCATATCCTTTTTCCTGAGCGCCGGGGCACCATCCGCGGTCTCGATGGGGTATGTCTGCCCGGGGAACGGCTTCGCCTTGCTCTTGTTCCCGCAACGGCTCGCCGAAACTTTCATCCCCTGGCGGAGACCGCCCCACTTGAGTGGGACCCCGGATCACCGCCATTCCTCGCGAAACAAGAAAGTTCTTCCGTTCCGCCCTTCACGTTTGTTCCGGCCCTTACGGGTGCGGTCCGATCGTCCCCGGCCTTTACGACTGCCATCGAGGCCGCAATGGTGCGGCCCGAAACAGCAAAAGGAACAGGACAATGGCTACCATCGGCACCTTCACCGCAAACGAAAGCGGCTTCACCGGCTCGATCCGCACCCTCGCCCTCAACGTCAAGGCTCGCATCGCCCGCATCGAGAGCCCCTCCGACAAGGGGCCGCAGTTCCGCATCTTTGCGGGCGCCGTTGAACTCGGCGCCGCCTGGCAGAAGCGCTCCGAACAGGACCGCGACTACCTCTCGGTCAAGCTCGATGACCCGAGCTTCCTGGCTCCGATCTACGCGACGCTGACGGAAGTCGATGGCGAAGACGGATACCAGCTCATCTGGTCCCGCCCGAACCGGGAGTAAGGAGCCGCCGGCCCCGCCACCAAGCGGGGTTAGGCCTCATTTCTGAAGCCGGAAACAGGCATCGAGCCGGTTTCCGGCTTTTTGCTGTCACACGAGAGGTTGGGATTTGCTCAGATCATCCCATTTTGACGTGTTGAAAGGACCGCCTCAAGGACGGGCGGTTCCCCCCAAAATGCCTGCGCATTTCGGCTCCTTCACCCGCCGTGGTGCGGGCGCTTGGCGCTCCTTGACCCGACCCTCTCCCCAAGACCGCGGATGTCATCTTTCTCAAACATGAGGAGATGACGATGATGACGATCGAACAACACATCGAAGAAGTGCTGGCCGAGCTCAGGAACGCCGTCTGCACTGGCGAGCGTCGGCAAATCGAGACTGAACTTGAACTCGCCAAGGCCGAGCGCGAGGTCGCCCTGGCGGAACAAAACGGCCGTGTCAGCGCAGAGCCTCCGTTCTGACGGAGGCTTTTTTTGCATGCAACTGACACCGTGCCCATCTTTCTCAAGTTGGGGGCGCGGGCACCTGTGGGTATTATTCCGACGAGCCACCGCACCGATCGTCATTGCGCAGGCAGGCTCGCCGTCGATCGTGTGCGAGGCGCGGGGTACAGTCGGTCCCGCCTCCCCTTCGGGCCTCTACGTTGAGGCTCCTGCGGCTGCCCTTTTCCCGCCCTCCGCACGGCGAGAATTCCCGACATCTCGCCCTTTGGGGCGCCGCTATGCTGATTTCTCCGATACTCTTCATTTTTCTGGATCACCCTTGCTCGCTGCTCTTCGCGCCGGTTCGATCCTGGAGCCTCAGACGTCTTGCGCGATCTTGTGGAACCTGTTCACATCGACGCAAGCCTTCATGTCCTTTCGCCTGAACCAGATCGCCCGTCCGCAGCGAAGCGGCGGGTTGCCGGCGGTGAAGACGATCTGCTCATCGGCGCGCATGCGAAGCACTTCGTGTGGCTGGATCAGGGCACGCGCGGCAAGCTGCTTTGATCTGGTTCGCGACGCTCCCTTCGATTGGAAACTTCGACTGACCTGGTCGATCTCGACCGTCGTCATGCCGCAGCGTTTAGAGATGTAGTCCGCCGTGTCGGGATCGTTGATCGCGGCGAAAGAAATCCAGCTCGCACTCTCGAACCATTTGCTTACGGCATCTCGGCCGCCATAGGTTTCGCGCATCTGTCCAATCGACTGATAGATCATTGTCAGCGTGATGCCATACTTGCGGCCAGCATCACGCGCGGTTTCGAGGATCCGCATGTAACCGAGGCGCGCGACCTCATCGAGAAGGAAGAGCGCCCGCCCCTTCACCTGGCCGTCGCGATTGTAGATCGCATTGAGGAACGAGCCGATGATCACACGGGCAAGCCCGGCATGCGTCTCCAAGGTCTTGAGGTCGATGTTGATGAACACATCGGTGCTTCCGGCGGCAAGGGCATCGGTAGAGAAGGTCGAACCGGAAACCAGGGCCGCATAGTTCGGATAGGACAGCCAATGCGTTTCCTTCACAGCATTGGCGTAGACACCCGAGAAGGTTTCCGGCGTCATATTGACGAAGGCGGCGACGTTTTCCTTCACGAAGTCCGAGTTCGAATTGCCATAGATCGACTTTAGCCGTTCGCGCAGTTTCGGCTCGGGTTCCGCCAGATTGGTCCGAACCTGCCGCAAGGTCTGGTTTTCTTGGTCGGTATGGCCGGAAAGGCAGACGTCAGCGATCAAAGCGGTCAACAATTGCAGCGCCGAAGCGCGGAAGAAATCGTCGCGCAAGCCACGCGCCCCGCCGCTGTCGCTGATGATCCATGAAGCGACCGACGCGATATCTTCCTCCTTGGTCCCGCCGAACCGACCGATCCAGTCGAGCGCATTGAAGCCCGTTTCCGGTTCCTTCGGATCGAGGATCCGGAGGAACCGCGCGGCGGCTTTGCGATGTCGACAGACCATCGGCGCCACTTCGCTTGAAGGGTCGAGCACGACAAGCGCCCCGCTCCATTTGAGTGCCGTCGGAATTGTCACTGATGTTGTTTTGAACCCACCGGATCCGGCAAAGACGATCCCGTGCGACGACCCGAATGACCCGTCGAAGCAGAGCAATGGCGGTTTGCCGCCAGCGCCCCAGGTGTCGAGATCATCCGCTCGAAACGACTGCTCTGCCGAGCTGTCCTTATCGACGCGGTAGCACTCGCCAATGACAATTCCGCCTGTATCGGAAAAGAGCTTCGCCGCTTCGCGCATCTTCATCCAGTCGGCCTCGCCATGAAGAGCCCTTTGTCCCTTCACACGCTTGGGCTCGGGACGTCTGAAGGCCGCATTTCCGATCAGCGCAACGCGGAGCGCGAAACATCCAACCATCAGCGCTGTAGCCGCACCGATTATAGATGCAGGGTCCAGGTACGAGGCAACCTTGCCCGGGGGCACTTCTGCAGCAAGCGCGGAAAGACGGGATGCCTCACGCAATGCTGCCGTCAGAAGCGTTGCAGCGGCCCCGAAGAGAACGCTCCAGCCCGCGAGCTTGATGCTGACTGCGCCCGCGCTTGCGAACAGGAAAATCACCCCGAGCGCCGCGGCACTGAGATAGGGTGCGGCGACACCGATTCGGCCGAGCGCATCTCTTGCCGCATCCGTTTTGCCGAAGGGCGAAAGCCAGTGCTCGATGCCATGCATGCCGATAACCGTCAGCGTCATCAACGCGACGGGGATCATTGCGAGCACGAACCTATTCACTGTCATTGCTGAAAGCCTCCGCTCCGATGGCGATCAGCCGTGTCCGCTCGCCTTCGTCGGACTTCAGTCTGAGGCTCAGTTCGACCAGTGCTCCAAGCAGAAGCGCCCTTTTTTCGTATCGCAGGCCCGCCTTTACGATCAGGCCACCGAGTTCAATTTTTTCCCGCGTGTCGTTTCTGCGGGCATCGGATGTCCTCGTTTTCGCCATCCGCTTAAGCCTCGCCACCGCTGCCCTGAGCCGCGCCAGGCGCGAGCGTCGTAGTCCCGGCGGGTCCGCCGTTTTCGCCAGCGCTCCTCTTTCTTCCGGTCGAAGCGATGACTCCTTGGCCTTGGCGAAAGCGTATCACCAGACCCTCGAAGGCCGCGTGAAGCTCGATTTCGTCGATCTCGGTTTCGCCAAGGCCTGCCTTGAGTGCAATCCGGCCGATGCGTTCGGCTTCCCGTGTCTCCGCTTGTTTGAGCTGTTCCTGCAGTTTGGCGATTTCGTCGCGAATTTTCGAAGAAGGTTTCTTCATGTCCGCAGTTCTCCCTGGCTTCAGAAAGCGTGTCTTTCGAAGCCAGTCTTGCGGACCGGAGGGCGCCACGCACTACGGTTAATCCTACAATCGCCAACCGCGATGCTTTTGTGAATGATCACGGCCGTTCCGAAGGAGCGGCATCAAAGTGCGCAATTATACGTCGCCGATGCGACGCTTTGCTTTTCTCCCCCTGGCGGGGCCGCCGTTCCCCACGAACCGTTTAAGTTTGTTCGCAATCGGGAAAGATTTCTGCCGTGGCCGTTCCCCATTTCTCCGTCAGCGTCGTCGCCCGCGGCTCCGGTCGCAGCGCGGTCATGTCGGCGGCCTATCGGCATTGTGCCAAGATGGACTACGAGCGGGAAGCAAGGACGATCGACTATCGCGCCAAGCAGGGTTTGCTCCACGAGGAGTTTGCCATCCCGGCCGAGGCACCCGCTTGGTTGCGGTCGATGATTGCAGACCGTCCCATCTCGGGAGCAGCAGAAGCCTTCTGGAACAAGATTGAGATCTTCGAGAAGCGGGACGATGCCCAACTCGCCAAGGACGTGACGATCGCGCTTCCGCTTGAACTGACAGTTGAGCAGAACATCGCGCTCATTCGCGACTTTGTCGAGCGGCACGTCACCTCAAGGGGCATGGTCGCCGACTGGGTCTACCACGATGCGTCGGGCAACCCGCATGTCCATCTGATGACGACGTTGAGGCCGCTGACCGACAACGGGTTCGGTGGCAAGAAGATCGCGGTTCTGGGGGCGGACGGCAATCCAATCCGCAACGATCATGGCAAGATCGTCTACGAACTTTGGGCCGGAAACCTCGAAGATTTCAACGCATTTCGCGATGGCTGGTTTGCCTGCCAGAACCGTCATCTGGGGCTTGCCGGTCTCGACATTCGCATCGATGGCCGTTCTTTCGAACAGCAGGGTATCGAGCTTGCGCCGACCATTCATCTCGGGGTCGGCACCAAGGCGATCGAGCGGAAATCCGTGGCGGACGAACAGGCAGCTTCGCTCGAGCGGCTGGCATTGCAGGAGGAGCGGCGTAGCGAGAACGCGCGACGCATCCAGGGCCGGCCGGAGATTGTGCTCGACCTGATCTCGCGTGAAAAAAGCGTCTTTGACGAACGCGACATAGCCAAGATCCTGCATCGCTATATCGATGACCCCGGCCTCTTCCAGAGTCTGATGGCGCGCATTCTGCAAAGCCCGCGCGCGCTTTGTCTCGACCGCGAGCGGCTCGCTTTTGCGACAGGCGTGCGTGTGCCGGCAAAATACGCTACGCGCGAGTTAATCCGGGTGGAAGCGGAGATGGCAAGTCGCGCGGTTTGGCTGTCACGCCGATCCTCGCATGGCGTTCGGGATGCAGTGCTCAAGGCGGCGTTCACACGTCATTCGCGCCTGTCGAAGGAACAGATATCGGCGATCGAGCATGTTGCGGGACCCGAGCGCATCGCCGCTGTCATTGGCCGCGCCGGCGCCGGCAAGACGACGATGATGAAGGCTGCGCGTGAAGCGTGGGAAACAGCGGGGTATCGTGTCGTCGGTGGTGCGCTCGCCGGCAAGGCCGCTGAAGGGTTGGAGAAGGACGCGGGGATCGTCTCGCGCACGCTTTCGGCTTGGGAACTGCGCTGGAAAGAAGGTCGAAACCCGCTCGACAACAAGACGGTCTTCGTTCTCGATGAAGCGGGTATG
This sequence comes from Ensifer sp. ENS09, assembly GCF_014852425.1. Taxonomy (NCBI): domain Bacteria; kingdom Pseudomonadati; phylum Pseudomonadota; class Alphaproteobacteria; order Hyphomicrobiales; family Rhizobiaceae; genus Ensifer; species Ensifer sp. ENS09. Next base: position 377,190 of record NZ_JACVBP010000003.1, read on the forward strand.
GTATCATCCCGGCAGATGGCGCTGTTCGTCGAGGCCGCTACCAAGGCTGGCGCCAAGCTCGTCCTGATCGGCGACCCGGAACAGCTGCAGCCCATTGAAGCGGGCGCGGCCCTCCGCGCCATTGCCGATCGTATCGGCTACGCCGAACTTGGGACCATCTATCGACAACGCGAACAGTGGATGCGCGACGCGGCGCTCGATCTCGCCCGTGGCGATGTCGGCAAGGCGGTTGAAGCCTATCGCGCAAATGGCAGGATCGTTGCTTCCGAGCTCAAGGCCCAAGCCATCCAGAACCTGATTGTGGACTGGGAGCGGGATTACGATCCAACCAGGACCATGCTGATCCTCGCCCACCTTCGGCGCGATGTGAAAATGCTCAACGATATGGCACGTGCCAGGCTCGTTGAGCGTGGCTTGCTCAACGACGGTTTCATGTTTCGGACCGAGGACGGGAACCGCCATTTCGCGCCCGGTGATCAGATCGTTTTCCTCAAGAACGAAGGATCTCTGGGCGTCAAGAACGGCATGCTCGGCAAGGTCCTCGACGCTGCTCAAAATCGTATCGTTGCGGAGATTGGCGAAGGAGAGCATCAGCGCCAGGTGACGGTGGAGAGCCTCTTTTACAACAATATCGACCACGGTTATGCCACCACGATCCATAAGAGCCAGGGCGCCACCGTGGACCGGGTGAAGGTGCTTGCTTCGCTCTCCCTCGATCGGCATTTGACTTATGTTGCGATGACCCGACACCGTGAGGATCTCGACGTCTATTACGGTGAGCGTTCATTCGCCAAGGCCGGCGGCCTGACTGAGATGCTGTCGCAGAAGAACTCGAAGGAAACCACGCTCGATTACGAGAAGGCGACCTTCTATCGCCACGCGCTGCACTTCGCTGAAGCACGGGGCCTGCACCTCGTCAATGTCGCTCGAACGATCGCCCGCGACCAACTTGATTGGACGGTTCGGCAGAAACAGAAATTGACTGATCTGGCTCACCGCCTTGCCAGTATCGGCGAGCAGCTCGGGTTCGCCGTCGGCGCCAAAACAATGAATGCGCAAAGACTGAAGGAGACCAGGCCCATGGTTGCCGGTATCGCCACATTCCCGAAATCGATGGAGCAGTCAGTCAGTGACAAAATCGAAGCCGATCCCGGTTTGAAGAAGATATGGGAAGATGTGTCGACCCGGTTTCATCTTGTCTACGCCCAGCCGGAAGCCGCCTTCAAGGCGGTCAATGTCGACGAGATGTTGAAGGACTATACCGTCGCGAATGCGACGCTCGCCAAGGTCGCTAGTCAGCCGGACACCTACGGCGCGCTTAAAGGAAGAACCGGCATTCTCGCAAGCCGCGCCGACAAACAGGACCGTGAGCGGGCGGAGCGCAACGTTCCGGTTCTGGTCCAGAGCGTCAGCGACTACGTGGGCCAGCGCAGCCGGATCGAGCAACGCTATCGGGCAGAGGAAGTGGCACTCCGCCGCAGGGTCGCTATCGACATCCCCGAGTTGTCTGCGGGCGCCCGACAAACGCTGGAGCGGGTGCGGGATGCCATCGATCGCAATGACCTCTCCGCGGCATTGGGGTTCGCTCTCGCCGACATACAAGTGAAGGCGGAACTGGACGGCTTTGCCAAGGCGGTCGCCGAGCGTTTCGGGGAGCGCACGTTCCTGCCGCTCGCCGCCAAGGACACGAACGGAGAGACCTTCAAAACGATCACAGCTGGCTTGAAACCCGGTGATACCGCGGAGGTCCGGTTGGCGTGGAACTTGATGCGCGCTGTGCAGCAGCTCAGCGCCCATGAGCGAACGGTCGAAGCCCTGAAACAGGCAGAGACGCTACGCCAGACCAAAGGTCAGGGGCTGTCGCTGAAATGACCGCCCTCCCAACCGCAACCGCGCCGTTGAAGCGACGCAATAACCCGCTCCTACTCGGTTTGGCCATCATGACAGCGGCGTCCCTCAGCGCGATCTGCATTGTCTGGTTCGGTAACCATCGCATCAATCTCACGCCGAGCGAGCCGCTTGGTCTTTGGCGAATAGTCAAGCTCGCTCGGCCAGCCGCCGTCGGCGATCTCGTCTTCATTTGTCCACCGCAAACCGCGACGATGCGAGAAGCACGGGCGCGCGGGTACCTGCGCTCCGGTCTCTGTCCGGGCGGCGTCTCCCCACTCATCAAGTCGGTCATCGCCATTGCCGGACAGCGTGTCGAGGTGGGCGCCAGCGTCAGGGTGGGCGGCCGTTCGATACCCGCCTCCAGCGTGGTGCAGCTTGATGGACAGGGACGGAAGATGACGCCGTTTTCGGGAGGGATTGTGCCGGCAGGTTCAGTCTTCCTGCACTCACCCTTCGCGGGTTCCTACGACTCCCGCTATTTCGGGCCCGTCTCCGAAGCGGGAATTCTCGGACTGGCGCAAGAGGTGTTGACCTATGCACCGTAACGACCTCCGGCCAGCAAGTCTGGTAATCGCATCGATTGTGGCCGGATGGATCGGGTGGAGCGGCAACGTCTTCCTTCTGCCGGTCGCGTTGGTGTTTCCTGTCCTCTGGTCGAGCGCGCAGACGAGGTCTGTGGCGCTGCTCGTCTCGGCCGGCTATTTCCTCTCTGCGTCCCGTGGTTTGCCGCAGGGCGTCGCAGCCTTCTACGTATCCGACCTTTGGCCCGGCTTGCTGCTTTGGCTATGCGCGTCCGGAAGCTTTGTTGCTGTGCATGCGTTGCTTTGGACGAAGCGCTCCGGCGCTCGTCCGTTCCGCTACCTGATTGCGGCCGTCGTCATGGCACTTCCACCCTTCGGGATCACAGGTTGGGCTCATCCCGCCACGGCTGCCGGCGTTCTGTTTACCGGATGGGGATGGTGGGGATTGCTTGCGTTGACAGCCGGCCTCATGGGCCTCGTGACCCGCGCCTGGCCGGCTGTCGCGATTGTCCTTTCGGGACTTTGGCTTTGGTCCGCCGCAAACTGGACCGATCCGAAACTACCCGAGGGTTGGCTGCCCGTCGATCTCGAGCTGGGGGCATCGCTTGGGCGCGATGCGAGTTTAGAGCGTCACAGTGCTTTGGTTGCAACGGTGAAGGATCGTGCAGTTGGCGGCAGAGCCGTTGTCCTGCCCGAAAGTGCCCTGGGCTTCTTGACGCCAACCGTTGAACGGCTCTGGGTGAACGCCCTGCAACGGACCGACATCACCGTGATCGCCGGTGCGGCCATGCTTGGCGGAGAGACCTATGACAACGTCCTCTTCGGTCTCTCGGCGGACGGAGGCGAGATTCTCTATCGCGAACGGATGCCGGTCCCGGGCTCGATGTGGCAGCCCTGGCGGTCATGGTTCGGGAAGAGCGGTGGCGCGCGGGCGCACCTGCTAGGCAGTCCAGTTGCGACGATGGGCAATCGTCGGGTGGCACCACTGATCTGCTACGAGCAACTCGTCGTCTGGCCGATATTGCAATCGATGCTCCACGATCCGGACCTGATCGTCGCCGTCGGAAACGGGTGGTGGACCAAGGGGACATCGATTGTCGCAATTCAACGAGCGAGCACCATCGCCTGGGCAAAGCTGTTTGCAATGCCGCTTGTACTTTCCTTCAACACCTGAAACCCGAGGAGACGTCATGGTGGACGCTGCCCTGATCAAAGAGTGCGCCGATCCTTCCCTTAAACCCGCGATCGTCGAGCAGTTCGTGGCGGCTGCGGGTTCCACCGATCCCCTCACTGTCACCGTCAAATCGGGCGGGCGGTTGATCCTGGTGCCGCAACCGTCATCGACCGACGAGGCAATGGCGATCATCCGCCAGCATGCTGGACGATCGGTGGTTCGCGTCGGACTGACGCAGTTTCCGGCGGGTCTCGGCGTTAAGGACGCCGGGGACCTGAAGCCGGAGCTTGTTGATCCATGTGAAAATCTTCGCAGTGGAACGGCGATGTTTGCGAAGGTTTTGCGGATTGTCAGCAAGTGGTACGGCAATCCGACGAGCGAAGAGGCCTTCCCACACATATTCGAGGATGCGGTCTATGCCTGGAAGACTGGTGAGTTCGAAGGCGTCAGCGTTTTCCAAGCGAAAGACCCGGGAGGTGGGCTCGAATTGCCGCAGCGAAGAAAAGTGCCGTCCATCGTTGATCAAGACGGAGCGGGCACGACACCCGATAAACAAGCTCACGAGGATGTTGCAGGCGCTGGAATACGCATCGATCTTTCCCGCATCGGCGGAAATTGACCTTCATTCGGGCAGTGCGTGGCGCGACACGATGGCCTCATTGCCTTCCATCGTCATCTCGATGAATTCATTCACCAAGATGTTTCGATGAATGAGTTCATCAAGGGCCGCGAGGAACAGTTCCCGCTGCAGGGCGTGAAGCACCGGGGACGATGATGATCAGGCCGGCGTGCAACGCACGTATAATTTTCTGAGATCGCGCGCGTGTTGGTCACGAAAGTAAAATGTCCGCGACGATGCGCGGCATCAGATCCCTAGGGCTTTGCCAGAAGCTCGCTCGGATCCACACCCAATACCTCGGAGAGCTGCCCGAGCACCGTGACGGTGGCGGATGTGTTTGCCCTTTCGATATCCCCGATATGCCGGACGCTCAGGCCGGTTCGGTGGGCCAGTTCTTCCTGCGTCAACTTCTTGCCATGACGTATTCGACGCAAGTTCACCGCCATGACCTCCCTGAGATCCATCGCATGAGCGGAACTCTAATCCGTACTATGGTGCCAGGAACTATAGTTCCGATTCGACAAGGCATGTGCTATTACGCGCCTAACGATCATCTCACTGTTACGACTGAGTAGAGTAGTGGTAATTGGCAAACAGTCGCACGGCGTGCCTAGAGTGGAAGGACGGAGCTGGGGAACATGAAGGAAGAGGCCGGATCCTGTGGGGGCAAGGAAGCGGAGCTCGCATCTCGTTACAGTTCCATCAGTAAATCAGAATTGGAGAGGCTGGCAGTTTCCGCCATCCGAGAACACCGCGCGCTTCTCGCGGCGGATCAGGCCGTCTACGAAGAGTGGCTGCGCGCAAATGACGATCCGTCGATCTCGAGTGCAGTCCTACAGACACTCCAGGACGAATTTCTGGCACGCCAAAAAAAGTCCGAGGCCCAGCAAGAGGAGCTCTCGGAGATTTTAGATGCGCTCGGCTTTTTGCCGGATATGGCTATCGACGACGACGACGACGACGGCCAAGAGTCAGACGAGACGCCGATCCTTGGCAATTGCGACGAGGTGAGGAACTGAATCCGCATCCAGTTTGTGACGTGCTTGATCGAGATAGTGCTGGACGGTACGCGTCGTGATTCCCGTAATTTTCGCTGTTTCCTCAGCCTTCTTCCCCTTTGAAGCCCATACGAGGCAGAGCATTTCCCGTGGCGAAAGCGCCCTCTTGGGGTTGAATGTCACTTTCGCCGCAACGGCCCTCAGCTGGTAGTGGACGGCCATTAGCAGTTGGAGCGCTTTTTTGGAATCGATTGCTCCGGAGATGCCCGCCTTCTTTTCGGCCGATGAGAATGTCAGCATGATCTCGGATCCATAACTACCCTCTACGCGGATGGTGACGCCGGATCGAATGCCATGACCGATCGCGTCGTCGCGAAATCGCCGCAGATCCGATCTCCCACGCGCTGCCCAGTCGTCCGCAGTCCACTCGAACATCTCTCGCATCCGCTTCGATTCGATGACAACGGGGTCGAGGGTGGAGTATCCGCTTTTGAGGTAGTCGTGTTCCCATAGGCCGGGATACGAGTTGAACGTCTTGACCTGATACCCGTCAACTTGGAGATAGGCGAACCGCTCGTATCCATGCATATGTGCGAAGCGTTTGAGGGCACTCTTTATCATTTGCTCATCGCAGGCGCCTTCCAGCCTGTCGAGGAACGAGCGAAGGTGGTCACTCACGATCATCTCTCCCGTCATCTTGATCCGGCGAAATTTCCTTCCGCTACGATCGTACTCACGAGCCCTTTCGGTCACCTGAGCACCCGCGGCATGGTGGCAAACATTGGTAGCTTTATACCAAGTGATTCTTCCATCCGTGCTCTATATCCCTAGGATCGAGTAGAGACTTTTCAAGTCGCGCTACCGTTAATTGCGATCGCGCGTTTAGCGACAGAGGCAAGAAGCATCACCGACGCTGGTACCAATGAACGGTTGGGGCCTTGGTGGGGTTATCCACGATAGACCGACGGGAAGATGATGTCTTGGTCGACGAGCAGATTGAACTTATAGCCGGGCCGAATGCGAATCGTTGGTTGAACGTTGAGGTTCTTCGAGATCGTTTGCTCTGCCGCGCGGCCAAATGTTTCTGCGAAGTTGCGTCTAGCAGCGTCGGACGCGGTGTCTTGTGATGCTCGCGTCGAACTCTCCGGTATCGACATGTCGATACCTGTCCCAATCAGGGCAATCAGCGCTGCCGAGCCGAATGTCCTCAGGATGTGCCGGTCGGTCTTGTCGCTAAAGCCCCCATATCCCTCGGCGTCGGTACCCGCCATGCCACCGATTTGTAGTGTCGATCCATTTGGAAAAATCAGATCGGTCCAGACGACGAGGACGCGTCCTTGGCCGAAGGAGACTTTTGAGTCATAGCGACCGAAGAGCTTGGCTCCTTGGGGGATGAGCAACCGGTGGCCGGTTGCGCTGTCGTAGACATTCTGGCTGACCTGGGCCGTGATCCGGCCCGGTAGGTCCGAGTTCAGGCCGGTGATCAAGGTGGCCGGAATGACCGAGCCGCGTTTCAATTCATATTGCGATAGCTGCGGGACCACCTGTTTCGGCAAATAACCGAGATCTTTAATGTCCTGATTGAAGAAGTCCTCTTTTGAGGTTTGTCCGTTCTGGTCGGCTTTTTGGTTCATGAGGCCGGCGTTGAGCGCAGCCGCGTAGAGATCTGACTCGCCGCCTGTCATACCGCTGGTCCGCGTGACGGAGGTTTTAGAATTGGCGGGGATACCCGAGATGACTGCGACATCTACCTTCAACGGCGAGTCATAGGCGGTGGCACGTGCCTGAAGCCGCGCCATTCTCTGACGCTGCGCCTCCCGGAGGTACTGCTCATCTTGCTCCCGGTTCAGTCGCGTTTTCCAGTCCTCCTCAGTTTCGCGCTGTGGTCGTTGTTCGATCGGAGGATTTTCTACGGTGGGTTGCCTGTTACTTTCGCTTGGAACGGTCACCGGTGTCGGCTGAAAGGCCTCCTGTTTGTCGGGCTCGGCGATCACGCCGTCCGAAACGCCACGCTTGAGTTGATCGCCAAAACTCGTCGCCGGCGTACTCCCCGCGCTGCCGAGCTCGTTGCCTCTGCTAAATGAAAGGCCGCGCAATGAAAGACCGACGACCACGATGCCAAAGAACAGCACGGTGATCACGATCGCAATAATGATGGGAAGACGATTAAGACGGCGCATTTCCTGCTGGCTATCATTGCTGGATGCGCCAAGCTGTAGTGACTGGACCATTCTCTCTTCCTCAGTTGTGGCGCATGATTGAGATCGGGCTTGCTGGTGTCGCGCCGCTTGCGGTTTGCGTGTAAGCGCGGGCAAGGGCGATCGATGGGGTCGTGAGGCGGGCAAGAATCTGGCCTTCAAAAACGTCGATGGAATAGGCAAGTTCGAGCGGTTTTTCTTTTTTGATCGGCTTCCGCTCTTGGGTAACGGTGTAACCCCACCCCTTGAAAGCTGCTTCCAGCGCGATTGCGTATTCCGTTTCGCTTTTCTCGAGCTTGATCGTTGTGGTTGACGGGGAGCCAATCTGTTCGGCAAACCGGCTCGCCATGTCGCCGGCGATCGCACTGGCGGCCGACCCGGTAACCGCAGTCGGAGTATTGTTCGCGGTGAGCGCTTCATCTCCCGTCTGGCAACCGGTAAGCAGCACCACCGTGAGAAAGAACATGGGCACTTTGCGCATCGTCAGCCTCCTCTCCGGATGGTGATTTTCTGCCGGCGCCAGCCGACGCCGGAAACGAGCACCGCCTTCTCGACTGCATAGTCGACGATCATCATGTCGTTCTTCATTCGGTAGTTGACAATGCGGTTCTGGCCGCCACTGAAGACAAAGAGCACCGGCGCGTCCTGACCGGCTATGGACCGGGGAAACTGGATGTAGGTCTTGATGCCATCGGAATAGACCCGCTTTGGCTTCCATGCCGCGCTACCGCTCACAGAATAGGAGAAGCTCAGTGCTTCCGGCCTTGCTCCGGCAAAGCTACCGGTCTCCAGCCGCGAGTTGATGTCGGCCAGCATATGAGAGGTAGCTTCCGGATATTCGAAGCCGACCCTCGCCATGTATTGGCTCGGATGGGATCTGAGCTGGATATGATAGGTGCGCCGCGAAGTGGTGACGACCATTGAGGTCACGAGGCCAGGCTCGGATGGCTTGACGATCAGATGGATTGCCTGCCCCCCAGCCGCCCCCGATGTCGCGGGCTCGATCTTCCAGCGCACGGTATCGCCGACGAGAACGTCACGAACGATCTCACCGCCCTGGAGCTCGATATCGCAGACTTGCAAAGGAGAGCAGACGACAGAAGGCTGGGTCTCGCCAAAAAGAAAAACGACCTTGCCGTCAGGTCCCTTTGTGACGAGCCCTGAAGAACCCCGCCATTTGCCCGAAATGCTCGTTCCTTTGGCTTCGTTCTTACTCATGTTTTGGGCCTCCGCGGTGATGGCGAAGACGAGCCCAACCACGCAGCCCGCGGCCGCGCTCAGAACTGTTTTCTGCATTTGAATGTCCCTGCTCTTAGAGCTGCGCCGTCCAGTCAAAGTCCTGGACGTAAAGGCCAATCGGATTGAGGCGGATGATCGCTTCGTCCTGCGGCGCGGTCAGTGCGACGGTCGCGATCCCGCGGAAGCGGCGCGTGCCGGTTTCTTTGCCCTTGCGGTCACGCTCGTATTCGGACCAGTCGATCTGGTACGTCTGGTTCGAAAGCGCGACGATATTGTTGACCTCGATTGCGACGGTCGAAGTCTTTGCCTTTTCAAACGGCGAGTTACCGCGGAACCAGGAGTTGATTTTTTGGGTGGACGGGTCCGCGGTGCGAACAAGGGCGTAGGTGCGATCGATATATTGCTTCTGGACGACCGCGTCCGGCGAGATGCTTCGGAAATTGGTCACGAAGTTGCCGAGCATCGCGCGCACCACACGGGCATCGGCATACTCAATCTGTTCAGGGAAACCCGCGGCGACCGGCGTGCCGAGTTTGTCTACTTGGACAATGTACGGCACGAGTTTGACCTGGGTGCTTAAATACATCGCATAGCTGAAGCCGATGATGGCCATCACCAGACTGAGAATGCCCACAGTCCGCCAGGCGGCAGCGGCTTTGACATAGGATCCGTAGCGCTCGGACCATTCCTGACGCGCGGCAAGGTACGGGTTTTCGGGGACGCGGTTTGCTTCCATGATCGTTCCTCCGGACTATGATTTTTCGTTTCGCTCAGGAAGAGGTGTCTTGCCGCCGCCACGACCGCGAGCCTGGTCCAGCTTTGCGTTGGCGAGACCCAGCAGTGATCCGGCATAGGCGCCGGGCGATCCGATCGCTTTCTCCTTGGCGGCAGAACCGGTTGCCTTTGCTCCCGAGCTGAGAGTTGACCAAGCCCCGCTAAGCGCTGAACCGCCGATCGACGAACCAGCAGCACGAGCGGACTGGGCAGCGGCAGCCCCGGCGCCAACCGAGCCGGCCACCAGCGAGGCCGCGCCGGCAGCGAAAGACGCGGCTTGGCTTCCGTGACGGATAGTTTCCATGCCGCCTGTAACGGAGGCGCCCTGCACCACGCCTTGGATGATGCTTGGCACATACATGGCGATCATGAAAACGATGACGGAAATGCCCGCGATTGCGAGAGTTGTGATGAATTGGTCGGACGTTGCGGTCGGCGCCTGGGCCAATCCGAGCAACACGCTCGATCCTATTCTCGCGATCATGACGAGGGCCATAAGCTTCATGCCGACGCCGAAGGCATAGACAAGGTATCGAACAGCGAAGTCCTTCGTGAATGAAGAGCCGCCAAGCCCGAGCATAATCATCCCTGCAAGCAGGCCCACATACATCTCGACCATGACTGAGACGAAAATCGCGGCGACGAGAGAAAAGCACACGACCACCACTGCCATGGCGAGAACGGCAGCGACCGCCAGAACGTTATCCTCGAATACGCCGAATTTCGCCTGTTGCGACATCTGTGAGGCGACCCGAATACCTGCATCGAACACCTCTGCGGGAGACGCAGAGCCGCCGCGGGCTCCAATCTGAAAGAGGCTGTCGACGACTATTCTGGCGAAGGTGGGGCCCTGGTCCAGGACGAAGGCGAAGAAGCCGATGAACATTATTCGTCGCACGAGTTCAGCGAACCAACCGTCAAGCGACGATGCCTGAAGGGCCAGCCAGACGGCGCATATGCCAACTTCGATTGCTGCCAGGAGCCAAAACAGGGATCGCGCCGCATCCAAGACGGTGCTTTCCCATCCTCTGGCTGCGGCCACGACCTGGTTTTCAAGCTCCGTCAGTACCTGGCCAGCTTGAGCGAAGGCGGGTATGGCCGCCAGGAGGACAATCAAAACCGCGGCAGCGAGCGCCCGGTCAAACGAACGTGTCACCATCTAGGCCTCATCTCCTGTCCCTTCTGTATCGGGTACATTTCTTTGTTTGAGCCGAAAAATTTCTCGCGTGCTTCCCTTTGCTCTTGCGATACGGCGGGTCGATTTGGGGAACGCGATAGGAAAACGGCGGTCACGGTTGATGCGGCGACGACCGCAGCAATCAAGCTCACGATTGCCAATGTGCGGTTCACCACCGGGGTTCCATCTTTTGTCCTTCCGGGATGTCGCTCACTGGAGCGTTGAAGAACCTCTCCCTGCGTCCTTGGGCCAGATCCTTATTTGTTTGCTCGGATTGCAGCCACGTGCCCATCATCGCCGTCTGCTGCGACACGAGACCGCGCAGCTTCTGCATCTGGCTGACCTGCTGTGCAGCGATCTGATGCCCGACTTGCAGCGCCTTCATCTGTCCGTCGGCAGATTGCGACATCGATCGGAGCTCATCCATGGTGCCCTCCTCCGTATCGAACTGATCGGCGGTGAGGCTTGCTGCGCTCAAGGTGCCCGCGATGGTGTCGCGGTTTGTGTTTGACCAGGACTGGTAGGTTGACGAGAAGCTCTCACCGTTAGGCAGGTTCGTCTTTAAGTCTGCGTAGCTCTTGAAGCGCTGTTGCAAGACGTCGTCGGCGTTGCCCATCGAAAAGGCGATGCTTTGCCCCCTGTCGACAATTCCGCGCAATTGATTCAGATCCCGTTCCACCTCTCCCCAGATCTGGTTCGGCAATCGCGACGTGTTCTGAAGCATGTTGTCGTAGATCTTCAGCTGGTTCTGGATCTGCTCGGCCAACTGGCTGATCTGGGTCAACTGGTTCTCGACCTGCAAGCCACTGCTCTTAAGGAGATCGACGAGTTGGGCATTGTTGGCGAGTTGCGTCCATTCGGTGGCAACGCCCGTCGCTGATCCGGAGCGCGCGGTTTGCGGCGATCCGACGACAGTTGTGATAGCAGCCACGGCTGAAAGCACCTTACTCGATGTTGAGCATCGACGCGGCATCGGGAACTCCTCTTGTTGTCAACCAATGGCTTGGCCAGTTCTGACCGTGTGCGGACTTGAGTTCGCGGATGCGCTTGAGATCCTCTTTGCCGGACGCCCCGACGAAACTCAGTGCAATCGGACCCAGCGCCATATCGAAGAGCCGGCGGCCTTCGGGCGTGACGACGTAATATTCACGCTTGGGGATGGCCGTAGAGACGATCTCGATCTGCCGTTCATTAAATCCGATCCGCTCGTAGAATTCGCGCGTCCCCGGTTCGCGGGCCGCTCCGTTCGGAAGGCAGATCTTGGTCAGGCAGGATTCTTTCAGCACGTCGATAATGCCCGAGCGCTCGGCATCCGAGATTGACTGGGTCGCGAGCACGACCGCGCAGTTGGCTTTGCGGAGGACTTTCAGCCATTCGCGGATCTTGTTGCGGAATACTGGGTGGCCCAGCATCAGCCAGGCTTCGTCCAGCACGATCAGGCTTGGGGAGCCGTCTAGCCGCTTCTCGATTAGGCGGAACAGATAGGTAAGGACGGGCACGAGATTGCGTTCGCCCAGGTTCATGAGGTGTTCGATTTCGAAGGTCTGGAAAGTGCCGAAGGTGAGACCGTCCTGCTCAGCGTCGAGAATCTGACCCATGGGACCATCGACGGTGTAGTGGTGGAGTGCGTCCTTAATTTCGCGCATCTGCACGCCGCTGACGAAATCCGAAAGAGACCGGCCGGTCGCGTTGGCCATCAGACCGATCTGGCGGGAAATGGCGTTTCGATGATCAGGCGTGATCGTCATGCCTTGCAGCGCAACGAGCATTTCGATCCACTCGCTGGCCCAGGCCCGATCGCCATCGGTCGAAAGGTCGAATAGTGGGCAGAACGCAAGCGCCCTCCCTTCTTCATGATCGCCGCCGATTTCGTAGTGCTCCCCGCCGGTTGCCAGCGTTAGCGGCAGTAGTGAATTGCCTTTGTCGAAAGCGAAGATCTGGGCGAATTCGTACCGCCTGAATTGCGCGGCGATCAGCGCCAACAGCGTCGATTTCCCAGAGCCCGTCGGGCCGAAGATCAGCGTATGCCCCACATCATCGACATGCAGGTTGAATCGAAAAGGCGTCGAACCGGTGGCGACTTGCATCAGTGGCGGAGAATTGGCGGGAAAGAAGGGACAAGGGGCCATCGGACTGCCCGACCAGATCGAGTTGAGCGGAACCAGATCCGCGAGGTTGCTGGTGTTGATCAGGGGTTCTCGGACGTTGCAGTACCAGTTACCTGGAAGGCTGCCGAGAAAGGCGTCTGTCGCGTTGAGCGTTTCGATCCGTGCACCGAACCCTTCGGCTTGCACCAACCGGCGGATCGCCTCGGCCTTCTCCTGCAGCCGCTCTCGGTCATCATCAAACAGGATGACGACCGGCGTGTAGTATCCGTAAGCGACTAACTGTGACGACGCCTGAGCGATTGCATCTTCGGTCTCGGCGACCATGGTCATCGCGTCTTGATCGAGGGCCCGGCTTTGCGTCTTAAACAACTGGTCGAAGAACGGCCGAACCTTCTGCTGCCACTTCTTGCGCGTGCGCTCGAGTTTCTGCCGCGCCTCTTCCGCGTCAAGGAAGATGAAACGCGAGGACCAGCGATAGGTGAGCGGCATCAGATCAAGGCTGTTCAGGATCCCTGGCCAGCTCTCAGCAGGAAAGCCGTCGATAGCCACGACACCGAGAAACCGGTTCTCGACGTTCGGCGTAAGCCCATGCTGAAGCTGCGCCGTTGCGAGCCAGTCCAAGTACATGGGGACGTCGGGGAGTCGGATCGGCTGGTTTTCACCTGTTATACAGAACCGGACGAATTGAAGGAGCTCGTCGTATCGCGCGATGCGCTCCCCTCCCCTCTCGGAGACTTCGCGTGTCTCCATTCGCTGGATCGAAAGGGTGTTCGCAAAATACTGTTCGATCTCGCGCACGCTATTCCGGAATATGGCGAGGACTGTATCTGCGTAAGTCTTCTTCCGACTGTTCTCATCCGAGTAGATGTATTTACTCAAGGCAGTTTTCTTGGACTCAGGCGGTCGGTGGGTGAGGATCAGAACATGCTTGCTCTCAAAGTGCCCGTGCTCGCGCGCAAAATGGGCTCGGCGTTCGGCATCGATCGCGCGCGTTACAGGATCGGGAAAGTGGCAACGATCTTCCGAGGGGTAATCGACTGTGGGAACCCGAATGGCCTCGACCTGGATCATCCAACCGTTGCCAAGCCGTGACAGGATTGCGTTGATCTGACGCGAAAGTTCGTTTCTCTCGAGGTCAGTGGCGCTTTCGGAATCTGGCCCAGCGAAGTACCAACCCGCCATCAGGCTCCCATCTTTCAGGAGCAGAACGCCGTTGTCGACCAGGCCGGCATACGGGACGAGATCAGCGAAAGACGGGCCGGTGGCCCGGAATTGTTTGAGAGCGACCATGGTTGTCCTCAGTACCGCCGCCACGGCGAACTCGTTGCCCTGTAGTGGGGATTGTAGGAGATGTGCCGCAGATAGACCTGCCGCATCAGCGGGTCGGATTTCGCCATCACTCTAAGAATACCGACGATCCCGATCCAGACGGCGATGCCGAAGAGTGCTGAGTACGCGGTTAGAACGACGAAGATGAGGATTACGGCGGCAAGTCCCGTGATCAACACCAGTTCGCGGTCTGCGCCCATCAGCAGGCTCGGCCGCGAGAGGGCGCGATGGATGCGGTTACGCTGCAGTCGGGACACACGCTCAACCATCAGGGCGGCCCGACGGAGTTTTTGTGATTTGCGCGTCCGCCAGGCCGATCGAAGCACCGGTTGCACCGAAGAGGCCCACGATTTGTGTCGCGCCGAGAAGAATGCCCGCTACGAGGACGACGTACACCAACCGCCGGGCAAAGTCGTTGAGTTCGCCGCCGAAGATCAGCATCCCGCCCGCGATTGCGACGGCGGCAAGCGCTATGTATCCGGCCACCGGGCCGGTGATCGATTCTTGGATTTGCTCAAGCGGCCCCTCCCAGGGGAGGCTGCCGCCCGAACCGGCCAGCGCCGGTGCGGTCGATGTAAAAAAGCTGGGCGCCGCAATGAGCGTCATGGCGATCAGAGCATGCTTAGGCGACATGACGGGCCTCCTGTTCTTCAGTGAACTGATCGGATTCGATCTGGTACTGGCCATCGTCAAACTGCTTGACGTGGATGACGTCTCGTACTCGGCGCCCACGCGAGGTCCGCTCGATCGAAACAACCAGGTCGATCGCCTCACCGATTACCTCCTGCATCGGCTGTTGGCTCGCCTCCGCGGTCAGTTGCGCAAGACGGCGCAGAGCAGAGGTGGCAGTGTTCGCATGGATCGTTGCAACGCCACCCGGATGACCGGTGTTCCATGCTTTGAGTAGCGTCAGTGCAGCTCCATCGCGGACCTCGCCGACGACGATCCGATCCGGACGCAAACGCATGGTGCTCCTGAGAAGCCGCGCCATATCGATGGTATCGCTCGTGCGCAAGACCACAGCGTTCTTGGCCGTGCATTGGATTTCGGCCGTGTCCTCGAGAATAACGAGGCGATCTTCCGGCGCGGATCTGACAATTTCGTCGATGACAGCGTTCGCAAGTGTCGTCTTGCCCGAACCGGTTCCCCCCGAGATGATGATGTTCAGCCTCGCCGAGACTGCGGTACGGATTGTCGCCGCCTGATCTTGCGTCATGATGCTGGCCCGAACATACTCATCGAGCGAGATGAGATGTGATCCCCGGCGCCGTATGGTGAAAGCTGGTTTGACGACGACGGGGGGCAATAGTCCCTCGAAACGGTGGCCGCCGATCGGGAGCTCACCAGAGATGATCGGCTGTTGCGCATCGACCTCGGACTGGAGCGCATGCGCCACCGTGCCGATTACCATTTCTGCGGCCGCTGGCGACATCTCTCCTGCGGGGGTTACGCCATACCCGACGCGCTCAATGAAGAGCTTTCCGTCCGGATTGAGCATGATCTCGACGACATTCACGTCGTCGAGGGCGACGCAGAGCTGATCACCAAGGGCTTCCTGAAGTTTGCGGACAAGTCGAGGATGGGATCGAGGCTGGATCATTGGCTTCTCCCTAAGCTGCTTGGTCAAAAGGGGTGGATAATATTGGACCGGTAGTTGGCGTGGTGGAGGTTTAGCAAGGTGTCCCGGTTGGCAGGGAGGATGCCCGCGACGGCCATCGTCGCGCCAATCTCCTTGGGCTCACCCAGGCGCTGGAGAGGCCATCCGACGCGGGCGAGGATCCGTTCGAACCGGAGATCCGTGACGGTGACGATTTCGGTGAAACGGTGGGCGACGCTCCATTCGACTATTCCGGCGAACATGGTGAGCGTGGCTTCGTGTACTGAGCCCCCTCCCCGTCCCTCCTCGATAGAGGTGTCCACGCAAAAGCGCGAACTCTCGATCATTCCGATATGAGCGCGGAGCCCCCCGCTTGGAAGGAGTGAAGGGAAAATCTTGGCCAGCATGGTTGGGCCCAGCGCTGGTAGAAGGCGGGCACACCCCACCAATTGTCCATCGTCGGAGACGGCTAGGATGTACGTTGGCTCAAGTGCGTCGAAGCAATCCGATTCGTGGTCGCCGATAACATCCACTTCCCATCCGAGCCGATCAGAAAAGATACGAGCTCGCAGTTGATGATGTTTGTGGAGAAGTCTGATCTCCTCGACGTTGCGCGGCTTCGAAATTGCGAGAATCTGCATGAAACTCTCCGTCCATATTTGTTCGACGGGAGAGCAGCACAGATCGGCGTTCGGGTGCAGTTGTAGGATTCTACATGCTTATTAGGGACTGGATCGTACCCAGAGGGCCCCAGCGTTCTACGGAAACTTGCTTCCGGAGGCCCGCTCATAGGGCAGGCCATCCAGAAATCACAGTAAAACTTATGGCGAACTCGATGAACCGGATTGATTGCCAACCAGGGGAAATTATTGGGTAATCTGATTTGGTCGATTCAACTCAGGCAGCGTCGCGTTAACCTTTCGTTAACTTTATATTCCTTGTCAGCGGCCGTGAATGGCACCTAATATCGGTTTGATCGGGTTTCTGATTGAAAAACCGTTATTTGAAAGCTGCACTGCAATGAACGCTAATTCGCCATCTTTGGGACCCGCGCGACCCATGCACTTCGAGGACATGATCCTCGAACAGGGGGATTTGATTTCGAAGAAGCTGCACCTTCTGAGCATGCAGCAGTTCCCTCCGAATGCAAAGAAACTGCTGCGCCAGTTTTCCCTGTTTGAGGTTGCTGATTTCCTTGGCGTCTCGCAGAGCACATTGAAGAAGCTGCATCTCGACGGCAAAGGCCCCGTCCCGCAGACGTCAGCTTCAGGCAGGCGCTCCTACAGTGGCGAACAGATTCAAGAGCTGCGGCAGTATCTTGATCAGCACGGTCGTTCGGAGGCACGCAACTACGTGCCTCATCGACGCACTGGTGAGAAGCTCCAAGTCATTGCGGTCGTCAATTTCAAGGGCGGCTCCGGCAAGACCACGACGGCGGCGCACCTGGCCCAATATATGGCGCTGACGGGGCATCGGGTTCTAGCCATCGACCTCGATCCGCAGGCTTCGCTGTCATCGCTTCATGGCTTCCAGCCCGAACTCGACCTGACGCCCTCGCTTTACGATGCGATCCGCTATGATGGTGAGCGTCGCCCGATCTCGGACATTATCCTGCCGACCAACTTCCCGGGCCTCGATATCGTGCCGGCAAACCTCGAACTGCAGGAGTTCGAGTACGACACGCCGCTTGCCATGACGAACAAGAGTTCGAACGATGGCAAGACGTTTTTCACGCGCATCTCGCGCGCACTTGCAGAGGTCGAAGGTCGCTATGACGTGGTTATCATCGATTGCCCTCCGCAACTCGGCTATCTAACGATCACGGCACTTACTGCTGCAACCAGCGTACTCGTCACGATCCACCCACAGATGCTCGATGTCATGTCGATGGGCCAGTTCCTGCTGATGCTCGGCGGCATTCTGAGGCCGATTAGGGAGGCCGGCGCCGCAGTCAATCTCGAGTGGTATCGCTACGTTGTCACGCGCTATGAGCCGACTGACGGGCCACAGGCTCAGATGGTCGGCTTCATGCAGACGCTGTTTCATCAGTTCGTTTTGAAGAACCAGATGCTGAAATCGACAGCGATCTCGGATGCCGGGATCACCAAGCAGACACTTTATGAGGTCGACAAGAGCCAGATGACGCGTTCGACCTATGAGCGCGCGATCGATTCCTTGAATGCGGTCAATGCCGAAATTGCTGAACTCGTGCATGCGTCCTGGGGACGGAAAGTCGCCGGCTGACCAAAAAAGTCGTGGCGCGCAGTCGATTTAGGGGAAATGGAGCAGGCAGATGGCGAGAAAAAACCTACTGGCGGGACTGGTGGACGAAGCGGAGACCCCGCAGGCGGATGTTGCTCCGGCCTATCCGATGCGCGGCGCGTCGAAGAGCATGGTGCGTTCGCTTGACGAACTTTCCAAGCAGGCCGACAAGTTTCTCGAGGGCGAAGCGGTCGTCGACCTCGATCCCTCGACGATCGACGGTTCCTTCGTCGCCGATCGCCTGACGGATGATCGGGAGCAGTTCGAAGAATTGAAAGCGGCAATCGCCGAACGCGGCCAGGACACACCGATCCTCGTGCGCCCTCACCCGTCCGTATCCGGCCGCTATCAGATCGTCTTTGGCCATCGTCGTGCGCGCGTTGCACGTGAACTTGGCCGCAAGGTTCGGGCAGTCGTCAAAGCGATTGATGACCGGGCGCACGTCATCGCCCAGGGGCAAGAGAACTCGGCCCGAGCAAACCTTTCCTTCATCGAACGGGCGAGCTTTGCCTCACGGCTGGAAACTTTGGGATACGACCGCGGTGTGATCGCGTCGGCCCTTGCTGCGGACAAGACCGCGATCTCCAAGATGATGAACGTCACTGAGCGCGTGCCACTTTCCGTCATCGAGCAAATCGGTACGGCACCCGCGACGGGGAGAGATCGCTGGCTCGAACTGTCCTTGCTGGTCGGCAAGGCATCGAATGCGGACAAGGTGAACGAAATCGTCGCCGACCCTAGTTTCGCATCGCTTGAAAGCGACGATCGGTTCAATGCCCTCTTCAAGGCTCTGAATACGACGGGTCAACCGGTTCGCAAGGGGCTGCCGAAATCCAAGGAAAGCTGGCAGACGAGCGACAAGGCGGTCTCGGCTCAATATTCGAACTCCGGCAAGGCATTCGATCTATCGATGAAGTCGAAGAATGCCGGCCGGTTCGGGCAATATCTCGCTGCAAACCTGGATCGGCTCTATGCCGAATTCCTGGCAGTGAATGATGGGAAGCAAGACTGAACGGGCAAAAGAAAAAGGCCCCCAGACGGTAGCCATCGTGGAAGCCTCTCTCATCGTTTAGCAGCCTGAGAATCGCTTTTCCACGAATCGCAGTCAAGAGTCTTTGGCACCGGAACGGGTGAGCGGACGTCTTTTGCCTGAATGTAGGTGAAAGAAGATGCAAGGTGGAAATGTAACGGCGCCCTTCGGGCGGCGGTCGGTATCGCTCGGCATGTTGGTAAGCCAAGGTTGCGGGCCGACTGCGTACAACTGCTCCATCGGCGAAATCGGCCAATGTGAAAGACGATGTAATGCAGACCATCATCACCAACATTCAGCGGCTATGGTCTGGGACAGAGACACGTTTAGGTACCAAACCGTAAAGCTTTCTATCGTCGGGCTTGGCTCGTAACCGAAGTTCAACGCTCCAAGACTGGGTGTTTCAAGGTATCGTTCGCTATTGTGCGCAAGCAAAGCATTGAAAGGACGGGGACTTCTGCCGATCTTGCCGACCGGCAACTCCTTCCGGCTGGAGGCCAACGGGCGCCTGAGCGCGCTCCGCTTAGCTGCTCGCACCACCGTGAAAAGCGCTTTCGCATGGAACGCGTAAGAACGTTTTGTCGCCGCGCTGGCATTTTAAGCGTTTGAAAATACGACAATAAATACAAATATTGCCGGCCGGCAACTTTACGACACGCCGTTGATGCTCACCTTAGTGGTTTGATCACTTGCCGGGATCCTTGGCGTGCGTTTGCCCATGGCAGCGGTCCTTACAGGTGATGCGGACATTACACAGGACTCCGCAGTCAGCCATGAAGTTGAAGATAGCCTACCTCCGATCGTGGACCTGCTTCAGACCATTGATCCAAGCTTCCGCCCGGGCCCGCATCGAGCAGCGGCGGCGGCCTCTTCTGCGTTCGTCAGCAGTTCTGGCTATCGCTTGGAGTTCCTGACCTCAAACAGAGGTAGCGGCGACTACACCTATCAACCGGCGAAGATGCGAGACCCCGGTAGGGCCAGCGCGTATCCACTTCGGTTCCTTTATTTCTCGATAACGGACCCTGTTCGAACGATCTTGCTTCACAAGTCCGGGGGTCCCCGTAACAGTCCCTGCACCTGAGCGATACGCTGTCCATAAACTTGTCGTGGCTTCGCGCTGACACAACGACGGACCGAGCGCAATCAAGCGGGATAAGGATGTTCGACAGGCAGCACTACTCTTCGAGGCTCTCCAGCAAACGCGAAGGGCAGCCGACCTCGCACTTGTATACAACGAAGCGTGGGATCGCGGCGCTCAGTGGCAGAGCGGCATCCGCATCGGTGCGGGAATGCTCACCGAAGATGAGCGGGGCCGACTTAGGGACGGTCTCAGAGCAGTGGAGATCGGCGAAGGCCTAGCCATGCCGTTCTAGGACCGCAGAAAAGGGGACCGCATGATAACCAATACGCCCCGCGCAGGGGGAGCCGGTATCCGCGGGATCGACCATTCGTTGGTCGGGTTTTCCGGTCGGTTGGGAGGGCCGGAAGCCTAGGCCATCCATTCTTGCCAACCTTTGGCTTAAAAGCATGGAAAAACCGCGGTATCTTGAGATTTGTTCGCGGTATCAGTGTGTTGATATTAGCCTGTCCAGCCGCTTAAATCTTCATGGCCAACCAAGCCACATCTGTCTTCCGGAAATCGGAGCAACATATATGAACCGCCAACTTTCTCTCCCACGTGACCGAATTTCCGTGCTTCTACTGGAAGGTATTAGCCAGACCGCCGTGGACTACTTTTCGTCGTCCGGCTACACCAACCTCATTCATTTGCCGAAGGCGCTCGACGACAAGGATCTTAAGCGCCACATCGCCGAGGCGCATATCATTGGCATTCGTTCCCGCACGCAGCTGACAGACGAGATTCTCGAATCCGCCAGGAAATTGATCGCCGTTGGCTGTTTTTCCGTCGGTACGAACCAAGTCGATCTGGATGCAGCTCGTCGGCGCGGCATTCCGGTGTTCAACGCACCCTATTCAAATACGCGATCGGTGGCCGAGCTTGTGATCGGCGAGATTATCATGCTGACACGGCAGATTTTTCCGCGCTCGGCTTCCGCGCATCAAGGTGGGTGGGAGAAAACCGCTGTCGGCAGCCGGGAGGTCCGCGGCAAAACGCTGGGCATTGTCGGCTATGGAAATATCGGATCGCAGCTCAGCGCGCTTGCCGAAAGCATGGGCATGGTCGTGCGCTACTTCGATCTTTCTGATCGGCTGCGCCGGGGCAATTCGGAGTCTATGGCCTCCCTCGGCGAACTTCTTGAGATCTCTGACTATGTGACAATGCATGTTCCCGAGACATCGTCGACGCATAATATGATCACCGAAACCGAATTGCGTCGCATGAAGAAGGGCGCCATCTTCATCAACAATTCCCGTGGCACCGTTGTCGATCTCGACGCGCTTGCGAAAGTCCTGAAGGACGGGCATCTGGCGGGTGCCGCGGTCGACGTGTTCCCCAAGGAGCCGGCATCGAACAACGAGCGTTTTGAGACGCCGTTGCAAGGCTTGAGCAATGTCATCCTGACGCCGCATATCGGCGGCTCAACTGAGGAAGCCCAAGAGCGCATCGGTGGGGAGGTTTCAAGGAAGCTGGTCGAGTATTCCGACATCGGCTCAACGATGGGCGCGGTTAACTTTCCGCAAGTACAGCTGCCCGAGCGCCCGAACGGCACGCGTTTCATTCACGTGCATGAAAACCGCCCTGGAATGCTTATTCAGCTCAACGAAATCTTCTCGTCGCGCGGGCTGAACATCGTCGCTGAGTTCCTTCAGACGCTTGGCGACACGGGCTATGTCGTGGTCGAGGCCGATGGAATTTCCACAAATGCCGACGAGATTCTTCAGGCTCTGCGCGGAATTCCCGGAACGATACGAACGCGATTGGTCTACTGAGCGCCGTTAGGGCCGTCAGACCCAGATTCCTCCCAGACGATCAGTCGCGCCGCTCGCCCGTTCTTGCGTTCGGCGTTGTTGTAATAGCTCGCCGCCTGGGTGACGGACTTGTGCAGCGACTGCTGCATCGCTTCGGGAAGGGGGATACCGCGATTAGCCGCCTCGGTCAGGTAGCCTGATCGCAGTCCATGCGCCGAAAACAGCGCCGGGTCGAGCCCGGCCTGTTTGCAGCGGCTCTTCAGGATGAGGTTGACGGACTGCGGGGTCAAAGTCCGCCGATCGACATTTCCCCACTGGTCGATACGCCGGAACACCGGCCCTTCCTTGATCTGAGCCTCAGCGAGCCAGCGCTTCAGCGCCGATACCGGCCGTCCGATCAGGATCACACGTTCGTCCTCATCGCTTGTCGTTGTTTTCGTGCGGCCGAGGCGGATCGAAAGGCAGGGAAGGGAAGGGGAGGCGGCGTCGTTCGGATCGGCACGAACCGGATCTTCGTCGACGAGATCGTCGACCCGCAGCGCTGCCACTTCGGATCGCCGCCGCCCGCCAGAGGCAAACGCCGCCAGAAGCAGAGCCCGGTCGCGCAGATCCACCAGGCGCTCGCCGGCACAGGCCTCGAGTAACTTGGCCAGAATGTCGGCCGTGACAGCCTTCTTGCTTTTGCGCTGTCGTGGTCTCGCACTCGCGCGCACAGCAAGCCGCAACGCGGATTTGAGTGAAGGGCCGTCAAAGCAACCTTGTAAGCCCCGCCACTTGGTCAGGATCGACCAGCTCGTCAGCCGTCGGCGCACCGTGTCGGGAGCATGGGGACCTTTTGCTCGCAGCAAGCGCCGGTCGCGCAAGCCGGCTTCTACGTCGAGCGGCATGCCATGGTCCGGCTCCTCGGCGCGCTTGACCGGGTCCCAGAGATGATGGGCGACGAATTTGAGCAGCAGGCTTTCCGGCGCCGGCCAGGGGAGGGGGCTTTCCGTGGCCAGCTGGCACCAGGCCTCGAGATAGCCGAGATCTGACGCCAGCGCTCTGAGCGTGTTGTGACCCATGCCTTCATTGGCAAGATGCTTGAGTGTCGCGACGTCGTCGTCGGTCAACAGGACGGCAAGCTGGTCTCGGCGATCGAACGGCAGGATGGCGTCGAGCGCGTCGAGTTCTTCTGCGCGCTTGTGCGTCGCGGTGGAGAGCGGCTCGTTCAAAGGCCGGTTGACGCGGGGTGGCATTTCAGATCGGTCTTTCCGAAATCATGCCCCTTGTAGAGAAGGGGTGCCTTGGCGATCCTCGCGACCGCATAGGAAAAGCAGTCGCCCATGTTGAGCGTGGCCGGATGGCGACCCTTGCCGAAGCGGTCGAACGCTTGTTCCGCTTCGCGGTAATGTGCCTCGTCGAACGCAATCGCCGTAACGTTGGGCAACTGGGAAAGCTGATCGACGATTTTTGAAGCGTTGGGAAATCCTTTGCCGGTCAGCACCATGCGCGACTCCAGCAGGGTCGGCCAGCCGATCGCGACGGCCTCTCGGCCAACCAGCGCCGTGAATCGTTCGGCCTCGGGCTCCCCGAGCGCCATCGCCAAAATGGCCGACGTGTCGACAGCGATCATCGCGGCAAACCGTGTTCGTCGTAGAAATCGTCATGCGCGGAGGTTGTGCCGGCCGGGACCGCACGCCGGCCTTCGGCCATCAAATCCGCCAGCACATCGATTGGCGTCCGGGCAGACTGCTGGCGCAGTTCGTTGTCGTAGCGCTCGAGGGCGCGCTCGACGAGTTTGCTCATCGGCATGCCGGTCCGACGGGCCAGCGCGTGCGCCAATTCTTTGGCTTTGGCGCTGCGGATGGAAAGCTGCGGCTCGGACATTGGGCAATTTCCTAATCAAAATTCAGCCTTCAAGATAGTCATCGCGCACGAAGATGGCAAGAAACTGCGACGAGATGGCTCACTATCGATACTGAGTACCTATCGATAGTGAGAAGCACTTCTAAAGGCCATACCAAGTGAGGAACTTTAACTTTGAGATAGAGTTCGCTTAGGAAATCATTTACCATGATTTCAATGCCTTACGATCTTGCCAAATTGCCCATCCAGAGCCTGCTGCGGCCGATCTCCGACGCCGGCATCGCGCTCGCCCGTCTCGACGAGCGCATTGCCCGCTCTCCGGCCGGCGACGGCTTTCTCGAACGAACCCATTTTGCCGATGCCTGCGCCTCGCTTTGGATCGACGGCGAACTCGTCCACCTCGAAGACCTGGTGCTGCACGACGCCGGCCACGACATCCGCACGCCGACCCACGAACTGACCATTGCCCGCGACGTGCTGCGCACCCGCAGGCGCATGGCAGCGCAACCGCCCGGCTGGGCGCTCAGTCCCGACGGTCTTCGCAGCCTCCGGCAGACGGGGTCTGGAGCACCAGTCCCTTCCGGCAGTACGGTCGGACGCGTCGGTGCAACGGCCGATCCTGCATCTGTCGAAGCAGGGGAGGGGGAGGGGACATCTGAGCAGGATCCCAATCCGTTCGACGCTGAGTTGGCTGACATCGACGCTGTGCTCGCCCGATCGGACGCTGCCATTGAAGAGGCAAGGCGGACCGGCCACGCCGAAAACGCTCGGGCGGAAAAGGATACGCTGGTCTACGATCTCGATTGGGACGAGGACGAGCGTCTCGAGGAATGGCGCGGTGTGCTCGCCGTGACGGGCGATCTGCCGCCGGTGCTGCAGGCGATCATTGTCCTCGACGCCTGGAACCAACTCGCTGTGCTGCAGCATGCGCCCTGGCTTGGCCGGCTGCTGGCTGCGTCGATCCTGCGCCAGGCCGGCATCACCACTGCGTCGCATCTCACCGCCTTCAATCTTGGCCTGAAATCCATCCCCCTCGATCGGCGTAGGCATCGCGATCGAGAGACCCGGTTGTCGGCCATTGTCCAAGGGCTGTTGGCGGCGGCGGAGATCGGCATGAAAGAGCACGACCGGCTGACGCTGGCCAAGACGATGCTGGACCGAAAGCTGGAGGGGAGGCGGACATCTTCAAAACTGCCGGAGCTGGTCGAGCTCGTGATGGCCAAGCCTCTCGTGTCGGCCGGCATGGTGGCTAAGACGCTCGAGGTGACGCCGCAGGCGGCGCGGCGGATTGTTTTGGAGCTTGGCCTCAGGGAGATGACGGGGAGGGGGAGGTTTCGGGCGTGGGGAGTGATCTAGTATGAAGAGCGGCTTGGGGAGGGATCCATGACGGTTTATTTCGTAACCGAGCTCGATAATAGTTTGTCGGGCAGGTTCTATATAAAAATAGGGCGATCGAAGGCGCTCAGGCGCCGCCTTTCGGATTTGCAGACCGGCAACAGGCGCAGAATTGCGCTGATGGGAGAGATAAGGACATCTTCGGTCGAGGAGGACTGCGAGATCGAGAGACAGTTACATGACCTTTTCCGAAGTAAACATGATGCGCGAGAATGGTTCTTTCTAACGCCGGAGGACGTCATCGATAGTTTGAAGCGATATTCATCCAGGGCTTATATCGCGATAGGCCAAGATGCTTTCGAGATCATCTCATACGATCGTGACGCTGTTCCCGAGTTCGCAAGTCCTTGGCTCTGGGGAGACACAGATCTGTATGAGTTTTGCCCGAACTGTGGTTGGGCATGTGGATGGACGTATAGCGAGAATTTTGGAGGTGATCTTTGCTTAGAGTGCGGCGCTTCCGAGCACGATTATGACAGGCCGGGGCCAGATGAATGAGCGGGAGCCGATAGGGGCAACGATGAAGCGTGTGAAGCGAAACCCGGCCAAATTCGACACTATCGAATTGTACACCGCGGTCGGCCGGGATCGCGGCTATAAACTCAATGTCGCGGGAGATATCGAGAGCTTCCTCGACACCATGAAGGACTCCCTTCGAGCATCGCAGACGAATCCCCTCCTGCTGCACGGAAAGCGAGCAGAGGCGCTATTCGCCCATGTCGCAGGTGCCTTGGGTCAATGCAGATTTATCAAACGGGAGGATGCCGGCGACATTTTCACGGCGGGAGGAAATATCATCGCGCCAGACTACAGAATCGTTCTGGCAGACGGCACAGCGCTTCTGGTTGAAGTTAAGAACTTTTATCTCAAATCATTCGACAAGGAGTTCACGATCCCTGCCAAGACATTGGAAGGGCTTGGGCAATATGCTGAGCTCAACGGACTTCCGTTGAAAATCGCGATCTACTTCTCGAACCTGAACAACTGGGTCCTACTGTCGAAGGCTGCCTTCAAAAGGGACGGCAAGCACTTTTCGATATCCTTTGCGAGGGCGATGGCGGTCAACGAAATGGCGACTTTGGGCGATCGGACTATCGCGACACTCCCGAGACTGTCTGTTGAGTTTCGTACGACACCTGAGCTGGCGATGAAGCCCGATGCGAACTCCGAAGTGGTCTTCACCATCAAGTCGATAAGGTTCGAGTGTGGGCATACCGAAGTTATTGGCGACGAAGCTCGGGAGATCGCCTTTTACCTCATGAGATATGGTCGGTGGCCCTGTGGTGAGCAGATCCCTCTGTTCGACGGAGAGAAAGTTATCGCGCTTCAATTTGTGTTCGAACCCGAAGAAGTTCATCCCGAGCAAGGGTTCGAGACGATCGGTTGGCTCAGTCAGATGGTAAGCAGTGCATATCGTGAATTGACTGTCGATGAGTCTGGCGTGATTGCTCTTGATGTACGGCACGATCCGGAAATGTTCACGCTTCATATCCCGCAAGGTTTCAAAAGCGAGACACTTCCTTTGTGGCAGTTTGTCCTCCAGCCCAATCCCGAGTTCGGGAGGACGCAGGAGAAGGGGGACGATTAAGTATACTTGGCCGGCATTCACCGCGTCGTTGGCAGGTGGGCGAATGACCAGCCTCGTTGGCCAAAGCGGTTCGCCAGGCGGATCTAAGAGGAAGCAATGGCAGGTGATTTGCATACTCAGCGTGGGAAATGGTCCGAGGCCACCGTCCCCCATAAAGGTTGGAGCTGCGTGGGTGTGGACGACCTTGAGGAGCCCTCTCAGGTTTGCGAGATGTGCGAAAGCGTTGATCAGCTTCGGCAGGCGCTGGGAGACGCCGCAAAACGGATTTATGCAGGATCTCACGTTCCAAATGGCCGGAAGAGGAAGCAGTGTTCTCCGGATGCGTGGACATTGCTTGCGACATGCTGACGAAGTGACCATGGGCGGTCGTTGGCAATGACGACCGCTTAAGGGGTTGGGCTTTGATCATCGGGCGTTGCGACGCCCCCATTGGACCACGGATTCAACCAGCTCAGCCACAGCCGGGCTCCCGACTGTAATGTTGGCGTGGGATTCGATATGATGATAACTCGCAAGCGGTATTGTGCCGGCGACGAAACCTGTCCGCCTGGCCAAAATATTCTTGGTTCTCCTGTTTTCTTGCCAATAGGTAATGACGGCCCTGTCTTTGGAGTTTGTTGCCGCTCCTGGGTGGATCGCTTGGGCAAATGGGTAAGGCAGGTGGTGATGGTGAGCATGAAGTAAGGTCACATCGTACAGGCGTGCGACCAGTGTGCGCATCTCATCAAGGCTACCATCCGTCCCTACGTCCTTGCATTCGATTGCCACACGAGGCCGGCCAACCGGACTTCCACCTGACAGACGAAGTTCCACGCCTACGCTCTGAGGCACGATTGCAACGTCGATTTCATGCATTGCCTGGCTGCGTCCATAGAATTGGATCCCGTTCCAGATCTCCCATGCTGGGCAGGTCCTCCAGCGGAAACCGATCACGCTTGCGTTGTCGGGACCTGCTGAGGCCGGCGCGACTCCCGTTGGCGCGCCACCTCGTTGGACGAACCGACGGTTAGGGTCAGAGGAGCGAATTGTGGTGCCGTCCGAGCGTTGCAACCAAACGGAAAAGCCACTGCTTCGCAGACCGAGCGCCACTTCTGTCATAACAAACAGTTCGAACGCTCTACCTGCGCCGGAGGCGTGAGTAAGCGGGGTCGCCATACCCAATATGGCATTCAGGGCCGCCGAAACGCTTGGAATCACGACTACACCAGCCCCCGAACTTGAGCGGACCAGGCTTCGAGCTCTTTGCGAAGACCCGGCAGTTCTATCGAGGCTGCAATAATGTCATTGCGCCCGAGTTTGCGCTTGCCATCTCCGTCGGCGAGCTCGATCGTCACTTCTTGCGGACCCTGTTTCGGAATGATTGTGGACTTCGCGTCGTTCCCGTTTACGATTGTGTTGAGATTATCTGCAGCTTTACTAAGTTCAGCCAGCGTGGCGTCCAGTCGATCCGCGACGTATTGCACTGCCCACTCGATCTGCTCGTCACCTGATATTGGAGCCGCTTCGCTCGTGGGACTGACGACAAACTCGGGTGAGCTGTCGGTTTGAACATCGCGGCGTGCCCGTGCAAGATTGTCGGGCGATTCCTTGGGGTGCCTCCCCGCTTGGATACCCTCCATAAGCTCGAAAATCATCCAGTCCAACTGCGACGCCCTAAGTGTTTCGAAAAGCTCGAAAAGGCGAGGGTCAAGTGTTGCCATATCAAATCCGGGTCGTCTCTGCCTGTCAGCGTAGTATGCTAGTGGTATGCATCAATAATTGTATTCATTGAGAATATGCAAGGTTAAGTCATGGGCCGGAGCACTTTTCCTATCGCGCCGAAGACGATGGCGGCAAGATGGGCTAGAGTGTGCCGACGGCATGACGTTTTGGATCGCCTGGTATGTTGGAAATAGAGGCCGTGAGCGCCTTCAACTCGCTAGTCCAATCCATTGCCAGCCAAAGCGGCTCATGATTGGACCTGTTCGAGTTTTTCGAGGTGAATTTCAAAGGTGGCGATGGGGAATCGGCAACGAGTTTCGATTTTCGAGCGGCTCGGTGATACAGAAAGAGTAAGGCTGCTCGAGCCAACCGGTATCCTGCACTTTCGACCCGGAAATTGCCTTCGAACTGATGTGAAGGATGCTCCTCACGTTATCGCTTTTGGGGATCGATCTGCGAATTCAGGAACATCGGAAAGAAGCTGCGTTGCGGCTTCAGGCGTAGTACGTCGTTCGTGGCGATGGTGTTCGACGTTCGTCGGGCACCGCCCGCATCGGTCACGATCTCAAGGTCGGGGTTCATCATGACGCTGGCATGGATATCGTCCATGTGGGCTGGCGTCATATTGTAGATGCCCCGGTAAAAGTCGCCGACCTGGATCGCATCCCCGTATTCGTTGACCAGCCGCGGGATATCGTCACTGAGTTGATCGCGCGCGCGCACCCGATCAGCCTCCTCAAACAGGTACAGCCCGCTGGACGGATCGGATGCCGTGTACGATAGCATCCTCAAGCCTGATCTGCCGAAGTGCGCCTGCATAGTGCTATTGCGATGCAGGACGTTGTTGTATTCCTGTCTTGCCCGGTAGTTATTCGAGAAGTGGATGAGCCAGTACCGCCATCCCGTGGGATTGTTGATGGAGAAGGGGCTGACGAACGCCGCGCAATCGTGGAACGACTCGAAAACCACTTTTTCTGCGGATCCGAGCCAGCTGTGATTGCTCATTTGCTCGCCGAGTGCGTCGAGGGCTTCAGGGGTAAGATTGAGGTGCTTTAACTGCTTTCGATATCGCTCAGCGTTTCCCTTGCGCAGGAAGGCGATGAGCGCTTCGATCATGAACGTATAGAATATTTCCGGAGCACGGAACGAGCGCATGATGTCTGTCAGCGTCGAACTGTGTACCTGTGAATGACCGCACTGGTCCAGATTGAACAATACGCTTGGATAGCTACCGCGCTCGAGAAACGCCTTGATCTCGGGATAAGCCTGTTCAAACGGCTTGTTCAAGAATTCGACATGAACATGAAGCTTTGGCTGCGTATCCTTGATCGCCGCCAGCACGGGCGCGACCTGGCTTTTCAAAAAGTCCACGACCTCCGGGTCGTCATCGTTCAAGATCAGCAGACATTCGATGGAGAGTTCGGCCATCTTATCGGCTGCGCGCTGTATGTTGAAAGCCTCTGTTGCAGCTTGCAGTGCCTCGAGAAAGATGATCGGTGAACCTGGGCTGCCGTCTTCATATCGACCGCCGCCAGCAAATCCATCGACGATCGCGACACGGAATTTCGATTGCTGGGGAAGCCGGCAACGAACCCAAAGGTAGCGGTCGAAATATTCTCTGAGTATTTTATGCTTTTGCTTCGTATGATCCTCGAGCTTGGCCCCTTTCGCGAACGTATAAGGCTTGGCAACCATTGAGGATCTCCTGCGATGCAATCAAATTGAGTTGGGAGCCGACGGCATCTCATCCCATACTCGGTCGCGATAGATTCGACCATTCGCTTTCTTCGAGCGGCGCTTGTTATCCTTGCCCCAAGTTCCCCATTGCTTGAAGAAGAACGCGGTATCTGCGTCCTGGCATTGCTCATAGATCTCATCGATCCAGTTCTCGCGGATTGGCCGTGCGGCATGGCCGCTCTCGCCACCGACGATTGCCCAGTGGATACCACTGAGGTCAACATTGCCTACGCTACCGATCAACGGCTCGAAGGAGATGAACCGGATCGCCGCCGGAACGCTGCGCAGAGCGCTGATCCGTTCGGCGACTTCGGCGTTTTCCACGCTGGTACCAAGCCAGACATTCGGCAAAATTTCCATATCGCTACCATTCAGGAAATCGGCCATCCTTTCCGGCCGCTTCGTGAGAATTTGATAATGATGGTGAGGGGTTTGCTTCATGATGTTCCAGACATCGGAAATGAAGTCGTCCGTCACGCCATCATGAAATAGGTCGCTCATGGAGTTCACGAAAATCTTGCGTGGCTTTCTCCATTTCAATGGGATCTGAAGCGCCTCGCGGTCTTCGCGCACTATACCTTTCCAGACCACGCGCTTCCCGCTTCGTCGCGTCAGGCCGACATACTTGTCGATCTTCATAGCGTCGAGCCGCCGCGCCATCTCCATCGCATAGCAGTTCGTACAGCCGGCGCTTACAATTGTGCATCCAGCGACCGGATTCCACGTTGCGTCAGTCCATTCGATCTGGGTTTCGGCCATCTTCTTCGACGCCTCTTTCTTACTTACCTACACGACACCGGCAGATAAAATACAAACGGAGCGTTAATGCTTTGATTCTATTTGATTTGCTAGGCTTGCTTTTTCCGCAATCTTTCGAGCAAATATAGAACAAAATAGGAACTCTGCTAAACAGTGTCAAATCACAGAATTTTCGCTTAGTTGCCTATCGCGCTAGGAACTTCGCCAATTCCTCCATTCTGCTATTTCCTGAAATGACCAACGGGCCAGGGGAGGGTACAATTCCATGAGCAAGCTCCAAACTCTCTGCTTTCGACAATGAACCCACCGATACTCGGTGGCACCATCTCGCTTCAACGAATATCGCACAATCGCTAAACTAAAGGTGGTGATTCGGAGGGCGAGATGGCAGGGATCGGCAAGCATCACTACAGGGCTGGAAGCGCCTCTCATTCGTGTGACGAGATTCCAGCAGACGACAAGGCGATGGCGGAATTCGTTGCCATGCATAGGAAGAAAATCGAGCCCTGGCTTTCAGCCACATTCCAAGCAGAACACCTGAACCTGCTGATCGGAAGTGGCTTCACCACGGCCGTAGGCAAGATCGCCGGATCCGCCGCGACAGGCATGGGCACCATCTCGATCGGAGGTGCATATGAGAAGTACATCAATGAGCATGCGGAAACGATGGCCAAGAAGATGGGCAGAGGATCCGCAAACATCGAGGATCAGTTTCGAAGCGCGCTGGCAGTGCTTGCTGGCCAGGAGATTACGGATCCTGACGACGGAAACGATCTTCGAAACCGCATTAACAGCCAGATGCGCGTCTTTCTCGAATCCTTGCTCGACACGGAAATCGGCATCGCCAAGGCCACCGGCAAGAACTTGATCGAGATGGAGATCGCACTCCAGTCCTTCCTCCTCAGCTTCGCCAGCCGGACGGCATCGCGTGAGCGGCTGCACATTTTCACAACCAACTATGACCGCCTGATCGAACATGGGTGCGATCTCGCGGGGATAAGGATGATCGATCGCTTCGTGGGCGCGTTGAACCCGGTCTTTCGGGCATCCCGCCTGGACGTGGACTATCACTATAACCCGCCGGGCATCCGTGGAGAGCCTCGTTTCATGGAAGGCGTCGTGCGGCTCACAAAGCTTCACGGCTCGCTGGACTGGATCTATGACGACGCGCGTCGAACGATTTCAAGGCTTGGGTTGCCGTTTGGTGCGCCACGGGACCATACAGGCATTCCCAAGGAACCCGTTGACACCGTGATGATCTACCCGAATCCTGCGAAGGACTTCGAGACGACACACTATCCGTACGCCGAGCTGTTCCGGGATTTCGCGGCCTCCGTATGCAGGCCGAATGCTGTCCTCTTCATCTACGGCTACGGCTTCGGCGACGATCACATAAACCGCGTGATCCTTGATATGCTCTCCATTCCTTCGACCCATCTCGTGGTGGCTGCGCGATCTGTGAGCAATAGACTTGAAGCCTTCCTGTCGAAGACGCGCGAGGCGCAGACGACACTGCTCGTCGGGACGCATTTCAGCGACCTCCAGACGATGACCCGGAACTACCTTCCAAAACCAGCTCTCGACTTTATCACAGCCAGGATGACTGCCCTTCTCAAGGAGCGCCCACTGGAAATTGCGGTCACGACCCCTGAGGAGGCGGCGAAGTGAGCTATCCCATCCAGGCCTTGTCGGATCTTGTCATCGGAACCGTTGAGATTGTCTCGCCCGCCGAGATCGTTGTGTCACTGGGTGGAGAAGCGCCGCAGGCCATCGCGTTGAATACTGGGATCCCCACTCCGTTCCCACGGATTAACAGCTACGTCTTGCTTCCAAACGAAGTCGGCGCAACCGTCGCATACGTGACCTGGATCGGTGTTATGAAGTCACCAATGCCGCGCGGTGGCCCGAGAGAGCTGGGCCTGCTGGATCTGCCATTCCCTACAAGAAAGATGAACGTCTCTCCGATCGGCACGCTGCTTCTTCGCAATGGTCGGGATGGGAAGCCGATGCATGAGCTTTCCCGCGGAGTATTGGCTTTTCCATCCGTGGGCGACCAGGTCCTGATCCCTACGCCGGATCAGGTCGCAGCAATCGTGGGTGCTGGTGACACGGATCGCCGGGTGGTGATCGGATCTTCGCCACTCGCGATGGATGCCGACATCATGGTGGATCCGGACAAGATATTCGGTCGCCACTTGGCCGTGCTCGGAAACACAGGAAGTGGGAAATCCTGTTCTGTGGCAGGTCTGATCAGGTGGTCGATCGATGCAGCCGCTGCAGAAAGAAAAAAGGCGGACAAGCAAGGAAAGCCCAACGCCCGGTTCATCATCCTGGATCCCAACGGCGAGTACAGTCGGGCGTTTGCCGATGACCCGGCCAGCGTCCGTGTTTTCCGCGTGCCACCCCTGCAAGGAGATGAGAAGGCACTCAAGGTTCCGGCATGGCTGTGGAACGGAGCTGAATGGAGCACGCTTTCCCATGCCCAGCCAGCCGTCCAGCGCCCGTTGCTTCTGCAGGGCCTGAGAGAGCTCAAGAGCGGTAAGCAACTAGATATCACGCCAGAAGCACAGGTTGCGCGGCTGGTGTCGTCCTATTGCGCATCCATAAGATCGGCGCTCGCGAACGGTCGCCAAGAATACACAGGATTTCCCGGCAACAAGAACTTCGGGGGTATTCTTGTAACATTGTCGGTCGATTGTGAGGTCTGGCCTGGTCGAATCGACGTTTCACACCACGACGCTGTCGGACACGTCCAGTCAACCGTCGAAGCTCTCATTCGCGCGAAACTCGAGCGAGGAAAGTACTGGAGCGATTTCGCAGCCGCTGACCTGGAAGAACTTGCCGCGTCACTCCAAGCGCTGCTTGATTCCCTTCCTGCTGGCCAGGCCGACGAACACATGCATGAGGATGCGCCACTCGCATTCGACGTATCCAGTCTGGCAAGCCATCTGGAAGGACTCGCTGCCCGACAGTCAGCAAACGTCGCGAACTTCGTTTCGACGCTCGGACTGAGGATCCGCGGCATGCTGGCGGATAGCCGCCTTGGAAGTGTCGTGAACGACCCCGATCCTCCGGAATTCAAGGACTGGCTGGAAGACTATGTCGGCGCAAACAACGCCGCAAACGGCAACATCGCTGTAATCGACCTTTCGCTCGTGCCCTCGGACACAGTGCACATCATCGTTTCCGTGCTGGCTCGAGTCGTCTTCGAGGCTCTCCAGCGGTTTCGCCGGGATACTGGCCAGTCACTACCGACGGTGCTCGTGCTGGAGGAGGCCCACAACTTCGTTAAGGGCGCTGGCGCGACTGACCGGGAGAGCTGGAATGCGGCCGACCTTTGCCGGGACATCTTCGAACGTATCTCTCGAGAGGGGCGGAAGTTCGGACTCGGCCTGCTTGTCTCGTCGCAGCGGCCGTCAGAACTCTCGCCAACGCTGCTTGCCCAGTGCAACACATTCCTACTTCATCGCATCGTCAATGATGCCGATCAGAAACTGGTCTCGAAGCTGGTACCTGACAACATCGGCGGCTTGCTTAAAGAGCTTCCCGGCCTTCCATCCAGGCACGCAATCCTCCTGGGATGGGCAGCGCCGATCCCCGTTCTCGTTGAGATGCGGGAACTGAACCATGATCATCGACCGAGGTCCGACGATCCGACTTACTGGGATGTGTGGACCGGTAAGGAGGAACGCGATGTTGACTGGGGCATGCTCGCGGCCGGATGGCAGCAATAGCCTCGAAACGTGATGACGGAAAACGTTTGAACCACAGGTTTTATCCGCGGTGGTGGGTGTCGCCATAGCTGAATTCTTCTATGGTTGCGGTGATTTGGGGCGGGGGTAGGTATGCCGGGCAAGGTGCGTGTATTCATCAGCAGCACGATGGAGGATTTGGCCAATGAGCGTCAGTCTGTCGTCGAACAAGTCGCTGGTCTTGGCCTTGAGCCGGTCAACGCAGAGGGGCTGTTGCCGAATGGTGCGAGCAGCTGGGATCTGCTCGCCGACGAAATCGAGAACTCTCATATCTTTGTTCTATTGATGGGTGATCGGTATGGCTGGATACCTGATCGCGGGCCCGGCGCCGCAATGGACAAATCGGTAACCCACCTTGAAGCGGATCTTGCGAGAGCGTCAGGCCTCCCGATACTTCCGTTTGTAAAACGCCTCAAATATGGCGCAGATTCAGCGAGCCCCGATGCCATCAGGCGCGATAATTTCCGCAAGGAGGTTGGCGCATGGGAAGACGGTCAGTTCCGTGCCGAATTCGACCTCGCCATAGACCTTGGGCGCAAGGTCCGGGAGGCCCTCCAGGGCGTTTTCCAAGACACTTACCTGAAGCGCGCCGTCCGGCAGAAGGAGTTGTCAACCGCCCCATCACCCCAGGCGATTGATCCGATGCCTCCGGTGCCATTGGCCGTGCCCGGCACCTCTGCCGGATCAGTGCTGCTGGCCGGCGCCGGGTTTTCGATCTCGGCCGGCTACCCGACAGCAAGCTCGCTAGCCGAAATACTCGGCAACCGGCTTGGGCTGACCCTGAACGGTTCGGAGATGCTGGCGCGGCATTCGTTTGCGGAAATAGCGTCTTTCGCAGAAAGGAAGATGGGGCGTGTGGCCCTGGTCGGCGTTATTCGGGAATTGCTTGACACCCCCATCCCGGTCAATCCCACCCCTGCTCACATTCTGGCGGTCCAATCTTTTTCCACCATCTTCACGACGAACTACGATCTTTTGTTTGAGCGCGCATGTCAGCTTACGGGAAGGACATATGCCGTCGCGACGCCTCATCGCCCCCTCCCTGGTCCGGCTGCCGTGACCATTTATAAGATCGATGG
Organism: Ensifer sp. ENS09; assembly: GCF_014852425.1. Taxonomy (NCBI): domain Bacteria; kingdom Pseudomonadati; phylum Pseudomonadota; class Alphaproteobacteria; order Hyphomicrobiales; family Rhizobiaceae; genus Ensifer; species Ensifer sp. ENS09. The sequence continues at coordinate 412,833 of NZ_JACVBP010000003.1, forward strand.
ATCGATCGATGACCCCGACACGCTTGTTCTCACCCACCACGACGCCGCACGCGCCGCGACGGCCAAGGCGTTCTGGGAAGCGGTCAGTGGATTGCTGAACACACACGGCGTTGACGTAATAGGACATTCAATCAGGGACGTCACAAGCCAACGGCTCCTGTCCGCACGAAACCTCTCGCTGCCAGGCACCTACGTGAGCCCGTATCTCGACGAGCTCGACGCAATCAGGCTCGAGACTTACGGCCTCAAGGGCGTCGTCGAGACGGCGGACAGTTTTCTGAACTCATCGAAGTCAACATGACACTATGCAAACTACCGTCGGCATTAAGCGCGCAGGCGCCGTTAGAGAGCAGCAGTCCACGACGTCTGGAATTGGTCGACGCCTGCTTGCATGGAACAATAGAAATCGAAATCTGAGCAATCCCCAGGGGCTCAATGTAGGGCCGGGGTTGTCGCCGGGGGGCACATGGCAGAAAGCGCGAATGCCGATGATATCTTCCTTCTTTATAATGAGAAGGAAGAAGATATTGATCCAATTGCTCAAACCCTGAAATCAGCCGGCCTTTCAGTATATTTCTATCGGCGGGATTTGCCCGTCGGGAGCGATATCCAGGCGGTTGAATCCGAGAAGCTCCGGTCGGCGCGAGCTGTGGTCGTGCTGCTTGGCAAGCACGGCTGGGGACCTACCCAGAGAGAGATTGCTTTTCAGGCAGAGAGCCTCCAGAAGATTATCGTTCCGGTCTTAATCGATGAGCCGCCCGCCGATGCTCTGACCGACGTAGACGGCATGTTCCAGCGCAGGCGCCGCATTGACTTTCGCGAACGTGCGGTTATCGGACATGTCGAGCTCGCCCTCGAGATACAAAATCTCCTTGATCCCGCCGATGAGGCCAAATCGCCGCGCTACGACGACATCTTCAAGACCCTGTTCGATGGTAGTGAGGCTGATAGGCTGGAATTGCTGAACTGGATCATCGCAAACGGCTTCAGAGACGCTCAAACTCTCGCAGATAAGCTCGTCGACGCGATCGTTGGCGATTTTTCTCCAACGCGTCAAAATCCGTTCGAGGCATCGATCCGCGATCCGAACCGGCTTCCCGCTGCACGATCGTGGATGCTGAGCGTACTGCTATGGCTTCGCGTTGAGGACGATAACCACACCAAGGTCATTCTCGATCATGTCGATCACGCGAACGAGAATGACAGAGCGGTCCGATTTTGGACTTTAGCGGGGATCATCCAGACTGACCGATCCTGCCGCGCCGCAGCAATAGAACAGGCCCTCGACGATCCGTCTCCTGAGGTGGCGGGGTTGGCTCGCGTTGCTCGGGACCCGTCGGATGATGCCGTGCTGAACGATCTCAGAGTGGCCCTCGCGTCAGACAGGTTCGAGACTGTTTGGTGGGTCCTACGGGTCCTGCGCATCTTCCCGGTTCCTTCCCTGGCAGCGGACGTTGTCAACCAGCTCGGCCGAACGGCGGACGGAAGGTCGTTGGCTTACGACGCACTCTTTGCACTCTCGAGCGCGTCTATGAGGAATGCTGCGCGACCACACATCCTGCAAAACATGGGCTTGACGGCCCTCGCACGCATCGTCGTTGTGGAATCGAGGAATTCCACGCCCATTTCACTTGATGCCTTCGCGCGCGTACTCTCTGCGTTTGAACGAGGTGAGGCAACGCAGGCCCTTGAGACCGCCGCCGAAGACGCGGAAGATCGGCGGCTTGTGGGCCGGCTCATCGACAGGATCGAGGCGCATCAGGCTGCTGTGACTGAGACTGATCCCAGGCTGCCGGGGCATGCACCTGACATTATCGACATTGGCAAGGATGACATTGGTATCCGGCGTGACGTCCAGACACTGACGTCGGTCATGCTGTCGCGAGAGGTCGAACCTCCTCTGGCTATCGGCCTTTTCGGGGAATGGGGATCGGGAAAGAGCTTCTACATCAAGTCGCTCGAGGCAGAGGTCAAAGCGATATCAAATCGCCCTGCGGGAGGTCCTTATTGCACCCGGGTGGCGCAGATTAATTTCAACGCCTGGCACTACGTCGACACCAACCTATGGGCAAGCCTGGTAAGCCACATCCTTGAAAGCCTTGCGGTGTACCTGAAGCCCTCGAAAACTCCGGAAGAGCAGCGGGCTGCGTTGGCGAGTGAACTTGCCAGCGCCAAGGAAGGGGTGGCAATTGCGACTGAAGAGCAAAAGCTTGCAGCTGAGCTCCTGAAAACCTCCACCGCGGAGCTACAGCAAAAGGTTTTCGAGCGTGAGCATTCCGAAGTACGATTGCGCGACCTGCGAGCACAAGACCTTTCAGATATACTCAAAGACGATAAAGCGCTGGCTGAAACTTTACACGGCGCCTTCGATATGGTCGGCGCGCCTGCCCTTCTGGAAAGCGCCTCGGAGTTGGAACGAGCTATTAGGGACGTCTATTCCACGACAGGAAAAGCTAAAGCGTTCTTTGTTTCCATCTTCACGGGCCGGAATGCGCTGATTGTTCTGCTTGGGATGTTGATCGTGCTTGGGCTGCCGCCGCTTGCATTCGCCTTGCGTGCGCACATCGGCGACTATGTTGCAAACGCTTCAGCCGTATTGGGGACAATTACAGCCATCTTTGGATCTGCTGCCATGGTATTGAAGACCGCGGTGACCAAGTTCAAGACTGGACTGGAGGCGTTGTCATCCGCGAAATCCAAGATTGATGCGCGATTGGCTGACAAACGAGCAGTCGTATCGGCCGAGGAAAAACGACTTCAGGAACAGGTTGCCGATGCATTGGCGCAGGAAGCCGCGGCCTCCGGACGGGTAGAAGCTGCTGCCACTCGGGTGCGGGAGATCGAGGAGAGGCTCACAGCCTTAAAAGATAGCCAGTCACTTGGCTATTTCATCACGGAACGAACCAAGTCCGACGACTACCGTCGCCATCTCGGTCTGATCGCCACCATTAGGAAAGACTTCGACGGGTTGGTGGAGAGAATTCAGAATGAGGCCGACGGCGTCGACCGGATCGTCCTTTATATCGACGATGTTGACCGATGCCCTCCCGAGATGGTGGTCGAGATTCTGCAGGCGGTCCACTTGCTGCTCGCATACAAGCTGTTTGTCGTGATCGTAAGCGTTGACCCCCGGTGGCTCCAAATCGCTTGGCTCGAGCATTCCACAGATGCAGTCAGAAAATGACGCTCAGGCTGACGCGGTGGCGACGCCCCAGGACTACCTCGAGAAGATCTTCCAGATCCCATTCACGGTCCGCCCGATGGGAAAGCCTGGATTTGGAAGATTGATGGATCGCCTGCTCACACCAGCCACGGAAGATATAGAACTGACTGAATTGGCGGCCGAGGGCGTGGCGCCGCGCGCGGGAGGAGCCTCGCAGGGCGAAACGCCGGCGAACGACAGTGACGTAACGCAGCAACTCTCGTCGGAGGGGAACATTGATCCGTCGCCGGATGTAGCCACGGCACCATCTGAGCTGAAACCGGTTGAGCTCGCTGTGCCGGCGCAGGCCCTATCCATCACTCCGGTCGAAACAGAGTTTGCCCATGGCCTCTATATGCTCCTTGCCACCCCGCGCAGTGCAAAGCGCTTTGCGAACATATATCGCTTGTTGAAGGCCTCCTTGTCGGCTGAAGCATTGCCAGCCTTCGAAGGTCGATCAGCAGTTCCTGGCACCTTCCAGCTACCCATGCTGTTGCTGGCGCTCCTGGTTGGCAAGCCCCAGCTGGCGGCGAAGCTGTTTCCCAAATTTCTGGCTGGCGCGCAATCAAATGACGATGACTGGTGGGAGACGGGATGGAAGGGTTTGGGGCGCTCGGAAGAAGAAATCAGAAGCCTTCTCGCCCCGACTGTCGAGGTCGGTTACTTCCCTGGGTCACCGCAACATGCGGTGCAATGGTTGCCGCAGGTCGCGCGCTACTCGTTCATGACAGCAAGCATATTCATCAAGGAGACGGCTTAAATTCAAACGGTCCCCTCGAACATTGCTTGGTCCCGAGGGAAAGAGTCGAGTTGACAGGATGTCCACAACATGACCGCACCAAGCTTCTACGCTGCCATACTGGATCAGATGGATCTCGCTCTTGAGCACATCGAAAAGGGCGGCTGTTGGTTTCCGCGCAGAACTGAGCCGGTTAGGCGCATAAGGGGATGCGTAGGAATACATGAACTACCTCCTGGTGGTCCAAGTTTTCGTCCGCATCCCCAACCGGCTCAGTTCTGCGCGGAAACCAACACTAGCCCTTGGAAAGTCCGCGCCGCCCCAACCTAAGAAGCTCATGCCCGCCTTGGGACGCAAAGGTGCGCCGGCTCGCCCGTGTCCGCTTCTGGGCTCCGACTACCGGCAGGGCAATGACCAAGATTAGGGCGCATAGCAGAAATCATTTCTGTACGGGGGCCGTCAGAACTCAGGCGGCTTCTGCAATAAGTGACACGAGCAGATGTATGGGACAATCGACCCTGCCCAAATCTTTCCGGTGAACGGCTTGATTATTACGACTTGCCACAACGTGTTGCCTAGTTGCACCAAAGTCGCTCAGATAGGCAAATCGGGTGTTCGAATCGCGCGACCAGTCGGAAGGTTCCATGGCGAAAACAAGCAAAATAGATCCTGATATGCCTAGCGCGATCCTCAGTTCTCTCGGCCGCAAAACCTTTGAGGCTTATCCTCTTGAAGACTTCAGTTCCGACGCATCGTACCGCCGGTTCGCGCGCAACACACTTAAACTTCTGGGGTCAATGAACCCGATCGAATCCCACGCCATGTTGTACGATTCGATCATCCTACCCGAACATGAAGTCAGCGGCGAAGACAAGGCATATGGCTGCCCTGCGCCAATCGCTCAGATCGGCACTGAGAAACTTGGGCTATGTTGGATCGATCCGGAAGCGCTACGCGAGCATTTTGGCATCTCCTATTTCACCACGATGGGCTTGGATGAGAGCTTTGCTCGCCCGTTTCTATGCGATCCATTCTACGGCCTGGCGATCGTGCCAGTGGGTGGGCGTTGGGTTCATGCATCGTTCACGATGGATTGGCTTCCACGCAGAAAGGCCGTGATCGGCGATCATATTGAGGAATACCTGCGCAATCCCTCGCGGATATTGGGCGATGGCGCGGAGGCGGCCAGCTTCTTCTGGTCCGAATTGGTTGACGAAACTGCTCGCGCTGACTTGGCGCAGGCGCTTCCTGCTGAGATCTATATCAAGAGCATCGCGCAGTTGCGTGACCTCGCGAGCGAGCTGACGCAAGCCTTGACGGTAACGAAGGGGAACAGCAGAGTTTGGTTTCGTGGCCAAACGTCTGAATATCTCATGACCGATCGAAACTCAGCCTTTGCGCAAGGATGCTTGCCGTATGCTAATATTCGCGATGCATCGCTCGTAACCTCGCTCTATCGCAACGCCGAGCTCTTAGGCGGCGAACGTGCCGCGTATCGCAAGTTCCTCGTCGACGTCATGGCCTGGGAAAGTGCGGCTGAGGCGATATTCGGTCCGGCTTGCATCGACGTGCCACTCTATGGTGAATTTCCAGGAGAAGAGTTCGGCGACGGGGTCGAATTTTCATCGACCATGGTTGCCTATAATCAGGAAGGAGAGATTGTTGGGGGCCGGACCCGCCATACGACCCATGCAAAGTCGGCTTGGCAACGCGGGCTCTTACTTCAACACTATGGGTGCCCGACGCCATTTCTTGACGTTACCGCGTCCATAGACATCGGCCATTGGTTCGCGACACACAAATTCGGGGGCGTGGGCGCGTCGCCTCTCTTCAGCCCGCACAAGTGGAGCGGTGATGATCCGGCAAACTGGCCGATCATCTATTGCTTCGTTCTCGCCCCACGTTTTCAGCCATTAGTAGACTCCACGCGCCTGAATGCAGGCGGGGTATCAATGCGTGCTGTACGCCAAGAATGCGGACTGCTCGGCGGCGGCGGATTGCTCGCGCGGAACTACGCGGCACGATATATCGGCCTCAAGCTGCGCCTACATCCGGACCTCGCCCACCAATCGCGGCTTTCGGTAGACGATCTTTTCCCGGGCATTGGCTCGGATAAGGTGTACCGTGAGCTACGCAAAATCCGAGCAATCGGCGCCAATAATATGTTCCCACTTTATGGGACCTAACCAGACGCTCTTGGACTCATGCTAGCATGAGGATCGAACGAGGCGATCAACTTAGCGCTGCTGCGACTTATCCGTGACCACGAGTCTTCGACGTCCGCTTTCGGGATCACGAGATCACTCATCGAATGACCGGGACGGAGGCGCAATGCTGCCGTTCACAGCCTTGAGCGTGGATGTCGCCTTAGGAGCGGACAGAATCTTGCTCCCATGAACCGTTGCAGGGCGTGTTGCCAGGTTGTTCACGTTTTGGGCCAAAATGATCGCATAATGTATCGAATGGAATAGGTTATGCGTGCGCCTTCGTAGCAACGATAGCTTCAGCTTGAATGACGCAGAGTTCCACCTCTTGCTTAGTCATCCCGTTTGCGGCGTTCGCGAATCGTTCGATGAGTGCGGCAAGGTGCTGGTCAAGTGCCGTATTGAGCGCGACACCGAGCAGCCAGTTCGGTGACGTATCCAGGGCGGTGGCAATTCTCACGAGTGTCGCCAAGGGTTTCGGGTATCTATCGACGCCAGGCCCCTACTTGCTTGTTTTGGTACCGCGCAGAGGCGTCACTCTGGGTATCAGAATCGGCATTCCGCTCGCATTCAGAAGCTTGATGTAAGCTTCGCAGAACAAGTCCTCACCTTGCTGCTTGACCTCTTCTTGCGCCCTGTTGAAGGAATCCCGAAAGACTGGATGCAACTCGATGGCCAGTCCGGCGCCGTCACCGACGCCCTGAACGTAGGACATGTTAGGTTCGGCGTCTGGACAGTACATGCCAACCGAAATCGCGCGTCCTGTTAGGCGCAGAAAGGTCTCAGGATCGAGAGCAGGTTTTTTGCCGGCCGCCAAATCTGCCATGATTTCCTCCTGTTTACTGGGGGCAGCAGCGGACGGCTGAAAGGCGGATGCTGCAATTAGCGCCAGCACTGCCGTAAGCATTCTTCGGCCTTTCATCTGATCTCCTAAGGGGGCGTCTTTGGTCCGTGACTCAACTGAGTATCATTTAGTGGAAACGAGTCCGCTGGGGAACAGATAGTCCACACCGCCACACTGTTAGGTTGATGCCGTTCAATTCCGCTGTGACGCTCAGCACCATGGCTAGCGCCGGACTTTTCAACTGCGGACCAATCGTTCCTTCGTGAGCGATGGGGTTGGCCGCGGATTGGCATAGGAGCCGTTTCACTATCGACGATGATTCATCTGCGTCAGCGTCAAAGGGTAACGGAGCGGGTGATAGGCCGCAGCGCTGATGTTGACCGTTCGGTTGGTTGCATCATAGGCGACTTGATCGAGAGTAAGAACCGCAGCCGGAGTTTCCATTTGCAATAGCTCGGCCTCTGCGTCTGTCGCGAGCCGCGCGCTGACTGTCGATTGCCCGCGGGCCGGGAACACGCCGTAGGTTTGTTCGAATTCGGAGTAGAGCGAACGGTTCTCCGCCGTCCAATCGAGCTTGAGAATACCGGGCGTCATTCCCGCAGAAAACCAGTCGCGCTGGACGACGACCGGCAGGTCGTTCAGCAGGCGCAATCGCTCCAGATATACCACTTCGGCGCCGACCGGCAGGGAAAGAGACCGCGCGATCTCTTCGCCGGCCTTGATTACTTCGCCTGTCAGAAGGCGCATGCTTGGTCGTAACCGGTTCTCGATCGCCGTTTGCGTAAAGCTCCTGACGATTTCCAGCTCATAGCTCGGCTTCGGCTCCGACACGTAGATGCCCTTGCCCGGCCGGCTCTGGAGATAACCGAGATGTTCAAGTTCCTTGAGAGCCTGGCGCACGGTTATGCGGCTGACGCTATATTGCGTCACCAACTCCCTCTCGGAGGGAAGTTTCTCATTCGTCGCCCATTCGCGCTGATCAATCTTCGCCTTCAGCAGATTGCGCAGTTGGATATAGAGCGGATCGGGGTGATTGCGCTCTATCAGGGGTTCGCTGCGTTGGTTGGCGTACGCCGACATTGGGTTCCTGCCTTGTGATCGAGGCGCTTGATTATTGCAAATACACGCAAATGTCGTCGGGCGAAACGCCCGCATGGCCGCGAAGATGCACGCCGGGTCGAGTCAGTGAATCATAGTTGACATGACTGGTTATGACCAGTACTGATCGTGCTGTCCTATTGGCGGAGCATGACATGAAACTTACCCTGATCGGCGGCGGCGGTGTCCGCGCCCCCCTATTTGTCGGTTCGGCGCTGCGGCGCGCGGAAAAGAGCGGGCTGACCGAGATCTGCCTTCAGGATATCAATGAGAAGAAATTGGAGCTCTTCGGTCGCATTAGCCAGGAAGTGGCCCGGCGCGTGCAATCGCCGGTGCGCATTACCGTGACGCCCGATGCTGAACGCGCGCTCGACGGCGCGAAATATGTGGTCACGACCGTCCGCCCCGGGGACGAGGAGGGGCGCATCAAGGACGAGCGGATCGCGCTTGCCCATGGCGTGCTCGGTCAGGAGACCACCGGTCCCGGTGGCTTCGCCATGGCACTCCGCAGCATTCCGGTCATCCTCGGCTATGCCGAGATCCTGAAGCGGCGGAGCCCTGATGCCTGGCTTTTCAACTTCACCAACCCGGCCGGCCTGGTCGCGCAGGCCCTGCAGGATTCCGGTTATCACCGCACCATCGGAATCTGCGACGGCGCAAACGGAGCCCAGGAGGCACTTGCCCGCTGGTTCAAGGTGCCGCAGAACGATGTTCACGCCGAAGTCTACGGGCTCAACCATCTCTCCTTCACCCGCGGCGCGACGCTGAACGGCAAGGAAGTGCTGCAACCGTTGCTCGGCGACGAGGCGTTCCTCAAGGCTACATCGCAGCGGATGTTCGATCCCAGCCTGATCCGCCGCCAGCGCAACTGGATCAACGAATATCTCTATTACTACTATTACGCGGAACGCGCCGTGGAGGCGCTGAAGTCGGATGCCCGCACGCGCGGCGAGGAGGTCAAGGACCTGAACGCCGCACTCATGGCGCGCCTCGGTGGGATGGATCTTGATCGCGATCCCGACGCGGCCCTCTCCGCCTACTATGCCTACGAGCGCCGGCGCAACGCCACCTATATGCACTACGCCTTTGAAGACGCGCCGAGCATGGAAGATGCCGACCAGGTCCCGGATCATCCCGCCCACGGCGAGACCGGCGAGGAGGGAGAAGGCTATGCCGGTGTCGCGCTCAATCTCATCGACGCGCTGGAGACCGGCGTGCCCTGCTATAGCGGCCTGAACGTGCGCAACGAGGGTGCGATCGAGGGGCTCGCCGATGACGATGTCGTGGAGGTGAGTTGCGTCGTCGACAAGGCGGGGATAAAGCCGCTGCCGATCGGAAAGATGCCGGAATCGCAGGCACAACTGATCCTCAACGTGAAGCGCTACGAACGGCTCGCGATCCGCGCGATCCTGCAGCGCGACCGGCAGACAGCGATCGAGGCGCTGATGGCGCATCCGCTGGTTCTGTCCTATTCCCGCGCAGAGCCGCTCGTGGACGAATATCTCGCCGCGCACGCAACCCACACGGGGGAATGGCATTGAGGGAACCGAACAGCCGGCCGGCCTTCGAGGTCGTGGTGATCGGCGAATACTATTTCGACCTGATCTTCCGCGGTCTGCCCGGTGCGCCAACGATCGGGACGGACATCTGGGCGAAGGAGTTCGACTGGCTTGCGGGGGCGTCGTTCTCGACCGCACTTGCGTTTGCCCGCCTCGGTACGCGGGCCGGGTGGTGGTGCACCTTCGGCAACGACATCTTCAGCCGCATGATCGTCGACGAAGCGCGGCGGGAAGGCATACCGACAGAGCTCTTCCAGATGGTCGACCGGCCACTCAGGCGCGTCAGTGCCGCCTTTTCGCTTTCGCACGACCGCGGCTTCATGAGCTATTCGGAAGAACCGGAGGCCCTGATCGCACGCGAGGAACTTCGGCGCCTCAAGCCGCGCGTCCTGTTGCTGCAAGGTTTCTCGCTGGATCCCGAGCGTCTTGCCCTGATCGAAGAGGCGCGTTCTCTCGGCGTCTTGGTGTGCTCGGATTGCCAGCATATCGACATGACGCTCGATACGCCTTCAATGCGAGAGGCATTGTCGTCGATCGACGTGTTCCTGCCCAATGCCAAGGAGGCGCTCGACCTGACCGGCGCTGCGGATGTGGAGGGTGCATTGGCACTTCTCGCCGAATTCTGTCCGACGGTCGTGGTCAAATGCGGCGGGGAGGGAGCGATCGCGATGCACGAGGGTCAGCGATACGCAGTATCGGCACTTGCGGTTGAAGTCTTCGACACGACCGGCGCAGGCGATTGCTTCAATGCCGGCTTCGTGCACGGCCTCCTGAGCGAACCAGACTTCGAGTCTGCGCTCGAGATTGGCGTCATCTGCGGTTCGCTCGCCGTCACCGGCTATGGTGGCCGCAATCTTCCCTATCTCGACGACCTTCCGAAATACAGGCGAGCGAGGGCTCCCGTATAGCAGCGTCCAGTGCAAAACAAAGGTGGGAACAATGGCAAGATATAAACTGGGACTCCTGGCCGGCGCGGCCCTGATGGCATCGATATCGGCGGTTTCGGCGCGAGCCGAAACCGTTTCGATGTTCTGCTCGGCAACCGATTACGAGCTTTGCGAAAAGGGAGCAGCGCAATGGTCGAAAACCTCGGGCCATGAGGTGAAGATCAATCGCATGCCGCAGAACCTCGACGATGCGATCCCGATCTACCAGCAGCTCTTCGCCGCCAACTCGGCTGATGTCGACGTGCTCTATATCGACGTGATCTGGCTCGGCATGTTCAAGGACCACCTTGCCGACCTTGCGCCGCTGGTGCCGGAGGATGAGGTGAAAGCGCATTTCGCCTCGGCGACCGGCGCGGCGCGGCTTGAAGACAAACTTGTCGCCATGCCGTTCTACATCGACACTGGCCTGATGTTCTATCGCAAGGACCTTCTGGAGAAGTACGGCAAGCAGCCGCCGAAGACCTGGGACGAACTGACCGCAACGGCCAAGGAAATCCAAGACGCAGAGCGGGCGGCCGGGAGCCCCGATATCTGGGGCTACGTCTGGCAGGGAAGGAGCTATGAGGGCCTCACCTGCGACGCACTCGAGTGGATCGCTTCGAGCGGTGGCGGCACGATCGTCTCCGACGACGGTGAAATCACCATCAACAATCCGAAGGCCGTCGAGGCGCTGACGCGGGCGCGCGACTGGATCGGCACGATTTCTCCGCAGGGCGTGTTGAACTACGACGAGGAGGCTTCGCGTGCGATCTTCGAAAGCGGCAACGCCGTCTTCCACCGCAACTGGCCCTATGTCTGGGGCACCTCCCAGGCGGAAGGCGCCGGCCTCGTCGGCAAGGTCGGCGTGATGGCGCTGCCCGTGGGTGCGTCAGGCGAGGGCTCAAGCGGCGCGCTCGGTACGGCCTATCTCGGCGTTTCGAAATATTCGAAGAAGCAGGACATCGCTGTGGACCTTCTGCGCTATATGGTCGGCCTCGAGGACCAGAAGATGCGGGCGATCGAAGGTGGCTACAATCCCACTGTCGCGGCCCTTTACGAGGACAAGGACGTGCTGGCGAAGATCCCGTTCCTTGAAATGGCAAAGGCAGCCTTCGAGGAGTCCGTGGCACGTCCCTCGGCCATCACGGGCAAGAACTACAACCGTGTTTCGCGAACCTTCTACCGCGCCGTCCACGAGATCATTTCGGGCGCCGATGACGTTGCGGGAACGGTCGAGCAGATGGCCCGTCGCATCGAACGCGACGTGAAGGCCACCGACTGACATCGAAGATCCCGGCGGGCATGGTCGTCTGCCGGGATCAATCTCCAAGCAAACAGGAATCCCGAGTGACCGTTCGCCTGTTCGACAAGCCCGAAGCAATCGGAAACCATGCCGCAAGCCATCTGCTGGCGGGCCTGGGCGCGGCCGTGGGCAGGCCCTATCTCCTCGGATGTCCGACGGGGCGCACGCCGCGACCCGTCTATGCGGCACTCGCCGAAGCCGTGCGGTATGAGCCCTTGGACCTCTCGCATCTCGTGCTTGTGATGATGGACGAATATACGATCGAAGATGGCGCCGGACGGCTTCGTCTTGCCGATACGTCCGCGCATTATTCCTGCCGCGGCTTCGCTGACAGGGAGGTCGTCGCGCCGATAAATGCGGTCCTGCCGCCGGAGATCCGGATTCGTTCGGAGAATATCTGGTTTCCCGATGTGGACGAACCAGCCTCCTATGACAAGCGCATTGCGGAGGCCGGCGGTATCGACTGCTTCCTGGTTGCGTCCGGATCCGGCGATGGTCATGTCGCTTTCAATCCGCCGGGCAGTGAACTGGGCAGCCTCACGCGCATTGTGACGTTGGCCGAGCAGACCCGGATCGACAATATGAAGACCTTCCCTGCCTTCGAAAACCTCGACGCCGTGCCGCGGCATGGCGTCAGCGTTGGGCTGCAGACGATCCGGTCGGCTCGCCATTGCATGCTTTTGCTTTGGGGGAGGGAAAAGCGCGAAGCGTTTCGGCGGCTCACCAATGCCGCCGGCTTTGATGCGGATTGGCCTGCAAGCATCATGCTGGCCGCAGCAAGCCACGACATCCTCGCGGACCATGCCGCGGCCGACAATCGGAGATAGAGCATATGGCGTCCGTCACGTTGAAGAACGTCAGCAAGAGTTTCGGCGTCTATGACATCATCCGCAATGTCGACCTGGAGATCGACGACGGCGAGTTCGTGGTTTTCGTGGGCCCCTCGGGCTGCGGAAAATCCACCCTCCTGCGCTTGATCGCGGGCCTCGTTCCGGTTTCCGACGGCGCCGTGCTAATCGGCGGTGATGAGGTGACGGATGTCCCGGCCTCGAAGCGCGGCATTTCCTTCGTCTTCCAGTCCTACGCGCTCTACCCGCACATGAATGTTTCGCGCAACATCAGTTTCGCGCTGGAGACGGCACGGATCGGCAAGGCGGAGATCGTGCGCAAGGTCGAGGCAGTCGCCAGCATGCTGAAGATCGGTCATCTGCTGCAGCGTAAGCCACGCCAGCTTTCCGGCGGCCAGCGTCAGCGCGTTGCGATCGGCCGCGCGCTCGTCGCCGATCCGGAAGTCTTCCTCTTCGACGAACCACTGTCCAACCTTGATGCGGACCTGCGCACCGAGATGCGTTTCGAAATCGCCAAGCTGCATGCCGAAGTCAAGACGACGATGATCTACGTGACCCATGACCAGACCGAGGCAATGACACTCGCCGATCGGATCGTTGTCTTGAACCACGGCAAGGTCGAACAGACAGGTACGCCCCGCGAACTCTACGATCGCCCCGCGACCCGCTTCGTCGCCGGCTTTCTCGGGAGCCCAAAGATGAACTTCGCGCCGACTGTGCTGACCGATGGTCGGCTGGCGGGGCCAAGCGGGTTTTCCTACGCGCCTGGCCTGGCGACGGGCACCGCGGCGAGCGAGATCGGGCTGCGGCCGGAAGCGTTGGCGCTGTCGGCGCAGCCGGGCTCCGGTACGATCGAGGGCATCTTCGAGAGACAGGAGGATCTCGGCCACGAATACCTCTGCTATATCCGCATCGGCGAAGGGCTGATCTGGACCGTTCGAGGCTCTGGCGCGCCGCTCGCGTTTTTGCCGGGACAGACCGTCCATGTCGGCTGGCGCGCGGAGAACCTCTACCTCTTCGACCGGGATGGTCAGCGGCTCGACCACAGGCCAGCCGGCCGAGTGGCAGAGGAGGTTGCATGACGCCGACGGATCGCGCTCGGCGCGCCGAAACGCGAGTAGCATGGCTCTTCGTGGCCCCCCTTGTCGTCATCTTGCTGGCGGTTGCCATCTGGCCGCTGGGCCGCACGGTGTTCTTCGCCTTTACCGATGCCTATCTCGACAATCCCGGCAGCTATGATTTCGTCGGTTTCGCGAACTTCGTAACCGTCTGGGAAGACGCCACCTTCTGGCGGGCCGTCCGCAACACGCTCGTGTTCACCGTCGTCTCCGTGGGCATCGAGACTATGTTGGGGCTCGCGATCGCATTGTTACTGCATCGAGCGTTCTTCGGCCGCGGGCTGGTGCGGGCGATGATCCTCATTCCCTGGGCCATGCCCATGGTCGTTTCGACGCGCATCTGGGACTGGATGCTCAACGATCAGTTCGGCCTCATCAACAAGGTGCTCGTCGAACTTGGCATCATCGCCAAGGGCATTGCCTGGACCGCCGACCCGTCCCTGCTTCTCGGCGTGGTGATCTTCATCGACGTCTGGGTCACGACGCCCTTTATGGTGCTGCTCATTCTCGCCGGCCTCCAGCTCATCCCAGAGGAGCTTTACGAGGCGGCAGAGGTGTCGGGCGTGCCGCACTGGAAGCGTTTCTGGTCGATCACGTTGCCGCTTGTGGCGCCCGCCATAGGCGTTGCCATGCTCTTCCGCACGCTCGACGCACTGCGCATGTTCGACTTGAGTTACGTACTGGCCGCCAACAATGCCAACACGATGACCATGTCGATCTATGCGCGTGACCAGCTCATCGGCTTTCAGGATCTCGGTGTCGGTTCGGCTGCCTCGACCTGGGTCTTCCTGATCATCGGTCTCATCGCGATTGTCATCGTCGGCTTGCTTCGGCTCGACCGGCCACATCACTAGGGGGCGATCATGGCCATACGACATTCCAACGCGACCTATCGGCTGATCAGTCGCCTTAAATCCGTTGGTCTCTATGCAGCCGTTGCCGTGGTCATGGTCTATGTTATCTTTCCCTACTACTGGGCGATCGTGACCTCGACGAGATCCGCGCAGGCGATCTACGGCTTCAGCCTGCTGCCGTCCCTCGACCTAACCAACTACGTGCAGCTCTTCTCAAACGCCGTGTTCATCGGCGCGCTGGTGAACTCCATCATCGTAGCGCTTGCCAGCACGATGATCGCACTCGCAATTGGCATTCTCGCGGCCTATGGCTTCGGCCGGCTGCATTTCGCGGCGGGGCGCTATCTGCTGATTGCAGTTCTGATGATCTCCGTCTTTCCTCAGGTCGTGGTGCTTTCCGGCATGTTCGAGGTGATCGGCTGGTTGAGGCTCTACAACAGCCCGGGCGCGCTGGTCGTTTCCTATCTCATCCTGACCTTGCCCTTCACGACCTGGATCCTGACCAGCTTCATTCGCGATCTGCCGGTGGAGCTCGAGGAAGCGGCGTTGATCGACGGCTGCTCACGGCTGCGCATCCTTACCCATGTGCTGCTGCCGCTGATGTGGCCGGCCATCGCCAGTACCGGCCTACTAGCCTTCATCCTGTCGTGGAACGAGTTCCTTTTCGCGCTGACCTTTATCCTGACCGACGAGAACCGGACAGTCCCGGTGGCGATCGGCCTCCTCACGGGCAGCAGCCGATACGAGGTGCCATACGGCCTCCTGATGGCTGCCTCGGTGACGGTAACATTGCCGCTGCTTGCTCTCGTTCTTATCTTTCAGAGGAAGATCGTGGCAGGCCTCACGACTGGGGCCGTAAAAGGGTAGGCGACGTGCATTCTGCCTGGTGGCCATTCGTGACACCACCGGCAGCGTCGAAAGCCGCCACTGGTTTTTGCCGGGCGGCCTCTACCGTCAGCCCCGTGAGAGAAGGCCTGCAAGTGGTGGTAGGTCTCGTCCCTGACGCGATAAACAGGAATGTTGTGAACCGATAGCCTCCATGCGGCCTATGAGTGATTGCAAGACGATTGTCGCAAGCTCTGCTTACTCCCAGGGGTGCCGGTAGCTTCGAGACAGCCTGCGTACTCCAAATCCGCAAACGGTCCCATCAATAGGCGGAGTTTCAATTCGTCGCTGTAAAGGACATGCGGGGTTCTACCCAGTAAAAGACGTCATGCTTTGTCAACTCAATGGCAGCTTTTGGGAAATCACCAATAAGGTCGGAATAGCTGGACGCAAAGCTGCCGCCGCTCCAGCGCAACAAATCGAAGGTCGCTTCGGGATGCGTGCAGCCAAAGTCGGCGGCGGGCCGAAGAGAACCGTACTTCGCGAGGCCGGTGACACGGCTGTTGCGAGTGTGTTCACGTTCTGGGCCAAGAAGGTCGCATAATGTATCGACTGGAAGGGAATGACGTCCTGCGAGCCCTGCCGGCATCTACAGCCTTGAGTCAGGACAGAAAGGGCAGTGGCGTCATTACCACTAAGTCACTGAGTCTCAGTACGCGCGCGTAAAGCCGCCGTCGTGCAGGATGTTCAAGCCCGTCATGTGGTCCGAGAATGGCGAAAGCAGGCCTTCGACCACAGTGGCAACCTCCTCGGGTTTGCCATATTTCCGAAGCGGAACGTTGTCCGTCTCGATGGCGAGCTGCGCCTCAAAAGAATTGCCATTTTTTTGCGCCTTCATTTCAAGCTTTTCTCGGTACCACGGCGAGAGTGTACCGCCCAGAGAGAGGGTGTTGACGTGAATCCCACGTTTCCCGAGCGCAAAGGCGAGTGTCTTCGCTTCGCCGACCCAAGCTGTTCTGATGACGTTGGCGGTTGCGTAATGGCTCAATACTTGTGCCGACGATATGCCCGAGATGATGACGATTTTGGCTCGGTGGCCCTGAGCAGGGTCCGGGTTCATGCGCGCCACCGCTCCCTTCAGCAGAGCCAGCGGGCCGATGAAGCTCACCTGAAACAGATGGCGCCATACGTCAGGGCTCGGCATGGGATCGTCATCAGAATGCGGCTGTGGAGGCATGAGCACCACCCCATCGAGAGTGACTTGCTCGCTTTCCATTCTTGCAGTGAAAGCATTGATGGCGCGGTCCTCGCCTATGTCGGTCGCCCACGCACGGTGCCCGCCACCAAGCGTCATCGCTAAAGCATCGAGTCTGGCCTGGTCACGTGCCACGAGGATTAGCGAATGAAGCGGCGCCAATCTTCGGCAGATCGCCTCACCGATGCCACCGGTTGCGCCGGTTATCAAATACGTTGCCATCTATCGTTCCCCTAAGCAGGCTCTCAATAGGCGTTCGAGGCACACCACAACATTCGGCCGCATAAACATTCCCATCGTCGCGACCTCAGCCTTACAGAGCGCGGCAATCGTGCTTCGCTTCATCTGGTTCGATGGTCGGCCCCACGCCATCCGGCAGCTGGGATGTCGCACTTTCGATCAAGCTTGCCGATCGGCGCCTGGCGTACACAATTCTTCACCGTTTCGAAATTCATGTCCCGCAACCTCGGTAGCATCCGTCTCCGCAGGTTGCGATGGCGCACGCTGAGCGACCAGCACGGTCAGCGTATGATCGAACTGACCGCGCGCTCAAACATTGGGCGCCGACACTTCGTTTCTGGCAGCGGAGGTTCGATCCGCTGCCAGAAATGTCTCAACCAGCGATCTTCTTATTTTGCCGGGGACTTGTAGGAAGATGCGATTTTTCCCGCCTTCTCTTGCGCGGCCTTGAATTCCGCGCCCGTGTAGGCTCGCACAGTTTTGACGTTCGATACGGCTCCAGATGCGCCGACGACGAGAAGTGCGGGGATCAGGTCAGCACCATCGTCGAATTCCGTGATTGCCGTCCAGTCGGTTTCGCCGGTCGTGAGGTAGAAAGAATGCAGTTTCCCGCCCGCTGCTTCCATGATGCCGCGGGCGGCCTGTTCTCGGTCCGATGGATTGTCAATCATTCCCTTCGCTGATGTGGCTGTATAGCACCCTGTGGTTATAAACAGTGGCATAGGACATCCTCCCGCGATATGGGCAGATCGAGTGATCTGCCGAACATTCACTGTCTCAAAAGACGTTAGACGGACGTCGCACCGCAGAGCGCTAGAATGGTCGCCGCCTACCTCGGCGTCATGGGCGCCGGCCCCGTTGGCCTGCTTGGCGTAGCGATCTGCTGAGCCGCGACGTTCTGCCTGGATACTTGCTGCTCTTAGGCGCGTTGCCGTTCTACTCAGCCGGCACCTTGGGACACACTTGGCAGCCAAAGTCCCTCGGCTCCACGCCATCCGGCAGCTGGAATATCGCACTTTCGATCAAACTTGCCGAACGGCGCCTGGCGTACACAATTCTTCACAGTTTCGAATTAAATCCGGGCAGCATCCGTCTCTGCACGGGCGATGGCGCACGTCGAGAAGGCTAGCACGGTCAGCGCGAGCAAGATCCTCGGCATATCACGCTCCTCCTGAGTTTTAGGCTGCGCTAATCTACAGCAGTTGGAACAAGTTGGCTTGTAGTCATTCCGAGCTAGCACCGACGGTTAATGGCGGCGCTCTCTCTCGCGCCCTGCGCTCCCCCTGACAATCCTGACCAGTTCGATTGGTCCCCAACAAATCGGGCAGCTCGCGGCCACATTGCACGCCAGTTGCTTTCAGCGGAGGTTCGGTCCGCCGTGCGCTCGGCGAGATCGGAGTAAGGTTCGACGTGGAGCGGCCACGACACTGCTTGCGCGTTTGGAAGTCGGCGCCGATGGGTGTGTGCAAGGGTTCGCTGTGGGGCTGTAATTAAGTATCAACTAATGCAGTTCGGCCGCCTTTTTGGTATCCTGTGGCAAGGACACCGTGGGGGCTGTGCGATGTTTCGCGAGTTGGTGCTGATCCTTGCTCTCGTCGCATATCCTTTGCGGGCCGCCGCCGCACCTCCGGACGTCGATTTGGAGCTCGTTCTAGCGGTCGACACGTCGGGCTCCATGGATATGGAGGAGGCGCGCGTACAGCGCCTCGGCTATCTGGAAGCGCTCCGACATCCGGACTTCATCAAAGCCGTCAAAGGCGGGTACCTGGGCCGCATTGCCATCGGCTATTTTGAATGGGCGGGGCGGGTGGAGGAATCGTCGGTCGTCGCCTGGCAGGTGATTGAAGACGCCGAGGACGCTAAAGCCTTTGCCGCCAAGCTCGAAGCCCGCTCGATTGACACGCGGCATGGCACCTCGCTCTCCAGTGCAATCCGCTTTGGCACGAAACTGATCGAAACCAACGCCTATTTCGGAGCGCGCCGCGTCCTCGACGTTTCAGGTGACGGGTACAACAACACGGGATTGCCAATCGCAGTCACTCGCGATGACGCCCTGGCGCGTGGGATCGTGATCAATGGATTGGTGATACTAATCAGGCCCACCAATTCGACCGTTCCCCTTGACCAATATTATGCGGAATGCGTCATCGGCGGTCCGGGCTCCTTTATGGTTCCCGTGCGCAAGGCGGAGGACCTTGCGAGCGCCGTCCGCCAAAAGCTGCTGCTCGAAGTGAGCGGGCTGGCGCCTGGTTGGGCTCCCCGGTTGGCCTCTATGACACCGCCAGTAGATTGCTTGATCGGCGAGAAATACCCGGGTTTTCTCGAACCGGCATCCCGGAGGCCGACGCGCTGATTGCGGCGACGGCGCTCGTCCATGACATGATTGTCGTGACGCCAAACATCAAAGACGTTGAAGGCACGGGCGTCGTTGTTGATGATCCTTGGCAATGCTGAACTTCCACGCGAGTGCCTCTAGCGGTCTCGACGACATGGGGCTGTGTCCGTTAAAGCGTCGGTTTGGCGCGTAGCGCGCGCTTTAACACTTCGTGGCCACTCATCGCGCAGCAACCGCCTGCACCTTGATGCGCCCTCCGAAGGGCAACTTGGCGGCCTGATATATGGTCCGCGCCGGCCGCTGCCCTTCAGGAAAAAACTCCGCGTAAAGACGGTTGACGTCGGTTACATCGGCCAGATCGATAAAGGCCAAATCCACATACACGATATCCGCGGCACTGAAGCCAGCAGCATCCGCAATTCGAAAAATATGTGCAAACGCACGCTTGGCTTCTTCGACCGTGCTCCCCGGGATAAAGACGCCATCGTCGCCCACGGACAGTTGGCCACTGATCCAGACCTGATTGCCGACAACCACTGCGTTGCTGATGGGAGACGGGGGGGGTGGAACACCTTCGACGTCCACAATGTATCGCTTTCTCATATTGTTTCTCCCTGCATGATTTTGCGTGCTCCGCGCGGCCAGCAGCACAACCGTGCGCCTTCCCACGCTGGGAAGGTCAAGAACAAACGTTCGGTCGGCGGCAAACGTCGATGAACAGATCGCGATTGTAGGCTCTGCGCTGGGAGCTGCAGCATGCGTTGCCACTGCGGCATTTGCCATGGGGTCCGATCCAGCCGGCGATTGGTGAACGCCGTTGGACCATACTGCGAACGCGTGGGGCCGGGATTCTGGGCAGAGCCGTTTAACGCGCTGACAAATGCAGCCTTTCTCATAGCTGCGGCCGCGATAGTCATCCACAATCGGCGATCGGTGCTGGACGACAAGCCGCTGTTTGTCCTGGCATTGATGACCGCATCGGTCGGGGTCGGTTCCTTTCTGTTCCACACGCTGGCCAACCGCTGGTCACTGATCGCGGACATCGTCCCGATCGCGGTGGTCATCTACTCATTTTTCTTCTTGGCGTTGATGCGGTTTCTGCGCTTGAGCGCCCTCGTCGCCGGAATTCTGACCGTGGCGCTGCTGGTGCTTGCACCCGCACTACAAGTCATCGCGAAGCCGCTGCTGGGAAGTTCGGCAGCCTATGCGCCAGGTTGATCGCCACTTTCGGCGTGGCTTTCGCGGTACCGCTTTCAAGTCGAGGTGCCGTGCCCCGGCTGCTAGTAGCGGCCGGTACGATTTTCTCCGCTGCCTTGTTCTTCCGGATACTGGATACCCCTTTTTGCGGGTCCTGGAGCGTCGGCACGCATTTCATTTGGCATCTGCTCAACGCCCTCGCCTTGGCGTTCGCGCTGTTGTCGGTTGAGCGCCTCTCCTCGTGGGGCGGAGAGACTTCGCTGTCATTCGTGCCCTCCAAGGCGTGATAATACTGCTGGCAGTTCCGAGAGGTTTGAGCTGCGGAGTGTCTTGGGGCCTGGGTATCCAACAACACCGTCGTCAGGGCCGCAGCCGATCCACGCAGCCGTGCGTTCGGGTGCGGAACTTTCAATCGGCAGGCGGAGGAACCGCGCCTCATGCCTACCTGCCGAGTTTCACTCCGGATGCTTTTAATTGGCGTTCTTTGCCTTGGGATACTCAATCTCCATGGCATGGCGGTGGCTGCCGTTCACGTCGATCACCATTGCTCACTCTTCAAGCGGGCAATTCAGGTGTCTGCTGAAGCAACCTCGCCATCGAACTGCTATACGATGCCGCTGTGCTGCCAGAGACCTTGGCCTTCCTGGGTTTCATAAGATTTGACCCGTGATGGCCGGTGCAACATTGCTTGACCTTGGTGAAAAACCGCTCGATCATTCACGCCTCGACCCACCTGAAAATAGTGGGGGTCGCTTGTTGATTTGGCAAACTAGGCTCCTGGAGCAAGGCGATGACAAGCTTCGATTCGCGACACATTTCCAGTATCCATCACGACCTGCATCAGCACTTGCCTTCCGAGTCCGCGCTGAGAACCAAAGCACTCGAAAGCCTTCTCGTCGAAAAGGGGCTGATCGATCCTGCGGCCATGGACGCCTGGATCGAAATGTACCGCGACGAGATCGGACCCAAGCGCGGGGCGAAAGTCGTGGTGCGGGCCTGGAGAGATCCGTCGTTCAAAAAGGTTCTTCTGGCAAATGCGACCGCTGCAATCGAGCAGTTCGGATTTGCTGGACACGCAACCGGTCACCTGCAGGCGGTTGAGAATACATCAGAGATACACAATCTTGTCGTCTGCACCCTTTGTTCCTGCTACCCATTCTCGATTCTGGGAATTCCGCCTGCGTGGTACAAGTCGAACGAATACAGGGCGCGCGCTGTGCGCGAACCGCGTGCCGTCTTATCGGAGTTTGGCGTGGAAATTCCACCGACTGTCGAGGTGCGGGTCTGGGACTCGACGTCCGAAAGACGATATCTGGTGATACCGCAGCAGCCCAATGGTGTGGAATCCTGGAGCGAAGAGCAGCTCGCGGAGCTGGTCTCGCGTAATTCTATGATCGGAACGCAAAGGGATCTTTCTCCGACCAGGAGGGAAGCCTGATGGATGGCGTTCACGACCTCGGCGGGCGCGAAGGATTTGGCCCCATTTTAGGCAGGGATGACGAACGTCCCTTCCGTTCGGATTGGGAAATGCGTGCTTTCGGCCTTGCGCAGGCTGCCGCTGGCGATGCGAATTGGTCGATTGATTGGTTCAGGCATTGCCGCGAGTTGATCGTTCCGGCCGAATATTTGACGCGGCCATATTTCGATCAATGGGTGGTGACGATTGCAGCCCAGATGATTGATGCCGGTTATCTCACATTGGAGGAACTCGATGCCGGCCGGTCGGCATTTGTACGCCAGCCTGGCTATCCGCCTGAAACCGCGGACGAGGCGCGCGCCTACGTCAAGTCCGCGCGCAGTTACGCTATCGATACCGAGGCGCCGCCGCTATTCGTCGTTGGCGATGCCGTGCGCGGCAAATCCATGGGACATTCCGGACACACGCGCTTGCCGTCCTATGCGCGGGGGAGGCGTGGAAGCGTGATCGCGCATCACGGCGCTCATCTGCTGCCGGATGCATCAGCCGCCGGAAAGCCAAGAGGCGAGCACCTCTACACGATCGGCTTTGCCGCGTCCGAGTTGTGGCCGGAAGCGCATGATAGCCGCGATCAAGTTTTCGTCGATCTCTGGGAGAGCTATCTTGAGCAGATCTGACCCCGGGTCGGCGCACCTGACGCGCGAACCGGCTTTTGCCGAGCCCTGGCATGCTCAAGCATCGGCGATGGCGAATTTGTTGGTTGCTTCGGGCGTAATATCAGGAGCGCATTGGTCTGAAACCCTGGGAGCGAAGTTGCGCGAGGCACAGCTTGTCGGACAGCCGGATGACACCGACACCTATTATCGTGCCGTGCTGTCCGCACTCGAAAGCCTCCTCGATCAAGCACGCGCGATTTCTGGCAATGAACTAATCCAGCGGCGAGATGCCTGGGAGCGCGCATATTTGCGGACGCCGCATGGACAGCCCGTCGTGCTGAATGGGGACTTCTGACAACTCGTTCCTGCTCCAAACAAGATGTCGATCGCGAACTGTCCTATCACAAGGAAGGTGATCCTATTGGCCTGCACACTGTCAATTGTGCACACGCGCATCGCGAAGAGCAGCCGACCTGGGGTGATATGGTGGGCCCGGCAGCGTTGCCGTGATGTTCACCTTCTGGGCCAAAAACGTCGCATAGATGTATCAACTGCAATCACCTGATCAATCAAGGTGGACCTTAGCGCGCCTTGCGGCTGGCAGCTCTTGCGGCGGTCCGACGCTCTGGTTGCATGTGGCCCTGAGGCCCATTCGCGACAGGTCCGCTCGACGTCTTCGTTCATATTTCCGCCGTCCAGCGGTCCAGTTGCGCGTCTTAACAACGGCCAAAAACATGGGGTAATCGCGGTGCGATCGTCCAAGCAGATGCCAGTGGGTGGTTGCTCCCGATAAGATGGTCAAACGGGCTCACGATGGGAACCGGGCCCAACATCAGATGGAGAGCAACCATGGACCAATATATTGGGCTTGATGTTTCATTGAAAGATACGGCGATTTCGGTTCGGGAGGGAGGGAAGCGGATCTGGCGAGGGAAGTGCCCTTCGGACCCAAAGCTTCTGGCCGAGCTTATCCGCAAGCACGCCCCGCACGCCAGGCGCGTCGTCTTCGAAACGGGCCCCCTGTCGACATGGTTCTATCATGCGCTGACGGCCGATGGAGTTCCGGCGATCTGCATCGAAGCGCGGCACGCGTAAAGTTTGAACGAGACGCTCAACAAGACCGATGCCAATGATGCCGATGGTCTAGCTCAGCTTGCCGAAACCGGCTTTTTTCAAATCGGTTCGGGTCAAGTCGTTTGACGCTATGCTGACCCGCGCGTTGGTGGCGAACCCGTGATCAGTTCCTTAGCCTATCAACGCAACTTGGCAATCAGATTCGGGGCGTCATGAAAACCTTCGGGCTTGTGGTAGCTACGAACTGAACAAGGATCGCTGCACCGGCAAGCCGTCGGACGACAACCTGCGAGACTGAAGGTGACCGCATGCCCAAACCGGGAGACCGCTTGCAATCGGGCCCTCCGTTTGGCGCATGCGATAAGGGCGCGTACCGCACGGCTGAATGGCTTCAGAGCGCGGCGTCGACCGCGCCGATGGGTTATTTCGCGCCTTTGGGGAACGTGGGCAGCTTGTCGATGTCCGATGCGTCGTGCTGCACGATCAGGGTCGCATTGAGGGACTTTGCAATGCCAATCAGTCTCTCCATTGATGCGAGCGTGCTAGCTCGGTCGAAGTTGAAGGTCGGAACGCCGCGATTGGCGAGCTGTTCCTCGAAATGGACGACGTCGCCGGACAAAAGCACCGGCCCTGTCTTCTCCAGTCGTACGAGCAGGCTGGTTTCGCCCGGCGTGTGGCCGGGAGTCGACAGGATCACCACCGATCCGTCTCCGAAGACATCGCGATCACCCGAGATCGGATCGACCTTCGAGCGGCCATCAAGCCAGGGCTTGACGGAGCTGGGATCGACGGCAAAGGGCAGGGGATCGGCCTTGAACTGGGCGAAATCCGCGGCGCCGATCATCAACGTGGCGCCGGGAAAGCTGGCCGCCTGACCGACATGGTCAAAGTGATTATGACTGATACCGAGCCGGCCGATCTGTTCCGGCTTGACACCGATTCTGGCAAGTTGGGTCGGCAGATCTTCCGAGAGCGTCGGCGCAAAAACTGAGGACGCATCCGACTTCGCTCCTATCAACCCTGCCGGAAGTCCGGCATCCCAGAGCATATAGTCCTTATCGTGACGAACCAGGTAGCAGCTATCGGTCAGTGTCCGCTTCGCTCCGGCATATTTGAATGTATCGGAGAAGACGCCGAGATTGCGAACCTCGATGTTGCCGCAATCGAGCCGCCAGAGCTCTGTGTCCGCCGCACTGGCCGGGGCGCCCAAGACCAGCATCGCTGCTACCGCAAATAGGTTTGTTGTCAGGGTTCTCATTCTGGTCTCCTTCGGTTGAAGACCGGCTTGTGGCTGAGTTTAGCGGGGAGGGTGGTGCCGCTACGATCGCTCTTGAGCCCGAAACGCTCGCGTCGGTGTTTTTTGTCGCGCCATCGTCGCCTATATTGCGTGCATGAACATTCACTACAAAGGCCAAGGCGCTGACTTGAGTTCGACACTGTTGGAGCGGCTGCGGCCGATGACGGCGCCTAGCGGTACCGATGGGCGCTATCAGCACGGCACTCGGTTGTTTTCCTATTGTTCCATCGATCGAGAGCGACTGAAAGCGATCGAGCTCCCCCATCCGATCATCGGCATTATTCTGCGTGGGCTTAAGGAAGTATGGCTGGGCGATACGGTTCGTGTATTTGAGCCAGGTACTGTCTTTGTCATGCCGCGTGGGGTACGGATGGACGTGGTCAACATACCGGCGGAGCGCCATTCCTACGAATCCTTGTTGTTGGAAGTGCCAGCGCTCCCGCCGGGCATATCGCCGCTGATCGGTGGCCCGCGCGCCGGAGGCAGTGACTGGCAGTTCTGCGTTCCCCTCAACAGCGATCTCGTTGACGCATTGGTCCACGCCGCCACCTCGATCGCTAGTGATGCGGTCGGTGAGGCATTGAAGACGCTCCGGCTGGCGGAAGTGCTCACGTTGATGCAACCGCTTGCCGCGGCGCGACCGCTGTTTGAGACCAGCTTGTCGGAGGAGATTGCGTGGCTGATCCGCGCCGCACCGTCGCAAGCGTGGACGGTGGAGCGTGTCGCGGCTCGACTCGGCCTGGGGGCTTCAACACTGCGCCGCCGGCTCACGTCTGAGAACCAATCCTTCCGGGAGATATTGCGGCATGAGCGGCTGGAGGCTGGTCGAAGCGTGCTCGCATCAGGCGCGTCGAGCCATGCTGCGGCGGAGGCGGCGGGCTACAGCTCGCGCTCCCACTTTGCACGCCGTTATCGCGAAATCTATGGCACGTCGCCGATGAGACGCGGTGTGGGCTGAACAACGCCATCTGGGTGAAGACAATCGCCAAGGTGTTACGTCTTTACCTCACCGCGGCCGCCAACCGCGGCATCCCGCTGGCGGATTACGGGGTGTCAGATTCAATTCCCTTCAAGAACAGGGAGCGTCGAATGTCGCGCCTGCTCGAGGTCCACAATCGCCCTCCAAGGGACTAGGTACCAGAAGGCCGTGAGCCTCCAGCCGATCCAGTTCGTGGCATGATAGACTGCTGGGCGAACTCAACCATGGCCTACATCAGGCAAAATAGGCCGTATAGATGAATGTTCAAAAGGACGACATTGTAACAGGCCATTTTGCCGGCGAGCGCCGGTAGGGCGTGCAACATCTGCACTGCCGATACATTCTTTGCAAGCCATGGTATGAGTAGCAACCTTTATCTTGAGAGCCACGGGCCGCCTTTTCGGAGGCGGCCCACCATTTTACGATCGAGGCCGAACGTGGCGCCGGCCCGCGCCTGAACAGAGGACGGAATTAAGTTTGGGTCCTCTCGACGAAGCATGGAGGCGCAGTGACTGATGATGCACGATGTGCCTCTCTTCGTCACCGCAATGCCCCTCCGTGTTGACCTCGTTGTTTCGGCTGTTGGCGGCTTCGGTTTCGGGGAGGTGGCATCCACTCCATCCGCTCTCACTGCGAACCAGCATCAATGATCTTTTGACTAAGGACGGCGCAGCAGGCAGCCTCGATCGGTCTATTCCCCGTTACGCAGATCGATCGCGACGTCCGTCTCTAGGCAGATGCCGGAGAATAGTGCGGTCAGTGAGGGCCCTGTCGGCGCCTGCACGATCATTCCGGCTCTCAGAGGGCCATCCATGCCCTTCAAGCTGAACAGGCGGGCCAGCTTCCAAACGGCGCCATCCAGCGACCAGTGAAAGGCCAGAAGTGGCCCGTTCCGGTGCAGGCGTAGATGAGCCTCCGGCGTGCAGAGTTCCTCTCCATTGGCGTCATCCGAGACGTCGCGGGTAACAACGCTAACGATGGTAGGGCGCAGAAAGGGTGAAAGTTCAATGACGCATTTACCCCATTCCCAAACCGAGCCACCTGCCGGGTTTCCAGTTTCGACGATCAGTCCGGCCGCATCGTAGAGTGAGCCGAGCCCGGTGCACACCCGGGCGTGCAAGCTGAAGACGGGAGCCTCGACTACTAGGGCCGCGACGGGCGCTGAATGGTCCGCCGGGCTGCCGTCCGGATTAATGAAATAGTTCGTCTGTGGCAGCGCCTCCATCGACAGGCAATCGCCTTGGTAGGCGAACAGGCCGTTTTGTGAGCGAAATGCGATCAATGCGAGTTCTCCACCCGTCAGCTGTGATGGATGCGCTTGGGAAGACTTGGGAAAAGGAGATGAAAATTGCTTAGTCATCGGCTTGCCTCCTTCCGGGGCGCAACGGCATCGCAGTCCGTCCGCCAAACGGCAACCTCCTGCGGACCCAAAAACGTGCCGCCGAGCACCACATCGGCACCCTCTGGCACCTCCCAGACTTCCGGCCCGTAATTGAAGGCATAGGTGAGGTTTCCGCGCCGCCGCAACCGCACCTGCGCGGGCAGGGGAGTGGCGTCCAGTCCGGCCTTGTCCACGAGCAGCCGCATCGTGGCATTCAGCAGGTCCTCATCCGGCCAGCCGGCGAGATAGTGCTGGTTACCGCGTGCGGTCAATGCCGGGCTTGCGTCCGGGAAGGTCGAAAGTACATCGGCATCCCGGGCTTCGAGATGTTCACGCCAGCGGATCATCCGGCCCCCAACCGCTCCCTGAACTGCCACGGATAGGCCCGGCCGCAAGGAGGCAACCTCCCGCAAGCGCACCCCCGTCAGACCGGCCAGGGGCCCGGGCGGCAGGTTTTCGGGAATGCGGAAGTTGCGGTCACGCGAACCAGCGCGCGGCCCGTAGAGCACCACGCCTTTCGCAGCCTCCAGGGCCCGACAGGCGTCATCGCTGGCATGTACCAGGCCGGGCACCAATACCAAGCTATAGCCAGCGAGATCCGCACCGGGCCGCACGAAGTCCACATCCAGCCCCAACCTGCGCACACTTTCGTACCACCGGAACGCCAGTTCTTCAGAGCGGAAATCCTGGCCGTGCGGCTGGATGCGTGTGGACCACCAGCTTTCGTAATCATAGAGGAGGGCCACCGGCGCCCGTGCCGTTTCACCGGGCGTGCCAAGAAGGATGAGATCCTGCGCTGCCTGCTCTGCCTCGCGGCCGCCGGGGGAAAGCTCCTGCAATCCTGGCAGGTTGAGGCCCGCATGCATCTGCTCCTGGGCGAAGGGGGATTGCCGCCAGCGGAAATAGCTTACGACCTCTGCCCCGTGCGCCATCGCCTCAAGTGTCCAGAGCCGCACCATACCGGGCTTGGGCACCGGGTTCCAAGGCGCCCAGTTTACTGGCCCTGGCTGCTGTTCCATTACCCAGAACCGGCCCTTGCCGACCCCCCGGTAGAGATCGTGATGGAATGGTGCGAGATCCGGATGGGAGGTTTCAGCCCATCGGTTGCGTTCCTCTTCCGTAAAAGGGAATTTCTCGACAAAACCGATTGGATAGCTATCCCAGGAGGCGAAATCGAGATTATCTCCGACCGCCCAATGGTCGAAGTCATTGGTGAAGCCCATGAAGTTATGGGTGATCCAGCGGCCAGGCGAGCGGGAGCGAATGATCTCGCACTGCATCCGGTCATATGTGGCTATCTGGCTGGACAGGAAGCGCCAGTAATCCATGCGGGCGGCCGGGTTGGCCTCGGTGACGGTCAGGTTCGGTAGGCTCACCGCATCAAATCCGCTGAGTTCCGTCGACCAGAAGACCGAGCCCCAGGCCTCGTTCAACTGTTCCGCGCTCTGGTAGTGTTGCCGCAGCCATTCGCGGAAGGCAGAGAGATCTTCGGGGCCATAGGAGAACGTCGTGCCGTGGCAGCCATATTCGTTGTCCGTCTGCCAGCCCGCCAGGCCAGGGTGATGGCCATAGCGGTCAGCCAGGACCTCGACGATGCGGCGGCTCTCGCGCCACCAGTCTTTCGAGGAAAAGCTATAATGCCGGCGCGAGCCGAAGCCGCGGTTACGGCCGCGTTCATCGACGGGGAGGATGCCCGGATAATCGTCGATCAGCCATCTCGGCGGGGTGGCAGTTGGCGTACCAAGAACGATTTTCAGTCCCGCAGCCGCAAGCACGTCCATTGCCCGGTCCAGCCAGCCGAAATCGAAAACACCACGGGCAGGCTCAAGTCGCGACCAAGCAAATTCGCCGATGCGGACGTGGCGGATTCCCAATGCCATCATGCGGGCGGCATCCCGCTCCCACCAATCCTCCGGCCAGTGTTCAGGATAGTAGCAGACACCCAGGCTCATTGGGTCAGATCTCCATTGAGGAGAGCTACGCCCTCCAGATTGAACAGGTGCCAGGCCTTAGTAGGCACGTGGAATTCCACTGTCTCGCCGGGAGTGGCCCGGGCGAGGCCATCGGCTTTCAGGCAGAATGTGCTGCCATCGGAAAGGTGAAGGTAAAGTACGGTTTCAGAGCCGAGGAACTCCACGTGGGTGAGCACGCCACTGAACGTGCCGCATTCGCCACGGCCAACCCGGGCGTGTTCCGGGCGGATGCCGACCGTGACCGGCCCTTGCGCCATGGCGATCGCCTGCGCGTGGTCAAGTGTGCCGCCGCACGCGAGTTCGACCGTCGTGCGGCCATCTGCGGGCCGTGCGTGTCCCGGAATGAAATTCATACCGGGCGAACCGATGAAACCGGCGACGAACCGGTTGACCGGGCGATGGTAGAGGGCAAGGGGGCTGCCCGCCTGTTCTACTCGTCCTTGGTTCAGAACCACGATCTTGTCGGCCATCGTCATCGCTTCCACCTGGTCGTGGGTAACGTAGATCATGGTCGTGCCGATCTCCCTGTGCAGCCCGGAGATCTCCGCCCGCATCTGCACCCGCAGCGATGCGTCGAGGTTCGACAGTGGCTCGTCGAACAGGAAGACCGCCGGATCGCGCACGATGGCGCGGCCGATGGCCACCCGCTGGCGCTGCCCCCCGGACAGCTGCGAGGGTTTGCGGTCGAGCAGCGCATCGAGTTGCAGCATCCCCGCAGCCCTTGATGTCCTGCGCGCGATCTCGTCTGCTGGGTGACCGGTCATGCGCAGGCCGAAATTGATGTTCTGCGCGACAGTCATATGCGGATAGAGCGCATATGACTGAAACACCATCGCCGTGCCGCGCTCGGCCGGACCGACGCCGGTCATGTTCCGCCCGGCGATCTCCAGCCGTCCGGAGGTGATGTCCTCCAGTCCGGCTATCATCCGCAACAGCGTGGACTTGCCGCAGCCCGATGGCCCAACGAAGACGCAAAATTCCCCATCCCCGATCTCCAGATCGAGGTTCTTTATGACTTCGGCAATGCCGAAATGCTTGGAAACCGCCTGCAAGCGCACATTACCCATGGGGGCCTCCCCGCAGGGGCCGCGAAAGTGTGAAAGAAGAGATCATGGCCCTGTCATCCTTTTGTGGCGCCAAGCGTCAGCCCGGCGATAAAATGGCGTTGCATGAGAAAGAAGATGGCGGCAGGCGGCAACGCCGCGACGACCGCGCCGCCCGCGATGAGATTCCAGGCGGCGATCCATTGGCCCTTGAGCGCATAGAGCCCCGCCGTCACCGGCATAGCGTGTTCGCCCTGCACCATGACCATGGCCCAGAAGTAATCGTTCCAGACGAAGGTGAAGACGAGCACCGAAAGCGCGGCGATGGCGGGTCGCACCAGCGGCAGCACCACATGAATAAAGATCTTGATCTCACTCACCCCTTCGATCCGCGCCGCCTCAATGAGCGCATAGGGCAGCTGGCGAATGAAATTGCGCATGAACAGAGTGCAGAACCCGGTCTGAAACGCCATATGGAACAGTGCGAGACCGAGAATGGAGTCATAGACTCCCAACCGCAGTGCGAGATCGCGCACCGGGACCATCAGGATCTGGAACGGCACGAAATTGCCCGCGACGAACAGGAAGAAGATGAAGAGATTACCGCGGACCCTGTAGGTGCTGAGCGCGAAGCCGGCAAGGCAAGCCAGCGCGATGGCCCCCGCCACGGACGGCAGCGTGATCAGCAGTGAATTCAGGAGGTAATGGCCGATGGGCGAGCTGGAAAACAGCGCGCCGTAGTTTTCGGTGAAATCGATGCGCGACGGCGGACCGAAATAGTTGCCGGCCGCGAGGTCACCGAGCGGCCGAACCGATGTCATCAGCACGCCGATGAGTGGAAGCAGCCAGAAGACGAGGCTGACCGGCAGGAGCAGTCGGTAGGCCAGGCGCGTGGGGATGGAGGCTTTTGCGATCGGTGTGGGAAACATCATCCAGCCCTTTCTTTTTTGAACATGTGCAGGATGAAGAGGCTGATGAAGACCATCATGATGGCAAACAGAACTGCAGCAATGGCGGCGCCGTAACCCATCCGGTAGCCGAATTCCGACAGCGCCTGCTCGTACATGTAGAAGGAGAGCACGCGCGTAGACCCATAGGGGCCGCCCGCGGTCATGATCGAGACCAGATCGAAGGAGCGTAGCGAGCCGATGATGGTGACAACGACGGCGATGAAGGTGGCGGGCCCGAGCTGCGGAAGCACAACATGCCAGAACAGGCGGCAGCCCCGCGCACCATCCATGCGGCCCGCTTCGATCAGCTCCGGATTGATGTTGTTGAGGCCGGTGAGATAGAGGATCATGCAATAGGCAATCTGTGGCCAGAGACCGGCGGCGATGATGCCATAGGTGGCAAAGCGCTCGTCGGCCAGAATGGCGGTTTGGGCCCCCGCCAATGTCTTGATCAGCGCGGTAAGCAGTCCGAAATCCGGCGCATAGAACCAACTGAAGACGATGCCGACGACAATCTGGCTGAGGACAAACGGGAAGAAGAAGAGCGATTTGTAAAGTCGGATGCCCGTGACCGTCTGGTTAAGCAGTAGTGCAAGGCCTAGACCCAGGGGTGGCGCCAGCAGGAAGAACAGCAGCCAGAGCAGATTGTTGACGAGCGCTGTGTAAAAGGCGTCATCGTCGAAAAGCTCAATATAGTTGGCCAGTCCGATGAATGTCTTCGGCCCTAGCCCGTCCCAGTCATACAGGCTGAGCCAGAGGCTATCGGCAATCGGGTAAAGCACGCAGGCGGTAAACATCACCAACGCGGGTGCCAGGAAGGCAAAGGGCACAAACTGACGGCGCCAACTGGCGTGGCACGTCCGCCCCATTTCATGGGTCAGGGTTATCATGTGTTACTCCGCAGTGTCTGGAAGCAAGAAAACCGGCATCCGGAAAGGGCGTCATGCCCCGCCGGATGCCGTCGCAGCCTGAGCGCGTGGCGATCATTCGCCGTAGGCGCGGCTGCGGACCTTGTTCAGCCGCGCCAGGATGGCGTCGAGCTTATCCGGCGACTGCATGAACTGCTGGAAGCCTTCCATGCCCGCCTTGGCCATTTCCGCCGGCGCATCGCGGTCATAGAACTGGGCGAGGCCATAGGCAGTAGCCAGCGTTTCCGTCGCTGCCTTCAGCAATGGATCGTTAGGCGATGGCGACCGGTTATTGGCGGCGATCTGGCCTGTGAAACCGTTCATCTTTGCCTGTACGTCCGGGCGAGCGAGATAGGCAAGGAAGGTGCGCGCGTCTGCCTTGTTGTTACCGCCTGAAGCCGCGAAAAAGGCCTCTGTCGGCGCGTCTTCGGCACGTGGCACGCCAGGGGTCACCTCTGGAAATGGCACGAAGCCGATTTGCTCCGCCTTCAGCCCGCCATCCTTCATCATCGGCACCGCGAAGTTTCCCATCAGATACATGGCGGCCTTGCCCTGGACAAACT
This sequence comes from Ensifer sp. ENS09, assembly GCF_014852425.1. NCBI lineage: Bacteria > Pseudomonadati > Pseudomonadota > Alphaproteobacteria > Hyphomicrobiales > Rhizobiaceae > Ensifer > Ensifer sp. ENS09. Next base: position 445,621 of record NZ_JACVBP010000003.1, read on the forward strand.
GCGGGATTGCCTCCTGCCAGTCGATGGCAGCATTGTTTTCCAGGAAATAGCCCGGCCTAACCAGCTCGGCCCATTTCTCAAATACGGCCTTCACCCTGGGATCTTCATAGGACACCTCGCCCGCCGTCAGGTCCATGTGGAATTCATAGCCGTTCACACGGAGGTCGAGATAGTCGAACCAGCCGCCCGCTGGCCAAAGAGCCTTGGTGCCAATGGCAAAGGGCGTGATATCAGCGGTCTTCAGCGCCGCACAGGCGGCCAGGAGTTCGTTCCAGGTCTTTGGCGGAGCGATGCCCAGCTTGTCGAAAATGTCTTTCCGGTAATAGATCGCCCAAGGGTAATAGGAATAGGGCACGCCCCATTTCTTGCCGTCCGCCTCGACCGACTTGGCGGAGGATTTCAGTGTGTCATCCAGCTTGTTTTTTTCCCAAACATCGGTCACGTCTTCCACCAACCCGGCTTTGACAAACGGCATCATGCGGTTGCCGGGGTACCAGGCGAAGATATCCGGCGGGTTGGCGGTGAGAAAGTTGCGGATCGCCGACTTGTAGCCCTCATGGTCAAAATTGTTCCATTTGACCGTGATGGCAGGATATTCTGCTTGGAAATCAGCAATGACGGCATCCATCATCTTCTTCGATGGCGGGTCGGTCTTGTCCGCGTTGATCACGAGTTCGCTCGCCAGGGCGGGCGCCGCGGCGAGGGCGGTTCCAAGGGCAAGGGCACGCAACATGTGCACGATAGGCATGTGTCTTCCTCCCGGTATCTCTCGCCATCTCCTTCGGCGAAAGCGGCAAACCTGTTGCCGTTGATAACGCCTTGACGCTAGGTTGGAATTCCGTAGTGTTCTACGCGGTTTTCCGACTTGGTTTCCTGTTTTCAAAGATCATGACTGTAGATCGACGAGAAATTGACTGGCTTGGAGGAGTTCCGGTTCGTCCTGAGCTGGGCGCAGCCTATCCGCTGGTCATCTATGGCGGCCACCGGCTCTGCGCCGGCTCGTTGACACGCGTTAAGCGTATGAAGACCCCGCACATGCACAGCCAGGTGGAAATGAACTTTGTGCTAAAGGGGGCGATGACCTATAGTTTCGACCAGCGGCGTATCACCGTGAACGCGAACCGGTTCTGCCTGTTCTGGGGCATGGTTCCTCATCAGGTGGTGGACTGCGAAGAGGAGACGGAGTTCGTCTGCCTCTATCTGCCGCTCTCGATGTTTCTTGACCTGCCGAATATCAATCAGCTTCGCGAAGCGGTTTTCCGCGGTAGCATGATCGAGCCCAATGAGGCCGATGACGGGGAGCGTGCGCAGTTCTTGCGGTGGCGTGCCGATCTCGTGTCCGGTGAGGACGAGGCGGCCGATATAACCAGGCAGGAGATTTCGGCGCGCGTTCGCAGGTTGGCACGGGACAATTGGCGGGACCTCAGGGAAAGCGCCTCGGTAGAGATGCCTGGCTTCGGCGACACCGTTGCTCGCGTCGAACACGTGGAAAGGATGCTTCGCTTTATCGGCGAGCATGCTTTGGAAGATATCGGCGTGCCTGATGTGGCCGCGCATGTGGGCCTGCACCCTAATTATGCGACATCGCTTTACCGGCGCGCGCTGGGCATGACCATCAACCAGGCGATTATCCAACACCGACTGGATACCGCGCAATCATTGTTGGCCTGTTCCGATATCGCAGTCACCTTGGTGGCCTTCGAAGCTGGCTTCGGCTGCGTGTCTCGTTTCTACCAGGCTTTTCACCGCCGCTTCGGTATCCGCCCCGGCGCCTACCGGGAACGCATCCGCCGGACGTCGTAAGCGAGACGTGTCAATCGGGCGCGATCAATCTCGCTCCGGTAATGACGATAGAATAGATTTGCGATCTGGCTGTGCGTTGAGAAGAGGATCTGGCAGCGTTATGGCCGGCTTTGGTGCATGGACAAGTTCAATTGTTATCGCCTATGTGACTGAGATCGAATCATCGTGATTGATCGGCCCTGCCGTCCAAACACAACGCTCGCCGTCACTACATTGGCTATCAATTCCTGGGCCAGGGCGATAGCTTATACGCGTCTGCTCGGAACCGGCGAACTTTCTGGAAGGTCACCTGTTGTCCGCTGCAAACACTGGTTTTCTGGTGCCGTTCTGCTGCTGCGAAACGAGAACGCATGATGCAGGGTTTCCGATCGGCCGGCAGCTTGCAGCGGTTCATTTCGATCTTCTCGGCGCTGCGAAATCTCTTTGTCACCCGTGACAACTCCTTACGAGACGTTGCGATCGCGAATTCCGCCGAACCCTCGATCGGATCGTTCACGCCACCGCCGCCGTGGCCTTCGTGCGCAACCTTGGAAAAGGTTCCCCCTTCATGGGTTAGCTGTCTGTTTGACAGGGTCAAGCTCCATACTACGATCCCTTGCTTGACAAATGATATGGTATCGATACCATAGGGACCCAGAACGTTGATGCAATGTCAGCGATATGGAGTAGCTCAAGTTTGGTCTTGTTGAGGCCTAATCAGGACTTCTTGTAGAAACACAATTGCCGTACTCGAGCTTGCGAAGATTCCGAGGGTTAGGCTCTTCGAGCACATCGATAGAAGGACACAATTGCCCTGGCTTCTCCATGGAATTGGGAGAAGGCTGGCCACAACAATGCTGATACAACAGTCGTCGCGTTTGCCCGAGCATGCTGAAGGGTCATTTTTCTGATGCAGACTTTGTATCACTTTGATTTTGCAACTGATACTTTGAAGGGACAACGAATGAAAACCAAACTTGGTTGGGGTATATTGGCGACCGGATGGATCGCTGAACTCTTCACGCAGGATCTCATCTCAGCAGGCCTCAGGGTCGCTGCAGTCGGATCCAGGTCACTAGGTAAGGCGAAGATCTTTGCCGAACAATTCGGAATACCGAATTTTCACGGGAGCTATGAGGCTCTTGTTGCCGATCCAGACGTCGATATTATCTACGTAGCAACGCCCCATCCCAACCATGTCGAAGCGTCACTTCTGGCCCTGAACGCCGGGAAGCATGTGCTCGTGGAAAAGCCATTTACATTGAATTCAAAAGAGGCTCGACAGGTTGTCGATCGGGCTGCCGAAAAGAAGCTTGTGGTCCTGGAAGCGATGTGGACGCGGTTCCTGCCTCACATGCTCAAAATCCGGCAGATCGTGGAATCGGGAGCCATAGGCGAAGTACGTTCCATCTCAGCCGAGCACCGGCAGTATCTTCCGGCTGATCCAAAGCATAGATTGAACAGGCTCGAGCTCGGTGGGGGCGCGCTCCTTGATCTCGGAATATATCCTATCTCCTTCGCTTGCGATCTTCTGGGCATCCCTACTTCTATTCAGGCATCAGCTCGTTTTTCTAGCACGGGCGTAGATGCGGAAATTGCGACTGTGATGCAGCATCAAGGGGGTGCTATTTCAACAACTGTCTCGGCGCTCGATTGTGCCGGTCCTAATGTTGCCGTCGTCTACGGCAGCAAAGCGCGGATCGAGATCGCTTCTGTGTGGTACATGCCGACTTCTTTCAAGATCGTCGATCAAAATGGCGTGGTGATTGAGGAGTTCGTGGAAGAGGTGCCCGGCCGTGGCATGCAGTTCCAGGCATTCGAAATGGAAGGTCTGGTCCGGACAGGAAATAATTCGTCGATCCTCGCTCCGGAACAGAGTCTGGCCATTATGGAGGTGCTGGATATGGTTCGGAAACAGATCGGCCTCGCATATCCCGGTGAATAGTGCGCTGAAGCTGTAGCTCAGATCGAGGGCGAGCCTTAAAGGACGGCTCGCCACTTTAGTTGCAATTGCAATTGCAAGGTTTCGGGCTTAGCCAATATGCGCAACGCTTGCCGGACGTTACGCACTCCTCGAGCAGGTGCATTGCAGGTTTCTACCGCTCGGCCGTCGCGCCGCGACGTCTGGCATCTGGACGAGGTGGTGGTTTCCATCGCCGGCCGCAAACACTGGCTTTGGCGTGCCGTTGATCAGGACGGCTACGTTCTCGACGAGATTGTTCAGAGCCGACGCGATACGAAGGCCGCCAAGCGGCTGCTCACCAGGCTACTGAAGAAGGCGGGAATGCCGCCCAAGCGGATCATCACCGACAAGTTCCGTTCGTATGGCGCGGCCAAGCGTGAGGTTATGCCGGCTGTCGAGCACCGATCCCACAAGGGTCTCAACAATCGAGCGGAAAATTCTCATCTGCCGGTGCGAAAACGAGAACGCATGATGCAGGGTTTCCGATCGGCCGGCAGCTTGCAGCGGTTCATTCTCGGCGCTGCGAAATCTCTTTGTCACCCCGCCTCACAAACGATCCGCACTGGCCATCCACCTCTAACGCTTGCACGCCATGGCGCACTGGAAAGCCGTCACGGGTGCCACCGCCTGATCTATAACGGCAACGCGGGCCGTCCGTTCTCCGAAAGGCAACGTGACAACTCCACACAACCTGCATGCATGTCTTTAGCGAGGGGTGTCTGCCCGCCGGCAATTTCATCTGCGCCGTCGACGAAGCCCGCGACATTATGGGAGAACGGTTTCAAGCTTCGGCTTGCAGGCGTTTAACGTCTCCGGAGATAGCTACGGTTCTTAAATGAAGACTACCCTTCATACCTTCACACATGGGTCTACCACTAGAAGGAGCGACGTTGGCCGGCGTATTCTTGGCGCTAGTGACGAATGCTACCTCTTCGGAAGCCCTTGTTTAAATTCTATGCGTATCCCGTGAGCGACTTTGTCATCGCGGTTACGTACATAGTGCAGGGGCTGAGGCGGCATTACGACTATAAATGGAAGCTCGTCCGCAGAATGTCCGCTTCCGCTTGGGTGGATTTCTTCGCCAGTCAGTCCATCAAAATCACTCGTTTGAGCCGCTCGATCCATGATGATAACCGACGGGAAACGATGGTGATGAACCTTTCCCGTTTCTCCGGGCGCCAGGGTAACTGAAAGCACGCGGATAAATTCATCCTCGTGCAACACCAAATGGTTCTCAGGCGCAGCAGTCACTGCATCCAATGCGGGATCCCATTCCGACGGGGCGCCATGACTTGGATGCTCAGACATTTCTTACCCTCTTTCTCGCTGGATCTGCGATGATATTCGGAATATCCGAGCAAGCTCCGCGCGGCAATTGAATTATGGTCTCTTCTAAAGGCACCATGTTAGCCTGAGGCCGAGTACAACTCGGTACCGCGCCGCGGCCACAGTATCAGGTCGTTTCTCGAACAATAAGTTCAAAACCCACATCAACCCGCTTGGGATACTGGCCACCGTCAATCCGAGTCAGAATAGCGTCTGCGGCTAAACGCCCGATTTCAAGGCGAGGAGTGCGGATGGATGTGATAGAAGGGACCATATGGGAGCTGATATCGAGATCGTTGAATCCGATGATAGCCAAGTCCTGCGGTATTTTCCTACCAGCACGCAGAGTCGCTCCAACAGCCCCAACGGCAAGTTCATCAGAAGAGCAGAAAATAGCATCGACGTTGTTTGCCGATTCGATGAGGTGCGTCGCCGCCACCGCTCCCGTTTCGAAATTCACTTTCCCCGGGTGGTCAACGTCCCAGTGAACCGATAGGCCTGCCTCTTGGACGACACCGAGGAATCCCTCACGCCTCCGCTGCGCGCGATAATCGTTTTTCATACTTGAGCCAAGAAATCCAAGGCGCCTGTAACCCCGTTCGAACAGATGGCGGGCGGCGGCCCGACCTGCCTCCTGATGCGATAGGCCGATATTGATATCGATCGCTTGATCCCCGAGTTCCAAAGCTTCTACCACCGGGATGTCAGCCGCCAGCAGCATTGCGCGCATCGCCTCAGTATGGTCTGTTCCGGAGAGCACAACGCCCTCCGGTCGCCAGCCAAGAATTCTCCAACAAGCAACTTCTTCCTCTTCAAGCGAATACGACCCGGAAGTAACCATCACCTGATATCCAAGTGGGCTGAGTACCTCTTCAGCTCCCTGAATGATGAAGCGGAAAACCCCGATCGAGACGGAGGGTAAGACGAAGACGACGATTTTTGAACGATTTGAAGACAGACGGCCAGCATACTCATTTGGTAGATAGCCGAGATCCCGGATAGCTGCTTGTACACGCAGGCGCAATTTTTCGGAAACAATGTGGGGTGAATTGATGGCACGCGATGCGGTCATCACGCCCACGCCGGCGCGCTCGGCAACTTGCTGAAGGGTGACCGCGCTGCGAGTGCCCGTTCGCGCGAGTTTGTCTGATTTTTTTTCGGTCATTCACGTCCCGTGCCAATTTGTCGAATAAGTAAGATATCGCGCTAGTTCCGCCGCAATCAAGCGCTGGCGTTTTTCACGTGTGATCGAGTAATACATCTCGGCGTTAATCGCGACTCTAGCCGTGCTTACCGACGTGAGAGCAATCCCACGGTACGGGATCGAAGTGGTCCAAATCTTCACTTGTCAGGTCGATGGTATTTCCGCACCGATTGCCATGAGCGCCGCGATGGCGACATCGTAATCTTGATCTCCGGTGCCAGAGCCAACTCCGATTCCCCCGACCAAATCGCCATCAATACGGATAGGAAGGCCACCTCGCAAACCAGTGACCTGTCCATCTGTGGCTAGGCCGATTGCGGAGCGTGCGCTTTCGGGAATCATGTCGGACGGCCGGCCGATGGACGCTGCCGTCGTTGCTTTGGCCGATGCGCTTTTCAGACTGAGAAATTTGGCACCCGTCATACGCAAGCTGCCAATTGTCACGCCGCTGGCATCTACAATGACAACACATTGGGGTTGGCGCAAACCATCCGCTGCACCGACTGCAGCCCACAGCATAAGGAGGGCTCCTTCATGTGTAAGTTGCCTGCTCGATTTTGTGAGCTCCATATCGAGAACCTTCTTGACATCAAAAATGGTATCGATACCATAATTCACATGCGGTCCCGTTGCAAGGATCGGAGGGGAGGCAAACGTGTCATTTTTTGAAATAAACCATCCGGTGTTCCGGAGTTACGTGCTCGCAAACGCGCCACTAAAACAGCTCGCATCTGGTTTTGCCTGGGTTGAGGGGCCGGTTTGGTTTGCAGACTCCGGATGCCTGCTGTTTTCCGATATACCGAACAACAAAATAATGCGCTGGACGCCAGGCGCCGGCATATCGATTTATCGTGACCCCTCGAATTTTTCCAATGGTCATACCCGAGATCGTCAGGGTCGGCTCATCAGCTGCGAACATGGTGAGCGCCGTGTAACCCGCACCGAACTTGATGGAATCGTCACGGTAATTGCCGACCGATACAAGGACAAGCGCCTCAATTCCCCGAACGATGTCATCGTTAAATCGGATGGGACGATCTGGTTCACCGATCCTCATTACGGGATCATGACTGACTATGAAGGCGCGCGCGCGGAGCAGGAACTGCCTTGTAACGTCTACCGCGTCGACCCCCGCAACGGAAACATTGAAGCTGTCGTCACAGATGCCAATGGCCCAAATGGTCTCGCCTTTTCACCGAACGAAGACAGGCTCTATCTGGCAGATACAGGGCGGATGTTCGGTGGGGATCCAACCCACATCAGGGCGTTCAACTGCAGCACCAGCGGGACGCTAAGCGGTGGCAACGCGTTTCACACAATCACGCCCGGAGTGGCGGACGGATTGCGTGTCGATACTGACGGCAACATCTGGTCGTCAGCTGCTGACGGGGTGCATTGCATTTCGCCTGAGGGGGAGCTTCTCGGGAAAATACTAGTACCCGAGACCGTGTCCAATGTTTGCTTTGGGGGGCGGGCTCTCCATCAGTTGTTCATCACCGCTTCGACGAGCCTATACGCCGTGTCGCTAAATCGTCGGGGAGTGAACTTGCTATGATCAACGCCGCCACTTTCATAAACAATGATACGGTTGAGCACGCCGGACTGGTATTCTCCAACATCGAAAAATCCTTCGGCGGTACACATGCGCTTCGAGGCGTGTCGATGCGCGTCAAGCGTGGCGAGGTCGTTGCCTTGCTTGGCGAAAACGGTGCCGGGAAGTCCACTCTGATCAAAATCCTCGGTGGTATTTACACACCGGATCGCGGTCAGGTGCACATAGACGGACAGCTCTACAGTCATGCGCCTGGCCGGGTTAATCACGCACAACCTGTCGCGTTCATTCATCAGGACCTGGGCCTGATTCAATGGATGAGTATCGCGGAAAATATGGCGCTGGCGCTCGGCTACCCGCGGAAATTTGGTCTTGTCGATTGGGATGCTGTTGGCGATGCGGCGCGGTCGGCACTCAGGACCGTCGATTGTGACATTGATCCGTCTACGCGAATTTCGGATCTCGGCCACACGGAAAAAGCGTTGGTGGCAATTGCCCGAGCGCTCGCGGTTAAGTGTGACTTCTTGGTACTGGACGAGCCAACAGCAAGCCTGCCAGCTGATGAAGTGGAGCGCCTGTTTAAGGTCATGCGAACCATACGCGACCAAGGCGTGGGCATGATTTACGTCTCGCACCGGCTCGATGAAATTTTCCGAATTGCTGAACGTGTGGTCGTTCTACGGGATGGACTTGTTGCTGGAGCACGCGAAGTCGCAACCACGGAGCCGGACGAACTCGTCAATCTGATCGTCGGGCGCAAGACGCGTGATTTCTCGCGTCCCGAAGTCCATCCTGGAAAGCTGGCGCTCCATCTAAGTAACTACATGACTGGGACCGTTGGGCCGGTTGATCTCGAGCTACTCCGGGGCGAAGTGGTTGGCCTTGTCGGCTTGCGCGGAGCCGGTCATGAGGAGGTTGGCAGGAGCCTGTTTGGCGAGATGCCGCACATTGGCCGAGTTCTGCTAGACGGGGCCGTTCCTAATCTATCAAGTCCACGCTCAGCCATGGCGTCCGGCATAGGACTAGTTGCGCGTGAGCGAACGGTGGAATCGCTCGCAACCGCGCTAACTATTCGGGAAAACGCCTTTATCAACCCCCTTGCAAGCGGTCGGACGCTGCTCTCCTTCCGCAGTCGCGGCGAGGAAGAGCGGCATGCGATAGCGCTTGGTCGTGAAGTGGCACTGTCGCCCAATGATCCGACGCTTCCGATAGAGGCTCTTTCTGGTGGCAACCAGCAAAAGGTCATTGTCGGACGGTGGCTATCGACCAATCGCAAGTTGTTGGTCGCGGAAGATCCCACGGCTGGCGTGGATGTGGGCGCCAGGGCCGAAATCTATTCATTGCTATTTGATGCCGTCTCAAAAGGTATGGCGGTTCTCGTGGTTTCAACTGATTTCGAGGAAATCGCCGATATCTGCCATCGAGCACTGGTGTTCAGTCGCGGCAAGGTCGTCGCCGAGCTCTCAGGCGACAATCTCACAACACCGTTTCTCATAAGCGCCGCCTCAGCGAGCGAATAAATCCCATCGGGAGGACAATACATATGCAATCCCTTCAATCCGACGCGCTTGAACCGACCGCTGCCGACCTGCGGGGTCTATCGGTCACCGAGAAAGCCACGCGACTTGCGCCCGTCTATGGCCTGGTTTTTCTGACGATCGCCCTAATCCTCATATTTTCCGTCATGATGCCGAATACATTTCCGACCTTGCTGAACGTTCGCTCGGTTGTCTCAGACAAGTCGATCATCGCGATACTGAGCCTTGCGGCGATGATCCCCATGGCGGCAGGGCGCATTGATCTCACTGTCGGCTACGGCATTGTATTGTGGCACATTCTCGCCATCTCTTTGCAGACCGCACTTGGCCTGCCTTGGCCGGTTGCCGTGGCAGTAGTCTTGCTACTTGGTGCCGTGACAGGCCTGATAAACGGGCTGTTGGTTGAAGTCGCCAAGATCGATGCGTTTATCGCAACGCTCGGCACTGGAACCGTCCTTTACGCTCTCGCTCTTGCCCATACCGGCGGCCGGCAGATCATGGGAACTTTGCCCGAGGGATTTTATGCCATCAATGGCACATTTCTGTTCGGCGTGCCGATCACGGGTTTCTATGTCTTGGCGATCACACTGCTGTTGTGGGTGGTGTTGGAGTACACGCCCGTTGGCCGTTATCTCTACGCAATCGGCGCTAATTCACGCGCCGCGACCTTGAACGGCATCCCGACCCGCAAGTTCGTTATGGGCGCCTTTCTTTCGTCGGGGCTCCTCACGGCTTTGGCCGGAGTAATCCTGGCATCTAAACTGCGCATTGGCCAAGCCAGCGTAGGCCTTGAGTATCTTCTGCCGGCGCTCGTGGGAGCGTTTCTCGGCTCGACAACCATTCGTCCTGGCCGCGTCAACGTTTGGGGTACCATCATCGGTGTCACCATTCTAGCGGTCGGGATTTCAGGAATTCAGCAAATAGGTGGGTCGTTCTGGGTGGAGCCGATGTTCAACGGCGTAACCCTACTCGTGGCCATCGGATTTGCTGGATATGCACAGCGGCGCAAGGGCGCTGCCCGCAAGTAACCAACTCTGGGAGGAGTGATAATGCTGAGAAGAACTGTTCTACTTTCTATGCTCGCGCTGTCTGTGTCGATGCCAATGGCATTTGCCGACACAAAAGCAGACGCGCAGGCCTTTGTCGACAAGTATGCGACCAAGGTCGAAAAATGGGATGGTCCGACCAAGGGTCCAGTTGCCAAACCCGATCAATCGATCGTCATCGTTGCCGGCGATCTGCGCAACGGCGGGGTTTTGGGTGCTGTCGAGGGAATGAAGGAAGCTGCTGCCGCGATTGGCTGGAGCGTTCGTGTTCTCGATGGCCAGGGTTCGGTCTCCGGCCGGGCAGCCGCCATGGGACAAGCTCTCGCCACCTCACCCAATGGCATCATCATTGCAGGGGTGGACTCAGTCGAGCAGAAACAGAGCGTGGAAGCCGCAAATAAAGCCAACATTCCGGTCGTTTCCTGGCACGCAAGTTCCAAAGCCGGGCCACTCGAGGAAGATGGCATTTTCGGGAATATCACCACTGACCCTGACGCCGTTGCCGACGCTGCAGCCTACTGGGCCTATCTCGACGCGGGCGGCAAACCTGGTGTCGTCATTTTCACAGATTCGACCTATGAAATGGCCATTGCTAAGGCGGATCGCCTGAAAAAGACCATCGAAGATCTTGGTGGAACTGTGCTGGAATATGTCGACACCCCGATTGCAGACACGTCGACCCGTATGCCGCAATTGGCATCGACTTTGCTCCAGAGATACGGCACCAAATGGACTCATTCACTGGCGGTCAACGATCTCTACTTTGATTTCATCGCCCCATCGTTGAGTGCGGCGGGCCTCGGCGGAATTGATCGCCCGATCAATGTCTCGGCCGGCGACGGATCTGCATCAGCGTATCAGCGCATTCGTGCCAAGCAATACCAGGCCGTAACCGTGGCCGAACCCTTGAGCTTGCAGGGTTGGCAAGCAATTGATGAGATGAACCGGGCGCTGGCGGGGCAGGGATGGTCCGACTACGTCACGCCATTGCATGTCGTCACGACCGCCAACATCGAATTTGATGGCGGAGCCAACAATACGTTCGATCCACAAAATGGTTATCGCGACGAGTACATGAAGATCTGGGGCAAGAAGTAACGCTTACCCAGTTTGGGGCGGCAGCGCATCTGCCGCCCATTGCCCAAGGAAAACTCATGACACAATGCCCCCGTCCGACTGTCGACATCGTGCCGACTGCTATCTCCGGATCTTTGGGAGAACCGGTTTTTGCCGCAGGGATGCTGCAATTTCCGTCCTCCTATAGCAATTGTAACGATGTGGCCGCAGCAACCCCGAACCAATGGTATCGGATGTTGAAACCAGTCGCCGTTGAAGGTTTCAAGGCTCTGGAAATCTCCAATGGGTGGCTGGATATTCGCAAACTTGACGATGGGCGACGCAGCGAATTTGCAGGTGTCCTGGCGGATCTCGATTTGACCGCGATCGGCTGCGTCGTTGCCAACCGTTCCCTGGCGGATCGTGGCAACCGATGCTCCCATCTCGAATATACGAAAGACGTTATCGCCAGTGCCTCACGCCTCAATATACCCTATGTCTGCCTTGGCTTGCATAGCATGGTTCCACGACAGCCCGGGGGTCCGTTCTGGTTCTGGAACCAGCGACAGACCCTTGCAGATCCACAGGAGTGGGATGAAACGGTCGCTGCTCTCCGGGAGCTCAGCGTCTATGCAGAAGATCTCGGTGTAAGAGTATCTCTGGAGCTATTCCCCGATACCTTCGTAGGTTCAGCGAATGATGCACTGCGAATGTTTGACGCCGTTGATCATCCGAGCTTTGGTCTCAATCCTGATCTGGGCAATTTCGTTCGCCTGCAGTCTGACATTATCGACTGGGAGCAGATGGCGTTGGATTTGCTGCCGGTCACGAACTACTGGCATGTAAAGAATTATGCCTATCTGGAGCACCCACAAACGGGTCTGACACTCACACATCCGGCTGCCCTGCCGGCAGGGCTTATCAACTACCGGAAGCTACTGACCTTCGCTCTGCAGGATGGGTATGCAGGCCCGGTTATCATCGAACATTATGGTGGCGACGGCCTGGCCGTCAGCGGTGACGGTCTGCGTTATCTCGGCCGCGTCGTCGAAGCTCTCTCTTAGCGAGATGACCTCAGCACACTTACCGATTTCCACCTTTATCAAGGATCTACAACATGCAACCGTCTGCATTCATCTACTCTTGGCTGCCCGAAACGGTGCGCGACAGCATTCCGGCCGACATTATTGTCGATCATCATGATTCCTCAGAGGCTGCAATGTCCCCAAGCGATTTCGGCCGCCGCCTCTCGGGTAAACAGGGTGCTGTGGTCAATGGCATGGGGGTATCACGGCAGATGATGGAAGCGGCTGGTCCCAGCCTCAAGGTCATCGCCAACGTCGGCGTCGGCTACGACAATATCGATGTCGGCGCTGCCTCCAAGCTTGGCATCGTGGTCACCAATACGCCGGATATTCTGACTGAGGCCACAGCCGACATGGGATTTGCACTGCTCTTGGCATCCGCGCGGCGGATTGCCGAAGCTGATCGATACATTCGCGATGGCCTTTACACGAAAAATCAATTCAAGCTTCTCTGGGGCGCGGAGATCAGTGGACGGACGATTGGCATCATCGGTATGGGCCGCATCGGCCAAGCTGTGGCTCAGCGGGCGAGGGGCTTCAACATGAGGGTTGTCTACAACAACCGAAAGCCAGTCGATCCCGCCATTGAACACAGCCTGCAGGCGACATGGCTTCCATTGGACGATGTGTTCCGCACTGCTGATTTTTTGGTACTGTGCGTGCCGTTAAGTTCGGAGACCCGCCACACTGGAAACGCTCGAACTTTGGCACTGATGAAGCCGAAAGCGCATCTGATCAACATAGCACGCGGGCCTGTCGTAGATGAGCTGGCGCTGATCGACGCCTTGCGCAACCGCACCATTGCTGGAGCCGGCCTCGACGTCTTCGAACAGGAACCCAAACTAGCCCAAGGCCTGGCCGACATACCCAACGTGGTTCTGACGCCGCACATAGGGAGCGGCACTGTGGAAGCTCGGACGGGAATGGTCGAGCTCGCAGTTCGCAATGTTGTAGATGTATTGAAAGGCGGAAGTGCCACTACGCCAGTCAACGGCCGGTGAAGATGTGAGTTGCCCAATAACGTTGGGCAGTGTGACGTCCCCCCATCATTCGAAGTGATCTTACTACCAGATTGCGCATCGCCCCTGTCTATGACGGTGACCTCCGTAGCCGAGGGTTGGGACACTTTTCAAGCCATTGCGAAACCGCGCGACATATCGCGAGAGCGCGATAAGCCATCAACAGATCTTAATCTTAGAACATAGGACGAGGACAATAGCATGGACCCGAGAGCAAGACGTAAACTGGGAAAAAGCGGCGTAGATGTCACGATCATCGGGTTCGGTGGCGGCCCTTTGGGGGAACTGAATGCCAAAATAGATCACGACGTTGCCGTAGGCACCGTTGAGGCGGCTTATGACGGGGGGATGACACTTTTCGACACCTCGCCATTCTATGGACACGGTAAATCGGAACACGTTGTCGGGTCGGTTCTCAACCGAAAGCCCCGCGGCAGCTTTGTACTGTCCACGAAGGTTGGCCGATATCTCGTTCCTCCGATTGAAAAACCTCTGGATCGGACACCCTATGTGGGGGGCCTGGATTTTAACCACGTCTTTGACTACACGCGCGAAGGCACCCTTCGCTCCATCGATCAGAGCATGGCACGCCTAGGCATTTCGAGCATCGATTGCCTCACCATTCATGACGTTGACGTATGGACGCACGGCACGCGAGAGATCTACGAAGAGAAGTTCAAGGAGACCATGGATGGTGCGTATCGTGTTCTCGATGATTTGCGGTCGCAAGGCGTTGTGAGAGCAATCGGGGTTGGCATTAACGAAGTCGATATCTGCATGGAATTCGCAGCGGCCGGCGATTTTGACTTCTTCCTGTTGGCCGGCCGCTACACGCTCCTCGAGCAGGGGGCACTGAGCGATTTCCTCCCTCTGTGCGAAGAGCGAGAGATAGGTATTATGTTAGGCGGCCCCTATAATTCCGGTATTCTCGCGACAGGCGCTGTCGAGGGCGCACGCTACAACTATGCGCCGGCCCCGGCTGACATAAGGGAAAAGGTTCAGCGCATAGAGGCAGTCTGCGCGCGCCATGATGTGCCGCTGGCCGCCGCAGCACTTCAGTTTCCGTTGGGGCATCCATCCGTGGCTTCCATGATTCCAGGAGCGGTTTCGCGGGACCAGGTAGAGCGGAACATGAAATTGATGGCCCATAAAATTCCGCAGGACCTGTGGGCGGAACTCAAGCAGGAACGGCTCATACTCTGCGAGTCGCCGACGCCCGACTAACTACGATTCTAAGCGGGGGCAAGGTTTCGGCTAATGCGAATGGAAAGCGCCATGTGCGCCTTTCCGAGCCGTCGAATTTGCACGAACTTCATACACGAGGACCGCGCGTGCATTTGCGCGCGATCATCGTGTTTCGAGGTCGTTCAAGACGGCTTCATAAATGCTGGATTGCTTGTCTCTGCCGACGCCGTTGGCCTTTCTGTCGCCGCCAAAGGCGGTCGCTCGCCGATATTAAACACCCAGCTTGGGTCGCAACTTGCGGTTAGTACGGCCGCAAACGTTCCAAGCACCCTCAAGTCTAAATGCCACATCAAGTTCCATAAATAAGCGTTACGCCGCACCAATGAATTCACGGGTCTGCGGTTCGTATCTCTTTGCACAAGAACTGCGGACAACTCAGCCAGCGGCACTCTCGGCCGCCCCTCGTTGCGCCGCGGTTACAATCACGATTGTCAGAAATGCAGAGGCACTCACCTTGCCGATAGTGGCTGTAATCCACAGCGAGAGCGAGTGCGCGACACAAAGACCGCCCATGGAGATCGCCATCGCGACGCGGGCGATGGCGGACCGTTAGTTGCTTAGCGGAGGTGAAACAGCCAAGCTGTCGCCCATCCTTCTCGGCCGAACGGTTGTGCCGCCGACAATACTCGTTAGACCGGACCCAAGACGGAAGCCGATCGCGAACAGCGCGGCTCCAGACGACCATCGTCTGGTTGATGCCGACATTGACGGCACTTTTGCCGGCGAGGACTGGTTGCGACGGTACAGGCGCCTGGTGGCGCCGCCAATATCTGATGTTCCTTGCTTGGACCGGTGCGAAATCTCTCAACGCAATTTTCAGGGCATTTCCTGGGCAGGGGAGTGATGTTGAACCGCCCAGTTTCGTCGATCTCATCGACCGTCTGAAGCCATCCACGTGAGCCTGACACATCTTGCTGATGGCGGGATTTTTCAACCTAAGGATCGATGAAATTCCATGCAGCGTGAGAGCAACGAGATTTACCTTGAAGAGACGTCGGGACTGGAAGGCCGGATGGTCCGTATCCGGAGCATGGCAGATGAAATCTGCCATATGCCGGACGGGACCTACGCCCCCCAAGGTTGCATTCTTGCTGATGTAGAGTGGTTTTCGCTCGCTTTCGTGTCGAAGAGCACTTCAAATGCTCATGCATTTGAAACTCTCGTCCGTGAGCGCAACACGATTGCGGCCGCTGCATTGATCCGCATGCAAATCGAAGCCGCAATGAGGCTCTTCGGCCTCACACTCGTGGACGATGTCGAAGAATCCGGGGCCAGGTTAATGAACGGAGAAAAGTACTCAACGTTGAAGCTGAAAGGTACGAAACAGCCTCTGCGGGACAAGATACTCCGCGAGAAACTAGCGGAGATGTATCTGTGGGTAACGGCCGCCGACGAAGATTCGTCAGCTTATGTTCATCTCGACAGCGTCAACATACGATTGAAGCTCAATCCTTTGGGCGGCCGGGTGTTTTTCAATCTATTTGGGGTCGAAAAGGCCCGACCGGACGAGGACTACTTCGACCTGGCGGATACTTTTTTCATTGCACTACGAATGACACGTGATCTGTTGAAGGACTTTCTCGCCACGCGTCCTAATCCTGATTATCGCCTAAAGCAGAAGTTGAAATTGGATGCGGAACGCATTGGTTCGCGGGAGACCGCCGAGAATGACGAGCTGCAATGGTCGTATTTCTCAATAGCTGCTTGCAAAAAGGGCCTGACTGGCTCACGGCGACATGCGCATCGCAAGGGAATAATGGCGCACCACAAGATCGGAAGATCACGCAATGTTCCCGTTTTGTGCGTTTGGGATCGCATAATATATCAAAGGGAATAGGCGTCGCCCGTGCCTACTGCCTGCACCGTCACAGCCGAAAGTTTCGCGTTTCGACACACCGGCACCTAGTCGGGTACAATCGCTTGAGTGCTGCGCTTGCGTGTTTTCGAAAATCTTCCGTTCGTTGCGGCGTGGAGGCGGAACGGCATCGCTCGAACCGGACAAATGCTTCGGTTGGGCGCGGGTTATTGCTTGGTTCTTGCGCGATAGCCGAGCGTCCGTATGAGAGGATGCCTCTCAATGTCACTGAGTAGCGCGTACTGAGCTCCGCCTCTAGAGTGCGCTCATTGGATCGTCCATTTTCATCACACGATTTCCGGCGAACCAAGTTACCTTCAGGAGAGCGGAAATGGACGCGAAGTTTCAATTGCAACGTGCACCTTTGTTCGAACCGCTCCAACTGCCTTGTGGCGTCACCTTGAGCAATCGGATTGCAAAGTCAGCAATGTCCGATGCCTTGGGCGATGGAACCGGGCATCCGACACCTCAACAGATCAGGCTTTATCAGCGCTGGGCGGCAGGTGGTTTGGCCGTATCGATAATCGGCGAGGTGCAGCTTACCGCCGGTTACACCGAAAACCCTGGTAATCTGGTGCTCAACGAGGCCTCCGATCTTGGGCGATTCTGCGAACTGGCGCGACATGGCGGTGAAAACGGCACCCAACTCTGGCTGCAACTCGGCCACGCCGGGGCACTCGCCTACGCGCCGACCAGCACCCCGAAAGGCCCGAGTGCTTTCAACCTGCCGGGACTGCGTTGCGCGGAAATAACACGCGAAGAAACACGCCAATTGCCGGTGCAGTTTGCGAGAACAGCCCGGTTAGCGCAGCAGGCCGGTTTTGGCGGTGTGCAAATTCACGCGGCGCACGGGTTCCTGCTTGGTCAGTTTCTTTCGCCACTCTTCAACAAACGGAGCGACGAATACGGAGGCGCAATTGCCAATCGTATGCGGCCGTTGCTGGAGGCTGTCGAGGCAACACGCGCCGCTGTCGGGCCGAATTTTCCAATCGCTGTGAAACTCAACTCCTCAGACGAGCTTGAAGGCGGGTTCGACGAGGAAGATGCCCTCAAGGTAGTGGCGACGCTCCATGGGTCTTCGGTCGACCTGATCGACATCAGCGGTGGGACCTACTTCCCCGGAGCAAAGTCTGCCTCCGACAGAGCAGGACGCGGACCCTATTTTCTCGAGTTTGCAAGGCGTGCCCGCACCGTAACAACCAAGCCGCTTATGCTTACAGGTGGTTTCAAGACGCGCGCGCAGGCCGAGGACGCTGTGGCGAGCGGCGCAGTCGATATTGTCGGTCTTGCACGAGCGCTCGTGCTGGAGCCTTCACTTCCCATGATGTGGAAGGCGGACCGGAAATCCGAGCCGCTCTTCCCAAAATTCTCCGACGCCCCGGAGGGCGGGATCACCGCGTGGTACACGATGCGTCTCGCTGAGATCGGCGCTGACCAAGAAGGGCCGGCTTTTGCTGATCTCGGACAGGCAATCCGCAACTACGAAGCGGGTAACAAATCTCGAACAGAGGCTTGGTTGCGTCATTTCTGTAATGAAACGCGGCAACCCCAAGGCTGATCGGCCCGCCAATGTATGAGCACCGCGACGAGCGCCGGGCGATCCGCGTCATGTGGGCGCACATAGCACTGCGCCCGCTACAATCGATTGATGTATCGAGCGGAGCGTCGTGCGGATAGACGCACAGGCTGGGATCGCTGACACTGGCAATTCTACGTTCCGAAGCTTCGTCGATACGCAGCGGGTGAGGTGCCGAACCGGCGAGAAAAGGACCTTCGGAAGGCCACGTCATCGTTGAAACCGATATCCGTGGCGATCTTCTTGAGGGGTATCCTGGTATCCTCGGCCAATCGTCGGCCAGCCTCGAGCCTCATGCTCTCGACATAGTCGGCGGGCGTCATCCCGACCTCTTGCTTGAACTGCCTTGAGAAATTTCGCTCGCTCATTCCTACGCGATTCGCGACTGCGCCAACCGTAAGGTCGGCTGCGAGATTGTCGGCGATGAAGTCCTGTGCGACGCGGATCGGCGTCTTTTGCGCAACCTGACCGGCAAGCAATGTACTGAACTGCGTCTGTCCGCCCGGCCGTTTCAGAAAGACCACCAACTCTCGGGCAACCTTGAGCGCAATTTCAAGCCCGAGATCCTGTTCCACGATTGCCAAGGCCAGATCGATGCCGGCTGTAACCCCCGCTGATGTCCAGACATTACCGTCCTTGGTAAAGATGCGATTGGGTTCGAGCTTCACGTCCGGAAATCGCTTCGCGAATTCGGCGGCCTGGGACCAGTGCGTCGTCGCTCTCTTTCCATCCAGCAGGCCCGCCTCTCCGAGCACGAAGGCCCCCGAGCATACAGAGCCGAAGCGACTGGTGCGTTCGGACATTCGTTTCACCCATAGCAACAACGCTTCGGGAAGGGGACGTTCCTGGATCAGCGGGTCGCCTGCTACAAGCAGCGTGTCAAAGTCGCACGGTTCGTCGTCAATCAGGTGATCGGGGATGAGGGCTAGCCCCGATGAACCCCTTATGGGGTTGCCAGAGGTGCTGACCACTTCCACTGAATAGTGGTCGCGGCCGCTTTGGCGGTTCGCCTCGGCAAAGACGTCCGACGGCCCGATAACGTCAAGCAATTGAACGCCCTGCATCGCAACGATTGCAATTCTGTGCGTCGACATCACCGTACCTCGAAAAGTTTTCCGGTCAGAATGACGCTGACGGTGCGAATGAAAACGACAGCAACCGCGACGACGAGGAGAACAAACATGAAGACCGCCAGGCCGATGAGCATATCGCTTTGAACGGCCCGAGCGTAACGGAAAAACGCGATCGAAAGGGCGGCTAGAGGGAAGCTGATTGCCCACCAGGCAATGCTGAAGGGAACATGCGTCCGGAAGACCATCGGCGAGAGGACGAGCATCAGGAACAAAGCGAAATAGAACAGGACAGTGGCGAAGAGATCGACGGTGCCTGTGACGTTCGTGTAGGCGAGGAAGCCGACGGCGAACGGAGCGACCAGGACCATCAGGGACGGTCGGGCGAGCACCGGGACCGAATCCTCGTGTCGCAAGCGCGAGAAGATCAAGGCCACGAATATTGCAGCCATGACACTGCCGATAGAGAAAGCCAGCATGTTGACTTCGTGTGCCCAGGAAAACGGCATGGCGTAGCCAGTGACCGCGATGTCCAGGGTGGCGACGCCTGGAATGAGCAGCGGGGGCAGGGTCGTTTCGCGAGATTGCTGCCGGCCGATGAAGGCTCTGGTGACGAGATAGGCCAAGACAAAGGTCATGGCCGAAGCGGCTATCCACACCGTTTGCGAGACGATCGCATCATAGCGGCCAAGAAAGACCGATTGCAGAAGCGGACCTATGGCGACCGTCGCGAAGAAGTTGCTCTGGACCGGATGAGCGAATTCGGCAGCGACAGCGGCGTAGTGGCGAGCCCACTTTATCGCATAGGCGCCAGCGAGGCCCAGGAATATCAAAGTGCCGGACCAGCCGATATACTCGCCCGGCAGTGCCGGCATTCCGATCGTCTTGGCGGCCTCGCGCCAGGCGAGGCTCAGGCCCGTGATGCCCGTCACCGATCCGAAAAGGTTGATCGGGAGCTGGGCGATCGAACGCTTAGTCAGCGTCGAGTTCTGGGAAATGCTTATCGACTGGATGGTCATTGGTTCCTCCTGTGCAAGAAAGTCCTGGCAGGATTAGAACATGGCCGGGTTCTGGCTTAAATAGAACTGATGGGACGATTTCAGACAGTTGGCGGATGTTAGCAGCCAGTGTTGCCGAACCATGGTCGTCCCCGACCACAGGCGCGTGAGGATCGCGCGCCTCTGGGGTAGAAGGTCAGGCCTCAAGCGCAGCCTGAGGCGTGTTGCGGAAACTGATCGCCATGCGATTATAGGCGTTCATCAGGCTGATCGCGATCGTCAGGTCCGTGAGTTCGCGCTCATTGAACTCGGCGCGTGCGGCCTCGTAGGCCTCGTCCGGTACACCCGTCTCGGCGACACGGGTGACGGTTTCGGCCCAGGCGAGGGCCGCCCGTTCGCGCCCGTCAAAGAGGTGACCGGCTTCCCGCCACGCCTGCACCAACGCGATCTTTTCAATCTGCTGGCCCTTCTTCAGAAGATCGCGGGTGTGCATGTCGAGACAGTAGGCGCAATTGTTGATCTGCGAGATCCTGAGATAGACCAGTTCGACCAGCACTGGTGGCAGGCCACTTTGCAGGACGTAACCGTAGACACCGCCAAGGGCCTTGGCGCCAGCCGGTGCGATCTGGTTGTAGTCGAGACGCTTGCTCATTTGTTCTGTTCCTTAAGTCGGGTTTACTTGATGGGCGTGGTCAGCGTTTTTTCGTCGCTATCAAGGACGAAGACAGCAAGCAGCCTTGCGGGCTTGGTCTTGCTCGCGTTGCGGCTGACGAGGTGCCTGGATGCCGGCGGTTCGTACCAGCTTTCGCCGGCACGGTAGGTTTGTGTCGGGCCGTCATTGACCTTCGATTCGATTTCCCCGGAGAGAACGTGGGCGAAGATGAACGACGAGTCCGCGTGGCTGTGCGGGACGGATGCGCCGCCCGGCGGGTAGTCGACGATCACCACTTTCATCGTCTTGCCCGGAATGTTGGGTATCGCCTTTTCGAAATGTGGCGTGACCGTTTCGGTGGGGCCATGGGCGGCGGCCGGGATGCCGGTTGCGATCGTGATGGCCAGGGCGGTGGCGGTGTAGGCTGCGCCTGTGATGAACCGTGCATTCATGACGACATTCTCCTTTCATGACGTTGTGTGGGACAGCGAGCCCGCAGCCTTCCAGAGAGGACGAAGGAGCGGGCTCGCTTGTGGCAGCCAATGCGACTTGGTCAGTGCACTGGGTGCCAAGTGGTCGTTGCTTCGTCGTTGGGCCGCGGGGCCTCTCCCACGATCAGGCGAGCACGATGCGGAGCGGGTCGGCAGCGTCTGCTCGGGCGTCAGTTTTCGGATCGCTTCGTCAGTCTTTCTATAGGTCATTTCCTTGTCTCCAATAGGGGCGGATTGCCCGCACCACATTCGCAGCGCGGGGCCTCGTCCTGGCCACGACGCTGACCGATGCACTTTTGCGCAATACCTCGTTGCACCGGCCCCGCGTCATGGCTTCGTCACAGGTCGAACTGCCGGCGTGAGATGTTCCTTTGTTCAGCCGGCCAGGTTGCCGGAGATGGTGTTCGGATTTCGAAAGCATGAGGGCGGGCCGTCGGGTCACGTTTTTCGTCAATCGGCCCGTGCCGCACGGAGCGCTGCAAACGAATCGACGGCGATCCACAAGGAGAGGGCAAAAAGCCCGATGTCTTTGAGCAGGAACTGCCCGGGCGCGACCGAGATCGCCGGGAAGCCGAGCTCGGGCACAAACACGCCGGGTGTCGTCACCATAAAGCTGAGCGTCGTTGCAAAGAGCCCGGCCGAAAGTAATCCGCCGACGAGCGAATAAATCGGTTTGATGAGCCGGACCACGACGAGGGCCGCGATGCTCAATTCGAGGATGCCGAGAAGATTTGAGAAGCCTTCTACGCTGAAGAGCGAATAGGTCCAACTCAGCAAAGGATTGTTGCTGACCAGTCCGACCAGGCCCTCCGCTTCATAGCGGCTGAACTTCATGCCGCCGAACCAGCCGTAGACCACAGCGAGCGACCCATAGAGGCCAGCCGCAGTGACGGCCTGGCCGTGGCTGTCGATCAGCTCGAGCGCGGAGGCGGCGGAACGAGCGTGGACACGCGGACGCGCCGCGCTTTGGTGTGCGAGATCACGAGGCATAGTCTTCTCCTGGTTGGTGGCGTCGGGCCATTCTCCCGATTGGCCTATAAACGATACAGATCTGTATCGGTGCGTGCTTAAATATACCGACCTGTATCGTTTGGCAATCCGGCACACGGGAATGTGTAGCCGCGTTACCTAGGCGGCCCTCACTCTGAAGGTGATCGCCATGAAGCGCGAAGCCTTGGCAGCCGGGCGCCATGGCTTGCATTTCGCGTCCAACGCGATAAAATGATACAAATCTGTTTTGTTTTGAGGAGTGATTATGCGCCGCTCAGAGATTCGCGGACATCTGCTCGATACCGCTCTGCGCCTGTTCAACCTTCATGGCTACCACGCGACCGGGATCGACCTGCTGATTGCCGAAGCCGGGGTGGCCAAGACGACGCTCTATCGACATTTCGAAACCAAAGAGGATCTTATCCTGGCCGCGCTGGAGCGGCGCGACGAACAATCCCGGGCGGAGATGCGCATCTTTGTCGAGCAGCGTGCGAGCGATCCCTACGAGCGGCTTCTGGCAACCTTCGATTTTCTAGAGGCCTCTGTCCGGGACAAGCAGTTCCGCGGCTGCATTTTCATGAGCGCTGCCGGAGAACACAAGGAGGCCGTCGATCCGGTATTCTGCGCCGCCTCGATGCACAAGCGCCTGGTCCTTGCCTATTTCGAAGAACTCGCACATGCGGCCCGGTTCTGCGAACCAAAGCGGATCGCCGACACGATCAATCTCCTGCATGAGGGGGCGACCGCGATTGCGCAAATGACGCGAACAGGCGAGCCGGTCCGGCAGAGCAAACGCATGGCGGCAAGCCTGCTTGCCGAGGAGGCGCGCGCACCCGGCAAGCAGTCGGCCAGGAGCGAAGGTGCAGGACAACAGGCAGGGCATAGGACCACAATTTCGTAAGCAACGTCGGAGCGCCCCGGGGGGATACGATGGATCGCCTTGAAGCAATGAAAATGTTGCTGGCCGTCGTCGATGCCGGCAGCATCTCTGCAGGGAGCAGGAAGCTGAACGCTCCACTGCCCAGCGTCAGCCGCAAGGTTGCCGAGCTCGAACGGCACCTGGGCGCGAGCCTGATCGTGCGTACCAGCCGCAATCTCCAGCTCACCGATGCAGGCCGGGAATATGTCGATGCCGCCCGCAAGATCATGGCGGACCTCGAGGAGGCGGAACGCCGGGCGTCCGGCGAGTACCAGACGCCGCGCGGCATCCTGACGATCACTATGCCGGTCGAGTTCGGCGCCCGCTATGTAATGCCGATCGCGCTCAGCTACATGGAGACGTATCCGGAGGTGTCGCTGAACCTGCTGTCGCTCGACAGGACGGTGCATCTAGTGGACGAGCAGGTCGACATCGCCATCCGCTTGGGCGACCTCGCCGACAGTTCTCTCTACGCTGTCAAAGCCGGCGAGTTCCGCCTGCTGACCTGCGCCAGCCCGGCCTATTTGCAACGCCGCGGCGTGCCGGAACATCCGTGCGATCTCGTAGACCACGACGGAATTCTCTTCAACAAGCGGACTTTCTTCTGGACCTTCGATGTCGATGGCAACCCGGTGGAGGCGGTTCCGCGCACCCGCCTTGAGGTCAACACCGCCGCCAATTGCGTGGCAGCCGCGGTCGGCGGCGCCGGGATCGCTCGCCTGTTCGATTATCAGGTCCCGGACGAGTTGGCTTCAGGCGCTCTAGTGCCGGTTCTCGAGGCTTTCGACCAGGCGTCTCTTCCGATCCACATTGTCTATTCCGGACAGGGTCAATTGACGCTCAAGGTGCGGTCCTTCGTCGACTGGGCACTGCCTCGCCTTCGCGCTGCCTGCAAGCGAGGCGAGGTTTCGTAAGCCTAGTCCGCGAAGGCCGCCCGTACCTCTTCGATCGTCCGAGCCGGATCCTGCAGGTGCGGGAAGTGGCCGATACCTGAGAGAAGGTCGAACTCCGAATTGGTGCGGTCGGCAAATTCCTTGCCCATCTCCGGCTTGATGTAGATATCGCGGTCGCCCCAGATCACTTTCACCGGGACCTTCAGCCGGTGAAGATTGGCTTCGAGATAGTCCTCGTCGCGGGTGAAATAGGAATAATAGAAAGCGAAGGCGTCGGCGCTGGTTACGCCGTCGCGTGCCCAGGAGCTCTTCATGTCCGCTTGCGCCTCGGGCGGCAGTTCGTACTGGGCCTCCGGTGCAAGACCGCGGCGATGCACGTTTTGCAGGATCTCGTCGCTGGTCTTGTTCATGTAGGCGCGTGTCGGCGTCGCCGTCGGCTCCGCCTTGAGGTTCTGCAGGCTCTCATACATGAACTGCGGCCGGTTGAACGGGGCAAAGTCGCCGACGACGATCTTTCTTGCCACGCCTGGTTCGTCGAGGGCCAACAGCAGTGCAGGAAGGCCACCGATATCCGAGGCGTAGATGACCAGGCTGGATCGGTCGACGCCCGCCTTCTCGATATAGGCCTTGAGAACCTTGGCATAGTCCATCGGTGAATAGGAAAACTGTGGCACCGAGGGACGCGAAGACTGGCCGTAACCGGGCCAGTCGAAAGCATGCACCTCGTAGTCCCTGCCCAGTGTTTCCGCGACCTGCGTCCAGACCGTCAAGGTTTCCGGGAAACCGTGCAGGAAAAGAACCGTGCCCTTCGGGGAGGACGGACCGGCAACCATGCGCCGCAGCGTGATGGTTTCGTCGATCTTGATGAAGTCGATCTTCGGCCCCGCCACGGTGGTGGCGCCGGCCTGTGCTGGTGCCGCCGAAGCCATTGCCACGGAAGCTGTCGCAATGAAGTACTTGAGTGTCGGGGTAACCATGTCAGGTGTCCTTCTGGTCGATCTGATCCTGACGACAAGATCCGACATCGGATGGGTCACCGGCAGATGGCGTTTCTGAGAGGAACCCTCTTGAACGGAGCAAAGGGCCGCCGGGCGGCGTGAGATGCCAATGTTCGTCCTTGCTTTAGCATGAACTGCCCGTGCTCCCGGCCGTCCCATTTATCCCAAGTGAGAGGGTGGCTCTCAATTCCGCTGGGTGCTGGCCGCCCGGCCTCGTTCTTAGATTTCCGGTCATTCGCGGATCGTCGTTTCGACAGCGATCCCAAGCGAAACAGCGAGACGAAAATCCCTCGCCTCAAAAGGAAGATCAGAATGAACGATACGACATCCTCTTCGTTAAAAGCGATCCCGGAAAAAGCCAGAGCACTGCCCGGCCACTCGACCGTCGGCACGAACGATCTCGATGCTGCCGCTGCCTACTACGACAAATTCCTCGCCGTCTTCGGTATCGGCCGCGTGCTGGTTCAGCCGGGAAGGGCCGTCTACTACGGGCACCGTGCGCTCGAGTTCGGCGTGCTGAAGCCGTTCAATGGCGAGACGGCCATTGCCGGCAATGGTACGATGATCGCCTTCGAGGCCCGCACGCGGGCGCAGGTGGATCTCGCCCATGCTACGGCGCTGGAAGCGGGCGGTTCGGACGAGGGCGGGCCCGGTCCGAGAGGAACTGACGGCGGCGACCCTTACTGTGCCTATTTTCGCGATCCGGAAGGAAACAAGTTCCTGATCTACCGCAAAGGCCCCGACGAGGCCTGACGATCGGCGGAGCCTCGCCGCCATCGGCGAGGCTCCGGCATTCCCTCCAAACCTGTTCGACGACGATTGTGCGTGCTCACAAAGGAAACCCTCAAATGGACTTGGAAAATAGGGCTGGGAAGCGCCACGTTACGCGGCGCTCGTTTTTGCTTTCGGGCGCTGCGATCGGTGCAGCGGCGGCGGTGCTGCCCCGGTCCGCTGCCGCTGCCGACACCGTGGGTGTACCAATCAACGGCGATGACATCCGTCCCTACAGGGCTGCCGTTCCCGAAGCCGCCCTCTTGGATCTGAAGCGGCGTCTCGCGGCGACGCGCTGGCCGGACAGTTCAACCGTCAAGGACCGCTCCCAGGGCGTCGACCAGCAGACGCTTCAGGACCTCGTGGCCTATTGGCAGTCCGCCTATGACTGGCGCAGAGCGGAACGAAAGCTCAATGCGTTCCCGCAATTCCTGTCGAATATCGACGGGCTCGACATCCATTTCATCCATGTGCGTTCGCGTCATGACAACGCAATGCCGCTGATCATGACGCATGGCTGGCCCGGCTCGGTCTTTGAGCTGCTGGACGTCATTGCCCCGCTGACCGACCCGACCGCGCATGGCGGCAAGGTCGAAGACGCTTTCCATCTCGTCATACCCTCCATCCCCGGCTTTGGCTTTTCGCAGAAGCCAAGCTCGACGGGGTGGGACGCGCGCCGGATCGCCATGGCCTGGGACAGGCTGATGAAGCGGCTCGGCTACAGCCACTATGTATCGCAAGGCGGTGATTGGGGCGCGATCGTCAGCGACGCGCTCGCCCGTCAGGCACCGGAGGGGCTTCTCGGTATCCACGTCAACCGCATCGAGCGCGGTTCGACATTTCCCGCCGACGCTGCCCAGGCGCTGAAGAGCGGAGGGCCGGCTCCCGACAGCCTTTCGGCCGAAGAGAAGAAGGTCTTAGACGAGGCGCGCGACTTCCTCAACAACGGTTTTGGCTATGCGTCGATCCTCAGCACCCGCCCGGAGACGGTCGGATACGGGCTTGCGGATTCTCCGGTGGGCCTAGCGGCCTGGCTCTACGACAAGATCGCCGATTGGGTGTTCACTCGCGGCCATCCGGAACAGGCTTTGAGCCGAGACGACATCCTGGACAACATCACCTTGTATTGGCTGACCAACACCGGCCCATCGAGCGGACGCATCTACTGGGAAAACCTCAAGGCTGGAGCGAAGCTCACCGCCGCCAAGGTTCCTGTCGCCGTCACGGTGTTTCCGGGGGAGGTCTATCGGCCGCCGAGAAAATGGCTGTCAGAGGCCTATCCGAAGCTCGTCTACTATAACCACGCCTCGAAGGGCGGGCATTTTGCTGCATGGGAGGAGCCGGAACTCTTTGCAGAAGAGATCAGGGCGGGTTTCAAGGTTATGCGTCTTCCGGACTGAGCGCACAAGTTCGAACTTCCTCATCTTTGGCGCACCGGAACGAAGAACTGCATCTGGGCGCATAGGCCTTAGGCGCGATGGGAGATCCGTTATTGAGGAGTATGTTCTTATTTTGTGCTTCGAAGATCGCATAATGTATCAACGGGAAGCGAACGCTGGGCGCATCTCTGGTGGCAGAAAGCACAACTGTCTAACGCAGGCCCATATTCTGATAGTCCATCGGACGGCTTCGCGAAATCGCGCAACTACCCAAACTTGCAGTGAGCCTGCATAGTAGCTATATTGCTGTCATTGACAGCGAATGCGAGGGTTTGACGATGGCAATTCTGACAGTGCGGAATGTGCCCGACGAGGTGCACCGAGCTTTGCGTGTGCGGGCCGCGATGCACGGCCGCAGCACCGAGGCGGAAGTCCGCGACATTCTCGAAAGTGTAGTGAAGCCGGAACAGCGGGTCCGCATGGGCGATGCCTTGGCTGAGCTCGGCCGACGACAGGGCTTGACCAATGACGATTTTGCCGTGTTTGACCAGGTACGTGACGATGCGTCGGCGGAGCCAATGAGGTTTGAATGATCGTCTTGGATACGAATGTCGTCTCCGAGGCGATGAAACCACAACCTGATCTGGCCGTCCGCTCTTGGCTGAACGAGCAGGCTGCTGAAACCCTATACCTGTCAAGTGTGACGTTGGCTGAGCTGCTGTTTGGCATCGGCGCGTTGCCCGACGGTCGGCGCAAGAAGGCGCTAGCCGGGATGCTTGACGGCGTGCTTGAACTGTTTGGCGATCGTGTGTTGCCGTTCGACGTCGAAGCTGCTCGGCACTACGCCGGGTTGGCGGTGAAAACAAGAGCGGCCGGCAGGGGTTTCCCGACCCCGGACGGATATATCGCCGCGATTGCCGCCTCTAAGGGATTTATCATAGCTACGCGCGACACCAGCCCCTTTGAAGTGGCGGGACTTGCCGTCGTAAATCCTTGGAAAAACGAATAACTCCAAAGATACTGAACCTTGGGGCTCTTGCCTTCCTCCGCCGGTCTCAGGTTCGGATCGGCTCAAAGCGAGGGACACGCACCCGGCGGCAACCGGCACCTCTCGGCGCTTATTCAAGAATCCTTGATGTCGGCAGTCGGTCTCGGTTCATTCGTAGCCAGTCAGCAATGAGAGGCAGAACGGTGGATAGCTGCCGTTCTGCCTCTCGTCTCCGTCGGAGGGCGGTATCAGGGCTCGATCTCGAAAACGGCCTCAATTTCAACGGCCGCGCCCTTTGGCAGCGCGCTCACGCCAACGGTAGACCGCGTATGCCGCCCAGCGTCGCCAAAAACTTCCACCATGAGATCGGAGGCCCCATTCATCACGGTCGCTTGGTCCTCAAAATGCGGAGCACTGGCAATGAAACCTCCCAGCCGCACTACCTGCCGCACCCGGTCCAGGCTACCCAGTGAGCTACGGCATTGTGCAAGAATGTTGATAGCGCAGGCTCTCGCTGCCGCGGTAGCGTCTTCCAACGTCACGCTAGTGCCGACACACCCTGTGGCGACTAGGGCTCCTCGGTCAAGGCAAAGCTGCCCTGGTACAAAAAGCATGTTCGACAATCGCAGCGTTGCCACGTAGTTGGCGACTGAGATAGGAGGCTCAGGCAACTCAATGCCCAAAGCTGCGAGGCGTGTCTCCGCTGTCGGGGCCATTAAAGCGCGCCCTCATCGAAAGCGCGTCCCGTATGGGGAACGAGGGCAGCAAGCAGGCGGCGCATACCACTCTCCAAGACTGAGCGCGACGTGCCGAGATTGATGCGGATGTGGTTCTCCCCGCCAGGCCCCATGAATTCGCCGTAGGTCACGATCAGCTTCGCTTGCTTTTCGATCAACGCCTCGTAGAGGCTCTTTGGCGTATTGAGGTTCGAGAGATCCAGCCAAGCGAAATATGCCGCTTCGGCTGTCGGAACCGTCACCTCCGGCAGAAATGCACGGATGAGGTCGGCGACGTAGGCGTGGTTGCTGGCTATGTGCAGCATCAGTGCCTCGCTCCAATCGTCACAATCTCGAAACGCCGCCTCGGCAGCGGCGTAGCCAAGGGCACTCCCGCCATACATGAGATTGGCACCGACCAGACCGCGCCTGAAATCCTCTCGCAGCGCCGGATTCGGGGTGATTACGATGGAATGCTTCAGTCCGGTAAGATTAAAGGGTTTGCTTGGGGACATTAAGCAATAAGAGTTCATCGCCGCCCATTCCGAAACCGCGGCAAAAGGTGTGAACTCGGCTGGCCTCGCATGACACGCAGGGCGGCGTCGTCGTCACGCTCGACGGGTTCGACGATGCCGGCATCCTGATCGAGGGCGTCACCCTCACGGAGATTTCGGCCGAGAATCTGTCCGTCACCGAAATCTACTATTGAGGCGCATGGCGGTGCCCGGCTCCCGCGCGCGAACCGGGCATGTCAATCGGCGTTGAATGGAATGTGGCACGCAACGTGAGTTACCACCCAAGGGAGTTCATCCTTCCTCCACGAGCCCGATGCAGGACTCGTTTCCAGGATGTTCACGTTCTGGGCCAAAATGATCGCATAATGTATCGAATGGAAGGGCGCACCGGCGGCCTCGACTTCGCCCCGCGGATACAATACCCGTCCACATTCGCCGCGGAAGGCCGCTGTCCGATTCACTTGCAAATCACCTCATCCTGCCTGCGAAACGTTCTGGCCATTTTTTGCATTGGAAGACCCCGCGCTTGCAGAGTAAGCCTGCCGCCTGATACCCTGTCGCGCTGAGTACCTATGCATAGAATATCCGACAATGCGGAGTAGGGGACACAGGTGGCGAAGGAAAATGTGACATCCGAGGATGTCGCCCGATTGGCAAACGTTTCCCAATCCGCAGTCAGCCGGACGTTCACCCCCGGAGCAAGCGTTTCGGAGCGCACGCGGCAGCGTGTGCTCGATGCCGCCCGTGAACTGGGCTATCGACCGAACGCCCTTGCCCGCGCTATGATCAGCGGCCGGTCCCGGCTGATCGCCGTCCTCGTCGCCTACCTCGACAACCACTTCTACCCACAGGTTCTCGAAATCCTTTCGCGCGCCGTGCAGGAGCGTGGCTATCAGGTGCTGCTGTTCTTGACGGAGCGCGGCACCCAGGACCAAATGGTGCAAAAGATGCTGCAGTATCAGGTCGAGGGGATTGTGATGGCGTCGGCAGACATGTCCTCGAGCCTGGCGAGGGAATGCGCCGACACCGGGATTCCGGTGGTCTTGTTCAATCGTTACGTCACCTCGTCGCTCTCCAGTAGCGTCACGTCGGACAACGTCGGCGGGGCGAGAATGGTGACCGAGCTTCTGATTGCCGCCGGGCATCAGAGAATCGCGTACATCGCTGGGACCGAGGATTCGTCCACCAATCAGGATCGCGAGTCCGGCTTTCTTCAAGCGATGGAGCGAGGGGGGCTGCTGCCATTTCGGCGGCTTGTCGGCGACTACACTTCGGAGGGAGCCGCCCGGGCGGCGCGCAAGCTCTTCGACAACGGGGAGCTGCCGGATGCGATCGTGGTCGCGAACGACCACATGGCGTTTTCGGTCATTGACGTCATCCGTGACGAAGCTGGCCTCAGGGTTCCCGAGGACATCTCGGTCGTGGGATTCGACGACGTTCCCGAAGCCGGCTGGGGAGGATACAAACTCACGACCGTGCGGCAGCCGGCCGACGTCATGATCGAAGAGACCGTGCGGATACTCTTCGATCAGATCGAGCGCGGCGAGGTCGAGCGCCGGGCCGTCATCGTTCCCGCCACCGTCAGCGTCAGGCGATCCGCCCGGCTGCCCGACCCGGGCAGCGTTGCCCGGATCATCGAGGCGGGTTGAGGATTTTTCAGCGGCCGCGCCTGAAGAATGACTGCATACGGGCGAACACATCAACATCCATTTGGAGCAGTAGATGAATGATATCGAGCGGTACCCAGTTTTCACGGATGAGTCCGTCTTCGGCCAAGTAGAAGTCCATCACCCGCATGCTGACATCTCTTCCCGTAGGCGCCATTCCTAGAAAATTTCCGCCGACATGTTTGCCGTACACGCTCGGCCATCCGCCCGTCGCCGAGAACTTGCCATCTCCGATGCGAACATAGTGGTTGCCGCCGCGGCGATTGGGGAATGCGGTTCGGAATGGCAGCTGATGATAGTCGACAAAGCCTTCCAGTCCACGGGTGGTGCCGATGCCGCAGGGACCGTACCACATCATTTTCGGGTGCCAGAACGCCTTCTGCGGCATGTTCAACAGGCCTTCGCGCCCTTCTTTGGCTTCGTCATTGTAAGCCCCGAGCGAAGCCTGCATATCAAGCGTAAGTTTCAGCGCGGCACTGGAGACCCCTGGATCCTGTTCGGTGAGCAGGATGCCGTCGGCGCTAATTGGGCAAGGCCACTGCTCCTCCGTCCCGAGGCTCGGCGCTATTGGCCAGAAGCCTGCCTGGCGGATGACGTCGAGGACGTCCAGCAACACCGTGCTGCGGGCGATCTTTCCTTCGACGATCTCATGGAACTCGCCATATCGCAGATAGATCGGCCGTCCGGTCGCCGGAATGGTCAGCCAGTCCTTTTCAAAGGTGCCCAGATAATGGCCAACGGCCCCGACGAGGTCGGCCCCGTTGTAGTTACCGCCCATCAAGATGGTGTCGCGCCGTTCAAGATCCGGAAACGACGAAAGCAGTGGCTGCCACACCCTCGCGGCGATCGCTTCGTGGCCGTTCATTTCATTTAGCGGGTGGGAGCCCCGCCATTCTGCGTTCGGATGGTAGGCGTCGGAAATTCGTCTCCCAATCCCTTCGGCTCCACCTCCGGCAAGCTTTGACATCACGTTTTGTATAAAGCGCTTGTGGCGCAGGTTCAGGCTTTCCATTCCGATCCCCGTCTTTTGAGCAACCAAAAAATTTGTCCGCTCCAGGTATTGCATACGTATTCAATTTCTGTCAATCTCAATATCAAGGATGGCTAATTCAATGGCCGCCAGGGAACTTTAAAACAGGGAAGGCCGGCGGATGGCATCAATCACACTCAAGGGGGTGACCAAGCGTTGGGGCGCGTTTATCGGCGTCGACAGCGTCAACCTCGAGATCGCCGATAAGGAATTCATGGTCTTCCTGGGGCCGTCGGGCTGCGGCAAAACGACCACGATGCGCATGATTGCCGGACTCGAGGACCCGACGTCTGGTGACATTTTGATCGGGGACCGGGTCGTCAACGATCTGGAGCCGCGAGACCGCGACATTGCCATGGTATTCCAGAACTACGGCCTTTATCCCAATCTGACCGTTTACGAAAATATCCGCTTTCCTTTGAAGGTTCGGAAGATCGATCCGAAGTCGCATGACGCTCGGGTACGACGCGCCGCCGAGATGGTGGAGCTCACGCATTTGCTCGATCGCCGCCCGAGCGCCCTTTCGGGCGGGCAGCGACAGCGTGTCGCGCTCGCTCGCGCCATCGTTCGCCAGCCCTCGGTGTTCCTGATGGACGAGCCGCTGTCGAACCTCGATGCCAAGCTCCGCGTCTCCACCCGGGCCCAGCTCAAGAACCTGCACCATGAACTTCAGGTGACGACGATCTACGTCACACATGACCAGATCGAGGCGATGACTCTGGCAGACCGGGTGGTTGTGATGAAAAGCGGCGTCTTCCAGCAAGTCGGAACGCCCACCGAAATCTATGACCGGCCCGCAAACACTTTTGTCGCGGGCTTTATCGGCTCTCCCGCCATGAATCTGATCGATGGCGAAATCGTCGACGGCGTTTTCACATGCCCGAACGTTCGGATCGAAGGCTTTGCTCGGGACATCGTCGGCCCTGTGACCTTGGGGTTTCGTGCCGAAGACGCAAGGGTCTGTCCCGTCGAAGCGTCGCAGGTTCAGGCGCCAATCTACAGCGTGGAACTCCTCGGGGATGCCACAATGGTGACGGTGAAGACGGGAGCGAGCCTCGTCGCGGTGCGGGCGGGCAAGGAGTATCGCGCGCAGATCGGGGACCCTGTGGGGTTCTCGATCCGGGCGGAGATCTGCCACCTGTTCGACCGGACGAGCGGCAATCGCATCGAAAATCACAAGAGTGCCGGCAGCGGCACCGTTTCGGGAACCATCGAAAACAGAAACTGGGAGAACCGTCATGTTCGTTAAGAAGATCGTCTGCGCGGCAAGCATCCTGATGCTGGCCAGCGCCTCCGCCCATGCCGCCTGCAGCTATGAAAACAAGGTGCCGCTGAAATCTCTGACGGCGGGCTTCGAGGCTTGGAAGGCAGTGACTTCGACGATGGCTGAGTGTGGTAACTTCAAGGCTGAACTCGACCAGGAATTCGCCCAGAAGCAGGTGGCCGCCTTTTCCGCCCAGCCGTCTCTTTACCAGATCGGCGGTGTGGCCAACGAAACGCTGGTACCTGTCCTCCAGGAAGGTCTGATACGCCCATTGGATGACCTGGTTGCGAAGTACGGGCAGAACCTCAACACCAACCAGCTCATCAAGGTCGACGGCAAGATTGTCGCGATCGCGATGATGGTGAACGCGCAGCACCTAATGTACCGCGAGGATATCTTCAAGAACCTCGATATCGCTTTGCCGAAAACCTATGACGAGGTGCTTTCAGCGGCGAAAAAGATCAAGGAGGCGGGCGTCGTGCCCTATCCGCTTGGAGGGACCTACAAGACCGGCTGGAATTTGGGCGAAGAGTTCGTCAACATGTACCTCGGGTTTGGCGGCAAGTTCTTCAACGCAGACAACACCCCTTCGATCAACAACGATTCTGGCGTCAAGGCGCTAGAGATGATGAAGGCGCTCACGGAATACATGGATCCGGAGTACCTCGTGTCGGACTCGACCACGGTGCAGCAGCAGTTCCAGCAGGAAAAAATCGCGATGGCCAACCTTTGGGCTTCACGGGCGGCCGCCATGGACGATCCGAAGGAGTCTAAAGTGGTGGGCAAGATCGCCATGGCCGCCGCGCCTGCAGCAACACCTGGAGGCAAGCCGGCGACGACGATCTGGTGGGATGGCGTCACGATCGCCAGCCACATTACCGACGATGAGGCGGACGCGGCTTTTCGTCTGGCGATGGAAGGTCTCAAAGCGGAGATGGTCAAGGCCAACAACGACGCCGCCGTCTGGCTCGTCAAGGGTTACGAGCCGGGTCGGTTGTCGCGAGGAGCGTTCGCTTCGGCAGAGACGGGGGCGCCTTCCTATCCCGCCTCCACCGCACTCGGCATCATGCACACGGCTCTTGGAAACCATATCGCCGACTTCCTGACCGGGAAGGATACGGTCGAAGAAACCCTCAAGGATATTGAGGGGGAGTACCTCACCGCGGCGAAGGAAAAGGGGCTCGTTAACTGACGCCAAGGTAGGGCGGTGCGAGCCGCCCCATTTCATCAATTCTTGCCTTTGAACCCAGGAGGACCGGCGATGAGATCGCGCACCTTCTACGCCTTCGTCGCTCCTTCTATGGCGCTGATGATCCTGTTTATCGCCTTACCGCTCATCAGCGTGGCCGTGCAGAGTTTTCAACTCACACAGCAGGTGTTCGAACAGGTTAAGACCGAGACTTGCACCCCCGGCTTCCTGACCCAGTCTTGCGTTGAGGAAGTCAAAAACCTCCCAAAGCTCGACGTCAACGGCCGCCCCATAGTCGAAACGAAATTCGTCGGGTTCGATGTCTATAAGACCGTGCTACAGCCGGACGCGGTAATGCGGGCCTTCTCTGAGGGCGGCGGCGGTTGGGCGGCAGTTCTGAATATAGACTTCTACAAAGCGTTGCGCTTTACCCTGACGTTTACATTGATCACGCTGCCGCTTGTGATCGGCACCGGTCTTGCCCTTGCGCTCGCCGTCAACAATACCCTGAGATCGGTCCGCGGCCCGTTGATCTTCATCTCGCTGCTTCCCTTCATCATTACCCCGGTGATTGGCGCGCTTGCAATTAGGTGGCTGTTCGTCGGCGACGGAATTATGACCGCGGCGATCGCCAAACTCTCCGGTGAGCATGTCGCGGTGTTCGCGCACGGTTGGATGATAGAACTGCTGATGATGTTCTATCGCGTGTGGCACGTCGCGCCGTTCGCTTTCGTGATCTTCTATGCGGGTCTGCAGACGGTCGACCGGGATACTTTGGAGTCAGCCGTGGTCGATGGAGCTTCGCGCTTCGAGCGTCTGCGCTACGTCATCGTACCGCACCTGATGCCTCTGATCGTCTTTGTGTCGCTAATCCACCTGATGGACGCGTACCGGGCATTCGACGAGGTCATAGGTTTTTCCAGCCAGGCTCATCGCATTTCGCTGCAATGGCTGACCTATAACTATCTCATCCCCGACAACAGCGGCAATCGCTCCATTTCGCGCGCTTCGGCATCTTCGATGCTGACCATGCTTGGCATCGTCATCCTGTTGCTTCCGCTTCTGCGCCGTACCTGGCGCGAGCATCGATCGAAGCGCTAGTCTGAGAGAACGAACATGAACACCAAAGCTCTAAGACCCGGTTTCGGCCTCAATCTGGCGGTCGGCCTGTTTGTTGCCTTCTGGGCGATCATAGCGGCATTCCCTCTGGTGTGGATCGCGATCATGTCGTTCCGAGTCCCCATCGATGCTTTTGCGACCGACCCGCTGCAGGTGATCTTCGGTGACGTCACACTGCAGCGACGCGGCGGAATATCGCTGCTGGCGATTGCCGCGTATATCCTCGTGCTGTGCTGCTCGATCTGGCTGCCCCGCCGTCACGGAGCGGCGCTAGCGAAGGCTTTGTCGTTCCGTGGCGCGCGGTCCATTGGCCTGCTCGCCGCCTGGCTCCTCTACGTTCTGCTGCTCGGGGCAGCGGTGTATTGGGTCATCCCGGCGGTGATCGGTGCCGTCGAGGCCCTCATCTCGCCGCTGCCGGTTCTAGGAGCCTTCGCGAAGCCTCTGTTTGGGCTTACGACGGAGCACTACCAAGCGGTCTGGATCAAGCACGGCTTTTACCACCAATTTCTCAACTCGATGTTGGTCACGTTCGGTGTCGTCACCATCTCGTTGTCGGTCGGAACGCTTGCAGGGTACGCCCTGGCTCGCGCCAATAGCAACCTGGCATTCTGGTTGCTCATCGCGGCTCTGATTTTCCGAGCGCTACCGCATTCGGTGCTTGTAACAGGATATCTGCCGCCTTTCATCAATTCGCGTGAAATCCTCATGCCGCTCTGGAACTGGCCGCCGCTCGCCTGGTTTTTCCATCTGTTCTCTGAACAGCCGCCCACGCTCTACGGTCAGCCGTTGGCGGTTATCATGGTCCTCGTGTCGATCAATCAGCCGTTCACGATCTGGATGCTGCGATCGTTTTTCCAGAACATACCTGCGGAGCTTGATGAGGCGGCGAGGGTGGACGGATGCACTTACTTCGAGGCGTTCTGGCGCGTGATCATGCCCGTGATGTGGCCAGGCGTGATTACAACGGGGCTATTTTCGTTCCTGCTCGCTTACAATGACTATCTCGTGACTTCGCTGCTACTCGATGCGCAATCGCAGACGATGGTTCCGGCGATAGCTCAGTATTTCAACCGAGAAACCACCACCACTGACCAGATCGAGGCAGTGGCGGCCGCGGTGTCGATCACCGCCCCATTGTTCCTGCTGGTCATGGTATTCCAGCGGCAAATCGTATCCGGCCTCACTCAAGGGGCGGTCAAGGGCTAACAAGGAGATTAGATATGAAGGGTTCTCGTCCAGAACAAGCGGCACTTACCCGCGACAACGACCTCAGCAAGACCGAGGCCACGCGCAAGGTCGTCGAGACGATGGTCGACGGGCTGAACGACCATGTCATTGACGGCATCGGATCGTTCTTCGCCAGCAATTTCAGATGGCTCGGGAATGCCGGCTGCGGCGTCAAGAACGGGCTGAAAGAATTCCAGGACAACTGGCAGCGACCGTTCCAGGCGGCCTTCTCCGACAAGGTCTGCATCGACGAGGCGCGGCTTGCGGAAGGCGAATGGATGGCCGCGTTTGGTCGCCAGGAAGCCACTCATTCGGGCGAGTTCATGGGCATCGCTCCGACCGGCAAGCGCGTCGAGATCCGCTACATGGATTTCTGGAAGGTTGTTGACGGCAAGATCGTCGACAACTGGGTGATGGTCGATTTCCCGCACGTGATGCGCCAGCTCGGTGTCGACCCGTTCAACGGCCACGGCTGGGAGGAATACGACGCCGGTCGAAAGGTCCCGCCGCGCCCGAACCACCAAGCCGCCTGATCTTAGGTCATAGACTGCCAACAATTGGTACAAGTTAACAGGCGGGCAGACCTTCAAAGGCTGCCCGCGGGAGGAAGTCATTGTGATCCGACAGCTGAAAACAGCAAAGAGCGTGGAAGAGCGAGCCGAGGAAGATGCGCGGGTCCGTACCTCGGTGGAAGCCATTCTTTCGGGTATCGAAGCCCGGGGTGACGCCGAGGTCCGGGCGCTTTCCGAGAAGTTCGACAGCTATTCGCCCAATTCGTTCCGTTTGACCGAACACGAGATCGAAGCGGCGCTGTCCAAAGTGTCACGACGCGATCTGGAGGATATCCGGTTTGCTCAAGCGCAGGTGAGAACGTTCGCCGAGCATCAGAAGCAATCGATGCGAGATATCGAAGTTGAAACGTTGCCTGGCGTCGTGCTCGGTCATCGCAACATTCCTGTCAACTCCGTCGGTTGCTACGTCCCTGGCGGCAAGTACCCGATGGTTGCCTCAGCTCATATGAGCGTGGTGACGGCCAAGGTTGCGGGCGTGAAGCGGATCGTCGCCTCTGCGCCGCCGCAAGGCGGCGCGCCCCATCCGGCGATCGTCGCGGCAATGCACCTGGGCGGAGCTGACGAAATCCTGTGCCTCGGGGGCATTCAGGCAGTCGGCGCCATGGCGCTCGGCACCGAGACGATCGCGCCGGTCGACATGCTGGTCGGCCCTGGAAACGCGTTCGTCGCCGAAGCCAAGCGCCAGCTTTACGGACGGGTCGGAATCGACCTGTTTGCCGGCCCGACGGAAACGATGGTGATCGCCGACGAAACGGTCGATGCCGAAATCTGCGCCACGGACCTGCTCGGCCAGGCAGAACACGGCATTAATTCGCCGGCGGTGCTTCTGACGAATTCGGAGCGTCTGGCGCGGGAGACCATGGCGGAGATCGAGCGTTTGCTTGGTGTGCTTCCGACCGGGCCCACGGCCCGCAAGTCCTGGGAAGACTATGGCGAGGTCATCGTCTGCGACACCTATGATGAGATGCTGCAGCAGGCTGACTTCTATGCGTCCGAACACGTCCAGGTCATGACTGACCGCGACGACTGGTTCCTCCAGAACATGACGAGCTATGGAGCCCTGTTCTTGGGGCCGCGGACCAACGTCGCATACGGCGATAAGGTCATCGGCACGAACCACACCCTCCCCACCAAGAAGGCCGGACGCTACACCGGAGGTCTGTGGGTCGGAAAGTTCCTCAAGACGCACAGCTATCAGAAGGTTTTGACCGACGAGGCATCGGCGCTGATCGGAGGCTATTGCTCGCGGCTCTGCATGCTTGAAGGCTTTGTCGGGCACGCCGAACAGGCGAACGTGCGTGTGCGCCGTTATGGCGGCCGCCACGTTCCATACGCGGAGGCGGCGGAGTGAACGCTTGCCCTCAGACCCCTTCCTTCCGCCTGGACGGTCGCAGAGCGCTCGTCACGGGAGCGTCGCGAGGGATTGGTTTTGCCTGTGCCGCGGCCCTTTCGCAGGCGGGCGCGCACGTTTTCATGGCGGCACGCGACAAGGGTCAACTGGCCGAAGGCGTCTCTGCGGTAGCGGGTGAAGGCGGGAGCGCTCAGGCCATTGTTCTGGACGTGACCGATCCGGCCAACATTGCGGATGTCGTTGCGGACCTGGGGCCGATCGACGTCCTGGTTAACAATGCCGGCGTCGCGCGCCACAGCCCGATGGTCGATACTCGGGTCGAGGATTTCGACGCGGTGGTCGACGTCAACCTTCGCGGCGCTTACTTCGTCTCTCAGGCCGTCGCCCGCGGAATGATTTCGCGGGGCGAGGGCGGTGTGATCCTCTCGATTTCATCCCAAATGGGGCACGTCGGAGGGATCGACCGCGCGGTCTATGCCGCGACGAAGCATGCGATAGAGGGAATGACAAAGTCGGCTGCAATCGAGTTTGGCCGGTACGGCATCCGTGTCAACACTGTCTGTCCCACCTTCATTCGCACACCGCTGACGGAGGCGACATTCGCGGACACGGAGAAAGCAGAATGGATCGCCTCGAAAATGAAGCTCGGCAGAGTCGCCGAGCTCGAGGATGTGATGGGTGCGGTGGTTTTCCTGGCGAGCGACGCGGCCGCGATGATCACGGGGACCTCTTTGCTGGTCGATGGCGGGTGGACCGCAGGCTGAACAGATACATGGAAGGATGTGAATAATGAGCCTCAAAGGTTTCGACCCGAAGTTTAAGGACTTTCCTGACTTCATCATCGGAATAACAAAGGAGATCTGGGAAGACCGCGGTATAGCGACACTGCACCGCTACTACGCGCCCGATATGCCGGTCCGCTCGCCAGCCTCAATCGTCCTTGGGAACAAGAACGTGATCTCGGCGACGATGGCAACGCTCGCCGAGTTCCCGGACCGAACGCTGCTGGCGGAAGACGTCATCTGGTGCGGGGACGAAGACAGCGGATTTCTATCGTCCCATCGGCTCTTGTCGACCGCGACGCACACCCGATCGGGCCTCTACGGAGAAGCAACGGGCAAGCGTCTCAAGTATCGTATCATCGCCGATTGCGCGGCGCGGGATAATCAGATCTATGACGAGTGGCTCATCCGTGACCAAGGCGCGATCGTGCGTCAGATGGGTTGGGAGCCGAAGTCTTTCGCAGCCGATCTGATCGAACGCGAGGGCGGCCCCGAAAAATGCGTGCGCCCCTTCACGCCCGAAATCGACGTCGAGGGTCTCTATAAAGGACGCGGGAACAATCACCCGATCGGGCAGCGCTACGCCGACATCCTGACGCGCATCATGGGTGCGGACATGGCGGTGATCAATTCGGAATACGACCGCGCCGTTCAGCTTGAGCTTCCTGGCGGCGTCACCGGCCACAGCTACGGCGATGC
This sequence comes from Ensifer sp. ENS09, assembly GCF_014852425.1. Taxonomy (NCBI): domain Bacteria; kingdom Pseudomonadati; phylum Pseudomonadota; class Alphaproteobacteria; order Hyphomicrobiales; family Rhizobiaceae; genus Ensifer; species Ensifer sp. ENS09. The sequence continues at coordinate 486,148 of NZ_JACVBP010000003.1, forward strand.
TGATCAGTTCTGGATGGGATTGAGGGCTGCTTTCCCGAACGCTGCATTTGAGATCCATCACCAGATCGGACGCGACGATCCGGAGTTCGCACCGCGCGCCGCCCTGCGCTGGTCGCTGACCGGCAAGCACGATGGCTGGGGGGCTTTCGGCGCGCCGACCGGAGCAAACGTGCACGTGATGGGAATGAGCCATGCAGAGTTCGGCCCCTGGGGCTTGCGACGCGAATTTGTGCTTTTCGACGAAACGGCGATCTGGAAGCAGATCGTACTCAAGACGGGATGACAAACATGACACCTGAGCAAATGGAACAGCGGATCGTTCGCTATGGCGATCTGAAGCCCTGCAAAACCGCATTCATCGACGCCCATACTCCGGGGTCGAACCAGAAAGAGAACTTCACCATCATCGGGGGCGGAGTTTCCGAAAGCGCCGACCAGCATGTTCACATCAAGGACACGCCTGGCTTCAACATCGGCGCTGCCGGACAGCCACCCAAATGCAGGAATTCGCTGCATTCGCACCGCACTGCGGAAGTGTTTTACGTGCACAAGGGCAAGTGGCGCTTCTTCTGGGGCCGTCACGGGACGGCCGGGGAAGTGGTGTTGGAGGAAGGCGATATTTTCGACATCCCGACGGGCATTTTCCGGGGGTTCGAGAACATAGGCACCGACTACGGGATCATCATGGCGATCCTGGGCGGTGACGACGCCGGAGGCGGAGTCATTTGGGCCCCGCAGGTCATCGAAGACGCCCGCGACCACGGCCTGGTACTTGCAGAAACCGGCAAGCTCTATGACACCAAGAAAGGCCACGCATTGCCCGAGGGCGTCAGGCCGATGCCGCTGCTGACTGGCGAGGAGTTGAAAGCATTCCCCGAAACACCGGTCGGCGACGTCGTGCCGCACTATGTCGGTCGCTATCACGACATGCTGGCCTTGGCCGGAAAGATCCCCGCCAAGATCATCGGTACACAGGAGAACGCCTTGATACGCGATCGTACTGGGTTCGAAGTGGAGTTTCTCGGGCGCAACTCCATCTCGCCGGAACCCTACGCCGTTGACCGACACGAGGTCCTGCTGGTTCACAAGGGGCATTGGCGACTGGCGTGGGAGCAAGGCGAAAAGACGCTCGCGCCCGGCGATACGTGCGCTGTCCCGCCTGGCCTGCGCCACTCGCTAGTCCCGAGCATGACAGGAGAGGTCGCACTCTTCCGGGTTCGCGATACGGACGACCAAGCCGGACCGACCAGGATCTAGCGGGTGCGCGTTCCGCTGCTGTTCATACCTGGAATGATGTGCGATCGAAGGCTGTTTGGGCCTCAGATCGCACATCTGGACGACGTCGCTGAGATGGTCGTGGCGAATATCGGACGCCACAGATCAATTGAGGAGATAGCGTCGGCGCTGCTCGTCGAAGTTCCGTTCGATCGCTTCTCGATTTGTGGGCTGTCGATGGGGGGTATCGTCGCGATGGAAATGATCCGCCAGTCGCCGCAGCGCATAATGTCAGCCGCGTTGCTTGATACGACGCCACTGGCGGATGCTGCCGGCAGAGACGCCGTTCGCGACCGTCAGGTCGCCGAAGCAAGAAAGGGCGGCCTGCAACGTGTCTTCGTAGAGGAAATGCTGCCCTTTTATCTCGGGTCGCTGAACGAGAAGGATGAGAGCCTTCGCCGATCGCTCGAGGAGATGGCGATGGATCTCGGCGTCGACGTGTTTGAGAACCAGTCGGTAGCGCTCCGCGACCGTCGTAACAGCGAAGATGCTTTGCGATCCTATCGCGGACGAGTGCTTGTGCTGTGCGGCGAGGAGGATGCCTTGTGCCCGATCGACCGGCACCGAATGATTGTGGGGGCGTGCAATTTCAGCGAGTTGGTGACCCTTCCGGGCATCGGCCACATATCCACGCTCGAAGCTCCAGACCTTGTGAATGCACAACTACGGCGCTGGCTTTCGACCACCGCGCAAACTGAGAGAGATTGCAAATGATCCAGATCATTGATGATGAACTGCTCGCCCTTTTGAGGCGCGTGGACACCCCTACGGTGTGCAACGCGATCGAAGTCGCGCAGGGAAAGCGAGGTTTCCAGAACTTCACGCGAAAGACGATGCTGACAGCCGACCTTAACCTTCCGCCTATGGTGGGGTTCGCTCGCACAGCGCGGATCGCTGCGGTCGCGCCACCCAAGGAGCCCCCTTCGACCATTCGCGAACGTCGAATGGAATACTATCGTCACATGGCGTCGGGAGCATGGCCGAGCGTGACCGTGATCGAGGACATGGACTATCCGGACTGCGTGGGGGCGTTCTGGGGGGAGGTGAATACAACCGTCCATGCAGGCCTCGGCGTCGTGGGCGCCCTGACGAATGGCGTCATGCGTGATCTGGGCGACCTGGCGCCAGGATTTCAGGTGATCGCCGGTTCGATCGGGCCAAGTCACGGTTTCGTGCACGTGCTCGAAATCGGCGGTGAGGTGAATATCTGCGGTCTCAACGTGGCGGATGGGGATCTGGTTCACGCGGACCGTCACGGCGCGGTCGTGGTCCCCTCCGACGTCGTGCCAAGGCTTGGGCAATCCGTCGCCAAGCTGCTCGAAAGCGAGAAAGTCATACTCGGTCCGGCGCGAGAGCCCGGTTTCACTATTGAGCGCTTCGAGGAAGCCTGGCGGGCCTTCGAAGCCGCGCGAGTGTAGCATGCGGATTGGAAGCGCGCCCGCGCGAAAACGGCAGCGGGGATAACGTCTGTGTCGCAAGTCATTTTCCGGATACGAGAAACAGACCGGGGCGAGGGGCGCGTTGCTCCAAACCAGAAGCTCGCGGAAATATCGACGCCAACGCGAAAAAACCACGCTCTCCGCGAACTGCCGAAGTTGCGTGTCGGGTTTATCCTGGCCAAGGGGTTCACGTTGTCTGCTTTCGCGCTGTTCGCGGACACGCTGCGTTTAGCGGGCGACGAAGGGGACCGCTCGCGTCGTATCCGTTGCGATTGGGACATCCTCAGCAGTTCTCCCAACTCCACGTCTTCCAGTTGCGGTGTTAAGGTGGTTCCGACCGCCTCGCTCGCCGAACCGGCGAGTTATGACTACATAGCAGTCGTAGGCGGGTTGCTGAGTGTCGAGGATCCGCTGGATAGCGATGAGGTCAATTATCTCAGAAAGGCCGCGAGGGCAGGCGTGGGACTGATCGGTCTTTGCACAGGGACGTTCATCCTGGCAGAGCACGGGCACCTGGGCGGACATTCCGCTTGTGTCAGCTGGCTCCACTGCCGGGAATTTCGGCAAAGGTTCCCACACCAGCCGATCGCACATAACCAGATTTTTCGGTTGGACAAGAAGCGAGCGACGTGTGCGGGCGGGAGCGCCGTCGCCGATCTCGCAGCCGCGATTGTCCGCCGGCACATCGGGGAGAAAGCCGAGCGCAACGCAATGGAAATTCTTCAGATCACCACACGGCGGAATCCGGAGGACGCACAGGCCCGAATACCTTTGGCATTCGAAACGAACGACAGACGCGTGCGCAGCGCATTGCTGCTCATGGAGCAGCACGTCGAAGACTTGCTTCCGATAGGCCAAGTGGCGTCGCTGGTCGGATTGTCGAGACGGCAGTTGGAACGCCTGTTCGACACCGAGCTGGGAACGTCGCCCAGCGCTGCCTATCTCAAGATTAGACTGGACGCGGCGTTAAAGCTGGTCCTCCACACGACCAGTTCGATAATACAAGTGGCACTTGCGTGCGGGTTCGAGAGCGATTCGAATTTTAGCCGCCGGTTCCGTCGTCATTTCGGACAAACTCCGTCCAGTCTCAGGCGGGCGCACGTCGGGGAAAAAGGACGACGTCGCAGCTAGAGAAACTTTATCGTGGAGTTGACGGACCCTGCGACCATCGACGCGGACGTCCGAGCCACCTACTGAAGCCGAAAAGGGTCCGAGCGGCCGGCGCTACGTCTCCCGGCGCGTGGATCCCCGTACCATGAGCTTGCCCCCAATCGAAATATGTTCCGGCACGACGTCGCGTGTTTCAATCTTGCTTATGAGCATCTGGACGCTCGCCGTAACCATCGGCACGAGGGGGTGCGCCACGGTTGTCAGATTGTAGCTTGGAAAGCTCGCAAGCTGGATGTCGCAACCTGATACTGCAGGATCTCTTCCATGACTGCGTCGACGCCTTGTGTTGTTTCAGGCATCATGAACACCACAGCGTGGCAGCGATTCGATTGCAGTTCTGTGCGGATCCTTTCCAGGGCGTCTGCGTAAAACGGATTATCGAGTTAGCTGAAAAGTACCGCCACAATCCGCGAGGGGCCGACAAACACCGCGCGAGCGAGGGGCGTTCGGGCGGTAACCGAGGTCGCTAGCCGCTTCCATGACGCGCGCTCTCATCTCGTCGGATACCGTCGGTGCCGTCCCGACTCTAGAGAAAACACGGCTTACGGCCGACTGGGAAACTCCGGCGCGACAGACGACGTCAAGGGACGAAATGCGTTTCTTGGACAAGTTCTCTCCGGAACAAGGATGTACCGCTTCGCGCCTGGCAAATTTCTCCCCCTCCCGTAGGAGCCGCGAAGCACGAGGCTCGCTCGGCAATCAGTGAAGGTTCGAGGGTCGCTTCTAAGCGTGGCGACATAGCTCTGAGTTGGTCGTCAGGGCACTAACCGGTCGCGTGGCGATCATTTGGCAATATGGTTGGCCCGGCAGGACCCGAACCAGATCGATCTCGCCCTGGTTGAATTTCTGTGCTCCCTCCCTTAGACAAGAGCGACGAGGGCAAGGTTCATTCTGCGCTGAAAAAACACTATTATAACTGTATTTTAGAATGTGATGGCAAGGGTATGAGCAGACGAATGGCGTTGGCGCTGACAAGCGCCGCATCCCTTGGGGTCTTCTCAATAGCAACATCCTATGCGCGAGACTCCAGTTCTTACTATCTTGAGAGCCGCAATGATCTCGGGCTTGTGGTCTTCTGCGCGAGCAAGGGCCTGCTTCCGGGTGACTCGGAGCGCTTTTTCAAAGCCCATATCGAGGAGTTCTATCGTAAATTACCGCCGACGGCCGGCGGCGACCTTCACAAGAGCAAGGGCCGTCAAGGTATTTCCTATCTCCAGGGCGATGAACAGCCCCTTGAGGAGCTGGCCGCAGCCAATGGCGTCGAGCTGGCCGATGTCTGCCATGAATATCGCAACCAGATTTTCATGGGCAAATTGATCACCAAAAGACAACCTGCAAAATGAGGCATATCGTGTCGATGAAGAACATTAATCTTGGCTTTGGCATTTTCGCTGCGCTTTCTCTGCCAGCGCAGGCACAGGATCCCAATCCGGACGCTCTGCATTATCAGTTTCGGAATCAACTCGGCATAATCAAATACTGCATCGACAAAGGGTTTCCGTCGCAGCAAGCCGCCGAGAAGTATGAAAAATTTCTGAGCTCGTTGCCGGTTGCGCAAGATGCGGCGCAGGCGACCCTGGCTGAGGAAAAAGGCCGTCAAGGCCTTTACTACTATGCCGATTCCCAAAGCGAGATGTCGGCTGAGCAACTTGCCGAGGGGATGAGCCAAACGCTTGAGCAGCACTGCAAATCCTTCGACGAGAATGCTAGCGCGCTGACTGGCGGCTAACCCGGTCACGCGGCGGCCCGGCTGAGCATGATACTTTGCCGGGCCGTTGCCTAGCCGTTAACTCAATAAAGCAGCCATAGTGGGAATGAAAAAGCATGGCCCTGACTGATATCTTCCTGATCGTGATCCCGATTGTCTTCGCCATGGGTATCGCTTCGTTGATAACGATGCGGGTGCTTCGCAGGCAATTTTATTGGGCGGTTATTCCCTTGGCGGCTATTGCGGCGGTGGGATTGTTCCTGACCGCATGAGCCGGCTGTCAGTTGGCAGAACCAACCCAAGCCGGGTTTGGCCCATGTTCAACGGCTAGGAATGGGATCACGCCCGAGGTCTACGTTGCGTGATCCCTGTACTTGAAAGTCACAAATTGCTTTCGAGGATCGAGGAGGGAACCCAAGTGGATAGTCAGAGCCTTGGTCGGCACCCACATCGTCGGTACAAGCGCCGGTTTCGGCCCTGGACGAAACCGCCCAGCTTCTGCAGGTCGAAGAAGAGAATGCGCGGCTGCGCAATACGCTCGCTGAAAAACTGCGGACGGAGAATGCGGATCTTCGCAATGCGGCTCGGGCTTGCCGCCCCGTATGAGGTCGATCGCTTCGGCGATCGGCCTTCTCGCCGCTGAGCCGTGCAGTGCTCTTCGCTTTTTCGATGCCCATCTCGACAATCCCGGTAGCTATGATTTCGTCGGTTTCGCCAATTTCGTAACCGTCTGGGAAGACGCCACCTTCTGGCGGGCCGTCCGCCAACACGCGCGTGTTCACCGTCGTCTCCGTGGGCATCGAGACCATGTTGGGGCTTGCGATCGCGCTGTTACTGCATCGAGCGTTCCTCGGCCGCGCGCGTTGTCATGCCTTTCGCTGAGACAACTCCTCCAACATTTCAAACTGTGCCTGTTGAATTTTCGATAGCCGTTCCCATTGTCCGACGAGAAAATGATCTAGCTTCTCGTGCAGATGCCGGATCTCCAGCTCCGCCTTCAGATTGACCTGATAGTCGTTCTGCGAGCGCAACCGGTCCTTTTCTTCCTGCCGACGCTGGCTCATCATGATCAACGGCGCCTGTAGCGCTGCGATCATCGACAGGAAAAGATTAAGGAGAATGAACGGATAAGGGTCGTAGGTGAACATTGGAATGACGTTGATTGCGACCCAGACGACCAATATGGCAATGAAAGAAAGAATGAAGACCCAGGATCCCGCAAATGAAGCCGTCCGATCTGCGACCCGGTCGCCGAATGTCTCGGCCTCATCGTAGCTTTCCTCAGTGTTCTCCGTGAGCGTTTCGTGATCGGCAAGGCTGTCTATGACCTCTTTGTCGAGTGCAGTGAGTTCCCCGCGTTCACGGAGTATCAAGTCTTCGACGGCCTTGCGGCGAAAGTCCTGGACATGACCGCGGCAGACCCAGCCGGTACGCCGCCAATCCGTGTGCGAAGCATCCAGAAGCGCGGTGATGGAGGGGCGAACGAGGTCGCAGACCATAAGTTCGTTTGTAGGTTTTCTCTGACCGCAAAGACCGCAGAAATGTCCATGCGCGGAATTCGGTGTTTTCATTCCAATGCTCCCGCTGGTGGGCTGACATAGCTGAGCGTTTGCCATCCATTCAGTGCAACAGATGGCTAAAGATAGGCATGGGAACCTTGAAACTTGGCAAACGGCACCATAAAAAGTTCTGTTACGAATCCCACGCGATCAGCAAAGGTGGGAAGGTGTGTGGGCGGCATTCCTCCAACTCCTCGAAACCAACTATCGGGCAACATTTGACAAATTCGAGGGTCGTCATCGTGTTGCCGATACGCGGGACGGGCGTTTTCTCGGGTTGGACATGACCTGCCCGTTCAACCTCTTGCCGCAGTGCCCGGCACTTTCTCTACCTACTGGGTTGGCCGAAAACGGCCTACCGGTCGGCCTGCAGATTTTCGGTCATCCCTATGCCGATGAAAAAGTGCTGTAACTTGGCGGCGCTATCGAGGCAACGCTGCGCACAGCGTGTTTGGCGATTGGTCGGCCGGACGGATGGTCCTGGTAAGCGGATGTTTCGCGCGGTCGTGAAGTCCGACATCGTTTCGCCGAGATCTCCTGGGGGCAGGTCTGCATGGGACTTGTGACGGCAAAGTGGGGCCGTCCATATCATCCCTTCCGAGGCAATCGCTCGACATTTGGCAGATGTTGTCTCGTTTCTTGCGTCCACCGCAGCAGCTCCTCCACGTCTCGTCCTTACATCTTACCGAGTTCTTCGGGCTTCACGCGGAGAGCGACCGCCAGCGCTGCCTTGCCGTCGTCCGGCATCATTGCAAGACCCGCGGCAATCCCTTCCTGCCACGCGGGTCCGCGATCCCATGCCTCGCGGTAGGCATCGGCCAGCACGTAGCCCTGTTTCGTCTCCTGGAGTGCCTCACACAGCAGGGAGGCCTGCAGAAGGTCCTTGTCCCGCTTCGCACGTCCGGGCGCATCGTTGAGACGCCGGGACGACACGATGAGTTTGTGGACGGCATATCGTTCGGGAGCCGGAACGTTCACGCTCACGCCCTCGCGATGCAGGAGTACGGTCCTGACCGGCTCGTAGATCAGGTAGTCCAAAAAGCGGACGTTTTCCGCCGACGCGCCGCCGAGGGCAGGCATAGGCGAGGGTTTGCCCGTGTATTCGTCCGATCCCCGATTGCCCGTCAGGAATTCGACGCGATAGTTGACCGAGTTCGTGAAGGCGGCAACCTTTGCCTTGTCGGCCTGATGCGGAACCGCCCGGAAGGTCTCATCGACCGAATGCAAGACCTCGAGAATGGGCGGCAGGCTGTCCTCGACCTCAGCCGAGATCGCGAAGTCCTGTGCGAAATCCGCATCACCCGTCTGGATGGCGGTATTGGGGAGACGGACACCTAGCAGGCCCGAATAGCAACCGAACGCCACCGAGCCGATCAGGACCGCCCTGAGACGGAAAAGGCCAGCGTCGGCAAGGGCCTTCGTAACCTCGCCCGCGAAGCGATCCGGGGAGGCCATGCCGCCGCTACGCTGGAGCATACTGACGAGACGCCGACGCTCGCGAATGTCATCCTTGATTTCCCTGTGGGCCTTCACTCGAGCCGAGATCTCTGCATCATCCTTGGGGCCGGCATAGCTTCGTTTGTCCTTGCCTTCGGGAGTAGGAAGGTCGAAATACCAATAATTGCGGCCCTTGACCGGGACCGTCACGAAACGTCCCTCGAGGGGGAAGTCGGCTTGGAACTGAGCGTCGAATGTTCGCTGCGCGAGTTCAGCGAACGCCGTCCGATAAATCAGGTCGATTTGTTTCATCGCTGTCTTCTCGTTATAATGCATTGTATGAAACATTATAACTGCGCCTGACTTTGTCAACGGATCACAAAATGCCCCGGCAGTCCGGGAGAAATACAAGCCATGCTCACCGTCAAATGGGGCCACAGAGTGGAAGTTATAATGTTTTTGGTGGAAAATTATAGCATGCCGCGGCCGTCGAGAACACCTGCCATCAGCAGTTCCATAATAGCGGGTTACGCTGCAGCTAGCGTACCGCTTAAATCAATTGATCGGGTTTCAATGGCTTAGCGCATCAAGCGCGCGGTTCGGTGGTTCGAACCCTTTCAAGGTGACGGGATACGCCGACCTGCCAGATGTAACGTGGCGAGAGTGTCCCCGTATGCGTGACGGGGACCCTCCGAGTTAGAGCAAGTCTGCGCTCTGCTCCCTACTTCACCTCGATCTTCGGTGGCTGCCAGGAGCCGTCGAGGATGCCTTCCTTGCCCCAATAGGCGCGGATGTAGAGCGAGAAGGCGCCGTCCGGTGCCGGCAGCCAGTTGCTTTCCTTGTCCTTTCCGGGGTTCTTCGCGCCGGCATATAGCGTCAGCGAACCGTCGGCGTTGCACGTCAGGGATTTGTTCTTGGTGCCGAGCGAATACCGCTTAAGGTCGTTCGGGTGGAAGAAGTGCTCCGCAGTGTAGAGCGCCATCGACCAGAACCCGTTGACCGGCGGCTCCTGTCCCTCAGGCCAGCGTCATCGACGGTGGTGACCAGGGCAATCGGGCGCGGCCCGACGAAGCTGCACAGCAGCCGGTAGCGTTCCTTTTCAGGCAGTTGGGCAAAATCGAACTCCATGACTAGCCCCTTACCGCTGTGGCGAGCGCTGGGAAGCTGGTCTCGCGCAGTTTCAGATGAGCCGGGGCGTACTCAGCGAGTTTCCCGGCATAGGCTTCTGGCAGCGGATAGGCGAGGTCCCCGACCTTCGATGTCCGCAGCCCCATGCCCACGATCGCCTCGGCGACCTTGACCGCAGCGGCAACGCCGTCGATCACCGGAACACCTAGCCGTTGCTGCAGACGTTCCACCAGGTTCGACATGCCGGCGCAGCCAAGCACGATCGCCTCTGCGCGGTCTTCGATCAGAGCCTTCTCGCACTCCGCAAGGATTGTGGCATCGGCCTTCGAACCTAGCTCTTCAAGCTCAAGGACCGGGACGTCCGTGGCGCGCACGCGACGGCAGTGGTGTTGCATACCGTAATTGCGGACGAGGTGTTCTGAGATGATCCGGGTGCGCTCAAGTGTGGTGACGATCGAGAAACTCGTCGCTACGAACGTTGCGGCGTGCATTGCCGCTTCGGCGATGCCGAGGACGGGTGATGCGGTGATTTCGCGAGCGGCCAGCAGGCCGGGATCACCGAAGCAGCCGATGACGTAGGCGTCTGCAGGCTTTCCATTCGTGATTTCGTCGATCACGCTCAAGGCCTCGTCGTAGTGTCCTTCGATTGAGGCGGCCCCGGAGCGTGACGTCGCAAGGACGATCTCGCTTGAAGGAGCTGCAACCTTGCGAGCAGTCTCACCCATGAGCTCCGTCATGCTCGTCGTTGTATTCGGATTGATCAGTTTTATCAGCATTTATGTCCTCCCGTATTGTACACAATACGCATCGATATTGTCGAAAGCATCTCGTGCTCGCGGATGCAAAATTGTCGAAAAATCAAGGCGTTGAAGCGTGAGATCCACGGCAGGTAAGCCGTCCGACGTCGCTGCCTTCCCTTCAGGTGTTCATTCGGTTTTTCGGATGTGGGCAATTTTGTCGACAAAGATGAATACGATATTGACGGATAATTGCATACATGAGAATATTCTTTTTGTCTATACAAAACGGTGTGGAGGCCGCTCGTATCGACGGCGCGAGGAGCGCCTAACAGGAGGAGAAATACTCATGTCAGTGAACAGACGTACGTTCCTGCAAGGGGCGGCCGGCGCTATCGGCTTGGCCATCGCACAGGGTGCCCTGTCGAAAATCGCCTATGCGCAGGGTGCAGCGGGCACGCTCCGCGTCGCCATCGCCAAGCCCGCAGGCAATCTTGATCCGCAGAGCCATTATGCCATCTGGGCGATCCAGGATCTGATGTTCGAGCCGCTCGTCAAATATGGCAAAGGCGGTCAGATCGAGCCTTGCCTGGCGACCGACTGGAAGATCGAGGATGGCGGCAAGACACTGCACCTGACGCTGCGCCAGGGCGTGACGTTCCAGGACGGCACCAAGTTCGACGCCGCGTCCTGCAAGTGGAACCTCGAACGCTGGATGGGCCTCGACCAGTTCAGTTGGATGAATTGCTCCAAGCACTTCCAGTCGCTGGACGTGGTCGACAACTACCACATCACCATTCATTTCAAGGAGCCGGTCCTGGCGCTGATGCAGGAGCTCTCCTATACGCGGCCGACGCGGTTCCTCTCGCCCAAGTCGGTCGGCGCCGATGGCAAGTTCAAGGACCCGGTCGGAACTGGGCCGTGGCGCCAAGTCAGCGCCGACGACACCCAGAGTGTCTTCGAGCATCACGAAGGCTACTGGGGACAGTTGCCGTCTTATGAGCGCCTCGAGGCCAAGGTCATCCCCGATGCGCGTTCGCGGGTCGCGGCTCTGCGCGCCGGCGAAATCGACCTGGTCGGCGGTTTCTGGATCGCGCCGCTGACGCCGGAGGAGGGCAAGCAGCTCGAGGGGGCCGGCTTCAACGTCGTCGTCGATCCCGGCAACGTCACGCTGGTGATGGCGTTCAACCCCGACCGCGCCGAGGCGCTCAAGGACCCGCAGGTGCGAAGGGCCATCAGCATCGGCATCGATCGCGCGGCGATCTCCAAGGTGCTCTACCACGGTTACGCCAAGCCCGCCGGCAACATGTTCTCAGGCGCTTTGCCCTATGCCGGGGCGCAATATGATGCCCCGATCCGGGATGCTGCGGCCGCCGCGGCGCTGCTCGAAAAGGCCGGCTGGACCGGAAGTCCCATAAGGTCCAAGGACGGCAAGCCGCTGACGCTCGAACTGGTCGTCAGCCCGGACGCCGTGCCGGGATCGCGCGTAATTGCCGAAGTCATCCAGTCGGAGATGAAGGAGATCGGCATCGATCTGGTGATCCGCTCGGTCGACCACGCCTCCAAGCACACCGACATGCTGGAGCAGAAATACGATCTCGGGTTCTTCCTAACCTACGGCGCACCATACGATCCGTTCGGCTCGATCGTGGCGCTCTGCCTGTCGACTTTCAAGAATGACGTCGAAGGCAAGCTGGTTACGGATCCGGTCAACCTCGATCCGTTGATCAATGCGGCGACGGCGGCAACCGGGGATCAGATCCAGCCGACCATCCAGAAGGTTTACGACTGGCTGAGGGACAACGACGCGATTGCACCGCTGGTCTACGTGCCGAGCATCTGGGCGCATTCCAAGCGGCTCCACGGCTTTATGAGCCCAGTCACCGAATACGACATGCCCTACGACAACATTCTGCTGGACGAATAGGAGCGTACCTTGATCCACTTCATCAGCAAGCGGCTGAAGCATTCCCTGGTCCTGTTGTTCATGGCGTCCGTGGTTTGCTTCACTCTCGTCGTGTCGGCGCCCGGCAATGTTGCCGTCCTGATCGCCGAACTGCGGGGAGCCGTCGCCACACCGGGTTATGTTGAACAAGTTGAAGAAGAGATAGGACTGAACAAGCCACTGTTGATGCGCTACGTGGATTGGCTGGGGGATGCCGTTCGCGGAGATTTCGGCATCTCTTACCGGACTGGTCAGGACGTTAGTGCGGATCTGGCAAACCGGATGCTCGTGACCGGAACGCTGATAGCGGGCTCGGCGGTGATCGCCACCCTCATCAGCCTTGCGCTCGGGTTCTTCGGCGCCTTCTGGCCCTACAAATTGCCGGACCGCGTTTCGCGCGGTCTGGCGCTCCTCGGCGCATCGACCCCGACCTTCTTCGTCGGCGCGCTGATGATCTACGCCTTCTCCGTCAGCTTCCAGCTCCTGCCATCGTTCGGTTTCGACGGCCCGAAGAGCTGGATCCTGCCATGGCTCACCATCGCGGTTCTGCCGGCAGCCGTTCTCAGTCGTGTCGTGCGGGTGGGACTGGAAGAGTCGATGACCAGCCCGTTCGTTCTGACCGCAAAGAGCAAGGGCCTTGGCCGCACCAAAATTCTCTTCCGCGAGGCGCTGCCAAACATCACGCCGATCTTCATCAACGCGCTCGGCACCCAGGTCGGCCTGATGACGGCAACCGCCATCATCGTCGAGCCACTGTTCGCCTGGCAGGGTGTGGGCGACTACTTCCTCGCTGGCGTTCGCTTCCGCGATTTCATGGTGGTGCAGGCGTGCCTGCTCATCTTCCTCACGTTCTTCATCGTGGTGAACCTAATCGTCGATCTGGCAGTGCTGCTGACCGATCCACGCATCCGTCGCCAATGGAGCTGATCATGAACATGCTCAATCCTATCCTCGCCCGATTGAACAAGATGCCGCGCGCGGCACTGATCACCATCGGCCTCTTCATTGCGCTTGGCACCTTCGCGCCCTGGTTGGCGCCCCAGGATCCGAGCGCCCAGAACCTGCTGGATGCGGGGCTTGGTCCGTCCGCCGCCCATTGGCTGGGAACCGACCACCTCGGACGCGACACCTTCAGCCGCCTGATCATCGCTGCGAACACCTCGCTCGTCAGCGTCGGCTCTGTCCTCGGCGTCGCCATGACCATCGGCATCCTGCTTGGAACGATCGCCGGCTATCATCGCGGCTGGGTCGACGACCTCCTGATGCGCGTCGTCGATGTCGGCCTGTCCGTGCCAAGCCTGATCATCTCGCTCGCCGTCATCGGCATCGTCGGCCCCGGCTACTGGACGATGGTGCTGGCGCTGGCGCTTGCCTGGTGGCCGATGAGCGGCCGCATCAGCCGGGCGGTCGCCGTCAGCATCATGAGCAAGCCGCATATCGAGGCTCTGCGGGTGCTCGGCGCCAGCCCTTGGCGCATTTACTTCGGCCACCTTCTACCGGGCACCATCGGTTCGGTGATGGTCTATGCGACTGCGGATGCCGGCACGGCCGCGCTCGCGGTTGCGACGTTGAGCTTCCTCGGCCTCGGCATCCAGCCGCCGACACCGGAGTGGGGGCAGATGCTCGTGGATGCGCTGCCCTATCTCGAATCCGACCCGCGTCAGGTTCTTTTGCCAGGCTTTGCTCTCACCATGGCCGTCATCGGCTTCAACACGCTCGGCGAGTCCATCGCACTCAATCGCATTCCGAAACCGCTCACAAGACGCATGCTCGCGATGCGTCGTGCCGAGGTCGCAAGCTGGAGCAAGGAGAATTCCGATGCATGATCAACCGCTCCTTGAAGTCAGCAACCTGACGGTCAACTTGCTGACCGCGAAATCGGCGGTCCGTCCCGTCGACGGTGTCAGCTATTCGGTCCGACAGGGCGAGTGTCTAGCCATCGTCGGCGAAAGTGGTAGCGGCAAGACGGTGATGAATTTCGCGCCACTCGGCTTGATGCCGACCGGTGTGACGACGATGCTCTCCGGCTCCGTGAAGCTTGAGGGCCGCGAACTGATCGGCCTGCCCGAGGCGGAAATCCAGAAGCTGCGCGGCAAGTCCGTCGGCTTCATCTTCCAGGACCCGATGAGCGCGCTCAATCCGGTGCGCCGGATCGGTCGGCAGATTGCCGAGATGGCAGAATTGCATCTGAACATGACGCCCAGAGCGGCAGAAGCGCGCGCGCTCGAACTCGTCAAGCTCGTCGGCATCTCCGATCCCGCGGCACGGCTTCGGCAATACCCGCATGAGCTCTCCGGCGGTCTGAGGCAACGCATCGTCATTGCCATCGCGCTTGCCGGCGAACCCAAACTCCTGATCGCCGACGAGCCCACGACCGCGCTCGACGTGACGGTTCAGGCGCAGATCCTGCGTTTGCTCAAGGACGTGCAGCAGCGTCTGAACATGGCGATGGTGCTGATCACCCACGACATGGGCGTGGTCGCGGGCGCTGCCGACAACATCGTCGTCATGTATGCGGCACGCGCTGCCGAATGCGGTCCGGTGGACAAGGTTCTGGTAACCCCGCGTCACCCCTACACCAGGGGCCTGATCAACGCGATCCCGAGGCGGGAGGATCCGATCGGCTCGGAGTTCCGTGGGCTTCCCGGTATCCCGCCGACGCTCGGTGCGCCGATCAAGGGCTGTGCCCTTGCGCCGCGCTGCGCGTTGGCCGTCCCGGCATGCGGCAACAGCCGCCCACCGCTCGTCCGCTCCGATGACAGCGCCGTTCTCGTGGCGTGCCCCGTCGTCAATCAAGGAAAGGCTGCCGCATGACACAAGCACCCGTTCTCAAAGTCGAAAACCTCCAGACGCGCTTCAAAAGCGTTCAGCGCGGTAAATATGTCCATGCCGTCGATGATGTCTCGATCGAACTCTATCCGGGCGAAATCGTCGGTCTGGTTGGTGAATCCGGCTGCGGCAAGTCGACCCTCGGGCGCACCATCGTCGGGCTCGAGAAGGCACACAGCGGTCGCGTCCTGCTCGACGGCGTCGATCTCAGCGCGCTGTCGGGAGCCGCTCTGCGCGACAGCCGCCGGGCGCTGCAATACGTCTTCCAGGATCCCTATTCGTCCTTGAACGACCGACAGACGGTGGGAGAGGCGATCGATGAAGCGCTGGTGATCGCCGGCACCCGATCACCGGATGAGCGCAATCGTCGCACAAAGGAACTCCTTGATCAGGTCGGCCTCGCATCCGCGGTCCGAGACCGTCACACGCGCGAACTCTCGGGCGGCCAGCGCCAGCGCGTGGCGATTGCGAGATCGCTCGCAGTTAACCCGCGGGTGCTGATCTGCGATGAACCGGTGAGCGCGCTCGATCTTTCGATCCGGGCCCAGGTGATGAACCTCTTCCTGCGGCTGCAGAAGGATCTAGGCGTTGCATGCCTGTTCATCGCCCATGATCTGGCGCTGGTGCGGCAGGCGGCCTCGCGGGTCTATGTGATGTATCTCGGCAAGATCGTCGAGCATGGCCCCTCGCAAAACCTCTATGACCGCCCGAGCCATCCGTACTCCGAGATGTTGCTGGCCTCCGCACCCGAGGTGGATCCACGGATAGAGAAGCACCGCAAGGGGCCATTGATGATCGGCGAGGTACCCAGCCCGACAAACCCGCCGTCGGGTTGCCGCTTCAGGACGAGGTGTCCGCTCGCGGTCGACGATTGCGCCAAGGCGCTGCCGCCATCGAGGGTGCTTTCGCCTGGGCATACGGCTGCCTGCACCTTCGCTGCCGACCTTCATCGTGGCAAGCGATCAGCGCTCCTTCAGCAGGAGGTGTCGGCGGCATAGGCTCGCTGAACCCTTCTGCGCCCAGAGTTCCCTCGCATCCTTCAAAGCTGGGGATGCGCGACTGCCCCGCCTTAGCGCGGGGCTCTTTTCTTGATCTGTTCCCGTTTCGTGCGTCCAGGATCGCATAATGTATCATCGGGAGCCGCGTGCGGCGGGACCAAGCCATCGCGGGTCCCGCATCTCTCAAGTGCGTCAGCCGACCGATTCTGCCGCACAATCCGCAATCGTTAAGGTTCGAGGCGACCAGTTAGCATCACCGTGAGGTGGTGCGCTCTCTCGCCCCGAACCTCCGAGTCGTATCAGCCGTTCAGCGCGTCCTTGAGAGCTTTGGCCGGCGCGAAGGTCAGTTTTTTCGCAGCAGCAACCTTAATGGTTGCACCGGTTGCCGGATTGCGCGCCTCCCGCTCAGGCGTGTCCTTGACCTTGAACTTGCCAAACCCCGGAATCGAAGTTTCGGCGCCGGATGTAGCGGCCGCGGTCACGGCGGCGAAGACCGCCTCGACAACCGCCTTGCTCTGGACTTTGGTCAAGCCGTGTTCGGTCGCGATCTTGTCTGCAATCTCGTTGGTTGTTGTCATTGTTTTTCCCCTCTTGATGACGGGGAAGTCTCGCCCGCCCGGATCCCCGTTGTCATCCGGCGTCCCAGCGAGGTGGAGCGAAATGCGAGGATTTCCACAACGCAATCGCTGCTTTTCGGTGAAATTGGCCCCCGAGCATGCGAGTGCCCGTTCGATCGATGGCGGGATATCCAGATGTGTCTGGTCATCTCATGCAGCAAGGTATCGCCCGCCAACCAGAGTGACGCGCGTTGAGCAGAGTTGAATTGCCATCCACCACGAGCCACAGCTCGTTGCCTAAGGACTGAACAGTGAGGGGTTTGCGTTTTTCCAGCCTGCCTTTCGCTGCCGCCACCATGTGGCGGTTGGCATTGACGATGCCTCTTTCGCGCGCACGCGCGTTGACCAACTGCTCGAGCGGAACGAGGAGATGTGGTTCGCTCAGATCGAAGTAAAGCGAAGGGTCATCCGGAAGCCGCGCGAGCGAAGCGGCGATTTCCTGATTGAACTCGATCTCCACAACAGTGCCGTCGGGCCGGAGAGCGGAATACCTTAGCGAAATTTCTTCAGCTTTCATGCAGTGCCTCTCGGAGTATCCTGATGCCTGGCTCTAGCGACGGGAACTCTCGTGCCGGAAAGAAAGACCTCGCCGGTAGGCGGAGCGAGTTTAGCACCCATATGGCTCACTGGGCGCGGGGAGGATTGCAGTCCAACAGAAATTCCTCATGTACGCTAAGCGCATAGCTCAACGGATTGAAGGTCCGTTTCCTCGATCCCGGTACGCTGGCGCAGAAAAACTTGACCACGAACGTTGCAGTGTGAACCCCGCGGCCGGCGCCTGATAGCCTTCTACGGCAAAGGCCGAGGCGCAGCCGGACACCTTTTCGCTGGTGTCGCTCGTCTCCGCCGGCCTCGGGATCGGCTTCGCACCGGAATGGACGAAGGGCTAAAATCCCATCCGATCGGCCGCTTGCTTAATGTACGGCTTGCAGATGCAA
The DNA here is from genome assembly GCF_014852425.1 of Ensifer sp. ENS09. Taxonomy (NCBI): domain Bacteria; kingdom Pseudomonadati; phylum Pseudomonadota; class Alphaproteobacteria; order Hyphomicrobiales; family Rhizobiaceae; genus Ensifer; species Ensifer sp. ENS09. Next base: position 503,928 of record NZ_JACVBP010000003.1, read on the forward strand.
ATGTCGTTTGGCTCTTAAGTGTAAGAATGCGGCCATTCCACCATGATCTACGAGCGCTATTCTGGATGGTTGAAACCTCCACAGCGAGGACGACGAACGAGCGCGCGACGTCTGGACAAAACTGGGAAAAATGGCGTTCGAGATGGATCGTCCGCCAGATGTGATTGACAGAACTCGACCGTCGCATGATCGGGCGTGACCGGTGACGGGTGGCGCAGAGACCCAAATATCGTAGCGTCACCCGCCATCGCGCGACAACACCGCGCAACGGCCAATGTGGTCAACCATGTCGATCCGCAGGCTGACCTGACCGCCACGCTTACTGCTATAGTCAATGGCCACAAGCAGAGTCAGATCAGCGATCTGTTACCGTGGAATCATCCAATCCCAGGTAAAATGCCAATAATGGGCGCTAACTAGCCGATTGCGGCTCGCGCCTTATCGTCTTGCCTAGACTGCCGCTCCCCAAAGCAGGCTGAGTCCTGAAGTTACCAGCAGCGCATCCATGATATGGCGAAAAGCCTCTGGCGTGAGGCGGAGAAGAAAAGGTTTCGCTATGAAGGAACCGACCATCAGAGATGCCCCCACCGTAAGACCCTTCAGTACAAGAACAAAAGGAAGTGCTCCCGATCCTTGAAAGGTGAGTGCTTTGGTAGTGTAGATCGCGAGCGAAGCTGCAGCTTCGGTGCCGATAAAGGCTCCCTTGGTCAAACCATAACCGATGAACACCGGTACGGAAGCAGGTCCCGACGAGGCCACGATCCCAGTCAAAAAGCCGATGCATGCCGGCTGCGGCCAGATGAGGTAATCGCAAGTGGATAAGGTTTGCGGCCAACCAGCGACGTCCAGGTATCATCAAGAGCAAGAATGATCCAATCGCCGCATCTACTGCCCCTGGCGGCAGAACAAGCATTGTTCGTGCGCCAAGAACCGCTGCAGGAACGCCAGTAACCGCATAGGCTGCCACAGCTCGCCAATCAACTTCCCACCACCATGCAAGAATCCGGGAAATGTTCGCCATGACGGCAGCTACCGCCATTATAGGCACAGCTTCTTTTAGCCCATAGAAATAGGCCAACACCGGGACGAGTATGATAGAGGAGCCAGTACCGATAATGCCACTTACGATCCCGGCAAGCAGGCCGATGTGCGAGCCGAATTGCGCACTGCTTCGGCCTGGTCCCCATGAGCAAACCGGCGATCCAGATCTAACTCCAGGCTCTGAGGCCTCGCAGCGCTTTTAAGTTGTCTTGCCATCGAGAGCGATTAAAAGTCGGAAGGGGAGCATTCCATCCCGCCTGTCGATCAGCTTCGTTATTCGATCACCTTCCGCGAAATCGCCTGATCGACAGGTACCAGGTCGGCCCGCAGTCAGCGCAGCTGCTAATGATGCGCGTGTTCTGCATTGCGTTTCCGGGTTGCTGCAGCCTTCTTCGCCGACGCCGAGCGATCGGCGGCAGATCGTGATGCAGCGGCCTTTCCAGCGTTCTCGCCACCTTTGTGGGCTGCGGGATGACCGGTATGCTTTCCTCGACCAGAGCCGCCGGCCTTCTTGCCGCCGCCGTCGTCCTGGTTGACGGTCGCCCAGGCGCGCCGTTCGGCTTCTTTTTCCGAAACGCCGCGGTCCTCATAGCTTTCGGCGATATGGTCTGCCTTACGTTCCTGCTTGTCCATGTATTTCGATTTGTCACCTTGGGGCATGATGCTTCCTCCGGGTTGATGATAAAAACGAACGAACCCTTCCGCAGATAGTTCCCCAGCGCCACAGGTCCCGGAACAAACATCGCCAGGCTGCGTTCGCAAATTGCGACGATCCAATCATCGACAAACATAGTCTTGGTGAGACGATGAACAACAAAGCTTCTCTGAACGACCCCCGCAACCTCTATCCTGCGCCGCCCTTTCCCGACCAGCCGCAAGCTGCTCCTGGGCTTGCCCGCAAGATGGACCCCGTACCCGACCATGGTGAAGAAAGCTATCGCGGGTCCGAAAGGCTCACTGGCCGCAAAGCCCTGGTGACGGGCGGCGATTCCGGGATCGGGCGCGCCGCCGCGATCGCATTTGCCCGCGAGGGTGCTGACGTCGCGATATCATATCTTCCGGAAGAGGAAGCGGACGCGAAGGAGGTGATCCGGCTGATCGAGGCGGAGGGCCGAAAGGCGGTCGCGCTGCCGGGCGACATCAAGGAAGAGACATGGTGTCGCGAGCTGGTCGAAAAGGCCGTCTCTGGTCTTGGCGGCCTCGACATCCTGGTTATCAATGCCGGACGCCAGCAGTACCGCGAAAAGATCGAGGAGCTGTCGACGGACGATTTCGACAAGACCATGAAGACCAACCTTTACGCGCTGCATTGGATTGCCCAGGCTGCCGTGCCGCACATGCCGGCTGGATCTGCAGTGATTACGACCGCCTCGATCCAGGCTTATCAGCCTTCGCCGATCCTGCTCGATTACGCGACGACGAAGGCGGGCATTGTCGCCTATACCAAGGCGCTCGCCAAGCAGTTGATCGAGCGCGGCATCCGCGCCAACGTCGTTGCACCCGGCCCGATCTGGACGGTGCTTCAGCCAAGCGGCGGGCAGCCAGATGAGAAGGTCAAGAACTTCGGCAAGGACAGCGATTTCGGTCGGCCCGCCCAGCCGGTCGAACTTGCTCCTGTCTTCGTGCTCCTCGCCTCGCAGGAAGCCAGCTTCATCAACGGCGAGGTCTACGGCGTGACCGGCGGCAAAGGCGTCGCATGAGCAATCGGGCCAAAGGCGAAGCATGGTTCAGGATCAGGATTTGAAGCAGGTCCGCGCTGGTGTGCTCGATATTGCCTACATCGAGCTGGGGCCCGAGGATGGCACGCCGACGATCCTGCTTCACGGTTTCCCTTATGATGCTCATGCCTATGACGAGGTGGCAAGCAACCTTGCCGCCTCGGGGCACCGCTGCATAGTACCCTTCCTTCGCGGCTACGGCGCGACCCGCTTCCAGTCGCCGGCGACGCCACGCTCTGGTGAGTAGGCGGCATTAGGCGCGGACCTCCTGGCGATGATGGATTCTCTCGGCATCGAACAAGCCATACTCGGCGGTTACGACTGGGGTGGCCGGGCTGGCCTGAACGGGTGATTGGGCTGGTGAGCGCGGGGGCGGGTTACAACGTCCAGGATATCGCCGGCGCCGCCAACCCTGGTACTCCGGACCAGGAGGCGGGGGACTGGTATCAGTATTATTTCCACACCGAGCGGGGTCGGAAGGGACTTGAGCAGCAGCGAGATGAGATCTGCAGGTTTCTCTGGCAGACGTGGTCGCCGTCCTGGGCGTTCGCTGACGCCACGTTCGAACGCAGCGCCGCATCGTTCGACAATACGGACTTCGTGGACGTCGTCATTCATTCCTATCGCCATCGGTACGGCGTCGTGCCCGGCGATCCGGCCTATGCCGACATCGAAGCCCGGCTGGCAGAGCAGCCTGCCATTACGGTTCCCACCATAGTCTTGCTCGGCGCCGACGATGGTGTGGATCCTCCATCACTGGAGGACAAAGATGCTGTTCACTTCAAGAGAGCCTATAGCCGCCACATTCTTGCCGGCGTTGGCCACAACGTTCCGCAGGAAGCACCGACGAAATTTGCGGACGCAGTCCGAGAGTTGCGCCCGGAGAGATAGCTCCCGTGTCCGTGACACGACTATTGCAGTTTTGCCTCGATAGCGCGCCCGACGATGGTCAACTGAAGTATCGGCTCCCCCCTGATGAAGCTCTCTTCCACCAGCTCCATCATTTCCAGGCGCTCGACCAGCTTTTCGGACAGACGCTTGTCGCCAACCAGCCACCCTTTGCCCGCCTTGCGCTGGCGTCGGAAAAACGCGATCGCTCGTAGCGCGTCCCGTTGGCTCCGGGTGAGGCTCTTTTCCGTCTCGGCTGGGCCGGGGTGCTCGAGGGAGGGCAGCATAAGCGTTACCCCTTCCCCTCTGTCGCCGCGGTAGCGGCGGGCCAATCGTTCGATGGCTCCTCAACGTCTTCGGCTGGATCGGGGTCACGGTCGTAAGCCAGGCGACGTTTTGCAATGACGTCTTGAAGCGTTTCGATCACCGTGACCGTTCCATGGCCCTCATTCGCAAACCGGTCGATGATCTCGGCGACAAGGTCATCGAGATGCTGGAATAGCCGTTCGGCATTGTCAGATCTTTCTGTCACGATCGTCGCTCCTCAAATATCTAGCCTCCGCTGCTGCCAGTCCTTGTATGGCGCCAACAGCTGTCCGGGAAATCGATCTTCGATCACGGTTTCGACCATGGCGATCCTGGCAAAGACCTCGCTGGTGTCGCGGTCTTCCACGGGGATATCTTCGCTTTCGTCTTCCAGCTTCTGCATCAGGGCAAACAGTTCTTCGTCGGTCATCGCGGAAAGTTGGTCTTCGAACCCCGCAGCATCAAAATCTTGTCCCTCTGCCATTGTCTGTCGGCTCCTCTGTCATCGATCGGTTTGGCGATAGCGGCCTAGTCGACATCCAGTTCGATCCAGACCGGCGCGTGATCGCTCGTGTGCTCCCAGGCCCGCGCAAACTTGTCGACGCCGCAGGCTTGCAGTCGTTCCCGGAGTAACGGACTGAGCAGGAAATGGTCGATCCGAAGTCCGGCATCGCGGGCGAAGGCGTTGCGGAAATACTTCCAGAAGGTATAGATCCGCTCCTCGGGGTGCAGCAGGCGAATCGCGTCCGTCCAGCCCATGGCAACGAGCTCGGAATAGGCGGCCCGGACTTCAGGCCGAAACAGCGCATCGTCTCGCCAGCGCTCCGGCTTGTAGACGTCGAGATCCGTCGGCATCACGTTGAAGTCGCCGACCAGAGCTACGGGCACATCGAGTTCAAACAGTTCCGCCGCATAGGAATGCAGCCGCTCGAACCAGCGAAGTTTATCGTCGAACTTCGGCCCTGGTGCTGGATTGCCGTTCGGAAGATACAGGCAACCTATGATGATGCCATCGATGGCAGCCTCGATGTAGCGGCTGTGGCTGTCGTCGGGATCGCCCGGCAGTCCGCGCCTTGTCTCGCGCGGCTCCTGATCGCGGCCAAGGATCGCGACGCCATTCCAGGCTTTCTGGCCGTGCCAGATGGCGCCGTAGCCTGCGCGCTCGAGCTCGCGGCGCGGAAACTTCTCGTCCGGCGCCTTCAGCTCCTGAAGGCACACGACGTCAGGTTTCGCCTCGTCGAGCCAACGTAGCAGCACCTCAAGCCGGCCGTTGATGCCGTTGACGTTATAGGTGGCGAGCTTCACCGGCGTTTCCGTCAGTGCTTGCGATCGCCCTTGTCTCCCTGGCCCGGCTTCGCATCATGCTTGGCGTCGTGGCGGGCGTCCGCTGACAGCGACCGAGAGACGTCGACGCTTTCGTTGAACTTGCCTTCCTTGTCCCGGCGGACATAACGCTTGTCGGTTCCGGTATCGATCAGTTCGCGCTTGCTCATGGCAGGACTCCTTCATGGTTGCTGTCGGGGAAAACGCGCGTGGCCGGGAAAAGATGCACCGGAATCAAGAGCCTAATGCAGACTCGCAAAACGAGCGGCGTTGTTGGCCTAAGCCGTTGAAAAAAGATTCGTTTCGACTCGGAACAATTGCTCGCTGATTCGCTTGAATCGCATTGGTTGTGTCAGGAGTTCTGCGTCATGGTTGCCCCAAGAGCCAATTGGAAAGGCTTCATCAAGTTTGGAGAGGTCGCTTGTCCGGTAGCGCTCTACACCGCGGCATCCTCCTCGGAACGCATCGCTTTCAACACACTGAACCGCAAGACCGGCAATCGGGTGAAGCGGGAGTTCGTTGACAGCGAGACCGGCGATCCGGTCGAGCGGGACGAACAGGTCAAAGGCTACGAGATCGAGAATGGCCAGTATGTCATCCTCGAACCGGAAGAGGTGGCGGCGGCTGTGCCCGACAGCGACAAGACACTCAAGATCGACGCCTTCATTCCCTGCAACGAGATCGACGATATCTATTTCGACAAGCCGTACTATTTGGCGCCTGACAAGATGGGCACGGATGCCTTTGTGCTTTTGCGCGACGGCATGAAAAAAGCCAAAGTTGCTGCGATCGCCCGCACAGTCCTGTTCCGCCGTGTGCGTACAGTTCTCATCCGGCCACACGGCAAAGGGCTGATCGCCACGACCCTGAATTTCGATTACGAGGTGCGCTCCTCCGAGGAGGCGTTCGAAGAACTGCCCGACCTCAAGATCGAAGGCGAGATGTTGGAATTGGCCGAGCATATCCTCGGCACCAAGAAAGGCAGCTTCGACGCCAGTGCCTTCGACGATCGTTATGAAGCGGCCGTAGCAGAATTGGTCAAGGCCAAGATCGAGGGCAGGGCGCTCCCGAAGAAGAAGGCGCCGGCCGTGTCCAAGCAAAGCGATCTGCTTCAGGCGCTGCGCGAGAGCGCCGGCATAGGTGGGAAAAAGACCGAGCCGAAGCGGACGGCTGCCAACGCCAACAAGGGCACGTCGCGCCAGAAGGCCGCGAAGCTCGCAACCGCCAAATCAAAGTCTGCGGCATCGCAGACCCGCCGCGCCGGTTGATTGGAGGATACCATGGCTGTCCGTCCCTACTGGAAAGGCTATCTCAAGCTATCGCTGGTCACCTGCCCCGTGGAGATGATGCCAGCGACCTCCGAGAACGAAAAGGTTCGCTTTCACACGCTCAACCGCGAAACCCAGAACCGCGTCGTCAGCCACTACGTGGATTCCGTCACCGGCAAGGAAGTGAAGGATGAAGACGAGGTGAAGGGCTACCAGCGCGGCGAAAACGACTACATCATGCTGGAGGACGAAGAGCTGGAGAACGTCGCGCTCGACAGCACCAAGACGATCGACATCTCGACTTTCACGCCACGCGACAGCGTCGAATGGATCTGGCTCGACACGCCCTATTATCTGTCGCCCAACGATCCAGTCGGGCAGGAAGCGTTCTCGGTGATCCGCGACGCGATGGAAGCCCAGGACATGGTCGGTATCTCGCGGCTGGTGATCTCGGGCCGGGAACGCGCCGTCATGCTCGAGCCACGCGGCAAGGGTATCGTGCTCTGGACCTTGCGCTACGGGGATGAGGTTCGTGACGAGGATACCTATTTCGCAGGGATCGACGACGACGAGACGGCGGACAGCGAAATGATGCCCCTGGTACAGCAACTCATCAAGAAGCAGACGCAGCACTGGAACCCGAAGATGGTCATCGACCCGGTCCAGGATCGGTTGCTCGATATCATCGCCACCAAGAAGAAAGCGATGAAGAAGCCGGCGAAGGCCAAGCCGCCAGCACCGGGGAAAGCTGCACCCAATAACGTCATCAACATCATGGATGCTTTGAAGAAGTCGGTGGCGGCCGAAAGCCGGTCCGGCAAATGAGACGCCCTGCCAAGCCGCTTCTCCAGGACGATAGCTTCACCGCGAAATCGCAGCCGCGCCGGAAGCGCGACCCGGCGCAGCCCAATCTACCATTCGATCCCATGCCTGAGCGCGTCGAGCCGTGCCTGGCGCTCCTGAGGGCTACGCCGCCGACCGGCCGCGAGTGGGCCTACGAGATCAAATGGGACGGATACCGCCTGGTGATCCACATCGAGCCGAAGGGTGTGCGGGTCATCACCCGCGGAGGCCATGAATGGACGCATCGCTTCCCGACGATTGCCGAGGCCGCCAGAAACCTGGGCGTTTCGAGAGCCATCCTCGACGGTGAGGCCGTGGTGCTGAACAGCGAAGGACGCTCGGACTTTGGAGCCTTGCAGCGTTCGCTCGGCGGGCGCGGCGGCAAGCGTGCGTCGACGGAAGCCGTCTTGTTCGCCTTCGATCTTCTTTATTTCGATGGCCACGATCTGACCCGGACCGAGCTATCAGTCCGTCGCCATCTGCTTGAGGATCTGCTCGAGGGCGCGGTCGGTGCGATACGGTTGTCCGAGGAGATACAGGGTGACGGCGGCGAACTTCTGGAAAACGCCCGGTCGCTTGGACTGGAGGGCATTATCGCCAAGCACCGGGAGCGTCCATACCGCTCAGGCAGGACAGGCGACTGGCTGAAGATCAAATGCATTCAAAGCGAGAGTTTCATGATCGTCGGCTACGAACAGTCGGCGGTTGCCCGCGGCGGGATCGGTAGCCTGCTGCTGGCAGCCCGCCGCGAACACGATTGGGTCTATGTTGGCGCTGTCGGAACGGGCTTCAAGGAAAAAGATGCGGCGTATCTGAAGAAGACACTCGACAAACTGAAGACCAGGACGCCGGTCGTGCCGCTGAAGGGTAAGAACTATATCTTCGCGCAACCGACGCTGATCGCCGAGATCGAGTTCCGCGGCTGGACCGACGACGGCAATCTGCGGCACGCATCTTACAAAGGCCTTCGGGAAATCCAGGATGATGCTGCGGTTTACGCGCTCGACTGACCTGATGTAGGCCGCCGTCGCGACTTCCAATTTTTTTCCGCTGACACTCTTGAATCAGAATATGCCAGAAACCAAATCGGTTGCCGCCAGCTGCTGAAGAAAGGGCTGGACTTGCTGGGAGCGCCGTCTTGCGCCGCTTCCGTACCATGTTGCTTCAAGGAGGATATGGCTATGGCAACATCTTACGACTATGCACCCCTCTTCCGTTCGAGCGTTGGCTTCGACCGCGTCTTCAATCTTCTCGAAAATGCCCAGCGCGCCCGTTCGATCAGCGACTGGCCGCCCTATGACATCGTCAAGACCGGGGACGACAGCTACCGCATCTCGATCGCAGTCGCGGGCTTTGCCCAAGACGATCTCGACATTACCTTCCAGTCCAACCTTTTGACCGTCACCGGCAAGAAGCAGGAGACCGCCAATGACGGCTATCTGCATCGCGGCATTGCCGGCCGTCCCTTCGAGCACCGCTTCGAGCTCGCCGACCATGTGCGGGTGAACGGCGCCGATCTGAGCAATGGTCTTCTGTCCATCGATCTTGTCCGTGAGATCCCCGAGGCCCTGAAGCCGCGGAAGATCGAAATCCAGACCAACCAGGCTCTTACACAAAAGGTCGCCCCGGCGCAGATTGAAGCGCAGAAGGCTGCCTGATCGAAACCCTAAAGAACGGGCGCCGTCGTGACGGCGCCCGTCAACATTCCGGGTTGGGAAGGAGAGCGTTATGAAACCCGATATGTTCAGACAACCTGTTACCATCCTCGTCGGGCTTGGCTTCCCGGCTGAGGTCCGTACCGTCATGGACGCCTACCGGCATCTTGCCGAATGGCCAGCATCGTTGCGCGACACGGCGCACTCGATCGCCCTGAAAGCGTGTAGCGCGGCACTGCGCGGCGAGATCGAAGCCGAGACCGCGCGCGGCCTGTTTGCCGCCTTCGCTGAGAAGCACGATCTACTGGCGCCGGAAACCAACGTGATCGCCGCCTCCCGTCGCCGGCGTGACAAAGATCCGCACGTTCGCTGAGGAGCCTGACATGCACGAGGTTTTGCAGCAGGCCGCAAGCAGTGCCACTGCGATGGGGCCGACGATCCTGCTTCAGGGCATGGAGATCAAGCGGCCGATCGATGTGGTGAAAGCGACCGCACTCTCTACAGACGACAAACGGACCATCTTGGCATCATGGGCCTCGGACTTCTACGCGGTCGACTCGAAGCCGGCGTTCCGCCACATGCCTGGGACACCAGAGCCGATTTCCATCGATGAGGTTCAGGCTGCTCTCAAAGAACTCGATCGGCGTTACGGATATTGATTGCGCGTACCGGCCGAACGGGCCGGTTCATTCCCGCGTCGGCCGGTAGCGATCAAAATCGGAATGGTCGAGACCATAATGATCCAGCACAAGCTCTAGATTCCGGCGGTTGGACTTGAAGTAGACGTCGAACAGGTCCCCGACCAATGGGACGCTCCCGGCCGCCGCATCGAAGCCGATATTGACCAGCATCTTAAGAAGCTTGTCGTTCGGCACGCCAAGCCGGCGCGCCTCGTTGACGATGTAAAGACTGATCGCCGCGACGGCGAAGTCACCGACACCCGGAACCAACCCGATCACTGAATCCGCGCCGAACGAAACGCGTGTTCCGGGAATGCGCAGCGCCGTGTCCATGAGCCGAGCCAATCCACGCATGCGGCGCAGGCGTACCAGACGGTCCAGGTTGCGGAAATCCGTGTAATCACTGTGCGTTCGCTCGTATGTCATGCCGCCGCTTTCATCATCTTGCCCAGCCTCTTGATCGCCTGCTCCAGAGACCTTTGCCCGTCGCAGTAGTCCTGCCAGGCGCTCGTCTTCGCCAGCAGCGCCGGCACGGTGCGGATGGTGAAACGTTTCGGATCGAGATCGGTTTTCACCTGGCTCCAGGTGAGTGGCATCGAGACCGTGGCGCCGGGACGGGCACGCGGGGATAGCGGTGCGACCGCCGTCGCCATTCGGTCATTGCGCAGGTAGTCAAGGAAGATCCGGCCGTTGCGCTGGTTCTTGGCCATCTTGGTCAGATAAAGTTCTGGGTTCTCGCGCGCCATCTGCAGGCAGACATCGTGCGCAAAACCCTTTGCCTCCGGCCAGGTCAGTTTCTTGCCCTTCGCCGCCGCCAGCGGTGTGGCGACATGCAAGCCTTTGCCGCCGGTGGACTTGCAGAAGCTGACGAGGCCGAGTTCTTCAAGCCGGTCGCGCATCTCGCGTGCCGCTTCGACCACGGCGGAGAAGGGGACGTCCGGACCCGGGTCGAGGTCGAAGATGAGACGGCCCGGCACCTCCGGCTGGCCCGGTTCGCAATTCCAGGGGTGTAATTCGACGCCGCCGATCTGCGCAATGGCGGCAAGGCCCTCGACCCGATCGATCTGCAGATAGGGTTTCTTGTCGCCGAACACCTTGACCAGTTCGAGCAGGTTCGAGGTTCCCGGCATTGCATGCCGCTGGAAGAACTGTTCACCGCCGATGCCATCCGGCGTTCGGATGATCGAGCATGGCCGCCCCTTGATATGGTCGATCAGCCATGGACCAACGGCTTCATGATAACGCGCCAGATCCTCCTTGGTCACCGGCTCTCCGTCACCGGCATCCGGCCAGAGCGGCTTGTCCGGGCTGGAGATCATCACGCCCATCACCTCGGCCTTGGCGTTCTTGCCGCGTGCCGGCCTTGATGGCTTTGTCACGGCCGGCGTCGGTGTGTCGGTCTTTGCCGGCGATGCCGGTTTTTCTGCCTCGACTTCGGCTGCGGGCTTGTCTTCGCGCAAGCCCTTGAACGCCGCCTGACGCACCAGTCCGTCCGCCGTCCAGCCGGCGAACTGGATCTCGGCGACCAGCTCGGGCTTCAGCCAGACGACATCGGGATCCTTCTTGGGCGCGCCGATCCCGGTAAAGGGCGACTTTGAGGTTTCCAATTCCTGGAGCCTTGGCAAGAGCGTATCGACCGTTTTGGCACCGTAGCCGGTCCCGACCCGGCCGACATAGACGAAGTGATCACCCCTGAAGACGCCGACCAACAGGGAACGGAATTTGCCGTTGGTCTTGGCATAGGCGCCGATCACGACTTCATGGCCAGCGCGGCACTTGGACTTCGCCCAGGTCTCGGTGCGGCCCGATTGATAGGGTGCATCCGCCTGCTTCGAGACAATGCCTTCCAGCGACAACTTGCAGGCCGACCTGAGGACGGCGTCGCCACCGGTTTCGAAATGCTCGACGAACCGCAGACGCGGATCCTCGCCGGCGTCGCTCAACAATGTCTGCAGCCGTTCCTTCCGCTCGGTCAGCGGCAGTTGGCGCAGGTCCTTATCGCCCTCGAACAAAAGGTCGAAGGCAAAGTAGACCAATGCGTCGGTCTTGCCTTCCGATAGCGCCGCCTGAAGTGCTGCGAAATCCGGCGCCCCGTTTTCGTCGAGCGCGCAGATCTCTCCGTCGATGATGACATTAGGCAAGCTTTCGGCCGATGTCGCAATAGCCGGATATTTTGCCGTCCAGTCCAGGCCCTTGCGGGTCTTTAGCGTCACCTCGCCGTTTTCGATGCGCGTCTGGATGCGGTAGCCGTCGAACTTGATCTCGTGGATCCAGCCCGCGGCCGAGGGCGGGCGTTCGAGCGTTTCGCAAAGCTGCGGCGAAATGAACTCCGGCATCGCGGACTTTGCCGGTTTTTTCGGTGCTGGTTTTCGCTTTGTCTTCGTGCCCGCGGCACGTTCCTCCGCCGCCAGTCCATGATTGCTGTCCCAGACGGCATCCGCCTGGACGTCGCCGCTCTGCACCATGAACGGTTTTGGCTTCCTGCCCTTGCCGGCGGCGATCGCCTCCATGGTTCGGCCGGATGCAACGGATGTTGCATTGTCCTCAAGGATGGCAGCGCCATTCTCTTCGACTGAGTAGTCGTCTTGATGCTTGATCAGCAGCCAATTTGTGCGCTTTCCCCCGTCGCGATCGTTGCGCATCCGCACCAGCACGAAACTGCCATGCAGCCGCTCACCTTCCAGCGTAAACTTGAAATCACCCTTGGCGAGCGCCTGTTCGGGCGTCTTATTGCCTTCCGGCTCCCAGTAGCCGCGATCCCACAGCATCACGGTGCCACCGCCATACTGGCCTTTCGGTATGGTCCCTTCGAAGTCGCCGTAGTCCAACGGATGATCCTCGACCTCGACAGCCAGGCGCTTGTCGTGCGGATCCAGAGAAGGCCCTTTGGTCACCGCCCAGGACTTGAACACCCCGTCGAGTTCGAGCCGCAGGTCGTAATGCAGCCGCGTCGCGTCGTGTTTCTGGATGACGAAGCGCCTGCGGTTCGATGCCTTCAGTTTCGCTGAGCCGCTCGGCTCCTGCGTTTTCTGAAAATCGCGCTTCTGCTTGTAGGTCGAGAGCTTGTCGCTGGCCATGGCAGTCCCCGGTACACATCCGCCTCCCGCCTCGGATGAAGACGGGATGAGGCGCGGGCCGGACAGGTTGGACGCTCGACTGCCGTTTCGTTGGCCGCGATGAGAAACCGGAAAAACCATCGCGTTCGTCATCCCTGTCACGTCCGGTTGACACGGCACGCGACCTCAACAAGCAAAAAGCAGGAGATAATCGTTTTGTTCCATGGATTTGGACAGGGAGTTGCACGACCGCCATCGGCTCTGAATGACCGACCCGGTCGCGTCTGGATTGATATGCGCTCTCAGCAGGACTGCGCTGCAGCAATGTCTATTTAATAGGCGCGGCGAACCGGTATTGTGGGATGCACCTCCTCCCGCGTCGGTTCTATGTGCAGACGCCCACTTCCTCCTCCCAAGGGCGTTTACGGGAACGGCAACACTTCTCCTCCCAGTTGCTGTTCGGTTTTTTTGAGACCGGTAACTTCTCTGGGGTCGAATACGGGTTGTTAGGCCCCGAACAGTCCATCATCGCCGAGCCTGGATAGCGGGAGAGTTGCCTTGAATCTCGTCACCAAGGCTTCCGCCAGTGCGATGGCGATACCAAATCGCGCTATCTTCATCCGGCGCCCGCGAGTGCCGTTCCAGTCATAGCCCATCATGCACCCTGCGACGACGCCGGCTGCGACCGAGGCGTAGTTCGACCATAATCCTAACTAGCCATCCCCTAACATCCGAGGTTTCGACGAACTCGGCCATATGGTTGATTGCGTGTTGAAGCGCTCGTTCGGTGAGAGCGGTTGCTTCTTCCGGGGTGGCAGTAAGGCTCCGCGCCCACGCCGTCAGCTCTGGCAGCAGATCGACGACCACGCCAACGCCTCCCAATGGCGGTGAATGGTCGAGCGGGCGGCGAGCATCCTTAAGTCGGCGTTCCAGTTCCCAGGCATCTCGTATGCCACCCATGAACAGACGGAGCGCCTCGCGAGCCAGCCATTCGCCCTCTTCACTTTGTCGGGGGATATTCCGGGCGTTCAAGACTTTCTCAAAGACCGTAGAAATGACGGTGAGCCCCTCGGGAAGAATGTATCCGGATTGCAGTCGATCAAACATAACCTCCTCCATTCAAGGCGAAAGTGATGAGTGTCCATCAACGGCCGGAGCCCGTTTCATGGTCCAGCCATCAGGCAAAATATGGTTCGCAGAACGGGCTTTGACTAGCCCTTGACCGCGTCGGCGCCAGCTTCGGCCGGAGTTTTTTATCTCATTTTTTCATCTCACTAAAGGAAACCTGATGAACAGAAAGACGTTCCTCGCCTATGCGAGGCGCGCGCCTCTTGGCGGCCGCCTGAAACACAGCTAGATCGACGGCATGAACGCCATCCTCGACGAGTGGGATCGGCGCCAGTCGATCGGCAACGTGATCGACAATCGGCATCTCGCCTACATGCTGGCGACAGTCTTTCACGAACCGGCGGAACGATGCAGCCGGTCACCGAACACCTGAACTATTCGGCCGAGCGCCTCACCGAGGTCTGGCCGACCCGCTTTCCGACGGTCGCCAGCGCCAAGCCTTTTGCCCGAAACCCGCGCAAGCTGGCTAACAAGGTCTATGGCGCCCGGCTCGGCAACACGGCTCCCGATGACGGCTGGCTCTATGGCGGCCGGGGCTTGCCGCAGATTACCGGCAAGGAAAACTATGAGAAGTTCGGCCTTGCCAAAACACCGGAGAAGGCCGCCGAGATGCCGACGGCGATCCGTGTCCTCTTCGATGGCATGATCGAGGGGCTCTTCACCGGCCAGAAACTCGCCGACTATTTCAACCAGGTCGACAACGATCCGGTCGACGCGCGACGCATCATCAGCACTGACAAGGCGAAGCTGATCGCCGGATATTACCGAAGCCTCCTCGACGCGCTCGAGGCGGCTCGATCAGCGGCTGAAATAGCGGACGTGAAGCCGGCAGTGGCGGCGGCCGACGACGTGCCGGCCGGAAAGAGCGGAACGGTGGTGACGACGGTCGGTGGCTTGTTCGGCGGCGCTGGTCTTTCGGCGGTGCTGGGCGTCAATAATCCCTATGCCGCCGGCATCGCCGCGCTGCTGATCGTCGTCGGCTCCGTCGCCCTGATTATGTTCGCCACCGGCCGTCGGTCGGTGAACCGCGCGCCGGCCCGCTGAGATGTGGCAGCGCATCGTCGTCGTCGGGCTCGTGCTCGCCGGTCTCACCTGGCTCGTCATCGAGATCCGCGCGGACCGCGCGCAGTCCGCCACCTGGCATTCAGCAGCTCGATGAGTGACGTGTACTTTTCCTGCATGTCAGCGATTTTCCCCGTGCCGCTCGCATTCCGCCTTCGTCCAGATCGCCGCCGCACAGATGCCGACGGCAGTCCGGTCTATCTTTCGCTGATCTTCCGGCGTCGCCCCTCGGGCGCCAACCAGGTCAGTGCCTACGATGCTCCTAAGGGCCGTCACACTCGCCGGCGTTGAAGTTCCACAGCCCGCCAACCAAGATTGAAAGGCAGAACAATGAAGCGGCGGGCCGCGCTCATTCGAAGCGCACTGATTACGACTCCTGCCTTAATGCTTGGTTTGGCGGCGCGGCGACCACCCTTATCGCAGTCTTCGCCGGTCGCCTCATGTGGCACATGAACGAGGTGCGAAAGAGCTCTGCGCGGCGCCGCGGTTTCTAGCTTGTTCTGGCTTTGTGTGTTCAGGTCGCATAATGTACCGGCTGACAGGTCCTAAGCCCAAATCTGACCCTTTGCGTTCGGGGACGAGTAACAATCAGCCCCGGGCATGGTCGCCTGCAGTTCTATTGTCTTCAAGAACTCCGGTCCATCTCGCTGCCGAGCGGTAGACGGCTCACCGCAGCAAGGGAGATCACCGAACAACGCCCTGTAGAGCCTCGAGCTATTGGAACTTCTCGTCGCCGCGCAGCTTTATAGCCTGCTGCCACGGAAGACAAAGACAACGCTGATGACCTGAGGACTAAAGCCATGAAGATCGCTGTTGTTGCCCTGGTAATTGTCGCTTCTCTTTGCGGCTGCGCTGCCGGGATTACGACCTACCGCTTTTCGCCGCAGCTCGAACCGATCCCCGGCAGTATTACCTATGGCGGGCAACCGCGCACCAAGCTGACGAAGGCGCCGGTGGGCAGTATTGTGCCTCATCAATTTCGGGATCAATTTGGTCGGCCCGTCTACGAGACTTATGTGATCGAGCCAGACCGTTCTTTACGGCTTGTTTCTCGCCGATGGCGGGCGTTCGACGTTTTCAGCGACGATTAAGTGGCTGCTTGGCGCGGGCAATCTTTAGATCGACCCCTCGTGCAGATTCCGTCTCGGGATCGAACACTCGGGTGGGATCGCCATGTTTCGTATCAGGCTGACCGTCGAATTGCCCCCGAGGGACACCGCCTCCTAAACTTCCTTGAGCAACTTGCCTTCGAAAGAAACCATCGCCGCGCCCGCAAATATTCCGTCCAGTTCCAGGCGCCCTGCTGACGACGAAAATCTGCTGATTATTCAGCCTGCTGACGAGCAGGCCCGAGAGGAAGGAGGATTTTCCTGCCGCAAGGGCGGAGAAATACGGGCGGTCTCGAATATCGATGGGTTTGATATTGGGGTTTGTGGAGAACAGCGTCCGGCCGTTGCGATCAACGACGTAAGCCTGGACTTGTCCTGGCAAGTCTGCGACTGCCAGGTTGATATCGGCGACCTCATCAGATGCGACCCCGAGCGTGGGTCCTAGTGTGTCGTCTATGCGCCGAAGAGCCTGAATAGCTAGCGCGTTAATCCAGGATGCGTTGGTCGCCACAATCTTTGACGCCGCTGCAGCACACTCTTCGGACCGTAGCAGGGAGGAGCGATAGCTTTCGTAAATCCATAGGGACAGCAGGACGACGAGCGCCGCAAACATGACCACCACGACATGGCAGCGGTTGAGACCGTCAGCCTCTTGCCCGTGTCCATGCAGCCGTCGCTCCAAACCCCTCAGCTGATCTTAGAAGCCTACTTGGACGATGCAAGTGCGCGTTGCGGAAATTGCGCGGCACGGCTGAACGCCCTGGTCCTGCGACGATCATGCTAACTACTCAAATGCTTAAAACGTCGCACTGAATGGATAACAGCAAAAGTTGACGGTGAACATGCCTTCGCAAAGTAGCTTGGCGCTCGTGCATGATCTCGATCGAGGGATAACTAGAGCTAGACGATCCCTTGTCAAAGTGTCGTCATCGGCTCGTCCGCCGATAGGCCGGAATGGTTCCGCGCACCCCGGCCTCAATCCGGAACAGTCGCGAGCCTGGCGCGCTACCTGCGTTGCATTGGGGCGCATCCGGCTCCGATTGGTGGAACAACAGTCGCCTTTGCCTCGTTGGAGTACCGAGGCAGGAGGCTCAAGAATGCCAAACGAACAAGCCACACGCCGTCGCACGTCCGATGAAGCTCGCCGCGTTTAAGGTTATCCTTGGCGTGGATTCTATTGAGGCGGGCCTAAGACGACACATGATGCCGACGCTCTTGGCTGGAGGCACGCTCGGTTACTTTTGGACAGGCTTCGCGCGACGCCGTTGATGTCCGGTGCGACGTCCGGGCGGGTCTT
Source organism: Ensifer sp. ENS09 (assembly GCF_014852425.1). Lineage (NCBI taxonomy): Bacteria > Pseudomonadati > Pseudomonadota > Alphaproteobacteria > Hyphomicrobiales > Rhizobiaceae > Ensifer > Ensifer sp. ENS09. Next base: position 521,302 of record NZ_JACVBP010000003.1, read on the forward strand.
CGAAGGAAAAAAACGCATGATCAATTCGGCATTTTTTGCGCGTGGCGCCGTTACCGTCGCCGAAGATCTGATCGGTACATTTCTAGAAGCGGACGGCGCAGGCGGCACCATTGTTGAAACGGAAGCGTACCTGCAGGACGATGCCGCGTCTCACAGCTATCGGGGCAGAACTCCCCGAAACAGTCCGATGTTCGGATCGCCTGGCACGCTCTATGTCTACAGATCCTATGGCCTCCACATATGCTTGAATTTCGTGTGTCAAACCGGAAGCGCGGTCCTCGTGCGCGCCCTTGAGCCGGCTATCGGTCTTGAGATCATGCGGCTGAGGCGCCGGACCTCGAACGACAGGATTTTGTGCGCCGGACCGGGGCGTCTTTGCCAAGCGCTTGAGATAACGCTTGGTCTTTCCGGCCAATCGCTTTTTTCCAGCAAGTTGCGACTTTCTGCCGGTCAGAACGAATTGGAAGTGTGTCGGGGACCGCGCATCGGAATTCGCAAGGCTGTGGACCTGCCCTGGCGTTTTGGGGCGCAGGGCTCCCACTACCTCAGCCGCAGGTTTTCTGTGTGAGCGTTCAATTCTCCTCGACCCCTTGGTTGGGTTGCGATCCGTCTGCCGGATTAATCTGTCCGGTGACCGTCGGCGACGTGAGGAACGCTTCTTGGTTCTTTTTGTCAACTTCATGAACCAACAATGGAGCGAAAACCCTCCTTGACAGTTGGAGCTTGTTTCCACCTCTGGAGGCTCCAATGAAGGCACTCACTTGGCATGGCAAGCACGACATTCGATGTGAAGCGTGCCGGACCCGGAAATTGAAGATGGCAGAGATGCGATCATCAAAGTCATTGCATGCGCCATCTGCGGATCAGACCTTCATCACTTCAATGGCGTGATGCCCGACCTGCATCGCGGTGACATCATGGGCCACGAAACGATGGGTGAGGTCGTTGAGGTTGGTCGGGAGAACGGCAAGCTGAAGGTTGGCGATCGCGTCGTCGTGCCCTTCACGATTTCCTGCGGTGAGTGCTTCTTCTGCCGACGCGGTTTCTTCTCCGGTTGTGAGTGAAGCAACCCCGATCCCGAAAAGGTCACCAAGCTCTGGGGAAATTCTCCGGCGGGCCTGTTCGGCTACACCCATCTTCTCGGTGGCTACAGCGGCGGCCGCCGAATATTTGCGCGTACCCTATGCAGACGTGGGGCCGATCAAGGTGCCGGACGGTTTGACGGACGAACAGGTGCTGTTTCTCTCTGATATTTTTCCGACAGGATACATGGCTGCCGATTTCTGCGACATAAAACCGGAGGACACGATCACTGTGTGGGGCTGCGGCCCCGTTGGCCAGATGGCGATCAAATCCGCCTTCATCCTGGGTGCCGGAAGGGTGATCGCCATCGACACCGTTCCGGAACGACTTCGACTGGCGGAGCAGTCAGGCGCCGACACGCTCGATTTCATGGATCACGACATCTACGACAAGATCATGGAAATGACCGAAGGGAGGGGTGCCGACGCTTGCATCTATGCGGTCGGCACAGAAGCCGACCCGGCCGCGAGCTGGGACTCGCGGATCGACCGCATCAAGGTCGCGACTTTCATGGTGACGGATCGGCCCCACGTTCTGCGCCAAGCTATCCATTGCTGTCGAAATTTCGGCGCGGTGTCGATTGTCGGCGTTTATGGCGGCTTTCTCGACAAGATTCCAATGGGGTCAGCCATCAATCGCGGCCTGACGTTCAAGATGGCTCAGACACCGGTTCAGCATTACCTGCCCCCTTTTAATGCAACGTATCGAAAACGGCGAAATCGATCCGTCTTTCATCATCACGCACCGGGCGTCGGGCCGGATCTCTACAAGACTTTTCGCGACAAACAGGATGGCTGCATCAAAGTCGTGCTGCGGCCCTAGGGAGAAAGAACATGGCTGACGCGACCTCCTCAAGGCCTCGCCGTTGTGACGGGAGCCTCGACCGGTATCGGATACGAACTAGCGAAATGCGCCGCGCAAGATGGCTACGATCTCGTCATCGCGGCCAATGAAGCGTCCATCGAAGACGCCTGTCTCCGATTGCAACAATTGGGCATGTCCGTCGAAGCCGTCGAGGCTGATCTTTCCACAATCGACGGTGTTGACCTGCTGACAGAACGCAGCGGCGGGGCGACCTGTGGCTCTCCTCATGGCCAATGCGGGCCGCGGCTTTGGTAGAGGTTTTCTCGATCACGACTTCGCGCAAGCGCGCAAAGTCGTCAATACCAATATCATCGGGACGATCTATCTCGTTCAGCAGATCGGCAAACAGATGCGGGCGAGCGGCGGCGGCCGCATCCATTTGACCGGTTCTATCGCCGAATTCATTCCTGGCTCGTACCAGGCGGTCTACAACGGCACCAAGGCTTTCATCAACAGCTTCTCCTTCGCCCTGCGCGACAAACTTAAGGACACCGGGGTGACCGTTAGCTGCCTGATGCCGGGCGCGACGGAAACGGAATTCAGGCGCGCCCAACTTATGGACACATCGATCGGCCAGTCGGAAAAGAATGATCCCGCTGAGGTTGCCAGGGTCGGCTACGATGCGTTGCTTGATGGCGAAGGTGATGTCGTCAGCGGATTGAAAAAATAAGCTTCAGGCCGCCGTGGCCAATATCACTCCAGCAAGCGTGCTCGCTCACCAGCACACCAAGATGACTGAACCGGGCTCTGGACAGAAATGCTGAAATGATGACCGGATCCAGTCGCCGCCCGGGAAGCACGGCGTCCAATGAGCGTGCGACGTGTGTGCGCTCGTCTAGGCAATCATTCCGTTAATCGTTGCTTCATATAGGCATCGAGAGAAGAGCGCGCGGGACCGATACGTTCGAGGATTTCTCGCGCCTCAATCGGTGACAAGCCGTATTTTCCAATGAATTCTGTCAGATCGTAGTGATCGCTGTACAGGGATTCCAGCACGTTGACCTTCCTTGATCGAACGCCATCGGTCATCGGATAGGTCCTGGGATCATTCAAACCGGGATCGTTCTGTTTCATGGCCGGCTCCTAACTTCCCGAGCAGATCGCCTTGGAGGGCGATGGTGATCAAAAGTCCGAGAAGCGCAGTTTTGTTCCACGACGCCCTTGGCGCGGAGGTCGTTGGAGCGCCTGCGCACCAATTCGATCCACGACGTTGGCGCGTTCGAGGTGCAATGTCGCTCCGTATATAAGGACGAATGAATACAAAATTCGCGGCGCTCAGAACAAACACACTGAAAGCTGGTTCCATGGCGACGATCGAGATCCCTCGACTATCGAACCAACCACTCCACGAACGTCGGCTCGACGCTCGTAAGGCGATGTGTGTGCCTATGTCAAAGCGGAAACTCGTTGTCATCAGCGACTATCAGGACGGTTGGCCACCCGCGCGCGCAGTCCCACCGAGGGCCGAACGCCTGCGCGCGTGGGCGTCCATCCTCAGCGTCGACCCTCGCGCACGGTTCGTACATTGCGACCCCGTGATCCACATCGTCGCGGCTGCCGACCGGCCTCACGACCGCGCCGCTGCGGAGGGGCATCGGCTTGCCCAATACCAAGGCTGGGACATGATAGCAGGCCGCTTATGGCCGCACTTGGGGGAGCGGAACGATATCTTGATATCATTGGCGTCAACTACTATCACAACAACCAGTGGATACACGGCGGCGCTCCGATCGACGTGGATCACCCCCTCCACAAGCCCCTTCATAAAATTCTCGTGGAGACCTATTCCCGCTACGGGAGGCCGATGCTGATCGCCGAAACAGGCTGTGAAGGAGACCACCGTTCTGAATGGCTCGAATATGTTGCTGAAGAGGCAAGGGCCGCTATGAGAGCGGGTGTGCCCCCTCGAGGGCATATGCCTATACCCGATAATCAGTCATTTGGGTTCGGACGACGATCGCGTGTGCGAGAACGGCTTGCTATCGATGGATCCTACGTAGTCGGGCCAGGTAATGCACCCAGCCCTTGCACGTCAGATCGTGGTTGAGATGGAAGCGGTTGATGCCTCGGTCGCCACGGCGGACCGGAAAACTCACGTCAGGGACTGAGGGGATAGCGTCAACCTGGCCCCGATAGCACAGTCCGGATGGCGTTCAGACGCCATCAGAGCTGCCGACTCGCTCGTGCGCGTCAGACGGATTTTTGCCCGCCGACCGCAGCACGCCAACCGTGTCGTGATCCGTGTCGGTTGCCCTCGATCTAACCCATAGCGCCCGCTTTTGGTAGCAACGCGGCCGACCTAGGTTGAGCACACATTTCCCCATCTGTTCGGGCCGGGCGCGCAAAAGTTCCTGCCGAGACGGAACCTCCGGGTTGCGGGCTGGTTTTGCTGTAGTTTCCAAGAGGAGGTAGCTATGGGCATCGAGAAGCCGAGAGACGGCAAACCGGGGACCACGGATCAGTCACCTCGTTGGGAAGGACCGGAGGAAAGCAGGCCTCGCGGGTATCTTCCGGCAAAGGACGATCCTGACCAGGATCGGGATGCAGTGGGCGAAAACAATTCAGATCCCGAGCGCAACCGGCCGGCCGATGCGATGGCGGCGAAGCAGGACGCAAAGGGTCAGTTTGCGAAGTCGAAGGCGGATCGCCGAAGCAGCGGTGTATCGAGCGCGAAACCTACACTCATAACCGGCTCGGAGGACATGTCTGAACATCGCAGCCCGCCGGGGAGTAAAGAGCCCGCGAAGGATTGGGACGTCGGTTTCGATCAGGAGCAACCGGATCGTTCAAAGTAACCTCCGCATTTGCGTCGGCGCCGCCCGAGCGGTCGTCACAGCTCAAGCGGTTCGAACGGCCTCTCTCAAGCAGGCCGCTCCACCTTAGATCCGGGTTCGGTATCACCTTAGCCGTTCGCCGCGCCCTTGAGAGCTTTGGCCGCGGCAAACGTCAGCTCCACAAGCGAATAACCAATGTTCACAAATTTTGCGCCTGAGGGAGTGATCACTGGGTCCTGCAAGGTACCGCTCGCCAATTGGAATGACGAGCATTGAGCAAGGTCGAATTCCCATCCACGACGAGCCACAGTCCGTCGCTCAAGGCGCGGACTGTAAAGGGCTTCCGCCGCTCCTGCCCTCCGTTCGCGGCTGCCAACAATCGCGGTTCGCATTGGCGATGCCTCGCTCGCGTGCACGCGCGTTGACGAGATGCTCAAGCGGAACGAGGAGATGGCTTCGCTCAGATCGAAGCAGAGCGAAGGATAGTAAGGGAGGATCGCGAGCGCTGCCGCGATGTTCGCGGTCAATTCAATCTCGCCCACCGCACCGTCATGTCGTTGTGCAAGATACTTGGGTAGCAATGCTTCAGATCTCACCCAGTGTAGCTGGTGTACTTCGAACGCGACGTGCGGTGCGCCAAACGGCTGTCGCCTGCGCCTCTTCGTAACTTTTAGACGACCCATGTCAAAACGAACTATCAGGCTGTCCGGAAAAAACTATCGGATTCTTGCACTGGCGGGGTCGAGATCAAATTCAACGTCGCGCCGATGTGTCTTGCCTGCTGCTCGTTCAATCTGAATTGCAGGGACGACACGTCTGTTCGGTGCGGGTCCACGCTAAATTCCACCCTCAGCAGGACGTCGCCACTGCCGTCCGTCACGGCCTGCGCTTTCCAATCGATGATGTCTGATGCTCGAACATGGCCTCGCCCGTCCGTACTCCAGTCCTTGATTTGCAATCTGACCCCCTAGCTGTGTCCGCGCAGAGAATTGGTGCATACCAATTGGTAGTGATTCATGATTCGCTTGGCATTAAACTTTGCAAACCGAAGGCAACGAATTTTCGATTTTCCCGCTCACCAAACGTGCTCCGGTTTCGATGCCTTGTGTCGCCCGAGGCATGGTGCTCGGGGCCAGAAATATCCGAAATGCAGTTGGCGGACTGAACAAGCGCAAGGAGGCTGCGATGGTCGCGTTCGATGTGGTGCGTTTCAAAGTCAAACCAGCGGCATTTCACGATGCCCACAGACACATCGCTGAAAGCTGGGCGGGTCTCCATCACGCCGCCAACATCAAGACCGTGATACCCCTGCCGCTTTCAGTGGTTCTTGCAGCACAACCAATTCCGGAGGGGCAAAAGCGGCCTCAAGTTTTCAGCGGCGATGAGAATTCTACAGTTCGAACTGTTGAGCAACCCTGTGCATGATCCGCCTCCGTCCCTCGCCGTAATGTCTTTGCCCCAAGGCTCTTATGCAATCTTTTCGAATGGGCACGTCCGTCTGCGGGAACAACAACGCCTCATCGCGGTTGATTCCAATAGAGGAGACAAACATGCCCACGACCCCGATCCCACAACCGCCGGATCCCGAGTTCCCACCGGACATGCCGCCGGACGAACCCGATTTGCCGGATCCCCCCATTGAAGAACCAGAGCCTGACGTCGGTCCCGACGAGGCCCCCGCAATTACGCCCGTGCCAGGTGTGGAGATTCCACCCCGAGTGTAAGGTTGTGCGAGACGTATCCTTCCTTCGTTGGGACAGTCAGTGCCTTGGCGGTACCAACCGTGGGACCGCGGTCCCCCGTGAGAAGCGGGGATCCTGCCTGGCGATCACGAGGTTGTGTCCGCCCCGCAGAAACCTAAGGTGCAAGTCGACGCTTGGCACGAGGTACATGCTTTCGAAGTGGAGAAAAACGATGATGAAGATCCTAATGACAACCGCTGTGATGGCCGCCCTTGCAGGGCCGAGCGCGTTCGCCCTGTCTGATATCAAGTGCAATCAGTCCAACATGGCAAAGCTTGAAAATGACGTTAAAGCCATGAAGGACGAGATGAAAAAGGATTACGCCTCCAAGGAATTGACGATGGCAAAGGCAGCGCTCGCATCCAATGACACCGACAAATGCAAGACCCACATGTCGAACGCGATGAAGGATAATGATCCTATGTAACGGCGAAGTGTCGGGGGCAATGCCATCGGTACGGCCCTCGACGTCCCGCCCAGACGCCTCATCTGCTAGCGCGCGGTGCGTCGCGTTAACGGCTCCACCGACGTCGCCGCGCGAAAATGTCCCTTTGGATTTCGGGGCACCAGGTTAACGCCGATACTTTTGCAGTTTCTCACGGAAACAGCCTTTCATCGGTAACGGTGAGGCGAGCGATGACCTCAGCTTGGAGATCTTGGCAGATCTGACGAGACTCGGATATCTGGTCTTCTCGACGGGGCATCTCTCGCAGAAGATTCTCCAGTATCGAGGACGCCCGAGCGTATGCCTCGAAGATGTTGAACAGGCGCTCATCTCTCGTAACTTGAAGTTGGGTTCTATGGCGCGGCAGTGCCATCGCCAACCGAGCCCTACCTAGCTGCATCTGTCCCATATTGTTCATCTCCTTTGAGCCTGCGGTTCCCGACAAATTTGCTGGACCGGACAAGGAATGGCCCCGTCCAGGGGAAGACGAGGCCATGTGGGCTCATAAAGGCTTCAGTTCTGCGAAGCGGTCACCCTGATCGGGGAATTCAGGGCTTCCATGCTTCAGAAACGTTGACGCGGTGAATGAGTTCCGAGCTGTTCGTAAAAAGATGGCCCCGTGGGTGACGGAGCCAGAGGTGGTGTGTGCCCAGGCTCGTAGGATGGAAACTCTTGAGCCCGGCCTACCAAACCTTGTTGTTTCGCAAGGGTTCCCTGCATGCCGCTACGTCGCCACGCCAGTCACTGGGTTCACGGCCGGCTTCTCACTTGTGTCTTTGGCGCCCGCAGGCTGTACAGTGGGCGGCGCCACCGACTCCTCGTCTTGGTGTTTGCTGCGGTTCGCGGGTTGATGAGTGTCTTTCGGCTTCGCCTGTTCGGGCGTCGCGTTGGTATCTTTGGTGGTCATTGAAATTCACCTTTTCGAAAGGGCCGGAAAAAAGATGGCCCCGAAAGGCGACTGACGAGGCCATGAGTTTCCGGTGTCATCAACGGGTCCGGAGAGATCGACAACCGGACCCGATGCATAAACGAAGGCAGGCATCGCTGGTTCCGTGCGGGCTTGATTTTTCCGTGATCGCCCAGCCTTTCGTGACCCGTCGATTGGCAAAGCGGAGTTGAGATGACCAATAACTGCCGCCGGTAATCGGGTCTGATCGAATTTTCCGTCTCCTTTATCCCGCACAGCAAATGGCGCCCTGGCGCGCGAACGGCTGCGAACTGAAAGCATCAAACACCTCTGCCGAGGTTCAAGTGGAACTTCGATGTGCTGCGACAGTTCTCAGTTTTTCAAAGAAGGAAAATGGCAATGGCACAGAACGCGAACGACCAGGACAAGATTTGGAAACTGGCCAAAGATATAGGCTTCTGCATGCTAACCACCCAGACGGGAGGTGATCTTCGCGCGCGACCGATGTCGGCCCACATCGAGCGGGACGACAACGCTTTCTACTTCCTGACCGATGATGCCAGCCACAAGGACGATGAGATCGCCGGCAATCCCGCAGTCTGCCTGGCCTTTGCAGATCCGAAGGGCCAGAAGTACGTTTCAATATCCGGAACGGCCACAATTCAGAACGACAGGACGAAGATCAGGCAACTCTTTTCTCTTCCCGCAAAGGCTTGGTGGGATAGCCCCGACGATCCCGCAATCCGGGTCTTGAAGGTCGATCCCTCATTTGCGGAATATTGGGATAGTCCCGGAACTGTCATCAGCTACATCAAGATGGCGACAGCAGCGATCAGCGGCGCCAAACCCGACTTGGGCGACAATGCGTCGGTGAAGCTCTAAGAGGTCACTATAGCGGGGTAGGTTTCGGAAGGAGTGCTATCGGCACGTCAGTATCCGGACCTGCTTCCTGCGTCACGAAAGGCGTCTTACAGTCTGCGCTTTTAGAAGGAAAATGATGCAGGTTAGCGACGCGCCAGACCAGCCCCGCGTAAAACGGCCACGGCCCCTGTATGTGTACACATCGTTGCGAGCAGAGGAGGCGTTGGCCGTGGGAATGCAGGCGCTCGGCCGCGACGCCATGGCAGTACGGGCCATGCTCGATGAAATCATTATGATGAAGGCCGAAGCCGCGATTATGGCTTGGAGCCTCTTTGCGTCAGGACCTGCATCTCTTCGAACCGGCGTCTTCGTTCGCCATCTTCCTGGTCGGTGGAGTAGCAAATTCGCGAGACGCAAAAGCGGAGGATCTTCATTGGGGTTTTGGCCTGGTCGAATTCACAGTCGAAGGTGTCAGACATGTCGGCCTTCTTTGTGTCGGCTCTTTCGGAATACTTGAACCGTACGCCTGGCGGTTTGAGTTCCGGGAAGGACTGCACGACACCGACATTCAATGCGTCGGCCATGAAGAAGTTCTTCGCGACAGAGATGCAGGCCTGCTCCAGCTCGGGGCTCTGGGCGAAGGCGGATCCAGCCAGGAAAAAGGCGGTGATCGGAATCCATTTCATATTGCAATCCTTTCCTGACGCAACCGTACGCCAACGGTGCCTGCGTCAACCCGAGAACCCCGGGAATGTTCCCGCCTAACCCAAGAGATTACCGCGCATGAAAGCATTGGAGATCGCGCAGACAGGCTCTCGCTGACGCCTGCATGTAATTGTCGTTCGGTCCCCACACGATTAAGGCCGGTGGCTTATGGGTGCGATGCTGCGGGAACCACAGCCTGTCCGCCTTCAGGCCGAAGCCGATCTGCTTTCGCCGCGGTGTGTGGCGCGACCAATGAAGCTGCCACAGGCCAGGAGCGGTGGAGGCCGCAGGGTGCTGCCGAGCAACCGAACGTCGCTGTCACGCATCATCATGGTGACGGATAGCGGCGCAGGCCTGGGGACACTTCCGTCGGCATAATCCGCCCTGAGCGCTACCAGTTACCGGCTGCTCTTTGGGAACTTCTTCGTCGAACCGGGTCTTTTCACGGGCAGGGTCGTCGTCCGATGATCTCTTCCTCGTCATCTGCTGGGAGCGCGTCATCCGGCTCCATATTGGCTTCGTCGCGGCTCGGAACGGGAGGTACTCGCCCCGCCGTTCATCGGCATCTGCTCCCGACAAGTCCGGCGCCGGAATCGGTTCCAGATCCATCTCTGGCGGCCGCGGTTTCTCGATGGGATCGGGGATCGGTCTGACAAGGTCTTTGCCGTGGTTTGGTTTGTTCATCCTGACTTCCTTTCCAGTTGGAAAGTGAACAAACGGAACGCGTTAAAGTTCCCGCCCTAGGTCCGCTGACGGCTTCCGGTATCGCCGAGCGCGAACGCCTCTACAGGGCGCCAGCGCGTCGCGCCGGATGTTTGTCCGCGGCAAGCCGCCAAAACCGCTCAGGATCGTTGATGCGGCAACGAGTGGCGTGCGGTGTCCCATTCTGCAGCGCGCGGCCGGAGCTGCTCGACTTGCGCTGTCGTTTACGGGCTGGAGAACGGCCAAATCAAACTTGGCTTCACCCGATCTGAAAACATCCAATGTCCGAAGGCCGGGAGCGACGGTCACGGCAGGCGGTGGCTGCGGCGCAAGTGAATTTCCACCATCATCCTGACAAGCCACTCTTTGACATCTGAGCCGTCCCCGAACTCATCGACGTGTTCGATGGCATATTCCAGTGTCTGCTCGGTAAGATCCGTGGCTGCCTCGTATGAGGGGCATAAGCTTCGCGCGTGCGCCAACAACTCAGACAGCAAGTTTACGATAGTGGTCTGGGCTTTGCCTCTTTCCTCTCGGTAGTCGTGCGAAGGGTCGCCAAGCTGATGTTCAAGTTCTAGCGGTCCACTTATCCCGCCCATGTAGAGCATGAGGGCGTGTCGCGCGAGACGCTCGCCTTCCTCACTGTGTCTGGAGATGTTCCGGGCATCCAAAATCTTGTCGAAAACCTTAGATACGACAGAGAAACCTTCAGGTAGGATGTAACCAGATTGCTGTCGATCGAACATGGCGCAATCTCCTCCGGATGGGGCGAAAGCGCTTCTGATCTCCCAGTCGCCAGCGCCCTTTTGCAGTCAGCAATGGGCGCATCATGCGCTCGGACGTGCGCTTCGACTATTCACTTTGACATGTCTCCGGAAGCATACTCTGTCGGCGCGACTTTCAAGCCGCGCGGCGATGCGCAGGCTTTACTTGATGAATCCCGGGTACTGCACTTCCTCGCGATTGATGCCCTGCGAGTCCAATCGGACCGGCACGGGTTTCGGGACCTCAGGCATATATCGATGCGCGACCAGCCAATCCCGCAAAATCGTTTCAATAGCTGCAGCTCGACTAGCAGATGGCGAGCCAACATCAGGGTCGGTCATGTAAGCCGTCAGCCCGGCCTCCAATTCATCTGAAAGACGTGGGAAGTTGGTTGGATCGGACATAACTCGCTCCTCAGTGCTGCCGGAAAGATAACGAGCTTTTCAGTCGCCTGTTCCCAATTCGCTTATGCGCGACGTTTGCAGCAAAGGCGCGGCAATCCCGCCGGTGCCCGTATGTGTCCTGTCCGCGCCGGATGGCGGGAACGATTAGTTTCATTCCCGGTGGCCGCCGGTCCAACTTCTGTTCCGTGTTTCAATGCCGGCAGTTCGCGTGCCCAGGTGAATGGCGGATCGCTGCCAGCAGAAACTACGCTCACGAGCCTTCATCTTCGCGAGAAAATAAAGCATCGCAACTGCGCAATGATTACTCCTCTGGGGTTTATGAAACACCCGGAGAAATGGCGGGGTATTCTGGGGCGCTATCATTGTTATCGAAGTATTACCTAGACAAGACAGGCGAGGCGCCATCATGCAATCTAAAATCCTGCGGTCAGTGAACATTTGCGAAGGTCGGGCGTCCCGTTTCCATCTTCGCCGCTATGTGGAGGATTTTTTGCCATGCGTCGTCATACCCAGCGTCACATAAGGGTTGAAATGGCCGCGCTGATTGCAGCCTTCGCGGTGATCGCGCCGATCCTCGTTTTCACCTTCCCCGGCTGACACCCATGGCATCGGACAGCGCGGCGCTGCAAAGCGATACCTGCCGGCTATTTCGACGCAAAGAATACTTGCGCAAGCGCCAAGAGGTCGACGTGACGGAGCAACTGGAAACCGCCGAACCGGGGAGAGGGCGAACGGCTGAAAAGCCGGAGGAAATACCGGCCAAGGGCATGCGCGATGTCCTTTGGCGCGTGGTGGAAGAGGTCTCGCAAGAGCGTGTTTTCCTCATCGCGGCAGGGGTCAGCTTCTATCTTATGCTTGCTCTTTTTCCGGCACTTGGCGCGTTGGTGTCCGTCTACGGGTTCATCGCCGATCCGAACGACATCGGCGCGCACATGAATGTGCTTGATGATCTTCTGCCGCCAGGATCCTACGGATTAATCACCGATCAGCTGAAATCTTTGACGGCGCAGAAGACCACCACGCTTCGTTTCGGATTTGCCGGCGGTCTCTTGATCTCCCTGTGGAGTGCAGCCAACGGCATGTCGGCGATTTTTGACGCCATGAACGTTGCTTACGGTGAACACGAGAAAAGGAGCTTCGTGGCCAGAACGCTCTTCTGCCTCGCCTTCACCCTTGCCGCCTTGATGTTTGCTGCGATCCTCATCTTCCTGATCGGGATCATTCCTGCTCTGCTTGCCTATGTGTGGCTGGATCGCTGGGTAGAAACCTTAACAAGAGTGATACGCTGGCCCGCGATCCTTTTCCTCGCTGCCATGGGGACGGCCACAATCTATCGGTACGGCCCAAGTCGCGAACGGGCCAAAGTGCGCTGGCTGAATTGGGGCGTGGTGTTCAGCGCCATCATGTGGCTCGCCGCATCCTGGCTCTTTTCCTTTTATCTGGAGAATTTCGCGAACTACAACGCGACCTACGGGGCTCTTGGCGCGCTGGCGGGGTTCATGATGTGGGTCTGGATCTCCACGGTGATCTTAATCATCGGTGCTCTTTTGAATGCCGAACTTGAACACCAGACGGCGGTCGATACCACCACTGGTAAGCCTTTGCTGATGGGTGAACGTGGCGCATATGTCGCTGACACGCTCGGAAAAGCTGTCGATTAGGCTTCTGCGGGCACATCTTTCTCCGGTTTAGGCATTGCAGATCTAGCTCGGCCGTGAGTTTCAGCGCGAAGCACGTAAAAGCATCGGTTTCGAGTGGGAAAGTTGATGAGACACCCCTCTGGCAGGTTTTCACGCGACAGTTCATGCGCGGCCAACGCTGCCAGGATCATTCACCCGGGTCTTGCTTCTCTCCCGCACTCTTCCCGTCGGAACTTTTCGATCGTTCCTCGAAGCGTTCCTCGCCTTTGAGAAGGGGGCTCCCTTTCAGCTCTTCGATCCGCCGCTCTTCCTGTTTAGCGCTCTCGTGCATGCCCTTCGCCGACTCGCGGCCAGCGTCCAACGGTGCGTTTGCTATTTCTGTCGCGGAAGATCCGGAAAGCCGGCCGGTAATTCCTCCGATATTCCCGCTCCCATCCGCGCTAACCGAGCGAGCTTCCTTTATCGCCGTGCGCACCTCTTCTTCTTCCCAGCCGGCTTCGACGGCGGCCGAAATCAAACTGGCCTCGTTGGCCGGCAGAGATCCCGCGGGACCGATGGTCGAGAGGGTTGCTGAAACACATCGGAAACAGTCGGAGGACCGTTCCGCGCTTCCCTTCGGGGTTTTTGGGGATGCAACGTATGTCATGGTCAAGGCCTTCATGGTTTATGGGGTCGTGCTCGGCGCGCCTCGTCGTCGCGTTGACCCCCAGCAAACCCGCTGTTTTGTAAAATGTTCCGTTCACCGGCGCGCGAGGTTCAGCGAACGATGGATGCCCTTGGCCGCGTCGCTCCATCCACCTTGCGGCGGCTTTCGTTTACGCGCGGCACGGAACCACTTTGCGCCGCCGTCGTTTGACAATCGGTGATTGCCATCAAGGGCGAGCATTGGCTCGGTGCCGCCCCGACCACCGCGTTGTTGAATGGAACGAGCCATTAGGAGGACGTCACTTTGCCGATGTTCTACTTCCGAACCACCGACCAGGAAGGCTTCAGTGCCGAAGATCGGGGGTTCGAATTCCCCGATGAGGAGGCAGCCATTACTGAGGCAAAAGTGACTCTGGCTGAGATGGCGGCCGACGGCCTCCCGCGGCACCCCATATCGATGATCGGCATACAGGTCTTTGACCAGGAGCGTGTTTTGCTGATCGAATTGAGATTGGTGCTTGAGACCATTCCAAATTCAAACCGTCGCGTGCCGGGAGCACACCAACCGCAGAAGGTCCGTTGAGCGTTGGGCGCGGATCGAGGGCGTCGCGTCATGGGCACTGCGCTATATGGAATTCACAACCCCGCACATCGCGAAGAACCGGTGCCGGACAGCGCGAGGGTTCTGAAGGTTCTTGCGGTCTGCGTCGGCAAGGCGGAAGGTAGACCGGGCAAGAAGGCAAAAACCGGAATCAATAAAAATCCGACGAATGAAAGCAAGTTCGTGGGAGGCGGAGGTGTCGAAGGCGACGCCGTGTGCAACCAGAAGCACCACGGCGGACCGGAGCAGGCGGTGTACGTTGAGGGGGACCTGACCCGGTTGTGGTGGCAATACACACTGAACAGGACCATCGATCACGGGCTCCTCGGAGAAAATCTTTGCTTCGAAGGACTGGATAACCAGACCGTGGCGATCGGCGATCGCTTCATCGTAGGCGACCTCGTCATGGAAGCGACAGCACCGCGGATGCCATGCCGGATCCTGGGTGAAAAGATGCGTGATATGAGTTTTCCCAAGCTGTACAAGGAAGCTGCTCGAGCGGGCTTTTACTGTCGGGTCATTCGGCCTGGGCCCATCATCACAGGAGCGTTGGTAAGGTATCTTGCCTTCGCCGGGGAGAGGATCTTAATGCCAGAAGTGATGGCTCACTATGGCCAGAAGGCACCGCCTGAATTCATCGCACGCTGTCGTGCTGCGCCGGTGCACGCGAGGTTGCGTGCGTCACTGAACGTTGGCGTGATCAAGTTCTAGGCTGAGTGGTTCACATCAACTCGAGTTCTTCGCATGAACGGCAGCTGCTACCCGCTATTTTGTTTCGGCTGGATAGGGGTTTTCCTTCATCAGTTTCGCTAGGTGAACCGTGTTGCGGGCAAGCATCTCGACTGCGGTTTTCACCACCTTTGGCACCTTGGCAAGATCGACGAAATTCGTGCTGCCCATCGCCTCTCCCACCCAATAGGCAACGGCATTGGCTGCAATGGTGAAACCGACATCATTGAGCGCCTGGTAGAGCTCGGCAGAAACGTGATGGGCGCCATCTTCGTTGCCAACGACAGCCACTGCCGCGACGCGACCGTAGGAAACCATCCTGCCCTGTTTGTCGGTCTCTTCCAGAAATGCGTCCATCCGCTCCAGCGCACGCTTGGCTACGCTCGATGGCTGTCCCATCCAGATTGGTGTTCCAACAACGAGAATATTGGCGTCAAGGATCTTCCGACGCACGTCCGGCCACTCGTCTCCCTCTCCTTCGTCCGACAGGACACCAGGTTTAATGTTCAGGTCCGCCAGGCGAATGCGCTCTGTCGTCACGTCCAGTTCCTGCATGGATATGGCAATGAGATCCAGCATCCGGTCGGTAGAGGAGGATTCTCCGCCGGAGGGCTTCAAAGTGGCATTGAGAGCGATCGCTTTGAGCTTCGCCATGGGACGTCTCCCCGAAATTGCTTGGGCGCAAAGCTTCGCCCAAGCCCAATTGGGTTTCTGGTAGCGGTCTTAAAACCTGTCCGGGCTCACGCTGAGAAAGAGCGCTTCCTCCTCGTCTCTTTGACGCCCACCTAACGCGGCAGCTGCGCTAGCAATGAATGCGCCGATGATGAGTGAAAGCGCGCCAACAAGGGCAAAGGTGGCACCGGCCTTTCGGGCGTCGTCGACTGCCTTCTGCCCATCCACCTTCGCTTGCTCGATCCGGGCCAGAACCGCGTCGACGCGCGCGCTGGCGTCGGCCTGCGAAAGTCCCGTGCGTGCCGCGACGAGTTGAGCCAGATAGGTCCTGTCGTCTGGCGCGACTTGCCCGGAAGCCGCGCTTTCGACCAAGATCCGGGAAGCTTGAGCTGCGGCCGTTGTGTCCCCTTCCGCTCCTGGTGCCGCGATCCGCGCGGGGTCGGTCGGGCGGAGCAGGGCGTCGACGAAGTAGGATGTCATTCCGCCGCCGCTATCGTTCCCGGTCCCGCCCCCCGCACTCGAGGAGGCGCCCATCGCGGCACCCGAGGCCACGGTGGAGGCCGCTTGTACGCCGCTGCCTACCACCGCCGAGATGGTAGAACCCAAGAAGAAGGCCACGACGAGCGTCGCGAGGGCCCAGGAAAGAAAACCATGCGCCGTGTCCCTGAAGAAAGTTTCGTCTGTGTGGACACCCACCCACTTTGTCCGCAGCCGGCCCGTCAGGTAGCCGCCAAACGCGGCCGAAAGCCATTGGACCACAATCAGCCAGACGGCCGTGGAAACCGCAAAGGTAGTAATGCTCGCGCTCTGACCCGACCAGGGCGAAACCATCGTGAGACCCAATCCGGACCCCACCAGCATAAGGATGAGGGTCAATGTGGAAGCTGCGAAGGCGCCGGCAATGATCGGCGACCAGTTCACGCCGGAGGCGGACGATTCCGTCGGCGCTGAGACATCGGCAAGTACGGAAGTTTCCATCTCGGCCTCCTATCGCATGAAGAGCATCAAAAGGATGATGATCGGTATCGGAACACCGAGTAGCCAAAGCAAAATACCGCGACCCATAGCCGTCTCCTTGTAAGGGTGGTGGTGCGAGCAGCGCGCTGCCCGAGCCACTGTTCAGCACTGAAAGGGCTTGCAGGGAAGGCTTGTCCAATGTCGCCTGCCGCAACCGTCGAGCGCTCGGCGCTTCAAAGCGGTTGGAATGAAAAAGGTTCCGCAGGAGGCCAAAGCGATATCGGATGGTCGAGTGATGAAGCTCGGCCCGACGCGCAGTAAATCCGAGGCCATTGGCTCCGTGTCACCTCTTGTGCGGCGCTCCGCACGCCTCTACGCGAACTGATCTTTCTGATTTGAAGCGAGGACAGAGCTAGTCAAACTCGAATTTCCTGCCCCCCCGGAAGCTAGGATAATGCGGAGCATTTCCAAGCCATGATCGATTCGGTTGTGCCGGCTCGGGAAATACGGCTTTCTCAGGCCGCGGGGGGCGAGTGAATCGGCCCTCGATAGGGCGGGAGCGGTTCATCCGAGGAACGCTTTCATCTCTGCCGCCAAAGCTTCGGGTATTTCTTCGGCCATGTGATGGCCGGAGACCAGGCCCTTGCCGCTCAATGAGGCTCCAGCCCACGGCCGCCAGATGCCGAGAACGTCTCCATAGAGCTCCTCGAGATCGTCCTTGAGAGACCAGAGGACGAGCATCGGCGACTGCACCCGATTCCCGTTCTTTCGGTCTTCGGCATCGTGAAGATGATCGATTGCTACGCCGGCGCGGTAGTCCTCCAGCATTCCATGGACAGTCTGCGGGTTGTGTATGGCATCCAGAAAATCGGCGAAGGCATCATCTCCCATGTATTGTGACGTGGCCTTGTACCAGGTCTCTGGATCGGCATTGATCACGCGTTCGGGGGTCTCGAGTTGCGCGAAAAAGAACCAATGCCACCATGCCTTCGCAAAATTGGCGTTGCATCGCTCCAGCGCTTCGATAATAGGCACACCGTCGAGAATGATGAGACGCTCGACTGCTTCTGGATGGTCCATCGCCAGCCGGAAGGCCGTATAGCTTCCTCGGTCATGCCCAGCGACGGAAAACCGATCGAAGCCCAATCGCTGCATGAGCTCGATGCAATCCAGAGCCTTGGCTCTTTTTGACGAGCCAGTGTGGTTGGGCATATCTGCAGGGATCGACGACTGGCCGAAACCGCGGAGATCCGGACAGACCACGAAATAGTCGGGAGCAAGCGTCGCCGCCACCCGATGCCACGTCGCATGCGTGCGCGGGTGCCCGTGCAAGAGCAGAAGTGGTTTTCCCCGTCCGCCATATCGCACGCGCAACGTCGCACCGGACACCTCGATCATTTTGAGCGTGAAACCTTCGAACATTGGTGCTGAACGACCGAGCGCGAAGAGGGTTCCGCGCGCTGCATGGCATATGCGACTGCAAAAGGGTTGTCCTTGGGGGAACCGGGATCCTTCGTCGACCGTTACGAAGGTCCATTCTGACAAAAGCGGAGAGCCAAATGTCCAGTGATCCGAAAGACGACCTTGATCCGAGCAATCCCCGCGTCAGCGGGACGACGGTCGGCCAATCGGTCGAAAGCAAAGCGCAGATGGCGGATGCAGAGACTGTTGCATCAGGCGGTCGAACCGAAACCCTCAATGTTTACCGGTTGGTTCCCATCGCTTCTGCCAGTGATCCACGATGGGCAAACGCACCCTCGCAAGGGGAAGTTGTCGTGGCGGCACGCACCTCAGGGGACGCGCGCGTCGTCGCGGCCGGCGGCGAACTCGACTTCATGGAAATAGACGCAGCTCCGGCCGAGGATGTGACAACGGCCTCGGCAAGTCCGTTTCGATCCGAAAAGCTCTATAGTGTCGTCGAGATCGAAAGAGGGCGGCCGGGACTTGTAAGGGGTATCCTGTCGGGTGCGATTTCTGTCGGCAACATCAAGCCGACACAGGTATGACCTCTTGGCGGGGTCGACGTCAAAGCGCTAGCGCGAGCTGTGGTGCGCTTTGGGCGCTCGCATGGTGGAGCGATGAGACGCTGACCCCGAGCAGTCGGATGCCCTTTGAGACGGGAAAGATCGGTGACAGGAGCAAGGTGATGATATCGGCAAGTTCGCTCGAACTCGATACCGGCGCCGTGACCGTCTTGCTGCGGGTGATCTGCGTGAAGTCCGCCCACTTCACCTTGAGCGTCACCGTCCTCCCGCGGATGCGATTGGCGTCGCAATAGCGCCAGACCTTATCGATCAACGGCTGGAGGCCGGCGTGCGCCGTTTCGAAGTCGTGGACATCGATTGTGAAGGTGTCCTCCGCACCGATCGACTTGCGCTCCCGATCGGGTTTGACCTGGCGCTCGTCTATGCCCCTCGCAATCCAGTAAAAATACGGCCCAGACTTGCCGAAGTGCTGCTGCAGGAAGACAAGGTCGCAGGCTTTGAGATCCGCACCTGTCTCGATCCCGAGCTTGTGCATGCGCTCCGCCGTAGCGGGTCCGACACCGTGGAACTTCTTGACCGGCAGCGCTTCGACGAAGGCCGGGCCGTTCTTCGGCGTAATGACGAAAAGCCCGTCGGGCTTTTTCTGGTCCGACGCCATCTTGGCGAGGAACTTGTTGTAGGAGACACCGGCGGACGCCGTCAGTCCCGTTCGTACCTTGATTTCCTGGCGGATTTCCTCGGCGATCTCGGTGGCTAATTCCATCCCCTTCAGGTTCTCGGTGACGTCGAGATAAGCTTCGTCGAGCGACAGTGGCTCGATGAGCGGGGTGTACTCGCAAAAGATCGCGTGTATCTGCTGCGACACGGCGCGATAGGCATCGAAGCGCGGCTTCACGAAAATCAAGTCCGGGCATTTGCGCTTGGCCGTTACCGAGGGCATGGCCGAATGGACCCCGAACTTGCGGGCTTCATAGCTGGCGGCCGCGACGACGCCCCGCGCCTCGCCGTGACCGACGGCAAGAGGAAGCCCGCGAAGCTCTGGATTGTCCCTTTGCTCGACGGATGCATAAAAGGCGTCCATGTCCACATGGATGATCTTGCGTGGGCGCTCGGGCGTTTCCATCGCCTTCACCTTGGTCGCGCCCTTGTGTCCGGGTGACCGCTCACAGGAGCAAACCTTCTTCGGTGGGCGCGGCCGGCGGTTCCACGACGACCAGCATGTTGCCCGGCAGCGGCCGTTGGAGATGTTTGACCTCATCCCAGGATCCGGTGAGCCACAGGTCAACTTCCTCAGGGGTCGTCAGAATGACGGGCATCGCCTTGAAATGGATCGGTGCGACAACCTCGTTCGGCGACGTCGTCAGGAAGCCGAAGAGTTCGTATTCGCGCTCGCCGTCGCGTACGCGCCGGACACCCTTCCACGGTGTCCAGAACCCAGCAAAGAACATCAAAGGTCGATCCCTGCTGCCGGCAAACCAGGCGTTCGGGATCTTGCCTCCCAGAAGCTTCGCTGCGGGATCGGGCTCGGCAAAGGAAGTGAATGGCACCACGCAGCGGCTGGTCGGACCCAGCCATCGCCGCCAATGCGGCGAATTCAGGTTTCGGATGTTGGTAACGCCGGGATCATAGTTTTTCACGACTTCCGGCGGGGAGGGCATGCCCCAGGTGGTGCGGGTAATCTCGCGCTCACCGTCTTCGCCGACGCGCACGATCGGCGCCTGGTAGCCGGGATAGACGTCCAGCGATGGCTCGTTCCAGCCGGCCTTGTCGCGGAAGGCTCTGGTGAACTGGATGATGGCGTCACGCGTGGTCGTCAGATTGTAGAGATTGCACACGCTCCAGTTCCTCCGTCTCCAGCGCCGCGTTCATATCAGCGGTCGCCGTTGCCTGTCGTCTCGTGTTGCATCGACGAGAAACTCTTGGCTCAAAGGCCAGTTGACTCGCAATGCGAAAGAGAACAAATAAAGAACATATCAACAGGAAGCGCTAATGCAAAGCCCCAGGGAGCTGTTCCTTCCAAAATGCCCCGTCCAGTCGACAACTCGGTCGTTTCCGAACTGCGCGAGCGCATCCAACGCCTCGAAGGCACGAGCGGTCGCGGGCGCCAGGTCTTGCCGTTCGGCGTTGCCGAAATCGACCGGCGCTTGCCCGGTGGGGGGCTTGCGCTCGGCGCGTTGCATGAGGTCGCCGGCGGCGGCAATGGCGCGATCGACGGCGCTGCCTCGGCGCTCTTCTCAGCAGGCATTGCTGCGCGTTCCAAGGGCAAGGTGCTCTGGTGCGTGACACGGCCGGATCTCTTCGCGCCGGCATTGGCCCAAGTGGGGCTGTCACCGACACGGGTCATCTATGTGGAGGCGGGAGACGAAAAGGCGCTTCTTGCCTGCATGGAAGAAGGCCTGCGTCATGGCGGCCTGGGCGCCGTCGTCGGCGAACTGGCGCGCCTTTCGATGACGGCCTCGCGGCGCTTGCAGCTTGCGGCCGAAAGCTCAGGAACGATCGGGATCGCGATCCGCCGGTGGCGAAGGCAGTCGGAGGCCTCGGATTTCGGGCAACCGACGGCATCGACGACGCGTTGGCGGGTTTCCGTCCTGCCGTCCGCACCGTTGCCCGTTCCAGGTGTTGGCCGCCCGCGCTGGCTCGTTGAACTCATCCGTTGCCGATCCGGCGAAAGTGCAGATTTTGAAGTGGAGGCCCCCGATGCCAAGGGTCGTATCGCTCTTCCTTCCGACCTTTCCCACGGATCGCCTGAGGAGGAAGCTCGCCGACACCGCGCCGCCGGCTGATGCTCCGCTCGTCCTTGTCGGCAGGCGGGATCGCCGGCGGGTCGTTATGGCGGCAAACGCGGCAGCTCTTGCCGCGGGGCTGAGGATCGGCATGCCGGCAACCAAGGCACAGGCGCTGGTAACCGGCCTTGTCGTCATGGATGCGGATCCCGTTGCCGATGCCGAGGCGCTTGAGCGTCTGGCGCTTTGGGCACTTCAGCACTATGCGCCAATCGTTGCCGCCGATCCCCCCGACGGGTTGGTGATCGATACGACGGGTGCCGATCATCTGCACGGCGGCGAGGCGTTGATGTTGTCGGGCATGGTCAATCGCTTCCATGGGGCCGGCATCGCCGCACAGGTGGCGATCGCCGACACCTGGGGCTCGGCACACGCCGCTGCCCGCTTCCTCGCTCGGCCGACGCTCGCTGTAGCCCCTGGCACTCAAGGGGAAGTCATCCGCACTCTGCCGATAGCAGCCTTGAGGCTCGATCCGTCTGTCGTTCATGGCCTTCGCGTTCTCGGGTTCAATACGGTCGGCGACATCGACCGTCAGCCGCGCGCCCCGCTCTCCTTGCGTTTCGGGCCGGAACTTGGCCGGCGCCTCGATCAGGCGATTGGCCGCGTTGCCCAACCGATCGACCCGATACGCACGCCCGAGCTTATCGAAGTCCGTCGCTCGTTCGGGGAGCCGATCGCTGCCGCCGAAACCATCGCGCGCTATACGGCCAAGCTCGTCAGCGTCCTCTGTCGGCTGCTCGAGGAGAAGGGCCTGGGCGCGCGGCGCGTCGATCTCCTGTTTCACCGTGTCGACAGTTCCTATCAGGCGATCAGGGCTGGAACGGCGACCCCCGTCCGCGACGTCAAGCGATTGACGCGGCTACTGACTGACCGCATCGAGACGATTGATCCCGGTTTCGGGATCGAGATCATGTCGCTGACGGCGACGCACACCGAACCGCTTGTTGCAACCCAGGTGATTTCGTCGCTGGTCGAGGAGCCGGAAGCCGATGTATCGGGTCTGATCGACATCCTCGGAAACCGCATCGGCCATCGCCGGCTCTTCCGCTTCGCGCCGGTCGCAAGCGACGTGCCTGAGCGCTCCATCGCCCGGATTGCGCCGATGGCGCCGGATGGGGGCGAGACCTGGCCCGGTCACTGGCCGCGGCCGACGCGCCTTCTTCTTCATCCCGAGCCGATCGAAACCATGGCGCTTCTTCCAGACCATCCGCCGGTCAGCTTCACCTGGCGCGGCGTGAGGCGGCGCGTGCGCCGTGCCGACGGGCCTGAGCGCGTCTTTGGCGAATGGTGGAAGCGCGATGCCGAACTCGTCGCGGTCCGTGATTACTTCCAGGTCGAAGACGACGCCGGGGAGCGCTACTGGATCTTCCGCTCCGGCGACGGAGAACACGGCGAGACGGGCAGCCACCGCTGGTTCCTGCACGGGATATTCGGATGACGGCGCCGCGCTATGCCGAGCTGCAGGTGACCTCGCACTTCTCCTTTCTGCGGGGGGCTTCGTCCTGCGAAGAGCTATTTCAGCGCGCAGCAGAGCTTAAGATCGAGGCGTTGGCGATCGTCGATCGCAATAGCCTCGCCGGCATCGTCAGGGCGCATCAGGCTTCCAAGGACACGGGCGTCCGGTTTGTCGTCGGCTGCAGGCTCGATCTCGACGACGAGATTTCCGTGCTTGTCTATCCGACGGACCGCCCGGCCTATGCGCGCCTTTGTCGGTTGCTGTCGCTTGGCAAGAAGCGCGGTGGCAAGGCGAAATGCCGGCTCGCCTGGGCCGATCTCGTTGCCTATGGCGAAGGCCTGATTGCCGTTCTGCTTCCGGACCAGGCCGATCAAGATTTGGCGCTGCAGCTTCGGCGCCTGCGCGAAGCCTTCGATGATCGCAGCTACGTGGCGCTGACGCTCAGGCGGCGGCCGAACGATCAACTGCGGCTTCATCAGCTTGCAAACATGGCCGCCGTCCATGGCGTCGCGACAGTCGTTACCAATGACGTCCTGTTTCATGTGTCTGAGCGGCGCATTCTCCAGGATGTCGTCACCTGCATCCGTCACAACATCACCATCGATGACGCGGGCTTCAGGCGCGAGCGCCATGCCGATCGCTACCTGAAGCCGCCCGAGGAGATGGCGCGGCTATTCCCGCGCTACCCGGAAGCGCTCGCCCGCACGGTCGAGATCATGGAGCGCTGCCGCTTCTCGCTCGACGAGCTCGCCTACCAGTATCCCGAGGAACGCTCCAATCCGGAACTGACGGCGCAAGAGACGCTGGCGCAGCTGACCTGGGAGGGGGCGGCCTGGCGCTATCCCGAGGGGCTGCCGGACAAGGTCAGGCGAAACCTCGAGCATGAATTGAGGCTGATCGAGAAGCTCCAATATGCGCCCTACTTCCTGACCGTGAATGCGATCGTCCGCTTCGCGCGCTCGAAGGACATTCTCTGTCAGGGCAGGGGATCGGCGGCCAATTCCTCGGTCTGTTATGTGCTCGGGATCACCTCGATCGACCCGGATACGAATGATCTGCTCTTCGAGCGGTTCGTTTCCGAGGAGCGGCGCGAGCCGCCCGACATCGATGTCGATTTCGAACACGAGCGCCGGGAGATCGTCATGCAATGGGTGTTCGACACCTATGGCCGCGACCATGCGGCACTCTGCTCGACTGTCATCCGCTACCGGTCGAAAGGCGCGCTGCGCGATGTCGGCAAGGCGCTCGGGCTGCCGGAAGACATGACGAAGATGCTGTCGTCCCAGGTCTGGGGATGGGGCGAGGATGTCGGCGAAAAGCATGCCGAGGAATTGAACCTCAATCTTGGCGACCGGCGCCTGCGCCTGACCCTCGATCTTGCCCGGCAGCTCATGGGTGCGCCGCGGCACCTGTCGCAACACCCCGGCGGCTTCGTACTCACCAATGATCGCCTCGACGAGCTCGTGCCGATCGAGCCGGCAGCCATGGCAGACCGGCAGGTGATCGAGTGGGACAAGGACGATATCGACATCCTGAAGTTCATGAAGGTCGATTGCCTGGCGCTCGGCATGCTCTCCTGCATGAAGCGCGGTTTCGATCTCTTGTCCGAGCACAAGGGGATCAACCTCGATCTTGCGACCATCCCGGCCGAGGACCCGCGCACCTATGCGATGATCCGCAGGGCCGACACGCTCGGCACCTTCCAGATCGAAAGCCGTGCGCAGATGTCGATGCTGCCGAGGATCAAGCCGCGCACCTTCTATGATCTCGTCATCGAGGTGGCGATCGTTCGCCCCGGCCCGATCCAGGGAGACATGGTGCATCCGTATCTGCGCCGCCGCGAGGGAAAGGAGGCGGTGGTCTTTCCGAAACCGGAACTGGAGCAGGTGCTCGGCAAGACGCTCGGCGTGCCGCTCTTCCAGGAACAGGCGATGCGGGTCGCGATCGAATGTGCCGGTTTCACGCCTGGCGAGGCCGACCAGCTCAGGCGCGCCATGGCGACGTTCAAGCACACGGGCGGCGTCTCGAAGTTCGGCAAGAAGCTGATCGCCGGCATGGTCGCGAACGGCTACGAGGCGGACTTTGCCGAAAAGACCTTCCGCCAACTCGAAGGGTTCGGCAGCTACGGGTTTCCGGAAAGCCATGCCGCTTCTTTCGCGCTCATCGCCTATGCGTCATCCTGGCTGAAATGCTGGCACCCGGATGTCTTCTGCGCCGCCCTCTTGAACGCCCAGCCAATGGGCTTCTACGCGCCGGCCCAGATCGTTCGCGACGCGCGCGAGCACGGGGTCGCGATCCGGCCGGTCTGCGTCAACGAGAGCCGCTGGGATTGCACGCTTGAGCCGACCGGCGACGACGCCCGATTTGCCGTGCGTCTCGGTCTTCGCATGGTCAAGGGGCTTGCGAATGTCGACGCAGCCGCCCTCGTTGCTGTGCGCGCGGAGCGACCCTTCGAAAGCGTCGACGATCTCTGGCGCCGCGCCGGCGTGCCGGCAGCTTCGCTTGTCGAACTCGCCGAAGCCGATGCGTTCAGACCTTCGCTCAATCTTGCACGGCGCGAGGCGCTCTGGGCGATCAAGGCGCTGCGCGACGAGCCTTTGCCCTTGTTTGCGGCCGCATCCGATCGTGAGAACCGAACGGTGGCCGAGCTCGATGAACCGGCGGTAGCGCTGAGGCCCATGACGTCAGGCGGCGAGGTGGTCGAGGACTATGGCCATGTCGGGTTGACGCTGCGCGAGCATCCGCTTTCGTTCCTGCGTGCGGATCTGACGAAGCGCCGCATCGTCAGCTGCCGGGAAGCGATGCGGTCGCGCGATGGAAAATGGCTGGAGGCTGCGGGGCTGGTGCTGGTGCGCCAGCGGCCGGGTTCGGCCAAGGGCGTGATGTTCATCACCATCGAGGACGAGACCGGGGTTGCCAATCTCGTCGTCTGGGCAAAGACCTTTGAGAAGTTCCGCCGCGTCGTTTTGGGTGCCGGCATGCTCGGCATCTACGGCCGGATCCAGAGGGAGGGCGAGGTGGTGCATCTGGTCGCGCACCGGCTGACCGATCTTTCAGGCCAGCTTGCCAGCGTCGGCGATCGTGATGCCGATTTCCCGCTGCCGCATGGCCGCGGCGACGAGTTTCATCGGGGTGCGCCGGCGCCCGATCCGTGCGGACTGCCGAAGGGACCGCGGCCGCGCGATATCGTTGATCCCTATTTGCATCTCGATCAGATCAAGGTGAAGACGCGGGATTTTCGGTGAAGCGGAGTTTCTTTCTTTCAGCTCGTGTTCGCTAGCTGGAAACGATCGCGACTCCGAGACGGGCATCAATGTGGTAGGCCGTCAGCGCCGTGCTCTAGAACGATGAGGCGAAGCCGGCCATTGCACTTGTTGCGAGATCACCTATTCTCGGATGTCGGCTATATTGGAAAAGCAACCGGCGATTGATCGCTAGTTCTGCCGCGTGGGGGAGCGCCTACGGCGTGCAAAAGAAGATTTCAAAACTAATGGAAGCAGGCGGCGTGCCCGGACTATCAATCTTCGTCATGCGGGATGGTTTGATGGAGTATGGAGCGTTTGGCGTTCGGAACGTTGACACGGGGCTTCACGTCGATATCCAAACCGTGTTTGAAGCAGCCTCTCTCAGCAAACCAGTCGTCGCGCACGCGGTGCTACAGCTCGTTGATGCTGGCAAGCTGGATTTGGATGAGCCGTTGGTCAGTATTACCAATGCAAAAATTGTTGATGATCCCGCGTTCGCAACGATCACTGCGCGTCATGTTCTCTCCCACACCGCCGGTCTGCCGAACTGGCGCAATGACGATTATCCTTTGCGAACCTATTTTCCGCCTGGGGCCCGCTTCAGCTATTCGGGGGAAGGATTTGCATATCTCCAGTCGGCGCTCGAACGGCTGACCGGCGAGCCACTGAATACTATCCTCCAACGGCTGGTGTTCAGTCCCCTCGGGATGGACACTTCAAGCTTTGTCTGGCGTGATACCTTCGATGCCAATGCAGCGTTCAGCCATAACTGGGAAGGAGAAGTGGGATGCAAGTTCAAGCCCCAGCGAGCGAATGCAGCTTTCTCCCTTCACACGACAGCGCTCGACTACGGGCGCTTCATGGTCGACGTCGTTGGAAGAGGGCTGCTTTCCGAGCGAGCGTCTCAACTTTGGTTGGAGCCTCAGATTCCGACGCCAAGAGGCTGTATTCAGGCGCTGGAGAGCGTGCATTATGAATTGCAGGCCGGCGTGTTTTGGGGCTTAGGCTGGGGCTTGGAACCGCATGCAAACGTGATTTTTCACTGGGGCGCAAACACTGGCGCTACCGCGTTTGTGTTGGCAGTCCCCGAAAGGCAAACAGCTCTTGCCGTCTTCATGAACAGCGACCGGGGCTTAGACATCGTGCCGGGTATTGTCGATTACCTTATTCCAGGTCACCATCCTTCTTTGGATTGGCTCGGCCTGTCAGGCAATTGGTGAATAGGGCATAAGTTGGAATGGCTGCGGCGGCGCCTTCCCCACTGCCGGCCCCCGGACTCGCGTAGCTTTCCCAAAGGGGGGGAGCGATTGTCGAATTCTATCTCATGTCGATGAAATCAACATGACGCTGCTTCTTCAATGAACCAAGGTTCCGGTCGCGGCTAGTCTCTGACCTGAGATACATGGTCCATTGCTTGATGGGGGTCGAAGCCCAAGAGCCTAGCGAGCTCTAGGAACTCTACGACGTCCACCCGGCGTTGTCCGCTTTCAAGGCGCGCTACGAACGACTGGTATTCGCCAAGTTTTGTCGCAAGTTCGGTTTGCGTGAGCCCTGCGGCCTCCCGCTTTGCGATTAGTAGCGCAATCAGCGCTTTATGCCGTGCCGTACCGAGAGTTTTGGCCACGATTTGCCCACCTGCCTTGAGATGGGGGCTTCATTTATATCTGATTTTCAGTTATCTTAAATTCAGATAATTTGCGCTTTGGGATGGTTTGCATGGAACTGCGTCAACTCTCCTACTTCGTCGCAGTGGCCGAGGAGCTGCACTTTCATCGGGCGGCGATGCGTATGCACATCGCCCAGCCGGCGCTGAGCTCGCACATCCAGGCACTGGAGAAGGAGTTGGGTGTCCGGCTGCTGGATCGGTCGACGCGGCGGGTCGAGCTGACGCGGGCAGGGAAGGCGTTCTACGATCGGGCGGTGCGGATCATCGGCGGTGTCGGGCTGTCGGCTGAAGTGGCGCGCTCGGTTGCCGGCAAGGCGGCACGCACGATCAGGATCGGAACCGTCTATCCGGCAACGACCGGGGTGTTGCCTTCGTTTCTATCGCGCATCGGTCGGAAGTTTCCGGATGTGGCGCTGCATGTCAGGAGCGGCTCGACCTCAGACATCATCCGCGGACTGGAGAACGGCCAGATCAACCTCGGCTTCATCCGCCCGGTCGAAAACATCGGCTCCTTGCGGTTCTTTTCAATCGCGCATGAGCGCTATCTGCTGGCGGTCGAAAGGACGAGCCGGCTTGCCGCTCACAGCGAGATCGATATCGAGGATCTGAGAGGAGAGAAGATCATCGCGTTTTCCCGGCAGAACCTCTCCTATTCGGAGCGCTATTTCTCCGAGATGTTCGACACCCAAGGGTTGGCTGGAAACATTGCCTACAGCTGCGATGACACGTTCTCGTTGGTATCGCTGGTCTCAGCCGGCCTTGGCATCGGCTTTGTGCCGGAATGGACAAAGGATCTGCCGAACCGCAACTTTGAGCTTAGACCGGTGCGCGGCGTCGATCTGAAGATCGGGTTGGGTGTCGCTTGGAACAAAGAGGATCCAACGGCGTCACGGGATGACATCATCGATATAGCCCGGTCACTGGCGCGGTCGGGCAGGTGAGGGGAGATACGTCTGCGTCTGCTCTTCAGCTATCAAGGCGCGTCAGCTGCCGGGCCCTCTGTAAAATCCTACTACGGTTACGCGCGTGGGAGGCCGTGGAAATGATCGACGGTGTCGCCGAGTTGCACCCAGTCATGCTTCGATTCCTCGAACACCGAGATGGCGGGCGGCGCAAAGGTAGGGTCGGCGAATGAACCGATTGCCACCCCCACCCAGGTCGGCGAAGCCTCGGCCATCCAATAAACCGTCGAACCGCAGGTCGGGCAAAAATGCATTCGCACCTTACGCCCGCTATCGCCGGTTCGGGTGTATTCTGTCGACACCCCTGAGATTTCGACGCAGTCCGTTGCGTAGAACGCATTCGCGCTGAACGGCGCACCCGTTCGTCGCTGGCAAGCAAGGCAGTGACACAGCGCGGTCAATTGAGGCGGTTCTCTCAAGCTCAGTGTCAGAGCGCCACAGGCGCATCGCGCGGTTGCCATCGGAAGTTCCTCCAGTCTGGCGTGGGAAAATCGTGTTGAGTTGGGGGAGGTTTGGCGCAGCTCGAAACCGCGCTTTGTGCGGTCGGTGCGATTGGCTGAATTCCGGACCCGGTCCGGCATGCCGAAACGATAATGTACAACGCGAACGACCAGCCGTCTAGGAAATGGGTCGAATTGCTGGCTAGAGGTCTCTTGGGCCCGGTCGACCGGCGGTACTGTCTCAAAGAATTTTGCCGACGACCTGCGTAATCACCGCACCGACCAGGGCAGCCAGGCTGACGGCTGCGCTGTGCATCCGCCTAACGGGCTTCCAACCCATTGGGGAGCGTCTGGACGCAGGAGACGGCCCCGTCACCGCTGGCGGGACTCTTTACGATGGCATTGCAAATGGCTCTTCCCGGTTGCCGGTGACGGGTTCGGACGTAGCCGCCTCTTGAGATCTTGAATTCATGCCCGCGTGCCACACCTAATCTTCTTACCTGAACCTGCTGAGAGCTGAGCCTAAGTGACGGCAAGGCTACAGCAGTCTCTGCAGAAAGCCGAGTTCTCACGGGCTCGATTGCCCAGCGGGGCCACACATGAGCCAACGCGATACTGTCGCCGATAAGTCCTGGATCAGGAAGGCCGATGAATTGGAAGCGCTCTTCCAACTGACGGACGGTCTTTATCGCGCAGAGACCTCCACCGATGTGTTCGATGCGACATTCGATGCGATCGAGCGAGCATTGGGGTGTTCGCGCGCCTCGATCCTGCTTTTTGACCACCAGGGCGTGATGCGTTTCGTTGCTTCGCGGGGGCTGTCAGAAGGCTATCGCCGCGCGGTTGACGGGCACTCACCGTGGAAGCCGGGAGACCGAGATGCCGTTCCCATTTTCGTCAGCGACATCGAACTGGCTGACGAACCACAGGCACTCAAGGATATCATCACAGATGAAGGGATCCGCGCCCTTGCCTTCATACCCCTAACCATCGACGGGATCGTGATCGGCAAGTTCATGGCCTATCGTGAGATCGCTCACGTATTTACGGCGGACGAGGCCGTCCTCTGCCTTACGATCGCGCGCCAGCTCGGCTTTAGCATCGAGCGTCAGCGATCAGAGGAGGCCCGCCAGCGCGCGGAGGAGGGGCTTCGCCGCACCAATGAGCGGTTACGTGCCATCCTCGACAGCGCCAGCGAATATGCCATCATCACGCTCGACGCGGCCGGCTGCATCGCAAGCTGGAACAGTGGCGCCGAACGTCTTTTGGGTTATCGCGACAGCGAGGTACTTGGCCTTTCCGGAGGGATCTTCTTCAGCCCTGAGGATCGGGTCTCCAATGTCCCCCAACAGGAAATGCTTATCGCGGGCGAAAGGGGGCGTGCGGCGAACGAAAGATGGCACTATCGCAAGGATGGCTCACGTTTTTGGGGTTCTGGCGTGATGCTTCCTGTGGAGGAGAGCGGACCTGATCGCTATCTCAAGATTTTCAGAGACAGAACCGAGGAGCGCAAGGCAGAAAAGCGCCAGAAGCTCCTGGTCGGAGAACTCAACCACCGGGTAAAGAACACGCTCGCGACCGTGAGTTCCCTGGCCGAGCAAACCTTGAAAAGTTCTGACTCTCCCGAGGCGTTCGCCCAAGCCTTAAACACCCGTCTGCTCGTGCTTGCCAAGGCGCACGACCTTTTGACACGCGAGGCATGGCAGTCGGTGAACCTGAGCGATATCGCGCAGACCGTTCTGGCAGCCTGGGTCGAAGATGGCCGCGTGTCTCTCCGCGGCGCACCGATCCGCATCAACCCGAAGCAAGCCCTTGCGCTTTCAATGGCGTTCAACGAACTGCTGACCAACGCGATTAGACATGGCTCGCTATCAAACGGTAATGGACGCGTCGCGCTGTCCTGGCAATGCCAGGATGTGTGCAGCATCTTGTGGGAAGAGCGTGGTGGACCACCGACGGCAGTACCCGATCGGCAGGGGTTTGGCCTGCGGGTCCTCAATCGGGGCCTCGCCCACGAACTTGGATATCCGGTCGAGCTCCGCTTCGAACCGGAAGGACTGACATGCACGATGAGCCTGGATTTCACCAGCAAGCCGCCCTTTGGAGCGCACTGATGTTGACCCACTCAAGTACATTGGCGGGACGGCGAATACTCGTCGTCGAAGACGAAATGCTCGTGGCCATGTCGATCGAGGACACTTTGGCAGCGGCTGGAGGGCAGGTTGTGGGCCTCGCTCCCTCGGTCAGCCGGGCGTTGGTGCTGATCGAGGAGACGTCGCCGATCGATGTGGTCGTGCTGGATATGAACCTCCAAGGGCATAGCGGGACCCCGGTAGCAGACGCTTGCGGCGAGAAATCGATCCCGTTTCTCGTTCTGAGCGGATATGGGGCTTCGGCTTTGAGCGGCAGCACGCACACCGCTCCAACTCTTGGCAAACCATTCGCGAGCGAGGCGCTGGTTGAGGCAGTCGAAGCTCTCCTTCGGCATGGTGACCTATAGGTTCTTGCGTCTGGGAGATGGACATCGTGCGACGAAACCAAAGACGGCCGCCGCACGCGCTTACCTCGGGCCGCTGGCCCGAGGTGCCCTGGTTTGACCGACGGGAGCTCGGTCATTCGGGAGTACACCTCATCCGGGTTGCCGAGCGAGGGAGACCCCTCGCGGTCACTGCAGGACCCGAACGACCTTGCGTGTGCCGGGATCCACAAGCACCGTGCGGTTATCAATGACCACGTAGCGATACTGGACGTCGGGAGCGTCAATCGTATGCAGCTCCACTGTGTCAGGAAGCGCGGATCCGACATTGAGTTCTACGCCGGGCAGATTGATCGACGCGATCGGTTTTTTCTTCACATATTCCCGAACGACTGTTTCCTGTTCCGGGGTAACAACGACCGTTTGCGCAAAGGTCACGCCGGTTGCACCGAGCAGGTAGAACCCGGTGACGGCAATGTTCAGAAGCTTTCTCATGTTCGTCTCCAAATCAGATGGTGAATTCCCACTGTCAGCGGGAATTCCGTTCAAACCTCCTCTCGCAGGGACGGTTCCGGTTGCCCGACCTCAGTCGCAGCGTAGTTTGACATTGGTCGGAGGTTGCTTGGGACCAAGGTCTTACGGACCAAGATAAATGCGTTGGCTAGGGAAATAGCTGCTCATCCAAGCTGGCGACGAGCGCCACCACTTCACCCTGCAAGTTCAGCGCAGATCTGTTGGTGCTTGTCGATAAGCACTTGTTGACGTGGAAATTTGCTCAAATGAGTAGCGAGCGCCGTTGAATGCAGTCGCCCGCCAAGGGCGGGCGACTTTGTTCGCATCACAGTTTCGGCATCCAGGCGGCTTTATCTGCCATCAGGCAAATCGTCTGGAACGTCTTCGTCTGGATCGAGCCCCTTGTCCGGGATCTCGATTTCCTCGTCCTCGACCGATTCTTCGTCTTCGTTGGGATCGGGAACGGGCTCTCTCGGTTCCGGCAGATCGTCTTGGCGAAGCGGGCCATCTTCGGGGATTTCACCGAGCCGATAGCGTTTTCGATCGCATACCATGGACTGGTCTCAGCTTTTCCGATCGCGACCGCCAGAACTGCTCCCGGAACTGCCAGAGCTGCGCTTGCTGCTCCCAGAACCAGAACCCTTGTTGGCGCCACTCTCGCGGCTGCTGGATTCGCGTTTGTCATCGTACTTGTGGCTTTGCTGGCCAGCCTTGCGCTGTTGTTCGCTGCCACCACCATGGCCGCCTTGATTTGGCATTGTGTTTCTCCTTGGTTTGTCCTCCTCAGTCGATCTGACTGAGGAGGACCTAAGCGTCTTCCAGCGATAATGTTCCGCCGGGGCCGAAAAGGCGGACCAATTCTTGGCTGCCGTGCGGGTCGTACGCTGCCATGCAGCACGCCAGCCCGACTTTTGGCCGAGCGAAAAGGGGCGACCCACGCTGCTCCCAGCACCGGTTGCCGGCGGCTCGAACACGACGGCAAGTGTGCTCTGCGATCCATCAAGGCCCTGCGACGAGATCCGTGACCGGCTGTTTCACACGAAACGGGCGCGCAGGAAGAGATTGGTCTCCTTCGCCTGCCGGAGGTGATTGGCGGATTGGGCTGGGAACAAGATCGCAGGCCGCTGGTTTGAACCCAACGGATCGGGGTGCCGTCCACGCAAACCAGTAGGCGCGACATGATCGACGACCCACAAAACCGCAGACCACAGCAGCAGCCGGATGTCTGGCGCTCGAATGAGGGAGACCCAAACCTCGGGTGGCCCCAAAACCTAGTGCCGGACCACGACGCCGATGAGGATGCCGAGTATGGCAATCGCTCCAGCCACGCAAAGGCGGCAGAGGCCAAAGCGATGGATGACGAAAAAGGCGCACTTGCGCAACAGTTGCGCGGGCTTGCCGGCGCCATGGAGAGAGTCGGCTCCGAGCTCTCTCATTCGGACCAGCCTGCGCTTGGTCGCTACACCCAAAGGCTCGGCCGCTCAGTCGGTCGCCTGGCCCGCGATTGCGACAATCGGGATCTCGGAGAAATCGCGGCGCTGGCGGAAGATTTCGGGCAGAGGCAGCCACTTGCTTTCCTCGGCATGGCTGCGATCGCGGGACTGGCGGCAAGTCGTTTTTTGAGTGCGTCGGCCAAGAGGTCGGACGAAACGCCGTCGACTACCCGCCCTGAGGGCAACTGGGCCTTTGAAAGGAAGGTGGGCGATGCTTAACTCACGAGACGACCGTTCCTTGTCGGACCTCATGGCGGGACTGGTGAGCGATATCGCCGGCCTGTTCCGCAAAGAGATCGATCTCGCAAAGGCTGAGGCAAGCGAAAACTTCTCCCGCGCAATTGGCAGCATCGAGACGCTCCTCATCGGGCTGGTCTTTGCCATCGCGGCCATCGGCGTGCTTTTGAGCGCAGTGGTGGAGGCGGTCGGGGCCTTCATGATCGGCCAAGGAATGCAAGAGGCCAATGCCCATGCGCTCTCAGCGGTCCTAGTCGGGCTTTTGGTGGGAGTTCTCGCGTGGGTAATGATTTCCCGAAGCCTCGCCACGCTTTCACATCGCAGCATTCGCTTCGATAAAACCGCGGCCTCGCTCCAGCGCGACCTCGACGTGGCCAAGGAGACAGTGAAATGAGCGCCGATACACCTTCATCCGCAGAACTCCAGCGGGAAATCGAAACCGATCGCCAAAGGATCGAAGAGCGTCTCCATGCCATTCAGGAGCGAATGTCCCCTGGCGAGTTGATGGACGAGTTCATCGCTTACGCGAAAGGAAGTGGTAGTGCCGAATTCCTCGGCAACCTCAGCGGCGCCATGAAAGCAAATCCAATTCCGGTAGCGCTGACGGGGATCGGCCTTGCTTGGCTACTTGCCGATCCTGGCTCGAAGGCGCCCCAAGCTTCTGCCGTCGATCCAGGAATGGACGACTATCCGCTCGCCCCAATCAAGGGCCACATGCGCCGGGTGGGGCCGGTCGAGGCGAATTTCGGCGACCGTTACAGCCATTTCGAAGATCAAGGCGGTAGCCGCTTTCGGGCGAGAACTGACGCCGCTGGCCGCAGGGCGGGTCACTTCGTTGATCCAAGCGGGACGGTCTATCGCGGTTTCGCTGACGCTTCCGGTCAGGCAATCGACGACATACGGGACGAGACCGGCAGCTTGTTCGATGAAGCAACCGGTTGGGCGTCGGCGACGTGGCGCGAAGTGAAAGGCACGGCGAGCGGGATTTCCAGCACCGTCTCGAACGCCGGCCGCTCCGCCGCCGATAGTGTTCGGAGTGTCCGCGAAAGCGCCCAGAACCACGGTGCGGAACTGAATGCGGTTCTTGTCAAGACTTTTCGCGACCAGCCCCTTGTTGGCGGCGCGCTCGCGTTTGCGATTGGTGCAGCTATCGGAGCAGCATTGCCTGCGACTGATTTTGAGGATGAGGCGGCCGGCGAAGCTTCGGATCGCCTCCGCGATCACCTTGCAACAACGGCCGACGCAGTCGCGGAAGGTGCCATCGAGGGCGCCAAGGGTGCGATCGATGAGGCTGACCGGTCCGAACACGACCAAAAGTAGGCCTGGCCGAGGGCTTGCGCCAGTGCATGCTCAAGGTTGAAGCGCGCCGGTGTTTCCTCTTCTTAGTCAAAGGAGATTTGAATGACGGCTCCTACCGCACAGAAGCAGCGCAAGATCCAGAAACAGGTGGAGAGCGCCGACAGGAAGGAAGAAGATCCCAAGCCGCGCGGCGCCATGCAAGCGGGAGCGCGGCATTATCCTGAACCTCCCTTTCCGAAGGTTCATCAGGCCAAGCCGGGATCGGAGGCCGATCTGCCGCTTGCGCCGATGTATGACGCGCCCTTCTACAAGGGATCGGAGAAGCTGAAAGGCAAGGTTGCGCTGATTACCGGAGGCGACTCCGGAATCGGGCGGGCCGTTGCCATCCTTTTTGCACGTGAGGGAGCAGACATTGCCTTCGTACACCTGGATGAAGGGAAAGATGCTGCCGATACAAAAGCTGCATTGGATGCGGAGGGCCGTCGATGCCTCGTGAAAAAAGGCGACGTCAAAGAAGACGAATTTTGCCGAACGGTCGTGAAGGAAACGGTGGAGACGTTCGGACGCTTGGACATTCTTGTCAACAATGCCGCGTTCCAGATTCACGCAAAGGACATCGAAGACCTGACTGCGGAACACTTCGACGAGACGTTGAAAACGAACCTCTATGGATATTTCTACATGGCGAAGGCGGCCATTCCGCATCTTGGGAACGGTTCTTCGATTATCAACACGGGATCTGTGACAGGACTTGTGGGATCAAAGGACCTACTCGACTACTCGATGACGAAAGGCGGCATTCATGCTTTCACGCGCGCCTTGTCTGGTCACCTCATTTCCAAAGGCATCCGCGTCAACGCGGTCGCTCCCGGTCCTGTCTGGACACCCCTCAACCCTTCCGACAAGGAAGCTGGAGACGTGGAGGCGTTCGGGTCCAAAACGCCGATGAAGCGGGCTGCCCAGCCAGAGGAGATTGCGCCCGCTTACGTCTTCCTCGCATCGCCGCAGATGTCGAGCTACATCACCGGCGAAATACTGCCCATCATCGGCGGCTACTGATTGCATCCGGGGTAGTCGCTGACGCTTAGAGCCTTCGTGCGGCAAGCCGCTCGCGAGTAGATAGTTGAGACGCGCAAGGCGGCAACATTTTTGGAACCGTCGGTTCCCGCGCGCAGTTGGGAAGTCAATTCTCTGTTGGGCAACCGGAATGAGATCGAAGAAATGGATTCACCTCTGCATCGATATGCAGCGCATGTTCGAAGACGAGACGCCATGGCAGGCAAGATGGATGCCCAAAATTGCCGATCAGGTGATCGAGGTCGCAACGCGCTTTCCCGAGCGCACGATTTTTACGCGTTTCGTTCCCCCCGATGCTCCCGAGGAGATGCCGGGTATGTGGCGCGACTACTACGAAAAATGGCCGATGATGACGGCAAGACAGATAGACCCGGACCTTATCAAACTTATTCGTCCCCTCCAGCGGCTGGTGCCGCCTGCGCGCATTTTGGATAAACGCACCTATTCGCCATGGCTCAGCGGTCGCCTTGAGCGAACGCTGAATTATGAAGGTGTAGAGACGATTGTTGTGACGGGCGGCGAAACTGATGTTTGTGTCATGTCAGCGGTGCTGGGCGCCATTGATTTGGGCTACGGGGTGGTGCTGCTGAAAGACGGCGTTTACAGCGGGCTCGACCAAACGCACGACGCTTCACTCGAACTCCTCGGTAACCGCTTTTCGGTGCAGCTCGAACTTGCAACCGTCGAAGAATGGTTGGGCGCGCTTTCTAAGCGGTAGGGGAGCGGCGCGCGCCCGTCGAACGTAGAACGCGACGCTCGAAAGTCAAATTGGGCCGATCACATGGCGTCCTTGCCTTTCATCGCATTTTCCATGTGGGTCTTGCATTTCTGCGCATCATTGGCAGCCATTGCTTCCTTGGCCATCGCCATTTCCTTTGCAGCCATCTCCTATTTTTGTCGCGTCCGTAATCGAGTTTGCGTCGGTCTCCAGTTTCGTCATACCGCCTAGGTCACAGACCATGTCGGCCTGTGCAGCCGCGGAACCCGCGCATCCGATAACGATGGTTGCCGCAATCAGAAGTGCCGGCGACTCCGGAGTTCGTCACTGCAGGAAGGTTCAAATGAGCGGCTCTGAAAAAGGTTCCATAGGTTTCGATGATCGTTATCGGGGGAGTGGGCTGGCAGCGTTCGCGATCGTGCCGTCAAGGAAATCTTGAGAGTGTCGACGACAGACGTTCGGCCCCTGGGAACAAGTTCGAGGCTTCATTGTTCGGGCATCGAACGAGGAGAAGACCAATGAAAACGATCACGCTTATGGCGGCGGCCCTCCTTGCCGCCACGTCCGCGTTTGCCCAGTCAGCGGCGGAGAAATCTGGAATAAACAGTCTGGTGGGAGCCGCTCCGAAGACGGACGATTTCGTCAAGGAAGTCTCTATGAGCGATATCTTTGAAATCGAAACAAGCAAACTTGCCGTCGAGCGCACCGACGCGGGCACGAAGGCATTTGCTCAGCAGATGGTCCAGGATCATCAAAAGACGACCGGTGAATTGAAGCAGCTTGTCGACAGCGGCAAAGTCAAGGTTTCGCCGGCGGCCGCGATGTCCGACGACCAGAACGAGGCACTCGACGAATTGAAGGCCCTGCAAGGGGCGGAGTTCAAAAAACAATATCGCGACGACCAGATCGAAGCGCATGAAGACGCCGTGGATATCTTTGGACGCTACGCCGAAAACGGTGAGAACGCCGCACTGAAGGCATGGGCGGCCCAGACGCTGCCCGCCCTGCAGCATCATCTGGAGATGGCCAAGGCGCTCGCCGACTAGCCGCGCCGCGTAGGCGCAGAACGGAGGGTCGCATGCCCAAAGTGCAATATGAGGTTGTCGAGCATGATGACGGGTGGGCCTACAAGGTCGAGGGAGCCTTTTCCGAGACGTTTCCGTCGCAAACCGATGCGCTTGCTGCAGCGCGGATCGCTGCGGCCAACCACAGGATCCCGGGCGTTGACGAGCACATCGAGTTTCAGGATCCGGACGGCCGCTGGCATATCCAAATTGCCTCGGGCCTCGACCGGCCGCAAACCGAAGTCGTCGACGCGCCACACGAGGAGATCGATCTGCGGCGAGGGGAGGGGGGTGGTCCGCTGAAAACGTTCCTGCTTGCCACCAGCGCCGCGCTGGCGGTCGCCTACATTCTTCGCCATCTGCAACGCCGCTGAGCAGCGCACATGCGCGGTCAAAGGGAGGAACACCCATGTACGGTCGGGAGCTGCCTTGGGGCGTACCGTTATCCGTGCGATTGCAGTCCGGCGCCGAGCGTCTGTTTTCTACCGTTTTCGATGCGCTGGATTTTCTCGAAAACGAATGGCCCGTACGCAACGGTCAGACTTACAAGGCGGCAGTGGACAGTTGCAGGGAAGCGTTGAACGGTCGCGCACCGGCTTCCGTCGCGCGGGAAGCGTTCGTCGGAGCTTGCATCGAGGCCGGCATGACGCCAACCCCCGTCGGGGTCTTTTCATCGTCCCCGTCGCGACTGGCAAGGCTCTGACGCTGCCGCCGGGCGCTTTGTCAAGAACAAAACAGCCAGGAGGAACCGAAGATGGCACCACCCAAGGAAATGGACGAGGTGCTGAGACTGCTGCCGCTCAGGATCGGCGCCTACGTCCCGGATGATCTGCTTGAAGACTGGTTTGCGCCGGGAAAAGGCATGAGCCCGCCCGCTACGGTCGCCATTGCGGCCGCAGGCGCCTATGGCAGGACGTTTGAATGCGAGTTCAAGCACTACCGCGAACGCAAGGAAGGAGTATTCTGGAAATGGGTACCGGCAATCTGATTGGCCAGCCGTTGGAGGCGAAAGCAATCGCCGCTGTCATCGGAGAACTGGAGCGGCAAGCCGCGAAGGCGCCCGACAAGCTCTCCGCGTAAAGCGGCGAGGCGACGGTGTCGATGTCAGAGGGGCAATAGACGTGGATGCGCTGGTTATGGTCGTCGTCGGCTCGATGGCCGGCGGACCTTGACGATGTTGCGCGCAAAACCGCGCCGCGCCGTGAGGCGATTGTCCATGCTCGACCATGGGGTGGCCGAGCTCGGTCTTATCGAACGCAGCCTGGCCATGGCCGAACGACACGTTCAGGAGGCTACGCGACATGTGATGTTTCAAAGGAAAATTGTCGACGTGCTCGAAAAAGCCGCTTGCGACGACCGATTTGCCCGAGCGTTGTTCGCGACATTCGAGCGGTCGCGGGCCCTCCACATTGAGGATCGCAACCGCCTTCGAAAAATGAGAGCCAAGACCGAGCTGATGGTCTTGTACGCGTTGCTGATATGCCAGATACTGGACCGACTGCAGAACAGGATCCGCCGTACGGGCGTTGGATGAGGCTCGATGTCTCGCGGCCGGCGTTCAGGCACACAAGCGGCAACGCCCGGGTCCAACACTAGGATTTGACAGACGTTTCCCGACTCCACAGGCGCAGCCTCCGACAGCTCTTTATGAAGGCAGTGACCGATTTTTCTGCGTCGAGCGCAATCAGTCCCTCATCCAAGTCGGGTTCAATGCCGGCTCGCGCGAGAAGCGGAAGCGCCTCCGCTGAAAAGCCGATGAACTTGCAATGCGCAAAGGCATCCGCGACGAAATCACGGGCTGCAGCTTCCTCAGCGAGGCGTTCGGCTCCTTCTTTCGACAGGACCAGTGCGACGGCATCGAAAAGGACCGAGGGGCCTCCGTCGACCATGTGCTTGGCCACGATCCAGCTGCCATCTGCGGCTTCTACGCCGCCGACTTTCGGTGCCACGACGTCCATCTCGGCGCCTTCCTTTTCAATGGCCGACTGCAGCGTCTTCAGCAGCCCGGTATCCGCCCCGGCCGTCACCAATACGCCAAGCTTTCGCCCGGCAAAGCTATCCGGCCCATTCTCGACGATGCTGAGGGCGGGCGAGGCGGGGAGGTCGTCGCGGGGCGGTATCGCGGCATCTGCGGATTTGGGAAGTGTCCGGATCCCGAGCTTGTCGGCAACGGTGGTGGCAAGGGTCTCGTCGACATTGAGAAGGTGGGAAACCATGCGCTCGCGGATAACGGGGTTCTCGCATTTCGCCAGCTCGAACGTCAGGGCCATGGCGATATGGCGCTGCTCGGTTGCGGTCTGGCTGATGAAAAACTGGCGCGCCTGGCTGTAGTGATCAGCAAAGCTCTCGGCGCGCAGCCGAGCCTTTTCACCGTGCTCTTCGGCCGCAAAGGTCGGGAACCCCTTCTGCGGGCTTTCTCGCGGGCCTTCACCCCAGGAGTTCGGCTGGTAGTTGGCGCGCCCGACCGGATTGCGCATCGCCATTTGCCCGTCCTGCTGGAAGTGATGGAAAGGACATTTGGGGGCGTTGACCGGAAGGTGCGTGAAGTTCGGGCTCCCGAGACGCTTCAACTGTGTGTCCAGGTAGGAGAAATTCCGACCCTGGAGCAGCGGGTCGTTGGAGAAGTCGATGCCGGGCGGCACGTTTTGGGTCATGAATGCGACCTGTTCGGTTTCTGCGAAGAAATTGTCGGGCATGCGGTCAAGGACAAGCCGTCCGACGGGAAGCGGCTTTACAATCTCTTCAGGGATTAGCTTTGTCGGATCGAGGATATCGAAGTCGAAGCTGTCAGCGAAATCCTGGTCGAAAAGCTGCAGTTGCAGTTCCCATTCGGGAAAGTTGCCGGTTTGGATCGCGTTCCAGAGATCGCGTCTGTGAAAATCCGGGTCGGCGCCGTTGATCTTGACCGCTTCGTTCCACACAACCGACTGCAGCCCGAGCTTCGGCTTCCAGATGAACTTGACGAAGGTTGATTCACCTTTCGCGTTGACGAGCCGGAACGTATGCACGCCAAAGCCTTCCATGAAGCGGAAGGAGCGGGGGATGGCCCGGTCCGACATCACCCACATGATCATGTGCATCGATTCCGGCGTGAGAGAGATGAAGTCCCAGAAATTGTCGTGCGCCGACTGCGCCTGGGGGAAAGCCCTGTCAGGCTCCGGCTTTACGGCGTGGATGATGTCG
This sequence comes from Ensifer sp. ENS09, assembly GCF_014852425.1. Classification (NCBI taxonomy): domain Bacteria; kingdom Pseudomonadati; phylum Pseudomonadota; class Alphaproteobacteria; order Hyphomicrobiales; family Rhizobiaceae; genus Ensifer; species Ensifer sp. ENS09. Next base: position 562,395 of record NZ_JACVBP010000003.1, read on the forward strand.
GGAAACTTGATCGCGTCCTGGATGAAGAAGACGGGAATGTTGTTGCCAACGAGGTCCCAGTTGCCTTCTTTGGTGTAGAACTTGACGGCAAAGCCGCGCACGTCGCGCGCAAGGTCGAAAGATCCCTTCGAGCCGGCCACGGTTGAAAACCGCACGAAGACGGGCGTCTTTTCGCCTGCCCTTTGAAAGATGTCGGCACGGGTGTAGGCGGAAAGGGAGTCATAGGTTTCGAAGTATCCGTGGGCGCCGTAGCCACGCGCATGCACTACGCGTTCCGGGATGCGCTCATGATCGAAATGGAAGATTTTCTCACGGAAGTGAAAGTCCTCCATAAGCGTTGGGCCGCGGGCGCCGATTTTCAGGGTGTTTTGATCGTCGGATACGGGGCCGCCTTGCGCCGTCGTCAAAACATCTACATCGCCATCAGCGAGCTGATGGAGTTCCCCGCCGCTCCCGCGCTCAAGCTTCTGATCGTGAATTGTTGCGCGCTTGTCCGGTGTTTGCTTGGCGTTTTTGGCCATATCTTTGTTCCTCGTGAGAATGAGAGGTGGAGCATTAGGCTTTGAACCCTCGGGGCGCCCGGATGTTCCAACGATTGGACTTGCCCCGCGAGGCCAGGCTCTCATCGGGTTGACGGTGAACCCCCAGCCGACGGTCGACCTCTACTGCGAGCGGTTCTTTCGGGCGTTTCTTTCCTTGTGCGTGGTTTGGAGCATAGCCTGGGAGCGTTGGGCGGCCGTCTCGCACCGAGCATGGAGTGCCTCCAGCTCCTTGTCGGTCAATTTCTCAATGCCAACGAATTCGTTCTCGGCGTCGGTGAACAGAATGATCTCGTCGAGTTTTGCCTGGAGTGCCGCCCCGTCTCGATTTTGTGTGTTCTGGATGAGGAACACCATGAGAAATGTGACAATGGTCGTGCCTGTATTGATCACCAGTTGCCAGGTTTCGGAAAAGCCGAAAAGGGGACCTGAAAGCCCCCAGGCAACAACTGCGACAACGCATAGAATGAAGGCAAAAGGGCTTCCGGCTGCATGGGCGGTAGCCGTGGCGAACCTTGCGAAGAAGCGGTCCATGGTGCGACCTGTGTGACGACTTAAGACTTCGACGAAAAACTGCGTAGGGCCACGGAAGTTCCCAACGGAACGGCGATGTTTCTGGGGCAGATGCCGCCATCCGAGCCGGTGCCCACGCGCCAGGGCCAATGCGGCTAGGACGCCTCTCCGGTCGGGTGGGAACTGCGGAAACAGCCGGGCCGCAGGGAACGGCCGGCCAACATCCTTCGTTATCCCTCAGACATGTTCCTTTGTTACGCGAGGAGGGCGGCGCGAGATGTCGCACGGATCGGCTGAGCGGTCCGGCGCATACGTTTCGTTTGCATACGACCGACAAGCGCTTGAAGACTTTCGGCAGGAGTTTCCCCGGGCACGATGGAGTGACGACCGGGGCAAATGGTTTGTCCCGGGCAAAAGAGCCGAACGTCGGTTTGCCCTATGGATGGATCGCCAATTGTCGGCACATGATCCGTTTGCTAACGAGAAGGGGAGAGACGCCTTCGCGTTCGATCCGATCTTTAGTCCGTATCTCGAAGTGGGCAACGATCTCTGTTTGCGAACACCCTATTCGCGAACGATCATCGGCGAGCTTCGTCAGGTGCCTTGGGCCTATTGGGACGACACCGCCAGGGCTTGGCGCGTTCCCTTTCGCTCCTATGAAGAACTCCAACGGCGATGACCAACAATCGAGGCTGCTGGTTAGAGATCCCCGCACACCCCGTCGTAAGAGGAGCAATTAGGAAAACGAAAACAGCAGCGTGCAGGAAACGACTTTGCATTGGAAAGCCTTCGCTCGCATTGGCCCTTCTTTGGCTAAGACGTAATAGCGTCTCCCATTATTCCATCTGCCAAACAATGGAGCGCGTGCCTTGTTCCAAAGGCCCATCAGCGGGAACGTTTGCAGAACTTTCTCCTGTCACAAAGCTCCTCGTCCCGCGGCGCTGGGAGCTTGATTTTTTCTATGACGACTGATCTGGATTGTTTCGTCGTAACGCATAGATGTTCCTGGTACGCTCAGACCTTTGCACGCGCACATCGAAAAGTTCCATAATAAAGCTTATGCCGCAAAACGCTTTATTGACCCGTGTAATGGGTTGATAATTTTGATTATTGCCGTTAAATGATCCTCAAAGGGGTCGTTTCATGAGATTGACGCTTGAAATCCACTTTCAAGGCAAATGGCACGAAGCCGCGACTGTTGCCCTTGAGGACGATGAGGCCGGCTACCAGGGCAGCTCCCTCGTCGACTACGACCTTGACTACTTTATTGCTACAGCAGCCCGGGATTTCGCGGTCGGAAGTGCCGTCTGCGATCATCGTGCGCTTTCTGTTCGCTTTCCCGTCGACCTTGAAAACCGGCACAGCAATCGCTGGCCGCCCTTTCTTCTTGACCTTATGCCACAGGGGCATGCGAGACGGAAACTTGCTGAACATCTTGGTCTCAACGAAGCGGCTCGCTCATCGGACTATTCGCTGCTCCTGAGGGCAGCGACTGGCGGAATAGGCAACATACGCATAAAGGAGGCGGCCGAGGCGGAGGTGCAGCGGCTGCGCGGACTGCAGCGCCAAGGCGTAACCGAAAGGGATATTCTTGAGCGTTCCGATCGCTTCATGGAGGTTGCGGACCGCTTTGCAATGCTTGCCTCCGGCTCAAGCGGCCTGCAGGGTGAATGGCCGAAAGTGTCGATGACCCAGGCGTCGGACGGTCTCTACTACGCCGACAGCATCGTGAATGACGAAGAGGCCGTTCGGCACGTCATCGTCAAGCTCGTTCGCAGCAACGAGCCTGTTGATCGTACGATACTTAAGGGCGAGGCCCTCTATTCCCGATTGGCGCTGGAACTCGGTTTGAACGTCAAGGAGCCGTCCCTTTATGCTGACGGCGTGCTGATCATTCCGAGGTTCGACCGAGAGAAGGGTTGGAACGGAGATACGGTCCGGCTCGGCCAGGAGAGCCTTGTTTCGGCTGCCGGTGTTGCGGACTTCGGCCATATCGGCACGCATGACGCTTATATCGACATTCTCAAGGCGTACTCGGCCGATCCAGTTGCAGACGTTGCCGAGTATCTGAAACGCGACATCGTCAACCTGGCGCTCGGCAATCCTGACAATCACGGCCGTAACTCCGCACTCAGCAAATATCCTGACGGCACGATCCGGCTTTCCCCACTTTTTGACTTCGCCCCCATGCGGTTGGCAAGGGAGGGCATTTTGCGATCCACGCGATGGGCATCGATGCGCGATGCCGGCCGAGACCACTTTCCGGACTGGAGCCGGATCTGCGCCGATGCTTGGCCCGAACCGGATGGCCAGGCGAGCATCGCCAACCAATTGCAGTCGCTTGCCGATCGCCTGAGGCAGATACCCCAATACGCGAAGGACTTGGGCGCGACGGATCTGATTGTCGATCGCGCCATGATGCGGTGCGGTGAGATCGCCGACGGCGTGGAAGCGTCTTTCGCCGGTTCTTCAGGAGCCTGAGCCATGGCGCGCTGGAGAAAGCCGACAAAGGAGCAGATTCTGACGATGCGCCAGGACCTTGCTGAGCGCGCCCGGCACGGGTCGTTACGAATACCAGAAGCTGTGCTTGATATGCGCAAGAGTATAGGCCTTTCACAACAGGAGTTCGCCAGCACCCTGGGACTAACCCGTAGGCAAGTCGCCGAAATCGAAGCAGGTACGGCGAACCCGACTTTGGAAACATTGGAAAAAATCGGAAGACTGTTCGGTTTCACGGTGGGATTTGTAACAAAGTCCGCGACGAGGCCTTAAGACCGCTCCTCAAGCGGAACGTTCGGGCGGGGGCAGTCGGTCCCGCTTCCCGTTCGGGCCACTATGTTGAAGCTCCTGCGGCGGCCCTTTCTCCGCCCTTCGCGTGACGCGAATTCCCGCTTTCCCGCGCTTGGCGCGGCGCTATGCTGAAAGCTCCGATACGCTTGATCTCTGTTTGAACGACCCTGTCGGGGCGCTGAGGGGCTTGGCCCCTTCTCTTCCCCAAACAGGCTTCCGCCCACCTTCCTCCATTTCGCCTGCGCTTCGATGCGTGCAGGCGGTTCCCCCATGGTGTAGCCGCGACTGCCTCGGCGGAACTCGGAATTGGTATTCTTCTGTCGTTCAGCTCGTAGCAACATCAGGAGGAGACAATGGCCTACTTCATCGGCTTAGACGTGTCCCAGCGACGGACAGCGATTTGCATCCTCGATGACGACGGGGCAATGATTGCTGAAGGAACAGCGCTCACATCGCCCTCTGATATTTACCAGTGGATCGCAAAGCGCATCGATATCGTCTTGGTCCGCCGTGCCGGCCTTGAAGCTGGTGCCATGAGCTTTTGGCTTTACACAGACTTGGCCGCGATGGGCTTACCGATGGTGTGCCTTGAGGCGTATCAGGCGGCGCAGCTACTCAAAACCCAACGGAACAAAGCCGACCGGAATGACGCGCGCGGTCTGGCGCAGATCATCCGGCTCGGGGGGCGCTTCCTACGACGTGTCGAAGTGCGCAGCAGAAGCAGTCAGGAAGCACGGATGCTATTGACGATGCGGCAATACCTGGTCGGCCAGAAGATCGGCTTGCAGAACAGCATCACTGGGCTGCTGAAGCAGTTTGGATTGGTCGTGCGTCGCGGGAAGGTCTGCGCAATGACCTTCCGGGACGGGGTTCTGTCGACGATATCGCAGGCGGAAGAGCGTGGCGTCTTTCTGCGAGCCATCATAGTTCCGGCGTTGAAGCTTCATGATAGTACATGCGCCGAACTGTCAACGCTGACGAGGCATCTGTGCGGAGATTCGTCGTCTTCGACGTGTCGAGGATTCATTTATCTACGAGCCGGTCATCGTCGGCAGCTTCGAGGACGCTTTCTGCGCAGCCATAGTCAATCCGAAAATTCTCGCTGTCATCGTCGCAGAGGGCGCGCCGTTCAGATCGAAGCATGACGCGCCGGCCCTGCGACGCATCCTGGACGGCAGCATAGCTCTAATGCTGCCAGACGCCTCCGCGTTTAAGCTCGCTAGTGTATTGAGAGGCGTGAGGCCTGATCTCGACATCTATGTCACCACCCACAGCGAAGTGGAAAAGCTTGCGTCCGATCCGGCTGCGGCATGCGCCCGGAGGATTTTCTATGCGGCGGAGGACGTGGACTTGGCCAATGCGATTGTGGCCAAAGTCTTCCTTTCACTGCCCTATTTTACAATATTGGCGCCAACGGCTGGCGGATGACGCTCTGCTTCGGCCCCATGGTGCGATCGGCAACAAGGTACCGATCATCACTGATGAATCCGGGAAGCGTCGCCAGCCCGCTTCCCTGAGATAGGCCGGAAAACTCTGCCCTCCGCTGGTCCAGAAACTTGGGGCGGTTCAGAACATTTTCCGGCATAATGCAGCCGCTGGCCTTCATGGAGGTACGCTGATCCTCGGTTTTGACGGAAACCAAGCGCATGGTGGGCTGAGATGCCGCCTCAGCAATAGCTTCCGCATCGGCGGTGTCGTTCTTTTGGGCGGAGGGAAACGCAAGAAGCTGATCGCGCGTCAAGCTATTCGTGAACGCGACACCGCCGTCGGCGCGAGCGCCACTGGCATGGAAGACGCGCTTCGCCAAATCGATAGCGATGATGGTGGCGTCGTCCATGTCAATACTCCTAACCGTGACATTACCAGCATTGCCAGTCTGCCGTATCGCGACAGAGGCGGGAGGGGCACATCCACTCCATCAACTTCTGAGAAAGTGGAGTCGATATGAGCAAGAAGATTGCGCGAGTTGTAAGGGCCCTCGCACCGGCGGCCTTCTTGCTATCGGTCGCGGTTCAGGTGGTGTGGCGAACGATCCAGGCTTGAGGGCTCACCGACTGAAGTGTTCGATTGCGATGTCCCTTTCCGATTTGAGCGTATGGCTATTTTACACATGCGCGGTCGGCATGCCGAACCGCTTCGAAGCTGATGATGGCGTCGTCCTTCTGCGGTGGACGTCCGTGTTGGTAATTGCCAGATACGATCACCTCCGCGAAACCGGCAGCATGGAGGGCCAGTAGGAACTCATGGACGCCCCACCATCGCAATTTGAACAAATCGATCTCCGTCGCCACCAGCGCGCCACCCTGCCAGTGCTCGTGGTGGATGCGTCGGAGGTCTTAACCTTGATGCATCATTGTGGTTCACTCAAAATCAAGGTGAACCAGTGAAAGTTGGACCCATGACCGCCGCGTTTACCGTGCGTGTAAAAGATGAAACCGCAAGCAAGCTGGATCAGATCGCTGAGAAGTTGGATCGGTCACGCTCCTATATGGCTGCGGAAGCCATCGAAGCTTTTGTTGAACAGCAGGAATGGCAGCTTGCCGAGATTGAAGCCGGGCTGGCCGAGGCCGAGCGGGGTGAGTTCGCCAGCGATGAAGATGTGGCGAACGTCGTCGGGAAGTACGTCAGGTCTGCTCGTCAATCATGAGCGGAAAACGTATTCGCTGGACGCTTAGGGCGTTGCGGCGGCTTGATGAGATCGGCGCGTATATCGAAAAAGAGAATCCGGATGCGGCGACCCGCGTCGTGGCACGGATTGTTACTGCCGTGGATGCTTTGGCGGACTACCCAGCCCTGGGCGGCCTGGTCGCATCAAGAGCACGCGCGAGCTTGTGCTAGTCGACATCCCCTATATCATACCCTACCGCGTAAGTGGGGACGTCGAGATTCTCACCGTCATGCACCCTCACCAAAGATGGCCGCAGGTTCTCTAGCCACGGCCAACAGAACGCGTCTTTTGTTGAGACGAACTTGCGGCAACGTTCCCGTTTGTTCCCGTTCTGTGCGTCGGAGATCGCATAATGTATCAGGCCTTTATCAACCAAAGACAGCGACTGCTGATTTGGTTGATAAAGGCTATGTATCGACTGGAAGGTTCGGCCAGACCCGAGCGCGAGCTGCCGCTGGTGGGCCAGATCTGAAACTACAAACGAAGAGGGGCCGCGTGCTCATTGACGTCAGTTGGAGATACTGGATATTTCAAACTGCCGGAAAGGGCAGACCGTAGCGCCCCCTTATGGTCGTCTCTTCATAACGCCTGCGGTAGACACCGCGGTCTTGAAGGATCGGCACGACTTTTGCGACAAATTCCACGATATCATCGGGCGCGCGAGGCGGCTGCAACGTGTAACCGTCGACGGTTCCGTCGTCCCACAAATCGATAAGGGCGTCAGCCACCTCTTCTGCCGTGCCGAGCAGCAGGCGGTGATGGCCCTCGGAGCGGCGCACTGCCTGTCGCGCTGTCAGTCTTTCATGCGTCAGTAGGTCGGATAGCCCCAATCCCATTCCGACCGCCTGTAGGCGGTTGGGATCCGGGGTGAAGTGGCCGGCGTCCAGCACCGCGTCCGGATCGAAGCCATCCGGATCGATGCCGTTCTCCTTGAGGAACCGCGCTATCAGACCGTCTTCTGAACCCGCGCCGCTGAAGAGTTCGTGTTTGCGCAGCGCTTCTTCTTTCGTCTCCCCGAGGATCACCACCACGCCGGGCACAATCCGGATGCCCTTCGGGTCGCGACCAAGGGCCGCAGCCCGATCCCTGACCTTTTTGCCGAAGGCCTGGCCGGCCGGACGAGAGAGGATGTTGCAATAGATGATCTCGCCATGGCGGGCGGCGAGCTCGATGCCTCCCTCTGACGCGCCGGCCTGCGCAATGACCGGATGACCTTGGGGCCCGCGGGGAACATTCAACGGTCCCTTAACTGTGAAATGATCACCCTCGTGGTCGATGGCATGCGCGCTCTCTGCATCCCAGAAACGCTCGTCCGGGACGTGGCCTTCGCGGGCCGGATCCCAGCTCGCCCAAAGCTTTTTAGCGACGTCAAGGAATTCCGAAGCTCTCGCATAACGCTCGTTGCGTGGAGGCAGAGGTGCCGAGCCGAAATTGGCGGCTACGTTCGGGTTGAAGGACGAGACGATGTTGATGATCAGCCGCCCGCCGGAAACGATGTCTGTCGACTGGGTGCGGCGGGCAAGATTATAGGGCGAATTGTAGGTGGAGGACATCGTTGCGACAAAGCCGATGTCAGGCACCTGAGCCGCAAGCGCCGTACAGAGGATCAGCGGGTCGATGGTATGGAAGGGCCGGCTGTTCGGGTCGGTCATCAATGCCGGATGGTCGGAGAAGAACACCGCGTCGAAAAGGCCGCGATGCGCCAATTCGGTCAGGCGCCTGTAGTAGTCGGGATCATAGATGTCGTGGCGGTTGCCGCTACGGTACTTCCAGGCGGCCGGCAGATAGCCGGTGGTGTTGATGCCGACATTGAGATTGAGCGTGCGGGGCATGCGAACGAAAGTCCTTCAATAGGCCGCGGTGAAGCGACGGCGAATGAACTGTCCCTTGTCGAGTTCATCGAGAATGGCGATCGCGAAATCCGCTTCGGAAATCCGGCTCTCGCCCGCTTCGTCGCGCAGCAGCACGTCCTCGCCGAGCCTGAAACGGCCGGTGCGCTCACCCGCCTTGATCGAGAGCGGTGGGGAGACATAGGTCCAGTCGAGGTCGTGCTCGCCACGTTTCAGGCTGCGCAGGATCTCGCGGTTGCGCAGCGTATGGGCCCTGTGGTCCGCAGGGTAAAAATCGCTGTCGACGACGTCGACGCCGGGGCTTGCCTCAAGGCTTCCAACTCCGCCGACGATGATGATGCGGCGGACGCCAGCGCGCTTGACGCCTTCGAAGAGGGAGGCATGCGCCTTCTCGATGAGAACGGCTGCGTCCTTGGCGGAATGGCGGCGCAGGCCGGGACTGTAGGCGCTGATGACGGCGTCGTGACCGGCAACGATTTTAGCCACGTGCTCCGGATCGGCGATATCCGCTCTCAATGTCGTCAGGCGTTCGGCGGGCTCAAGGGCCGAGGCGTGCGTAACAGCGGTCACGCCGTGCCCGCGTGAGAGGGCCTCCTTGCGGATGTTGCTGCCGATGTTTCCAGAAGCGCCGAAGACGACGATAGGCATGATCACTTTCTCCTGAGATTAGAGGGCAGCCAAGGCTTTCAGCGGTCGATTGACGCCGACATTGCGTTGCATGGCTGAAAGCGAGGACCGCACGGCTTCGTAGCCATGCTCGCGCATCGCGTTTTCGTAATCTTCTACGGCGGCAAGCGGTGGTTTGCCGTGACGCCGTGCGGCGACGAGTTCGCGGACGAGCAATCCGGCATCATAGAGGGCCGTGTTGCCGCCAAGCGCGCGGAAATAGGTCATCGCGTGGATCGCGTCGCCGAGCAGCGTCACCGGACCGCTTTGCCATGTGGCGCCGGGCGTGGAACTCTTGACCTTGAGGAAGGCGACCGTCGAAGGGTCGCTGTTGCGAACGAGCTTCAGGATGCGCGCGTCCCAGTGGCCGATACGCCCAAGGAGCGCTTCGAGGAGGGCTGCGCCGTCGAGTGTTTCGAGCACGTCGTCCGGCCCGAGTTCATCCGTGTCATAGGCGGTATTCCACCAGGTGTAGCTGGTGGAATTGTTGAAGTGGAAGCCGGGGATGTCGGCATGGCCGGGATCCTCGGTGCCAATGAAATCGTGACGGGCATAGGCGGACGGATCGACCCGATGGCTGGTGATCATCAGGCCGCGGCCGTCGCGCGGGCGAATGGTGGCGTTGAACTCGGTCAGAAGCGGCGAGATGCCGTGTCGGGCCGCCGCATCGAGGGTGATCTTGCCGGCGAGCCTGCGCACGCCCGTATCGATGCTCTTCAGGTCGGGCAGCAGCTGGCGGCGGACCGCAGACCCCGCCCCGTCGGCGCCAACCAAAAGGTTGGCGCGAATGGCCGAGCCGTCGGAGAAATGGGCAAGGACCGTGCTGTCGGGAAGCGTCTCGTAGCGCTCGAACCGCTTGCCTGTGTGGAAAACCCCGTCGAGCCCGGAAAGCAGGATCTGTCGTAGCGTGATCCGGCTGACCGACTTCTCGATATGGGTGTCCTCGGGCTCGCCTGATCGCTGGCTTGCGTCTTCCAGCCGCTGGAAGGTTTCGTTGAGGACAAGGTTTTCCGTGGGCGCCAATCCAAGCGTGTCGAGAAAGGCCTGAAAGAGATGTGGTGGCAGATTCGCCTGAAGCGCGTCGATACCCCGTTGACGGATGCGCATGCGAAAACCCTGCACGTAGTCGGCGCGGATCGGATCGCGCTCGAAGACGGCTGTATCGATGCCGTTCTTCTTCAGGCCCTGTGCCAGGGCGAGGCCTCCCGGCCCGCCTCCGATGATGGCGACGTCGACGAAGGGTGTGGTCATGGCTGATACTCGGGCACTGCCGTCATGGCGGCGACCTGTTCCAAAATGAAGGCTGCGACGGTACGCGGTGGACGACCAAGCAGCGTCGGAACGACATCGGTCGTCGTTGCGGCGCGGCCGGCAGCGATCAACCTTGCGAATTGCGCGACGGCGCGGTGCTCGAAATCGCCATCCCCCGGAACGGTCTGGGGTGGCTTATCGAGTGCGGCAACCGGCCTTTTCAACTCGGCCGCCAACAGAGTGGAGATCTGCCGGAACGAGACGACGTCTGGGCCGGTCAGGATGAGCGTGCGGCGGCGGAGGCGGTCGGCAAGCAGTTGGTGCACAGCGACATCGGCGATGTCGCGCGCGTCGATATAGCCGATTCCGGCGTCGAGGTTTGCTGCGATGACCTGACCGTTGGCAATTGCCTGCTTGATGGTGTTGGCGAGAGAGACCTGCATCCAGGCGTTGGGACGGAGTGAAACGGTCTTCGCCGCCAATCCGTTGAGATGGCGCTCAACGGCAGCGTGCGCCGCGCCGGAAATCGAACTTCCCGGCGGTTCGATCGTCCAGTCGGAACCTGAAATCTTGACGATGCGGGCAGCGTTCGCGGCGACGGCGGCATCCACGACGGCGATCTGATCGGTGACAAGCCTGGCATTGATCGGCGAAAGCAGGAGAAGCCGTCCAATCCCGTGAACGGCCGCGTCGAGCGCCTTACGGTCGTCGAAATCACCGGCGGCGACCTGCACGGTTTCTCCGAACAGGACACGTGCGGCGTCAGGGCGGCGTGTGAAGACGCGAACCGGCTGGCCAAGCGCGAGCAGACGGTCGACGATCAGTCGGCCAAGCTTGCCGGTTGCACCGGTGACGAGGATCGGTGCGACGCTCATGCCGCTCTCCGTCGCGATTCCGCTTCCAACGGACGATGATCGATCCAGTTGCGGACATCGAAGGCGGCCGGAATGAAACCCCAGTCGAGAAGGAAGCGCTGGAAGTGCTCAAAGGCGCCGATCTGGTCAGTGTGCAGCGTCAGAGTGAGGTGTCGATGGACATCAGGGCCATTTGCAGCCCAGACGGCGTCCTCGCCGACGCCAATTTCATTGGCGATGAAGCGAACGGCCATGTCCGGATTCGATGTGGCCCATTCCCCGACACTTGCAACCGTCGACACCAGATCGACGACCCTGTCTGGGTGGTCGTCGAGGAAGCGGGCATCGACCGTCAGCGGCCTCGGCGTGCCGTTGTTGATGCGGATCTTCGGATCCGGGTGAAAGCCGAACTCGGATACGATGGTGGCCTCGATCTGATTGGCGAGCACAATTCCCTCGGCGCCTTTGACGAAGAAGGCGTCGATCTTGCCCGATGCCAGAGCCAGGAGTTCCGCACCGTACGGGTAACGGCGCTTCAAGCCCAGGAAGGCAGCATTGCCGCGCTCGATCAGGTTGCCCTCGTCGGTATCGAGATAGACGAGTTCGACATCGCCGTGATCGAGACCGTCGAGCGAAAGCGCCGAAACGATGCCCTTTAATGCGGTGGCCCGCTGGAAGTCGACGACGTCGGACTTGGGTTTGCGCGGGACGCCGATGCGGCGCCCTTTCAGGTCCTTCGCAGTGGCGATGCCTGAACCTGGAAGCGCGATGATTGCCTGGAATTCGTCTGTCGTCGTGATGCCGACGACGCGCGTCTCGCGGCCGCCGGACCGCGCCCAGATCGGCGGAATGCTACCGCCCTGTCGGAACGAGTAATCCAGCGCATGGGTAAAATGGCTCTGCTGAACCGACGGATCCTTGCTGTCGCGGATCGAGCGGACGCCAACGCCTGCGCTCTGAAACTGGCTGTCGATCCAGCCGAGCTGATGGGCGATCGACAGCGGTGTCGGCGCCGGGCAGCGCGTGTACCAGACGGAAGAGAGGGAAGACATCGGGGAACTCCTAGCGGCCGCCGACGACGGCAAGACGGGGTTGCGGGGGAGGCCGGACCGGGACCGGCTCGAGCGCCACGGCGGGCGCTGCGGCGTGGCGGTTGAACGCGGCCTTGGCGAGCATTGTCCGGATCAAGTTGTTTTGCGGCGCGTGCGCCTTGCCGGAGAGCGCATCGCGATGGTGACGCTCCAGCGGATTGTCTCGGCTGATGCCGGGGTTGCCGCCGAGTTCCAGGGCGAGCGTCGTCACCGAGATCGCGTTGGTTATGACGGTGTGTTTGACCGCCGCGGCATCCGCCCCGAAGGCGCGCCCGCTGTCGAAATCCTCGGCGATCGAGCGCAGCAACCTGCGATTGACCGTCAGCAACACTTCGATCTCTCCAAGACCGTCCTGGATGCGAGGGACGGTCGAAAGCGGTGCGCCGAGGCTGGCCGGCGCGCGCGAGGTTGTAAATTCGATCAGCCAGTCGCGCGCGCCTCGGGCGGCGCCGTCGTAGATCGCCGGGACGAGCGAGAAGTACCAGGCGCCCATACGTTCGTCGCGTTTCAGGCCTTCGCTTGCCGGCGCAATGTCGAGAACGTCTTCTAGCGGGATCGCGACGTCATCAAGGATCAGATCGTCGCTGTTGGTGGCCCGCATGCCTGTTGCGTTCCATGTTTTTTCGACGCGGATACCATCGGCCGATGTCGGTACGAGGAACGAGCCAAGTCGCGGTTCCGGCTCGTCGGTCACCGCAAGAACCGACACCCAGCGCAAAAGGGGGATACCGGTCGCATAGGTCTTGTGCCCCGTGATACGCCACTGGTCGCCAACACGCCGGGCCACCGTTTCCGGCAGGGATCCGTGCGATGGGGAGCCGACGCGCGGTTCGACCTGGGCGGCATTGATCAGCGCGACGCCTTCACGATTGGCCCTGGTAACGCGCTCCACGAGGTGGGGCGGCCACTTGCCCGACGTGCGCACCGAATGGTGCTGGTTGTAGTGCATCGACAGAACGAGAGCGGTCGACGGTTCGCCGCGGGCAATGGCCGAGACAACAGCGAGCGCTTCCGTCAATCCGCCGCCGAGGCCGCCGTGCTCGGTCGCCGTGACCAGGCCAAGCAGTCCCGCCTCATGCAGCGCGTCGAAGTTGGCAAAAGGGAAATCGCCGGTTTCATCGTAGTGGCGGGCGGTCAGGGCGAAGCGTTTGCCCAGTTCCTTTGCCGTGGCGATCACTGGTTCGAAATGTGCGGGATCGGTCATCGAATACTCTCGTTCAAGCGACGGCACGATTGTTGAGTTCCGCCCAGGGCCTGTGGTCGACCCATTGCTCGATGTCGAAGTTGCTCGCGAGGAAACCCCATTCGTGCAGGAAGTCCTTGTAGTGGCCGATCGCCGCGACGAGGTCCGGTTCGAGGCTGACGCCGAGATGCCTGTGCAGTTCCGGGCCGTTGGCCGCAGCAACGGCCTCTTCGGAGGCGGCGACTTCGCGGGCAACGAAGCGACGAACCTCGTCTGGATGTTCCTCGGCCCAGACCCCGGCCTGCTTCAAGGTGGCGATCAGCTTGGCGACCAGATCGGGGCGGTCTTCCGCCAGCCGCTCGTCGACGGTCAGTACCCGCGGGGAGCCGGAGTTGATGCGGATCTTCGGGTCAGGGTGGAAGCCGAACTCCGCGACCGTGTGGGCGGCGAAGAGATTGGCGACGGCGATGCCGGGCGTGCCCTTGACATAAATGGCGTCCACTTCGCCACGCAAAAGTGCGGCGACCTCCGGGCCATAGGCGTGACGGTTTCTGAGGCCATGGAGCTGCGGGCCTTCCCTGCCATCGAGCACGCTTTCGGAAAGCGGGATATCGACGATCTCGACATCGGTGGCTGCGAGCCCTTCAAGCGAAAGAGCAGAAACGAGGCCTTTCAGCGCCGTTGCGGCCATGAAGTCGACGATACCGGGCGGACGGCGTGCAATGCCGAAGCGCCGGCCAGCGAGGTCGCGTGTCGTTTTTATACCTGTGCCAGGCAGCGTGATGATGGCCTGGAATTCGTCGGTCCAGGTGATGCCGACGAGACGGGTCGGATTGCCCTCCGAGCGGGCGCGGATCGGCGGGACATTGCCGCCATGGCGAAAGGAATAGTCGAGATGGTGATCGAAGTGGCTGGACCGGACGGTGCGGTCCTTGCTGTCGATGATGGAGTTGAGCGTGATGCCCTCGGCGGCAAATGCGGTGTCGAGGAGACCAAGCTGGGTGGCAAGCCCCACGGGCGTCGGCACGGGGCAGCGGGTGTACCAGATTTGTGAGATGGCGTTCTTGCGTGTCACGGGATCCTCCGCTGTCCTTGATAAAATGCGCCGGGAAGCGTTTTTCGTTCGAGCGCGCCTCCCTAGTCCGTCATTGCGAGAGCTGTACCAATTTCGGATTAGTATTCCTGGAACGGCATAGTTCGGGAAAATTTCTAGGAATTGTGTTCCTTCGACATGTCCATTGCAGGATGAAATTGCTAAAATAGATTTGACAAAGCCTATGTAATTAGTCAACTATAAAAATCACCTACGGCGAACGGTCAGGCCGAGGTGAAGGTTCGCTGTTGGCGGACAGCCAAACGGAGAGGCGACATCGATGCCGGTGCTGATCAGAATTGCGCGAACGCTTCGACGAACGCTGCTGCAGGCGGTTCCGGCGATTCTAGGAATTGTGATCCTGAATTTCTTTCTCTTGCAGCTGGCTCCCGGCGACGCGGCCGATGTTCTGGCCGGCGAGGCAGGCTCGGCGACCGAAGAGAGTGTTGCGGCGCTGAGAGCCCGCTTCGGGCTAGACAGTCCGGTGCTCGAACAGCTGGCTGCCTATCTCGGCAACCTCGCCCACTTCAGCCTGGGATTTTCGCCGCGCTACGGCATGCCGGTCGCCGACCTGATCGCCCAACGTCTGCCCGGAACACTGACCCTTATGGCGGTGGCGCTCGTCATCGCGATCTTCCTCGGTGTCATCCTCGGATCGCTGATGGCGACGTTTGCGGGGCGGATCCCCGACCGGCTCTTGTCAATCTTCTCGCTGCTGTTTTATTCGATCCCGAGCTTCTGGATCGGCCTGATGCTGATCGTGCTCTTCTCCGTCAAACTCGGGTGGCTGCCGAGCGGCGGCGCGGGCACGATCGGATCCCAGCTGAAAGGGTTCCCGGCGTTGCTCGACAAGGCGCGTTACATGGTGCTGCCGGCAACGTCGCTTGCGCTGTTCTATGTCGCGATCTATGCGCGGCTGACACGCGCTGCCATGCTCGAAGTCAAGAACCAGGATTTCGTGCGCACCGCCTATGCCAAGGGGTTGACGCCGCTTGGCGTGACGGCGAGGCACATTCTGCGCAATGCGCTGATCCCGATCACCACCATGGCCGGCATGCATATCGGCGGCATGCTTGGTGGCGCCGTCGTGGTGGAAACTGTCTATAGTTGGCCCGGCCTCGGCAGGCTTGCCTTCGAGGCGGTTATGGGCCGGGATTTCACCGTGCTGCTCGGCATCCTGCTTCTGTCCTCCCTTCTCGTCATCATTGCCAATGCCACGGTGGACCTCGTCCACGCCTGGCTCGATCCCCGAATTGGAGCGCGCTGATGTCCACCACCGACTTCGGAGCTTTTCCTGCGGCTACCGGCGGCGCCTATGCTGCGCCGGCCACGAACGAGCAGATCACAGCGCCGGAACGTCCCACCTGGTCCAACGTAAAGGCGCCTGACGCGCGCTCCCAGCCAAGCGCGGCGGTCGCGATTACCAACGGCCGAAGGGCACTCAAAGTCTTTCTCGCCAATCCCAACGCGCTGTTCGGGACGGCGTTTCTCGCTTTTGTCATCGGCGTCGCGCTGCTGGCGCCGGTGCTTTATCCGGACGACCCCTTGTCGATGGTCGGAAAGCCGTTCCTGTGGCCGGGCCAGGATCCTGCCTTCCCGCTCGGCACGGACGCGCTCGGTCGCGACGTGCTCGCCGGCATCCTGCACGGATCTCGCATCTCCCTGTTCGTGGGGCTGATGGCGACTGCGCTCGGCCTCATCTTCGGCGTCTTCGTTGGTGCGATCGCCGGCTACTTCGGCGGCTGGGTCGACGATCTCCTGGTCAGGCTCATCGAGATCTTCCAGACCTTGCCGAGCTTCGTGCTTCTCGTCGTGTTGGTCGCGATCGTCCAACCTTCGGCAACGACAGTGACGCTTGCGATCGCCGTCATCTCCTGGCCCACGGTCGCGCGACTGACCAGGGCCGAGTTTCGGGCGATCCGTGAGAAGGATTTCGTCATGGCCGCCCGCAGTCTCGGCTTTGGCCATGGACGGATCATCTTCCGCGAGATCCTGCCGAATGCGCTGCCGCCGATCATCGTGACGTCGTCGGTCATGGTCGCCACCGCAATCCTGATGGAATCCGCGCTTTCCTTCATGGGTCTCGGCGACCCCAATGTCGTGAGCTGGGGCTCGATGATCGGTACCGGTCGCGAGCTGGTCAGAACGGCCTGGTACCTGACGGCCCTTCCGGGCCTGGCGATCGTCTTCACGGTACTTGCGCTCAATCTCATCGGCGACGGGCTGAACGATGCCCTCAACCCCCGCTTCGCTGGGGATCGCTGACGATGGCGCCGCTGCTCCAGGTCGAAAACCTCACCATCGGCTTTCCGCGTGCCGAGCCGGTCAGAAATCTCTCGTTTGAAGTGGGAGCGGGGGAGACGCTGGCGATCGTCGGCGAGTCCGGTTCGGGCAAATCACTGACGGCGCTTGCCCTGATGCAGTTGCTGCCGCGCGCAGCACGAGTGACCAGCGGCCGCATCGTCTTCGACGACCGCGACCTTCTGGGTCTCGATGCGCGCGAGATGCGGCAGCTGCGCGGACGCGAGATCGCCATGATCTTTCAGGAGCCGATGACGAGCCTCAATCCGGTCATGTCGATCGGCCGGCAGATCGGCGAAGTGCTGAAGGTGCACGAGAAACTTTCAGGTCGGGTGGCGCGGGCACGCGCGATTGAACTTTTGAAGCTCGTGCGTATTCCTGCCGCCGAAAAACGGGTCGACGATTATCCGCATCAGCTGTCGGGCGGAATGCGCCAGCGGGTGATGATTGCCATGGCCGTTGCGTGCCGGCCGAAGCTGCTGATCGCCGACGAACCGACGACCGCGCTGGACGTCACGATCCAGGCGCAGGTGCTCGACCTGCTCGACACCCTCAGGCGCGAGCTTCAGATGGCGGTGGTGCTGATCACCCACGATCTCGGCGTCGTCGCGCAATGGGCCGACAAGGTCGTGGTGATGTATGCCGGCCGCAAGGTCGAGCAGGCCTTCCCCGGCGATCTCTTCAACGATCCGCTGCATCCCTACACGCGCGGGCTGCTTTCGGCTTCGCCACGACTGAAGAACGACTTTCACTATCTGAGCGGTCGCTTGACCGAGATCCCCGGGTCGATCGTGTCGGCGGCCGGAGAGGCTGGCTGCCCCTTCAGGCCGCGCTGTCGCCAGGCGCGTGCGAGCTGCGGCCATCAGGTGCCGCCGTTGATCGCGCAAGCACCGGACCGTCTCGTTGCCTGCCCGTTCACCTCGTCCCTCAAGGCCGTGCCCGATGCCGCTTATCTCAGCCTCTGATCTCAAGACCCACTACAAGACGCGCGACGGACTGCTGCGTTCGGTCGATGGCGTCGACCTCGTGGTCGAGCGCGGTGAAACCGTCGGGCTTGTCGGCGAAAGCGGTTGCGGCAAGTCGACGCTTGGCAAGACGCTTTTGCGCCTGGTCGATCCGACCGAGGGGCGGATCGAATTCAAGGGCGAAGACATCACGAGACTTGATCAGAGCCGGCTCAAAAACGTCCGCAAGTCGATCCAGATGATCTTCCAGGATCCGTTCGCGTCGCTCAATCCGCGTCACACGATCGGTGAAATACTGGAGGCGCCTCTGATCGTGCACAGGGCGGGTAACCGGCCGGAGCGGCGTCACACCGTTGCCGGCATCATCGCCAAGGTCGGGCTGCCCGCCGATGCCATCAATCGCTATCCGCACGAATTTTCGGGCGGCCAGCGGCAAAGGATCGGCATCGCCCGTGCGCTGCTGCTCAATCCGGACCTGATCGTTTGCGACGAGCCCGTTTCGGCGCTCGACCTGTCGATCCAGGCGCAGATCCTGAACCTTTTGGTGGAGATGAAGAAGGAGTTCGGTCTCTCCTATCTCTTCATCAGCCACGACCTGTCGGTGGTGCGTTATTTCTGCGATCGGGTACTGGTCATGTATCTCGGCCGGATCGTGGAAAGCGCCGATAACGAGACGCTCTGGTCGGACCCGCGCCATCCCTACACGCGCGCTTTGATGGCCGCGGTTCCCGATCCCTCGCGGCCGCGGCAGGCCGCTCCCCTCGGCGGCGATCTGCCGAGCCCGAGCGACATTCCTTCCGGCTGTCGGTTCCACACCCGCTGCCCGCTGGCTAGCGAGCTTTGCCGCGTCACCGAACCCGAATTCCGCTTCATCAAACCGGGTCATCAGGTGGCCTGTCATTTTGCGGACCAGATCAACTGAAATGGAGAACTTGAATGGTTGAGTATCGCTATCTTGGGCGCAGCGCCCTCAAAGTGTCGCCGCTGACGCTCGGATCCATGATGTTCGGCAACCAGACGCCGGACGATGTCGCTTTCCGCATCATCGACAAGGCGCGCGAACAAGGCATCAACTTCATCGACACGGCCGACGTCTACCATGACGGCAAGTCGGAAGAAGTGGTCGGGCGCGGGATCAAGGCCCATCGCGATCACTGGGTGGTGGCAACGAAGTTCGTCAATTCGCGTGCGAAGGGACCAAATCTCGGCGGCTATTCGCGCAAATGGGTCTATCAGACGGTCGAAAATTCGCTGCGTAATCTCGGCACGGACTATATCGACATCCTCTACTTCCACCGTGCCGTCTTCGATGCGCCGCTCGAAGAGCCCGTGCGGGCGATTGCCGACCTGATCAAGGCCGGCAAGCTGCGCTATTTCGGGGTCTCGAACTTCCGGGGATGGCGCATTGCGGAAGTCGCCCATCTTGCCGACCAACTCGGCATCGATCGGCCGATCGCGAGCCAACCGCTCTACAACATCGTCAACCGCACCGCCGAGGCCGAGCAGCTGCCGGCAGCTGCCGCTTATGGACTGGGTGCCGTGTCCTATAGCCCGCTCGCACGCGGCGTTCTGACCGGCAAATACAATCCCGGCGAGGCTCCGGGCGCCGATACCCGCGCCGGGCGCGGCGACAAGCGCATGCATGACGTGGAGTTTCGTGAAGAATCGATCGCGATCGCCAAGCAGATTGCAGCGCACGCCCAGGCCAAGGGCATAGCGGCGGCCGATTTCGCGCTCGCCTGGGTGCTGAACAACCGGCTGATCACCTCGACTATTGCCGGTCCGCGCACGGAAGAGCATTGGGATGCCTACATCCGTGCGCTCAACATCAAGCTCGACGCCGAAGACGAGGCGTTGGTCGATCGGCTCGTTGCGCCCGGTCATCCGTCGACCCCGGGCTTCACGGATCCCGGCCATCCTCTCGAGGGCCGCGAACCACGTTTCGGAGCGGCGGAAGCCGAGATCATTCCGCTCACGCGTTCGCAGCGGGTCGCCTGACCGTCATCGGGGGCAAGTCCCCCGGCCAATGGCAGCCGAGCTGCAAAAGCCCCGGATCATTGATCCGGGGCTTTTGCCTTTGTCAGCCTTATTCCGCCGCCGCCGCTTGATCATGCCGCAAGCCAAGGAGGCGTCGGGCATTGCCGCCGGCGACGAGGCGTGCCTCCTGCTCGTTCAGCCCGGCCTGTGCCAGACTTTCTCGAAATTCGTTCCGGTTGAGTGCCGCAAGGATCGGCCAGTCCGTGCCTGCGAGCACGCGATCGGCCCCGAAAAACCCGGTGAGGGTGTGGATGATGTCCGGATCATGCCCCATCGTGTCGAAATAGATATTGGGCCGCCGCCCTGCTTGCCGGGCAGGGAGAGCATAGACGCCGCCGCGTGCCGCCTGGACAATCGCCCCAAGACCGAGTGTTGCAAAGACCAGATGCAGGTCTGGCAGTTCTTCGAGCAGCGAAGACTGGACGACCGACAAGAATGCGACGCCGTTCATCAGACCGCGCCCGAGCGAATTGCCGAGATTGCCGGCGCCTCTGATCAGAACCTCGGCATTTGGGTGTGCAACAGGATGCACGAAAACCGGAACTCTGTGCCGGGCCGCGACGTCGAGTGTCGGTCGGACTACAGGATCGGCGATGAACTTGTCGTCGCGCGAACTGTCGATCACGAGGCCAGAAAGACCGAGGTCCACGATCGCCCGTTCGGCCTCCAGTGCCGCTTCCTCACCGGCAAAGGCATCGACGACGGCAAATCCCGCAAGCGTCGGATGCTCGTGAGACAATGTCGCCAGCCAGTCGTTGGCTTCCCGAACGGCCGCAAGCGGAACGTTCCCTTCCGTCCCGAACAGACTTTCGACCGTCGCGGTAACCACGGCGAGCGATACGCCGCTCTGCTCGAGTTCATCGACCAGTGCCTGGGGCGTGGTGATCTTTTGGTGTATCTCCGGCGTGAAGGCGCCGGCCGGCTTTTCGTATCTGCCGCCCGGGTGCCAGGCCGGAGGCCAGAGATGGGCATGAATGTCGACGATATCGAGCGGCGCAGTCATTCGGCGGCAACCTTTCTGGCGTCCCGTTCAGCAATCCCGGCTTTGACGAGCGGCACGACATCGCGCCCATAGGTGACGGTATCTTCCGTCGGATAGAAGCCGCGGACGAGGAAGTTGGAGACCCCGGCGTCGTAGTAGTCGAGGATGGCTTCGGCGACCTGTTCGGGCGTGCCGACCAGCGCGGTCGAGTTTCCGCCGGCGCCACTGGCTTCCGCGACTTCGGTCCACAGCCGCTTGTCCAACACCTTGCCGCGGCTGGCGGCCTCGCGCAGGCGAACCGAACCGACATTCGACGGCAGCTTCTCGCCGTTGCCGCCGGCCGTGCGTGCCACCTGCGATTTCACCTTCTCGAGGATATCCGCCGCCTGTGCCCAGGCGGCGTCTTCGGTCTCAGCCACGACGGTGCGAAAGGCGAGGGTGAAGCGGATATCGTCTGCCGCCCGGCCATTGGCAATCGCTGCTGCGCGTACCTTGCCGATGGTTTCGCGCGCGCCGTCAAGCGGCTCGCCCCAGAGCGCATGGACATCCGCATGCTTGCCGGCAACGGCGATCGCCGCATCCGACGAACCGCCGAAGGAAATCGGGATGCGCGGCTTCTGGAACGGCTTTACCTGGCTGAAGGCGCCCTTGAACCTGTAGAAGCGCCCTTCATGGTCGAAGGGTTGATCGCTCTCCCAAACCTTCTTCAGCACCGTCAGATATTCGTCGGTTCGGGCGTAGCGGGTGTCGTGATCCTCGAAGTCGCCGTCGCGAGCCTGGTCCGTGTCGGATCCGCCGGTGATGATGTGCACCCACAAGCGGCCCTCGGAGAACTGATCGAGGGTGGCGAGCTGGCGCGCGCCAAGTGTCGGGGCCATCAGGCCTGGTCGGTGGGCAAGCAGCGCCCCGATCCGTTCCGTCTGGCTGAAGACATAGGCGGCGATCTGATTGTTGTCGGGCCATTGCGCGAACTGGCCGATCAGCAGACGGTCGATACCCGCCGCTTCCGCCGCCCGAACATGATTGCGGATATAGGCCTGGTCGATGACCGGGCCGGAGGTGGGCACAATGTCGGACCCTTCCCGGTTGGATGTATGGCCGATGAATTCGGGACGCATGGAGAACTCCTTCAGAAAGCAAGCACGAGAACGATATAGTCTATTTATTTGATGCATTTTGTCGATTGCGTTTTGCCGGTCGATCTTGGGATGGATTGTCGCTTGCGCGTCCAAACGGGAACTTTTCCTCCGTCGAAGAGGTGGTGCTGTAGCGTCAGGCTCTCCGTGACAACGTCAGGGACGCGGCAAACGGTGTGCCCTGAGTAGCTTTTTTCAGAAAAGCCGCGGACTTTAGAATTACACTATCTCGATAAATATAGTAGATTTTATATGGTCTGACTAACACCACGATCAGGTGCTGGAGAAATCGGCGTTGCCTGTGCTTCGCCTGCTAGGGGATACTCAGATGACATCTAGGAAGACCGGGACTTTGAAGCCGACGCGCCGCGCGTTTCTCCTTTCCTCCGTTGCACTCGCGACCGCGACTGCCCTTCCAATGCTGCCGGTGCCCTCGCTCGCGGCAGACGAGCCGCCGCGCGGCGGCAGCGTATCGATCAACATCGGCACCGAACCGCCGGTTCTCGTTCTTATCGCCCATAGCGCCGGCGCCGCATACTACATCAGCGGCAAGGCAACCGAGAGCCTCTTGACCTATGACAGGGACTTCAATCCTCAGCCGCTGCTCGCCACCGAGTGGACGGTGAGCGAGGATGGCCGGCGCTATTGGTTCAAGCTGCGTCAGGGTGTCCGTTGGCACGACGGCAAGGATTTCACCGCCGAAGACGTCGCCTTTTCGATCCTGGCGTTGAAGGAAAACCATCCACGTGGCCGGGCGACCTTTGCCCACGTGAAGGAGGCCAATGTCCTCAGTTCGCATGAGGTCGAATTGATCCTCACCAAGCCGGCTCCCTATCTGCTGACGGCGTTTGCAAGCTTCGAGGCACCGATCGTCCCGAAGCACCTCTACGAAGGGACGAAGATTGCGGAAAACCCGCACAACGTCGCGCCGGTCGGCACCGGCCCCTACAAGTTCGTCGAGTGGGTTCGCGGAAGTCACGCGCTGTTTGTTCGCAACGAAGACTATTGGGGGGCGCCCAAGCCTTACCTTGATCAGATCATCTTCCGCTTCATCATCGATCCGGCCGCAGCCGTCGCCGCGATCGAGACCGGCGAGGTGCAGATCTCGACGGCCAACCTGCCTCTGACCGACATCGACCGGCTGAAGGCCAACCCCAACCTCGTCGTCGATACCGATCCGGCGCCCTATTCCCCGAGCATCGCCCGCGCAGAGTTCAATCTCGAAAACAAGTATCTTGCCGACATCAAGGTGCGCCATGCGATCGCGCACGCGGTCGACAAGGACTTCATCGTCAACACTGTCTACCTCGGCTACGCGACGCGGCTTGACGGGCCCGTGAGCCCGGACCTCGCGAAATTCTATACGCCAGACCTTCCCAAGTACGAGTTCGATCCGGCCAAGGCCGAAAAGCTCCTCGACGAAGCAGGTTACGCGCGTGGGCCAGACGGTTTCCGCTTCAAGCTGTTCATCGATCCGACCCAGCCTTCCGGTCCTCCCAAGCAGACCGCGGAATACATCGCCCAGGCCCTTGCCAAAGTGGGCATCAAGGTGGAACTGCGGACGCAGGACTTTGCGACCTTCGTCAAGCGCGTCTTCACCGAACGCGACTTTGATATCGCCATCGAGGGCATGAGCAACCTTTACGATCCGACGGTCGGCGTCCAGCGCCTCTACTGGTCGAAGAACTTCAAGCCGGGGGTCCCCTTCACCAACGGCTCGAAATACTCGAACCCGGACGTAGATCGGCTGCTCGAAACGGCTGCCGTCGAGATCGACCCGAAGAGACGATTGGAACTCTTCAACGAGTTCCAGAAGCTGGTCGTTCAGGACCTTCCGACGCTCGACATCGTCACCCCTGCGGTCATCACCGTCTACGACAAGCGGGTGAAGAACCTGAAACTGGGTGTCGAGCATCTGTGGAGCAATGGAGCGGACATCTATCTCGACGGGCAATCGTAATTGATTTCGACGAACGATCGTCGAAGGCGTCAGTGCAGCCGGCGGGTACCCGGCTGCACCCTCCTTATTTCAGTCTCGGAGTTGATGCGTGACGAAAACCAGAGTGCTGTCCGTTTCCCGTCCGACGCGCGCGGAGCTTCTGGCGCGCGTTCCCGGTTTTGTGTCCGAGGTGGCAAAGGGCGCGTCGGAACGAGACCTGTCGCGTGAACTTCCTTTCGAAGCCTTCAAGCTGTTTCGCGAGCTCGAACTTGGCACCTTGCGCATCCCGGCAGCACTCGGGGGACCGGGCGGTTCGGTTGCCGACTACATCGAGATGATCGCCGCGATCGGTTCGGCCGATTCCAATGTCGCGCATGCGCTGCGGTCGCATTTCAACTACGTCGAAAACGTCATTTTGAGCGAGCCTCGGGAACGGGATGCTGGCGCAGTCGAACTGATCCTCGCCGGAAAGCTCTTTGGTGGCGCGCATACCGAGCAGGGCACCGCGCGGCCCGGGCAGGTGACGACGACGATCGTCCGGCGGGGCGATACCTACCGGCTGAACGGCCGCAAATGGTACGCGACAGGCACCGCTTTCGCCGACTTTGCATCGTTCAGTGCGCTGGACGAGGAAGGGCAGGCGGTCGGCGTTCTGCTGCCGGTCGATCGGCAAGGCATCGCCATTCTGGACGATTGGGATGGCATGGGGCAGCGGCTGACGGCGAGCGGCGGCATAATACTCGACAACGTCGAGGTCTTCCCGCATGAGTTGGCCCGTCGCGCGCTCGACAATCTCGTCGGCCGCCATTGCTCGACGCTGCGCCAGCTGCACCTGGCGGCAAGTGCGGCCGGCGCGGTTCGCAATGTCCTTTCGGATGGCCTTGCTTATGTCCGCAGCCAAGCGCGCTCTGCCGCCCACAGCAGCGCCGAAACGGCCAATCAGGATCCCTTCGTCCAACAGGTGATCGGCGAAATCGCAGCCAATTCCTTTGCGATCGACGCGGCGGTTGCCGCCGCCGCGGTTGCGCTCGACCGGACGGTTGCCGCCTTGGGCAATGGCAACGATGCCGGGATCGAGGACGCGCTGATCGCCAGCGCGCTTTCGACGGCGCGAGCGCAGCTGGTACTTGGCCAGCTCGGTTTGCGAAGCGCTGAGCGCATGTTTGAACTTGGCGGCGGCTCGGCGACATCCCGCAACAACAATTTCGACCGGCACTGGCGCAACATCCGTACCGTGCTGAACCATAACCCCCTCCTACATAAAGCGCGGGTGCTAGGCGACTACTTGGTGAACGGCACGACGGCGCACCTGAAGGAAGGCAAGGTCTTCTGAGGGGATGCGGCGAGCACCACCTTTAAACTAGGACGCCACACTCTCTCACATTGGACGTGGATTTGCCTGATGTTTGAGGCCTGCTCCCATCAACATCACGGGTCGCTGAGGAGGCCCGGGAGGCTTGCACAGGGTAATGGGCAACCATTCCCCGTGGGTTAGCTGTTGCTCCACCGTCTGACGATCAGTAGCGTTTGATATGGTGGGCCCGGCAGGACCAGATCCTTTAACCAATCGGTTATGAGCCGACGGCTCGAACCATCGGGCTATCGGCTCCACCAGAAAGTTTCTGGGACAGAAAACCGATTGATCCGGTTAGGCCGGGAAGTTTAACGCTGCAGGGCGACTCGACGTCGCCCGATATGTCTTTTGAGACGGACCTCTATTTCAAGCGTCGTTCCGCCGGTGGTCGCCGGCCACTCTTGAGCGGCTCAATTCCGGTTACTCCCTCTGGGACTTTTTTGAACAATTCGGCGATCTCACATTCCATAGCGAGAGCAAGCTTTTCCAGCGTGACAATGGTCGGGTTCTTGGTGCCGCGCTCGAGGTGGCCGGCGTACGAGCGTTCGATGCCCGCCGCTAGAGCCAAATCATCTTGAGATATTTGTCGCGCAACCCGCAAGCGTCGAAGGTTTAAGGCGACCAGCTGCCGTACATCCATAGCAGCAAAACAGCATTTGACAACCTATGAAACCACGTATTATAGAACTATGAAAGCGATCGGTACGTGTGGTCGATTAAGGCTACACCTTTGAAAGGGGTCGCCATGGAGTTCCGACAACTCTCATATTTCGTTGCGGTGGCCGAGGAACTTCACTTCCATCGGGCAGCGATGCGCATGCACATCGCCCAGCCGGCACTGAGTTCACACATCCAGGCGCTGGAGAAGGAGTTGGGTGTGCGGTTACTTGATCGGTCGACGCGGCGCGTGGAACTCACTCGGGCAGGGGAGGCGTTCTACGATCGGGCCGTTCGGATCATCGGCGACGTCGGGTTGTCGGTGGAAGTGGCGCGCTCGGTTGCCGGCAAGGCTGCGCGCACAATCCGGATCGGAACCGTCTATCCCGCAACAACCGGCGTGCTGCCTTCATTTCTGTCGCGCATCGGCCGGAAGTTCCCGGATGTGTCGCTACACGTGCGCAGCGGCTCGACCAGCGACATCATCCGCGGACTGGAAAACGGCCAGATCAATCTCGGCTTCATCCGTCCAGTCGAAAACATCGGCTCCTTGCGCTTCTTCTCGATCGCGCATGAGCGCTATCTGCTGGCGGTCGAAAAGACGAGCCCCTTGGCTCTCCGCAGCGAGATCGATATCGAGGACCTGAGGGGAGAGAAGATCATCGCCTTTTCCCGTCAGAACCCTACTCAGAGCGCTATTTCTCCGACATGTTCGAGACCCATGGTCTGACCGGCAACATCGCCTACAGCTGTGATGACACCTTCTCGCTGGTGTCGCTGGTTTCAGCCGGCCTTGGCATCGGCTTTGCGCCGGAGTGGACGAAGGACCTTCCCAACCGCAATTTCGAGCTCAAGCCGGTGCGCGGCGTCGATCTGAAGATCGGACTGGGTGTTGCCTGGAACAAGGAAGACCCGACCGCCTCCCGTGACGACATCATCGACATTGCCCGGTCGCTGGCGCGGCCGGGAAGGTTTGGGGAGGGTGGGTGCTCGATCGCCCCCACTCCACCGCGTACATCGCTAAAAGCTACCAATTGCATCATTCACTGTTGTGTTCCACTGCCCGTCGGCTAGAGGATGACGGCTGCCAACCCCATCACTTGACGACCAAAGTTCCGGCGAACACCATGACCACCGAACTGAACGAACAGCAGGCGAACGAGGCTGCGAAGCTCTTGCAAGCGATCGCGCATCCGAAGAGGCTTCTGCTGCTGGCGGTCCTTGCCGATCGGCAGTTGTCTGCCGGGCGGCTTGCGGCTGCCGTCGGTCTGCCGCCTGGGATGGTCTACAAACACCTCCACCGGCTCGTGGATATCGGGATGCTCGCCGTGAGCATAAAATCGGCCGGAATGTGCTTTTCGATTGCCTCTCCCGACATCGCTTTCAAGATCCAGGCTGTGCTGGCGGCACAGGTCTCGGCCAACATTTCGTGAAGACTAGCCACGAATGGCCGCTCTCGCGGTCCCATGATACGTCATCTGTTTCCACGGTCTCAGGCGTGCGCCATCAAGACGTCCGACTGTTCGAACGACGACGTCACGCCATGTCGCAGCTCTGTTAACGAAGTCTCGACGGCGTCGCCGGTAGTGTCATTGACAGCGCGCGCCCTACGTTAGAAACATCCTTTAGAGTTGGAGAGGGAAGATAACTCATGGCAGATGAAAACAAACCGGATGACGCAGCCGTCGTCGTCGAAGCAGTGACACCGGTAGAAGCGGCAGCGCCCAAAAAACGTGGGCCGCGGGCCAAGAAAGTTGCCGCGGACGCAACGACGGCGGAAGCCAGCGTTGCATCCCCCGCAAGAAGAGGTCGTAAACGCAAGGACGCTTCGGCCGACGTAAATGCGGTGCAAACGAAGACTGGCAGAAAGCCGAGGGTGAAGGGCGCAGCCAAGGCGACCGCGAAAAGCGTGCCGCCAAAATCGTCGGAGGTAGCTCCGGTTTCCGTCCTCGACGAGATCGCAGATCTTCTGCAGCTCGAGGAAGAAAACGCGCGGCTGCGCAAGGCGCTCGCCGAGAAACTGCGAGCGGAGAATGCGGACCTGCGCAAACGGCTCGGGCGCAACTGACCACCTGGTGAAAGACCGGTCGGCAATACGATCGGTCCTCATCCTCCCATCGTTTTGGGTGAACGTGGCGCATGCCCTGGGGTAACACGGCATCATGAAATCACCATGGAAGTTTTTGCTCGATCTGGCGTCCAGGGGCAGAACGGCCGAGCCGTCAGAGCCCGCGCCTGCCATCGACACCGAGCATCCGGCGGCGTCATCGACGGCGCTCGACACCGCGGCCGCTCCCGCGTCAGCAGTTGAGGCCAAGCAGATCGACACCGCTAACGACCCCGGTGGGGAAGTCTTCCCGGCCATCGAGACTGCCAGCGACGACAGGCGACCGGATACTGCAACGAATGAGGCCTCAGTCGTCGAACCGGTGAAGCCGCCCAGGCGCAAATCGTTCGCACGGCAGGCGAGGGGCACAAAATCGAGCGTCGATAATGTTGTCGCGTCGACCAAGGTCGAATATGAAGCCACAAAGTCCGACGTTCCCGTGCCGCCGGTCACCTTTGCCGATGAAGTCTCCGCCCTGGACGAGGACATCAAGCAACTGAGGCGTCAGCTGGCCTATAAACTGTCTTTGCAGAACGCCCAACTCAAGAAGATGCTCGAGCGATTTTGATGCGCCGTACTTCGGCCTGCCGCTCTTGACCATTGGATTTCAATGAAACCACAGCAGCGAAAATTCATCGTCGAAGTGAAATCTGCACGCCGGCGTTCGGCAATTCGGCCATCGTCGATCTGGGGTGATACCGACCTCAAGGCACTGGTGCGCGAGGCTGAGACCGAAGCGCCGCATCTGTTCGGAGCTGTCGGTCGAGCCGACAATCTTTCCTCGCGCCAGAATGGCGAGGCAGGCACGCAAGATCAGAGCAAGATTGCCGACGTGCCGCAAATCGATAGTGCCACCGTCGTAGCGGAAGAGGCTCTTCCTGATCGCACCGAAGACGCTGGCCGCCCGCTTGCAGAGGTGGCGCCTGTGGCGCTGGAGGCGCCGCAGATGGCGAAACCCAACCGTCGATCTCCCGTCGTTCGCCGCGCCCTCAGCAAGACAATTGATGTCCCGGCCGCAGATATAGCGGTCGATGACCTGGCTGCACTCGAGGAAGAAAATCGCAGGTTGAAAGGGCTTCTGGTGCAACGACTTCGACAGGAGAATGCCCAACTGCGAACCATGCTTGAGCGGTTTGGTACAGACTAGGGGCTCCCCTTCTTTTCGGCTCCCGTAATGGCACGCAGCTTGGGGTCATCCCAGGATCTTGCGCGGATCTAAACGCTTCTTATCTCTGGTGCTGTCCTCGACATGGAGCCCCGAGATGGATCGATTGGCAGACAGAGTAACTTTCGACGACGAAGTCGATGTCCTTCCGCCAAAACGGGAGAACGAAGGCGGCCGCAGCGCCGTGGTGTGCCTCTGTTGTCAGAAGAAACGGCTCGCCGCGCATATGGACGCCGACGGCTGCGGCATCTGTGAGGAATGCCTTGCACCATGAAGGCGCACGCATCCGAGCCTTCGCCTGAAGTGCTGTCGCGGTTCGAGGAAGCGCTTGCACAACTTTCCGACGGTTACGTCCAAGGAACCTTTGAAGATCGACCATGGGGCGCAACCATCCGGCGCTCGGCCGATCAACGACGCATTTGGCTCTACGGCGAACAGCTCGGTGGAACCGACGTCGTCAGTTTCAACTTCTATGTGCTCGATACCGGCGTCGTTCTCAAGCCGTGTGAGATGGCATCATCGAAGGTCATCGATTTCGTGTTGGGTTTTAGACCGACCTGAAACAGTGCAGAATACGCTGATCGGGCGACGCCGGCACCAACATGGGATCGGTTACATCGGCCGCATCGCCGACGCCAAACCAGGACTACTGCGACACCGCGCGCGAAGCGACGGAAATTGCCGAGATCTCTTGGTATGGTTGTGCTACTTTGGGGAGTGTCGCTTGGCCATTTACCATTGCAGCATGAAACCGATCGCTCGAAGCGGCGGCCGCAGCGCGGTCGCCGCCATTGCCTATCGCACGGCGACAAAAATGCTGAACGAGCGCGACGGCATCGTGCACGACTTCACGAACAAGCGGGGCGTCGAGCATTCCGAGATCGTACTTCCGGATAACGTCAATGCCGCCTGGGCGCTCGATCGTTCGACGCTCTGGAACGCGGTCGAGAAAGCAGAGAACCGCAAGGATGCGCGCGTCGCACGCGAGTTCGAAGTGGCGCTCCCCCATGAGATGGATGCGGCCGATCGGCTGGCGTTGACGCGTGACTTTGCGCGTGATCTTGCCAACCGCTACGGCGCTGCGGTCGACTTCTCCATTCACCAGCCGCTTGGCGGTACTGACATCCGCAACCATCACGCCCACGTGGTGATGACGACACGCGTCGTGACGACGGAAGGTCTCGGCGAAAAGACGTTGATCGAGCGCGAGAACAAATGGCTGCTCAACCATGATCACCCGACCTCGCACATGCAGCTTCGTGATATCCGGCAGCTCTGGGAGCACCAGACCAATCGCCATCTGACGCGGCTTGGATTGGACATTCGCATCGACCATCGCTCGCATCTGGAGCGCGGTCTTGAGATCGAGCCGACCGAGCATATGGGCGTGCACGCCTCGCAGATGGACCGGCGTGGTCTGGACGTGTCTCGCGAGCGGATCGATCAGAAGGCAGCGAGCCAGAACGCCGAGTTGATCCGCAGACAACCGGAGCAGGTTCTTGCGATCATCACCGGTGAGAAGAGCGTGTTTGATCGTCACGACGTGGCGCGAGCGTTGCACCGTTACATCGACAATCCGGAGCAGTTTCAAAACGCCTTTGCCGCGGTCATGGCATCATCGGCGCTGGTTGAACTGAAGCCCGAAACCGAGACCGAGCTTGCGCGCTATTCGACGCGCGAGATGGTCGAGATCGAGCATGTCATGGCGGCGGGGGCAGAGCGCATGCGCCAGTTGGAAAGACATCCGGTCCATCGTCGTCATGTCGAGCGGGCGCTGAGCGTTCAGGACGATGCCATACGGGCGAAGGTGTCCGCGTCCCATTCGAAAACGTCAGCGTGGCTGAACGGGGAAGGACGGGCGTCGGACCGTACCGCGACGACAGGCCATGTGGGGCTGAGCGACGAGCAACGTTCGGCCGTGCAGCACATCACGGGTGCTGAGCAGATAGCCGCGGTGATCGGCTTTGCCGGAGCGGGCAAGTCGACGATGCTGGCCGCGGCGCGCGACGCCTGGGCCGCCCAAGGGTATCGCGTGCATGGCGCTGCCCTGGCCGGCAAGGCTGCCGAAGGATTGGAGGAGTCTTCCGGCATTCCCGCGCACGCTCGCCTCCTGGGAATACGGTTGGCAGAACGGCAAGGGACAGCTTTCAAGCAACGACGTTCTCGTCATTGATGAAGCCGGCATGATCGGAAGTCGCCAGCTCGCACGCTTCGTCGCCCAGGCGGAGATCTCGGGTGCCAAGCTGGTTCTTGTTGGTGATCATGAGCAGCTGCAGGCGATCGGTGCGGGCTCCCCATTCCGCGCGATCGTCGAACAGGTCGGTGCGGTCGAACTCTCGGAAATCCGCAGGCAGAAGCACGCCTGGCAACGCGAGGCGTCCGTTGCCTTTGCCACGCATCGCACGGGCGAGGGGCTTTCGCTTTATGCGGAGCGTGGTGCTGTCCAGTTTGACGATACTCGTGATGAGGCGAGGGCAGCACTGGTGCGAGACTACCTGGCGGACACCAGTACAAGACCGTCCGGCTCACGCATCGCGCTGGCCCATCGGCGCGTGGATGTCCGAGCGATCAATGCCGACATCCGAGCAGGCCTTCAACAACGTGGGATGCTGGCGAAGGGCGCGGAAAACCATGACAGCCTTGGGAAGGAAATCGTCTATCGAACGAATGACGGGGTGCGGTCCTTCGCGCGGGGCGACCGCATCGTGCTGCTCGAGAACAACCGTGATCTCGGCGTGAAGAACGGCATGCTCGGGACCGTGATCGCCGTCGAGCCGGACGCGCTACATTTACGTCTCGACGGCGGAACTGGCGGGAGCAACAGCGCCCGTGCGGTGTCCATACCGGTCAACAGTTACCAAAGCTTTGATCACGGTTACGCCACAACCATTCACAAGTCGCAAGGGTCGACGGTCGATCGCGCCTTTGTGCTGGCGTCGCGGACGATGGACCGTCATCTTACCTATGTTGCCATGACCCGCCATCGCGACGATGTGCATCTCTATGCGGGACGCGACGAACTCAAAGACATGAAGACGCTGAGCCTCAGCATGGGTCGCTCGGGCGCGAAGGAAACGTCGCTCGATTACACCGGCGCCTTTGCCCAGCTTGGGGAACAGCTTGGCGTCAGCAGTGAGATTCAGATTGCGCCAGGTCCGGGTCTGGCCTCGCCGCCGAGGTCGTCGAATAAAATGGACGATCGAGAGCGTCGGAGCGAAGTTGTTGCGCCGTCGCCTGATCTGTCTGGCGGGCAACGTCGGACCGTCGAGCCGTTTGTCCCCGCAATCACGTCCTACGCACGCAGCATCGACGACATAGCCCGCGAAAAAGCCAAGCCGAACTTTGACCGCGCAATGGAGCCAGTGCGTTCCCTCGCGCGGGACGTCTTTGCTGATCCGGATGGCGTTGCTGCCAAAGATCGCCGCGGCAATCGTCGAGAAAGGTGTCGATGGTGATGCGCTTGCGAAAGCTATCGCCGAGCGTCCAGAGCAGTTCGGTGCGCTTCGGGGCAGGGCAGGACTGCTTGGCGAGAACAAGGAGCGCAAGACCGCTCGCCAGTTTGCGCGCGCGCTCGGCAATCATGTTGGGGCCGCGGCCGAAACCTGGACGCGGCGTTTGCAAGCGGAGCGCGATTCTGAGACCTGGCAACGGGAAAAAAGAGACGTCGTCGAAGTTCCCGGGCTTACGCCGCGCAGTGAGCGCATCCTGAAGCAGCTCGATGATCTGCCCCAGGCGCAGAAGGCGCAGTTCGTGAAGAACTCGCGCGCAATCCTGAGGGACGAGAGGCGCTCGATGAGGCCAAAAAGGTCGCGCATTGTCTCGAACAGCGCTTTGGCAGCTCAGACCCGCGTTCGTTCAAGAAGGAGTTGGAGCGGCTCGGGATGGCTGACGCCGCGAAGATCGAGCGTATCGCTGACGTCGCCCGGGTTGTCGATCGGGCTCATCGGGCGGAACTGAGCCGAAAGTACGAACTCACGCGCGGACTGAAAAAGGGACTGGGCTTGGGAATGTAGGTGTAAAGGCAACGTGCCTAGTAAGGATGATCTTAGCCATTCAGCCGAAGATCGGCGTCGGCAGTCGCGGAAGCTTCGGTGCCCGCCAAAGGGCGCCGTCGCCCGTCCCTTGGACGGCCCGTCTCTCTGCGGGCTTCGTCTGGCGCCGCAGGCCATCGGTTGGATCACAATCTGGACGCGAACAGGCCCTGGATCGAAACGGGCAAGATCCCAAGCCTTCCGTCTGAGCGTTCGATTTCTAAAGACCTGGTCCAGCAACGCATCTACGCTCCCCGCCGTTCGGCCTCTTCGAAGCAGGGCGAGGCGGCGGCTTAGAACCTCGCGGTGAGGCCGACGGTGCCTGTCAATGCGTAGTTGGTGCCGAAGTGACCAAGACCGGTGTTGATCTTGCCTTGGCCATGAAGCGCGTACTTGCCGTCGCCCCAGCTATAGGTGCCGCCCAACCCGATACCGGCCCAAAGATTATCCTGCTCCGCTGCAAGGCGAACGCCATCAACTTCGACGCTGTTTTGCGGCAGGAAATCATTGTAGAGATCGGCTATTGCGTAGGCGTGTAACCGGCTGGTCTCTCCGTTTTCGGCGCGCCAGGCATTCTCGTAGTCAGCAGAGATACCGAGACGGATCTCGAAATCGTCGCCCTCGTTCAGGGCAACATCGGTGCCGAAAGCATCGGTGAATCGGTTATAGTCGACGCCGGAATAGACGATCTGCGCCTGTGGGGTCACTGCCCAGTTGGCGTTCAGCGCGATCTTTTGGCCCGCTTCGACACCGAGTGCATAGCCGAAACCGCCATTTCCCGAAGTCAGGCCAACCGCCGCTGTCGAAGATTTGAGTGTGCTGTCGTACCAGGTCAGGCTTCCTTGGCTATCGATATAGAGGCCGTCGGCTCCATACCACGTCAGAGCGCCCCCCAAACCGTAGCCATCGGTTCTGATCGAGCCATTGCCGAAGATCGAGGAGACTTGCCCGGTGACATTGCCATAGCGTGCGTAAAGCGAAGCAATCAGGCTTCCGGCCTCGCTGGCGGAAAGTTGGCCCTCGACGCCGGACTGGATTTGCCAGGTGTCGGTATCGAATTGCATGCCGGTCGTAGAAAACTTGGGATCCGTCTTTGCGGTGCGGCCGGCTATTCGGCTCCAGATAAAACCGCTGTTGTCGGCGGGATCGGTCAGGGCGAACTGGTTGGTTCCCGTGGTCCAGGAGCGATTGCCAACACGCTGCTGCAAGGTCTCAAGGTCGTTAAAGCTCTGCAGCACCGATGCATAGGCTTCGTAGATGGGCGCGCCGGCTTGATAGATAGGCTCGGTCGGTGTTCCCGAGTTGAGCAGCGCTGAACGCAGATACCAGTCGCCATCCGCTGGCGTGCTCATGCCGCCTTGATAAAGGCGATAGGCATAGGCCCCTGCAACGACGGCTTGGTCGCCCTGGAATACATAATCGCCCAAAAGTGAAAAGCTTCCGCCGGAAGCGCCGCCGATATCGATGATCTTGATGCCTTCGTTCGTCTGGGCGCCTGCGCCACCGACATTGATGACACGCACGCTGGTATTGCCCGATGTGTTCCCGGTCACGACGAGGCGATCCGTCTTCGAAAGGTCATCGCCAAGTACTGTCTCGATTTCGAGTGTGCCACCGCTGCCGGCGTAGTTGCCCGCGACCGTCAGCGTGCCGATGGAATTGCCCGGAGCAATGGTGCCACCCGCAAAATTGGTCGTGGTTCCTACTCTGCCATCGCCTTGCAGGCGCCCGCCAGTTACGTCGAGGGTACCCCCCAAAATCCCGTCGACGGACAAAATACCGTTGGAGATCCGCGACATGCCCGAAAGCCCAGAACTGTCCTGCGTCAGTGTGGTCTGGCCGGCTCCGACCTGATGGACACCACCGCTTCCCGCGATCGTGCCGTCAAAGTTCACTAGGTCCGATCGATTAAAGGAAAGGGTGCCGTCATTGGCGACATCGCCGATGATACTGCCGTTCGTGCCGCCATTACCCAACTGCAAGGTGCCTGCATTGATCGTTGTGCCGCCAGCGAAGCTGTTCGCACCGGTCAGGGTCAGAGTTCCCCCGCCCTGCTTGGTCAGGCCACCTGCACCCGTAATTTCGGGTGCGATTCCGATATCATGGCCGTTGGTGTCGAAGATGCCGCCGCCAGTGCCAAGGGTGACCTTCTGAGCACCATAATTCCTGAAGAAGTTCTCGTTGGTGCCAATGGCCCGGACAATGCCGCCATCCACTGTAACGCTCGCCGTGCCGAGGCCCCCGCGGAGGCCGCTGGTTTCCAGCACCCCACGAGCTCCAGGTGTGCCCAGCACGTTCAGCGTGCCGCTTGCCGCCGCATCCGAAATGCCGAGATAGACACCGCTCTTGGCGTAGACCCTTGCGCCATCTTCGATTGTCATGGTGCCGACGCCGTAGTTGCCCAATGTTAGGTTTGACCCCGTCATCACCCAGCTCGATCCAGCGCCTGTCACCGTTACGCTGCCGTCGCCACCAGAGTTCGCGCCGACATAGCCCTGGTTGCTGGTTATGCTTGCACCGTCTTCGACCCTGAGTGTTCCCTGGGCATACAGGCCTATGGTGAGCTGGTCCATCATCGACCAGGTGGCGCCTGAGCTCAGGAGCGCCTCACCGCGTGCCGAGACACCAACAATCCCGTCGTGGCTCGTCAACTCAGCGCCATTCGATGCTGTAACAGTGCCCGCGTTCCAGTTGCCGATGTTGATTCGTCGCGTGGTCACGACGCGACCGCCGTCGGTAAGGTTCAGCGTCCCGCTGCCCTCATCCCCCACACGCAGATCTTGATTGAGAGTCCAGGTCGAAGCAGTGCCGAAGCCATCATTGCCCGAGATTGTCGCGACGCCCACGCTGTCCGCGCTGGCTCCGATGTAGCCAGCCTCGCTGGTAACGAGCCCGCCGCCCAGAATATCCAATGTGCCACGACCAGACTGCCCGGTGACCACGTCTCCAAAATTGTTCCAATGCGTGCCCTGGCCCAAAACGCTAACGGTACCGACACCTGTGAGGTCGTTGCCGATAATGCCTGTATAATTCGTCAGGACGCCGCCGTTCGATATTGTCAGGCTTCCCGCAGCGCTGTCGCCGACCACCAGATCCGTGCTGCTGTCTATGCTCGCAGGATCCGACGGATTGGCATCGCCGGAAAGGATTACCTGTGCTCGTAGCGGAAGCGTGGTGGCAAGCAGCACCAACATCGGCGCCGCCGCGGCTGTCACGACATGAGAGCGCTTGCGGCGCGCAGTCTGAGGAGGGCGGAAGTTCTGCATATGACGCTCAAATTGCAATTGCTGGTTTAAAGCAATTCTGCGTTCGCTATGGTTAACCAAATGATAATTTCGATACTCGACTGGTGGCGTGGATGACCGCGTTCGCGCTTGTCGAACTCCGCTCTGCACCGAACCGACAAAGAGATTCGCCTGGTCTCAAAAAAACGCGAGTATCTTGATGGCTTCGTGTTTCCCGTGCGATGACCTTCATCAGGAACGGAGGGGCGGGATGGACGACAGTGAAGACGATGGTGGATATCTGGCTTTCGATACCCGTTTTCGAAAATGTCCGGACGAACCGCACGTTCTCGACTGGACGGTGGGCCTGCGCCGATATCGCGGCGACACGCAAGACGATCCGGGGAAGCTTCTAGCAAGCTTGACCGGCTTTCTTGCCCAACCGGGCTACGTTCCCGAAGACCATGACGATTGGTATTTCGACGTGTTCGACATGCGAAGCCAGCATGCGTACCAGGCATTCCGGGTCCTGATCGACGACGCCTCGCTGATAGAAAAGGCCTTGAAGGTTGACTCGCTCTCCGACGAATTTGGAGCGATTGCGCATCTCGACCGAATGTGGGTCGACCCCACCGTGCGCGGTCGTGGCCTCGGGCTGAGGCTAATGCGGGAAGCGCAACACGCGCTTGGGAGATATGGTCTACTGGTCATTCTGAAGGCCCATCCGGACGGCGACAAGGTTCCGAATGCGGCGCTTCTCAGGCTTGCTGCCTATTACCAGTCGGACAAGCAGTTGAGGTTCAAGCCCGTCTCGAAACGCAAGCGTCCCGGATGGCTTGTCGGCTCGTGGCAAGAGCCGGTCGTTAGCGAAGACGACTCGACGTTCTTCTATCTCGACGGGCCGTGACCGCCGACGTGTACATGTCTTTATAGGCCGCCGTGCTTACAAGATGTCGCTTGAGATCCGGATCCTATCCGTCTCGGAATAAAATATGCAGTAAAATCAAATAGTTAATTGCATAACGCGGATTATGGAACTTCTTGCGTGAGCAAGCTACCAAACAAAATTCGACAAGCTGGCTGCTCAGGCGGAAGGCATTTTCGAGTAATCTCATCGATCCAAAAGCGATGCAGATGCCCACACGCAAAGGCATGTAAATTCTCTGGCCGCTGTTGCTGAGAAAGACGCCGCGCTTGTGATTAATTTTACCCGCCGTTGCGACCAACGCTTTCCCGGCTAAGCGGATTGGCCTCAATATCCCATGGCAATAGCCTCCCGATCCGCCGCAAACAGCTTTGGCGGCTTCGACTGAAGACGATCGTGCCGACCCAGAACTGATGAGGACGAGAATTCAGCCGCTGAATCACAGAAATTGAGGATGAACTCAATTAAATGAAAAGCG
Organism: Ensifer sp. ENS09; assembly: GCF_014852425.1. Lineage (NCBI taxonomy): Bacteria > Pseudomonadati > Pseudomonadota > Alphaproteobacteria > Hyphomicrobiales > Rhizobiaceae > Ensifer > Ensifer sp. ENS09. The sequence continues at coordinate 600,194 of NZ_JACVBP010000003.1, forward strand.
ACAGATGGCCACGCAACACCCCGAACACCCAGACCTACGCCGACGCAGCCGCACCTATGTAGCCATGGACTAAGCCGGAGCACGATGCCCAAACAAGACGAGGTGACGTTCGGAGCGGGACCGCTTCTCGTGCTGCCGACGGCAACTGACGATTCTCTGGGAAGCGGAAAATGGCAGGTCGGTGCAGCAGGCGTCGTGGTGGCGCCACAGGACTGGGGTCTTCTCGCAGGACTCGTGACTTACCAGACTTCGTTTGCCGGCGCCGACGATCGCGAAGATGTCAATCTCTTGACGTTCCAGCCCATCGTGAACGTCAACCTGTCGCAAGGGTGGTATTTGCGGTCCTCGGCGATCTGGAACTTCGACCTCGACAACGAGAACAACTACATTCCCGTCGGCCTCGGCCTCGGCAAGGTGTTTGAGCTGGAAAAGGGGATCACCATGAACGCCTTCATCGAGCCTCAATACACCGTATGGCACAACGACCAGGGCGCGCCCCGGCGGCAGATCTTCGCGGGCGTGAATTTTCAGTTGCCGATCGCAAAGCAGGCGGAATGATGGTGAGCCAACACGGCGCCGTGCGCAAATACTGCGCAACGGGTCCAGTTGGGATCCGCGCGCCATGTAGCGGCGCAAATTGGACTACGAACTCGAGCTGCCCCTTAGTGGTTCTGGAGTCTCAGAATGCATCGAGCCGAACCACGGCTGCGCCATAGCACTATTCATCAATAGACGTTGCGGCGGACGATTTCGCTAACGGCCCGCAACGCGGGTCGAACTCACTGCGCACGCCAGAGACCAGGCGCCCAGCGCGATATGTCCCGCGACAACGGGCCAGAGAGCGATACCGGAGATGCCGGTACGAAGCCACTCAAGAGCAAGTATTGCGACCACGGCGAAATTGTAAAACAGCATCGCTGTGAGCAGCCCCTTTGCCGACTTGCCTGACAAGTCATCCCGCGCAAACCAGCAAACGACGGCCAAGCTGAACACGGCGGCCCCGGCGACGCGGGCGGCCGTCGTTCCGACAGGCGAATCTGGCGCGGCCCCGAGCAGCACTTGAACCAAAAGAGCGGGTGCCAGCATCAATGCCAGGCCCGTCGCGGCTTCAACCACGCCCGTTACTGAAAGCAGCAGCTTAGAATACGCTCCCATAGTTCCAGACATATCGTCGCCCCGTCCTACTGTCCGAGTTTGAAGGTCAGCTTGTCGATCTTGCCGGAGAATTTGAACGGAGCGTCGTAACGATATTCGATCATGGCGACCCCTGTGCGTGTGTCCTGCCCGACATCGAAGCTCTCGTCCTCCGGAAAGGTGACCGGGATCGTGTGCTCAAGCGCGCTTGTCGCCACCTGCTTGCCGTCCACCGACAGGACGCCGGTACCGCCCTTGCCGAGGCCAGGACCATCGGACTTGAACTCGAAGACGATCTCATGCTTGCCCGGTTCCAGTTCCGGCCCTTCCCACATCGTGCGCTTGAGGTCGAGAAGATTGTAGAGAAACACCACCTTGCCGCGCCCGACGCCGAAGTCGCCTTTGCTAAGGAACAGGCCGTAGCCCCCGAACCGTCCACCCTCTGTAACGATCATGCCGTCGGCGCCGCCTTCGGGTATCTCGACCTCGGCCGTGATCGTATAGGACTTGTTCAGGATGCTTGGGGCAGCACTGGGTGGCACGCCGCTCAGTTGGCCCGAATAGGTAAATTCGGTTCGACCGGCTGTAAGGTTCGGGCGCGGCGTGTTCCAGCGGGCAAGCGTCGAATTGTCCAGTGGGAGCACGTTGTATTTCTTCGCCTCGGAATAGAAGAGGTCCTGCATCTGCTTGAGCTTCTCGGGCATCTTGCTGGCAAGATCGTTGAACTGAGTGGGATCATCGTCGACGTTGTAGAGCTCCCAGTTGTAGCCGGAGATGACGTCGGGCGGCGTCGCGGTGCTCAGTTCCCATGGGCGGGTCGCCGGAGTCGTCGCCGCCACCCAGCCATTGTCGTAGATGGCGCGATTGCCGAGCATCTCGAAGTATTGCGTCGTGTGTCGGGTAGGGACGTTGGCGTTCGTCTTGTCCCACGTATACGTCATGCTCACCCCTTCGACCGGCTTCTGCACGATGCCGTTGATTGTCTCCGGCGCCGGAATGCCTGTCGCCTCGAGGATCGTCGGTACGATGTCGATGACGTGGTGGAACTGGCGCCGGATGCCGCCGACATCATTGATATGGCCGGGCCAGGACATCGCCACCCCTTGCGAGGTTCCGCCAAAGTGCGACGGCACCTGCTTTACCCACTTGAAGGGCGTATCCATCGCCCATGCCCAGCCTGCAGCAAAGTGGGGAAACGTCCGCTCCGATCCCCAGAACGGATACCAGGGCAATTGGTCCTTCACCGGCACAGGTATGCCGTTGAAGGTGGTGAATTCGTTCGGCGTGCCGTTGAGCATGCCTTCGGCACTCGCCCCGTTGTCGCCACCGATATAGATGACCAGGGTATTGTCGAGTTCACCGAGATCTTCGACAGCCTGAATGACCCGGCCGATCTCGTTGTCGGCATAGGCGAGGTAAGCGCCGTAGACATCCGCCTGCTTGATGAAGAGCTTCTTCTCCTCAAGGCTTAGAGTATCCCACTCCGGCAGCTCTTTCGGCCACGGCGTCAGCTGCGCGTTCTCGGGCATGATACCGAGCCGCTTCTGGTTGGCGAAGATCGTTTCGCGCAGCTTGTTCCACCCGTCGTCGAAGAGGTGCATGTCGCCGATCTTCTTCACCCATTCCGGGGTGGGGTGATGCGGTGCATGCGTGGCACCCGGTACGTAGTAGACCAGCCAGGGCTTGTCGGGTGCAATCTCCTTCAATTGCTTCATGTACTGGATGGCTTCGTCGGCCATCGCGGTTTCCAGGTTCCAGCTCGGATTGCCTTCAAAGGGATAGATGGCCGTCGTGTTGCGATATAGATTCGGTTGCCATTGGCTGGCGTCACCGCCGACAAAGCCGTAGAAATATTCAAAGCCCATTCCGTTCGGCCATTGATTGAACGGTCCCGCCTGGCTCGACTGATAGGACGGTGTGTTGTGGTTCTTGCCAAACCACGACGTCGCGTAGCCATTCTCCTTGAGGATCGTGCCGATGGTGCCTTTCTCAATCGGTATGATCGAGTCGTAACCCGGATATCCTGTAGCGATCTCGCCTACCACGCCGGCACCGACCGAATGGTGGTTTCGCCCCGTGATCAACGCTGCCCGCGATGGTGAACAGAGTGACGTCGAGTGGAAATTCGTGAAGCGCAGGCCCTGATTGGCGATGCGATCCATCGCGGGCGTGGGAATGACGCCGCCGAAGGTGCTTGGCGCCCCAAATCCCTGGTCATCCGTCATGATCAGCAATATGTTCGGCGCGCCTTTTGGCGGCGTCACGCGCGGCGCCCACCAAGGCTGAGATTCCGACGCCTTCTCCTTAATCACTCCACCGAAATTCGGCGTGGGGGGCGGAAGCTGCTTGCCGTCGAGCGTAATCGTTGCTCCAGGTGCTCCAGTTGCCGTCTGCGCGAATGCCGCCGCACAGCCAAACCCGGTCAACGCCGTAAAACCCAGCGCAGCAACCACGCCACGAGAAATGCTCTTCATTCCATAGCGACGCATGAAACCCTCCTCTTGGCCAAGCGGAGCAGCGTCATCAAGAAGTGCGAACCAATATTCGCTCGCGCGAGCACACGGTCGGAAACCGGAAGACGCCTGGCCAGAATAAACAAGAGCAATCGTTGGCAGCGCAGCCATCGCGGGGCGCTTGCAACCCTCAGAGAGTGCCTGATTACCGAGCACCTGTATAGCGAAATACCGCATGATACGGATGCTATCGGCGGCGAAGGTCCGCTTAGGTGGCGTCATTGAATTTCCTGGGCCGAACCGTTTCTGGGAAAAAGGGTCTGAGCTCTTATGAACAGCCCACAATCTATAATCGCGAAGATCGCCGAAGACGGCAGATGAAAGCGTCACTATGCCTCGTGCCTTGTTGCCGATTTGTGCGTCTAGATGGTGTAACGGGTGGAACTCGCCCCGGCAGGTTTGATGGGCCGGTGGTCGTCCCTCACAATGATGGTGTCTTGGAGTCAGGAGCGGCCTGCTCCATAGCATCACGGAGAAACGACCATGAAGCAGTATGCGGGCATCGACGTATCATTGGAATATTCGAGCGTGTGCGTTATCGATGCGGATGGCCGGATCATCATCGAGGCGAAGATCCTCAGCGAGCCGGATGCGCTGATCACCTGGTTCGTCGCTCACGGCGTGGCGATGGAGCGCATTGGTCTGGAGGCCGGCCCGTTGTCGCAGTGACTGCATGCCGGGATGGTGAAAGCAGGTCTTTCTGTCGAGCTGATCGAGACGCGCCACGTGCAGCCTTCGGCATTGCGCACTTGATGCGGCTGGGCTGGTTCAGGCCGGTCCACTGCAAATCTCTCGCCGCCCAGGAGGTGCGTGCGCTGCTGACTGCCCGCAAGCTCATTCAGGGCAAGCTTCACGACATCGAGATGATCATCCGGGGCATCCTGCGCAGCTTCGGCCTCAAGGTCGGGCCGACGACGCGGCGCACTTACGCGGGACGTATCCGCGCGCTGATTGCCGGCCATTCGACCTTGGCAGTGATCGCTACGGCACTGCTCAAAGTGCGCGACGCGCTTGTGCAGGAATTTTCTGGGTTTGAGCGCACGCTGCGCGCCATCACCCGCCAGGACGACAATGCCCTCAGGTTGATGACGACGCCCGGCGTTGGCGTCCTGGTGGCGCTGACGTTTGTGGCGGCCGTCGATACACCGGAGCGATTCCGCTCCTCGCGGGCGGTCGGGCCACACTTCGGATTGACGCCAAGGAAATATCAATCGGGCGAAACCGATCATAGCGGCCGCATTTCGAAGATCGGCGATGGCAGCGTGCGAACCGCGCTCTACGAGGCGGCCAACGTCACCCTGACGCGACCGGTCAAAGGCTCCGATCTGAAGCGCTGGGCACTGGCGGTCGCCAGACGTGCCGGTCCCAAAAAGGCGCGCGTCGCGCTGGCCCGCAAGTTGGCCGTTGTGTTGCATTGCATGCTTAGGGACGGAACCAGCTTCGTTGCTCATAAGGGAGGGCCCACCCCGGCGGTTTGAGGAAAAGACGACAACACAGGCTTTCGGACGGGCACAGCCATCAGCCCTCCGCAGCAAGGTCCCTTCGCCGGGACGATGGATGGGTTAGGCCGCTATGCGATCAGCAGCACGCGGTGACTGCGCCTGCCAACCGTCCTTGGCAGACACCATAGAGCAGCGGCAAAGCTCCGACTGCGGACAGAAGCAAGCACTCGGCGAGGGATTACGCTCACAAGGGATTGACGCAACGCCCGTTACAGAAGATCACATAATGTATCGACCGGAACGGCAACCGCTGCTGAGCCCCCTTCGGCTCGGCGAGTTCGGCGCAATCAGTTTCAACGTGGCGAAATAGGTTCGACAACGGCTGACATTATGCGTGAGCAATGGGTTCCGCTTTGCGATTTCGGGTGAAAACTTTGCTTGCCAGAAACAGCACCTCTCGTCTGAAGTGGTCCAGTAAGGCAGTCGTCATGTCGTTGCGCTGGATTCGATCGGCAAGGTGAAAACGAACCTCGATCCTTGGGGTTCGTTCATTTCTGCCCACAGACGTCCGCCGTGAGACTCGACGATCGAACGGCAGATCGCCAAACCCATGCCCATACCGTCGTTCTTCGTGGTGAAGAACGGTTCGAATATCCTGTCGGGGTTTTGGACCCCCGCGCCACGGTCGCTCACAATGATGCGGATCGCGTCATCAATACGGGTTGCATGCAGGCTGACCAGCCGCAGATCAGCAGTGGATGCCATCGCTTCTATGCCGTTTCGGATCAAGTTGACCAGTATCTGCTGAAGTTGCACGCGATCCATGGCAACCGGAGGCAAGTCGCTTTCGACGTCAACCTGGATGTGAACGCGGCGCCGCATGGCTTCCTCGATCAAAAGGCTGCGTACTTCGGTAACAACGCTGTCCACCGTTGTGCTCATCCCGGGTTCCACGGACCTCGTGAACAACGCACGGATGCGGCTCACGACGTCTGCGGCGGCATTTGCGTCGCGCGTAATGCGTTCCACCGTCCTTTGTGCTCGCTCAAGGTTTGGCGGTTCAGCAGAAAGCCAGCGTTGACACGCATGCGAATTTGTAACGATCGCCGCCAACGGCTGGTTCACCTCATGAGCGATCGAGGCGGAAAGTTCGGCGAGGCTCGCGGCTTGAGACGCACGCGTGAGACCATCGCGCGCAGTCCGCAAATCCTCCTGGGCCCGAACTTCGCTGTCCATGTCGATGCAAATGACGTTCCACTGGACAATCATCCCATCGGCGTCCCTCATGGGCGCTGCTCGGGTTTCCACCCAGCGATACTCCCCGTCCGACCGACGAAGTCGATGCTTCTGCGCATAGGGTGTGCCGGTGGACAAGGCATGGCCGCCGTTCTCGAGGACCTGAGGCGTATCGTCGGGATGGACGGCAGCACCAAGCGCGCTCGACAGTCGTGCTTCTCCTGAGGCGTCCGGCGTTTCCAACTTGAATCCCAGATATTCGCGAAGCTGCTCGCTGCGGTAGACAGGATCACCGTTCGGGTCAGTGCATTCGACCATCGCAGGCAAGGTTTCGATAAGTTGTCGAAGTGAGCGCTCACGCTCGCGCAAGACCTGTTCGACGCGGAGCTGATCGTCGATATCGTGACAAATGCCGAACCATTGCAGGATCTGACCGTTGGCGTCCCGCAAGGGAGCACCGCGGCCCGACATCCAGCGATAGACGCCGTCAGCACGGCGCAGCCGGTAGGTCAAGGAGAAGTTTTCGCCGGTGGCGAAGGCCTCTCTCAGCGTGGCATCCATCTTCGCTGCGTCATCCGGGTGAAGCGCGGCCGCAATGGCAGCGGCGAGTACGCCGCCGGTCCCCGAATAGTCCTTCACGTCATATCCGAGGAATTCAATCAGACTCTTGCTGAAGAAGACCGCTTCACCATCTGGGTCTAGCCGCCAGAGTGGGCTGGGGACCATGTCTACCAACTGTGAGAGTTCGCGTTCTCGATCGAAGAGCCGTTGTTGGGCCCGCACTTCGTCGTCGACATCGATGGCAACGGCATACCACTGTACGATAGTCCCATCTTGGTCGCGCAATGGTTCACACCGACCATCCACCCAGCGGTACGCGCCGTCGGCGCGCAGCATGCGATATCTGTTGGAGAAGGGTTCACCGGCGGAGAAGCCGTGCGTGGCATTCTCCCGCACGGATGAGATATCGTCCGGATGGACGACAGCACGCATCATTGCACCCGCGCGGGTTATTCCCGGCTTGTCGGCGTTGATGGTGTCGAATCCGAGAAAGTCAACCAACCGCTTGTTCAGAAAACTCAGTTCACCGCCGGCGGTCTGACGGGCTATGAAGGCCGGCACCATGTCGACGAGCAGGGATAGCTCGCGCTCGCGATCGCGCAATGCGTTTTGTGCGCGCATCTGATCGTCGATATCTAGCGAAACGCCATACCACTCCTCGATTTCTCCTTCCTGATTGCGACGAGGTTCGACCCGGCACTCTACCCAGCGATACCCGCTTTCAATTTCGAGCCAGCGAAAGCGCAAGGTTGCGCTGTTGCCGGTCCTGAAACATCTTTGCAGTGTATCACCGACGGCTGGAGAGTCGTCCGGATGGATCAGCTTCTGGAGCAAGCTTTCGATGCTCTGCTCCCCATGCGCTTCGAAGCTTGCAACAACCGAGCGGAAGCGGTCTCTGAACTGTTTGTTGAAGTAGACCGAGCCGGTCGATGGCGTCGCACTCCAGATGCGGACCGGCACTGCGTCGATCATCAGCTGAAGCTGCCTCTGACTGCGGCGTAATGCGTCCTCGGCATGCGTCAGATCATCGATGTCATGGCACATGCCATACCATTGGACGATTTTGCCGGAGTGATCCCGCATCGGCTCTGCCCGGCTCGACATCCAGCGAAAGACGCCATCGGCCCGGCGCAGCCGATACCGCATGGCAAAGGCCTCACCGGTTTCGAGGCAATGTCGAAGTCGCTCGACGAACGCATCTGCCTCGGCGGAATGCACGGAGGCTTCGACCATAGCTGCCAGCCGCGTTTTTCCCGGTTTGTCCGTGTCGCATATGTCCAAACCGAGGAAGTCGACCATGCGCTTGTTGAAGAAGGTCGGCTCGCCATCAGGCGTCAGGCGCCAAACGTGACTTGGCACCATGTTCACAAGCTGAAGCAGCTCCTGCTCGCGTTCCCCCAGTGCGGCCTGCGCGCTCACGGCGTCTTCGATGTCGACCGAAACGCCATACCATTGCAGGATCGTTCCGGCTTCGTCGCGCAAGGGCGCTGCCCGGCTCTCGACCCACCGATGGGAACCATCTGTGTGCCGCTGACGGTATCTTCCGGCAAAGGGCGTGCCTTCTTCGAACGCGCGTTTCAACGCCTCGTCGGTGGCGGTGCGGTCATCTGGGTGAATGTCCGCCAGCGATCGTTTGCCGTTGGTGGCAATCAGATCCTTTAGCGCCAGCCCGGTCGTGTCGGTGGCCCACTTGTTGAGGTAGCTCGGTGTTCCGTCAGGCGTGGCGCTCCATATGAGAGCCGGAACGGTGTCAATCAAGCGTTGCAGCCGCAGTTCGCTCTGGCGTGCGGTGAGCAGCGCGAGTTGGTGCTGCCGGGAAATGGCTGCAACGATGAGCGCCGAGAACGCGGAAATTACCAGGAAGAGCTGCAGCATGACCTGTTGTTGCCTCTGCGATCCGGCATCCCCGATGAACTGACTGTCCCCGGAAATCGTGAGTGCCATTGTAGTCAGCGCTAGTAGGGTCAAGGCGACGGCCGCACCTCGGAACTCAAAACGAGCGGCGGCCCAAAGCAGAAACGGCAGGATGATGTAGGGCGAGGGGAAGAAGCGCGCACTCAAGGAAAGGGCAGCAACGCCCAGGAAGATGAAACAGAGAACGGCAGCCTCCGTCCAGTGTGTCACCGACAGGCCGGTTTCTCCACGCCAAGAGCGAACGAGGACGAGCACTGGTGGCGCTACGAGCAGGATGCCGGTTGCATCTCCGACCCAGAATAATGGCCACACCGACGCGAATGTCTGGGATTTAACTCCGAACCAGGCAAGGGTTGCGCTTCCGACGGTCGCGCTTGCTAGGGGGGCTACGCCCGCCCCCAAAATGACGAAAGCCAGGACGTGCTGGAGGGTTTCCAGCCGGGCCGGACGGCCGGTGGCGCTGCTCAGCAGCACTGCGCCGGCCGAAGCGCAGAGCGCGTTGCCGACGAAGATCAGGAAACCGGCGGGAAGCGGGCTGTGAAACCACACCAGCTGGGCAAACATCTCGGCAAGGCAGCCGCTGATGATCCACCATGGCCAGCTGTAGGGAGACGTGAGGATGAGCGTTGCGATGAACACGCCGCCTGGAGGCCAGATCGAGACGGTGATGCCCGGGACGATCGCAAGCACATTTGCAAAACCGCAGCCCAGCACGTAGGCGGCGAAGAACGCCACGAGATGCAAGAGCTGTGGGCGGCTTGATCGGAACCGCTGCCATAGTGATGAAGACCGCTCGGCAGACGGGGCGGCGGTCGACGGACGCGGCAACGCACTTCGTGCGGGCCCGGGCGACGTTCGCTCGAGCGCCTGCTCAGGATGGCTGACTGTCTGTGGATGACGGTCGCCAATTGCTTTAGAAGCGGATTCCATCGGCTGCTCCGATCGGACAGAGAAAGCCTGGGCACAGTCGGCCCTACCAAGCCACTATAAACGAAGTCCGGTGGGGCGAACCAGTCATTCCCTCAACCCTATCGCAATCACGGCCATGCCGCAGCCTATGGAAGTCCATGAGGTGCACGCTGGCAGGCGAGGCCGGGTGCTACTCTTCGCCTATGCTGAAGTACAGCTTAGAATATACCGCCCAGTTGTCATAGATTTCCATAGGATGCAGGCGAGACGCGGCGAGAATAGGATGGCGGCTGGTTCGCGCAGTCCGAATCTCGAGAATTACTGCTATGCAGAGCGCTGATAGTGGCTTTCCTCGTCCTGCAGGAGAAGGCAATGACGAAGGCGTTCGGATCACCTGACGAAATCGGGCAGGAAGCAATGCAGGCGGTGCGGATCATCGAAAGTGTGGTCGGCAACGCCTGGGCGGCGAATGCGGCCGGAGAGATCGCCTGCGTCAGCCCTGGGGTGCTGTCGCGGTTGGCGCTGACGCTCGAGGAGTTCGCCTCGCAGTCGGATGGTGGTCCGCTCGGCTGGAGGCGGATGATCCATCCGGATGATTACGAGCGGTCAATCGCGCTCTGGCGCTCGTGCCTTGAGACCGGCCAGCACTTCAGCATCGAACACCGAACTCTGCGCGCGAGCGGCGCTTACGGTTGGAGCCGTACGTCTGCTCAGCCCTTGCGCAACGGTGACGATCACGTCCTTGGCTGGTACGGCGCGATAATCGACATCGAAACGTCCGCCGACGCTGCTCGTTTTGCCGACATGGCGGAGCAGGCCGTGCAGGAATTGCCAAGCTCGCTGAGCAAAATTCACCCCGATGACCGAACTGCGGCGGCGCATGCCGCCGCGCGTGCATTCTGGACGGGCGTTCCCCAGGTCACGAGGCACAGACAGCGGCAGCCCGACGGCAAGTACCGGTGGACGGAAACCCGCGCCGAGCCCGGGTACAGCGTCAGCGTCGACATCGATGAGTTGGTGACGGATCGCGAGCCCCGCATGGTTGCGGCATCCGATACCGCTGGCGAACCAGAACCGTTGCGGTCTGCGCGCGCTGTCGAAAGCATATTCGGCAACGGCTGGGCGTTCGATGCCCGTGGACACTGGATTTACCTGCATCCATTTGCGCAGAACTCGCTCGGGGTCACTCCCGAGCAACTGAACGTCTCGGTTGACGAAGGCCACACAGCCTGGAAGCAATTGCTGCATCCGGACGACTACGAGCGCACCGCTGCGGCGTGGAACCGTTGTCTGGAAACGGGAGATGACTTCAATATCGAGTTTCGCTTCCGCCGCGCATCTGGAAGTTATGTCTGGGCCAGAACTGCCGCACGGGCGGCCCGCGACGCCAGAGGCCGCATCGTCGGGTGGTTCGGCATCGCGCTCGACATCGATGTTTACAAGAAGACCGTTGAGGCTTTGCGCGGCCGAGAGCTCGAACTCTCGCAGCTTGTCGACATGGTCCCTGTTCACATCCGCCGACTAGGCCCCAACGGAGAACCGACCTTTTTCAACAAGCGCCTGCTTGATTTCTTTGGGTGGAACGATATCGAGCAATTGAAAACGACGGATGGGAGCAGGCTGGCGACGGCTATGCACAAGCTCGTTCATCCGGAGGACTCGGCTCGCCTTCTGGATGCGGTCCGTCATTCCGTGGCGACAGGCGAGCCTTACGCCATGAAGTACCGTTTGCGCCGCTCGGACGGCGTCTACCGTTGGGTCGACGGACGCGCGGCGCCGCTGATCAACCAGGAGGGGGCGATCCTTAACTGGTATGCGATCTCGATCGACATCGATGACGAGATGCGTGCGCAGAATGCGTTGCGCGACCGCGAAAGGGAACTTCTGCAGCTCGTCGACATCGTTCCTAGTCTGCTCTGGCGCCTGAACCCTCAGGGCGAACCAACGTTTTTCAACAAGCGGCTGATGTGCTTCCTCGGTCTGGATGGACCAAGTTCCGCCCCGCCAGACAAGGGCCGCCTGGCGGCTGCATTCAGCGGGGGCGTCCACCCCGATGACGCATTCAGCCTTGAAGAGGCAATGAAACGGTCTGTTGCGACGGGCGAGAATTTCTCAAAAAGGTTCCGCCTGCGCCGGTCGGATGGCGTCTACCGCTGGGTTGAGAGCAGTGCCGAACCCTTGCGCGACGAAAGTGGACAGATTGTGCAATGGTACGGGCTGTCACACGATATCGACGACCAGTTGCGCGTCGAAGAGGCACTCCGCGAACGCGAGCGTTCACTCTGGCAACTCGTGGAGACATTGCCCGCGATGATCGACTGTGCCTCGCCAAACGGCGAGCCGGTGTATCGCAGCCAGCAGCTGCGGGAATTTCTCGGCTACAATCTTGAAGACTTGGATGTAACCGGGAAGTCCCGGCTGGACGCAACGCTCGATGCCGGGGTGCATCCTGACGATGTCGCAGGCGTCCGGGAACGGTATGCACATTCTCTCGCCACCGGTGAACCCTATGCGCGCAAGCACCGGCTGCGCAGGTTTGACGGTGCCTATCGGTGGGTCGAGACCAGAGCGGCCGCCATGCGCAATCTGGAGGGCGAGATCATCCAATGGAATGTGATTTGCCTGGATATCGACGGCGAGGTTCAGGCCGAGGACGAGTTGCGTCTTGCGCAAGAGAGGCTTTCCAGAGCAAGTCACTCAGCGAGCCTGGCCGAGCTCTCGGCGTCAATTGCCCATGAGGTAAACCAACCATTGGCAGCGATCGTGGCCAACTCCAATGCCTGTCACCGTTGGTTGCTGGCCGACCCCCCCAATCTCGAGCGGGCAAAGATCACCGCAGAGCGCATTACCCGCGACGCAAAGTCCGCCGCAGAAGTCGTCAGCCGTATCCGCGCGCTGTTCAAGCAGCGTGTCGAGCCGCAGAGCGATACCGATTTCGTGACCGTCGTTGCCGAAGCCGTTCATCTCATCGCGGAGGAGGCAATGCGCCGTAGCGTTCGGGTCGCCGTCGATATCGAGAAAAACCTTCCGTATGTTGCTGTGGACCAGGTGCATATCCAACAGGTTCTGGTGAACCTCATTCGCAACGGCATGGATGCCATGGACGCTGCGGTCCGCGACCGCGTCGTTCGCATCCGGGTCCGTCGCGTGGGGGATTTCGTCGCGACCGAGGTCAGCGACCACGGTACGGGCGTCGAGTTTCCGGAGCGAATATTCGAACCCTTCTTTACGACGAAAGTGAACGGAATGGGCATGGGCCTGGCAATTTGTCGTTCGATCATCGAGTCGCACGGGGGGCGGCTATGGGCGCAAAACACTGAAACAAACGGCGCAACCTTCACGTTTACCCTGCCGATTGAAGTGGAAGCAGCGGCATGACGAATGACGAGTACACAGTTTTCATCGTCGATGACGACAGCCGGATCCGCGAGGCACTGTGCGAGCTGTTGGCCTCACACGGTATCCAGGCGATCGCCTTCGGTTCGGCCGGAGACTATGTCAATTCGGAAAAGCCGGATTCGCCTGCCTGCCTACTTCTGGATATCGAATTGCCGGACATCAACGGTCTTGATCTTCAAAGTGAAATTGCAGCAGGCGAGCATCCACCGATCGTATTCATAACCGGTCACGGAGACATCCGTTCGTCGGTACGGGCCATAAAGGATGGCGCGGTCGACTTCTTGACCAAACCTTTTACCGACGCGGACTTGATGGCGGCCATTCATGCGGCCATCGCTGAGGACGAGAAAAGACGGGCTGAGCGCGCGGAGTTCGGAAAGCTGAGGCGACGCTATCTCGATCTGACACCGCGCGAGCGGGAGGTGTTGCCGCTGGTGATAAGCGGGCTGCTCAACAAGCAGGCGGCCGCAGAACTCGGCATCAGCGAGGTGACCCTACAGATCCACCGGCGAAATGTGATGCAGAAGATGAAGGCAGGGTCGTTTGCCGACCTCGTGCGTATCGCGGAACGTTTGAAGATACCCATCACGCATGCCCGCAAGACAGGCGTGAAATCAATGGCATCCCCGCATCGGCAGGTCGTGGCGATCGTCGATGACGATCCGAGACTGCTGGAGTCGCTGGAGGATCTGTTGGAGTCGGCCGGTTACTCGGCTCGCAGCTTCTCGTCTGGCCGGTCGCTTCTATCCGCCGGGCTACCGGGTCTGGATGCGCTCATTACGGATATCGGGATGCCGGGAATGGATGGCTTCGAACTGAGGGACCTGGTCAAAACGAAAGAACCGGGCCTTCCCATTTTCTTGATGACCGGACGGCACGAGATCGCAGACCAGTTGAGTGTGCGCGACCGGACTTGCTGCTTTAGAAAACCCTTCGACGCGCAGGTTCTGCTGGCCACGCTTGCCGCCGCATTGGGCGACCGGCAGATGGAGGGAAGCGATGAAACTTGAGTTGCCGCTCGAGCTGAGGGTCGTTTCGCTCGCGCACCGTCAAAGCGAACGCCCGCTCGTCGTGATCGTCGATGATGCATGCGGCAAAAAACAGAGGCCGATCTGATGCAACACGCTCAAACCAAAACGGAAGAACCTGCGGAACCTATCGTTTACGTCGTCGACGACGACGAGGCGATGCGGGAAGCGTTGCTCGATTTGTTCATGGTGACCCAAAAGCGCGTGACTGTGTTCTCGAACGCGCCCGAGTTTTTGGAGATGGCAGACATCCGGGCGCCCGGTTGCCTTGTCGTGGATTTCAAGATGCCGGGGGGCACGGGTCTGGACCTCCAGGAGCATCTCTCACTTGCCGGTAGTCGCCTGCCAGTGATATTTCTAACTGGACATGCAGATGTTCCGACCAGCGTCAAAGCGATGAAGGCTGGCGCCATGGATTTCATCACCAAGCCTTTCTCCGACCAGGATCTCCTCGAGGCCGTGGATCGTGCCATTAAACTCGACGCCGAGCGGCGCAAAATCGAAGCGGAACGCAACCGGATCCAGGCGCTGGCGGATACGCTTACTCCGCGCGAGCAGGAGGTTATGTTCGCGGTGGTCAGTGGTCTGATGAACAAGCAGGTCGCATACCAGCTCGGTATCAGCGAAATGACCGTGAAGCTCCATCGGATGAGCCTCATGCGCAAGATGCAGAGCCGTTCGCTGGCAGATCTCGTGCGCAAGACGGAAAAGCTGCGACGGAATTGAGCAAGGCCTAGTCCCGCAGGAATCGATCTCCAGGGAAGGAGAGGCCGCCTGCCTTGGGCAAGCGGCCTCTAGGTGTGCCGGCTTTGGCGGTCGTGCCGCGGGGAGGGGACTGCAGCACTCCGATCATCACCTTCTTACGAAGGTGCCGGCCAGGGATGATGATGGAAGACTACCGTTTTTCACGCAGGCGCATCACTATACGTTCGTTTAGCCGGTCCGTTCCTTGCGGGCGCCGTTTGTTGGGGGACACGCATCGTGGCGCTGACAGCCGGAAAGGATGCGATCGCGATTTCACTGAAGCAGTTCCGACTTCCTGACGAGGTCGCTGAAGGTCCGCGCCTCCATCTTCTTCATCGCGCTTGCACGATGAAGCTTGACCATGATTTCGCTGATCCCCAGCTCATAGGCGGCCTGCTTGTTCATGAGACCTTCGGTAACAAGCTTCATCACTTGCCTCTCACGGGGGGTGAGGGTGGCCGCACACTGACGGGCATGTTTTCTCCTTGCCGCCACCTCCCGCTGCTTTTTCCCTTCCTCCAAAGCAGCGGCGACCGCACAAAGCAGGTCGTTCACCTCGAAGGGTTTCAACAGGAAATCGACGGCTCCCGACTTCATGGCAGTGACGCTTGTCGGGACGTCTCCATCGCCGGTCATAAAAACGATCGGAAGGTCGAAGCCCGCATCCGACAGTTTCCTTTGATACTCGATACCGCTCACGCCGGGGAGTTTCACATCGAGCAACAGGCACCCGACGGCCTCCGGATCGCCCCTTTCGTCGAAGTCCGCGGTGTCGATGAACGCTTCGGCCTGTATCCCTGAGGAGCCGAAGAGTTCCAGCAGCGCCGAGCGCATCCTTTCATCGTCGTCGATGATGTGGACCACGTTCACGTCGGTCGCCGCTTCGATGGGGTTTGAACGTTCGGGCATCGCTTGGCTCCCTTGATCTCAACAAACAACATCCGCCCATTTTATCCGACATGGTCTTGGTGGCTATAAAACGAAGGTTTGCTCTTCCGCGCGGTCTGCGATCCTTCCATCTGTTCGATCAGGGCGGCGGCGAGTAAGTAGATGGTTCGTAGTCAGCCGCCACAAAGCGCAACACACGGTGCGATCGCCCTAAAAGTGACCTCGATCAATTGTTCGGGAAATGCCAGGCGGGAAACACCAATGAGGTTGCTCGCGCATGACGGCACCTCTGCTCCGTACATCTCCTTCCGCACCTTGCCAGCTGCCGCAAACGCGGCATCGACATCGAGCACATAGAGTGTCTCTTCGACGACATCGTCGAGTGAAGCGCCAAATTCGGCAAGGACGGCGACGGCATTGGCGTAGGTCTGCCGCATCTGCTCTTCCATGTTTGAAAAATCGACGGGTACGCCGGCTGCATCGAGCCTTGCGGGGGCAACGAGGTTGCCGGCTCTGTCATGGCTTAGCTGACCCGAGACATAGATGATGCCTTTAACCTGCACGGCCTGGGAATAACCGAAGGCTTTTTCCCATGGCAAACCGAAGTTTGCAGTCCTTTTGATCAGGGAACACATGAAATCCTCCATTCCTTCGAAGTAGGCGGCGGCCTCATCTCACAGCCGTTCGAAGTTACGTTCTGTGTCGGCCAGGTGTGGCGACGAAGGGCGCCGGCGGCGCCCTCGTCATACCCGCTTGGTGAGGAAGCTGAGGATGTCCTCGTTGATGACGTCCGCGTGGGTGGTCGCCATGCCGTGTGGGAAACCTTCGTAAATCTTGAGGGTGGAGTTCTTCAGAAGCCGAGCGGAACGAGGGGCGGAAATCGCGAGCGGGACGACCTGGTCGTCATCGCCATGCAGCACCAGCGCCGGCACATCGATCATCTTCAGGTCTTCGGTAAAGTCGGTTTCCGAGAAGGCCTTGACGCCAAGGTAGTGGGCGTTGGCTGCCCCCATCATCCCCTGTCGCCACCAATTGTGGCTGACCGCTGCAGACGGCGTGGCGCCAGGCCTGTTGAAGCCGTAAAAGGGGCCGTTTGCGATGTCGTGATAGAGCTGCGCCCTGTTGGCGGCAAGGGCCTGGCGGTAGCCGTCGAGCGCCTCGATCGGAAGCCCCTCGGGATTGTTCGGCGTCTTCAGCATAAGCGGTGGCACGGCGCCGATCAGGACGAGTTTGGCCACACGCCCCTTGCCATGACGGGCGACGTACCGGGTCGCTTCGCCCCCGCCCGTCGAATGCCCGATATGGATCGCATTGCGCAGATCCAGTTGTCGCACGAGAGAGGCTACGTCGGCGGCGTAGTGATCCATGTCGTGGCCGTCGCTCACCTGCTCCGATCGCCCGTGGCCACGGCGGTCATGGGCAATGACGCGATAGCCTTTTGCCAGAAAGAAGAGCATCTGGTTGTCCCAGTCATCTCCGCTCAATGGCCAGCCGTGATGAAACACGATGGGTTGCGCGTCGCGCGGCCCCCAATCCTTGTAAAAAATCCTGGTCGAGTCTTCTGTCGTTACGTATCCGTGACCGGAGTGCTCGGATGTCATGGCCATTCCTTTCTCGGCTGGTCGTGCCGCATCAAATGGTGGTTTCAGGCCGCAATGCTCAGCTCCCGAAACACGACCCCGCGATGAGCGCCTTCGTTAACGGAGGACCGTTTCGACGCCCCGCTGGGGACCTTGTTCCTTGGGGAGCAACGGCCGGCATGCGACGTGACGACGCTAGCACCTGGCGCATGGCGGGAAAGGTATACCTTGGTTTCGGCGACCTCTCGCGACCTGTTCCAGGGGATCCTGAAGTTCAACGCGAAGCCTAGTGGCTTCAAAATCGTAAGGCATGGACTTCGATGGCAGTTTCTATGCCCTCGAGCGTGTGTCGCCCGAGGCGTTCGGTTTGCTCATGGCAGGCTGCCGCGTCCACGAATTCTCCTGAAAGAAGGACGGGACGGCGCAGGCGTTTGGTCAGCGCCTCGAGCTTGAAGGCCCTGTTGACGGCTGACCCGATCACAGTGAAGTCGAGGCGTCGTCTTGAACCGATGTTGCCATAGTTGACCTCGCCGAGGTGGACGCCCATGCCGAAGCGCATTCGGTGGTCCTGCGGCCAAAGCCGGGACGCCGCCTGATAGCCCTCCCGCACTGCCGCGATGAGGTGCATGCAGGCCTGCGCCCGGTCCATGGGGAAAACGGCGAGCAGACCGTCTCCGATAAACTTCAGGATTTCTCCGCCATGCTGTTCGATCGGTTCTCCGACGGCGTCGAAGAAGCCGTTCAATATCTCGATCAGCTGGTCGCGCGGCAGGCGGTCGGACAGAGGCGTGAAATCTCGCAGATCGCAAACGAGGATTGCAGCATTGATCGCCGCGCCCGTCCCGCGTCGAGTTGCACCACGCAACACCTCTGCGGAGGCATGCGAGCCGACATAGGTGTCCAGCAGCGTACGAGCCAGCTGGCTTTTGACACGGATTTCGCTGACGAGGGACAGCCAGGGCAAAAGCGCGTCGAACAGCGCCAGTTCCTCTGTGCAAAAGCCACCGTCACGGTCCGTCGCAAAGGTGAGGAGGTGGCGGCGGCCCTGCGTATGATCGAGGGGCCACGCGGCGTAGTCCGTGTGGCCGGCGCGCTTCAGGTCTTCATACACCGCAAATCGATGTGGACCGACGATCTGCAGCTTTTGCCGCACGCGTAATCCGCTGACGATCGCCAGGTGAAAGGGACTGAGCAGAAAGGCGTCGGTTGCCTCGACGTCATAGGCAATGGTCTGGACCTCGGCGATCGATTGGCCGCGCATCCAGGTGATGCGTGTACCCAGCCATTGCGGATGGTGGACACGAAGATGAAGCGTTGCCCTGCTCAGCGCGACGCCGCAGCGCACGAGCCGACCGCAGAGCTCGGCAAAAACCTTCTCTCCCAAGGGCTCGTCGCGGACCCCGGTTGCGAGCCAGCGCACGATCTGCTCGCACATTTCAGTCTTCAGCTCCAATCCCATGGCCTTCAGCAATCGCATCCGCGCCCATGGGAAGTTGGAAGCGCCAAGTTCAATCAAATCAGGGCCAACGGTCGATTGCCGACCTGGGCGCCATGGGCAGCAATCGACCGGTTGTCCTCGCCAGATCAGTCGCCTTTTTCGCTCCCGAAGGAAGCCGTCCGTCAGTAGTCCCACCAGGCGGGAACCCAGCGGTAGAGGTCGCCGGCGGCTGCTACACGACCGACCGACGGGAACGGCATATGCGTCGAAACCAGCCAGGAGCCGGTCTCGGCGAGTTCTTTCATAAGCCGCAGTCGAACGCGGGTCGCCTCTTCGGGGTCGTGTTCGAAGCCGTTGTGCCACTCGGGATGGTCGAAGGACACTGGGAACAGGGCGTCGCCGCCGAACATCAGTCGCTCGCCGCCGGACGAAATGCGGACTACGCTGTGACCGGGGGTGTGACCGCCGGTACGAGTGACCACCACGCCCGGTGCCACTTGGGCCTCTTCGTCAAAAGTCCGCAGATTGCTGCGATACGCTTTCAGAAAATCGAGGGACGCCTTGCGCGCCAGATCTGCGAGCGCCGGTGGCATGGCGGTAAGCGAGAAATCGGGCGCCTGCCAGAACTTGGTCTCGGCGGCGCACACGTGGACGCGAAGATCCGGGCGCATGCGCTCCTTCACGCCTTCTACGAGGAGCCCGCCGACATGGTCGAAGTGCATGTGCGTCAGCACCACGTCGGTCACGGCGGCAAGATCGACGCCGGCGGCTTCCAATCGATGGACGAACTGTCCGGCCCGCGGGAAATCGGGATACTCCTCGCCGAGACCGCTGTCGATGAGGATCGTCTGGTCGCCGCTGCGCACGACGACGGCGTTTAGCGCCCAATCGAAGGCAACCTTTGACAAAAACCTGTCGTCCAGCCACGCGCCGCGCACCTCAGGGTCGGCGTTGGTGGCCATCGATTCGGATGGTGGGGTCAAGATGCCATCGCTGATGACCAGTACGTCGATGTCACCAACCCGTACCGCATAACGGGAAGGAACCAGCTCGTCCGGTGCGGGTCTTTCCTGCGGGTCGATCTTTCGGGAACTTGCTTGTACATTGGACATGATGTGCTCCTGTTTTCACGGTTGGAATGCCCCGGTCAGGGTTACATCGCGGAGTCTAGGTTCGGGTTTTTGGGCGGTCGAGCTACACCTGAGTATGGGGCTGTCCGAGCCTGGTCCCTGTGAAGCGAGTTCGTGCGTCAATCTGCGCGCCACGCACGCGCTTTGCTCGCGTAAACGGTAGGTGGAGGAGGTCTCCCCAAACCTGCGTATAGTTTCGGCGGTCAATTCAATCGCCTAACCTCCGTCCGGTATGCGCAGGCGGCCGTTGCTCGGTCAGTGACATCACGAACGTGGTGATTGCGCGACCGCAGGCGGATTACACTCCATGACATTTACAGAGGCTAAGCTGATCGCCCTGTCCGGCCCGCAACCACTGTTGAACGTATCGGAGTACTGCAGGCGGGCGGGCATCGGCGAAGCCGAGGAGCGCAGACTGCTGTTGCTTCTTGGGCGAGAGGCGTCCTGCCACGAACTCCAGATGAACATCGTACAGCGCCGAATGCGTGCACGTTAGCGACCCCGTCAAGGTTGCTCCGCCAAACGCGCACCGCAAGCGGCCATGGTCACTCCGGCAATCCTGCGAGCCGCAATCCGTCGGCAAACCGCTTGAAATCGTCCGGTCGATGGATCGGCAGCCAATCGCGCAGATTGGAAACGCTCAAGGTAGGATCAAGCTGCCTCAGGCGCTGCATGTACCGCCTTGCCTCGTCGGGTCGGCCGGCGAGCGCATGGCTGGCTGCGGCAAGTGCGACCGCGGCGAGCAGGCTCGGCAGGTTCGCAAGTGCCTTCTCGGCCCAGACCAGAGCATCGTCGTAATTTCGGGAAAAGAAATGCGCGATTGCCGTTCCTGTCTGCATTCGGAACATCTCCGGATCGAGCGGGCTCAGCCGAACGGCATGGGTGAGATCCTTCATCGCGCTCTCCGTCTCACCCCGAAAGACGCGCAGCACGCCACCCAGGAACCACGCGAGCGCGAAGTTCGGATTGAGCAGCCGGGCCCTGTCGACCAACGCGATGCCGGCGTCGAGATCGTCGGTGAGATGACCGAGCGCATGGCCGCCTCTTGTGAGCGCCACGGCGTCGTCCCGGCCAAGCTCCACCGCGAGCCGCGCGAGCCGCGCGCCCTCGGCGATCTCTGCCGTGCGGTCGACCATCCAGCCGTTGAGCTTGCGCCAGAAGAAGCACCAGGCGGCGCCGGCATAGGCTGCGGCAAACTCGTCGTCGAGCGCGATCGACTTGTAGAAGAGAGGCAATGCAGCCTCAAGCGCCTCGCGGGTGCCGCTGTGCAGCTTCGCCATGCCGCGAAGATAGTAGTCGTATGCGTCGAGGCTTTCGGTCGGCTTGCTTTTGGCGCGCTCGATCTCGATCCGTTCGAGTTGCGGCGCGATCGCGCCGACGACGCTTTCGGCTATTCCATCCTGCAGCTCGAAGATGTTGTCGAACGTGCCTTCGAAGCGCTCGGCCCAGAGATGCGCGCCGGTCGTAGCGTCGACGAGCTGTCCGGTGATGCGGACCTTGTTTCCCGATTTGCGCACACTCCCTTCCAGAACGTAGCGCACGCCAAGCTCGCGACCGACCTCCGTCGGATCCACCGTCCTGTCCTTGTAGGTGAAGCTCGAATTGCGTGCGATGACGAACAGCCAGCGGATCCGCGAGAGCGCGGTGATGATATCCTCCACCACCCCGTCCGTGAAATACTCCTGCTCCGGATCGCCGCTCAGGTTCTGAAAGGGCAAGACGGTTATCGAGGGTTTGTCGGGCAAGGGGAGCGCCGGCGCCGCCGCGCGGGCTTCTCCGGAACTGCCATCGACGGCGCCTAGGTCACGCGCAGAGACATCATTTCCCACGTCGACAAGGCTGACATCGCCGACGAAGCGGAAGCCCTTGCGAGGGACCGTGCGCACCAGATGCTGCTCTTCACCACTGTCGCCGATGGCCTTGCGAACGGCGTTTATGTGGCTGGTGATCGTCGATTCCGACACGATCCGACCGCCCCAGACGGCGGCCAGCAGATCGTCCTTGCCGACGACCCTTTCTCGATTTTCGATGAGATGCACCAACAGGTCGAAGACCTGCGGACCGACGGCGACAACCTGCCCGCTGAGCGTCAGTTCCCGGCGTTTCGGATCGAGCAGGTAGTCTGCGAACTTGAATTGCACCTCAGGTCTCCTGGACGATTTCCCCGGCTGGCGATTGCCATCCGCGGATAACCAAAACGCCATCACGTGGTTAGAGCATCCCGCCACGATCACACAACCGCTTGGACGGACAATCAAGCTATCCACAAGGGTAATTAAAGACAGTCCCAAGGACTTCCTGAGAGCATAGGGCCACTCTCAGTGCAGATCGGCGGCAATGGTGCGGTCGAGACAAAGCAGAGTGGACCCATGAAGATCGTCGTCATCGGAGGCACCGGCCTTATCGGATCGAAAGTTGTGAAGAGCCTGCGCGAGCGCGGACACGACGTGCTCGCTGCCGCGCCAAATACTGGCGTCAACACGATCACGCGTGAAGGTCTGGCTGCAGCGATGGATCGCACCGACGTCGTCGTCGATGTCGCTAACGCGCCGGTTTGGGACGACAAGGCTGTTTTCGAATTCTTCGAGACGTCGGGGCGCAATCTTTTGGCAGCGGAAGCAGCGGCCGGCGTTCGCCACCACATCGCGCTTTCGATCGTCGGCAGCGACCGGTTGCCCGACAACGGCTATTTCCGAGCGAAGGTCGCGCAGGAAAACCTCGTCAAGGCATCCGGCATTCCTAACACCATCCTCAGGGCCACGCAGTTTTTTGAGTTCGTCGGCGGCATTGCGCAATCGGCGACCGTGGACGGCGAGGTTCGCCTTTCGCCGGCGCTGTTCCAGCCCGTTGCCTCCGACGACGTCACCGCAGCACTTGCCGATGTTGCGCTCGCAGCGCCGATCAACGGAACGATCGAAGTCGCCGGACCGGAAGCCATGCCGCTCGATGAGGTCGTCCGGCGTTTCCTGCGGGCGACGAACGATAGCCGAAAGGTCGTTCCCGACGTCCACGCACGCTATTTCGGCGCGTTGCTCGATGACCGATCGCTCACCCCCGGCAACAACCCGCGGCTCGGCGCAATCCGCTTCGGCGATTGGGTCGGCCAACAGGCGCGGCTCTGAAAAACGCGTGCACCAATATCCGCAAGCTGGCGGCGTTCGAGCGACGTGCATGACATCCTCCTGGCGCGCCGCCGCAGCCGAAGAAATTCAACGGGAACCAAGACCATGGACACGATCGAGGACAGGATTGCCAACGTCACGGGAAACGCCTCGACCGGTGCGGCCGGAAAGCGAACCGGCAAGCGGAAGAAGGTTGGCATGCTGCTGTGCCTCGGTGCTGCGGTCGCCATCGTCGGCGGCTGGGCCTGGGCGCATCCAGGCGACGAGGCCTCGACCGACAACGCCTATGTCCGTGGCGACGTGACGTCGCTTGCGCCGAAGATCGCCGGGTATGTCGTGGCCGTCGAGGTCCAGGACAATCAGAGTGTCCGGGCGGGCGATGTGCTTTTCCGGATCGATGACAGGGACTATCGGGCTCGCCTTGCACAGGCGGCGGCCAACGTCGAAGCGGCACGCGCTCGGCTGGTCAATGTCGATGCGGAAACGGAGCTTCAGCACGCCCTCATTCGCCAGGCCGAAGCGCAGAAGCTGTCAGCCGTCGCAGAGATGAATCTCGCCGCCAAGGCATATGAACGCCGGCGCGAACTGATCCGCAGCAATACCATCAGTCAGGCGCATGTCGACGAAAGTGATGCGGCGCGGTCGAAAACGCAGGCGGGCGTCTCTGCGGCCTCCGCAACGATCGAAGCGCAGAAGCAACGCATTGCCGTCCTTGCGGCCCAGCGTGAGGCGGCCGTCGCGGCCGTGGCCCAGGCCGAGGCTGCACGCGACCTGTCCCAGATAGACCTCGAAAGCACGATTGTGCGCGCCCCGGTCGATGGTGTCATCGGCAACCGTCAGGTGCGCGTCGGCCGTTTCGTCGCGCCCGGCACCTCCCTGCTCGACATCGTTCCCATCGACGACCTGTGGGTCGTCGCCAATTTCAAGGAAACGCAACTCGAGCACATCCAGTCGGGTCAGCGCGTCCGCATCAGCATCGACGGGTATCCGGGGCAAACCCTTGAAGGCAGGGTTGACAGCTTTGCGCCGGGCAGCGGTTCGGCCTTCAGCCTGCTGCCCTCGGACAATGCAACCGGCAACTTCGTCCGTGTCGTCCAGCGGGTGCCGGTCAAGATCCGATTTGCGCGCAACCCGTTGACTGGTCGCCTCGTGCCGGGGCTGTCGGCGAGGGTCGACGTGGATCTCGGGAGCGGGTCATGACCACGCACATCGTCGCCACGGTGAAACACAAGACATTTGTGTCAGCCACGCTGCTCGTCGCCGGCATCGTTTTTGCGGCACTGACAGAGGCGATTGCGAGCACCATTCTTTCGCTCAGCCGCGGAGACATCATCGGCGACATCTATGCCACGCCCGACGAATTCGCCTGGCTCGACGTCGGCTATACCGCCTTCAAGCTCATCGGCTTCATGGTCGCCGCTTCGATGCTCCCCTGCATCCGGCCGCTCAGTCTCGTCATCGCATCGACGCTCGCCATGGGGCTTGCGTCCGGGATGGCGTCCGCGACGACGTCGCTCGATCTCCTGATTGCGCTCAGGATCATTCAGGGGCTTGCCGGCGGTGTCCTGCTCGTTGCAGGGCAGACCACCATCTTCTTTGCATTTCGGAGCGCCCATCAGCCAGTCCTTCAGGCGCTGTTTGCCATGGGTGCGGTGGTCGCGCCCGCAACGGTCGCGCCCGCGCTTCAGGGATGGTTGCTGGACAGCCAGTCGTGGACCTGGATCTTCTACTGCAATGTCGTTCTGTCTCTGGCCGCCGCAGGACTTCTCCTGATGGTCGAGGATCCGGCACCCGCCACGATGATGCACCGCCCCCTCGACTGGGGCGGTCTGTTACTGGTTTCTGTCACGCTTTTCTGCTTCAGCTATATCTTCAGCCAGGGAAGCCGCTGGGACTGGTTCGAAGAGCCGCGCATTCGTTGGCTCTCGGTGGCTGGCGTAGCCTCGCTGTTCCTGTTTCTCGGGCAGCAGGCGCTTCGCAAGGGCACCGGCCTTCTCGATTTCACCCTGTTCAGATCGGACGATTTCACCTTCGCGTTTATCGTCAGTTTCATCGCTGGCGCGGCACTGTTTGGTAGCGCGTTCCTGATCCCTTCTTTCGCCGTATCCGTTTTGGCCTTCACGCCAACCGACGCGGGCCTGCTGCTCCTGCCAAGCGGTGCCCTCTTCGTCGCGGCTTTGCTCCTTGCCGCTTTCCTCATGCAGGTCCGTCGGGTTCCTCCATTCGCAACCGTACCCTTCGGTATCCTGCTGATCATGCTGGCCATGTGGATGCTGTCCGGGTCGACGAGTGAAAGCGGTGCCGCCGACATGATGGCTGCGATCCTCTTGCGCGGCCTTGGCCTCGGTTTCCTGTTTCTGTCGATCACCCTGATTGCCTTTAGCAATCTCGACAGGCGAAACCTCGCCGCCGGGATCGGGCTGTTTAACACCGGGCGCCAGCTCGGCGGCCTTGTCGGCGTGGCCGGGCTTCAGACCCTTATCGACCACAACGTCGCTGCAAATGTCGCGGTCCTCGGCGCGAGCGTCACTGCGGGGGGCCAGGCCGTCATCGAGCGTCTGGCCGCAACGGCCGCCATGCTTTCGTCGCGGGGCATGGATGCCGTTCCTGCCAGCCGGGGCGCGATAGCGCTTCTCGGCCGGGCCGTTGCCGGACAGTCGGTCGTCATCGCCTTCGACACTGCGTTCAATGCCGTGGCGCTGCTCTTCGTCGTCGCAGCGCCGATGCTCGTGGCCATCAAGATCGGACTGGCCCGGCGCGCCAAAGCACACCCAAAACGCGCCGACCGCTGACCGAAAGGGCTGTCCTAAACCGAGGTATAGCTCGACCGTCAACATCGCTCGAACCTAGAGTCCACGACGTCAACCGCGAACGGCACGTTTTCATCAGGGCAAACAGGAGAACATCATGACAGCGGCAGAAGCAAGATCTCATACGAGTACGGCCTTGGAACCCACGCTGGCCGGCCGGCCGGGTCCGGAAGAGCTGGTTCCGTCGCGCTATGCCGTGCGGGTTGGTGACATCGAGGTCCTGGTGGTCAGCGATGGGGTGTTGCCATTGCCGACCACGATGTTGGGGCACAACGCCGACGCCGCCGATCGGGCAGCCTGGCTCGACGGCATGTTCCTGCCGGCCGACGCCTTCGACTGGTCGCTGAACGTGGTCGTAGTGCGAAGCGGCGCACAAACCATTCTCATCGATGCCGGGCTTGGCCTGGATCCGGATTTGAACCTGCCGCGGGCGGGCCAACTGATCAGGAGACTGACGGCTGCAGGCATCGACCTGGGATCCGTGACCGATGTGGTTCTTACCCACATGCACATGGACCATATCGGCGGATTGCTGGTTGATGGCGTAAAGGGGCAATTGCGTCCGGACTTGCGGATCCATGTCGCCGCCGCCGAGATCAAGTTCTGGGAATCGCCTGATTTCTCGCATGCGGTCATGCCGCAGGGTTTTCCGGATGCGCTGAGGGCAACGGCCAAACGCTTCGCGAACGAATACCGCAACCATCTTCGGCCCTTCGAGGACGAGTGCGAGGTGGCGCCGGGCGTGGTCGCTCAGCGCACCGGCGGCCATACGCCTGGGCACTGCGTGGTCCGGGTGGCCTCGGGAGGCGACCGGCTGATGTTTGCCGGCGACGCTCTGTTCGCCGTCGCATTCGATCATCCTGACTGGTACAACGGTTTTGAGCACGACCCCGAGGAGGCGGCTCGCGTTCGGGTGCGTCTCATGAAGGAACTGGCCGAGACAGGATCGTCGCTGGTGGCCACGCACCTTCCTTTCCCTTCTGTCGGGCATGTGGCGATCGATGGTGATCGCTTCCGGTGGGTTCCGGTGTTCTGGGACTACTGACGTCTCCAATTGAGCGGGTGTCGCGCAAGCGCCATCGGCTCGCCTTGCAGGGCAACAAGGGCGCATTCGCCCTTGTCCTTTTCAGAACAAGGCGCCGCCAGCTAGCTCTGGTGGAAGGATGAACGCCGCCTCGCCAGGGGAGTGCAGATGGACCAGCAAACGCAATTGTTTCCCGTCCTCGTCTGTGTTCTGGGTATCGTCGGCATTGTCGTCTGGCATCTGCAGGGCAAGGCGCGCCCAATGGCGCGGCTGGTCGTCCAGATCGCCTTCTTCGCGTCGATGACGGCCGTGCTCGCCTACAGCCGCCTCAACCCGTTTCGCTACGACCGGGTCAATCTCGACGGCGCGCAGACACTGCTCGTAGCGGCAAAGACGCTCTGGTGGGTCCATCTCTCCTGGGCGGTGATCGGGTTCATCCGGCTTTACCTTGTGCTCGACGGCCGACCGCGGGAAGCGCGACTGATCCAGGATTTGGTCGTTGCCGTTGTCTATCTTGGCGTGCTGCTCTCTATCCTGGCATTCGTCTTTGGCGTGCCAATCGGGGGCTTGCTGGCGACGTCGGGCGTCATTGCGATCATTCTCGGTCTCGCGTTGCAGAGCACTTTGGGTGACGTCTTCTCGGGCATAGCGCTGACCCTTGGTCGCCCTTATGTCCTTGGTGACTGGATCTGTCTCAGTGACGGAACGGAAGGCCGGGTGGTCTCAAGCAACTGGCGGTCGACGCATCTGCTGACCGCAGCCCACAATCTCGTCGTGCTGCCCAACAGCGTCCTGGCAAAGGTGGGGCTGACCAATATCAGCGAGCCCGACGAGAACCACCAGATCATAGTCTCGGTTCGCGTGGCTCCGACCCGCATGCCGCACATGATCGTCGAGGTGATGCATGCTGTTCTCGACAGTTGCAACGCGATCGTGAAAGAGCCGCCTCCAACCGTCGGGCTCATGGGGATCGATGCCAGCGCAATCACTGTGGAACTCCAGTTCCGGGTCACCAGCCCGGCACAGCGCGGCCCGGCGCGCAACGAAATCATCGATCTGGTCTATCGGCATTGCCGGGCAAACGGGCTGCAACTGGCTCTACCGCCCGAGAGCACGCTCATGCAAAGCGCTGCCAGGTCCGACCTGCAGCACACTGTCGCACCGGCACAGGACCTGATCGACGCGATCCCGATCTTCTCCAATCTCAGCCAGGAAGAACGCGATACGCTTGCGGCCGCGGCGACGCCGCGCAGCTTTGCCGCCGGCGCCGAAATCGTCAGAGAAGGCCGGTCGCTCCAAAGCCTGATGATGATCAAGAACGGCGTGGTGTCGCTGAAGAGCGGCGATATGGAAATCGCGCGCTTGGCCCCCGGTGATTTCTTCGGCGAGGACGGCCTTCTGGCCGGAATGAAGGAGAGACACGACCTCCACGCCGTCACCCGCCTTACCGTCTATGAGGTCGATCAGGCCGCGTTGGCGCCGCTCTTGTCGAAGCGCCCGGAAATTGCGGAGGATCTGGCAACCCACCTGGCGCAGCGCGAAGCGATCGGAACAGG
Organism: Ensifer sp. ENS09; assembly: GCF_014852425.1. Taxonomy (NCBI): domain Bacteria; kingdom Pseudomonadati; phylum Pseudomonadota; class Alphaproteobacteria; order Hyphomicrobiales; family Rhizobiaceae; genus Ensifer; species Ensifer sp. ENS09. The sequence goes on from NZ_JACVBP010000003.1 coordinate 628,622, forward strand.
TTCGCAATTGCCTGGAAACCAGCGCGAGCGACGCAAGCTGGATCTGCTTCACGCGATCCGATCCATCTTTCGAAGTCAGCGTGAAAACACGAACAGCTGAAGCGGTGAAGCGGCGGTTCGCACACGCGCACGATCTCTTCCGAGACAAAATCGCCACCCGGGCAAACCTACGTATATCTGTTTCTCCCCGGAGGCCGACCATACGATCTCATGCATTGCCAACAACGTGAATGGAGGAGAAATCCATGCGAAAACTAGCGATTGGCTTGCTGTGTGCGACGCTGATCACCGGACCGGTGGCGGCCTCCGACGAGCCCTATAATGCCAAGGTCACCGTGGTGTTCGACCACGCGCTTCCGAATGTGCCGGGCAAGAGCATGCGCGGCGTTCTGGTCGAATATGGCCCCGGCGGCCACAACCCGTCACACACCCACCCCAAGAGCGCCTTTATCTATGCGACGGTGATCGAAGGCAGCATCAAGAGCCAGATCAACGACGGTGCCGTGAGAGTTTACAAGACCGGCGAGAACTGGATCGAAGTCCCGGGCGACCATCACCGCGTAAGCGCCAACGCCAGCGACAGCGAGCCGGCGAAGATCTTGGCCGTTTTCGTTCTCGACACGAGCGAAACGAAGATGGTGCTGCCCGCGAAGTAGCCCCCTTCTTCTCAATCAAACGCGATCCCAAGACGAGCTTGCAAGGAGCAGAACCATGAAAATCGTCATTATCGGCGGCACCGGCCGCATCGGGTCAAAAGTTGCAGAGCGCCTCAGAAGCAAGGGCCACGACGTGGTGCAATCGGCACCGTCGACGGGCGTCGATACACTGACGGGTGAAGGTCTGGCCGATGTGCTGACCGGCGCCCAGGTGGTGCTCGACGTGAGCAATTCGCCGTCCTTTGAGCCGGGTGCCGTTCTTTCATTCTTCGAACGATCGACCTCGAACCTGCTTGCGGCGGAGCGGGCCGCTGGTGTCGGCCACCACGTCGCGCTTTCCATCGTCGGTATCGAACGGTCGCCAGACAATGGCTATTTCCGAGCCAAGGTCGCGCAGGAGAGCCTGATCAAGAACGGCGGCGTTCCTTACACCATCGTAAGGTCGACGCAGTTCCTGGAGTTCCTCGGCGGCATTGCCGATGAGGCAACTGTCGACAGGACCGCAAGGGTGTCGTCCGGCGCGTTCCAGCCGATAGCTGCAGACGACGTCGCAGCATTCGTTGCAGAAGCGACGATCGGCAAACCCGAGAACCAGACGATCGAAATCGCTGGCCCTGAAAAGAAGCCCATGAGCGATTTCATTTCCGAGTATCTGGCAGCCGTCGGCGACAGCCGCAAGGTCGTTGCCGACCCGGACGCCAAGTACTTCGGCTCGCGCGTCGACGAGCAGTCGCTGGTTCCTCTCGGATCCGCCAATCTGGGTAAGCTCGATTTCAGGACCTGGAACTCCCAACGATCTCAGGCGGCTGCCTGAAATCGTTCCGTCGGGGCAGTGCGGCGACGACAGGCGCATCGGCCCCGACGCCTTTCTCTTCGGTGCGATCAGGCGCTCGAAGCGATTTAAGAGGCAATGTCTACGCTCCAGATGTTCGTCGGTCAGGATAGAAATGACATCTGACGATCGTATCGGAGGCTGGCTCGCGGAGGTTCGCTCGTTCAGGCTGAGGTTCGCAGGGACTCGGCCCCTGTCGCACACGCGGCGGCCCATATGATATGAAATGCCAAGGTTATTTTTCGGCGAACAGGAAACGGTCGGGAGACCGGGCCATGGCCAACCTTTCAATCGAACCCTCCGCCTCTCGCGATCCGCTTTCACTTGTGATCGGTGCAACGGCCTGTCAGGTGATCGGTGGGCTCGTTCCGCAAATGTCGCCTTTTGTGGTCGCCGGACTGATCGACGGTCTCGCCTTGACCGAACGCGACGCCGGCATCATAACCTCGATCGAGCTGCTGGCGCTGGCTGTCACCGCCATCTTTGCCGCGCCAGTGGTGGCGAGACTATCCATCCGGCGCGCCGGGCTGGCAGCGCTTGTGTTGACCATGGCGGCCCAGGCCGCCTCTGTCGTAGCTCAGGGATGGCCTTCACTGGTCTTTTTGCGCGGCGTTGCAGGCATCGGGGAGGGAGCGCTCTATGCCATGTCGCTCAGCCTTGTCGCGTCTCATTGCTGCAATCCGGAAAAAACTTTTGGTTTGTTCCAGCTCGTCTGGGCAATCGGCAGCGTGGTGCTGTTCGGCATAGGCGGGGAGGTGACGGCGGCCTATGGCCACAGAGGGATTTTTGCGCTGTTGGCGGGTTTGACGCTGGCCCTGTCTCCGTTTCTTCTTCTCATGCCGGATCTTCGAGCTCCAAAGCAGACCCCCACCCGGACGCCACCTTCTATGCCTCTGCTTGGAAGCCTGCTGTTTGCTGCCATTTTTCTTTACGTCGCGGTCTCCGCCGGTTTATTTGCCTTCAGCGGACCGATGGGCGAGCGCATCGGTCTGGACACGGCCGCGGTAGGGTACATTCTCACCTTGTCGACGGTCGTCGGGCTTGCCGGCGCCGGAGCGGCCACGGCACTGAATGTTCGCTGGGGCAGGGCGGTCCCGATCTCCGCGTTCTGCATTGGCTACGTCGTGGTGGCGCTCGTTCTTTGCCTCTGGACGAACCCTGTGGCCTACAGTGTTGCCGTCATCCTATCCGCCGTCCTTTACTACTTTTCACTTCCGTATCTGTTTGGCCTGGCAGCGGCACTGGACCAGAGCGGGCGCTGGGCGGCAGCAGCCGGGTCGGCTTACCTGCTCGGATTTGCTGCCGGGCCAATCTTTACCGGCGCAGTGATCGCAGCTTCGGGATACGCAAGCCTCGCAACCGTATGCGTCACCATGACCATCGTCGCCTGGGCCCTTGCCGTTTCCATCATCGCACGCGCTTTTCACCGAGACCGCTTGGCCGACCGGTTCCGAAATTCGGCGCCTTAGGCTGACACCGCTAGTCGGCCGAGGCGGCGGGCAAAGTGAATGCCACCGTTGCGCCTAATGCCTGGTTGTTTGCGACCCACAGGCGGCCGCCGTGGGCTTCAACGATCGATCGGCAGATGGGCAAACCCATTCCCATGCCGTTGCCTTTCGTCGTAAAAAACGGTTCGAACACGCGCTCCGGATCCTTGAAGCCACTTCCGGTGTCCTCAACCGAGATCCTGACGGTGGCGGGGTGATCGTGGCTGGACATGATCTTCAGCGAACGCAGTGGGTTCGTCGTGTCCATGGCCTGGATGCCGTTGCGGATCAAGTTTACCAGGACCTGCTGGACCTGAACCCTATCGAGCGAAACTCTGGGAAGATCCTGGTCCAGGGCCAAGTCGATGCGCGTCGTCGTTGCCGCGATTTCATCTGACATCAGATCAAGAACGTCATGGACAAGCCGGTTTACATCCTCGACCGCCCGTTCCTGCGGCTGATGTTTGAAAAGGGCGCGCATGCGGCTGATGACCTCGATGGTCGCCGCGACGTCCAGGGTAATTCGCTCTGCAGCACGCTTGCCTCGTTCAACGTTCGGAGGATCGGCCGAAAGCCAGCGCACGCACGCGTCAGCGTCCGCGGCGATCGCCGCGAGCGGCTGGTTGACTTCGTGAGCAATCGAGGCGGAAAGCTGCGAAAGATTGGCCGCCTGGGTCGCGCGCGCAAGCTTTTCGGCCGAACGGCGCAAGGCAGCTGTTGTTTGCACTTGATCCTCAATGTCGTGGCAAAGGCCAAACCACTGGACGATGTTGCCGTCCTGGTCGCGCAAGGGCTCCGCGCGGCCAGACATCCAGCGATAGGCACCGTCCGCTCGAAGCAATCGATATCGCATCGAAAATCGTTCCCCGGTCTCAAGGCAGCGGGTTAGCTCGGCATAAACGGCATCAGCGTCGTCCGGATGGAAAATCGTATCCATGACGGATGCAATGTCACTGACGTTTGACAGGTCAAGTCCCAGATAGTCGGCCATGCGCCTGTTGACGAGCGTCGTGGTGCCGTCGGGTGTCAGGCGCCATAGATTGCTTGGAACCATATCGACCAGCAGGGATAGTTCGATGGAACGAGCACGCAGGCTCTCCTCAGCCTTTTTCTCGTGTTCGATGTCGATGGTCTGCCCATGCCAGACGGTGACGCGGCCCTGGGCGTCCCTTGAAGGTCTCGCCGATGCGCGAAACCAGCGAAACTGACCGTCCGCACCACGCAGACGGTGAGCGCTGTCAATCGGCTCGCCCGTTTTTACACTCCGCCGCCAGGTCGTCGCCACAAAACGTTGATCGTCTTTGTGAATGCGTTCAAGCCAGGCGCCCTGGTCTTTCAGGCTGCTGCCGAAGTAGGCGTCCATGCTCCGGTTGCGATAGATGAATCGGCCGGCAGTATCCATCGACCACATGTGGCCGGGTGAGTTGTCGAGAAGATCAAGCGCGAGCTCGGTGATATTGCGAGTATGCTCGCGAAAGTGGGCATCTTTCCTCAGTCCATCGTCGTTCGACATCTGTCGCTCCGCAGAAGACGACGGTCAACAAAAATGACTGACGCCGAAGCTCGGCGGTGGACCGGCAGCCTTGGTGAAAGAATGTCCGCATTATATCCCGAAGGCCCTCGTTTTCAATCTGACCCACCGTTGGCCGGCAGCCCGTGTCCTTCTGGAGCCCATCGGCAACATACCGCCAGCCGAGGCCGAAGAACGATACTATGCCATGCTGGACGCGCCAGCCGTGGCCGCATAACTTAAACCAAACGGTCTCCGGCAAAGCCGGGGCGGTTCAGTTTTGTTCCCGATTGCGGACGACGACCCTCTCGAAATCGGCCGTGAAGCCGACGCATCGTATTTCGCCCGCGGGGCGCACTGCCGAGCGACCTTGTATTGCCGCTGGGAAGTGGGAAGCGTGACAGACGCGACTGAACGCTTCGCGGCATTCCCTCGTTCCGCTCAACGATCGATTCTTGAATGGATCAAGCAGGCCAGGACGCCAGATACTCGGGTAGGCCTAACGAGGAAACTGCGCGCCGTGCGGGCAAGAACATTCGGGCCCACCAATACCGACAATCATAACGCTCCGAGCTTGCGTATGCCGGAGCGCGAGCGGAACCTTCGACGGGCCAAAGCCGTTCCTGATTAAGGCCGTTCCCGATTTGCGAAAAAAATGGAGAGCGACGTGGCAGAAACCGAGAGGGTCAGGACACGGTTTGGGATCTCGGCAACGAGATCGGCTTATGCATGCTGACAACATTGCCAGTCAAGGACCTCCGGGCACGGCTGCGGCGGTGTTGCCATCGCACAGCTCGACCCTAATTTATCTGGACCAACGGAGGACAAAAATGGACGCAAGCGCTTCGGTGAAGGCAAAAACCGGTGTGGAGGGGCTTGACGATATTCTCGTCGGTGGCCTTTCACGCCGTCATGTATTCCTTCTTGAGGGATCACCCGGTGCGGGCAAGACAACGATCGCCTTGCAATTTCTCCAAGAGGGAGCGGCACTCGGCGAAAAATGTCTCTATATCACGCTCTCCGAGACCGAGGCGGAGCTTCGCGACAGTGCATTGTCGCACGGGATGGAGATCGATCGCAACATCGAAGTATTCGAGTTGGTGCCACCCGAGAGCCTGCTGAACCCCGAGCAACAGCAGAGCTTGCTGTATTCGTCGGACCTGGAGCTTGGCGAGACGACCAAGATGATCTTCGAGGCGTTTGAAAGGGTTCAGCCGAACCGTGTCGTGCTCGACAGCCTGTCGGAAATCAGGCTCCTTGCACAGAGCTCCCTTCGCTATCGCCGCCAGATCCTCGCGCTGAAACACTACTTCTCCACGACGGGCGCGACAGTCCTTCTTCTCGACGACATGACTTCCGACAGCCTCGACAAGACGGTTCACAGCGTGGTTCACGGAGTTATTCATCTCGAACAACTGGCGCCAAGCTATGGTTCGGAAAGACGCCGCCTCAGGGTTACCAAATATCGCGGGCAGGCGTTTCGTGGCGGGTATCACGATTTTACGATCAGGACCGGCGGCGTTTGCGTGTTCCCGAGGCTGCGGGCGACCGAACACCGCACCGAGTTCGACCGCTCAATGTTAAAGAGCGGACTGGCTGAACTTGACGCGTTGCTGGGTGGCGGTATCGAACGAGGCTCAAGCACATTGCTGATCGGCCCGGCAGGCACGGGCAAAAGCCTGTTTGCGCTGCAGTTTGTCGATGCTGCCGTCAAGCGCGGGGAAAAGGCGGTCCTGTTCATCTTCGACGAAGAACTGGGACTGCTCTTCCGGCGCACCAAGGCGCTCGGCTTCGACCTGGAGAGACACCGGCGGGACGGGTTGGTTCACATCGAACAGCTGGATGCAGCCGAGCTTTCCCCAGGTGAGTTCGCCCAGCGCGTGCGCGACCATGTTACGAGCTTTGAAGCGAAGACGGTCGTCATCGACAGCATCAATGGCTACCAGGCCTCCATGCCGGAGGAAAGCGCACTGATCCTGCACATGCATGAACTGCTGCAATACCTCAACCGCCAGGGCGCAAATACGTTTGTCACGGTGGCGCAGCATGGGCTCGTCGGTGACATGAAGTCGCCGGTCGATGTTACCTATCTTGCCGATACCGTCGTGCTGCTGCGTTACTTCGAGGCGGCGGGCAAGGTCAGGCGGGCAATCTCGGTCGTGAAGAAGCGCACCGGCGAACACGAGCAGACGATACGGGAATTCCGGATCGGCCGAGGTGGCATTTCGCTTGGGATGCCGCTTTCAGACTTTCAGGGTATCCTACGCGGTGTGCCGACGTTTGTTGGCGAAAGTCAACCTCTGATGAAGTCCACGGAGGGTGGGGAAGATTCCGAATAGAAGCGCCATTGCTCTGATCTACGCACCTCTCGGCCGGGACGCACAGATAGCGGCGGCGCTGCTGGCGGAAGCGGGCATCCCATCAAAAACCAGCAAGGATATCGACGATTTCTTCTCGGCCCTGGGTGAGGATACCGCATTTGCCGTGGTGACGGAGGAGGCCCTGCGCTCGGCGGACCTTCGCCCCCTTTCGGCATGGATTAAGGCGCAAGCGAGTTGGTCCGACCTCCCCTTCATCATTCTGACCCGTCGCGGGGGTGGGCCTGAGCGTAACCCTTCCGCCATACGCTTGTCGGAGGTTATGGGAAACGTCAGCTTCGTTGAACGACCTTTCCACGCCACGACGTTCATCAGCGTCGCGAGTTCGGCGCTTCGGGGACGCCGACGCCAGTACGAAGCGCGACTTCGCATCGAGGCGCTGGACGAAGGCGAGCGACGGCTACAGACTGCGCTTCAGGCGGGTCATCTCGGTGCTTGGGAACTCGACCTCGTCACCCAAGACTTGATAACGTCGGTCACCTGCAGGGAGATCTTTGGTCGAGATCCTACCGAAGCGTTGGCGTATGACGATCTCCTGTCCGCCACCCATCCTGATGATATCGTAAGAATGAACTCGGCAATGACGGCCGCCGTCGAGAACGGGATCGACTATGCAATCGAGTATCGCACCCTCTGGCCCAACGGTTCTGTTCATTGGGTGGAAATGCGCGCTCAGCTCTATCGCGACCGGAGCGGAAAGGCGGTCAGGATGGTCGGCGTCTCATCCGACGTCACCGCCAGAGTGTCCTCCGACGAGCAACAGAGGCGGTTGAACGAAATCCTTGAAGAGCGTGTCGCAGAACGCACAGCCGAACTAGACAAGGCCCACGGGATCGTCATGGCGGAAGTGGCCCAGCGCGAGCGCGCCGAGGCGCAGCTTCGGCAGGCGCAAAAGATGGAGGCCATCGGTCAGTTAACCGGCGGGATCGCCCATGATTTCAACAATCTGTTGATGGCTGTGCTGGGAAACCTCGAACTTCTGCATAAGCACGCCCACGGTGACGCACGCGCCACACGCCTGATCGACGGTGCCCTTCAGGGGGCCAGACGCGGCGCGTCTCTAACTCAGCGTCTACTGGCTTTCGCGCGCCGGCAGGACCTTAGTGTTGACGCGGTTGATCTGGGGAAATTGGTTATGGAGATGGTCGATCTACTCAAGCGCACGGTTGGCACGGGCATAGTCATCCAAACGAGTCTTCCCGAACGCATGGATTCGATACTTGCTGACTCCAACCAGTTAGAGTTGGCGCTTCTAAATCTGGTGGTAAACGCGCGTGATGCCATGCCCCAGGGCGGCGCGATCCGCATAAGGCTTCGTGAGGAGAGCGTGCCGGCGCAGGAGGGCGAGCTTTCAACAGGACGATACGGCGTGCTCTCCGTTACAGACGAAGGGCACGGGATGGATGAGGATACACTGCAAAAAGCGATCGAGCCCTTTTTCTCAACCAAGGAGCTTGGCAAGGGTACGGGCCTGGGCCTGTCGATGATCCACGGGCTTGCGCTGCAACTCAAAGGAGCCCTCCGGCTCGACAGCAAACCTGGGAAAGGCACGACGGCCGAACTTTGGATCCCAGTATCGGGCGAAAGGCCAGTTGCCCCGGAAAAGCCCCAGGCCACGGAAGCCGTTCGTCGGCTCGAACCACTTCGCGTCCTCCTGGTCGATGACGATTTCCTGATCGCGATGAGTTCGGTCGATATGCTCATCGACCTCGGCCATGACGTGGTCGAGGCGCATTCCGGACGGGAGGCTCTCGCGCATCTTGAAGGCAATGATCGGTTCGATCTGCTGATTACGGACTATTCCATGCCGGAAATGACGGGGGGAGAGTTGGCGAAGGCCGCCCGTCAACTGGTTCCCGATCTGCCCATCCTCATCGCTTCCGGTTATGCCGAACTGCCGCAAGGTATCGACTTCAGCGTGGCGAGGCTCGGAAAGCCCTACACTCAGCGGCAACTCGCCATTGAGATCGAGCGTGTCTTGAGCGATTCCTAAAGGGGGCCGGCTGCTTTAGCTGCCGATGAAGGGCGGTTGGCGGGGTATTGGGGACCTGATCGGAATACGAGGCAATCTCAGTGGCATTGACGGCTCGCTGGCGGCCCGGAGGGAGCGGCGGGGCGCATGTAGCGTCGACTGTTCCAATGGAAGACACCAGGGTGGGCCGGAGCCAATCCGGTTGCGCCGCGTAGGGATGAGTGCTTACGGTGCGGTGCGCAGTATATTTGCGCTGTGACCCCGCGCGAGTTTGGAACTGCTATGCGGCCTGCGAGTTTCATCTGGATGACACCGCCCTGTTGGCGCGTTGGGTCGCGATTCGCATTGTTCATGGGAGAGCCTCTGATGGGTAAAGCAACCGAATACGACCGATCCGAATTGCAGGAACATTTCGCAGACTTGGAAGACGACAACCAGGCGGAAGATGTGTCTGATGCAGCACGCGTTTCTGCCGCAGAAGAGATCGCAAGCCTCCGTCTTCAAGTTGAAGGCCTGCGGGCGCGGTTGCTCGAAATTCGCGGACAGACCGAAGGGATCGATGCTTCTCCGACATATGGCGAACGCCACCCCTGGCTCAGGGTTGCTGCGACTGCCGCGCTAGCTTTCGTCATTACCCGCGTTTTCCAGCAGCTTCGTCTAGGGGCCGCAGGGGCAGCAGCAGTGCCGATGATCACGGCGCGGTTTGATCGAAGATTTTGGTAAGCAATCATCGGCGGCCCCCAGCCCGACCGGCTGGGTCTTCCGCTATTCCTATCTCTGGCACTGGCAGCACTTGGAAGGACGGGAAGAGGGGGACAAGGATCGCCCGGCGCTCGTTCTTGCCATCGTTGCTACCTTGGAAGATGGAACGCCGGTGGTGCGGGTGCTTCCGATCACGCATACGCCACCTTCCCACCCCGCCGATGCCGTCGAGATTCCGCCGGCGACAAAGCGTCGATTGGGGTTAGATGACGAACGCTCCTGGATTGTTGTGACGGAAAGCAACCGCTTTGCCTGGCCAGGGCCGGACGACCGACCGCTCGACACGGAAAGCGGCTACCACGGCCCGTTGCCTCCAGCCCTGTTCGAAGAGGTGAAGCGTCGTTTTGTCGGGCTAGCGCGCAGCCAAAGACATCGGGCGACCCCGCGTAGTTCTTAAAAGCGATTTGTTCCGGCAATTTCTGCAAAATGGCGCACGCATGACGTCCCCGAAAAGACGGGACGGCAATCATGGGGTTCGCCAGCATCTTGCGCCGAACTCCCGTGAAGCAACCGTCAAGCCGAAGGGCAGACCAACCCTGGCAAAGGCTCGTTGCGCGTATGTTCACCGTCTGGGCCAAGCAGATCGCATAATGTCTCGACTGGATGTGTTATCCGCGGGCTTTCGCAGCAACGATAGCTTCAGCCTGGATGACGCAGAGTTCCACCTCTTGCTTCGTCATCCCGTTCGCGGCGTTTGCGAACCGTTCGACGAGTGCGGCAAGGTGCTGATCAATTGCCGTATTGAGCGCAACCCCCAGCAACCAATTCGGTGAAGTTCCCAAGGCGTCGGCAATCCTCACGAGCGTCGCTAGGTCAGGTTCGCGGCGGCCGGACGCATAGTGCGCATAACGGCGCTCATCGAGCCCCACGCGCCGCGCTGCTTCGGCGTTCGAAATGCCCAACTGCTGGGCTCGCTCCTGCAATCGTTTGGCGAGAGTGTCCATGGGAACAATCTGTTCCTCAGAGACACGCATCTGGCCACGAACGATTTGGAGTGTTATAAGAACAATATGTAGTCATGATTGTGTTCGTCGGGCAGATGGCCACCGGCGCGACGAGCGATGTGGAGAGATGCCGACATGGAACTGCGCCAACTCTCGTACTTCGTTGCGGTGGCTGAGGAGTTGCACTTCCATCGGGCGGCGGCGCGCATGTGCATCGCCCAGCCGGCACTGAGTTCACACATCCAGGCGCTGGAGAAGGAGTTGGGTGTGCGGTTACTTGATCGGTCGACGCGGCGCGTGGAACTCACTCGGGCAGGGGAGGCGTTCTACGATCGGGCCGTTCGGATCATCGGCGATGTCGGGCTGTCGGCCGAGGTAGCGCGGTCCGTTGCTGGCAAGGCGGCCCGCACGATCAGGATCGGAACCGTCTATCCGGCAACAACTGGCGTGCTGCCGGCGTTTCTGTCGAGGATCGGTCGGAAGTTTCCCGATGTGGCGCTGCATGTGCGCAGCGGTTCGACCTCAGACATCATCCGCGGCCTGGAAAACGGCCAGATCAATCTTGGCTTCATTCGGCCGGTCGAAAACATCGGCTCCTTGCGCTTCTTCTCGATCGCCCATGAGCGCTATCTGCTTGCGGTCGAAAAGACGAGCCCCTTGGCTCTCCGCAGCGAGATCGATATCGAGGACCTCAGGGGAGAGAAGATCATCGCCTTTTCCCGTCAGAACCTCTCGTATTCGGAGCGGTATTTCTCCGAGATGTTCGACACCCATGGGTTGGTTGGCAACATCGCGTACAGCTGTGACGACACCTTCTCGTTGGTATCGCTGGTCTCAGCCGGCCTTGGCATCGGCTTTGTGCCGGAATGGACAAAGGATCTGCCGAACCGAAACTTTGAGCTCAAGCCGGTGCGCGGTGTCGATCTGAAGATCGGGCTTGGCGTCGCCTGGAATAAGGAGGATCCAACCGCGGCGCGCGACGACATCATCGACATTGCCCGATCGTTGGCGCGGCCGGGGAGGTGAGGGTGGGCAGGCTCAGCTACACGGGGTTTGCGACACGAACTTCGTGACCTCGAGTTCGGCCATGCCCGTCTGGGATGTGTGGCGATCGGTATGGTGGGCCCGGATTCTTCTCCCTGCCGATCGACGCACGTTTTGTGAGCCGTCGGCAACGGATCGGGAGAAAAAAACGACCTCCGCTAAGAAGTTCGCCCCGTTCTGGCAGGATGCCGACGACCGCAAACGTCAGCTTGCATTTTCGCCTCACCCTCCGAACTCTTGAGACCGCTTCGATCCGATAAGTCGCGCTCCGGGGGGCGTCGCTTCAAATGCCCAACAGCAAGAAAGGTGGTGGCTCGCCACCACCTTTCCGTGTCAGAGCGGACGAACTTGCAGGGACAGTCGCTCAGAAATCCATCGTTGGAAGGCCGTTGCCGGCAAGGGGCGCAAACTATGAATCCTGAACAAGAGCTATGAATGCCGGGCGGGTGCATTGCCGTGCGCATCGCCTCCATGTCAGCGGATGGGAAACGTCGATCTTCGAAAGGTGTGCCCGTGTCGCGCGTCGTACTTCTCGGACTAGCACTTGTCGCCCAACTTGGCTTTCCCGCGCTTGCCCAGGATGCCGGCGCGCTCCTGCGCGACCGCGAGCAGCAGTCCGTGCAGCCGCGCCCTGAGCCATTACCTGCGGACGTCGAAGACGTCCGCGCCGAGGCAAAGCGCATCGAGCCCGGCGGCATCACGGTGAAGGTCAACCATCTGATCTTCTCAGGCAGGATAAGTCTGCTGTCGCCCGAAGAGCGCACCCGGCTTGTCGAAGCCGCCGCCGGGAGAGCCTTCGACCTTTCCGGTCTGCGTGACCTCACGTCAGAGGTAACCCGGCTTGCCCAATCGAAGGGGCATCTGTTTGCGCGGGCCTTTCTGCCTCCACAGGATGTGACCGAGGGTGTCGTTGAGATAGCCCTCATGGAAGCGCGCGTGGAAGACGTCGGTTTGGTGCGGGTCGGGTCCGTTCGCGTTCGGGACGAGGTCCTCAGAGGGATCGAACAACGTTATCTCAACGATCGCGCGTCAATGACAGAGCAGCAGCTGGAGGCAGCGCTGCTTCAGATGAACAGTCTACCGGGATTGAAGGTTCGCGCCAGCGTGGAAGCGGGAGACAATCCGGGCACCTCCAAGGTTTCGATCGGCATTGAGGAGGGCCCGCTTTTTGCGGGACAGATCTGGGCGGACAATTTCGGTTCGGCAAGCACCGGGAAACCCGAAGCCAATGCGCTTTTTAGTTTCAGCGACCCCTGGGGATACGGCGAGCAATTCCGCCTCCAGAGCGTCGCCTCGCAAGGAATGGTCTATGGCCGCTTTTCCGGAAGCGCTCCCCTCGGCACTGGGGGCACTTTCGTGAATGGTGCCTACAGCTATCTGACCTATCATGACGTCACTGATACCGGGCGCGCGGCGGGCCTGGATGGAGACGGGCATCAACTGGTGCTCGGTCTCACCCATCCTGTCTTTCGCGACCGCGCCGCGGAACTGTCGCTGGGTGGAGCCGTGACGGGCAAGGCGCTCAGAAACGGTTCGGCGGCAGGGGAGCTCGACGACAAGCGCCTTCTCACCGGCACGCTGTCGGTGAGCGGTATCGATAGGGATTTCGACGGGACGACGAGCTGGGGACTGGACGCCACCTACGGCGCACTTGACCTCTCCCGCGTCACAAGCTCGGCGGCAGCCGACGCGGCGGGCCTCAAGACGGAGGGCGGCTTTGCTCGCTTCAATGCCCGGATTGAGCGCCAACAAAGCCTGGCGGACCGATGGACGTTACTTGCCCGTGTTAGCGGTCAATGGGCCTCGAAGAACCTCGAATCATCGGAAGAAATTGCGCTTGGCGGGCCCTACGGCATCCGTGGTTGGCCGGTCGGAGAAGCCTCTGCCGACACGGGAGCGATTGGCACGCTGGAACTACGCCACGATCTTCCGGTTCCCGAAGAGTGGGGCCAGTTGCAGTTGGGCGGCTTCTTCGACAGCGGATACGCGAAAATCAATGCGCGCCCAAGAGGCGTCACGCTTTCCACGGCCACCGGAAAGAACGAATACGCGCTCTTTGCCGCGGGGCTCACTCTCGACTGGCAGCGCGAGAGCCTTTCGCTGACGGCGGGCTGGGGCATGGGGCTCGGCGACAACCCGGGCCGCAGTGCCAATGGCACCAATGTCGACGGCGGGACGGGGCGCCATCAGCTCTGGTTGTCGGGCCGTATGAGGTTTTAGGAGGAACGAGATGAGCAATCGTTATTCGAGCGTCCTTATGGCGCTGCTTGGCAGCACGGCGCTGCCTTTACCGGCCCTTGCAGGTGAATTGCCGACCGGCGGGAACATCGTTTCGGGGTCGGGCAGCATTTCCACGCAGGGTTCGACACTCACGGTCCACCAGACAAGTGACCGCCTGGTCACGAACTGGAACAGTTTCTCGATCGGTGGCACCAATTCGGTGGTCTTTCAGCAACCGTCGTCCAGTTCCGTTGCCCTCAACCGCGTAACCGGTGTGGAACCGAGCCACATTCGAGGTGCGCTCAGTGCAAACGGCCAGGTCTTCCTCGTCAATCCCAACGGCGTGGTCTTCGGGGCAGGGTCGCAGGTGAACACCGCGGCGCTTGTTGCCTCCACCCTCGATATCGCCGATGGTGACTTTCTGGCTGGGAAATACACGTTCTCCGGAACGGGTGGCAGCATTGCCAACGACGGCAGCCTCAACGGCAAAGTCGTGGCCTTGATCGCGCCGGAAGTGACCAACGCGGGTACCATCACCGGTGATACGGCCCTGGCGGCCGGCACGAAAGTGGGATTGGATTTCGGCGGCGATGGACTGATCTCCGTCAAGGTCGAAGAGTCGACCCTTTCCACCCTGGTCGACAACAAAGGCGCCGTAAAGGCGCCAGGCGGTACCGTGATTTTCACCGCAAAGGGCGCAAGCGCGGCCAAGGCGTCGGTTATCAACAATTCCGGCACGGTCGAAGCCAAGGGCATGGTCAACAAGAATGGCCGGATCTTGCTCCTGGGTGACATGGAACGCGGTTCAGTGAAAGTCTCCGGGACCCTCGACGCATCGGCCCCGGATCACGGCAACGGCGGATTCATCGAAACCTCCGCCAAGAAAGTTACAATTGCCGACAAAGCCAGGATTACGACCCGCTCCGCCCACGGCAAGTCCGGTCATTTTCTGATCGATCCCACCAACTATACGATTGCAGCCTCTGGCGGCGACATGACCGGCGCCATGCTGACAAGCCTGCTTGCGAGCAATGGCTCGGTGACCGTGCAATCCATAAGCGGGGGCGCGGGCACGGCAGGTGACATATATGTCAACGACGCCGTCAGCTGGGGCAATGGCAGCACGCTGACGCTGGAAGCTCAAAACGATATTGTCGTGAACGGTGCACTCAACGTCACCGGAACCGGCGGCCTGGTTTTCAGCTACGGGCAGGCAACACCGGTCCTCAACAACACCTCGACCTACGTGGTCAGGGGAGAGGTCAATCTGGCGTCGACAGCGTCCTTCCAGACGAAACAGGGGTCGGATGGAACTGCCATCAACTATTCGATCATCAATTCCGCCGCAGAATTGCAGGCGATCGGCGACGCGTCGAACCTTGGCAACACTCCGGGACACTACGTGCTCGGGTCCAACCTTGACCTTTCCTCGATCAGCAATTTTGCGCCGATCGTGAACATCAGCGGGACACTCCAGCCGGAGGGTCGGGACGCCTTCGTCGGCATCTTCGACGGGCTGGGCCATACGCTTTCCAACCTGAGCATCAACAGGCCGACCCTTGAGGGCGTAGGACTGTTTGGATTCGTGGGCGGCGACGGTGTGATCCGCAATTTCACCATTTCAGGCGGAAATGTCACCGGCGGCTATACCGTCGGTGCCGCGGCCGGCATGGTTTCAAGCGGAGGGTTCGGCGCAAACGAAGCGCAGGTGGTCAATGTCGGTGCCCAAGGCGTCACAGTTACATCCAACAATGACGGCGCAGGCGGGCTGGTCGGTCGTAACAGGGGCATTATCAGCGGTTCGTACGCGACTGGCAACGTCGCGGCGAATGGTGCGAGCGGCTTCGGTGCTTCGGCGGGCGGGCTCGTCGGCATCAACCAGGGATCGATCGCCGATTCCTATGCCACCGGCAACGTGACTGGCGTCACCCGCGCAGGCGGGTTGGTGGGAGACGACATCGGCGGCGATGTTGCCAATACCTACGCGACCGGCGCGGTTTCCGCCGCAACGGCCGGGGGCTTGATCGGGGAAGCTTCGGGGACGACGATTTCGAACAGCTACTTTCTCGATACCGGGCCCGACAACGGTTCCGGGCAGGCGATCACGAGCGCTCAACTGAGAACGCCTTCAACGTTTTCCGGTTGGAGCATGGCATCGAGCGGCGGGCAAAAGACGATCTGGCGAATCTATGAGGGGCAGTCCGGCCCCTTGCTTTCAGCATTCCTGAGGCCAATCACCGTTGCCGCCAATTCGGGCACCGCGGTCTACAGCGGTAGCACCCCGTCGTTCGGCGTCACATATGCCTCCTTTGCAGGAGCGGTCGACTTGGGTCTCTTGATGGGAACAGCGATGATCGGAGGGGGCGGCAGCAATGCCGGCAACTATACGATCACACCCGATGGGCTCTATTCAGGGCAGGCCGGCTACGACATCTCCTACGTTGCCGGTTCGCTCTCGATCACGCCGGCGGCGCTGACGGTGACGGCCAATGGCGACAGCCGTTCCTATAGCGGGGCCGGCTATGCCGGCGGCAACGGCGTCAGCTACTCTGGCTTCGTCAATGGCGAAGACGCCTCGGTGCTGTCGGGCTCGCTCGTCTATGGCGGTTCGGCGCAAGGGGCGAAGAACGCCGGCAGCTATGCGATCTCGGCCTCCGGGCTTTCCTCGGGCAACTACAGCATTTCCTATGTCGACGGTTCGCTCTCGATCACGCCGGCGGCGCTGACGGTGACGGCCAATGGCGACAGCCGTTCCTATAGCGGGGCCGGCTACGCCGGCGGCAACGGCGTCAGCTACTCTGGCTTCGTCAATGGCGAAGACGCCTCGGTGCTGTCGGGCTCGCTCGTCTATGGCGGTTCGGCGCAAGGGGCGAAGAACGCCGGCAACTATGCGATCTCGGCCTCTGGGCTTTCCTCGGGCAACTACAGCATTTCCTATGTCGACGGTTCGCTCTCGATCACGCCGGCGGCGCTGACGGTGACGGCCAATGGCGACAGCCGCTCCTATAGCGGGGCCAGCTATACCGGTGGCAACGGCGTGAGCTACTCTGGCTTCGTCAATGGCGAAGATGCGTCGGTTCTGTCGGGCTCGCTCGTCTATGGCGGTTCGGCGCAAGGGGCGAAGAATGCCGGAACCTACGCCATATCGGCCTCCGGATTGAGTTCTTCAAACTACGCGATTACGTGGGTGAATGGCCTATTGAGCATTTTGCCAGCCGCAGCAGTTCCAACCGCCACCCCCTCACGACTGCCGCTTTGGCCGCAAACCACATCGTCGCCTTCTCCGCTTGTCACCGACGTCGGTCTGCTTCCCGTTCCGGTCAACTTCATCGGTGATCTGCGCCGCGATCCGCTGCTGTACCCGCACGGTGGCCGGACGCTTCTTGTCACCACACGCCCCGATCCGGCGGGGGCCAACATTGTCACATTGCCGCGCACGGTCGCTCCGACCGAGGAATTGTTGGTCGGGCTGGAAAAATCAGCAGGTGGCAAGACCGGTCGCTTGACCCGCTTTACCCAGGATGCGCGCGGATGCGGGTGCTTGATGAGGGATGAGGTGAACTGACCGGCCTACAGGCGTTTCAGCGACAACAAGCGAATGTCAGCCCTGCACTCCGTGGCGAGGCTCGGTCCATCCTGGTTTGCCTCTCCCTTCCATTGGAGGGGCAGCAGGCGCCTTTCCATGAAGCGATACATGGACGTTTCGGGAAGCGTCCAGTAGATCGCCACACTATCGCCGCCGAGCCTATCTGCCTGCCGTGTGCAGCTCTCGACCATGCCGCCGACCAGGTAACCACGACGTTGGAATCGGGGCAAAACGTAACCAAGTGGATAGGACACCCGACGGTCGTTTTCCTTGCGACCGACGATCCAGCCTGCGATATCGCCACGGTGAAAAAGCGCGAGAGAGAAATCGAGGGACGTTTGATCCAGATGGGCGTACGGCCGCCAGTCCGAGTGGATCTTTCCGGACGCAAGCGTCTCCTCGATGACAAGATGGTCGACCTCGGACAGGCTTCGCCAAGGCACTGAGCGGAAGCCATCTCGCTTGAGACGTTCAAGCAAGAAAGACCATTCTCTCGCTGCATTGGACACGCATTTCACCTCGGCGCTCAGGGTGTACTCGCTGAGGCGTGGCGCTTCAAAGCCGCAAACCGCGAGCAAGCGCTCGAACGCAGGTCGCGACGTCAGGCGACCGGGGTAAAGAGCGAACATCTCCTCAACGCTCTGCTTGCGCGCCTGGGCTTCGGCAAGGGCAACAAGGATTCGGCCAATGCCGGTGCCGCGGGACTGTCGGGCGACAGCAACCGAAAGCAAGCGCCGACTCCTTTTGCCGCCCTGCTCGTGGATTGCGCCCATGAGCGCCAGCCCGACTGCGCCTCCACCAGCCTGCCGGGCGACGATCCCCTGCCAGTCACAAGCCGTAGACGACCAGTATGCCCAGAACCTTGGGTAGCTAAGGGTGCGGAAACCCTCCTCCGGTTTATCAAGCACTTCAAAGACCAGTGGCTCCGTCAAATCCGCTGAACCACGGTTTTTTCCCGCGCCGAAGTCGAGGGATCCACCAGTCCGGCTGTCACAACCTCCAGTTCGTCGTCGCTGAGTTCACCGGCCGTTCGCCACTCGGCCGCAAGACGCATTCGCCCGTCAGCCTCCTCCTGACGCACCTCTATATCCGCCGGCAGCGTCAGTCCCAGCGCCTGCTCGACGGCCACTCGGGCGTCTTGCCGGGCGGCGTTCCGAAATTCCTCGTCATAGTCGACGAGGTCCTGCAATGCGACGAGTGCACGGCGGAGTTCCTCGGAGGTGAAGGCGGGCATGGCGGCTATCCTGATTTCAGTCTTTAGAATATCTGCCAAACCAGCCGATATGCGCGCAACAAACTATGAGGCATCGGCAAAGACTATGAAATTGCTGACAGGCGGACCGAAGACCTAACCGGCCTGCCTGCGTGCGAGATAGCGAATTTCGAGATAGCCGCCGGGCCGTTCAAAGCGTGTCTTGGCAAGTTGCGGTGGATGGAGGAAGGTGCCGTCCAGGAGCGGTCGAAGGCGGGTTTCCATGAAACGGGCCATATCGGAGCCGGCACTTGCCCAGTTTACGCAGACGCTGTCTTCCCCAAGAAGCGCGGCTTGGCGACGGCAGGCTTCGTAGAGCCCAACGATAAGAAACCCGTACTTGCGATAGGGTGGAAAGAGGCACCCGCGCCGATAGTGCACGCAGAGATCGCCGTCGCGTTCGCCGATGATCCAGCCGACAATCTTTTCCCGATAGCGAAGAAGGAGCGAAAAGGCTTCGTTCCCGTCCTTGAGAAAGATATCCGGATGCCATTCGGCTGGGGCTTCACCCGATCGGATCGCCGCATCGATTTCCACGCGGTCGGCGTCGCTGACGTCGGTCCAGGCGGACATGGAGAACCCTTGCCGTGCCGCACGGGCGAGAACCGGCGCCCATTCTCGCTCCGCTGCGCGTACCCACTTCGCCTGGCCGACGATCATGTATTCCATCGGCTCCGGACTGGTCCAACCGCAGGCGGCAAGGGTCCGCTCGAAATGCGTGCGGGAGGCCATGTGATGCGAATAGGTCGTAAACAAGGTCGGCGTGCCGCTTTCACGCGCAGCTTCGGCCGAAAGGGCAAGAAGGCTCTTCGCAATGCCCCGACGTCTATGGGCACTATCGACGGAAAGAGACAAAAGCCGCCGCCCCAGGCCGCCGTCAACAGTGATTGGCTCGGACAACAGAGCCAACCCGACAATCTTAGAATCGGTCCCGCGGGCTGCGATCGCGAGCCAGTCCGGGCGCCTCATGGACCAGTGAAACCAGAAGCGGCCGTAGGTCAGCGGCATGCAGTCGGGCTCTGGCCCCGCCAGGGTTTCAAGCGTGAGACCATCCGCACCGCGTCGTACCAATCGAACCGGCGGCGGAGCGATGACGTCGCCCCAGGTCATCAGATCATTCAAACGCAGATCGAGGTAGAAGCTGGCCGTTGCGGCCAGGCCATCATCGACGGCGTTCCTAGCCATGACGATGTCGACAATGCGGCGTTCGGCTTCACCAAGGCGCGTCAGCATGGCCGGTGACCGGGCGTCGCTGCCCCTTGAAAGGGCGTCCGCCCTTCGCGCGGCAGATGAGGGAAGGCGGAGCGCCGTGATGAGCGCATTCAACCGGATAGCGTAGAGATCTGGTGCATTGAGCGCCCGCCACTCGCTACGCTCGGACCTTGGATCCGCAGGTACGATGCGCGGCGTGGGTAGGTGACGCAAAGGGGCGAATGCTTTCGCATCGCCGCTGGCGATGATTTGTGTCGCAATGCCATGGCCTGCAAGGCGCCTGATTTCCGCCGCCAAGGACATATTGACCTCGCTGCCTTCGATCCGGAGTGTGAGCATATGCAAGCCGGCGTTCGCTGCGGCCGCAAGCAAGTTGTCCTCCGGCAGGGGCAGGGTGGTTTCCGCGAGGAAAAGGAGCAGGGGGCGGCCGTCCAAGGATTGAGCCCCTTCGAGGCGTTGCCACAGGACGAGATCACCCCACAGATTGTCGTCCTGGACGAGGGCCCAGGCATGCGTCTGTCGAATGCGGTCTATCTCCGACCGGAGCTGCGCATCCGTGAACTCACGAATGCCTTTCAAGGCCGTCCATGCTTCGGGTAGTGCTGAGGGCAGGGCATCGAGATCGGTGGGCATGGCTGATCCGTGGAGTGGATGACATGCCTCGATCATAAGGGGGCCCCGCAAAGGCGTCCTGACGGCCGAACTATGAATAGCAGAGCACGACTATGAATGGTCTGCGTCCCGTTTCAATTTCCATAGCACCTGCCGTCTTGTCATAGCCCGCAGCGCTTTCCACGACGCAGCGCATCACCAATGATCCTGGCGATCGGCAAACACGCCGAGCGATCCGAGAAAGGACCCAACATGACCAATGGCGATAACGTTCGCTTCTATGCCGCCATCCGGGGTGACGCGGAGACCCTGGCACGACTTGGCGCGGCAACGAGCGAAGCGGAGCTCATCGAACTCATCATGGACGAAGCACAGTCGCGTGGCTTCGAGCTGACTGCCGATCTTGTTCGTGCAGGTCTGTCGGATCTTGCCGGCTTGATGAGAGAAGCTGCAAACGGTGAAGAACTGACGGAGTTGGAACTCGAGATCGTTTCCGGCGGCACCATGTTTTCGAGCTTCGTCGAGCACAGGACGACCAAGACCCTCAGTTGCAAGTGAACGACCGCGGCCACGGGGATCGGAACTGGCTCCCGACCAAGCCGGCAAGGCGTTGCTTCCAATCATCCTCCCCGTGGGAACCGTGCCGAGCCCCTGGTCGAAGATCTGCTCGGGGCTCCAACCCGCCTGCAAGGCCACCCAGAAAGGAATTTACCGGTGACAGACAAACAGACAGTCCAATTCTACGCCGCGATCCGCAAGGACACCGAAACCCTCGCCCGGCTCGGTCAAGCAACGAGCGAGGCAGAGCTCGTGGAGCTCATACTCGATGAGGCAAAAACGCTCGGCTTCGAGCCGACGGTGGAACTCGTCAAGGCTGGTCTCGATAACTTGCCAGCCATTATCGAAGAGACCTCGAAGGGGGATGAACTCAGTGAGATGGAGCTGGAGATCGTGTCGGGCGGCTTAGGGTTCAGCGCCTTTCTCTTCTACAACGACCGGGACCGTCCTTCGACGCCTGCGTGCAAGAAATGAGCAATTCGTGGTTCATGCACGCGCTGAAGCCATTGATTGAAGAGGAGCGTACCGATGACTGATACACAAGGCGTTCAATTCTATGTCGCGATCCGCAAGGATACTAAAACGCTCGATCGTTTCGCGCAGGCCGGGAGTGAAGCGGAGCTAATTGAGCTCATCATGGATGAGGCCGACAAACGCGGCTTTGCTTCGACTGAGGAGCTTGTGAGGTCAGCTCTTTCAGACCTAGGCACCATCGTTCAGCAGGCAGCTGGCGGGGACGAGTTGACGGAGATGGAACTGGAAATCGTCTCGGGTGGCTACGGACAGGTCAGAGGCCCGACCGATTCATGTGGTCGCCCCTACCAATCCGTCGCCAAGCGCGGTTGACCGTCTCGCCACGCTCTTCATGAGAGCCGTCTTGGCGCGGCGGTGCCCAATACCGCGGATCTGGCTTCCGGGTCCGCGGTTCTTGTTGTTCAACCGTTGCAGGGGCACCAATCGAGCGCACAGTGGCCGGGGTCCGCCTTTGGTCGCATCAAATGGCCCCGCGAGGCGGCTTGCGCCAGCGAACTCAAGGCCGATCTCGCGGGATCGCTTTCAACCCTTCAATACGTCCATCATGCGGGTGAAGCGCTCGCCGGCAAGCGACACGCCTTCAAGCACGGCGTCATCCAGTTCGTCGGCCGTCTCATCCGCGATGCTGCCGCTCTTGCTGCCGTAGCCGAGCCGTCTCACCGTTCCTCGCAAGCGGTCGGAAAGGAATGTGGCAAGGGCCCGGTAGAATCGCATGCCGAAGGCCGGGTCCCGGGCGATATGCGCTTCGATGGCGGCCTTGCTGACGGAGAGAACCTGAACGTGGCCGCACGTGACGACCGAAGCTGAAGGCGGGGCTCTGTCGATGAAGCTCATCTCGCCGACGACCTCTCCAGGCAGCAGGCGTGCGACCTGGCCGACACCCCGAATTTCAACATCCAGTTCCCCGGTGAGCAGCACGAAAAGTGCCGGCACAGCCTCGCCTTCGTTGATCAGAAGATGGCCAGGCGGCAGCAGGCGTCTTTCCCCTGCTCGCGCCAGCCATTCGACATCCTGGTCGGTGAGTTGGCCGAGAATATAAAGTACCTTTCGCATGCTGGGGATCCTTAGAGCTGTTGTCTTTGCGCAAGCCGCGCGAAGGCGCCGCCCTTGCGGATGAGTTCGTCAAACGTGCCGTCCTCGACCAGCCGCCCGCGCTCCATGACGAGGATCCGATCCGCACGCCTTATGGTCGACAAGCGGTGCGCCACCATGATGCGTGTGGCAGGAAGCGTGGCCAAAGTGTCCATCACCAGGGACTGCGTCACGTTGTCGAGAGCGCTCGAAGCCTCGTCGAGCAGAAGCAGGGCCGGGTTGTTGATCAAAGCGCGGGCGATCAGGAGCCGTTGGCGCTGTCCTCCCGAGAGACTTGTCCCTCCCGATTGCATGACGGTGTGATAGCCCATTGGCATGGCGTCGATGTCGCGATCGAGCCCCGCCATCGTTGCGGCGCGACGGGCCTCATCGACCCCGCGTCCGCTCGCACCGACGATGTTGGAAAGGACGGTTCCGGAAAGGACCTGGCCGTGCTGCAGCACCACGCCGATCTGTCTGCGCACGGATTCGGCACGCAAGGTCGCCAGCGGCTGGCTATCGTACAGGATGTCACCACCCTCGGGTATGTCGAACGCCATCACCAATCTCAGCAGGGTCGACTTGCCGCTGCCGGAGGCCCCGACAATGGCCACGAAGCTTCCTGGTGGAATTTCGAGGCTCAAGCGATCGAGTACCAGGGGCGTCTCTGGCGTGTAACGGAAGGATACCGCATTGAGGCTGATGCCGCCCAGGAGCCTGCCCGCGTCGCGCGCGAGGCTGGCAGCCTCGGGCGGTGCCTCGAGAATGGGCTTGGCACGTGAGAGATGTGGCAGAGCTGAAAGCAGCTGCGTTGAGGACAGAGCGGTCGCCGTCAGCGCCTCCATGAATTGGCCAAAGGCGGTCGAAAAGGCAATCAAAGTGCCGGCGCTCATCGCCTTGGCCGCGTCGCCTGCGGCAAGCGACTGCTTCAGGAAATAGGCGGCAAGGCCATAGACCACGAGGTTTGCCAGGAGCGGGTAAGTATTCGAGAACACTTCGGTAAGATTGCCCCAGGCGAGTTCGCGATGCCGGAGGCGCAAAAGCTTCGCATAGTGCGAAAGCCAAACATTGAAAGCTCGTCCTTCAGCTTGTCCCGCGCGCAGCTTCGCCATGCCGCAAAGCATCTGCAACGTCAGGCCGCTGATGCCGCTCTCGACCACCGCTTGTCCTGCTTTGACCTGCCTGCGGGCGATGACGGTTAGAGCGCATGCGCCGAACAAGGCCAGCAGCACCGCCACGGCCGCCAGTCTGGCGTCATAGAAAAAGAGAAGTATCAGGCTTGGTATTCCGGTTGCCACGCCCATGAGCACCTGAAATGCGGAGGCCGAGGCGATGGCGCGCGCCCTTTGTATGCTGAGGGCTCTCGTGGTCAGATCGCCGACGGTGAAGGATTTGAAGAACCGGGGCGAGAGCCGCAACAGCCGGTCGAACAAGGCCGTCTGCGCGCGCGGATCGAGCCGGCCCTCCATCTTCAGTGCGGCCCATCCCTGAAGCGCGGCGAAGGCGGCGCTCCCAAGTGCGGCGGCTAGCAGCAGGAAGCCGATCTGCAGGATCGATGGAATATCCGCCTGCGGGATGGCGTTGTTGAACATCAGTTGCGTGACGATGGGCAACAGCAGGGCGAGCAAGGCGCCGGCGGTGGCCATGGCCGCAATGTGGAGCAGGTCGGCCCGACTGCCCGCGGTTGCGAAGCGGGCGAGCGCGCGCCATTCACGGGCGTCCGGTGGAAGGGGAGCATGCAGCAGGAAAGCCTCACCCTCCAATTCTTCGGCAAGCGCTGCGGTGACCGGATGCGAGCCTTCCGTCGTAACCAAGCGGTAGCCCGAGAAAGGCCCGGGGATCAGCGCCGCGTCCAGTCCCCTGAAGCGCGCCAGCATCGCGCCCTGGGAGCGTCTGTGCCAGTCGAGGCGCAGTTGAACCTTGCGGAGACGGATACCCGCGCTGGCGAGGATTTCGCGCGCGCTGCCGCCGGCCCGGGGCGGCATCGGCACGCCGATGGACGCCAGCAGCGATCCGCATATTCCCTGCGGAGGAGCCGGGCCGTCGATGACAGCGGCGGCGACATTCGAAATCGACATGACTACTGGCTCCGTACCAGACCTGCGTAAACACCTTCGAGGGCCATCAGTCGGTCATGATTTCCCCGCTCGATGACACGGCCGCGTTCCAGCACCAGGATCTCCTCGCAATCCCGGATGGTGGAGAGGCGATGGGCGATGACCAGGCAGCTGCATCCGCGCCGCCTGAGGTTGGTGTCGACGAGCTGCTCGGTGAGAGCGTCGAGGGCGGAGGTCGCCTCGTCGAGGATGAGAAGACGGCTGTTGCGGGTGAGGGCGCGGGCGATCTCCAGCCGCTGCCTCTGGCCTCCCGAAAAATTCGTGCCGCCTTCAAGGACGCGCGCCTCGAGCCCGCCGCGCGCCATGACCTCCGACAGCAGCTCGGCGTCGCGCAACGCATCCATCAAAGCGTCGTCGGGGAGGCCGTCATCCCAGAGGGAAAGATTGTCGCGCACGGTTCCTTCGAAAAGAAAAGTGTCCTGGTCGACATAGGCTAGAAGCCGAGCCTTCGTCGCCGGATCGAGCGCAGCCAGGGGATGACCATCGATGCGTATATGACCCGTCCAGGGAACCGTCAGGCCGGCCGCGAGACGTCCGACCGTGCTCTTGCCTGAACCGGAGCCCCCCACCAGCGCAACGCGTCGCCCTGGCTGAAGGTCAACCGAGAAATCGTCAAGTATGGGTGCTGACAGGGGCGCATAGCCGAAGGAGACATTCTCGATCGTCATCCGCCCGGATGGCGTTCCGGTGAGGTGAACGGGCACGCATGGCTCTGGCATCGGATAGCGGAAAGCGTCCTGAAGCTTGGAAAGATCGGCTCTGGCCGCCTGCACCTGCGTCGAAAGCTGGGTCAGCCGCGCGATCGGCGTGGCGTAGCTTCCAAGCAGGGTCTGGAACGCGACGAGGTCGCCGGCCGTCATCGCTCCCTCCAGCACCCGAAACGCGCCCAACACGAGTACAAGCGCCGTGGTAAGGCCGGAGAGAAGTTTCGGGATCACCTGAACGAGCTGTGACGCGGCCATCTGCCGCTGAATGGTCTTCAGCGCATTGGCCTGATAGCCGGACCAGGTGGCGAACGCGTCGTCCTCTTCGCCGTTCGCCTTGATCGTCTCGATCGCTGAAAGAGTGCCGACGGTGGCTCCCTGCAACTTGCCTGCAGTAGAGGCTACGGCAGCGCTGTCTTCCTCGGCGCGTGTCGTGTTGAACCAGACGGCGACGCCGTTTGCGGCCGAAAGCCCGATCGCCAGTGCCGCAAGGACGGGGTCGTAAAGCAACATGGCCACGCTGAAGAAGATGACCGAGATCAGGTTGAAAGCGCTGGTTGCGAGATCGCCCGACAGGAGCCGCGCCATGCGTTCGCCCGCCTCGACGCGGTTCATGAGGTCGCCTGGCTGACGTTGCAGAAAGAACGCAAGTGGGAGCCGCAGCAGGCGCTCGAAATAGCGGGACGAGGCCACCGCCGCGAGCTTGGCTTCCAGCCGCGCCAGATAAAATTGCTGCACGTAGGTGAGGCCGCCGCGGATGACGGCCGTCAAGCCCATGGCAATGAGGAGAGGGGCGAGCCAGCTTTGCGCCTGCCGGCCGAAGATGTCATCGACGAGAACCTTCGAGAACGCGGGTATGACGAGCCCCGGGATCGCCAGCAGAAGGCTTGCGAGCAGAACCATCATGAGCCCATCTCGGGCACCCGAAAGTCGCGCGCCCAACATGGGCAGGAGTCTGGGGGGCGTGCCTTGCCGCACGAAGTCGGGGCCAGGTTCGAAGGCAAGCAAAACACCTGTGAACGCCGCGTCCACTTCCTCGCGCGAAAGAACGCGGCGGCCCTGGGCAGGATCGTTGATCAGGTAGCGGCCGCGCCTTATGCCTTCGAACACCACGAAATGGTTGAAGTTCCAGTGAAGAACGGCGGGCGCGCGGATATCGGACAGCTGGCCGACCTCCTTGCGGAACCCTTTGGCGATGAAACCGTGGCGACGCGCGGCCTTAAGAATGTTGCCCGCATTGGTTCCGTCTCGGGCGACGCCGCACTCCTCTCGCAACTGCTCCAGCGGCACCCAGCAACCGTAGCAAGCCAGAACCATGGCAAGCGAAGCGGCGCCACATTCGACGGCCTCCATCTGCAGAATGGTCGGCGTTCTTGCGGTTGTTTTCGTTCGGGTGCCTGCCACATTCCAACGGCTCATGGCTCTAGGCTCAACCATTTGCGCAGCGCAGGAAGCACGAGATCGATCGGACGACGACGTTCATAGGTGATCTCGGACGCGACGGTCGTGCCCGAGGTGATCACGATGGGGGGAGACTTGCCCGAGGTCCACGCCCACCGACCGTCCTCATCGATCTGCAGCTTCAGTCGGGCGACATAGGGCTGACTGCCGGCCGCCAGTTGCTGAACCAAGGCTTGGTTGGAGATCCAGGCTTCCAACCCGTTGGCTGCGACCGGATAGTCGGAACGCTCCAGGACCTCGCCGCGAATGCTGCCCCACTCCTCCTTGCGCACGGCGTCGGGCGTGATGCGCGCCCTCATCCCCTTGACCACCTTCTTGCCATCGGCGGTCTGCAGAAAGACCAGGGCCTCCAACCCACCACCGTTGGTTTCGATCGAAACGATTTGCGCGCCGGCCGCCACGACCGATCCTGCCGCCTGCTTGACCGCCACCACGCGGCCCGCCACCGGTGCGGTTATGAGATTTTCCTGCTGCATCCGCGCCTCGGTCAGCGCCCTGCGCCGTACCGCATCGTTGTGGGCCGCCTCCAGTTCCTTGAGGGCCGTTTCACGCGAAAGACGCAGTTCGGCGAGATCACTGTCAAGTTTGGAGAGCGCCAATTCGACGTCGCTGACTTGCTTTTGCGCATTGGCGAGCGAAACCCTCTGATCCTGGAGACCGCGCGCGGACACAACGCCCTTGATCTGCAGTTTCTCGATACCGGGCATCGACTTTACCAGCCACTCGGCGTGCTGGCGGGATGCTTCAAGGTTGGTGCGCAAAGCCGCTTCCTGCTCTGACTTGATGGCCTCGCGACTGCGCATCTCATCGAGAAACAAGGACTGGCGCCGTGCCAGTTCCCCGCGCTTTTCTTCGATCTCCTGGTCGAGGTTCAGCAGCTGACGTTCGCTGCCGGCCTGTTCGATCCGGCCGACCACCTGTCCCTTGGTCACGACCTGTCCCTGGGTAGCGAGGATCTCCGTCAGAACGCCGGAGGCCAACGTCATGGCTTCCTGTACCCGCCCCTCGCGCACGACCAGGATCCCCTTGCCCGAAATATTGGACGGCAAGGAGCCGAAAACGCCCCACAGCAGCGCGCATAGAATGAGGAAGCCGAAGACGGCGATGCCTGCCCACCCCCTCACGCTCACGAGCGGAAGTGCCGTGTCCAACTGCTCAGGGGAAGAAAGACGGTCAAGCGCCGCCTGCCGAAAGATCTGTCGGGACATGGCAGCTATCTCGCAGGCAGCTTGCTGCGGTCGATTGGGGCCTCCGCCAATTGATCGGTCTTCTTCGGCCCGCGGTCGAATTGACAAAGCAGATCGTCAATCTCGATCGAGGAGAGCGGCCGAGGCGTGCGAGGCGCGTGGCCCGGCTCCGCATCGATGGCCGTACCCTGCTTGCGCGTCGAACGCGTCACCCCGTTTCGGCGCAGTGTCAACTCTTCGCCGTAGAGAAATGCCGCCGAGACCGAGTGGTCGGTCTGAACGGTCAGGAACGCGATGCCGCCGCGAATGCCCATCGTCGCAGTGCCGGCCGAAATGGTGACAGGCTGCTCCTTGGAGAGCTTGCCGCCGACAAAGCGAAACACGCCCTTGGTCACCGACAGCGCAATCTTGCCGGTGCTTCGGTCGGGATCGTAGACGAAGGCGTCGAGCACGACGTCGCTGCCGGGGCCGATGGAAAAGGCGCTTCCGTCGGCAAAGAGCAATTGCGCACGGCCTTCCGCTCCAGTCACGATCCGCTCGTTGGCGCGCACGGCCGCGTTCACATGGATGATCCTTTCGCCTTCGCCGACCACGGTTGGCTGAACCGCCGCTGCGGTACCAATGTCGCGCGCGACGGACGGCTGCGCCAGCGACAGGAGCAACAAAGTGCAGACGAGGCGCCGGTTCATGGATTGGACCGATCGATGACGCGCAGCCGATCAAGCGCGATCCGCTGCAAGGACTTGGGAGCGCTGTCGTTGCCGGCGACCGTAACATAGTAGATCCGGGCGGCCTGTTCCGAGTGAATACTCTCGTAGATTTGCCCGAGCCTCAGCTGCGCGCTCGCATCGCCCGGGAAGGCGATCAGGCGGCGTTCCAGGACTGCAATCGCGCCTTCCGGGTCATCGCGTGCTTCCAAGAGTTGCGCCGCTGAGAGCGCGTCCTCGGCAACGGCGGGGGCAGCCAGCAGTGTGGCCATGAGCAGAAGACGGTAGCGCATGAGATTCCATCGCAAGGATTGATTGCCTCGCAATCTAGACGGCAGGCGTTTTCACGCTCAACGCGTGAAAACTATGGGCGGGCCTCACGGACTATGAATTCCGGATCGATCGCATTGGCAGCGCCGGCAGCGGTCAACACAATCGGTTCATGTCTTCACGCTTGAAAATTCTGCTGGCACCCGCCTGTCTGCTCACCCTCATTCTCATCTGGAGGGCTTTCGACCCTGGTGAATTGCTCGTTCGGTCAAGGGTAATGGTTTTCGATGTCTATACGCGGCTTCAGCCGCGCAACTTCGAATCCGTCCCGGTTCGCATCATCGACATTGATGACGAAAGTCTTCGCCGCCTTGGCCAATGGCCATGGCCGCGCCGACTGCTTGCCGATCTCACCATGAGGCTCAACGAAATGGGCGCCGCTGCCATCGGTTTTGACAGTGTGTTCGCCGAGGAAGACCGCACCGCTCCCAAATTTCTGGCGCAGGCATATCCCGAAATCGAGGGGCTCGCGCGGCTGCCAGATCCTGACGCAGGCTTTGCTGATGCGATTGCGCGCGCTGGCAACGTCGTCACGGGTTATGGCTTGTCCGTGCATGCCAATGGGGCAGCGCCGGCGCAAAAGGCGGGCTTTGCTTTCTCCGGAGCGGATCCCGCGGGCTTTCTCCCTTCGTTCCAGGGCGCCGTCGTCAATCTGTCCAAATTGGATGACGCGGCGGCAGGGACAGGTGCGTTCGACTTCTATCCCTCCTATGGACTGATCGTCCGTGCCGTACCCATGGTGTACGCCTTGCGGGGAAAACTCTATCCCAGTCTGGCTGCCGAATTGCTGCGGGTGGCGCAAGGCGCCAGATCCTACACCCTGAAGGCTGAAGCTGGCGCCCTCACGGACATGCGCATCGGCGATTTCACAGTTCCACTGACGGCCCGCGGCGAGTTGCGTATGCATTTTTCCCGGCCCGAAGGCGCGCGGTATGTTCCCGCCTGGAAGGTGCTTTCCACCGATGCGCCACCGGATCTCATCGGCGGGCATATCGTATTGATCGGTACTTCGGCAGTCGGGCTCAACGATATCCGAGCTTCCAGCCTGGACCCGATGATGCCAGGCGTCGAGGCCCATGCTCAAGCGATCGAGCAGATCCTGCTGCAGTCGTTTCTGCAACGGCCCGATTGGGCGGAAGGAGCTGAGTGGCTGGCTACGCTCGCGCTCGGCCTGCTGCTGATGGCGTCGCTGTTCTATGCCAACGCCTTCTGGAGCGCCTTTGCGGGGTTGGCAGCGTTGCTGGTTGCAGGCGCGGCGTCCTGGCATCTCTATGTTGCCGAACGGCTGCTTCTCGACCCCGTGACACCGGGACTTGCGGGGATTTTCGTCTATATGGCCGGGTCGCTGGCCTCATATCTGAAGGTCGAGGGCGACCGCCGGCATGTAACGGCGGCCTTCGGTCAGTATCTTTCCCCGGCTCTCGTCAAGAGGCTCGCGGCCGATCCCAAGCAACTTGCCCTTGGCGGCGAGACACGAGAGCTGACGCTGATGTTCTGCGACGTCAGGGGGTTTACTGCGATCTCCGAGCATTTCAGGGGCAATCCTCAGGAGCTGACCAGCCTCATCAACCGCTTTCTCACGCCCATGAGCGATGTGATCCTCGCGGCAGGCGGTACCATCGACAAATATATGGGCGATTGCATCATGGCCTTCTGGAATGCCCCTCTCGACGACCCAGAACACGCAAGCCAAGCTTGTGCGGCTGCTCAGGCCATGATGGCTGAACTTGAGGCGCTGAACCGGGAACTGCCCGTCAAACTCGGGATTGGCATTGGTATCAACACCGGTTCCTGTGTTGTCGGCAACATGGGCTCCGAACGGCGGTTCGACTATTCGGCACTCGGCGATGCCGTTAATCTGGCGTCCCGTCTCGAGGGGCAGTCGAAGACCTATGGTGTAACGATCGTGGTCAGCGAGGAGACACTGCAGCGGGCGGGGCTTGCAGGGGTGGAGCTCGACCTCATCGTAGTCAAGGGAAAGGAGGAGGCGGTGCGCATTTTCACGCTGGGAAAGGCTCCACAGGGACATGACGCCATGCTCTTGGCTTATCGAACTGGTGCTTGGGACGAAGCCGAGGCGCGTCTTGAACGCCTCAGAAGCACTTCTGCGGAGTTTTCGGCCCTCTACGACCTCTATGCTCAGCGCATCGCCGATCTCAGACGTCAGCCGCCATCCGAAAATTGGAATGGCGTCTTCAGAGCGACCTCGAAGTGATGGCCGCCAGATGACGGCTTCGGTGACATTCTGGGGGGTGCGAGGCTCGATCGCCTGCTCGGGCGGCGCCTTCGCACGCTATGGCGGGAACACTGCCTGCGTGGAGGTGAAGATCGGAAGCGAAATCTTCATCCTGGATGCGGGCACTGGCCTTATGCCGCTCGGGCGTCGGCTTGCCGAGGCGAAGCCCGGTATCTGCCACATTTTCCTGTCGCATGCGCATTGGGACCACATATGCGGCTTCCCCTTTTTCGCACCCTGTTACGACGCACGTTGGCGCATCCATGTGCATGCGGGCAGCATGGCGAACAATGGCGGCGTAATGCAGGTCCTCATGGGGCAGATGCAGGCACCTTATTTCCCGGTTCCCCTTTCCGCGATGGCTGCCGATATCCGGTTTTCCGATTTCGAATCGGGCGAGACTCTTGCGCCGGGACATGGCGTTACAGTCAGAACCGCCCCTCTCAACCACCCGGGCGGCTGCACCGGCTATCGGCTCGAATGGGCCGATAGGAGCCTCGTCTACATAACCGACCATGAAGTCGCGCCCGGTTGGAACGAGCAAGCGACCGCGCTGATGGAAGGCGCTGATCTCGTGCTCTTTGATGCCGCCTATACCGGCATGGAATATGAAAACCGCAAGGGATGGGGACATTCTACCTGGGAAGATGCCGTACGGCTTGCGCGAGCGTCAGGAGCGAGACGGCTGGGGCTTATTCATCATGATCCGGCGCATGACGACGCGTTCATGGATCGGATCGAGCAGGCGGCTCGGGGCAGTTGGCCCCGCGTGTTCGCGGCGCGAGAGGCGACGACCCTCGTTCTATGACTTCGCCGGCACAAGGGACGCTGCTTCTATCCGTGGGCCAGCTTTCGCGCATGACGGCGCGGCGACGTTCCGAAGCGCTCGCGATAGGCTGCGATGAAGTTGTTTGCGTGTCCGTACCCTACATGGAAGGCGATCTGCTTGAGTGGCATGTCGGTCTCCTCCAGCATGACGCGTGCCGCAGACAGACGCGCTTCGCGCAGGTATCCGAACATGGTCGATCCGTAGCTTTCGCGGAAGCCTTGCGTCAAACGACGCTGGCTGAGACCTGCTGCCTCGGCCAACTCCGATAGAGAAGGGGGCTGGGCCAGGTTGGACGATAGAATTTGTGCGGCGCGTCCCACGGCCTCACGTTCGCGCAGGCTTAGAACCCCTTCGCCTTCCCGCACCTCATCCAAGGCGAGCGTTGGCGCATGCAGAGCCAGGATTTCCAGGAGCTTGCCCCAACGATAGATATCGCTGCCGTGGCCGGCGATCGGCGGGGTCGCGAGCAAATTGAGGTTCGAGATCAAGATCTCTGGCGTGCGACGCAGGGCCGGCCGCTCAAGTGCAAGCGCGTGAGGTGGAAGATCCGTCAGGCGTGCAATGCAACAAGCAGTCGCTCGGTAGCCCACGACCAGCGTGCGTGTTCTTGCCGGAAAATGCACTTGCAGTGTGCCGGAACCGTGATTGTGCCAGCCATATCCGGCTTCGAGCCGTGAAAGGCCAAGGCAAGCGTGACCGGCCAACGCAAAGAGGCACGTCAGCGAATCGCTCTGCTCGTTGCACAGGAGGTCCAGTTTCGCGTCCTGTTCCGCTTCGGCGAGCATGACGTAGAGCTCAAGTCCGCCAAACGTGCTTCCGTGGTGGACGACGCCGACCATTCCGACTGCGGCTCGGATCCTTTGGGACGCAAAGACTGTCGCCGAACCATCGAGTGTCAGGGCGTCGATCCTCATCGACCGGTCTCCTCGTGCCAGGTTTGAGTTACAGGCTATCGCTGTTCGATTGGGGCGAATGCCGCCGCCGCGGTTTGTTTTTTCGCGGCTGGAATCTTTTGGCGACAACCGGCAAGGCTTTGCAACTGTTTAGGTTTTTTAGAAAGCAAATGGTCTGGAGATGCCACGGAACCGGCAATATGCGCCAATCCACTGGCTACTTTGATGACGGTCTGCCGATGCAGCGGCGTCGCGATCTTGTTCGAAAACGATTGAGCCGGTCGCCATGCAATTCCCACGGCGACACCCCACAACGCGGCGGCCCTCGGGCTCCACGTTCCTTACGAAACCGAGAGCGGCACGCACGTCGAGTGAATTTTTTGGCGATTGGACGGCTCAGGCGTTTGCGACTGTGACCATGCGGTTGGCGACGGTCAGACGATCCGCTAGCGCGCGGGCGAACAGCCGGTGGGCGAGAACGGCAAGTTCGGGGTCGTTCGTCTCCATCGATCTCAATGCCTTCCGTGTCAGCCTGAACAGCACGGCCTCCTTTTCGATGAGCACGTCTGCTGTACGCGTTTCGCCAAGGTAGAAGGCGATTTCACCAAGCACGGCTCCCGATGCCATGTTGCGCAGGCGCAGGGCTTGTCCATCGGGCAAGGTGATCTGCACCCTCACCACGCCACGCCCCAAAAGGAAGATGTCGTCTGCCTGCTCGCCGGCCGCGATCAGTCGTTCTCCGACTTTCCGCTCGAAGCGCTCCATCGAGCTGATGAGTGCTGCAAGTCGCGGGTGAGGCCCGAGCGCTTTGACCAGCTGGGCGGCAACATCATTGTCGCTGTGCTCACCGCACTCCGCCTTGATCAACTGCTCTTCGCAGTCTTCGAGCGCGTGGTCCAGGTCACAGGCAAACGCCACTCTTCCGGCATGGCAGTCGGATTGCAGAACCGGGTCGAGCATAGCCCTTACCGAAGGCGGCAAGGACGAGAGAGTGACAGAAACCCCCTCAGCGGCCAGAAGGCTGAAGATCCGTGCAAATCCAGCAACCGCAGCCGAATCCGTTCCGCCGATGCGTCGGAAGTCGAGGATTAGGAAGCGAGGCGGCGGACTGGCGTCAAGACGCTCCTTAACGGCATCGACGACCTGTCCCATCGTGCCGAAGAAGAGATAATTGTGAAGCTCCAGGATGTGGATGAGATCGCCCTTCTCATCGAGAATACGATTTGTCGCGGGCGAGCGGTCGGTCCGGCTGCGCCGGTCGCGCCCGCTTGCGGCAAGGCGAATGACAGGCAGTCGAGCATAGGTGTAGACGAAGGTTGCCAGCGATGCGGCGAGCCCCACTGCCATACCGGCCATGAAGCTGAAGGCCATCATCGAACCGACGATCGACAGCACCACGGCCCATTCGAGCCCGGGCAACGTCTTTCGCACCGCGATAGCCCAGTCGTAGAGGAGTTCCGCACCGAGCATGATCATCAGGCCCGCTGCAACGAACAGCGGGATGCTGGCGGCAAGGTCGGTCGCAAAGGGGAGAGCCAGCGCCATAATGGCAGCGGTTGCAAGACCGGCGGAGCGATCCGTGACACCCAGTCGGCGCGCCAGTAGCGTCATGCCGAGCCCGGTAAAGCCGGATGCGCCGCTGATAAAGCCGACGACCACGTTTGCCTGACCCGTAACGCGCAGTTCGGCGTTCGCATCGATGTCGCGACCGACCGCTGCCTCAAGCCCACTTGTGTTGAGAAGCATACCAGTCATCGCGACGAGCGGAAGCGAGACGAGCATAGGCGCGATCGAGATCACAGCCCACCAGTCTGCGGCCGAGATGACCCAAATCGGCGATGGGAGGGAAAGACCACCGGAGTTCGCGATCGCCGGCAACCACCCCGATGCACGGGCCGCTTCGATCGACAGGCCCGTGAGACCAAGAGCGCCATAAAACAGCATGATCGCGGCCAGCGTGACAATCGGCGCAGCAAATGGACTAGGCGTCAGGCGAAGGGCGGCCGCCAAGGCGATTGCAAAGGCGATCGACGGGAAAAGCATGCCGAGCGCCGCGAAATCGTAAAGTGATTGGATGAGGCTTACCGGATCAGCACCCGGGCGGATCATCACGAGTGCGCCCTCAATGAGTAGCCACCCGGAGCCGGCGAGAAAGCCCGCCACTACCGGGTAGGGCAGGAACCGTACCAAGGTACCCAGACGGAAGCGGCCGGAGAGGTAGAAAACGGAGCCTGTCGCCAATGTGCTGACGGCGAGGACTGCAAAGGCCGTGGCAACCTTTTCCTGCGGGCCGGCAGCGCTCATCGAGCTGGTCGCAACGGCCACGGTTGAGGCCAGAATGGCGATGCTGGTCTCTTGAACCTGCGCGACGCTGGTGGAAAAACGACTGCGCAACGACACGTAGATCGCGAGGATTACACAGCTCAAAAGCATGACGCTGACGCCAGCTCCAAAGCCTGAGGCGAGACTGCCGGAGAAGAGCAGTGCTGCGAAGGCAACACTGGTACCCAGGCCATCTATGGCGGCAACTAGCCCGAACATAAACGAGGAAACAAGTTTAGCAGTCACAGGTTTCTCGTTGAATTTTGCGAAATGAGGATCGATTTTCTTGCCGACTCATTGAGTTTGCTGAACCTTTTTGGACGCGCAAGGCATGGCGCGTCGGTGCCTTCAACCAACCAGCACGGCGCGGTCGCACAGCGGAGTCACGCGCCGTTACGGCCTCGGCCGAAGCAAGGTTTGCCGAAACGTGATCCAATCCTGGAGGGGGCTTACCAGCAGGCGCCATTGGCCTTTTTGGCGCGCTCCCATTGCTCCCGTGCAGATTCGACACCCCCGGAAACAAGTTCGAGCTCGAAGTCTCGAAGTTCATCGTTTCCAGCGGCCTTGCCAACCAGGCTGCCGAGATTGGCAAGACCTGCCCTGATCTGTTCGACCTCGAGCAGGCAGTTGCGCGTCCGCGCTTCATCGAGGATCAGCTCGATCAATTCAGACTCACTTTTTGCGGCTGCGAGACGGCCTAGCGCCTCTCGATCGTTGCGAATTGCGGAATAGAAACTGATTGTTTGACTGTCGCTCACAACATTCCTCGCTCTTTGACACTAGCTAACTTTCGCGTCACTCGGTTTTTCGGCTTATCCCGCATCTGGCGAGGTCGGCTGGCTTGGCGTGCTGATCTTCGGAGATATCAGCTGTTCGGGGAAGCGTATGGCGCTATGGCAAACCGACCAGCGGCTATGAATTCCGCTTCACCGAGTGCGAGGTCGCATTGAACGTCACTCAAGGATCTGCTTGTAGTGCGCAGACGTTTGGATCACGTTGGGGAGTCGATGGCCAAGGGACTGAGCCGTGCCGAGCAATGGGCAGTGCGCATCTTGTGCGCGCTGGCGTTGCTGCTTGCCGGTTTCACCTACAAGCCGCCGATGGCGGCGGCCTCACCTCTCCCGGCGGAACTCTTGTCGGAATACGTCCTTCCCGACGGGACAAGTCCCGTTCTCTGCCTGCCATCGGAAGATGGCAAATCCAGCCATGGCAGCCATGATGCAGGAACGGGATGCGAGTTCTGCCGCCTCGCTTCCGCTGTCTTGCTGCCGTCGCCGGCCGATTCCGCCGGGAGGCCGATCTCTCGGTCGATCAACCTGTTCGTGCCTACCCGCACGGAAACGTTTTATCGCCAGCTCTTTCCTCCAAACACCTCGCCACGTGGTCCACCTTCCGGTCTTTCAGCCTGAGCCGCTGCCGCCATCGCGCGGCAGTTCCATCAGTCTGCGGCCGGAAAACGTGTCCCTCGTACGGGCATGTGCCGGCCCAAGGCCGGACCACATTCCATGTTCAGCAGGACGGTCGTGGGTGGCAGTTCGCCCATACTTTTCTTCAATGGCCCGTTTGATGGCCCAACATCGCACCAGAGCCGCGTTGCCGCTCGAACGCAAATTTATCTCCGTGGCTCTTCGCGCCCGACGACACTTCGGGTGGTTGAAGGCTGCGTCGCGCTTTACCGCGAACTTGGCGATGGACGGCGACTGATCCTTGACGTGCTTGGACCGGGGCGACTTTTCGGGTCCGGTCTCGTTGACGTTCAGGACTGCAGGGCCATGACGCTTGCCGCGACAAGCGTCGAGACTTTCGACGGACCGCCACAAGCTGCGGTCATCGATGTGGTCATGCGGCAGATGCTATTGCGCGCACAGGCCCACGCGATTTTGCTCGGCCGCAAGACGGCTGCCGAACGGGTTGCCACGGCCCTCCTCGATCTTGCAAGCCAATTCGCCCGCAAGTCACGATCGCCCTCGGGCAAGGCGACAACGGTTATGGAAGAGAAAAACAGATTGATCAAAGACCTTAGCATTCAGGAACGCGAAGACCTATTTGCCGATATTGCCCGTGTTCTGGAGGACACCTCCCACGAGGCCTATGTCGAAGGTAAGCGGCACTTCGCCGCGTTTTCGGCCAACATGGCCCAGGCGATCCGCATCAACGCCGGCGAACTGGCGCGCGACAACGGACAAGATGCCGAACGCGTGCTTCAGCAGGCGACGGCTGTCATCTCAAATTTTCACGCAGGTCGTCCTTATCGAATGATCAGCCACGCCATCCACTGAGGGCCCGGGACTTTCATCAGAAAGACGATGATTGCCGGTAAATATTGGTTCTGAGAACCTGGCGGAAGGCCGTGTTAACGCAGAGTGCTGCGGCGAATAATGAGGCCAATCTTCGACGGCAAAAAATTTGCGCCCACAGCTCTTGAAACCTGGAAAATCCCAAACCAAATCGATGATCGCCAGTCGCCGCAAGGGCTGGCTTTGCTGGAGGCGTCGCCCTCGGCGCCTTCATATCCATGTTGCTTCAAGGAGGATATGGTTATGGCAACATCTTACGACTACGCACCCCTGTTCCGCTCGAGCGTCGGGTTCGACCGGATTTTCAATTTGCTTGAGAATGCGCATCGCGCCCGCACGATCAGTGACTGGCCACCTTACGACATCGTCAAGACGGGCGATGACGGCTATCGCATCTCGATCGCGGTCGCAGGTTTTGCCCCGGACGATCTCGAAATCACATTTCAGTCCAATCTCCTGACCGTCACCGGAAAGAAGCAGGAAGCGGCTTCGGACGGCTATTTGCACCGCGGCATTGCCGGGCGGCCGTTCGAGCATCGCTTTGAGCTTGCCGATCATGTCAGGGTTCATGCGGCTGACCTGAACAACGGTCTCCTGGAGATCGAACTCGTGCGCGAGGTTCCGGAAGAGATGAAGCCGCGGAAGATTACGATACAGGGCTTGACCACTCCAACAGGCTTGGATGCTGCGCCGCAAATCGAAGCACGGAAAGCTGGATAAAGCTCGCGGTAAGACGGGGGCCCTTGCTGAAAGGCCCCCAACGACATTTTGGGTTGGAAAGGAGCGCAAGAATGAAACCCGATATGTTCAAAACGCCCGTGACGATCCTCGTCGGGCTTGGATTTCCCACCAACGTTTGTTCCGTGATGGAAGCTTACCGGCATCTGGTTGAATGGCCAGCCTCGAACCGGGATGCAGCGCACCGCGCGGCCCTCAATGCCTGTAGCGCCGCGTTGCGCAGCGAGATCGAAGCGGAAACAGTGCGCGGGCTGTTTGCTGCCTTTGCGGAAAAGCACGATCTGCTTGCGCCAGATGCCTTTGTGCCAGAGGCGATACGGTCAAAGCGACGGCCGGGATCCAGTCAGGTGAGGTGAGCGGTGATGAAACACATCTTGGAGCAACATGAAGGGGTCAGTACACCGACCGTTTCACTTTGATCGTGAAAACGTTCGTCTCGCTTCGACCCAGTATCGGACCGTGGAGCCACCATAAAACGATCCAGATTGACCGCTCGGCTAGACGAGGACGACCGTTCAGGCTGCCACCGCAACGGCGAAGACAAGCGCATTCTATCGGTGCATTTAGGGGTTTCGAAAACTAAGCGTTGACGAGTGGCCCCAGACCCCGTATAGACGGGTCATCGATCTTTTGCTTGCCGAGCTTTGTCTACCGCGCGATTGGCACCGCGCTCTAAGCGAAATTCTCTTTCAAAAATAGTCGGTTTTCGTCTGCGTGGCATCCGCTCCGCAGTTCTTCACTCTATGCTTGAAAGGGTTCACAATGACCACTGGCACAGTTAAATGGTTCAATTCCACCAAGGGCTTCGGCTTCATTCAGCCTGACGACGGCGGCGCTGACGCTTTCGTTCACATCTCGGCTGTCGAGCGCGCTGGAATGCGCGATCTCGTCGAAGGCCAGAAGATCGGCTTCGACCTCGAGCGCGACAAGAAGTCGGGTAAGATGTCGGCCTGCAATCTGCAGGCTGCCTAAGGATGGCTGCTTCCCTGTGACCACGGATGTACTGGCACTGCCGGAAGCAATTATCACTTTTAGGCCAGGCGTCATGCCTGGCCTTTTTCGTTCTGGCCTCAAGCCACATCGAGGAAATTCAGTGACAGAGACATATAGTAAATCTCGCCAGCAGGCCGAAACCGCCTTTGGCAATCTCCGCACGGAGTTCTTCGCCAAGAACAATGCGGCGGAAGAACTCGAATCCGAAGCTCAAGCACGCGACGCCAAGACAGTCAGGTTGCGCGAAGCGCGCCTCGCCAAGGAGCAAGCAGACAGGATGTCTGCAACATCGGCGCTTCTTGCCAAACGATCCAAGGCCAGTTGATCATCCCAAACGCTAAATCAGGATAATGATTTGAGACACGCCAGAGATAACGAACTCACCGACCGACGCTCCGCTGCTGCAGACGCCAAGGCCGCTCTTCTCACTGCCTACCGGGCCGCCAAGACGGCGGCAGAGCCAGTTCAAGCCGCCCGACAGGCGGAGCGCATCTTGCTTGTTGAAGCCCGCGAAGC
The DNA here is from genome assembly GCF_014852425.1 of Ensifer sp. ENS09. Classification (NCBI taxonomy): domain Bacteria; kingdom Pseudomonadati; phylum Pseudomonadota; class Alphaproteobacteria; order Hyphomicrobiales; family Rhizobiaceae; genus Ensifer; species Ensifer sp. ENS09. Next base: position 668,582 of record NZ_JACVBP010000003.1, read on the forward strand.
GCGCCGTGCAGAACGGGAACGACTGAGAGTCGAGGAGAGCACCCGCCTCGAAACACTTGCAGCGCAAGAGCAGGCAGCCGTCGAGGCCGCCGCCGCGGCCGAGATTGAGGCGCGACAGTCCGCTGAAAACGCCCGGATATCGCGCGTCATTGAAGATGAGGCCGCTCGCAAGGCTGAACGCGACAGACGCTACGCCGCCCGGAAGGCCCGGAAGGCTTAACGTCCAGGCACCCGCTTTCTGGTGGAGGCGGCCGTGGAATAGATCAGGGCGTGATATATGGTCGCGCTCGAACTTACTCATTTCTTAGGAGCCTTTGATGGCACCGGACACGAACGAGCTGCAGGCAATCAATACCGCCTGGCAGATAGCGATCCAGGAAATCCTGCGCATGGTCATCCGTGACATGTACCGTGGTGCGGGTGAAGCGGCCTTCAGCGCCCATATCAAGCGGATCGAAGAAGCGGCCGTCGACAGCATCCAGACCGACTTGAGGCTTCGCGGAACCAGCGAGTGGACCGAAATGCTGGTCAAGGAACGTGCCAGCAATTTCGTGACGACGCTGCTGACCTCCTTTACCTACGACCGTGCCTGACCACGATAGACGGTCATCCGAACCGCCAGTCTTTATACGGTACCGTGCCTGAAGTTTCTTATAGTCTGCGAGGTTGATCTGTCAGGCTCCTGCCTAAATCACTCTAACGCCGCGATAAGCCAAGCGGTCGGCATGGATGAACACACCACAGAACGCCTTGCAGCCATCGTCGAGTTCTCCTTCGACGCGATCATCAGTAATGATTTTCAGGCTTGATCGTCAGCTGGAGCAAGGCCGCCGAACGCATGTTCGGCTATTCGGAATCCGAGGTGGTCGGACAGCCGATCTATCTGATCATTACCGATGACAAACGGGATAAGGAGGCGGATATCCGATACCAATGCGCAGGAGACCGTCGATCTCGGCACATATGTCAGCCAGATTGCCGCGGCCGTGATGGCGGCGCATGCGGTTAAGGGTATTGGGCTGGATACGAAAGTCCACACCTGGCCCGTCTCCGTCAATATCGCGATGCCGGTCGGCTGGTCATCAACGAATTGATGACGAACGCCCTAAAAGTAACCATCCGGTCAGGGCCGCAGTAGCCGAGGCTTCTTGCGATTTTTTTCCGCCACTGGTTTCGATGGCGGGCCGCCAATTCCGCGAAGATTGCGGATAATCTGTTGAAGGTTTTCGATCCCCACCTGGGTGAACAAGATGATGTGCTCGCTGAGCTCCGAGGCCGGATAATCATCATATGCACACAAGCAGCCATCTTCAGAGAACATCTCAATCGAACATTCTCGCAAGAAGTCTTCGTCCTCATCAATCATGGCTGCGGCATACTTCAGGGTATACAGGGCAGAGTTGCGCTAGCCCATGATGCCTCGTTCTGTATTTTCTAGATTTGGTCAGTGCTGCTGGTTTTGGCTCTTCGCAAATCCAGCTTTTCCAAGTGTCCGACGGCGCGCAATTTTAGCGACACGGTCTTGAATGATATCAACGCTTAAATCTTCTGGTTCAAAGCGGCCACCATACCAACGCACGAACTCTGGATGCTGCGCATGTCGTGGCCTTGCCATGACGCTCAGGAATTCCTCGAACCCCGAGGTGCTGCCAACATCTTCCGGCGGCGCTCTGCGCTCACCATCGATGAAGCGCGGATATTCGATGCTGGGGTTTTCATCCTCCACTGCCTCGACCGTGATCGTGTGCCGCCAGTTATCACCAAAGTCATAGGTGTAGCTAAAGGTCGCGATCCCACGCTCGATGAGTGCCGCGATCCGGACGTTGCGAGCTGCAAAGGTTTTGCGTTCGTAGAGGTCTTCTGGATCCGGCACATCGTAACACCGCCCACCAGCCTCGAACTCGAACAGATGATAATCCTCGAACAGCATCACGGCCTGAATGACATCGTGGAGCCCCTTCAAGCTCATCGTGAGTGGAACCTCGACCCTGCGCCAGATCAAAGGCTCGATATCGTCGAGTTGGATATGTAGCCTGGCGATGCGATCGACGCTCATGATGCCAACGCTATCATAGGGCGCGGACCTGTCCAATGCTGGCAGGCCTCGACCCCTATGCTGTCCACGAATGGTATCTGGCCGTCTATGCCGACGCGTTCGAATGGGTGGAATTGCCCAACGTCAGTGGCATGAGTCAGTTTGCCGACGGCGGCTTCATGTCGTCCAAGCCCCATGCTGCGAGCGGCGCCTACATCGCACGCATGTCGAACTACTGCGGCGGATGCCGATACGACGTTTCGAAGAAGAGCGGCAAAGGCGCCTGTCCCTTTAATGCCCTGTATTGGGATTTCATCGTTCGAAATGCCGATAGCCTCTCCAAAAACCATCGTCTCGCCCCGATTTACTCCTCTTGGGATCGTATGAGCCCGGAAAAAAGGAAGCCATATCGGAACAGCGCATCCTCGTTTCTGCAGAAGCTGGACGATGATGAACGGGTTTGTAAGGGCGTCATCTTTCAGTTAGGCATTCGATACGTCTCACTGAGGCGGAAACTCGAGCTTGCGCACGTCATATCCGAGTTCGCTCGCTTTACTTATCATGCGCTGGAGCTTCGTCTTGGAGGGGACGGCACGGGCATAGATCCAAAGGTCCGTCATGGATGGATTGGCGCTGATGAACCAGGATTTGTCCGGTGATTTGTAGAGAACCCAGTAGTTGAAAGTGACCAGCAGCGGGTAGCGAACGCGCAGCTTCGCATTCGTCGATCCGAAGTCCTGGATCTTGCCATTGCCGCGAACCGTCTTGAGGCGGCCTTCGGGCGTATCCATCCGGCAACCATCCTCAACCGAGACCTCGTCCGGTGCTTTGCCTTGCCGGTAGGTCGAGTAACCCGCGACGCAGCCGTCCGTCAGGAACATGGGTGTCCGACCGATCTCCAGCCAGGTGCCGCGGTAGTGATCTGGCCCTACTTTGGCGACCTTGGGGGCCGCAGATGCAGTTCCAGCACCGGCTGAAAGGAACGCTGCCAACAGAGCGGTCCCGATCGTGAGCGTGAGATGGTTCATGAAATCCTCCCTATTCTAGGTTATGATCTCCGTAGCGCAGCAAGTAACTTTTGTTGTAATAGTATAGTCGTGATGATAATCTAAGAAAAATGGAAAATAATGGCAGCATTCACGATGTAAATGCCTAATTATCACTGATAACGAAAAAGGATTACATTCCAGTTTTCATCAATCATCACGTACCTCACGATCTTCGAAACCCGAAGGCCAGCCTGCGGATCTGCAAAATAGCATCGCGGCTGCTAGCGCTTTTCTCCTGTTTGGAAATGGACCCTCGAGATAGTGCGATCGGCCAGTGAATTCAACGAATACGCCTTTTCCTACGACGTCATAGATAATGTTTAATCTACCTTCGCCAGCGACTCTGCAACTCCGACACATTTCTTTGTAACGTTTCGCGTTACCGCCGTACCCTTGTTGTTCGTGAAGGTTTGCTAATTCCTTAGTCTCAGAGTGGGAAACAAGACGCGACTACAGCGAGCAAGTTTCGTGTACAGTGATCGGCACGCGGCAGTTTACGTCCGTATTGCCGCTTAGACCGAAAGAAGCAGCGCGATACTGCTTCTATTCAAAATGAATTCCCGGGAGGCAGTAATTTGAGACCTATTACAGCGACTTGGGATTGACCCAACCCGAAAGCTCCCGCCTGACGATCTTCTCGAGCACTTTCATGCCTTCGGAGGAATCGTTGAGGCAGGGGATGTGCGCGAACTTCTCGCCGCCGTTGTGCAGGAAGCTCTCAGCCGCCTGCTCGGCGATCTCTTCCAGTGTTTCCAGGCAGTCGGAAACGAACCCGGGATTAAGCACGGCGATACGCTTGACACCTTCCTGTGCCAGCTTTTCAACTGTCTTGTCGGTATAGGGCTGCAACCATTCCTCCGGCCCGAAGCGGGACTGGAAGGTGATTAGCAGCCTGTCGCTCGACCAGCCGAGGCGTTCGCGCAGCAGGCGTGCGGTCTTCTGGCATTGGCAATAGTAAGGGTCGCCCTTCTCGAAATAGCTCTTCGGAATGCCGTGGAAGGAGGTAAGTACCTTTTCCGGTTCCCAGTCGAGCGTTGCGAGGTGTTTTTCGATGGAGACGGCGAGCGCGTCGATATAGGTCGGGTCGTCGTGATAGGGCGGCACGGTGCGCAGCGCCGGCTGCCAGCGCATCTTCAGCAGCGTCTCGAAGGCCTTGTCGTTGACGGTGGCCGTGGTGGCGGCGGCATATTGCGGATAGAGCGGGAAGACGAGAATGCGTTCGCAGCCGGCCTTCTGCAGCGCGTCCATGCGCGATGCGATAGACGGCTGGCCGTAGCGCATGGCCCAGTCGACGATGACGTTGGCATGGTCCTTGAGGGCTTCGGCCATCAGTTCGGCCTGGCTGCGGGTATAGGTCCGCAGGTAGCTCTCGTTCCTGTCCTTGTTCCAGATCGTCTCATAGGCCTTGCCGACCTTGCCGGGGCGAGTGTTGAGCACGATGCCGAACAGGATCGGGTACCAGGCGATGCGCGGCCACTCGATGACGCGCTTGTCCATCAGGAATTCCTTCAGGTAGCGCCGCATGGACGTGTAGTCCGTGCCGTCGGGCGTGCCGAGATTGACGAGCAGAACGCCCACCTTGCCGTGTTTGACAGGCGGATGGCTGTGTTCGATTTTTGCAGATGTCATTCGCATTCTTTGTTATGCCAATTTCAGTTACCAGTAAGCGTGGGAATAAGCTCGGTAGTATCCCCCCTCGCGCGAATGGGGTCGGCAGGCCGTTCCAATACATAGAGGCCGACATTTATGGTTCCGGCCTTAAAACCAGCCGCGCAGTAGCAGAGGTAATAGTCCCACAGGCGATGAAACTGTTCACTGTAGCCCAGTGCGCTGATGCGGGGCCACGCGGCGCGAAATCGCTTCCGCCACTCGAGGAGTGTTCGAGCATAATCCGATCCGAAATACTCGCATTGGACCATTCGAAGCCCTGCGTGCGCAGCTTGTGACTGGATGATGTTTTTGGTCGGAAGCATGCCCCCGGGAAAGACATGCCGCTGAATGAAATCTGCCGCGTCTCGATATGCGGCAAAACGACTCTCGTCGATCGTAATGACCTGAAGGACGGCGTGCCCGCCCGCGCGAAGCCTTTGCTGCAGCATCTTGAAAAACAGCGGCCAATAGGCCTCGCCAACCGCTTCCAGCATCTCGATGGACACGATCCGGTCATAGCTTCCTGTAACATCCCTGTAGTCTTTCAACTGCAGACGCACCGCTTCTTGAAGGCCTTTGGCCCGGATGCACTCCGTCGCATGGTCCAGTTGCGCGGAGGATAGCGTGACACCATCCACCGTGGCGCCCGCATGGGCGAGACTTACTGCGAGTGCTCCCCAACCGCAACCAATCTCCAGAACTTGCTCGCCACCCTTGATCGACAGGAGCTGCTTGACCCGCTCTATCTTTGCCCGTTGGGCCTCCTCCAGGCTGAGGGCCGGTTCCGCGTAGAGCGCGGAGGAATAGGTCATGCTCGGGTCGAGCCACTCTCTGTAGAAAGCATTGCCGAGATCGTAGTGATAGGCGATGTTCTTCCGGCTACCGGTCTTGTTGTTCGCGCGCAGAGCATGGCGAAACCGCTGCAGCAGCCTGACCGTCAAGTGACCTGAAATCTTCCCATCGAGCATATCGATGTTGCGTGCGGCCAGGTCCAGAGTGGCTTCCAGATCCGGCGTCGACCAGTCCCCGTCGATATAGGCTTCCGCGAAGCCGAGATCACCACCTGTCGCGAGCCGACGGACGGCCCGCCATTTGTGAATAGTGATCGCCGCCGAAGGCCCCGGACGTGCGCCGATATGTTCAATACGTTCGCCGGAGGGTAGGATGACGCTGATTTTCCCGATATCGACCGATGAAATGACGGCATCCAGCGCGCGCGCGAAAACTCCGATTGTCGCTCTGTTTTCGCCAAGGCCACGCCTGAATATTCTTGCTAATGCGAGCACGATGTGTTCCTGGAAAAATTCGATAAAATTATGGGTGCAGACGCCTCAGGCGCCGTGCGTTGGAAACCGGTTCACGCGGCGTCTGTGTAACTCGCGGTTTCCGGCGGCGGCGGACTTGTGCGGAAGCGCGCGCCCTTCAGCCACAGCTTGAAGGCTTCCCAATGGATGCCGGCCATCACCTTAATAGTCATGAAGGGGAACCGGATCAGGTAGCGTGCCAGCATGGCGTCCGTCAGCGGCGCCGCGTCCGCGTTGAACGTCGCGACCATGACGGGGTCCTTGCCGGCGGTCTCATGAATTCGTACCCGTACGGTCCTGCCGGGCGGCAGAAGGCGGAAATGGTAGCGCAGCCCCATGTCCATGAAGGGGGAAACATGAAAGACCTTCATCCGCGTCTGCCTGATGCCGGCGGCGCTGATGTCGCCCGCAAGGACCGGCGCCACGTAGCTGTGGCGTTCGCCGTAGGTGTTCCTGACTTCATAGATGATGGCAATCAGCCGGTCTTCGTCATCATAGGCGAAATAGGTCGAGAGCGGGTTGAAGACATAACCGAACATGCGAGGGTAGGCGAGCAGCAGGATACGGGCCGCGGCCCTTTCGAGACCGGCGCGCGCCAGCAGGCGGTCGGCGAACTCTCGCAGCGTCTCCCCGTCCTCTTCGACGTGATCGCGCTCGTTGAACGACAGGATGCCCGCGCGGTTCACGGCGAGCAGGCGGGTTAGTCCCGCAAGATCGGCAAGCCGGTCGACATCGACCAAAAGGGAGAAGACGCTATAGCTGAAGCGATGGCCGAAGGGATGAAGCCTCTGGTGCATCACTTTTCCCGGATAAAGCGTACCGGCCGCAGAGGGAGGAGGGCCGTTGTCGGCCATGCTGGTGACCGGGATCTGCTTCATGCCCTGCTTCTTTCCGTTCATCATCGGGCGGGTTGCCAGCGCACGTTCTTGCAAAGCACGCCGCCGAGAATACAGCCACGCGTTAGAAGCGAATTATCGGATACCTGCACCGTGATCGAATAAGTGCGATCGCGTTTCTCATCAAAGGCGGTGCCGGACAATTTATCCGGCGATTTGGGCTGAAGCGACATGATCAGGCGGTCGCCGGCCTCTTCGCCCTTGCTGGTATCCCGGATCCAGAGATTGGTCGCGCAGATATTGCGGCCGCATGGTGCGATGCGCACACGCGCGTTTCCGTCGTCGCGCAGCCAGACACCGCTCGGATCGGCGGATTGCTGCGCTTGGGACATCGCGGCAGTCAGCATCAGGGCGGAAAATGCAGTCAGAACGACTATCCTCATCGGACTATCCTTGTTGCTTTTCCCTGAATACGCACGCGCGGGCGAATCGGTTCACTCAAAGTGATCCGTCAGGACGACAAAGGCGTAGAAATGTCGAGAAATGTCCTGGGATACATCGGTATGAAAACCATCGTCACCGCCTATCTGGCGACCGGCATCGCCTTTCTGATCCTTGATGCCATCTGGCTTTCGACGATGGCGGATATGCTCTACCGGCCTCTCCTGGGCGACAAGCTGGCGCCGCAGTTTCATCTGGCGCCAGCCGTTGTGTTCTATCTGCTCTATGTTGCCGGCATCGTGTTTTTCGCCGTGATGCCTGTGCTCGACGGGGGCGGGCTCGGCAAGGCGGCGCTGAACGGTGCGGTCCTCGGTCTCGTGGCATATGCGACCTACGATCTCACCAACCAGGCGACGCTCCGGGACTGGCCGCTTTCCGTTACGCTCGCCGATATTGCCTGGGGTGCTTTCGTGACCGCGGTCGGCGCATCAGTCGGCTTTCTCGCGGCGAGTCGCATCGGCTGACCGTTCGGCGTCGGCCAGAATGCCTGAGAACAGGATGGCGACGAAGGCGGTGAGCATGCCGGCGCTCATCAGGTTGAGCCGTGCCAGGGCGGCGTATTGAACTGCATTGTACTGCGCGAGCGGCAGCGCATAGACATCGTGCAATAGAAGGAAAACGCCGAAGGCGAGCGCGGTAATCGCGAGGGCGACGACACGTTCCCGCGGGCGAAACAGCAGAAGCGCGATGACCCCGCACGGAACCAGGAAGATTTCGACTGCCGAAGCCGTGCCGAAGAGCCATGCCGAAAGCACGGTGTTGCCGATCCCCGCCAGCGGCAGCAGAGCCCGCCCAGCAACATCATTCCGGCGCGCCACGGCCGGCACGGCGAGAAAGAACGGTGTCGACAGGAACGTGAACCAGGCGGCGGTGATATCAGCACTCACCAGCCAGAAGAGATAGAGTGGGTAAAAGGGCTGGTTCGAGGCGACCAGCAAGGAAATCAGGTTCGCCGCAGCGACACGCGGGTCGGGATGGTGCATATAGGCCCGCACCATCGCGGCGAGGCGTTTAAGGAGGAAGATCACCGGCCTGCGCCGGCCGGGATGAGGCGGTAGTGGCTCACACCCCATTCTTCCCCATCGGCATGGCCAAAGAGACCAGACGTGGCGAGGAAAAACATCCGCCAGCGCCGCATCCAGACGGCGGCGTCCTTGCCGTAGGTCGCTTCGAAGATGGCGCGGACAGCGCCGCGGTTTCGGTCTAAATTATCGAGCCAGTCCCGCGCGGTGCGCTCGTAATGTCTGCCGTTCCAGCGCCAGTCCTGTTCGACAGCGAAACTGTCGCCGAATTCGCGGACCAGTCCGTGGCTGGGCATGACGCCGCCGGTAAAGAAATACTGCGCAATCCAGTCTGCCTTGTCGGCATGGTCGAAGCGATAGGCCGTCTTGCGATGCGAGAAAACGTGCAGGAAGAGCCGTCCGTCGTCGCGGATCCAGCCGCGTGCACGCTGGAGCAGGCAATGCCAGTTGGACATATGCTCGAACATTTCCACCGACACGATGCGGTCGAAGGTGCCGCCCGGCGAGAATGTGTTCATGTCGGCGGTGATCACGGTCAGATTGCGAAGGCCGCGGCGTTTGGCTTCCGCCTCGATATAGGTCCGCTGCGAGGATGAATTCGAAACGGAGACGATACGACCGGACGGAAAGCGCTCTGCCATGAACAGCGAGAGGGATCCCCATCCGCAACCGAGCTCGAGGATGTCCTGCCCGTCGGCTAGGTCCGCGTGAAGGCATGTCTCTTCCAACGCCGCGATTTCCGCCTCTGCGAGTGTCGTGGCGGGCGAGGCATAGAGGCAGGATGAATACTTGCGGCGCGGGCCAAGCACCAGCGAAAAGAATGCCGCGGGAAGCTCATAATGCTGGGCATTCGCATCATCGGTATGCACAGCGATGGGCCATTCGCGCATGGAGCGCGCAAAGTCCCGGTCCGTCGCACCGCTCCCTTCCGCCAGCAGCCGGCGCGTGCGGCCGACGAGCCGGCTGATACCGAACCGCAGGGCACTATCGGATAACGGCAGCCGCTCGGCGGCGTTGATGGCGGTAACGGCAAGGTTCATGTCGTCTGCTCCCGTTTTTGTGGGCCCGGCCAGAAGGCATTGACGCGCCTGGCATAGGCGGTGAAGGCAGCGCCACGCGAACGCATCATGTGCGCTTCAAGCGGCGGAATCCCTGAAACATGCACCAGCAGCCAATAAATCAGGGCGGGGCCTGCAAGCGCCAGCCAGCCCCAGCCCCAATTGCCGGCAGGGCCGATAGCCACGACCGCATAGCCAACCCATCCGAGCCACTGGAAGAAATAGTTGGGATGGCGCGACAGGCCCCAGAGCCCAACATCGCAAACCTTGCCCCTGTTGGCGTGGTCACCGCGAAACCGTTCCAGTTGCGCATCGGCGATGCCTTCTGCGAGGACGGCAATGACGATGATCGCGATGCCGGCAATATCGCTCCACTGCCAACCAATCGCAGGGTTGCGTGCTGCGTCGAAGATCGTCGTGGTGAGGAGAAGCGCGGCGGCGGCCTGGATCTGCAAAAACAGGAAGAGACGCCCGCGCCAGCGCCCGCCCCATTCCTCCTTAAGTTTCGCGTAGCGAGGATCCTCACCGCCCTTCAGCGTGCGCCGCAGGATATGCAGGCCGAGACGACAAGACCAGAGCGCGGCCACCGCTGCGATGAGAAGCCGTCGCTGCCCATCGCCCTCCCAGCCCGAAACCGGAACAAGCGCGGCGGCGACGCCCGCCCCGCCCACGAGAAAGGACCAGACGGTATCGACCCAGCCGGATCCCGCCCCCTTCACGACCGCGAGCCAGACGGCTGCCATGCCCAGTGAGATAGCAGCGGCCAGAAGGAGGAAGAGCACCGACGCCGACATGGTTCAAATCCCGAAGATCGGCTGCAGCATGCGCCCAATGACATTGTTGAAGCGCATTTTACCCTCCATAGCCGCAAGGCAAATACAATCAGCGCCGTTGTCGACGACCGGTCGGTGTTCGACGTCCTCATCCATTTCCGCGAGATCCCCTGGACCGAATGTTCCGAAACGATCGGTGTATGAACCCGATACGATGTAGGTGAACTCGGTGCCCACATGACCGTGGTCGGGAAGAGCGCGGCCAGGGCCGACCTTGAGCAGGATGAGATTGGCATCGGGATCCTGCGGCACGCCGACCCGGCTCATCTTCATGCCTGGACCGATCCAGCGCCAGCGTCCGATATTGCAGCCGCGCAAGGCGTCCGGCAGGCGAATGCCTTCAATCTCCACCGGCGCTAGCGGCGACGGTTCTATGGGGGCGGCAGCGTCTTCGTCATCGAGCATGGCGAGCACGTCGCTCAGCGCGGTCGCCGACATCTGCGTCGGTTCCGTTTCTTTCAGGAGCGCGCCGCCCAGCGCCTGATATTTGCCGATGAAGGCGCGACAGGCCGGGCAGCTTGCCAGATGCGCCTTGACGACTATGGCGGGCGCGGCGGCAAGCGTGCCGGCGGCATAGCGCATCAAGGTCTCGTCGGTTGCGTGATGTGTGGTGGTCATGATTTTTCTTCCAGCAGCGCGCGAAGCCGGTTCATGGCCAGGCGTGTTCTAGATTTGACGGTGCCGAGCGGAATACCCAGTTCATCGGCGATTTCGGTCTGCGATTTCTCACTGAAATACGAGAGGCGGATGATCGTTTGCTGCTCGGACGAGAGCGCGGTCAGCGCGGCGCGCACCGCCGCATCCCGCTCGGCGCCGAGCATTCCATCCTCGACCGTATCCACCGCCATCTCAGGATCTGGCGGCAAAGCCGATGGGTCCCTCTGTCGCCGCAGATGGTCGATGCGAATGTTGCGCGCGACCGTAAAGATCCAGGTGGCGACCCCTGCGCGATCCGCATCAAAATACGATGCCTTGCGCCAAACGGTCAGCATCGTCTCCTGCACGAGATCCTCCGCTGCGACGGACGACATCGTCCAGCGCAGGAAGAAGGTCTTCAGCTTCGGCCCGAAATAGCGGAAGAGCAGGGCAAAAGCCTGGCGATCCCGATCCTGTGCGACCTGTCTCATCATTTCGACAAGGGCATCGGTCGAGGGCGTCTGTTGTTTGTCCCTTGAGCTTACCACAGCAAGCCGCCGGCCGGCCTGGAGACCGGGTTTGAGTTCAATCTCAACGGGGTTCGAAGCTTCATTCATGCATCCTTCTACGCGGTGCTCTCCGAAGCGGATCACCCTGTACGATATCGTTCCTTGGCAGTGATCCGTCAGAAGTCCCCGCCCGTAAAGGGTACAGATAGTTGTCCAGAGTTCGAAAGCCGCAAAAGGATCATTATGCGCCATTTTCCTCAAACGGATCGGCCACTCAAAATCGCGATTGTCGGCACGGGCATCGCCGGCCTGTCAGCGGCGTGGTTGCTGTCGCAGCGCCACGAGGTGACGGTTTTCGAGGCCGACAATCGTATTGGCGGCCATTCGCACACGATGGATGCGGGTGGCACGCCGGTCGATACAGGCTTCATCGTCTACAACGAGGCGACCTATCCCAACCTTAAGGCTTTGTTTGCACATCTCGACGTGCCGACCAAGGCATCGGACATGTCCTTCGCCGTCTCGATGGACGGTGGGAAGCTGGAATATGCCGGCACGAATCTCGCCGGTCTTTTCGCCCAGCGCAGCAACCTTGCCAGCCCGCGCTTCTGGTCGATGCTGCGCGACCTCGTGCGCTTCTACCGTCAGGCACCAAGCGGCGTGCGCGATCTCGATCCCTCCGCTAGCCTTGACGAGTATCTCGACAGCGCCGGCTTCGGGCGGGCGTTTCGAGAAGACCACCTCTACCCGATGGCGGCTGCAATCTGGTCGACGCCGGCGCTTGAGATCGGCAACTATCCGGCGCTCTCCTTCGTGCGCTTTTGCGAGAACCACGGTTTGCTGAAATTCGTACGAAGGCCAATCTGGCGAACGGTCGATGGCGGCAGCCGTGCCTATGTCGAGCGGCTCACGGCACCATTCCGCGACAGGATCCGGACAAATGCGCCGGTGAGGTCAATCCGCCGCGTCAACGGCGCGGTGGAGATTTCCGTGGGTGGTGCGGAGGCGGAATGGTTCGACCATGTCGTGATCGGTGCTCATGCAGACCAGGCGCTGGCGATGCTTGCTGACCGTTCCCCGCGCGAGGCTGCGCTGTTGAGCGCTTTCGCCTATGGCGACAACGAGACGGTCCTCCACCGCGATGAAACCCTGATGCCACGCCGAAGGCGTGTCTGGGCAAGCTGGAATTATCTTGCGCAATCCGGACGTGACAACACGGCGGTGCGCAAGCCCTGCGTCACCTACTGGATGAACCGGCTGCAGGGGATTTCCAATCCTCGTCCCTGCTTCGTGACGCTTAGTCCGTTACACGCTCCCGCCGAAGACAAGATAATCTGGCGAGGGCTCTACCAGCACCCTCTCTTCAACGCCGCGACGCTTGCCGCGCAAAGACAGCTTTGGTCGCTGCAGGGCGAAGCCAATACGTGGTTCTGCGGGTCCTATTTCGGATCCGGCTTCCATGAGGATGCCATTCAGGCGGGCTTGGCTGTTGGCGAAAGCCTGGGTGGAGTTATGCGGCCATGGTCCGTCCAAGGAGAATGCGATCGAATTTTCCGAACCCTGCAGGGCGCTTGATTGCGTGCGCTTTCAGGTTCTTTAGCAATTCTCGGTGCTTCCTGCCCACCAGTCTGATACCACGGAACACATGGGACACAGTGAAAGGCGGTTTGCGCTTCGGGATCGAACCCGAGCCAACCATGAGAAACTCGACGCCGCGATCGGCGCATTTGAGAGCCTAACGGCGTATCGGCGCTATGTGGCCTTCCTCGGCCGATTTCGCTTCGCGATGGATAGGGTCTTGCACGATGTCGTCTGGCCGGGTGATTGGTTCTGGCGTCCGACCGCCGTGTCCAATTCGATCGCGCAGGACGCGAAAGATCTGGGGCTCGGGCTTACACCCACCGAAACGACGGATGCGTTATTTGACGATCAAAGTGGTTTGTTGGGTGCGGTCTATGTTCTTGAGGGGTCAACCCTCGGTGCGCGCGTTTTGAGATCCGAGCCGCCGCGCTTGGAATGACCGATGGTTTCGGTGCACGGCATCTGGCGGTTATGACGCGCGACATGTCGTGCTGGCAGCCCTTTATTCGTCAACTGGACGATGTTGAAGACTTCGACATCGAATGCGCCGCCCAGGCCGCGAATGCAGTCTTTGATCTCGCCTTGCGATGCGTCGAGACAGGCGGGCTACCGTAGCCTGACTTCAAAGCGAGCGCCGATTAGGCATCGATCACGCGTCGAACCTTCTCGGCCAGCTGCTCCAGACTGAAGGGCTTTTGAAGCAGGTGAGTTCCGGCGTCTAGGATGCCGTTGTGTACGACGGCGTTTCGGGTGTAGCCGGTTGTATAAAGGACCTTTAGTTCCCCGAGTTTCTTCGACGCGAGGGTGGCGAGTTCACGGCCCGTCATCTCAGGCATGACAATATCCGTAAAAAGGAGCGCGGGCTTCAGGCCTTCTCCCAAAAGGGCGAGCGCTGCCGCGCCGCTAGCAGCTTCCGCCACCGTATAACCGAGTTCGCGTAGCGCCTCGACGGAGAAGTTGCGCACCCGCTCGTCATCTTCCACCACCAACACGAGCTCACCGCGAGCACCACGAGCCGGCTCAGCATTCTGTGGTGAAATCTCCCTGGTTTCCGCCTCGCCGTAATGGCGGGGCAGGTATAGTTTCACGGTGGTGCCGTGACCTTGTTCGGAATAGATCTTCACGTGTCCGCCGGACTGACGCACGAAGCCGAAAACCTGGCTCAGGCCGAGGCCGGACCCTTTGCCGACCTCCTTTGTCGTGAAGAAGGGATCGAAGGCTTTCGCAAGAGTGTCATCGCTCATTCCTGTGCCGGTATCGGTGACTGCGATCATCACATACTGGCCAGGCGACATCGAATGTTCTTCCGCATAGTCCTCGGAGACGAATGAGTTGGCCGTCTCGACGGTGAGCCGACCCCCGTTCGGCATCGCATCGCGGCCGTTGACTGCAAGATTGAGAATCGCATTCTCAAGCTGGCTGACATCTGCGTTAATACGCCATAGCCCTGCGGCAAGCACGGTCTCGACCTGGACCTGCTCTCCGAGAGCTCTCGTCAGCAGGTCGCTCATGCCCGCGACCATCCGGTTCGGTTCGATGATTTCGGGTTGGAGCGGCTGTCGACGGGAAAAGGCGAGCAGACGTTGAGTGAGCGCTGATGCACGGTTTGCACCATCCTTGGCGGCTTCTATGTACCGTCCCAGATCGGTTTCGCCGCGTGCGAGGCGCCTTTCGAGGAGGTTCATCGCGCCCAGAATGACGGCGAGCATATTGTTGAAGTCGTGGGCTACACCGCCGGTAAGTTGTCCGACTGCCTCCATCTTTTGTGCCTGCCGCAACTGTGCTTCGGCCTCCAAGAGCCTGGCGGTGCGCTCTTGCACCGCCGTTTCAAGATCTTCGCGGGAGCGGGCAAGAACCTCACGTGCGTCGATGATATCCTGGATGTCCGTGCAAGTACCGAACCAGCGGGTTATTGCACCGTCCTCATTGCGCACAGGCTGCGCGCGGCCCAGCACCCAGCGGTACTTTCCGCTTCGATGACGTAGCCGATATTCGATGTGATAGGGCTCTCCGGTCTGCAGGCAATGCCGCCAGACGGTCCAGGCGCGGTCCTGGTCTTCCGGGTGAAACATCCCTGCCCAGCCCTCGCCATCGGTCGAGCCTGACGGGACGCCGGTTAAATCGTACCAGCGCTGGTTATAGTAGTCGTGATATCCATCCGGGGTCGTCGACCAGATCATCTGGTCGATGGAGTTCGTGATCGCCCGGAAGCGCTCCTCGCTGTCGCGAAGCGCGGCCTCGGCATTTTTTCGGTCGGTTATATCGAAGCTGATGCCGGGGAAGCGCAGAGGTGTTCCGTCCGGCGCAAGCGTCGGCCGACCCTGCGCGATGACCCATCTGTGTGTGCCGTCCGCCTGGACGAGGCGGTATTCCTGAGAAAAGACGCTGCCATTCGTCAAGGCCGCCGCGATAGCTTCTTCGACATTTGGAAGATCGTCGGCGTGAATGGCATCGAAGAAATCGGCGATTGATGCACCGGCGCTCGCCTTTTCGCGCGGAACGCCGTAGAGCTTGGCAAAGCGCGCGTCGGCGATCACCCGGTCGTTGGGCACATCCCAGTCCCAGGTGCCCACCGTATCCGATGCGCC
Organism: Ensifer sp. ENS09; assembly: GCF_014852425.1. Lineage (NCBI taxonomy): Bacteria > Pseudomonadati > Pseudomonadota > Alphaproteobacteria > Hyphomicrobiales > Rhizobiaceae > Ensifer > Ensifer sp. ENS09. Next base: position 684,184 of record NZ_JACVBP010000003.1, read on the forward strand.
CAGGGCGTATTCCAGCCGTTCCTCGCTGGCGCGCAGCGCCCGCTCGGCCGACAGGCGCGCCGTCGTCTCGTTGCCCTGGTTGAAGATGCCGAGAACCTTGCCGTTCTGTCCGAAAATCGGTGCGAAGCTGTAATCCCAATGGGTCTGCTGTATGCGGCCGCCGCGCTGCATGGGCAGCATCTGATCGGTAACCGAGAACCCCTGACCTGTCTGCAGCACGGCGAGGAGCTGGGGCTCGATCACATGCCAGATATCGACCCAGACCTCGCGGGCCGGACGCCCCAAAGCCCACGGGTGCTTTTCGCCGGCAATCGGTGCCCAGGCATCGTTGTAGAGAAGATGAAGATCGTCACCCCAGTAAAGGGCGGTGGGAAGCGCGGTGTTGAGACACAGGCTCAACGCCATCCGCAGCTCCTGCGGCCAGTCGGCTTCGGCACCAAAGGACGTTTTCTCCCAGTCACATCCCCGGATGCGCTGATTCATTTCGCCGATTGCGTTGGAGGTAGGAGTCATCTTGCCGTTTCTCGAGGTGTCGCGGGCTTATATGGGGAAGTCCGAAGAATTGAAAAGCGTGGTAACTCTGTGAAAATTAAAAATAGAAAGGGATACAAGAGGGAGTGATGCGCGTTCACGCGCGCGCCGCGGCGACGTGGCCGGCATTCGCCTCGACGCTACGACCGCATGCGCCGGCTCGGCAGGACGGTGCCTTTCGCCCTGATCTGATCGTCGAGTTCGGCGATCACATTGTCGAGACTGTAGGGCTTGGCGAAGATTCGGCCCACCACCGGCAATGCCTCTTGCGTCAGATCGCCTCTGCCCGAAACGACGATCCTGGCTGCGTCCGGCCGGCAATCGCTGAACAATTCCAGCAGGTCGAGGCCGCTCAGGCCGCCCGGCAGGTCAACATCCGTTACCAGGCCGTCGATCCGGGCGTGCCTCGCGATGTGTCCTATAGCCTCCAGAACATTGGATGCCGCCAGCACTCGGTACCCCTCATCTTGCAACGCTTCGATCAGGGTGAGGCGGATGAACGGTTCGTCCTCGACGACGAGAATGGTGGATTGCGACGCGGCCATCTGTTTCTCCAGTTTACTGGTTTACACAACGTGCACCCCCTGGAATTTCGCCCGTCCCCAAGGCCAGTCTTTGCGAACAATCTTAATAAAATGCAAACCACCCTTCTGTCGGCTCAAGACACGGTCTCCGCGTGTCGGATGCGCTAACGGGATAAGGGCGCGGCGGAGGCCTACCAAAATTGCGGCCCGCTCTTAGATAGTAGTTGGTCTTTATAACCCTTCGATGATCGGTTTACACGATCCCGAATATCGCTAGGTTTCGCCGCATTGGCGTAGGGAGAGGGGATTCGATGTCAGGGAGCCGAAGCGATCTGGATGCTTGCGCACGCGAGCCGATTCATGTTCCCGGCGCAATCCAGCCCCATGGATCTCTGCTCGTTCTCGATCCCGCCGATCTCGCCGTCTTGTGGGTATCGGCCAATTTCGAAGGGATCACGGGCCGGACGCCGGTCGAACTGCTCCGTTCTGTCGAGGCCGCTTTGCGCGCCTGGCGGGCCACCGGAACGCATAGCTACCGCGCCCGGCTGCAGAATCCGGATTTGGACATGGCGGCACATGTCCATCAGGGCCGCATTGTCGTCGAGTTCGAACGCAGCACGCCCGTTTTTCACAACGCGCTTCTTTTCCGTCTGACCGGCTTCGCGCAGCAGATGACGGCGACCGAGGAGCTGGCGGACGCGCTTTCCGCAGCCACGCACCTGATCGCCGAGCTGACGGGCTTCGACCGGGCCCTCGTCTACCGGTTCGATCCCGAGTGGAACGGGCATGTCGTGGCCGAAGCCGGCAACGGTATGCTGCCTTCCTATCTTGACCTGCGTTTCCCCGCTGCCGATATCCCGGCGCAGGCACGCAATCTCTACAGCCTCAACCGCATACGCCTGATCCCCGATGCGAATTACACGCCGGTCTCGCTCACCGCGATCGGAGAGGAGCAGGACGCCGGATCCATCGACATGACGTTCACGCAGCTTCGCAGCGTCTCGCCGATCCATCTCGAATATATGCGCAACATGGGCACGCTCTCGTCCATGTCGATATCGGTCATGGTGGACGGCAAGCTCTGGGGCCTCCTGTCCTGCCACAGCCGCAATGCCCACCATGTCACGAGCGACATCCGCGAGGCCTGCGATTTCGTGGTCCAGAGCCTGGCCATGCGGATCAGCTCCGACAGCCGGGCCGAGACGGCGGCCCTCGGCATCGAGCTCGCCCGCGTGCACACCAGGCTTTTGGCCGAGATGGCAAAAACCGACAAGTGGGACGAAGGCCTTGCCCGCGCGCCGGCGGCACTGTTGGAACTCACCCGGGCCGACGGGGTGGCGATCCTGTCGCAGGACAGTTTCCTGCCTGTCGGCCAGGCTCCGGAAGAACGTCAGGTAAGGCGACTGGTCGGCCGCCTTTCGCAGCACGGCGCGGCCACCGATTTCTATTGTACGGATTCCATCGCTTTGGAACTCCCGGAGGACGACGTCTTCACCGACGCCACCTGCGGTGTTCTCGCCTTGCGCATTTCCGAAGTGGAAGACAGCTGGCTTGTCTGGTTCCGCCAGGAAGTGGTCAAGACGGTCACCTGGGGCGGGGATCCGCACAAGGTGGTGCGGGAAAGCGGGCGGATCCATCCTCGCAAGTCGTTCGAGGCCTGGCGCGAGATGGTGCGCGGCAGGAGCGCGCCGTGGCATCCAGCAGAGGTCGCCGCCGCGCGCGACCTGCGCGCCTCGATCGTGGAGATCGTGCTGAAGAAGGCCGAGCAAATGGCCAGACTTGCCGCCGATCTGCAGAAGTCCAACAGGGAACTGGAGGCCTTCTCCTATTCAATCTCGCACGACCTGCGAGCGCCGTTCCGTCATATCGTCGGCTTCTCCCAGCTTCTGACGGAGCGGGAGAAGAATCTTGGCGAGCGCTCGCGCCATTATCTCCAGATGATTTCGGATTCGGCGCTGGCCGCGGGTGAACTCGTCGACGATCTCCTGACGTTCTCCCATCTCGGTCGAGCGGCACTCTCCGCGGACAAGGTGGATATGAACAAGCTCGTCGACGAGGTGCGGCGGGGACTGGCGGAGGAAGCGGCGAGCCGTTCGATCGTGTGGCAGGTCGATGATCTGCCCCCTGCGACAGGGGACGCCACCCTCCTTCGGCAGGTCTGGTACAATCTCATCGACAACGCGGTCAAATATACGCGGCTGCGTGAGGAGGCGCATATCGAGATATCCGCCGACCGGACCGATGACGGCGTGCTGTATCGGATCGCCGACAACGGCGTCGGCTTCGACATGGCTTACAGGTCCAAGCTGTTCGGTGTATTCCAGCGGCTGCAGCGAAGCGAGGATTTCGAGGGCACCGGTATCGGCCTTGCCCTCATCAAGCGCATCGTCGAGCGGCATGGCGGTAGCGTGGACGCCATGGGCACGATTGACGAGGGCGCATGCTTCACCTTTTCCTTACCGGCGCTACCTGAGGAGTGATCCATGCCAGAAATGAGGCCTATCTTGCTCGTTGAAGACAATCCCCGGGATCTCGAACTGACCCTGACGGCGCTTGAAAAGTGTCAAATCGCCAATGACATCGTGGTTGCCCGGGACGGCGCCGAGGCGTTGGATTTTCTCTATCTTAGCGGCTCCCACGCAGCCCGCGACCCCGGTGACCCCGCCGTGGTGCTCCTCGATCTCAAGCTGCCGAAAGTCGACGGACTGGAGGTGCTCGAAAAAGTGAAGCGCGACGAGAACCTGCGCCATGTGCCGATCGTCATGCTCACCTCGTCGCGCGAAGAGCAGGATCTGGTGAAAAGCTACGAACTCGGGGTCAACGCATTCGTCGTCAAGCCGGTCGAATTCAACCAGTTCTTCAAGGCGATCCAGGACCTCGGTGTGTTCTGGGCGCTTCTCAACGAGCCGCCGCCGAAGCTGCGGCTGGTGGGCGGCAACTGACATGGCCGGCATGCTGCGGATCCTGCTGCTGGAAGACAGCACCATCGATGCTGAACTCATTGAAGCGCAGCTCGAAAGCCTGGATGAGGCGTTCGCCGTGACGCGCGTCGCGACGCGCGCGGCCTATCAGGCTGCGCTGGCGCATGACGTCTTCGACCTCGTCCTTTCGGACTTCTCGCTTCCCGATTTCGATGGGATGGCCGCGCTCGACCTGGCGGTCGCCTTGGCGCCCGATGCGCCGTTCATTTTCGTCTCCGGTGTTCTCGGCGAGGACGCCGCGATCGAAGCGTTCCGCAAGGGCGCGACGGACTATGTTCTGAAGCAGCGCTTGGCGCGTCTGCCGGCTGCTGTGACGCGCGCGCTGAACGAAGCACGCGAGCGGGCAGAGCGCAGGCGGATCGAGCAGCAGAAGGATTTGCTGGTCCGTGAACTCAGCCACCGCGTGAAAAACAATCTCGCCGTCGTACTTTCGCTCATTCGCCGGACCGGTCGCAGTTGCCGGTCGGTCGCCGAATTCGAGGAGAAACTCATCGCCCGCGTGTCTGCGCTGGCAGACGCCCACGAGCTCCTGTTTGAAGGCAATTGGGACGAGACCGAGCTTCTGATCGTTTTCCAGCGCGCTGTTCGCCCCCACAACAAGGATCTATCGCGCTTCGACATTGGACGGCACGATCTCGTTCGGCTGGACCCCAAGGCCGCGCTCTCCATCGGAATGGTATTCAACGAACTGGTGACGAACGCCTCGAAATACGGCGCGCTGGCCAATGAGCAGGGCAGGGTCTCAATAGCGTGGGCGGTCGACAAGACGGGGCCGGGGCGGTCCGTGCGCCTGAACTGGACCGAGCGCGGCGGACCGGCCGTCAAGGCGCCTGATGACGAGGGTTTCGGCACCCGGCTTATCAAGGCCAATATCGAATACGAGCTGGGCGGGCAGGTAAACCTCCATTACCTGCCGGACGGGTTCAGGGCCGAGATAGACCTTCCTATCCCCGAGAGCGAAGCGCTGAGGGCGGTGTCGGACTAAAGGATACGATCCCGGCACTTCGCCGGCTCGAATCTTACGCGACTAGGAAGCTGTCTGGGGCGCTGCGGCAATCTGCTCCGCGAGCCTGGTCTGCAAGACCTTGAGGTCGCAAGGTTTCGGCAGCAGCACGATGTCGGTCAGTTCTGTCCGGGTGTCAGGCAGCTCAGCATATCCGGAACAGACGACTAAGGGTGTGCCCGCTTTGACGAGTATCTCGATAACGGGGTAGGAGTAGACGCCTCTTAGATTGAGGTCGAGAACCGCCCCGTCGATGCCGGAAGAAACCGCCTGAAGGGCTTGCTCGACGCTTGAGACGGGGCCGATTACCTTGGCGCCGAGTTCCGTGAAGAAGTCTTCAAGGTCGAGGGCGAGGAGAGGGTCGTCCTCCAGAATGAGGATACGTTTGTTTTCTAGACTGTATTTTTTCATTATACCCTAAACGTCTATGCCAGTACCCATCTAACTAGGATCGCCGAGCTATCCGTCAATGTTTCAAAAAGCCGAGGCAAGCGATATCGCGTGAAGTCGCACATCTCCTCAATACCGACGCAGTGGTCCACGGTTCTTATCGGCTCAAGCGCTTCTGCCTAATCCACTGCCCACGCGCAAACCGTTCCGCAAGGCCTCGAGTCCGGCGTTCAAGGCGCTGACGTCGCCATGCTCCGGACCGAAGACGACATCCAGCAGCGGGAATGTGCTCCTGTAAGAGCAGATCCGCTCCCGCATGGCATCGATCCCGGGGTAGGACCACCGCATCAGCGCGAGGAAATCGTCACCCAGGCCAGCCGAAAGGCTGGCGAGGTCGTAGGCCAGATCGCCGATCGCGCATCCGGCAAAGTCGATGATGCCCGAGACGTTGCCATCATCAACGAGGATGTTTCCCGTGCCGAAGTCGCCGTGGATGGCCGCCCTTGGATGCGGCTCGTCGTTGCCAGCGAGAAACCGCTCGAACCTGGCGCCCACCGCCATGGCAGTGTCGGTAGGCAGCAGTGGCAAGACCTTGGCGTCGACTTCCGAAAGGAGCCCGGACCACTCGGCCAAGGGATCATCTGGCTCGTCCGCGCCGCCGAGTATGTCGACCGGCAAAGCATGCAAAGCCAGAAGGAAGCCCGCAAGCCTGTGTATCAAGTGGAAGCCAATCCCGTGTCGGTATTAACATCCGGCTGGAGGTTGACTTTGTGGCGCCGGGAGGCGATGAACCGCTATGCTAAACGCCATAGTCCAGCTTCGTAGAGAGCCTTCGCGCTCTAAAAACGGTTCGTAGCCCGAACGCAGGTGACACCTGGTTTGCGTTCGGGGTCTCCAGGAACTCCTCCCGAACAACGCGCCACCTTCGCGGTTACCGCCGCACCAATGATCTGAAATCTTGACCAAACGTCCTCTGCCTCGCAGCAGCTCAGGGTCCTTCCCGCACGCATTCTCCCTGTTTGGGTGTTGTTTGTGAATGCGAGCCGAAGCCTTGATTGCCAACGGTAGGGTTAGCATATCGTCCATCCACTCTGAGGGAGTTCATCGTGATTCAAACCCCGTGCTACGTTATCGACAAAGGCAGGCTCCTCTCCAACCTGGAGAAGATCGCACTTGTTCGTGAGCTATCGGGAGCCAAGGCCCTGCTGGCGCTCAAGTGCTTTGCCACGTGGTCCGTCTTTGATTTCATGCACGATTATATGGACGGAACGACCTCGTCTTCGCTTAACGAAGTGCGCTTGGGGCGCGAGCGTTTCGGTAAAGAGACACATGCCTATTCCGTTGCCTATGCAGACTATGAGATCGACGAGGTCGTTTCTCATGCGGACAAGATCATCTTCAATACGATCGGCCAGCTTCAACGATTCAAGGCTCAGTCCTCGGTCATCGCCCGCGGCCTTCGCCTGAACCCCGGGATCTCCTCATCGAGCTTCGATCTTGCCGATCCCGCCCGGCCCTTCTCGCGTCTCGGCGAATGGGATCTCAGGCGAGTGGAACCGGTCATGGACCTGGTGTCGGGCTTCATGATTCATAACAATTGCGAGAATAGCGATTTCGATCTGTTTGAGCGAATGCTCGGCCATATCGAGCAAAAGTTTGGTTCGCTCCTGAAAGAGGTTCGTTGGGTCAGCCTTGGCGGCGGCATCCACTTTACCGGAGAGAACTATCCGCTCGAAAGGTTCGCCGAACGCCTCAAACGTTTTGCTGGCGACTATGAAGTTCAGGTCTATCTGGAACCGGGTGAGGCCTCGATCACCAAATCGACCACGCTGGAAGTCACCGTGCTCGACAAGCTTTACAACGGCAAGGACCTTGTCGTGGTGGATTCGTCCATCGAAGCGCACATGCTAGATCTTCTGATCTACCGCGAGAGCGCGAAGGTCTCTCCGAACCAGGGACCTCATCGTTACATGGTCTGCGGCAAATCCTGCCTGGCCGGCGATATCTTCGGCGAGTTTGATTTTCCGAACGCGCTGAACGTCGGCGATCGTCTTTCGATCCAGGATGCTGCCGGCTACACGATGGTCAAGAAAAACTGGTTCAACGGCGTGAAAATGCCGGCAATCGCCATCCGCGAACTTGATGGCAGCCTCAGGACGGTCCGCGAGTTCGGCTACGCGGATTACGAACAGAGCCTCTCCTGATCCTGGCCCTCAGCCGGCAGGAGGACTTTCTGACGATTGGATATAAGGAACTCGTCCTCATCATGAAAAAGAATGTACTCATCATCGGCGCAGGCGGCGTCGCCCAGGTCGTTGCGCACAAATGCGCCCAGAACAACGATGTTCTCGGCGACATAAACATCGCTTCGCGGACGAAATCGAAATGCGATGCGATCATTGCCTCCGTTCACGAGAAGGGCGCGATGAAACAGCCGGGCGTGCTTGCGGGCCATGCTCTCGACGCGCTCGACGTCGAGTCCACGAAGACGCTCATCACGGCGACGAAATCCGAGATCGTCATCAATGTCGGCACCGCCTTCCTCAACATGTCTGTGCTTCGGGCCTGCATGGACACCGGCGTTGCCTATATCGATACCGCGATCCACGAAGAACCGAACAAGATCTGCGAGACCCCGCCGTGGTACGGTAACTACGAGTGGAAACGAGCTGCTGAATGCGAGATGAGAGGCATCACCGCCATCCTCGGCGCCGGCTTTGATCCGGGCGTCGTCAACGCCTATGCGCGCCTCGCAAAGGACGAGTATCTGGATAAGGTTACCGACATCGACATCGTCGATATCAATGCCGGTACTCATGGCAAGTATTTCGCAACCAATTTCGACCCGGAAATCAACTTCCGCGAATTCACCGGCGTCGTTTATTCATGGCAAAAGGGCAAGTGGCAGGAGAACCGCATGTTCGAAGTCGGCAAGGAATACGACTTGCCGGTCGTCGGAAAGCGCATGGCCTATCTCTGCGGCCATGACGAGGTGCATTCGTTGGCCAAAAACATGGACGGCGCCGATGTGCGTTTCTGGATGGGCTTCGGCGATCACTATATCAACGTCTTCACAGTGCTGAAATCGATCGGTCTGCTCTCCGAACAACCGGTCAAGCTCGTCAACGGCGAGGAGGTCGTCCCGCTTAAGGTCGTCAAGGCCTGCCTGCCTGATCCAGCCTCGCTCGCGCCGGGGTACGAAGGCAAGACCTGCATCGGCGACTATGTAAAGGGCCTGAAGGACGGCAAGGAAAAGACAGTTTTCATCTACAACGTGGCCGACCACAAGGAAGCCTATGCAGAAGTCGGTTCGCAGGGCATCTCCTACACTGCGGGTGTCCCACCCGTTGCAGCCGCCCTGCTCGTGGCCACGGGTGAGTGGGACGCGAAGAGGATGGTCAACGTCGAGGAACTCCCGCCCATTCCATTTATCAAACTGCTAAACGGTATGGGGCTACCGACCCGCATCCAGGATGAGAATGGCGACAGACCTCTGTCCTGGTAACACGTCTATCGTCGTGTCTAACACTCGATGGCGCTCGGATCGCGGCAGCAATCGTGATCCGAGATTTGTTATGGTCCGGGACGGTGAAGGCAAGCGTGCGCAAAGCGGCAGTCGATTCCACCGCCACTTTGGCGGGCCGGTATAGTGCCTGCCAAATCGCATTTGGGCCGCGTCTGGACTAAATGTCCCCGGACTGTCAAAAGTCTTCAAGGACGCGATCGCCGTTATCTTTAGAACGGGGTCGGGCGACCGATTGACGTCACGTTGCTGCCGCGAGATCACGCTGGCCGTCCTTCTATCAGCGGAAAATGGCGGGGCGATGGTTTCGTTCGACCCAAAGCGGCTACTCTGCCGCGCTTCGGATTAACGCCCAAGAGAGATCAATCGGACGAGAGCCATCATAGCATACGGCGGAGTTTGATCCTCCGGCCATGGTGGGACCGGTCACAGCCGGACCGCAGGCGCCTAAGCTGGGAAGAAATAACGAGAGCGCAGCCTTACCATCCCCGCACAGGTTGACGGTCTGCTTCGGGTCGAGGGAAACCTTCTCTATGAGCTTTGCACGTACAGAAAAACTATTGCTGTCTTTGGGTGGATAAAGGCCATGTATCGTCGGGAAGCGGCGTATCCAGGCGTTTCGACAGGCCATAGCCGACAACTTTCCGGCTGCAGGTGTCGAGAATGACAGCAAGATAGCAGAAGCCAGCGGCGATACCAATGTACGTGAAGTCGGCCACCCAGACCATGTCAGGCCGCGACGGGATCACATTGCGATAAAGGTTCGGGTAAATCGGCGAATCGTGGTTGCTATCCGTCGTGCGAACATACCGCTTGCGAGGCTTGGTACCGAGGCCATTGGCCCGCATGACGCGGGCGACACGCTTGTGATTAACGAGGTGGCCTCTTCGCTGAAGTTCGTGTGTCACGCGCCGGTATCCGTAGCAGGGCAGCTCGTCCTGAATGTCCTCTATGATTGCAACGAGCTCGCTCCACTGTTTTGCGAGACACTCGATAGATGGCGTCTCGTTTATCGACTTTGCGCGTCGCAGGGTTCACCACCTGCCCAGAAGTTTGGGAATACCGAAAGCTAGGCTCCGAAAAGCTCGCTGACGTGCCTGTCTGCCGACAGGTACTCTCGGTGGGCTGTAGCAGCGATCAAATGGCATGCATCCGCACTGCTCCCACGGGTCGATGCTGATCCGAGCGTTCGAATGCACGGAAAGCGCTCGGCGTGCCTCCGAATGCTTTACGAAACTCCCGTGAAAAATGTGCCGTGTCTGCGAAGCCTGTGATGTTTGCAATCTCCATCACGGTGAGCGATCCCCCGGAGAGCAGGTAGCGCCCATAGTTCAGCCGCATGTTTCTAAAGGTTTGGCCGATTGTCAGGCCAAGGTTCGCGCGGAACAGTCGCTCGAGCTGGCGATGTGAGATCGCGCAATAGCGTGCGATCGCGAGGTTGTTCGGGGGCTGGTCAAGCTGTTGTTCCATGAAGTGCAATGCTTTGCGCACGCGGCTGTCAGTTCCATCAGGTGGCAACTGGAAGAAGTGTGCCTGCGGCACGCTGGCCGGGCGCATTGAGGTGAGCATCATGTGCCTCATGACTTGCCGAGCCCGCTCGGAGCCGCAATGGCGTACGATCAGGTACAGCGCCAGGTCGATCGCTGCGGTTGATCCGGCGCAGGTAATCACATCTCCTTCATCGACAAAAATCCGATCGAGCGAGATCTGCGCGCGGGGGAAACGGCTCTTAAACGCCTCGAGTACGTTCCAGTGAATGCAGTAGCGGCGTGAATCAATGAGGCCGGCTCGCGCCAAGGCGAAACTTCCGGTGCAGATGCCAAGCAGCCCAACACCTTGTGTGTGGGCTGACCGGATAAAATGCATCAGAGATGGAGCCGGCGTATCGTCGTCGAAGCCGTTGCCGCCGCAGACTGCAACGTAATCGAAACCTGCCGGATCGCGCGGTGCCGGCAGCGTAGTAATTGCGACGCCGCAGCTTGCGTGTACCGGGCCACCTGAAAGCGAATAGACGTCCCACCCGACACGAATTTGCCGGCTCTTTGCTGCGTCATCGGCTGCAAGCCTGAGCGCGTCAATGAAGCCGGAGAAGGCTGCAAGCGTGAATTTGTTCTGCAAGATGAATGCTATGCGCAGTTCGAAGCTGCTTTCCTGCGTCTTTGTCATGCCGCTGGCCACCGATTAAGTTGTCGGTCATGTTCAATCATTCGTCCAAATTATTCAATATGGATCCCGTGCTTATTGCTATGGTCTCAGCCGGACAGAGGTCCCAAGCGCACAAAGCGCAACCCCAGAGACGGAGATATCAGATGAAGAAAACCATCCTGCTTGCCACGGTTGCCAGTGTCGTCGGCCTCCCCCAGACAGGTCTTGCCCAGTCAGCACCGCAGTCGATCACCGTTGCTTACTACGGTGGCAACTGGGGTGAAGCGTTCGATGCATGTGTCGCCCAGCCTTTTACGAAGGCAACCGGAATTCGGGTCGTTGCTGAAATCGGCAATTCGACCACCACACTCTCCAAGCTGCAGCAGCAGACTGGAAATGCCGTCATCGACGTCGCCTATATGGATGGCGGCATCAGTGAGATCGCCGAGGCTGCGGGTGTCTTGGCGCCGATCGATCTCGCTACACTTTCCAATTCCGCCGCCCTTCAGCCGCAGGCCGCCTACAAGAACGGCGATCATGTCTTCGCCGTCAGCGCCGGCTACTATTCGCTTGGCCTGATCTACAACACGTCGGAAGTGACCGAAGCGCCACAGAGTTGGCAGGAACTGTGGAACGACGCCTATGCCGGGGCCGTTGCCATTCCGTCGCCGAACAATTCGGCCGGCGTGCCGTTCGTGATCTTCCTTGCCGGCGCCTTCGGCGACACGTCCGAAACCATGGATGCCACGTTCGCCAAGCTGAAATCTCTGGATAGTGGCCTTCTCTACGATACATCAGGTGCGGCTTCCAACGCGTTCCAGAGCAGCGAGATTGTCATTGGCGCGCATTTCAATGTCGGTGCATGGGATCTGATCGATGCTGGCCTGCCGATCGGTTTCGTCGTTCCGAAGGAAGGCGTCTGGGCCACCGACGCGCGCATGCACATCGTCAAAGGCACGAAAAATCCGGAAGCCGCCGCCAAGTTCATCGATACGGCCCTGACGCCAGAAGCTGCGACGTGCCTGGCGAAAAAGCTCTATCTCGGCCCGGCGATCACCGGCGTCGCTCTCTCGGCCGATGTCGAGCGAAAACTGCCGTGGGGCACCGGTGGGTCGATCAAGACACTGCATCTCTTCGATTGGGCCAAGGTCAACGCGATGCGACCGGCAATCACCGACCGCTGGAACCGCGAGATTGCGAACTGAACCCATGACCCTGCTTGCCATCACAGACGTCACGAAGTCCTTCGCCAACTACCGCGCGCTTGATCGCGTGTCGTTGGATGTCACGCAAGGCGAATTCATTTCGTTGCTCGGCCCGTCGGGCTGCGGAAAGACCACGCTTCTGCGCATCATCGGCGGGTTCATGTCCGCAAACAGCGGTCGTGTCGTGATCGATGGCGAAGATGTCTCGGTGCTGCCGCCCGAAAAGCGACCGCTGAACACGGTGTTCCAGAACTATGCGCTGTTTCCCCATATGACAGTGCTGCAGAACGTCGCCTACGGACCTCTTCGTGGCGGCGCCTCTCGCAAGGAGGCGGAAAGCCGTGCCCAGGAAGCGCTGGAAATGGTCGGACTCGCCGCGATGGCGCCCCGCAGTCCGCGCGCGATGTCCGGCGGACAGCAGCAACGCGTGGCGCTCGCCCGGGCCATCGTCAACAGGCCCAAGCTGCTGCTGTTGGACGAACCGCTGTCGGCACTGGATCTGCAGCTGCGCAAGCGCATGCAGATCGAGTTGAAGCAATTGCAAGTCCAGCTCGGCATCACCTTCATCTTCGTCACGCACGATCAGGAGGAGGCGATGGCCATGTCCGATCGAATAGCGGTGATGTCGGCCGGACATATCGAACAGATCGACGTTCCGGAGGCCATCTACCGCCGGCCGAAGACCCGGTTCGTCGCTGATTTCATCGGCGAGGCGAATATTCTGCCAATGCAGGGCGATGGCCGCCTGCACGCCGAAAGCCCGTCAGAGGGTGTTCTGCGCCCGGAAAATTTGCGCGTCTTCACGCAGGCGGACGACGTGCCGGCAGGTTGGTCGTCGCTGAAGGGCCAGGTGACCGCCACCACCTATGTCGGCGGTACCTCCAACATCTACCTGATCTCCGGCGACCGGACGCTGCATGCCCGCCGTTACAGCGCCTTGCCGGATGGCGTGCGCGAAGGTGTCGACGTCATCGCCGGATTTGATCCGGCGGATATCCACGTTTTGGAAGGATAGGCGATGTTTACCTCCCGCCTGACCCTTCTCTGGCTGCTCGCGCTGCCGGTCTGTGTGTTCACGGCCTTCTTCCTGATGCCCCTCGGCGTGGTGCTTGTCGCATCGTTCACGACGCAGGACGGCCAGGTCAGCTTCGCCCAGTATGGTCGCATCCTGATGGACGGCTATCACTGGCAGGTCATTGGCGTCACTTTCCGGCTCGCAATCCTGTCCACCTTGATCTGCGTGGTGCTCGGCTATCCGCTCGCCTGGTATCTGGTCCGCATCGTCAAATGGCGCAGCTGGCGGCGCGCATGCGTGATCCTTTTGATCCTGCCGCTGTTCACCTCCAACATCGTCCGTTCTTTCGGCTGGATGGTGCTTCTGGGACGTACGGGGCTTGTCAACGACGCATTGATGGCGACCGGCCTGGTCGAGCGTCCGGTCCGTTTCCTCGGGACGGAAACCGGCATCCTGATCGGCCTCGTCTACATCCTGTTGCCGTTCACCGTTCTGACCATCGGCAACGCGCTTGCGCGGGTCGAACCCGCCCTGGAACAGGCTTCGCGCGATCTCGGCGCCGGTCCCATGCGCACGTTTTTCAGCGTGACGTTTCCGCTGACGATGCATGGCGTGATGGCCGGCGGGATTATCGTGTTCTCCATGGCGATCAGCGCCTATGTCACGCCGGCGCTGCTTTCGGGCGGCAAGGTGACGGTGCTCGCGATGCTGGCTTTCCAGCAATATTCGACGGTCTTCGATTTCAATTACGGGGGAGCGCTGTCGATCACGCTTCTCGTCTTCACCATGGCCCTGATCGGCTTCTCGTCCTGGCTGGCGCGGCTTGGCGCGCATGACATGAAAGGAAACTGACATGTTCATCCGTCTCATTGCTCTCTCGACGGTGGCTTTTCTTGTGCTGCCGCTGGCCGTGGTGATCGGTGTCTCGCTCACCGAAACGAAGTTCCTGGCGTTTCCGCCGCAGGGGCTGACGCTCGCCTGGTATGCGGTCGTGCTGGAAAACCCGACCTATCTCCGCTCGTTCCTCACAAGTGCTGTTCTCGCAGCCTTGGCGACGCTGGTGGCGATACTCGTCGCACTGCCCGCTGCAATCGCGATGGCGCGTTATTCCTTCCCCGGAAAATCGGCGCTCTCCGCCCTCATGCTGTCACCGCTGGTCCTGCCGCATATCGTGATCGGCGCAGCGCTGCTGCAGTACGGCGCATCGATCGGGCTGGTGCGGAACTTTCCAGCGCTTTTGGTTGGCCACGTGGTGATCGTCACGCCCTTCGTCCTGCGCACGCTGCTGCCGCTCTTTTCGCCGGAACAACTGTCGCAGGAAGAGGCGTCGCGCGATCTGGGCGCCTCCGCGTGGTCGACGTTCTTCCTGGTTACGCTTCCGCAGATCCGGGCAGGGCTCGTGTCCGGCGGGATCTTTGCCTTCATCACCTCGTTCATCAATGTCGAGCTGTCGATCTTCAACACCACGTCGACGCTCAACACCATCCCGGTGCAGCTGTTCAATTACGTGCAGTATTCGGTCGATCCATCGATTGCGGCGGTCTCGTCGCTGACCATCTTGGCCGCAGCCATAGCGATCATACTGATCGACTGGCTGATCGGTCTGGACTTCCTGTCCGGAAGTTAAAGCTTACCAAACCCAACATATCAGGAGACATGCGATGCGCGTTCAGGACGTGTATAACGTAATCTATACCCATACAGAAGGCGAACCGCTGTGCATCATCTATAGCGGTGTCCCCTATCCGGCGAACTCGAGCATCCTCGAGAAGCGCGCCTTTCTGGAAGAGAACTACGACTGGCTGCGCAAGGCCTTGATGCGCGAACCGCGCGGCCATGCCGACATGTTCGGCGTGTTTCTCACGCCGCCGTCGTCGCGGGAGTTCGATGCCGGCCTGATCTACATCGACGGCAAGGAATATTCGCACATGTGCGGCCACGGCACGATCGCAGTCGCCATGGCGATGGTCGCGAACGGCCTGGTGCGCCGGTCGCCGGACGGACTGACCAAGATCCGTTTCGAAACGACGGCCGGTCTGGTCGTGGCGGAAGTCGCCCACGAAGGCGATCGCGTGCTGTGGACACGGTTCGAGAACGTTCCGGCCTATGTGGCCGAGCAGGACATCGAGTTCGAGCTGCCGGGATACGGCTCGCTGAAGGCCGATCTCGTCTGGGGCGGCAACTACTTCGGCATTATCGATCTGCGCAACACCACGCTGCGCATTGCGCCTGAGAATGGCTCCGAACTGTCGCGCATGGGCTTGATTGCCCGGGAGGCCATCCGCGAGAAGGTCAAGGTCCAGCATCCGACCGAAGCCCACATCAATAACCTGAACTTCGTCACCTTCTGGCACGAGCCGACGATCGAGGGATGCCTCTACAAGAACGTGCATGTCTTTTCTGCCGGCCAACTCGATCGTTCGCCGGGTGGAACCGGCACCTCCGCGATGATGGCCTATTTCGAGAAGCGCGGCGTCATCACCGTGAACCAGACGATCACCTCGGAAGGTCTTCTCGGCTCAGGCGTATTCGAAGGCTGCCTGATCGGAGAAACGAAGCTCGGCTCGGTACGCGCCGTGCGCCCGACGGTCAAGGGCACTGCGGGAATTCTGGGCACTGCGGCCTGGACCATCAACCGCGATGACCCGGTCGACGCCGGTTTCCTGGTGCTGTGAGGCGAAGGGTGTGTCGGCAGCTGTCTGCCGATACACCCGCCTGCGGTGACCAAGCATCGGCGCGGTCAAGCGGACCCCCCAGTTATGCATTTCCGCCCGTCGTTACGTCTCTTCTAGACCACGCATGAGCGCTATCTGCTGGCGGTCGAAAAGGCGAACCCGCTGGCTGCTCATACCGAGATCGACATCGAGGCGGCAGAACCTCTCCTACTTAGAGCGGTACTTCTCGGAGATGTTCGAGACCCATGGGCTGAACGGCAACATCCCCTATAGCTGCGACGATACGTTTTCGCTGGTTTCTGCCGGTCTCGGCATCGGCTTTGCTGCCGGAATGGACAAAGGATCTGTCGAACCGTAACTTCGAGCTCAAGCAGTGCGCGGCGTCGATCTCAAGATCGGGCTTGGTGTTGCCTGGAAGAAGATCCTATGGGGAGTCGATAGCGACCTGCACCGTGGCAGAGTGGGTTCGCTAGAAAATCTCCCTGGAGGCTCATCATGTTTACGACAGCCGACAAACCCGAGGTACCTGCCGCTATCCGCGTCGATCTTGGCGCAATCTTCGCTCCATTGGAACTGAGTAAATCAACCTGGCTGGTCACATCGCTTTCGCCGGGAAGCGAGAAGATGTCTCGCCATGCGGTCGGTGGCGGCAATATCGCCGGTCTGATCGCGTTCTTTTCCGAACTGCGTCAAAAAGCACTGTCGCGCGAGGGAAAGCTTTATCCCCTGGTGGTGATCCAGCAGGTGGGCTTGGACGGGTTTTGGATCGGCCGGGCGCTGAACAAAGTCGTTTGGGTTGAGAGCCACCTCGTCGAGGCAGCATCGATCGCGATGCCGCGTCGTCGACGCCGCGCTAAGACCGACCGCATCGATGGGGAAACTTTGATGCGCACGCTGCTGGCCTGGAAGCGGGGAGAACCACGCGTCTGTTCGATGGTCAGGATGCCGACGTCAGAAGAAGAAGATCGTCGCCGGATTGGCCGCGAGCGAAAGTGCGGGTCGCTGAGCGTGTTCTCCACGTAAATCGGATCAAGGGACTGCTGTTCTGCCAGGGCATCCGAGATTATGCGCCTTTGCGCCGCGATCGGCGAACGCGACTGGAAGATATTCGTACGGGCGATGACCACGCACTCCCCACGCATGTCAGCGCAAATCTCCCGCGAACTCGATCGTCTCGAGTTGTGCTTGAGCAGATCAAGGCCGTGGAGGCTGAACGGGACGCACTCATCGTCGAGCAGGCGACGAGTTAACTAGCGCCAGTGAAAGCGCTCGCCAGCAGCAGGGGGCTTGGCCCCGAGATTGCGGCCGTCCTTCACTCTGAAGACCTGTTCCGGCATTTTGACAACCGCCGTCAAGTTGCCGCCTATGCGGGGCCGGCGCCGTCACCTTGGCAGAGTGGCGCGATCGAGAGCAGGGCGTCTCCAAAGCGGGCAATCCGCGGCTGCGAACGGCGATGGTCGAGCTCGCCCGGTTATGGCTGCGCTACCAGCCGGACTCCAGCCTGTCCTGCTGGTTTAAGAAGCGCGTCACACAGAATGGCGGACGATTCAAAAAGACGATGAGCGTGGCGCTCGCTCGCAAGCTGCTGGTCACCGTATGGAAGTATGTGAATGGTGGCGTCGTCATCGAAGGGGCAATATTGAAATCCGCCTAACCGCCGACAATACAACTGCAACGCTGTTTACAATCTTCAGGGCCGGATCAGCCCTGACGATCCGGGTGAACGGACCGTGGATCCTCATGGCATTACCAGTCGGGAACAAGGTTGGTCCCGTTCTCCTGAGCCCTTGCCCGCCGCAAGCGGGATCGTGGTGCAGCCGCCTGCAGCGGCGACCGTATGTGAGGTTGTACAGGCTCGCAGGCCGGGCCGGTAAAAGAATCGGGCTCAGATCTAGGATCGAGACGAGGAAATCACGATGCCACCCTGATCACTGTTGACGCCATACTCCTCATGTGAGGAGGATCCGACGACATCACTGACATTGCCTGGTCGCTGGCGCGACCGGGCAGGTTGAGCGGTCGTTGTAGGTTGGATATCGCGAAATCACATCGCGTTTTGGGCGGGTGAGCGCATGCGTCCTTTGTGCGTCGGTCTTCTAGGCGCAGTGGAGACCCTTGCCTCCGAGGCACAAGCCGGGCTGAAATCCCGGCAGATCTCAAACATCCGTATCAACGTCACTCATCGTAAAGAATGCGCGCGCCCAGCTTCTCGGTAGTGCCCTCATCCGCTATGCGCCTGGCCGCGATGCCGCCCACATGCTTCTGCGTCCAGACGATCTCGGAGCCTGCCGGTCGCTCGCAACCGCCTGGCTGCGCCAGGAGCTTGAATGCCACCGGGTCGCCCGGCGTGCTGCCGTCGAGTGGAGAGTCCGCTCCAAGGCCTGTGGTCTGGACGTCCGAGGGGCGCCAGCAGTGTGGCTGTTTTGATGCATGCGTCTCAATTGGAATTCGACTGCGCCCGCCTTAATGAGCGGCCTTCATACCGGTCTTGCTGATCGCAGGGTGCACTGGTAAATTGCGAGGGTCATCGACTAGCAACCGGAGCAACCGCAGCTGGGATTATAAAGATGGCTGGACTTGCCGTTTCCGACTTGAGGCGAGGAATTTCAATTCTCCAGGCGGATCCGTCCGATCCCCCGGCTGACGTGCCAGCGTCCGCTGGATTCGGGCTCCCCTATGGCTTGGCCCGCCTCCCAGATGGACGACTGTTGACCGCCGATCGTCGCCAAAGCCGTATCATCGCCTGCGCAGAAGACGGCACGAATTGGGAAAGCTTTGGGTCGCCGGGCGCCGGCGTGGGCCAGTTTCAAAACCCCATGGGCGTTGCCGTCTCCGAAGAGGGACAGATATTCGTTGCCGACACGGGCAATTTCCGGATCGTCGCCATGGACGCCTTTGATGGCAGCGGTTGGCAGGCCTACGGCCGGAAAATTGCGACGGGTTCCATCGGGCCCGGCAGGTTCGCTGGTCCGGTCAGCGTTCACCATGGACCGGGTGGGTTGGTGGTGGCGGATCCGGCCGCTGCGCGGATCGTGCAGCTTGCCCAGCTCGACGATGCCTTTTGGGATGTGAGTTCGCAGGGAACATTTCGAAATCCTGCCGCGGTCGCCGTGCTTTGCGACGGTACGATCATCGTGGGAGACCTGACACGCGAAGGGCTTTCCATCATGACCTCGCCGTCAGGCGGAATCACGGAGGCGATACTCGGGGATGTCCTGCGCTATCCGGCCGCACTTGCTGTGACAGGCGATAAGGCGGTGGTTGCATTCTCCCTTCCAACGCTTGCACTCTGTTCCGTTGTTCGCGACGCCTCGGGCTGGAATGTATCCCTCGATGCCAGGCTCGATCAAATCGGCATCCGCCGGCCAACCGCCCTCTGCCACCTGCCGTGAGGACAAGATGAGCGCGTCGATTAGGGTTCTGACCTACAATGTCCAGATGCGGTCGTGGGCAATGGAAGCGGGCGCACAAGGTTCCTTAACGCCATACGAGAACGTCGAGGACCGCGCCAAGCTGATCTCGCGGAGGATTCTCGACAGCGAGTGGGACTATGACGTCTTGTGCTTTCAGGAAGTATTCGACGAGGACGGACGCGAAGCTTTGATCTCGCATCTCAAGGCCAAATACCCTTTCCGCGTCGAGAAGGCGCAAGGTGACTCGGTTGCCACGGTGTGCGCTACCCTTTTGGGCGTTGCCGGTTACGCGGCGACTATTCCCGGTGGCGCCGCTCTGTCGATCGTCGCCGGCGTCATTGGACTGATCCTTGTCCCTTTCAGCAAGTTTGAAGACTCGGGTCTGATGATTTTCAGCCGCATTCCATTCGAAGGCACACCGGTCCCACCCGAGCTGCAGGATATAGTCGGACAGGACAGGATCCCGATCGTCGCGTTCGTGGAATATGAAGACTCGGTGTGGGACGATTCCGCCGCCTCTAAGGGCGTCCTGTATGCCAGGCTCGTGCACAATGGAAAGGCATTTCATCTGCTGAACAGCCACACACAGGCTGACTCGACGGATAACGTCGAGGCGCACAAGGATATACGCCGCAAGCAGCTCGACCGGGCTTTCGACCTGATCAAGACCATGGCCGGCAACGTCGAAGATGCCGAAATCCTGATGTGCGGCGACCTTAACATCGACGGTATGAGCCATCCGGCCACTGGCTTCCGCCAGGAATGGACCGAGCGCTTCGATACGCCTGGCGCCCCTTTCACGAAGCAGCTGCACGACGCGTGGATGCACGAACAGTCGCCAGGCGACGTGCGCCTCGGCATGCTAACTTTACCTGATTGGTTCGACCGGGGAATGACCGTGCATAACCAGCGGCTGGACTACGCGTTACGCGGCCGGGGCCCACGGAACGGACGACGGGCGATGCAACATATGTGTATCGCCTACGACATTGCGACAGACGCGACGAATCCGACGTCTTACGTTAGCGACCATCTTCCGGTCCGCATTGATCTCGACCTTGACAGACCTTTCGCGTCGATCGCCACATCCGAGCAGATCAGCATGCCGATAGGAAGCGGTGACAAGATATTCGATGGCTTCGTGGTTGAAGGTCAGATGCGTTGGATCTGCATTAAGGATCCTGGCGGCTACGCGATCGACCTCACACGAGGAGGGCCTGACGTGAGAATGGACATCTTCACCGCCGACAATCTGTCGGTTCCGGTGAAGCCATTTAGCATCCAGGACGAAGGTGGGTCGCGCGAGGAAAAGATGACGCGGTTTGCATTGCCGCTTGCTCCTTTCCTCATCCGCATCGCCTATCCAAGCCGGCACGGCGAACGACGCTACAGGGTGCGGGTCCATCGTTATGCTGGCACGAGCCGTCTGGACGCCATTCCCCTGCAGCGCAACGTGCCATTTGTTGCCGAAGCCAAGGTCGGTGCTCCGCACTCACTGGATGACCCGTCCACGCCCGATTTCAATGAGATGGACACGGTTTGGTTCTGTGCGGCGCTAGACACTGAGCCGGATGGCAGTCTGAACGCCAAATCGACCATATCCATAAGCAACGCGGACATAGACGCATTCAGTCTGCTCGTGCTCGCCTCCAAGCCCGGATCAAGCGATTTGGCTCTATTGGATAAAGTGGACCCCAGTCCTGCTGTCGTGTCGCAGGTAGGCTACAATCACCCTCTGATCGGCTATTTTCTGGCGCAACGTCAGGACCCAAGCTTTACCGCACAGCGGTTCACCATCACCCTGAAGTCGAACGTCAGCTACCTCTACGGCAACCCGAGCAACGCCGGCTCCCGCGCACGGACGATGGCGCGGCTTTTCTGTCGTGACGAAACAGACGGCTTCCTAGGCAGCGAGGCAGGTTCCGATGACATCCAGATCAATGTCAGCGTTGGAGGTCAGCTTCGCGTTCATATCCCGAACAGCGACGAATTGGAGTTCGATGATGATTCATTCCGGGATCTGCCTCAAATCAACATGGTTCGATACATCGATTCGGCTGAATTCGAATTGGTTGAATTGGACGACTTCAGCGCTGCTGACCGAACATCGATCCAAATACCTTCGTTCGACATCCTGGCCAACACGGATAAGGTCATTGAGGGGATCGGGGCCAGTCTCACAGTTCAGCTTCCGCTGGTTTTCAACCCGGCTGAAGACGAAGACGATGATGATGATGGGGTCTATGACCTTCAGATCACGGTATCATGCGAGCCGCCCCCATAAGGGACGGTGAATTTCCCGCTTTGCACGTTGACAATTATCTCAATGATCTCGATTGGCATCGAAGCGGCCAATAGTGACAAAGGCCCCAAGCTCGGCCTGATCGGCTCTACCCAGATGCTCCTTTCACTGCGCAGCATTTCTGCTCAAACCCATGCGAAGAAGGCGGCGTCGAAGTTGCCGTTCGATGGCTGATGGAAGGCCACCATCTCGGTTATGGCATCCAACAGGAATTTGTCGAGCCGACCGGCGCCCGCTTGCAGGCCATGGGCATGACCCACTACCACTACAAGGTCGGCAAGATTGCCGGCGAGTGTAACGTGTATGACGAAGTATCGCTGCTGGTGCAGGTCAAGCTTGCGGAGCTCGCCCGCCATTCGGCTGCTGACGAGTAACACGAGAGTTTGGTTGAGCCGGCAGTTCATCCATGTTTTCTCAAACGTTCTGATCAATGTCACCGATGGGGGCGCCGCCGTCGCGGCGCGTGCGCTGCGACGACGAGGGGAACGCCGAGGCTCCTAGCTTCTCCTCGCCTCCGACCTCATATGGCGCGAGCGGTCTTCTGTGGTTTGGAGGAGATGACTGGCAATTGAGGCGTCCCGCTCGTGTTTCTCGCCGGCGATCTATAGCCCGCCGGCTCACGATGCGAGACGCCGCTGCGATGAACGTGACGGAGTGATCCCACAGAGGTTAGATGCTATCTCGCGTGGTTCTTAGGAGCTTGATCAAAGAAATCTCCTACAAGGTGCTGATCCTTGAATGCCCTTTTGCGATAGCTGCAAGTTCCGCCTCGATCGCTTTCACAAGAGCCGTTACCATCGGGGGAACAGCCCGTCCAAGCCTGCTGACGATATAGACGCTGCGCCACGCCACTGGTTCTGTGAGGCCTAGGAAAGCGATGCGGTTGTCGGGAATGAACTCCGCCGCTAGCGCTGGCGCCGTCGTGATACCAAGCCCGTTTTCAATCAGAGCCCACAGCGTCGGATAGGTCGATACCTCATATTTGGGTACCCGAATGGACTCCGGCAGCTGTTCCATCTGCGAAAGGATCGGGCCCGTGGCGGTGTCGAGCGTCAAGCCGACGAAATTGTGGTTTGCGAGATCGGCCCACCGCAGCACGCCGTCCTTGGCGCGTTCGTGCAAGGGGTGAGTATGGCGAAGGAAAAGACCGAGCTGGTCCTTGAACAGGGGTTTGAACACGAGTTCAGCTTCGGGGCCATCCATGCTCGCAAAGCCGATATCGACCTCGTTGCGCCGCACGAGGCGTCGCACGTCGTTGGAATTGCCTTCGCGTAGCTGGACGCGCACCCCGGGTCGGGTGGCAAGGAACCCCTCCAGAATGCGCGGCATGATCTTGGTGGCGATCGAGCTTACGACGCCGACCCGTATACAGCTGTTTCGGCTTGAGGCGGTCAACCGGATGTTGCGAATGGCTAGATCAAAGTCATCGACGACGCGTTCGGCGACCGGGAAGAGATCGGTTCCTTCCTGCGTCAAGAGGATGTTGCGCGTGGTCCTGTCGAAGAGCGTCCCGCCGACGATATCCTCCAACTGCTGGATCGTCATGGTCAGCGAGGGCTGCGAGAGATGAAGTTCCGTGGCCGCTCGGGTGAAGCTGCGATGTTTCGCGACACTCAGAAACGCTCGCAAATGCCGGATTGTCGCGCTGAAAGACGGTGCAGGCAATGCCTGGTTGTGGGGGGGCGCCATCGGCTGTCTCCTAACCTCAAAGTATAGTCAATACTGATCAATCCTCAAAGTTTTTCAATTTGATTTATCGAACTGTGGCGCATTTAATGATTGTCACGGGTCGCAGCCACTCATCCTTGCTGCGGAAAAAGCCCAACCAATAAGGGGAACAGGATGTTGAATATGTTGAAAAAACGCCATTTGGCGACTGCATTCGCATGCCTTGTCGCCAGCTCTTCTCTGGTCGTCCCGGTCAAAGCCTTCGCTCAGACGGTGGTTATCGGTTCCGAAGGGGCGATACCGCCTCTCGACCCGCATCGCATGACCGGTACGCAGGGTTTGCGGGTGATCGATGCTATCTACGATCCGCTCGTGCGGGAAGATCTTTCTGAAGTCACGGATACCGCTCCCGCACTGAAGGCAAGCCTTGCCGAAAAGTGGGCGGTCAGCGACGACGGTCTGGTCTACCGCTTTACGCTTCGCTCCGGCGTCAAGTTCCACGACGGAACTGACTTTGATGCCAGCGCCGTGCAGGCCAATTTCGCTCGGATCATGGACAAGACTTCCGACGCTTATGATGAGCGCGCCGCCGGTAACATGACCTTCCTGACGCGCTGGATCGAAAGCACCGCGGCAATCGATGCAGGAACGTTCGAAATCAAGTTGAAGGAACCCTTCGCCGGTCTCTTGCGCCTGCTCAGCGATCGGCGCTCCGGCATCATCAGCCCCGCCAGTATCAGCGCGAATAAAGGGGATGGGATCGGGTTGAATCCCGTTGGAACCGGGCCTTTCACACTCAAGGCGTTTCAGCAGGGCCAACAGATCGAACTCAAACGCAACGGCGCCTACTGGGGCGGTGCCGCCAACGTCGAGAGCCTCATCTTTCGACCGGTCACCGATCCAACAGCGATGGCAATCGCAATGCAGACCGGCCAGGTGGACATTATCCCGAGCGCCAGTTCCCAGCAGATCGCGCAACTTTCCACCGATCCGAGCCTGCAGATCCAATACCCCGAGCCTGCGAACCAATATTTCGTGCGGCTGAATACCAAGGCAAAGTACACGGACAACAAGCTCTTCCGTCAGGCGCTGAACTACGCCGTCAATCGGGACAATCTGGCGGCCCTGCTCAATGGACAGGTCACGCCACTCGGCGGCCCCGTCCCCTCGGGCAACGAACTGCCGGGCAATTCCGGCATGTCTTATACTTATGATCCTGCGAAGGCGAAGGAACTGTTGGCTCAGGCCGGTTTTTCTACCGGCGTCACCATAAAGTTGCTGGCACCGAACAGCGGTCCTGGCTTCGGACAGGCGTCCGAGATCATCACGCTTTTGCAACAGGATCTGGGCGAAGTCGGCATCAACCTGGAGCCGCAGTTCCTAGAGTTCGCCACCCTCGTGTCGACCGAGGGGCCTGGTTACAAGGACGACGTACAGGGGTCTTTCAACGGCTGGACGACCGGTGCCGACAGCGCCTACTGGCTGGAGCGGATGTTCGCGGGCGACCAACAGCCGCCGCGTGGCGTCAATCGCGGGTGGTTCTCGAATGCGGAGGCAGATCAGGTCTTTGCGCGAGCGCGCGGCGAGAGCGACGAGACGAAGCGCCTCGATCTCTACCGGCATGCTGCGGAACGTCTGGCGGACGATAGCCCCTGGATATTTCTCTATCAGGATCGACTGCCGAGGGTGCTGAGCGCCCGCGTTAGCGGGATCTCGCCGGCAAGGTCGGTCTTCATCGATTACCCCCGCATTCAGGTCAAGTAACCTGCTGC
Source organism: Ensifer sp. ENS09 (assembly GCF_014852425.1). Classification (NCBI taxonomy): domain Bacteria; kingdom Pseudomonadati; phylum Pseudomonadota; class Alphaproteobacteria; order Hyphomicrobiales; family Rhizobiaceae; genus Ensifer; species Ensifer sp. ENS09. The sequence goes on from NZ_JACVBP010000003.1 coordinate 709,331, forward strand.
TTTGATTGACATTTGAAAGAGGAGAATTCGCAGATGATGTTAGGTTGGCGTGCACGTATCGGACAGATGAGGCCGGCGACGGCGATTGAGGGGGCCGAGGAGTGGCGTTCGGTTGCGCCTGTGGGTGTCGCCTTCGCCGACGCCCGGACCATCGTGCCGCGGGTCGACGAAGAAGGCCTGAAGGTGATGATGTCACAGGTGCTGGAGGCATCGCGCCAACTGGCGACTGCCAAGGTGGATCTCATCGTCCAGTGCGGCGCGCCCGGCACGTTCCTGCGTGGCGTTGGTCACGACGAGCAAGTTTGCGCCGAGATCGAGGCCGAGACCGGTATTCCTGCGATCACGATGATGGCTGCCCAGATGGACGCCTTGAAGGCGCTGGGCGCCACCTCCGTTGCCGTCGCCACGATCTATTCCGACGAAGTGAACGAGAAGATGGGGGCCTTCATGGAGGCTAAGGGTTTCAAGATCGCATCCATGGTCGGCTTACAGATCACCGATCCCTTTGACGCGAGCGTTCATGATGCCGACAGCGCCTACAAGCTCGGCAAGCAAGCCTTCAAGGCTGCCGGAAAATGCGACGCGATCCTGATTTCCTGCGGCACCTATCGCACGTTCCCGATCCTTCCGTATCTGGAGATGGACACTGGCGCTGCCGTGGTCTCGAGCAACCAGGCCACGCTTTGGCGCGCACTCCGTGCGGTGGGTCTGAAGGATCAAATCCCTAATCTCGGCAAGCTCTGGCAGGCCGCCTGACCGAGAAATCCGCGACGGAAGAGAACGATGACGATCATGATCGAACAGACGACTGTCAGACCGATGCCCAAATGGCAAGCCGTGCTGCGGAGTATCCGCGGCAACCCACCGCTGGCGATCGGCTTCTGCATCCTGGTCGCCATCGTTCTCGCGGCGATTTTCGCGGACTGGATATCGCCATTCGACCCGCTGCGCGCCAATCCGCTCGAGCGGTATAAGGGGATCCTTTCGGGTTGGAACATCCTTGGAACGGATGAACTCGGTCGCGATATCCTGAGCCGCCTCATTCATGGGACACGCTACGCTCTTTTGGTCGCGATCGTGCCGACCGTGATCGCTCTCGTCCTCGGCGGCCTGCTTGGAATGGTCTCGGGTTATGTTGGTGGGTTCCTCGACGCGACCATCATGCGGTTCTTTGATGTCATGTTCGCATTCCCGGGCATTCTTCTGGCACTCGGCATCAGTGCCGCGCTCGGGCCGGGGCTGTCTTCGATGATCATCGCGATGGTTGTCGTCACCGTCCCCGCGTTCGGCCGCATCATCCGGGGTGCCGTGCTGCAGGTGAAAGAAGAGGTGTTCATCGAGGCTTCCCATGCTCTCGGTTTTCGCAGCAGGCGGATCGCGTTTCGGCACATCCTGCCAAACATTCTTGGTCCAGCGATCGTCTACGGCACCCTGCAGACCGGTCGAAACGTGATCCTGTCGTCAAGCCTGAGCTTTCTCGGGCTTGGGCCTCAGCCGCCGACGCCGGAATGGGGGCAAATGCTTTCGAGCGGACGTGCGGCGCTTGCGACGGCCGCCCATGTGGCAACCGTTCCGGGGCTGGCCATCGTCATCCTCGCAGTCGCCTTCAATCTTATCGGTGACGGTGCGCGCGATTACCTCGACCCACGTTTCAACAAGCAGCGGGACTAAGACGATGATCGTATTTGCAATCCGACGCGCGCTGCAGATCATTCCAGTCATCATTGGGGTGACGATCGCAACCTTCCTGCTCGCCAAGATCATCCCCGGGGATCCGGCCGACATGCTGCTCGGGGCGACGGCCTCGGAAGAGGCAAAGGAAGGGTTGCGTTCGAGCATGGGACTGCATGAGGCGGCCCATATCCAGTACTTGATCTACGTCAGAAATCTGCTCCAGGGCGATCTCGGCCAGTCGTTCACCTTCGCGCAGCCCGTCGCCACCGTCATCGTCGAACGCCTTGGCAACACGGCCATTCTCGCGATGGCCGCAATCGTCCTGGCCGCCTTCGTCGGTGTGGCAGCCGGTACCTGGGCGGCGTTGAAGCCGGGTTCGCTCCGCGACCAGTCGCTTTCGGTCGTCGTTCTGTTCTTCAATTCGATGCCGTCCTTCTGGCTGGGTCTCGTGTTGATCATGATCTTCGGCCTCAATCTGCGCCTTCTGCCGGTCAGCGGCATGCAGAGTGTGGGCGGTGGCGACGGTGTGCTCGGGTTGGCCGCCCACATGATCCTGCCCTCCGTCACGCTTGCCGCATGGTCGTTGGCGACGATCGCGCGCATGACCCGGTCATCCCTGCTTGAAGTGATCAACAGTGACTACATCCGCACGGCCCGTGCCAAGGGCATGCGTGAATCACGCGTGGTGCTTGGTCATGCGCTGCCGAATGCAATGCCGCAGATCATCACGGTGATCGGCATGCAGATGGGCTTCCTTTTAAGTGGCGCCGTACTCACCGAGACCATCTTCTCTTGGCCCGGCATCGGTCTTGCCATGTACCAGGCGATCTCCACCCGCGACATACCGCTGATCCAGGGGGGCATCCTGATCCTGGCGATCGCCTTCGTGCTGATCAACTTCGCTGTCGACGTTCTTTACACCTGCTTCAATCCGAAGCTCAAACTGTAACGGGGCCGACGATGCATTCCCACGCACTACAAACGGAACCGGTCTCGAACATGCCTACATCCGCCAATCAGGACGTCTTCACATCGTATATCGCCGGTGCGGCGATCGCGCCCGCTGGCCGGGAAGTCCCGCTTCACGATCCCTCGACGGGTGCTGTCTGGGCGACGGCCTTCGTCTCGGACGAGGCTGTGGAGCTAGCGACAGCCAACGCGGCCAAAGCATTTCGCTGTGAGCCATGGGCGTCGATGACGGGGTACGAGCGCGCCATCCTCCTTCGCAAGCTGGGCGCCTTGATTGCTGCCAACGCCGATCGACTGGGGACGCTCGAAAGTCTTGCTAACGGCAAGAGCCATGCCGCAACCTCCGCCGAGATGAAGGCGACCGCCACCTGGTACGACTACTATGCGAGCGCTCTCGATACCCATGACGACATCCTGCGCACCGTGTCGCGCACAGCCGATGCCCGCATCGTGCGGGAACCGCTCGGCGTCGTTGTCGCCATCACACCGTTCAACGGTGCGCTTTCGCTCGGCTCCTGGAAACTGGCGCCGGCCCTTGCCATGGGCAACGCGGTCATCCTTAAACCACCGGCCGAAGCCCCGGGTTCCAGTATCGCGCTGGCCGAACTGGCGATCGAAGCGGGCTTTCCAGTCGGCATCGTCAACGTCGTCATCGGCGATGCCATCGCCAGCGAGGCACTTGCCACCCATCGGGACGTAAATATGGTGAGTTTCACCGGCAGCACGGCCACGGCTAAGGTCCTGGGTGCAAAGGTTGCCGCTGGAATGAAGCGTTTCGTCTGCGAAGCGGGCGGCAAGTCGGCGCACATCGTCTTTGCCGACGGCGACATCGATGGTGCCGTGATCGCAGCGACCCAAGGCGCCTTCTCCGGCAGTGGCCAGACCTGCGTCGCCGGGTCGCGCATACTCGTGCAGTCGGAGATCTACGACACCTTCGTGGAACGATATATCGCCTCCGTCGGCCGTATCCGACTCGGTCATCCTTCGTCGCCCAGGGCGCATATCGGACCGGTTGCGAACAAGCGCCAGTACGAACGCATCAATAATTTCGTCAGCGAGGCGGTCGAGGCCGGAGCGCGTGTGGCTTCCGGCGGACAAAGACCCGATCTCGGGCCGGACCTGGCCAAGGGTTACTGGGTCCAGCCGACGGTAGTCGTTGACGTCTCAAGCGACATGCGGATCTGCCGGGAAGAGATCTTCGGCCCGGTGGTCACCGTTCAGCGCTTCGAAAGCGAAGACGAGGCGATCTCCATGGCAAACGGCGTCGATTACGGACTGGCTGCCGGGTTCTGGACACGCGACATCGACCGGGTCCGCCGTGTCTCGCGCCGGTTGCAGGCAGGCACCGTCTGGGTGAACACCTATCGGGCGATCAATCTGCGCGTGCCCTTCGGCGGCTACAAGCAGTCTGGCATCGGCCGCGAGAACGGTGTCGAGGCCCTGGAGGAGTTTTCCCAGATCAAGGCAATCGTCGTGGAACATGGCCCGGCGGCGGACCCCTTCGCAAACTGAAATAGGAACGGAAAGGAAAACGCGATGACAATGTCGGCAACGAAGCCCCTGGTGATCGATGCATTACAGTACAACAAGCCGGAGCGCGCACGCTTCGAGGAGTGGAAGCGGGGAGGCATCGGTTGCGTGCATGTGACCCTGTCGATCTGGGAGGACGCGCGCGAAACATTGACCGTCATCGGTGAATGGAACCGGCTGCTGGAGAAGAATGCCGATTTGATCGCACTTGCCACGACCGGAGAGGACATCGAGCGTGTCGCCGCCTCCGGTCGCACCGCCGTCGTCTACGGTTTCCAGGATACGTCGCCGTTTGAGGACGACATCGAATTGGTCGAAATCTTTCATCAGCTTGGCGTTCGTGTCGCGCAACTCACCTACAACGTTCAAAACCGTGTTGCCTCCGGTTGCTGGGAACCGGATGAGGCCGGTGTCTCCAAGTTCTTCGGTCGCAACGTCATTGCGGAAATGAACCGCGTCGGCATGGTCGTGGACGTCTCGCATTGCACCGAGCGCACCTGCTTCGATGCGATCGAATATTCCTCGCGCCCGATCGCGGTCACCCACGCCAATCCGCAGGAGTTCGTGGGAACCGATATCGAGCTCAACCGCCGCAACAAGTCGACGGCGTTGATCAAGCGCCTGGCCGAGACCGGTGGCGTCATCGGCCTCAGCAATTATCCGAAAATCATGAAGAACGGATCGAACTGCACGCTCGATACCTTCCTCGACATGGTTTCATGGACGGTGGATCTGGTTGGTGCCGACCATGTCGGCCTCGGTACGGACTTTTACGATGGCTGGCCGGAAAGCCAGATCAAGTGGTGGCGCGCGGGCCGGTGGGCGCGCGAAAGCGCAATCCCGATCAAGGGCTTTTCCAAGTGGCCTTCCTGGTTCCAGTCGCCAGTCGACTTCCCGAACATCCTTGAGGGTCTCGATCGACGCGGCTTCTCCAATGACGAAATTGGCAAGATCGCCGGCGGAAACTGGCTTGCGTTGTTCCGCGAAGGCTTCGTTCCAGCCGCTTCGGTGAGAACGGCTGACGCGGCCTGAAAAATCCGGTGATGGCGGCAGCGCGCGATATAGTCCGCCATCACCAAACGAGAACCGGAGAGCAAGATGAGCCAAACCGATTTAACAATGCAGCAGAGCGGAGGCGTGGGATTTTCCGTCAGGATGTCCCGTATCGTCTATCCCATCCTGTCGCTGGTCGTGATCGTCGCGCTCTGGCAATTCGTCGTCTCTGTCCTGAAGCCGGCACCCTATCTCCTGCCGTCGCCCGGAGCGGTCGCCACCACGCTGATCTCGCAGTTTCCGCTGTTGATCTATCATTCGGGCATTACGGCGCTCGAGACCGTCATCGCCTTCTTCTTCAGTATCGCCATTGCGCTGCCTCTGGCTGTGATGATCGCGCGGTTCAGATGGTTCGAGGATGCTGTCTATCCGCTTCTCGTGACCAGCCAGGCGGTTCCGAAGGTGGCGCTTGCTCCTCTCATTCTCGTCTGGCTGGGCTTCGGCCTGCACACCAACATCGTCGTCGGCGTGCTGATGGCTTTCTTCCCAGTCGTTATCAGCGGGGTGGTCGGGCTCAAAAGCGTGCCGCAGGACATGGTCTTCCTGGGCAGGACCATGGGCCTCTCGTCTGCGCAGATGTTCTGCAAGATCTACTTGCCGCACGCACTGCCCAGCCTGTTTGGCGGCTTGAAGGTCTGCGTGACGCTCGCCGTGGTCGGAGCCGTCGTGGGTGAGTTCGTAGGCTCCGATCGCGGCCTGGGCTATTTGATCCTGCTTTCGAGCGGGCAGTTGCAGACAGCGCTGATGTTTGCCGCGCTCATCCTGCTGGTGCTGATCGGCGTCGTCAGCTTCGCCATCGTGCAAATGGTCGAGGCGCGCGTCATGCCCTGGCATCGCTCGCAGCGCAACGAAGGACATTGAGGAGCACGACATGGGCAAATCCGTCATCATCGACAAGGTCTCGAGGTCTTATGCAGGATTGGAGGCTCTGGTGCCGACCTCTCTCGACATCGAGCCGGGCGAGTTTCTCTCGATCGTCGGGCCGAGCGGGTGCGGCAAGAGCACCTTGCTGCGTATTATCGCGGGGCTGGATTTTCCGACTTCCGGGACGCTCCGGGTCGGTGGCCAGCGTGTCGTCAAGGCAGAAACCGACCTCGGCTATGTCTTCCAATCGCCGGTCTTGCTGGACTGGCGCACTGTCATCGGCAACGTCATGCTGCAGGCCGAAGCGCGCGGGCTGCCGGACGGCGAGTATCGCGCCAAGGCGCGTGATCTGCTTGCTGCTGCCGGCCTTGCGGGTTTCGAGAATGCCTATCCGCATCAGCTTTCGGGTGGCATGAGCCAACGCGTCAGCGTCTGCCGGGCGCTCGTACACGATCCCTCGCTGCTTCTGATGGACGAGCCGTTTGGCGCTCTCGACGCACTCACCCGCGACCAGATGATGGTGGATCTCCAGTCGCTCTGGCTGCGGTCCCGGCCGACGGTCGTCTTCGTCACCCACAGCATTCAGGAGGCGGTGTTTCTGTCCGACCGGATCGTGGTGATGGCGCCCCGACCTGGTCGCGTCGAGGCAGTTCTCGATGTGCCTCTGCCACGCCGTCGCCGTCTCTCCATCCGCAGCACGCCGGAGTTCAACGCGATCGTTGACCAGATCCTCGTTCATTTCGAACGCATGGGCGTCATTCGCGATGACGCCGAAGACGCGGCCTGACATCAGAAAAAAGGAACCGGACATGAGATACTTCAAGCATGCAGGCGGTGCACTCTTCGCCTTCGCATTGATGAGCACGACGGCCCTGGCAGCCGACAGCATCCGACTGCGCCTGGACTGGAGCTGGTGGGCCGGACAGACCCCGATGATCCTCGCCAAGGAAAAAGGCTTTTATGACGAGGTCGGTCTGGATGTCGATATCGTCCAGGGGCAGGGATCGAAGACGACGACCATGGTGGTCGGCGAAAACGCCGATCCGATCGGTCATGCCAATCTCTCCACCGTCGCCCAGTCAATATCCGCCGGTGTGCCGATTACTGCGGTTGCCGGCTGGTGGCAGCAGGGGCCCATCTCGCTGATCTGTACCGACCCAGCCATCAAGACGCCGGCCGACGTCAAGGGCAAGCGGATCGGCTCGACGCCGACCGGCTCCGATGGTCAGATCTTGCCCGCATTCCTCAAGGCCAACGGACTGGAGTTGACCGACATAACGCTGGTGAACATGCCGGGTGACGCCAAGTTTGCAGGGATTGCCTCTGGCCAGCTCGATTGCATCAGCGGAGACGACTACTTCTACGTCCCGCAGTTGAAGGCGCAGGGCAAGGAGGTCTCGGTCCTGAAATATGCGGACTGGGGCATCACCAATCTCGGCTTCGGCATCGTCGTCAACAACGACTACCTCGCGCAGAACCCTGACATCGTGAAGCGTTTCCTCGCCGCGACCAGAAAGGGCATGGAGTACACCTTCGCCAACAAGGATGAGGCCGTCGGAATTTTCCTCAAGGTGTCCGGCAACACCCAGCCGGCCGAGTTTCATCGCGGCGTCCTCGATGCCTATGAGGCATCCCTTCACACCAAGCGCACCGAGGGCAAGCCGCTCGGCTGGATGGCGGAGGAGGACTGGGAGTCGATGAATGAAACACTTGCGCAATTCGGCACGATGATCGGCAAGAAGGACGCAACGGCCTACTTTTCAAACGACCAGCTTCCTCAATAGCGCCTCTTCACCTCAACCGTCGGCATGCCGCGGGCTGCCTTTGCAAACCAGATGGAAACTGCATGTCTGATATCGTCGATAGATCGCCTGGCACATACGACGTCATAGTCGTTGGGGGAGGGCACAATGGTCTCGTTGCCACCGCCTATCTCGCCAAGGCCGGATTGCGCCCATTGTTGATCGAGGCACGCTCGACGCTTGGCGGCCCCTGCGGAACCTTCGAGTTCCTTCCCGGTTACCGCTGCGCCTTCACCAATTCGCCCGGCAGCTTCGAGCCGCGTTTCATCGCTGAGCTGCAGCTCGAACATTTCGGGCTGAAGTTCGTCCGCACAGACCCGACGGTCGTCCACCCTTTCCCGCGTGGAGCCTTCATCGGCTGGCGCGACAGGGAGCGGCTGACGCAGCAACTCAACGCCTACGCCTCCGGCGAAGCCAAACGCTACTTCGGCTTGCTGTCCGATTTGGAGGAGCTGGGGCAGCATCTCGGTGCATCAGTGTTCACGCCGTCTCCCGATCTGGTACGGGCGGCTCGCGACGTGCCCGAACGGCTTGCCGGACTTTTCGACCGCGTCATGTGCGGCAGTCTGCGCCAGCTGCTCGACGAGCGGCTGAAATCGGAGGAGGCCAAGGCTCTGCTTGGGATGTTGGCGCTCAATGCGACCCTCACGCCGCCATCTGCGCCCGGTTCGGCCGTGGGCCTGATGATGCGCCCGATCTCGCTGGCTTCCTACGCGGCGCTGGACGATGACGATCCGCGACGGGCGGCACTGCGCGGCTCTACCGGCCTGCCGGTCGGCGGCATGGGCGCCATCATCGATGCGCTCGAAGCATGCTGCGTGGCGCATGGCGCCACGATCCTTAAGGACGCGCCGATCGACAGGATACTGCATGCGTCAGGTGAGGCCAGGGGCGTCGTGACCGTCAACGGCGACGAGTTCCTCGCCCCGATCGTGTTGTCGGCCATGAACCCGAAGACCCTTTTCGGTCAGATGCTCGACGACGAGGCTGTGGGTGCCGATGTCAGGCGCGAAATCGCCGCCGTTCCGATGCGTGGATCGGCGTTCAAGCTGGTCCTGGCGCTCGACGGGATGCCCCGATATTCGGGCCTGCCGGCGGATGTCGATCCTGCACAGGCAGGGCAGGTCCAGTTCCGCATCGCGCCGTCTCTCGACTACATCGAGCGGGCCATCGCGGACGGACTGGCCGGCAGGCTGGCGCAGCGGCCGATCATGTGGGGCCTGATGCCGTCGGCGACGTCTTCGGGCATGGCGCCTGCGGGGCGACATCTCCTCAGCGTCAACGCCTGGCATGCGCCTTACACGCTCGCCGAAGGTAGCTGGCCCGAGGCGGGCGAGCGCTTCGCCGATATCTGCATCGACGAACTTACGCATTACATGCCGGACTTGCGTCAGCGACTGGTCGGCTTGCGCTATTTCAACCCCGTCGAGATCGAAAGCGAATTGGGTCTCGTCCAGTCGAACATCACCCATGGCGACATGTTGCCGAACGCGCTTTTCGGTGCGCGCCCGCATCGCAAGGCACACGATTACCGTACGCCGCTCCCCGGACTTTATCTGTCGGGCGGCGGCACCTGGCCGGGCGGCTATGTCACCGGCATCCCCGGCTATAACGCCGCAAATACAATCATCAAGGATCTGGAGCTTAATCAATGAGGGAAAATGCGATGGAATTTCTGGTCAACATCAAGCTTCGCTGGTCCGAAGACATGGATCCCGATCTGAAGGCGAAGGTAATCCATGACGAACGCGCCCATGCGGCGGAATTGATCAAGGAAGGGCATCTGGTGCGCATGTGGCGCGTCCCTTGCCGCTTCGAGAATTGGGGCCTCTGGCGCGCCGCCGATGCGACCCAGTTACATGAGATTATTACCAGTCTGCCGGCCAACCCCTGGATGTACGACATCGACGTGCTTCCGCTGGCCAAGCACCCTGTTGATCCGATCAACACCGCCGCGTGAGAAGGAAAAGCGAGATGGACACACCTGCCGCCCAGCCTCCCGTCCTGTCCGTCAACGATCTGACGACCTCTTTCAGGCTGGGTGACCGATGGAAGTCTGTTGTTCGCAACCTTTCTTTCTCCATCGCTCCCCGCGAAACGGTGGCGATCGTCGGGGAATCCGGATCGGGCAAGAGCGTCACATCCTTGTCGATCATGCAACTGTTGCCGAAATACTCGAGCCGGATAGAAGGCAAGGTGTATCTTGGCGGCCGTGACCTGCTCACACTCGACGCCGAGGACATGCGCAAGGTTCGCGGCAACGAAATCGCGATGATTTTCCAAGAGCCGATGACCTCGCTCAATCCGATCTACCCGATCGGCAGGCAGATCGCTGAGGCCATCACCTGCCATCGCAAGATCTCGAAGGCGGAGGCGAGGGCCGAGGTCATCAGGCTTCTGGACAAGGTGCGTATTCCGAATGCCAACGGCCGGTTCGACGAGTATCCGCACCAGCTTTCCGGCGGCATGCGGCAGCGCGTGATGATCGCTATGGCTCTCGCTTCAAAGCCCAAGCTCCTGATCGCGGACGAACCGACCACAGCGCTCGACGTAACGATCCAGGGGCAAATCCTCGATCTGATCAAGGCGCTTCAGGAAGAGGAGGGCATGGCGGTTCTTTTCATAACGCACGACATGGGCGTCGTGGCAGAAGTTGCAGACCGCACGATCGTCATGTTCCGCGGCGATGCGGTAGAAACGGGTGCGACCGACGACATCTTCAAACGCGGCAAACATCACTATACACGGGCGCTGCTGTCGGCGGTTCCCAAGCTTGGGTCGATGGCGGGACGTGAGCGGCCCATGCATTTCCCGGTGATCGACGTTGTCACTGGCCGAGCGACCCAGGACGAACGCGAGGCTGTTCTGCCGGCCGCAGGTCAACGCCCTGTGCTCGAGGTCAGGAACCTGACCACACGCTTCGACATTCGGTCCGGGCTGCTTGGTCGCAAAAGCGGCGCAGTGCATGCCGTCGAGGATGTATCCTTCGACCTTAAGCCTGGCGAGACTTTATCGCTTGTCGGCGAATCCGGCTGCGGCAAGTCGACGACGGGGCGTTCGATCACCCGGCTGGTCGAACCGACTGCCGGAACGATCCTGCTCGACGGCAACGATGTGATGGGCCTTCGGCGCGGGCAGTTGCGCAAAATGCGGCGCACCGTCCAGATGGTCTTTCAGGATCCTTTCGCAAGTCTCGACCCTCGCATGACAATTGGCCCGGCGGTGATGGAGCCTTTCATCGCGCACGGTCTCGGCACGAAGCTGCAAGCACGCGATAAGGCGGCTGATCTCCTGACACGAGTCGGACTCAACCCGGATCTAATGCGGCGCTATCCGCACGAGTTTTCCGGCGGTCAGCGACAGCGTATCGCAATTGCGCGGTCCCTCATGCTTGATCCGAAAGTAATCGTGGCCGACGAGGCGGTGTCCGCGCTCGACGTGTCGATAAAAGCACAGGTCTGCAATCTGCTCCTCGACCTTCAGCAAAGTTTCAATCTTGCATATCTGTTCATCAGCCACGACATGGCGGTTGTAGAGCGGGTGAGCCATCGCGTCGCGGTAATGTATCTGGGCGAGATCGTCGAAATCGGGCCGCGCCAGGCGGTTTTTGACCACCCGCAGCATGCCTATACGCGCAAGCTAATGGCTGCGGTCCCCGTGCCGGATCCGGTACGGCGCAATCTGAAACGATCGATTGCGACCGACGAGATCAAAAGTCCGGTGCAGTCTATCGGATACGTACCGCCCAAGCGCCAATACAGGGAGGTTTCGCTGGGGCACTTGGTGCAGGTTTGAATGGACGTGCCCAGCATCAGTCGCAACTCGGCCAGGTGAGCGGAAGCTGTTCTTCGGGACCGGACTTCACATGCCATGCCCGCACGCGACGCGAATAGTCATCATCAAAAAGCTCGGTCGAGTAAAGTTAGCGAAGCTCGCTACCCCTGCGGGTGAAGCTTCTACCCCCGACGTGGTCGACATCGCCTGCCAGTCGGAAGGCGGCTTACTTCAGGAACGCCCGGAAGCGCCGCATGGCGAAGGCAAACAGGATCGCACCAATCAACAGCAAGGCAAGGAGCTGCGGCCAAACCACGTCCAGGCCGGCACCACGAAACAGAACCGCCTGCGCCAGGATGACGAAGTGCGTGTTCGGCGCCGCCAGCATGATGTTCTGGATGATCTCGGGCATGCTTTCACGCGGCGTCATGCCGCCGGACAGGGCTTGCAGCGGCAGGAGCACCAGCATCAGCAGCAGGCCGAATTGCGGCATTGAGCCCGCAATCGTGGCAAGCAGGATGCCCATCGACGTCGTCGCAAAAAGCTGCAGCGCCGTAGCCAGCAGAAAAAGGGCAAACGACCCCTGTACCGGTACGGCGAGCGCGCCCTTGACCACGAAGATCAGCGAGACCGCGGACGCGAGCAGCACCACCAGTCCCATCGACCAGACCTTGCTGACCATGATTTCGAACGGGGTCACCGGCATGACCAGCAGGTGCTCCACAGTGCCGTGCTCGCGCTCGCGGATAAGGGCGGCGCCCGTCAGCACGATCGACAGGATGGTGATGTTGGTGATGACGTTCATGACCGCGCCGAACCAGCCCTTGTTCAGCTCGGCATTGAACCGAGCCCGTAGAACGAGATCGACCGGCAGCGGCGTCTCGTTGCGGTGGCGCTCTAGAAAGCCCGAGACCTCGCCGGTCACGATCTGCTGGATATAGCCGTTGCCGGAAAAGGCCTGGCTCATGCGCGTCGCGTCGACGTTGAGCTGGATGGTCGGCGAGCGGCCGGCCAAAAGATCTGTCTGGAAATCGGGCGGGATGTCGAGCGCGAAGGTATCGAGCCCCTGGTCCATGCGGCGGTCCATTTCCGCCGGCGTGATCATCTGTGGCGGCACGAAATAGGGCGGATAGAAAGCCGTCGATATCCGCGTCGAAACCGGCGATTGGTCTTCGTCGACGATGGCGATCGCCGCGCGGTTCAGCGTTTCGGGCATGGCGGTCGAGCCGGTATAGACCGACAGCGTGAAGGAATAGACGATCAGGATCAGCAGGATCGGATCGCGCCAGAGCCCCCAGAGCTCCTTGATGCCGAGATGGTAGATGTGGGACAGGCGCATCACTACCTCGCCTGCTTCTTGAGGGAGAACGTGCCGATCGCCAGCAGCACCGGCACCGCGATCAGCATCGGCACGAAGGCACCGCCAAGATCAGCGAAACCGAGCGCCTTGGAAAAAGTGCCGCGGGCGATCGTCATGAAATGCGTGGTCGGATAGATCTGGCCGATGAAGGCGCCCGCACCTTCGAGAGACGACACCGGATCGATCATGCCGGAATACTGGATCGCCGGAATGAGCGTCAGGATCGCCGTGCCGAAGATCGCCGCGATCTGGCTCGACATGAAGGTGGAGATAACGAGCCCCATGGCCGTTGCCGCCGAGACATAGATCAGCCCCGCGACCGTCCAGGTAAGCAGACTGCCGGTAAAGGGCACCCGGAAGACGAAGATCGCGAATGCCGTCAGCAGCACGAAATTGAGCATCGCCAGGGCAATGTAGGGTATCTGCTTGCCGATTAGGAATTCGAGCCGCGTCACCGGCGAGACATAGAGATTGACGATCGACCCCAGCTCCTTTTCGCGCACGACGCTGAGCGCCGAAAGCATGGCCGGGATCAGCATCAGTAGCAGCGGGATGACCGCCGGCACCATGGCGACGATGCTCTTGACATCAGGGTTGTAGCGGAAGCGCGTTTCGATCTTGAAGGCGCCCGTGGTTGCGGCCGCTCCATAGCGCTCTCGGATCTTGCCGGTCAGCCAATGGGCGTGCAGCCCCTGCACGTAGCCCTTGACCGTTTCGGCACGGCTCGCCATCGCGCCATCGATCCAGGCGGCGATTTGCACCGTGTCGCCGCGCGCCGCATCCCGGGCAAAACCCGGTGGGATCTCGATCGCGAGGCTCAGTTCGCCGTTGCGCATGCGCCGGTCCAGATCGGCATAGTCGGTGATCGGATCCTTCTCGATGAAGTAGCGCGAGCCGGCAATCTCGAGAATATATTCGCGGCTGGTCGTCGTCTGGTCGCGGTCGAGCACCGCAAAGGTCAGGTCCTCGACGTCCATGTTGATGCCGTAGCCGATGACGAACATCAGGATGACCGTGCCGATCGTGGCAAGCGTCGCGCGAATGGGATCGCGCAACAGTTCCAGGGCCTCGCGGCGGGTATAGCTGAACATCCGCCCGACGTCGAAAAAACTGGATTTCGGAGGCCGTGTCGCCTCGGCCGTTCGCTTAGTGACCGGCTCCAGCGGCGTCTTGGCCCTGACCACTGCGGGCACCGGCTGCTTCGCCCCGGCGATCGCCTCCTCCAGATAGGCGATGAAAGCCTCTTCCAGCGTCGCGGCGGAACGGCTCTTCATGATGCCGGCCGGCGTATCGCTGACGAGCACCTTGCCCGCATGCATCAGCGACATGCGATCGCAGCGCATCGCTTCGTTCATGAAGTGGGTGGAGATGAAGATCGTCACCTGATCGTTGCGGGAGAGATCGACGAGGATCTGCCAGAAACTGTCGCGCGCCACGGGATCGACGCCGGATGTCGGCTCATCGAGGATGAGGATATCGGGTGAATGGATCAGCGCGACCGCAAGCGACAGCCTCTGGCGCACGCCAAGCGGCAAGGCATCCGGCAAGGCTTGCATCACGTCCGAGAGATCGAAGCGCTTCGCCAGTTCCTCGATCCGTTTGAGAATGCTGTCCGCCGCCATGCCGAACAGCTTGGCATGCAGTTCCAGGTTCTGCAGCACCGTGAGTTCGGTGTAGAGCGAGAAGGCCTGCGACATGTAGCCGACGCGGTGGCGCACCTCCATGTCGCGCGGGTCGACCTCGCGTCCGAAGAGCATTGCTGTACCTTCGCTGGCTGCGAGCAGGCCCGTCAGCATCTTCATCGTCGTCGTCTTGCCGCAGCCGTTGGAACCCAGGAAGCCGAAGATCTCGCCATGGCCGATGCGGAAGCTGACATTGTCGACGGCGACGAAATCGCCAAAGCGCATGGTGAGGTTGTTCGCCTCGATGGCGATATCATCGCCCGCACCTTCCGGGCGCGGCGGGATGACGACATCGTGGTGTTCGCCCCTGATTTCCTCCGGCAGCAGCGCGATGAAGGCAGCGTCGAGCGTGTCGACCCCGGTCTTTGCAAGCAGTTGATCGGGTGTGCCCGTTGCCAGCACCCGGCCGGCATCTATCGCGACCAGCCAGTCGAAGCGGGCGGCCTCCTCCATATAGGCAGTCGCAACGATGACGCTCATTCCCGGCCGCTCAGCGCGGATGTCGTCGATCAGTTCCCAGAACTGACGTCGCGACAAAGGGTCCACGCCGGTCGTCGGCTCGTCGAGGATCAGGAGATCGGGATCGTGGATCAGCGCGCAGCAAAGCCCGAGTTTTTGCTTCATGCCGCCGGAGAGCTTGCCCGCGGGGCGCGCCGCGAAGGGAGCAAGCCCGGTGCTTTCGAGCAGGCTTTCGATCCGCCTTTCGCGTTCTTCGCGATCATGGCCGAAGAGCCGGCCGAAGAAGTCGACATTCTCGAATACGGAAAGCGTTGGATAGAGGTTCTTGCCGAGACCCTGCGGCATATAGGCGATGCGTGGGCAGGTCCGGCGGCGATGGCCGGCATCGGCAATGTCGCCGCCAAGCACCTCGACGCGGCCCACTTGCACGGCGCGGGCGCCGGCAACGAGAGACAGCAGGCTCGATTTCCCGACGCCGTCCGGTCCGATCAGCCCAGCCATGCAGCCGGACGGAATATCCAGTGTCACCTCGTCCAGCGCCTTTGTCTTCCCATAGGAAAGAGTGACGGCGCTCAAGCGAACCACGGGCTCTGCCGGCTGCACGCCGGCCTGGTCCGAGGCGGCCATCACTGCACCAGCGTGCCGGTCTGGCTCGCCGGCCACTCTGCATTCGGATCGACCTTCACATAGGCAACGCCCGGAAGACCGGTTTTCACCATGCGGATGTATTTCTTCAGGAGTTCCTTCGGGATCTGCGCCTTAATGCGGAAGGTCAACTTCTGCCGTTCCTCGGCGGTCTCCACCGTCTTCGGCGTAAACTGCGCGACATCGGCGACATAGGAGACCTTGGCGGGAATGATGTATTGCGGGGTGGCATCCAGCACGAGCCGGACCTCGCTGCCGATCGACAGGCGGCCGGCCTGATCCGTCGGCAGGAAGAACGTCATGTAGACATCGCCGAGATCGACGAGATTGAGAACGCGGCCGCCGGCAGCCAGCACTTCGCCGGGCTGGACCACACGATATTGTATGCGGCCGTCGCGCGGCGAGATCAGGGTGCTGTCGTTGATGTCGGCGATGATGCTTTCGACCGACGCCTTGGCGGCCTCGACCGCGGCTTCGGCATCGACGACCTGGGACTTCGCCGAATTGATCGCCGCGTTCGACGCGGCAAGCGAAGCTTCCGCCGCACTGGCGGCCGCCCGCGCGCCCTCGGCGGTCGCCCGGTCGTCGTCGAGCACCTGTTGCGAAACGGTGTTCGATCTTACCAGTTGCTCGGAGCGGGCAAGGCGCCGCTCGGCGGCGTCCAGTTGCGCGCGCCGCTGCGCGAGGACAGCCACGGCAGCCGCCTTTTCGGCTTCGCGCTGCGTTACGAGGTTCTTCGCCGCCTCGACGCTGATGATCGCACGCTGCTGCTGCGCTTGAGCCTGCCGCTTGTGCGCCTCCAACTGCACGGTATCCATCTGGGCGAGCACCTGGCCGGCACTGACGAAGTCACCCTCGTCCACAAAGATTTCCTTGATCCGGCCCGCCGTCTTGGTCGAGATATCAATCTCGACAGCCTCGATGCGCCCGTTGCCGCTCGCAATCCCGGCCGGCAGTGCATTGCGATCCATGTTTTGCCAAGCATAGTAGCCGCCCACGAGCGCCAGAGTAACCAGACCGACTAGGAACCAATTCTTCCGGGCTTTTTCCATTTTAGCGTTCCACCATCAAAACAGACCACGAGAATAGTCCGCGGCCATTCAAACACAACCGGGAATAAGCCCCTGGCGCAGCGACCGCGCACTGCGGCGCGAAAGGATCGCCCAAACAAACCCGAAGGAGGGAATGCTGCATTGACTCATGTCAATTGCCGGCGAGCCGCCTTGGCACCGGTTCCAGAACAGGCGCAAGCTCGGCTGGCGGTCTGGCGCGCGGCCGCGGGAGCTCCGCCTCAGACGCGCTTGACGCGTGCTTTGTGAACTTGGTTCCGCAGATGGTACGCGGCCTGAATTCAGCCCGCGACGGAATGTCTTAGTAGACATTCTTGCTCGTTGCCGCGGGACTTTCTGCGTCGCGCAGCTTAGGGTTGGCGGCTCTCCCGCTACCGCAATCCATGACGCTATTTCCCTCCTTTTCCAGCGGCGTCAGGGCTTCGTTTCTCGGTGACTTGAAATTTGTCCTAATCTTCGGTGTTGCGAAGGTGACGATCGAGAGAACGATGGCCGTGTCATAGGATCTCAGCCCCACGGCGACACCAATTGCGGCCGTGGCCCAGATGCGCTCCGCCATCGCGGTTCCGCGGGTGTCGTCCGGCATCTATTCTGCCTTGCGTTACCGCTCGACGGGACCGGACCGGCCGTCTCCCAGGTTGAACGTTGGCGACATTCCGTTGGTCGCCATCGCTGCATGTGGGTTTATTCAGGCGGCAGAGACGATCACAGTTGGCAACGCTGAAGCCACCGCGCGCGTGGTCGAAGGGCTGATCAACGGTGTTGGCTTTCATCGGAGGCGGCGCAATCCTTCGCTATCAGATGCGGTACGATATCGAGTTTCACACCGACGGGTGCAAACCAATCCGCCACGCCTACTTTCCATCCGGCCCCCCTTACATCCGAACCTTGGCGTTCTCGCCCATGTCCGGTTTGGCACTGGTGACGGCTGCCGCCGCCATCTTGATGTAACTGATCACAGTGCCAGGACTATCCCAGTACTCTGCAGAGCGAGGTGTAACTTTGAGAATGCGAATGGACGGATCGTCGGGGCTATCCCACCACGCCTTGGCAGGGGTAGACCAGAGATCGCGGATCTTCTCGCGGTCATTTTGCACTTCGGCCACGCCCGAGATCGACACGTATTTTTGCTTCTTCGTGTCTGCGAACGCCAGGCAGACATTTGGGTGCTGTGCGACCTCGTCATCTTTGTGGCCCTTGATGTCCGTCAAAAAATACAAGGCGTTCTCAACCCGCTCGATGTGGGCCGACATTGGCCGTGCCTTCAGTTCCCCTCCGGATTGAGTAGTCAGCATGCAGAACCCAATCTTTTCGGCAAGGTCCCAGACCTCGCCGTCGTCCTCAATGTAAGTCATGCGCTTTTCTCCTTTCCGAAGAACGCCGCTGCAGAATGAGGTTTCACGAAACCGGCCGCTGGCCGGCGCGGGACTGCAGTGGCCGCCCCGCCGCCAGCCGCGCCACTTAATGGGCGCGGCCGCCGCTTGGCGACTTAGGCCGCCTTGGATCGCTTCAATGTTTTGTTGATCGACGTCACGGCCAGGTTGGTGAGCTTGTTGTTGGTGGCCTTCTCCTGGTCGAGAATCTCGCTCAGAAGCTTGTGAGCCTCATCATGACCGAGATCCTTGGCCCATTCACGAAGCGAGCCATAGCGCGCGATCTCGTAGTGTTCGACAGCTTGGCAAGCGGCCAGCAGTCCGGCGTCGAGAGCTGTTCCTTCGGCCTCTTTCATCAAGCCGTCGGCTTCCTTGATAAGCCCTTCGATGGCGTCGCATTTTTCGCCAGACGCCGTCTTGCCGATCGACTTGAAAACCTGCTCCAGCTTCTTGATCTGGTCTTTGGTTTCCGAGAGGTGTTCTTCGGCTGCTTTTTTCAGTTCGGCGCTGTTGGCAGCCTTAGCAACTTTGGGAAGCGCCTTGGTGATGGCGTTCTCAGCGAAATAGATATCCTGCAGTGTATGCTCGAAAATTTCAGCCAGCGATTTCAATGGTTCTCTCCTTGGCAGATGAATGCAGGAGAGAAAGAGTTTTACGGAGAAATCGTTCCAATTCTCCTGTGGCCCATTCGGACAGCCAGATACTCGATCGACTGAGCCCGTGCGATAGAGCGGCAGCAACGTGGAACTCAGCCCACCTGAGAAGGACGGGCCTGGCGGGCAGGCAGCCGCGGTTCTTCCGCTGTTTCGGCTTTGCCGCAACGGCGCATGGAACCGGGAGAAGTCGCAAGCGTTTTAGCGAAAGCTTGCGGATAGCTTAGTGCGTTCTACTGCGGATCCAAGGAGGTCCGTCATGGCAAAGCATCCAAGATTCCTGTCGTCAAAACGGGCGGGTTCGTATCCAGACCGAGACCTAGATTGTCAGATGGCGATGGAAGATGTTTTCCAGTCGGTGGCCGAGTATGGCGAGGCTGCGGGCTGGACCGAACGCGAGGTCGCCGAAGCGCTGATCGAACTGGCGCATAACCGGTGGTTCATGCTCAATGCCAAGGAGAAAATGTTCGAGGAAGGGGCGGGTGCCATCATTCGAAAGGCCAAGGCTCCCCTTCATTGAGCGCCCCGCTCCCCATCCGACCCCTAAAACGTTGCGTCTGCACCTTTTCCGTCGCGCGCGCGGTGTTGCATTAGCCGCGGTCCGCATCGGCGGCGCGCTTCTTCCTCGTCCTTTGGAGGCCATTTCGCTTGGCGCACTGAACGGCGCCATTAAATTAGCAATACGACAAGGAACAAGGTCCGTGAAGGCGAGTTGAGACTCCGAACAGGAGGTTTCTATGGTTTTCATTCGACCTGAATTCGATTGCCGGGGCGGCGGAGGGGCGGACGTCTCGGGGCTCATCGCCTCGATCAAATTTGCTCTAGCGTGCCAAGCGCCCTTCGACACGGAAAATCTCTGCTTCAGGGTGCTTGGAACATCCGTGGTCATAGAGGGCCAGGTTAGCCACTCAGGTGCGGACGATTTCGTCCGCGGCATTGCCGAAGATATCGCTGGCGCCGGCCGCATTCTCGTGCGCGTTGGATGTCCTCGCAAAAATGGAACGCGTTCAGAGATAGGCGAAAGCATAAGCAAGGAGAACGGTGATGGGCAATCTAGACGGTAACGGCGAGAACATCGCAAATAGGTCGACAGCAGCCGGACGCGAGCCGACCGATTTCCCCGACGATAGCCCGCTCGGCAAAGGCGACTTGCGCGAGCCACGCGACCCGCCGCCGAAATTCGATGATCCTGAGGATGACGACGAATTTGCCGAGACCGAGGAGGCGGACCTGGATGATCCGGACGACGACGATCCGGACGACCTCCCTCCTCCCGAGCAGCAAATGACGCGTTCACCGAGTAAAGCCTCGACACCATGAGTATGGCCTCGTCGCTCACGACGGGGCCTTTCCATTTCGAGGAGGCTCAAGGCTGCATGATTGCAACATCTGAGAAGCATGTCTGGCGCCCTGAGCGGCCCAAACCGTCCTGATTTTCTCGGGTCTCGATTTTCCAGCCTCGCGATCCTGGCCAGCCTCGCAGGTGATTTGACGTCTCGAAGGAGGCCTCCCCTTCGATCGCCGTCACGCTAGATCTGATTGATGAGACTTACATATCGCATCTTCGAGCTCAGTTTTGTCTATCGATCCGAGTCGTAGGAATGGTCACTTAGCCGCTTTGCCGATCGTGTCAGCCATGTGTGCGCCGCGAGAACCGATCGGAAGGGGCGTACCGGTCGTCGAGTCCCTTGCGGTCTGATGCTCAAGTTCCGCATTGATCTCGGCTCCTACGATCAACAGCGCTACGGATAGCCAGAGCCATATCAGGAATCCGACGAGCCCACCGAGCGCACCGTAACTGGCGGCATAGTTAGCAAGATTGTCGAGATACCAAGCATAGCCCAGAGACATTGCGACCCAGGTGGCTGTCGTGAAGACCGATCCCCAGGTCAGCCAGCGGAATTTGGCCGGCTGCCGACTGGGGCCGACCCGGTAAATCACAGCCGAGCCTATAAAAGCCGCAATGACCACAAGCGACCTGCCCGTGAGCAGGATCATGGTTTCGTTTGTCGGATCAAACGACGTAACTCTAAGGACCGTTGGCAACGCGGCGGCAATACCAATCATCAGGACAATCGCCACGATCGCGCAGAGCGTAAATACAATGGCAACGAGGTTGAGCCGGAAATATCCACGCTTCTCGACCTCCTGATAGGCGACGTTCATGGCATCGAAGAGCGCGAGCGCACCGTTTCGCGCACTCCAAAGAGCAATTGTGAGGCCGATGAAGAATGTAAGGCTCAAAGTCGCGTCACGCATGTGCACAAGCGTGAGCAGTTGTGTCGCCAGAATGTCGAATGCACCCGGTGGAAGAACATACGCAAGCGTTCGTAAGTGGTCGGCTATATCGACCGGATCGATGAGCAACCCGTAAAGTGCGACGATCGCTCCCAAAGCGGGGAACAGCGCCAGGAGAACATAAAAGGTCACTCCGGCGGCAACAAACGCCACTCGGTCTTTGAGTATTTCGTGCACCACCCGCCACGCTACGTCGTAGAGCCCCTTTGATGGAATTTCCTCGGGGACGTCAGCGTTTCTGCCGCGATCTTCGTCGATTGCTTCACCCGGGTGATCGAGAGCACGTCTCCGCATAGCATTCTGGGTTTCTTGGTTCACTTGAAGAAGCCAAAGTCCGATCGCAGCGACCACGCAAACGCCGAGGGCTATTTGACGATCAGTACTCGGGGATTTCGAACGCATCGACAAAGGTAACCGTCCTTTTCGGTCGAGCTCGGCGTCTCATCGCGGCCGCAAAAACGCGCTCCAGACATACCCGACGATCCCAGCCGCAACCAGAGCTGGAATAAGGTGAGGCCTAATCCTGGTCTCCGCCATCTGCTTGACCGCATCAGCTTCCAGAATGATCAGCCTTGAAGTGCCGGCAGCGATCGCGGCCAGTTCGGTGCGAAGCTTGTTCATGTCTGACCGCAAGGCCTCCAGTTCGGCCTCTCTCGTGTCATAGGGAGGCTTATAAATGTCATCGGCCTCGGTGGGCTGATCTGTCTCGCCAGCCAGTTCCGGTGGTTGATTGTCTGCTGGTTCGCGTGCCGGATCCGTCATGTCGTTCAGTCCTCCTTGAGATCCCTGTCAACCGCGGAGGACGGCCATTGTTCCGCCGCCGTTTTTCTCGGCTGCCATGAAACCCGATTGATTGTCGTGCGGATGCGGCCCGACGGGAGCGGTCGACGATTCCCATGCGGCCGTCAGGTCCCCGTGATCGTCTTGTCGGCGCAGTTACCTGCTTTGCGATCAAGAGGTGGAACAAACCGATCGCGGTCGCTGGGCTTAGAAAGCTGTCGGCGGTTAAGCGGTCAGGGCTTGGAAACCGGACCTTTCGTCTGGAGATCGCCGAGCAGCTCTATCACAGAGAAAATTGCCCGGAGAGGCCAGCACATCAGCGGTGAATACGGCGTCGATCCCTTCGAGTTCGAGCGGGCTCGCGACATCATGGTCAGCACCGTCGATACGTTGCCGGCGACGATGTCGGCGCGGGAAGTGTGCGCACACTTTGCCGCTGCGGACGATGCTCACCGGACCTATCCGGTGGTTGACGCGGTTGGGGTCCTTGTCGGCATGGTTTCGCGTGCAGATGCGCTTAGGTGGCGGAGAGGTCCGGAAATCGGAACTGACCTGCTGGGAGACAAGGTGTCGGAAAGTTCGATCCCGATCGGGCATCCCGACGACACCGTTGGTCACATCGCGGACATCATGATTTCGACCGATGCAGCGAGGATTCCGATCACCGATCCGGTATCGGGAGCCTTGCTCGGCCTTGTCGCCCGCAAGGACCTGCTTCGCCTCAGGCAGGCCCATAAATCCGCTAAACTGGAACGGCGTCCCTTTCTTCGCAAGGCGTTTCGGGAGATTTGAACGGTGCGGTCGAAGACAAGGATTGGAGTTGCGTCTGCCGATTGAGTTCCGCCACCGTTTTCCGCCTAGGTTTCGATCCGTTCAAAACCAAACAACACGCCTCGCGCCGGCGCCACAAGAATTTCGCAGCACTCAGGCGGCGATGCAGATCGGTGCCAACGCTCGCCTGGCCATCTGGTCGTGGCTGCGGAAAGCGCGTCTTCGATGGCCTTGATCGGCAGATACAAAACGAATAGAAGGCTGCTCCAAACGCGTAAGGAGATATAATATCAAGAAGTTAGTTCATGTCATTATCTTCGTTTCCGTTGCGATGGCGGTGATGATTGGTGGGCGGTGGTACATGTATGTAGCCTTGGGTGATAGTCCTTATGACGAAGTAGGAATCGCGCTGAATGGCTACATGCCTCTCCCCTTGAGAAGCTGGGGCTGCCGGAAAATGCAATCGAGATTCGAAGGGGAGCTCCCACCGTATGGGTGCAGTGCCCCTGACGGACGGAGCTGGCTCTGATCGTAATCATGTTGCAGGCTAGTTTCTCGCGGTTCGGCTCGTTGTACACGCCGCGGCCCTCCGCCAGTCCGCAATGTTTGCGAGATCCGGCAGCAATGTCTAACGCAATCCTGACGCGGCGCGCGGGCTCACCGTCGTCACCGGCAACCATTCAAATCTAGCGATCCCCAGCGGCTCGAACAGATCCTGGGCGGCATCGGCATCCAACGCCATGCCGCTTTATGTTACCGGGTTGCCGCGCAAGCAGCCACGATCGAAGTACGGTAAAGGACGCTCATGCAGGAAAAGGCAAACCGTCGCGCTTCCTGACGGTTCGCTCCTCTCCGTTCCGTTACTTGCATCGCGGGGATACCGGCATCGCCAAAACAATGCCAAAATTTCAGGGCGGCCCTAGCCGCCCTTTCAAGCCCGATCAGCCGAACGTCTTGCCGTTCGAGATTTTGCCTGTTGATGGTACTTTGTTCCCGCTGCGGTTTGGTCCCCAGGCAAGGTCAATTTGGCCGGCCGATTTTAGCGATGGCTTTTGCTCGATGGTCGTGGACGGTACAGCAGCAAGGGCAGAGCCCGCGATCGCGAGCGATGCTGCGGCGGCTATCATGATCTTCATTGGTCGTCTCCTTCGTTCGAAATCACCCGGCTCTAAGCGGGGAGACTTGGCCTAGGACGATCGCCGAGCCGTTGACATACGGCAGCTGTCGTATTTCGACAGCGTGCGAGCTTGCGAAGCCTTCATATGGTTACCTCTTCCGTTCCTCCGCTAGCGCGTTGGCTTTTTCGCGTGCGCGTCAAGCAGCGGGCGCAGCGCGATCGCTCTCGCACGAAACCGGGTCTCGTAGAGTGCTTCCGCACGTTTGCGTGCATCGAGCGCCTTTTTGAGTTGCTGGTGCTGGAGGGACAAGGCCGACCTGGATGAGAGCCATTCGCGACTTCGGTCAGCGCCTTCACCATCTTGGTTCGAAATGAAGTAACCGTCTCTTCGTATGCGACCTCCGAAACATGGACCTGCAGATCTATCTCGCGCATGTTCAAAAACGGCAGAACAGCATTGGTGTCCAGCGTTGCGATCGGATTGGCAACGAGCCTGCACATCACCACCTTGTCAGCGCGGACCGGCTCTCGGCGGAAAAAAAGGGGCCGCATTGCCACGATAATCAGCGCGTCCGTACGGATCCCGCCATACTTGTAACTCCCACCATGTCCTCCACCCGCGATAGCCTCTTCCTGCCACAATCGCTGGAAACGATTTGGAGGAAGGACATGCCGAAGTTCGCAGAAACGGGACCATCGGTGCTCAAGCGGGTCGATAGCCTCGCCGGACGGCTCGGCCTCGTTGCGAGCGCAATCTTGGCCCCGACAGCCTGCTTCACCCGCCGGGTGTTCATATGCTCCGCTGGCCGCTTTCCTGAGCCCTAGGAGCCTTTTTCACCTGCCGCCGTGGCTGAGCATATCCACAGCGCGCGGCACCATTTCGTCCCAACCCGAGGAGACTGACAATGAAACACGCTGCCGTTTCGCATGATGACTGGCAAGCCGCCCGTCGGGACTTGCTGAAGGCGGAAAAGGAGCTCACGCGTCATCGTGATGAGGTCGCTCGAAAGCGGCTGGAGCTCCCATGGAGGCGCATCGAAACGGAATATGTGTTCGATACGCTCGATGGCCCTCGCATGCTGGCTGATCTCTTCGAGGGACGATCTCAGCTTCTGGTGCAACACTTCATGTTCGCGCCGGGATGGAAGCAAGGCTGCCCGAGCTGTTCTTTCATGGCCGATCATACCGATGGTATGAATATGCACCTGGCCCCGCATGACGTAACCATGATCGCCGTTTCTCGGGCCCCACTTGCCGAGATCGAGCGCTTTCGCCAACGCATGGGGTGGCGGTTCCGCTGGGTGTCTTCGAATGGCAGCCCGTTCAACTTCGATTTTCGGGTCAGTTTCACGCCTGAGGAGGTCGCCAGCGGGCATATCGACTACAATTTCGGGCAATGGAGCGAGCTGGGCGAGGAATGGCCGGGCCTCAGCGCCTTTTTCAAGGACGAGGCCGGCAACGTCTTCCACACCTACTCCACTTTCGGTCGCGGCGTAGAGTTAATGATGGGTACCTATGCCCTTCTCGATCTCATGCCGAAAGGCCGTAACGAAGCCGAGGGGATGGAATGGGTGCGTCACCATGATCGATACTCATAACCGCCTCTCGAGACACAGCATAGCTACCGTTTTGTGAGAATATGGTGGGTTGCCGGATCCCTAGCGGGTTCCGGCAATTTGCTTTGACCCGAAACAGCTCCTATTCTTCGGCGCACTCCTGCCGCAGTTCGAACGCTATTCCATCGGCCGAGCTTCGAGGCCTCACTTGCCCGTCATCAGAGGACCAAAAAAGTATGGCCCCGTCGGGGGCGCGACGAGGCCAGAGGCTCTTATCGAGGAGACTTCACTGGGGGACATCTGTGAAGCCTTGCGCCTGACCCGATCGGGGAAACGGGATCAAGACAATGCAGGAACGCGCGCATTGGGAAATCGTTCCGGGCCTTGCAAGAAAAGATGGCGCAAAAGGTGGCTTGAGGGCCAGAAGATTTGATCGGAAGTCAGCAAGAATGGATCCGGTGATCTGGCGCCTGTTGCGGATTGGTTCCGATAGGCGCGGGGTGTCAGAACACTAGTAAAAAAGCGGCTCGTTCAGTTTACCGAGCAACACAAGGACATCTGCCTGCAGATCCAGGCAGGTTTGCTGATAGTTGGCTATCAGCGCTTCGCGACGAGGAAGCTCCCGTTGGAGGTCGGCGAGCGTTGATGAAGCTCGAGCGTATTCCTCGAAAAGACCGTACAGCCGGTGATCTCTGGCGTCGCGCAACTGTTTGCGATGGCGTGGCAAAGACAGAGCCAGCCGTGCTCGACCCAATTGCATCAATCCCATGGTGTACCCTCGGTCCTGCGCGGCGAAAAGAGGCCCCAACTGGAGATGGGGCTAAGGAGTTTGATGCATGCGCGGGCCCGGAGGGATGGAAACACGCTAGGCCCGCGGTACGAACGCCTGACTTTGGAAGAGGTTCCGCCGCCGCTTGTTTTTCGTCTCGTTCACATAAAGCGACTGGGCTGATCTTCGGTTATGGGGCCTTCCCACTCTTCCATTTCGCCATTCCAGCTCCTCTGAAGTGTCACGATCATGTCCACCGTTTTCGGCTGTCCGTCGGCAGAATGCCTCCCCTGTGCTTGCATGAAATTCCTTCGCCGACGTGCCCATGATGGGCCATCCAGGCAGAATGGCTGGGTTCTGCCTTCGAGCGAGCTTGGAACATTCCTCGGGCATCTGCCGTTGAAGTTGGCCGAGCCGGAGGAACTTTATGGCACGCTACAAGAAGAATATTGGCAGCGCCCGTCGACGCGTTGCCGCCGGACAGGCCTACGAACTCAACTACTTCAAGCGCAAGCACGGGCTCACAATGGAGCAGGCCCGCGATATCATCAAGGAAGCGGGCAACTCGCGAGAGAAAGCAAACGCGGTGGCTGAGGAGCGCAAAAAGGTCTAACGCTTAGTTCCGCCAGAATTTGAGGGCTACGACGCTGCGCTTGGTACATTTCCGGGTCCAGTTGGTCGACGTTGCCGGGGCCCGAGCGGCTGTGGCCGCATAGCCTCGGACAATGTTAGCCCCAAATTGAGCACAACCGCTGAAGCTCATTGAGCCGTGGCGGAGCCAGCACACACGGAAGCCTTCTTCATGAAGGCGGACGAAGGCGCCGCACTTGGAAAGTGTGCGTTGCCAGGCCCGCATCGTAGATCTGGGTGTGGATGCTGCGACATCAGCTGTTCCTGTCGACGCAAGTAGCTTCAGGCGCCGATAGAACCGGCTACTTCGACCGCTGCCGTCTCGCGTCGCGCTCTTCATGTGCACTCTGCAGCATAGCGCTTGATCGCCGAGCGGCCTTTTCGCATCGGGCGTGTAGCGCATCGAGCTCGTTGTCAGTCAACTTCTCAATGCCGACGAATTCATTCTCGGCATCTGTGAACAGAATGATCTCATCGAGCTTTGCTTGGAGCGCGGCGCCATCACGATTTTGCGTATTTTGAATGAGAAACACCATCAGAAACGTGACAATGGTCGTGCCCGTATTGATCACCAGCTGCCAAGTCTCTGAAAAACCAAACACGGGGCCTGAAAAAGCCCACGCGAGAACCGTGATGACGCAGACGATAAAGGCGAAAGGGCTGCCTGTCGCATGTGCGGTTGCCGTGGCGAATTTTGCGAAGAATCGATCCATGACCCAACCTCCGTGGCGAGCATTCCTTTCCTGCTTGCCCGGGATGCACATTCAAACAAAACTCTCAGGTGCTTGTTCCCCCGCGTCGTAGCGTTTTGAGCGTACGGTCGCCAACGTCGGGAAAATCAAGGTGATTTGTCTTGCCCTTGCGCTTCATGGTCCCAGCCAATATTGCTGCCCTTGATCATCCAGGCGCCGGTTGTCTCGGCTGCAGCGTACTGCATCCAGATCTTGGAGCCCTGACCAGGCCTCGGATTTCCGCAGTTGGCCGCTCCAGGCACAAGCTGCGAGCCGTCGAATTAAGATTGGTTCAAACGCTCTGGTTTCCGTCGTCGAGGATCGGAAGTGACCCCTCAATCGCTGCGCCAATGAAGGCTTTGCGTGAAAG
Organism: Ensifer sp. ENS09; assembly: GCF_014852425.1. NCBI lineage: Bacteria > Pseudomonadati > Pseudomonadota > Alphaproteobacteria > Hyphomicrobiales > Rhizobiaceae > Ensifer > Ensifer sp. ENS09. Next base: position 737,261 of record NZ_JACVBP010000003.1, read on the forward strand.
ATCGAGCGCTTCGCCGCGTTCCAATGCGCCATAGCAACGGTTCCGTGCGCGCTCATAGAACCACCCGCCCTGGGGTAGCTCGCTTAAATATTGCAGTGCTTCGTGTGGTCCGTTGATGCAGCGCTCGCCGTGCGTGCCGATCCTGACGGGGTGATCCCAAAAAATGGCTTCCATTTCCGTTGCCTCCGGTTCGGCAGAAAACCTCCGGGGTGACGCATTGTTCCATCCATCGGATTTGTAACCATCACCATGTCGCCTAGCGCCCTCTCATTTCCTTGTCGCAACACCCGTCTGGGCGCTTGTTTGCGCCGACTGCCACGCCGAAAATGCCACCTTTTCGGCGACGCCTTCTCCGATCACCAGCACGCTATCGAAGAAATCAATCCCGCCCTCCGATTGGATCGAGGACGTATCGTGCATAATGGCGATGACCGTTGCATCCGGGCAATTGTCCTTGATCGATTGAAAGAACGCTTGCACTGCCTGCCCATCAAGGGCGCTTGTCGCCTCGTCCAGAAAAAGCAAGCCTGGCTTCAGCAGCAGGATTTTCGCAAGAACGAGCTTTTCACCCCCGGACAGGAGCTTGTCCCACCGCTGACCATCCCGACCTTCATCTTGGAGCTCTCCTTGAAACTCTTCGAGCCCTGCTTCTTTCAATGCGCTTGAGACCGCAGTGTCCTGATGCGCGGCGGCTTCATCGGGGAGACAGACGAGATCTTTGAGGCAAACGCCTTGAAGTTTGACGTCCTGGGCGGCGTGAAGGGTTTGCAAACCGTCGGGCAATGCAATCTTACCCCTCCCGTGCGGCCAAAGACCGTTAATCGCCTTGAGAAGCGAGGTCTTGCCGCTTCCCGATTCGCCCATCACCAACGTCCACTCGCCCGGAGCGAAGTTGAGCGCATTGGCAGTCAAAAAGGGCTCGTCCTCGCCAGTATGCATGAGCTCGACCGCATGGATCGTCAGGCCCTTTGCTCCGTTCTTGGACGTATATTCAAACGCTGCAGGACCACTTTGCGCATAGTAGTCTTGCGGGCGCTGGACCGTTTCTATCGCTTCGGCGAGCTCCGTTATGCGGTGCGCGTCGGCCCGGAGCGTGGCGATGTCGGGCATCGCGTGAATGAACCATGAGCACTCATTGATCAGGGCTGTCGCAAGTTCGGCGCCAGTCACGTAGTCCTGCAGGCTGATTGTCTTGTCGACATAGGGAAGCAGACCGGGCGCGTAGGCGACGATGCGTGAGCCGAGGAAATTATGCACCAGTTCAAAGCCCATATAGCTCGCCGTAATCCGATTGAGGCTCGCCCAGGTCCGGTCGATATCCTGGTACCGGCGCACGTTGAGCGCCTTTTGCGCCGGCTCTCCCTTGATGACCGCAACATGAAAACTGCGGTGCAGCAACTGGTTGAGTTCGCTGCGATAGCTGCCTTCCGCCGATTGAATCCGGATGGACAGCCCCTGCAAAATACCGCCCAGCTTGGCTGCAATGAACGTGTTGAGGGGAACGTAGATCGCGATCGCTAGCAGCGTCAGGCAGGCGCTACCGTAGCTGCCGAGAAAATCGAGCCCTCTCACCGGGCTCGACGTCTCGATCAATTTGCCACCAACGAAGGCGAGCGATAGGACAACACCGGCGATGCCGACGCCGAGGCCGATCGCACCGCCCGTCATACCTTTGATCGCCTCCTGTACCCGCTGATCGATGTTGTCAGGTGCTGATGACGTGTCCGCCTCGCTCCCGCCACCAAACCCGTTCTGCTGCAGGTGGAAGTGTGTGTGATTGGAATCGAGTAGCGCCCGGTTAAAACGCTCGTCCAACCACTGGCGCCATTTACGGTGAAGGTTGGTCGAAAGGAAGTGGCGGACCGCGGTAAACCCTGCGTCCCTCGTGATCGCGATCGCAGCGAGCGTCGCTGCGATCTTTAGAAGTGACAATGGGGTCGTTGGGACGGTGGGGTGATGGAAATTCGCGATCTGATTGACCAGTTCGCCCGATGTCAGCGCAAACCAGACGCTTGCCTGGGCCGACAATCCGGTAAGCAGCAGGATGAGAAATGTCAGGATCCAGGCTTCTTTCCACCGATTAGAGAGCCAGTAGGCGAACAACAGGCCCCAGAAGCTGCGCATGGAGGATACGGGGCTGCTCGGGCGCCGCCGCTTCTCGCCGAAAGGCCGTTTGACCAGTTTTGCTGCCCGTTGCGCCCTACTGCGCACTTCGCTCAAGCTCATCTTTCTGAAGTGGAGCATGGATCCGGCTTGTCAAATACAGATGACGTTGCGGCATCGAACGAGTGCCACCGTTGACACCGTGGGTGAGGGCGAACCTGCCGTCCGTGTCTTGGCCCATCTCCTCACCTCCGATCACGCGGATCCGAGGCACCGTACGGACGGTCCGTACGGAAAGACAAGCTGGCTCCGATGTTTTGGAAGCACCATCGCCAATCGGGCTCTGCCCAGGTCCATTAATCCCTTGCTGCTTCCCCTCTTCGACGGGTGGTCTCTGGAAATGTCGGACGAGGAACCACGCTGTCCAAATGATTTGCCTGTTCCAGGCAGACTACTTGGACAGGCTGGCGACAGGCGTTGGCAGAACGACGGCGACAGTTTGGTTGCTGTCGTTCACGATCGCGCTGCCTATGACGAGGTATCCGCCAATGACCACGAATGCGAAGAGCATGACGCCGATCGGAAGGCCGGTAGAGAAAGTCCGTTGCGGTTTGCCGTAACTATAGCGTTCGTACATTCCAGGATCCTTCTTGCCTCGTGGACAACGGCACCCGAACCAACCGAAGGGACGTTTAAGCCGCTCTGGTGTCGTTGTCCGCCCGGGACGGCATAATGCCAGGGTGTTTACCCCAGGCTAAGGTTGGAGGTAGCGCGGTGAAACCGGATCACCAGCCAACTAGGACCTTTGCGGGAAACCCATCGGACTGAAGCCCTATGGCGGAACTTTCGGGCGCGCTCCATGTTTTCTACAGCTCTTGTCTGAACCGTACCGGAGCAGCACGAGAAAACCTTGGCGAACCACAACTCTAGTGGGCCGCTTCCTATGGCATCGCCTGCGCTTCCAACTATAAATTCTTGAGCTTGAGCGCATCGGCTTACGATGGATCTTGCTCGCGGCCGCTCACGGGCCGAGAGGTCCTCAGGCGAGTTTTCCGAATTTCCGACTTGGAACAATCCTTCCTTTTGTGGGTTCAAAACCCACGCTGGCGCAAATTCGCGTATCAAGGAGGATCGGCATGCTCAAATGGGCAATCATATTTTTCATCGTCTCGGTCGTTGCCGGTTTGCTCGGGTTTTCGGGCATTTCGGCAGCCACGGCCGGTATTGCCAAGGTTTTGTTTTTCGTTGCCCTGGCAATCTTCCTCCTGTTCCTTGTCCTTGCATTCATGGCCGGAAGCATCGCGTTCTAGGAACGTCAGGCTAGCATTTCCGGCTGCGGCCCTCCCGTCATCCGGTGCAATCACGACATCATTAGTCGGAGCCACCATGGTGAGCCGACCGCATCGCCGAGAACCACTTGCAGGCAGGTTGCAGGAACCGTTGCGCGTTGCAGCCGAGATTGAAAGGGGCGCCCGGGTCCGCCTGGCTGTGACGTGGACGGACGACGCCCCGTCCGTCCCGTTGGTTTGAGGCAAAGCCGATCTGTTGCCCACGCCAAGGCCCCCTTGGTCAAATCAGGGAGCTGCGGCGCTCGTGCATGTATCGATCGAGGTCGGTTCGTGTGGGGCCGATGCGAACGAAAATTTCGCGCGCATCCAACGGCGTCAGACCATAGGCAGCAATGAACTCGGCGAGGTCGTAGTGTCCACCATAGACGGCCTCTGAAGGATCTATGATCTTGGCGCGTCTTCTCTTGGTATAGGCCGAAAGCGATACGCCGCTGCTCGACATGGGTTGGTTGTGCTTCATCCTTCTCTCCCTAATCGACGATGTGTCTTCCGTTCGGGTGGATCACCGCTCGTTCTTTTGCGGAAAACCGTCAAAGCGCTCCACAGTGCTTTTTGTTCCCTTCCGGAACCTTCGAAGCCCTGTGGTGTTGGGTGCGCCTCCCAGAAAGGCGAAGGAGGTTGCCATGCCGGAGAAGACCTTGGATATGTTGTTCCATGAAACTCTGAAAGACATCTACTATGCTGAGAGGCAGATCCTGAAAGCGCTTCCGAAGATGGCGCGCGCGGCACAGTCACCCGATACCAAGGCGGCATTCGAAAAGCACCGCGATGAAACCGAAGGCCATGTGGAGCGCCTTCAGCAGGTCTTCGAGATCATCGGCAAGCGTGCGCAGGGCAAAACCTGCGAAGCAATTCAAGGCATTATTGCGGAAGGCGAGGAGGTTATTGAGGAGTTCAAGGGAAGCCCGGCCGTCGATGCCGGTCTCATATCTGCGGCTCAGGCGGTCGAGCACTACGAGATCGCGCGCTATGGTACATTGAAGACCTGGGCCAAGCAGCTTGGGCACGAAAAAGCAGTCGTACTGCTTGATCAGACGCTTCAGGAGGAAGGCGCCACCGACAAGGCGCTTAGCAAGCTGGCTCTTTCCGCCGCAAACATCAAGGCCGCCGCTTAAACGACGCGGAAGGCGGAGGGCGGACACGCCCCCCGCCTCGCTAAACCCTCCACGATGCAGACAATCGACCCCGCTGCTGGTCGGCGCACTCGCTTTTCTGAGTCGGCTGAAAATTTTGGCCTCCTCAGACGCAAGGGGGAGACTTCAGCTAACGAGGCGAGCTCACTCGATCTTTCCCATGAGCGCGGTGCCGAGGCAGCCAAGAGCAAACGATGCGCCGAAGGCATAAATCTGCAGCAGAAGAGCAATTGGTTCGATCGCGCCATCATGGCCGAGCGCGTGCGGGTATCTGAAGGCGATCACCAGCGTGGTGACGGCTCCCAGTGCGAAGCCAGTCGATAAATGCCAAATGATAAACCGCAAAAGCTTGGGCATTTTCCAACCTCCGCTAGGACGGAAGTGAGGGTTGGCGCCGTCACAGCAGCCCGCCTGAAACAACGCGATGATCTGCGGGGCAGAGGTTCGGCGCGGATCGCGCGGTGAACTTGTTTGCTCTTTCAAAAGCCGATCGAAACGCTCACCGGCATCGCGAGTTTTCGTTCCCAACCGGTATCCCCGATGATTGTTCCCGCCCGTCGCTGGAAGCGGCAGCATTGCGTTGATGGCCACAGTGCGCTTCTCAATATGAGCATTCCACTTCGAGAGCTTCCGACGCGAGGCCGAGCACACTCCGTCTACCGCCGTCCGTTCCTAGCTAGCCATTTGAGGAAACGAACGAACTGTATTTCGTCGGCGCGAAGTCCAGATATCGGCTTGGCGTTGTTACGCAGCTGGGGAGTTTTTTGGTGGGCGTCTGCCAAGGCAAGAATTTCCGGATGTACATAACTCTTGCGGCAAACGGCCGGAGTGTTGTGAAGTGCATCGGCAGCCGCCTGGCACATCGCCTTAACGGTTGGACGCCGGCCTTCGACGAGAGCCCGACGGGCAACGGCATATGCAGCAACGCTCCCCGCCCAGGTTCTGAATGTCTTGGCTGAAACCGGCGCTCCGCAGATCTCTGCAAGATACCGATTGAATCGGCCGGATTCGATCGGATCCGGCCTTCCGTCTGGCCCGACGCAAACGAAGAGTTGGCGGCCTGGAAGCTCCGCAATCTCCTCAAGAATCCGCTGCAGTCGAGGGTTTCGCAATCGTCTTCTGATGCGCTGTCCGCCCTTGCCCTTGAAGTTCAGTTCAATGCAGTTGTCAGCAATCTTGAGATGTCGCTTGAGCAACGTGGCGGCGCCATAGCTGCCATTCTCCTGGACGTAAGTTGAGTTACCGATACGAAGCGGAGCTTGGTCAAGCAGTGACGCAAGGGCTGCAAGAACCGTGGCAGGATCGCCGACCGGGCCCTCCATCTGCTTGCGGATTGTTCGCCGCAGCCGGGGTAGCACTTTGGCAAAGGCGGGAAGCTGGCTGTATTTGTCGCGGCTTCGCATGTCCTGCCAGATATCGTGGTATCGATACTGCTTGCGACCGCGCGCATCATAGCCTGTTGCCTGGAGGTGTCCGTTTTGCCTGGTACAAATCCAGACATCTTCGTAGGCGGGCGGTAGTCCAAGCTTCTGGATGCGGGCAAGAATGCTCCTGTCTTTCAGGAGTTCACCGTTTGGCCGCCGGTAAATGAAGCCTTCGGCGGAGCGCGACCGACTATAGCCCGGTTCCTTATCCGAGACATATACAAGCTCGGCTGCCTCGTCGCGCCCTCTCTGTCGCGTGTCCAATCAGATCCGCCCCATCAGAAGCAGAACCAGCAGAACGACGACCACAACGCCCAGCAGTCCGGATGGCCCGTATCCCCAGCCCGACGAATAGGGCCAAGCGGGGAACGCGCCGACGAGCAGCAGGATTAGAATAATCAACAGTACGGTTCCAAGCATCTTGCGATCTCCTCTCGAAGGCCGATCTGGTCGTCTCACAGGTTAGGCTGACCCAGGCGGCGGCGCAAAAACCCAACTCCAGGTAAACGTGGCATGATAAATTTCATCATGATCAAGCCACCTGATGTGGGCGTCAAACGCGTTCTTTGACGATTGGTTCCTTCGGTTTCTGTCGGCATTGACGACAGTCAGCCACCTTCTATCTCGGGCGCGGGTGTGCTGTTTCACCGTTCCCTTCGAGCATCCCGCCGGGCTCTTGGGCCGTCAATAGCTTGGCTTCTCGGCATCGAAGGCGTATCTTCAGACAAGGACACCATAGGCGACGGACACGGCCGAAGAAGTGCTGTTCCGACGAACAGGGTCAAGGCGATGGCATCGGGCAAAAAAGCTGACGATGAAAAACGGGAGTTGCTGGCTGACAGCGCAGCACCTTGCCCAGGCGATGGCGACATGGTGCAATTGGACCATGTGCCGGATCGATTGCTGATACTTGCCAACCGGTTGCAAAGGGCGCTCGACCATCGGGAGATGTCGCGAGCGACGACCGGTACCCTACGTCGGAAGCATTGAGATGGTCACCGAGCGGATCGAGGATGGCAAATGACGCCGGACCTGCAGCGATTGCGGGTGCTCGTGGCCGAGGATGAGTTTTTTGTTGCAAATGACATCGCGCTTTGGCTTGAGCAGGCCGGCGCGACGATTATCGGCCCGACACCCACGGTAAAGGAAACGTTGAATAGTCTCGCGCAGGCGGTCGATGTTCAGGTTGCTGTTCTCGATATCAACCTAAATGGCGAGTTGATTTTCCCCGTTGCCGACGAACTTGCGCGCCGATCGGTCCCGGTGATTTTTTTCAGTGGCTATGACGACATGAACGTCCCCGAACGCTTCCGCGCGGTTGCGCGTGTCAGCAAGTGTTCCGCCTCGTCGGACCTCGTGAGCGCGGTTTTTGAGCAGCATCTTCTTAGCCTGTCGAACCTGGCGCCACTTTACACCGGGGTGACTGATCAATCCGTGAGCGAACTGATACCGGCGCTGCGTTTCAGAGCGCGGCTTCTTATGGTCGGAGCTCCGGCAAAAGCCGCCGATCGTCTTGTGGAGCGGACGCTAGAGCGAGCCATTGCTCTGGCGGGCACAAGGGACAGGTCTCAAAGTCTCGACGCGTGGCTGCACGAACTGATCGCGGCAATTCACACTGAAAACCCATACGGGCCGCACTAGGCATCTCGGGACGCCGGGACGCGAGAGGGCGCCGATCGGTGCGAATGGGCGGCTCACGGACCTCGTCCGGATTCGGTGTTCTCCTTTCATCCGGCATATCTTCAGGTTCGGGTTCTTCTACGGGCGGTGGCGTCTCATGCGGCCTTGGCATCGGCGGTTGCCGCTCGCCTGGATCGTGTGGTTTGGGGGTCATGTCCTTGCTCCTCGTCTACGGGGAGAACAAGGGTAGCTGCGCTTGGTTCCGAAAAGTTTGTCGGATGGATGGATCGCAGTTCCGGAACAATCGATCGCAAAGGAGGTTCGGCGCACAAAAAGATCGCAAGGAGCAGATCAATGAGTGAGGCGAAAACCACCGATGATCACAATGAAATTCAACAATGGGCCGAGAGGAGGAAAGGTCGCCCCGCAAGAGTAAAAGGGGCGCTCGATGGCATCCTGAGGATTGATTTCGGTGAGCCGGAGAACGGACTTGAGCCAATCTCGTGGAAGGAGTTCTTCCTCATTTTTGATCACAATAAGCTGCTCTTCCTTTACCAGGACACGACTGGAGACGGTAAGCTCAGCCGCTTCAATAAGTTCGTCGATCGAAATTGATTGCGAAACGTGGTTATCGCCGGAGGAAAATTGCCACCCCCGGCGGTAGGCCGGTGCGCCTGGCGCTGTCCGTCGGTGCTCTGAGCGACGGGCATTCTAGCGCTATCGCGCCAGGCCTATTGTGGATTGGGGGTGCGCTCTGCGGGGGCCATACCCTGCGGGCTCTCGGTGCTTGGACGCTCTTCGGCATCCGGCTGTTGCTGTTGGGATGACGCCGGTTGTCCGGTCTGCTCACCACCGCGGTGGCCCCATTCGACGAACCCCCAGACAAGCAGCGCCAGAAAGAGGCTTGCGGCAAGCACCAGGAAAACCCGAGCGCCCATTCCGGCTTGGCGGGTTTCACGCGCGGAGAAAGTGGTTCGGTCAGCGCCGTGGGTTGCTGTTTTCGGTTCGCCGCGTTCATCCAACTGTTCAGCCATCACATCTCTCCGCTATAGAGCCGTCGACGCCCAATTCAGGGCTGGCCGATAGGTACCTGTTTCTCACACCACTCCGGCGCATTGCAGGTCGAACCGATAACTCCCCTGAAAGTTCCGAACGGCGTCACCGTCGGAGCCTCGCCGGTCATCTGGACTGTACGGTGCCGGGTCACGCTTGCCATTGGTGCATTGCACGATCAACTGCTGCAACGTCTTGGGCGCGTTCCGAAGCTGCGGTCTTTGCCAGAGCATCGAGACGGAACAAACATGGCATTGGTCGGTTTGTCCTTCTGCACAGGCAGGAGGGTCAAGGACATGGACGACAAGGAAGAACGCATTCGCCAGCGCGCCTATGCGATTTGGGAAAGCGAAGGCCGCCCCGAGGGTGACGATCGACGCCATTGGGAAAAGGCAGAAGGCGAGTTGGCAGATGGCGATCAACGTCCTCCAAGCGAACCAACAGACGAGAGACGAGAAGAGAGTGAGGTGGGAACGGTCGTCGCGCCTTCGACCGCCCCGCGGGGAAAGGCGGGTCAGCCAAGCAATGAACCATGATTTTCGAGGGGCAGTCCCATGCGAATAGCTGACATCATGAGGAAGGACGTCCATGTCGCGAGGCCGGACGACACCGTTTCGACAATTGCGCGGGAAATGGCCAAGAACGATATTGGCTTTCCTCCCGTTGGTAACAACGATCGGCTTGTCGGGATGATAACGGATCGCGACATTGTCGTGTGCTGTGTCGGCGAACGGCGTGACGATCATACCCGTTTGAGCGACATCATGACGGCCGACGTCAATTATTGCTTTGAAGACGAGGACGTGTCGGAATTCGCACACAACATTGGTAACGAGCAGGTCCGCCGCCTGCCGGTCCTCGACCGCAACAAGGGTCTTGTTGGCCTCGTTTCGCTTGCCGACGCAGCGCGCCGGGATCCGTCTCTCGCCGGCATCGGCTTGCAAGACGTCACGAACCCCGGTGGACCACATATCCAGAGGCCCTAATCATGGCCGATATCCGCGAAAAGCGCGCTTTTTGGCGCTCTCCGGTTTCACTGTCTGTCACGGAGCAGCGTGTCTGGGCGAAAGAGGTGGCCCTGCACGCTCATGCAGGCCAACGGGACAAGGCGGGAGAACCTTATATCCGTCATTGCCAGCGGGTTGCAGAGGCGGTCGAAGGCGACAAGGCCAAAACAGTCGCATTTCTTCATGACATCGTCGAAAAGGCTCCGGACTGGACGCTCGAGAGATTGCTGGTTTCCGGGTTTTCCCAAGACGTTGTAGCGGCTGTCGAAAGCTTGACCCATCGCCCAGGAGAAACCAAAGACGCGTTGACGATACGCGCGGCGGCCAATGCGCTTGGTGCCGTCGTCAAGCGAGCCGACCTTCAGGACAATCTCACCCAGGTGGAAAGGCAAGGTGGGGATGTGGCGCAATACAGACGTCGATTGCTTTTGCTCGATGTCGCCGCCAATAGGGATAAACGCCTAAGGCGAGATGAGGGAGCGGGCGATTTGCGTCGAGAAGGCCGGTTCGGCCCCAAGCTGTCGCAAAGTGACGCGCGTGCCATGACCAGGCGCGAAAACGCCGATCGCGTTGCGAAGAAAGGGCTCATCTTTCTTGTTGGCTTGGCTGCGGCTCTCGCAATTACGTTTGCCTTGGCTTGAACGATGATTGTCCGTGTCGCTCAATCCAGCGGAACACCGTTCATGCGGAGGGCAAGTTCGTCGCGGGCGCGGCTCAGTCTGCTCTTGATGGTGCCGACCGCGCAATCACAGATGTCGGCTGCCTCCTTATAGCTCAAACCGTAGCCGGCGACGAGCACCAGAACTTCCCTGTGATCGGGCGCCAGCCTGTCAAGCGCGGTCCGCAACTCGCCGTTCAACACGCACCAATCCTGCGGAGCAGGTATCGCAATGGGGAGATCTGCGCAATTTATGGTGCCGGGTGCTTCGCGTTTGCGCAGCTTGTATTGCGTGCGAAACGCGTTGTGCATGATTGTGAAGAGCCACGATTTGAGGTTGGTCCCCGGTTCGAAGCCGTCGATACCACGCAGCGCGCGAAACAGCGTTTCCTGCAGCAAATCGTCGGCCTCAAATCTCGAACCGCCAAAGGTTCGCGCAAAAGCCCTTAAGGCCGGGATGAGGTCCACCACCTGTATCTCAAGGGGGCGTGTCTTATCGTCAAGGGTCGGAAATGAAGGCATCTGGGCTGCCTTTCAAGGTTGCCGGATTGCTATGTTGGTCAATGCTTGGCCGGCATTTAAGTTCCTGGACAAGGACCCCTCGCAAATAAACCGCCGCCGGAGCTTGTCTTTTGCCCCCTCGTCGTGGCTCGCTTTTTTCCACGGCGTCGCACCCGATCAAACCGGATGACGTGCCTGCCCAACGGCCACTTCAAAACGTCAGCAACGATTTGACCGCAGGTCCAGCCGGAATTTGCGCGAGAGACGCAGCGAAACGCAGGGTACCAGCACCATTAGCCGTGAAATGCCCCGCCGGCCGAGGGAGTGCTGCACGTAAAGCGATCTTCCCTGATCGGTTCGCTTGCGCGTATGCGCAAAGGGACCATCGGGCGCGGCACATTATAGGAAGGGTCTTCCTCCGGTAACGGCAATCGTTGCGCCAGATACATAGCTCGACATCGGATCGGCAAGCATCACGTATGCCGTTGCCAATTCCACGGGCTGCCCGCGACGGCCGATCGGGGTTTCGGCGGGGCTTCGGTCGAAGGGCCTCTTGTCTTAAGGTTTTGCGCCGCATGCCGAGCCTGGTCGCTTTTTTCGCCCGGGCGATCTTCGGAGTGCACCTGTGGTTGTTTGCGTGGAAGACCATGGAAGTGATTCAGGTTTTCGTCGAGCTGCACCCAGTCATGTTTCGATTGTTCGAACACGGAGATGGCAGGTCGTTTGAAGGCCGGGTCGGCGAATGAACCGACGGCAACGCCGACCCAGGACGGCGAAGCCTCGGCCGTCCAATAAACTGTTGAACCACAGGTTGGGCAAAAATGCATTCGCACCTTACGCCCGCTATCGCCGGTGCGCGTGTACTCTGTCGACACCCCTGAGATTTCGACGCAGTCCATTGCGTAGAACGCATTCGCGCTGAACGGGCGCACCCGTTCGTCGCTGGCAAGCAAGGCAGTGACACAGTGCGGTCAATTGAGGCGGTCCTCTCAAGCTCAGTGTCAGAGCGCCACAGGCACATCGCGCAGTTGCCATCGGAAATTCCTCCAGTCTGGCGTGGGAAAATCGTGTTGGGGGAGGCTTGGCGCAACTCAGAACCGCGTTTTATTTCGGTCGGTGCGAATGGCTGAAATCCGGACTACGTCCGGCATGCCGAAACCATAATGTACAGCGCGAACGATCAGCGGTCTAGGAGTTGGCCCGAACTGCTGGCCAGTGGTCGCCTGGGCATAGTGTTGGCTAGCGATGCTGTCTCAAAGAGTTTTGCTGACGATCTGCGCAATCACCGCACCGACCAGGGCAGCCAGGCTGACGGCTGCGCTGTATCGCGCGACCTTCATGCGACGCTCGCGGGTACCGGACCAGTCGTACGCCATCGCCGCCTCCACTATCTCGCACTCGCCTCATCGAACCCTGAAGCCAGCGATAACGCAAGCTTCATCGGGCTGAAGTGTCCGGTGGCTGCCAATGGTGTTGGGCAAATGTCACGCTCGGGTCACGCGACAGGCACCTGATAGGGGAGTAGGCTGACGGGTCATTTCAAACCAGCAAGATGTACCGTGGGCAGGTCAGGTCGCTATCGTGACTGGCTGAAGCGGTCAAATGTATGGAGAGGAATCATGCGTCGCCGCTACATGTTCGATATTTATGCTGCGGGTGTTGTAAGTCGTGACAAGGTCGGCCGGATGTGTTCGTCCGACGGACTGGCTGTCGCCTACGGCCAAAGGATCGTCGACGAGTTGAGCAGGAACGACGATTACCGTGATGCAATCATTGATGTCAGCACGTCTAGCGGCCGGTTGGTCGCGCGATTGATCTCGCATGAGGCACTCTTGCTCGACGATCCACAGCAGCCGGCCCCGCAGCTCCCATTGCACTGACGGCCGGGTCCGGGTCGATACCGACGTTTGGTTTCTCGACCAGCCTCTCGCCGCTCAATGTCTTCATCGCCTTGCAAGGCGCGACGTTGCTGCCGCTGAAAGGGTGTTTGCTCAAGGTACGGCTCGATCGCACCGCCGCCGCTGAAAGAGCTCAGCCGTCCCTTCCCGACTATCACCTCGATTGGAAGCGGTCGCGAATATCACAGCAAGCGGCTGCCGAATTCGGGCCGATCTCCATTGTCGTGATCGATTTTGATCATATTGGATCGAATGCTCGCATCAGTTCCGCCTCTCCCCTTCGCATTCGATTGATATGGTGCCCCCGATCCGCAAGGTTGCGGCCGGAGGAGATCAAATGATCAAAGAACAGCGCCATGCGAGAATACTGTCATTGCTGCGCCAGCAAGGCGTCGTCAGCATGGCCGACTTGCGTCGCGCCATGCCTGATGTGGCTGCGGTGACGCTTCGGCGCGACCTTGTGCAACTCGACGAATTGGGCGCGATCAAACGTCGTCACGGTGGTGCGGTGCTTTCGGACGAGGCGCTGGTTCGCACCAAAGGCGCGCTCCCCGGCGCCGAGGTGAGCGTCCTGGCGTCCGATCTCGACGCACTCGATGCCGTCATCCTGCCGCCCATTTCCGGCCGCGGCAGCGAAGTCCTGCGGCGCGAGATCGTGCGGCGCGCAATTCCCTTCATCGCGGAAAGCGCGGCGCAGCAGGGAGGTGCCTATCTCGGCCCGGACAATTACGCCGCGGGCAGGGAGCTCGGGCGGCTGGCCGCGCGCGAGATGAGCGACAAGCCGGTCTCCCTATTGGTCATTGGCGTGGCGGAACTGCCCAACACGCGTGAGCGCGTCTCAGGCTTCGAGGCCGGGCTGACGGAGGAGGGCATCAAGCCTTTGGCGATCCACCGGGTCAACGGTCAGGGAAGCTACAGGATCGGCTTGCGCGTCGCTCATGATGCATTTGCGGCCGACGAAGCGATCAATCTCGTCTTCGCAGTCAACGACCACGCTGCCATCGCCGGCATCGAGGCGGCAGAGCGGCTGGACCGTCAGGTCGCGGTCTATGCGATGGGTGGCGAAAGCGCCGGGTTCCTGGCAAGGCTCACGAAGGCTGGACCGCTGCGTGCCGTTGGCGCCCTCTTCCCGGAGGTGGTGGGGCGTCTCGGCATCGACATGGCCGTTCTCGGCATTCTCGGCCAGACACCGGTCGATCGGGTCACGCCCCATGCGATCGTGACGCCGGAAACCTATACCGACTACTTCGAAAACGGCCCGGAGGGATGTCGGCTCAAGGACGCCGTGCTTGATCGCCTGAGCAAGGCCGGACCCGGTTTCCAGACGAAGCTGCTGCGATCGCGGCGGATCGGCTTTCTGCCGCACTATCCGGCACATGACTGGTATCGAAGCATGGCCGTCGCAATGCAGGTACGATGCCAGAACTACGGCGCAACGCTCGTTATCTCGCCGCCGCATCACGGGATATCGGCCGAAATTTCGCGGTTGCGTCGCGAGATCGCACAAAGTGCGGCGGCGCTGATGCGGCCCGGCATGGTCGTCGCCCTCAACGAGGGCCAGGCGAATGTCTTCCTCGCAGAGGAACTGCGCGGCATTGCGGCTGCCAGCCCCGAGCGGCTTCAGGGTGTGACCGTTGTCACCAATTCCTTCGATGTGCTGCACGCGCTGGAAGATGTCTCGTCGATCAAGGTGATCCTGACGGCGGGCGAATACCAGAAGGCCGACCGTTGCCTGGTCGGCCCGAGCCTTGGCGCCATCTTTGAGCGGGTTCGCCCGCATCTCGCCTTCATCGCGGCCGACGGCGTGACGCCGGGCTTCGGCCTGTCCTCGCTCGACGAGCGCCGCGCGCTGGCGGCCGGGCGGTTTATCGATGCCGCTCAGGTCAGCATCGTTCTTGCCGACAGCGTCGCTCTCGGTTCCGACGCCAACCATCGCATTGCGGGCGTCGCACAAATCCATTCGGTCCTGACCGACGACGGCGCCTTGCCGGAGGATCGCCAGCGCTTCCGTGCCGTCGGCGTCGAGGTGCTGATTGCCGGCGAAGCACTACCCGAACCGCCCGTAGAGGCGAACGGACACTACCGGAACCAATCCTGAAAAACTATCGCGAGGGAGGAAACCATGACGCGATCGCTACTGAGAACCTTATACCTTGGGACAGCGCTGTTGGGCGCGGGCCCCGTTCTGGCCGAAGAGGTCACGCTGCAGTTCTGGGACAACCAGCAGACCGAAAGCGGGCTTTCCGACGTGCAGAAGGCGGCGGTCGATCGGTTCATGAAGGAAAACCCCGATATCAAGATCGAGGTGACCACCGTTCCTTATCCGGAATACCAGCAGCGGCTTTTGACGGCGGTGCAGGGCGGCAACGCGCCTGATATTGCTACGCTCGACCAGATCTGGGTCGGTGCATTTGCCAAGGCCGGCGCGGTCACGGACCTGACTGAGAAGGCTTCTGCCGGCGGGCTTGCCCGAGACGGCTTCTTCGGCGGCGCTTGGGATTCGGCCGTGCTCGACGGCAAGCTCTACGGGATACCGTTCAATGTCGATGTCTGGCAGTTCAGCTATTACAACAAGGCGTTGCTCGATGCGGCCAAGATCGAGCCGGCAAGCCTCGGCACCTTCGAGGGACTGAAGGCAGCTGCAGAGAAACTGACTGGGGACGGTAAGTTCGGCGTCGGCCTTTTCGGCCACAAGGGCGAAGACACGGTCGTGGTCGGCGACAGCTTCATCTTCTCCAATGGCGGCAAGGTCCTCAATGACGATGGCAGCTGTGCCCTGGCGGAGGCGCCGGCGGTCGAAGCGCTGAGCTACCTTCAGACGCTTTCGAAGTCCGCCCCGCAAGGCATTCTCAACGCCTCATCCGGCGACATGCGCGAGCTCTTCCTCAACGGTTCGCTCGCCATCGAGTTCTGGCCGGCACTCGAACAACCGACCTTGAAGAAGAGCAGCCTGAGCTGGGGCTTTGTCAACGGCACGGCGCCGGAAGGCAAGACGCCGATCGGGACCTTTGGCGGCTGGAACCTTGCCGTGTTCGAAAGCTCCAAAAACAAGGAAGCCGCCTGGAAATTCATCCAGTTCATGGTGCGCGAGGACGTCAACGGCGACGTCGTCGATCTCATTCCGGCCAACAAGAAGGCGGCCGCCGCCTTCCTCGAAAAGAACCGGCAGGAACCGCAGATCATCCTCGCCCATCTCGACAACGCCAAGGCGCGCCCGCTGTCGCCGCGCTACCTCGAACTCGCCGATGCGCAGATCGCGATGTTCCAGGACATCTATGCGGGTGGCGATCCTGCGGCCGCTGCTGCGAAGGCCTGCGACATCATCAACGCTCTCGACTGATCACATGCTTCCGCCGCATCCCGCTTGCGGGATGCGGCTAAGGACAAGGTTATTTCTCCGATGCGCCAAGATCGCCGGCTCCACTGGCTGCTTCTTGCACCCGCCCTCCTTCTGATGGCGGTCATGCTCTACTATCCAATGTTCGGGACGATTTATGAGAGCTTCCACGAAACGAGCTTTCTCAGCCCCGATCCGAAGTTCGCCGGGCTCGCGCTCTACAAGCGCGTTCTGTCTGACGGCACCTTCACCGAAGTGCTGACGAACTCGATCGTCTGGACCCTCGGGGTCGTGCTTCTGCAAAACATCCTCGGCTTCCTGACGGCACTGCTGCTCAATCAGAACCTGCCCATGCAGGGTACGCTGCGTGCGGTCGTGCTGTTGCCGTTCATCTTGCCCGGCGTGGTCGCCGCCATTCTCTGGCGCTTCATGTATGATCCGCAGCTCGGTCTCGTGAACTCGCTGCTGCTCCAGGCGGGCCTCATCGAAAACAGCGTCGCGTGGCTTGCCGACAGCCGCATGGCCATGGTCTCCGTCATTATCGCCGCGGTCTGGAAGGGCTTTCCCTTCTCGATGCTGATCTACCTTGCAGCCCTTCAGAACGTCGATCGCAGCCAGATCGAGGCGGCGACGCTCGATGGGGCCGGCCCCATCCGCCGGCTGATCGACGTGACGCTGCCGGCGATCCGCGACGTGGTCGTCGTCAACATCGTGCTGACGCTCATCTTGACCTTCAACTACTTCGACATCATCTGGGTGCTGACCAAGGGTGGGCCGCAATCGGCAACCCACATCTTCCCCACCAAGATCTTCGAGACCGGTTTCGGCCAGTTCCGCTTCGGCGAGGCGGCAACCTACGGCGTGTTTTCCATTCTCGTTCTTGCGGTGCTCGTCGCGCTCTATGCGATCGTCCAGAACGGCGCCAACCGCCGGAGGGCTTCGGCATGAAGCAGACCAAATCGACCCGCGCCTTTCTGATGCTGATGCAGCTCCTGCTGGCGGCGATCGTGCTTTTGCCCTTTTTCTGGATGCTGTCGGTCAGCCTCAAGCCGCCGACAGAGCCATTCGCCATTCCAGCCAAACTCTGGCCGGACAATCCGACACTCAACAACTATGTCACGGCCTTCCGGCCGGAGTTCCGGATCTATTTCCTGAACTCCCTGGTCGTGTCGCTTTCGACCGTGGTCATCACCGTGACCCTCGGCCTGCTGGCCGCCTACAGTTTCACGCGGGCGCAGCTTGCCGCGATCTCGGCGCTGATCGGGCTCGTGGTCCTGGCGCAAATGTTCCCGCATTCCGCGATCATCATCCCGATCTACAAGATGATGCGCAGTGCCAACCTGCTCAACACCTATTGGTCGTTGATCCTGGCTTACGTTTCGGTGACCCTGCCCGTGGCGATCTGGATGCTTAGGGGCTTTCTCCTGAAGCTCCCGGCTGCACTCGAGGAGTCTGCCGCGATCGACGGCGCAACCCCGATGCGCGTCTTCTGGGACATCGTGGTGCCGCTGTCGCGGCCGGGCCTGATCGCCACCTCGGTCTACGTGCTCATCGTGACCTGGCAGGAGTTTCTCTTTGCCCTTTCCTTCACCTCGACGAAGGAGATGCGCACGCTCCCAGTCGGCCTCAACGATTTCATTGGCCAATACGGCATCCGCTACGGCGAGCTCATGGCATCTTCGGTGATGGTGTCGCTCCCGGTGATGGCGATCTTCTTCTTCCTGCAACGCTATTTCGTCGCCGGCGTCACCGCTGGCGCAGTGAAAGGTTAGGCCAATGGCGCTGATCGAACCATCGGATCTCATCCCGGGCATCCGCCAGATCCTTTTCAACCGGCCGGAAAAGCTGAATGCGCTTTCTACCCCACTGATGCGCGCGTTCGAAGCGGCACTCGATGAGGCGGCAGCCGATCCGGCCGTCCGTGTCATCGTGCTGCGTGGCGCCGGCGGCAAAGCCTTCGTCGCCGGCGCCGACATTGCTGAATATCAGGGCGACAAGCGCGCCGAGTTCATCGCCTATCAGCTCAACTCCCGGCGTGTCTTCGACCGGCTTGAGCGCATCGGCAAGCCGGTGATCTGTGCGATCGACGGCTTTGCTCTTGGTGGTGGGTTCGAGATCGCGCTTTGCTGCGACATCCTGATCCTCTCGTACACGGCCCAGCTCGGTCTTCCCGAAGGGCGGCTCGGGCTCTGCCCCGGTGGCGGCGGAACGCAACGCCTCCTGAGGTCTGTTGGGAAGTATGCGGCCTCTGATCTCCTGCTTGCCGGCTGGCGAATGTCCGCCGAGCGCGCGCTGGCTCTTGGCATCGCTGCCGATGTGGTCGCTCCGGCGGACATGGACGAGGCGATCCTGAGGCGCGCCCGCGCCTGCCTAAAGGTCGCCCCGTTGGCCGCCGCCGAAATGAAGCGGCTGCTACGGGAAGGCATGGATGCAGGGATCGAGACGGCAAAGAGCCTCGAGCAGGAGGTGCTCTTTCGCCTCTATTCGACCGCCGATGGCCAGGAAGGCATCGATGCCTTCCTCGAAAAACGCGATCCGCAGTTCAGGATGGAATAGGTCATGGAATTCAAGGGTAAAGTCGTCGCCGTCACCGGTGGGGCCAAGGGCATCGGGCGGTCCTGCGTGGAGCTGTTCGTGGCTCGCGGTGGCAAGGTGGTCTTTTCGGATATCGACGAGGCAGGCGGTTCAGCGCTTGCCGAAACACTCGGTGACGCTGCGGTTTTCATCCGCGGCGACGTGCGCAAGCTTGACGATATGCAGGCCATGGCAGCACTTGCCGAGCAGCAGTTCGGCGGCCTCGACATCATCGTCAACAATGCGGCCATTGCGCTTAACGGCGTCATCGACGAGATCGACGAAGAGCGCTGGACCACGGTCATCGATACCAATCTCACCGGCTTCTGGCGGACGATGAAGGCCTGCGTGCCGCTGTTGCGCAAGCGCGGCGGTGGTGCGGTAGTCAATCTTTCCTCGGTGCAGGGGCTGATCGGCTTCCAGGGCTGGCCGGCCTATGCCGCGGCCAAGGGCGCCATTATCGCCTTGACCCGGCAATGCGCGATTGACCTTGCCAAGGCGGGGATCCGTGTCAACGCGGTGGCGCCGGGCACCATTATGACACCGATGAACGAGAAGATCTTCGAAGAGACCGAGGATGCACAGGCGCTGATCGACAGCTGGAACCGAGCCCATCCGATCGGCCGCTTCGGCCAGCCAATGGAGGTCGCCGAACTCGTTGCGTTCCTGGCCTCGGATCGGGCGAGCTTCATCACCGGTGAGATCGTCCGCTGCGACGGCGGTCTCGCGATCCGGGGCGAGTGATGCAAGGTCTGGTTTCAATCAGCACCCAATGCGGCGCGCTGCAGTTCGACCCGGCGGTCGGCAATATTCCCGTCTTACGGTTTGACTGGGCTGGCCGGGCGATCGAGCCGCTCTATGCCGCTCCCTGGCGCGAGGAGCCGGAAGCTCAGGCCGATCCTAGGCTCTCTCCGGCGGAGCGCAGGCTTGCCGGCGATTTTTTCTGCGCGCCTTTTGCCGCCGCTGCCGACCCGGCCGTACCCGCGCACGGCTGGTCCGCCAACAGCGCCTGGCGATTGCAGGACCGTCAACCTGGGCAGGTGCGCTTCCTGCTTGAACATCGCGTCTTGGGCGCCGTCATCACGAAGACCCTGGAGCTCGCAAAAGATGCGCCGCTCCTTTACCAGGAGCACGGGATCGACGGCGGTACGGGTTTGCTGCCCGTGGCCCATCATCCGATGGTCCGCCTCAAGGGGCGAGGGCGCTTCTTCACGTCGAAAAAGCGGGCGGCTCTCACCGCCGATGAGGCTTTCGAGCCCGGACGCTCGCGCCTGGCCTATCCCATGCACGTGACGGAGCTCGACCGTGCAATTGGCGCGGATGGTGGAGCACTCGACCTGACGCAATGGCCGATCGCCGCGCGCAACGAGGACTTCGTGACCCTGGTCGAGGCGGCAGGGGCATCGCTCGGCTGGTCGGCGGTGTTGCGCGAAGAAGAGGACGACATTGTCTTCTTTCTCAAAGATCCCGCAATTCTTCCCGTGACCATGCTGTGGTTTTCGAACGGCGGCCGTGACTATGCGCCGTGGAACGGCCGGTTTTCCGGCGTGACCGGCATCGAGGACGGTTGTGCGGCCGGTGTTGGCGGCGAACTAGCGGCGGCTGCGCCAAATCCCGTTGCGGCCGAAGGCGTTCCGACCGGATTGGCGCTCGCTCCGGGCCGGACCCATGTCGTGCGGCACGTGACCGGTGCCATACCGCGCCCCGCCGGCTGGACCGACATTGCAGGGATCACTGTTGCAGGGGACGCGCTCATGATCTCGGACAGCGCCGGGCGGCAGGTGATGCTGCCGTGGCGCCGCGATTTTCTAAGAGGAAATGACTAAAATGGCCGCAATAGAGTTGCGCAAGCTGACCAAGAGCTTCGGCTCCTACACCGCGCTCGACGCGCTTGATCTCAACATCGGCGACGGCGAGTTTCTTGTTCTGCTTGGTCCGTCGGGCTGCGGCAAGTCGACGACAATGCGCATCGTCGCGGGCCTGGAAGAGCCGTCGTCCGGAGAGATCCTCATCGGTGGGCGCCGGGTCAACGACATTCCGGCGCGCGACCGCGATCTGGCGATGGTGTTCCAGAACTATGCGCTCTACCCGCATATGACCGTTGGCGAGAACATCGCCTATCCGCTGAAGATCCGGAAGGTGGCCCGCACCGAACGCGAAGAGCTCGTGCGGGCGGCTGCTCAGCGGGTCGACATGGCGCACCTCTTGACCCGGCGGCCGGCGGAGCTTTCCGGCGGCCAGCGTCAGCGTGTGGCGCTTGCGCGCGCCATCGTGCGCCGTCCGCAGGTGTTCCTGATGGACGAGCCCTTGTCCAATCTCGATGCGAAGCTTCGCACGGTGATGCGGGGCGAGCTGAAGAACCTCCAGCGCGATCTGGGCACCACCACCATCTACGTCACCCACGACCAGGTCGAGGCGATGACGCTCGCCGACCGCATCGTGATCCTGAACAAGGCGGTCATCCAGCAGATCGGAACGCCGGCCGAAGTCTATGCGCGCCCGGCGAACACCTTCGTCGCGAGCTTCATCGGTTCGCCACCGATGAACCTTCTCTCCGGCCAGTTGAAGGACGGTTCGTTCGTGAGTGCCGGCGGCCCCTTCGCCCTTGAGGGCGCTGCCGGCGATATCACGCTCGGTATCCGGCCGGAGCACGTCCGGATCGCGTCGGACGGAAACGGTCATTTCAGGGGCACGGTCTTTTCTTCCGAACTGCTCGGCGACTGCACGATCCTCACCGTCAAGGCCGGCGACGCATCCGTTGCCGCCAAATTGCCGCCGGAAGTGGGGCTTGAACGGGGAACGCCGGTCAGTCTCAGCTTCGAGGCGGGGCGCATGCATCTTTTCGATGCGGCGACCGGCGTCCGGCGGGGAGAGGCATGATGCCAACACCCATTTTTACAGCGGACCGATTGCGCGTCTTCTTCGACGGCATCTGGAGCGAACCGCGCCTTAGCCACCCGGAAGGTGTGGCGGTCGGCCCCGATGGCTGGGTCTGGTGTGGCAATCAGGACGGTGACATCTGCCGCATTGCGCCGGACGGCAGCCGGATAGAGCGGGTTGCAACCACCGGAGGCTTCCTTCTCGGCCTCGCCTTTGACGCAGATCGGGCGCTTTATGCCTGTGACCTCAAACACGCGGCGGTTTTCCGCCTGGACCTTGCAACCGGCGCTCTTATTCGCCTCAATGCGCCAGGGCTGCGCATTCCGAACTATCCGGTCGTCGATCGAAAGCGGAACCGGCTTCTCGTTTCGGACAGCCACGATGCGGCAAAGGCCGGTCCCGGCCTCTGGTCGTTCGACATTTCCGGCGGAGCAGGGACGCTCTGGTGCGCAAGCGAGTTCGCCTTTGCCAACGGACTGGCGATCCGTCATGGGGAGGAAGCGGTCTATGTCTGCGAGACGTTCGCAAGGCGGATTTCCCGCGTGGAGATCGGACCGGGTGGTGCCGTCGGAGCCGTTCACCCATTTGTAGAGGATCTCCCCGGCTATCCGGACGGGCTGGCGTTCGACCAGTTCGGACACCTCCTGATCTCGCTTTACGAGCCTTCGCGCATCCTGCGCGTGGACGCCGATCGGCGCATCTCGGTGCTGGTCGAGGATCCGACGGCACATGCGCTCTGCCACCCGACCAACATCGCCTTCGACGGCACGACGCTCTTTGCGGCCAATCTCGGCCGCTGGCACATCGCGGCGATCGATTGCGACATCGGGGCGCCGCCGCTCTGGAGGACTGCCGCATGACCTTTATCGGCCTGACCTGGGATCATCCAAGGGGCTACAATGCGCTTGCCGAGACGGCACGTCGCATCAATGTCGGACGTGGTGATGCGCTGATCCAGTGGAACAAGCAACCGCTCGAAGGTTTCGAGAGCGCGCCGATCCGCGAGCTTGCAGATAGAAACGATCTCCTGGTGATGGATCATCCGCATATCGGGGAGGCGGTGGCCGAAGGCTGCTTTCGGCCCTTGGAAGAGCTTTATTCCGAGGAGCAGCTACAGGCCTGGCGCGGAGCGAGCATAGGCCCGTCGGCGACAAGCTATCACTGGGACGGCAAGACCTGGGCGCTGCCGCTTGATGTGGCAACGCAGGTAATGGCCCGCCGCGGCGACCGCATCGGCGAGGCGCCGAAGACATGGGGTGAGGTTCTGGACGCGGCGAAGAGGCAACCCGTTGCCCAGTCGCTTGCCGGTCCGCATGCCGTGCTCAGCCTGATGTCGATGGTGGCAGGCGCCGGCGGCACGGTTGGTGGGGAGGGACTCCTGTCGGACGAAGAGGCCACGGGCGCGCTGGAAACCATGCAGCGTCTCTACGCTTACCGGCCAAAAGGCAGCGAGGCACTCAACCCGATCGGCCTCCTGGAGGCGATGGCGCGCGCCGAGGATATTGCGCTCGTGCCGCTGGTGTTCGGTTATGTCACCTACGCGGCGTCGGGCCATGCACCCCATGTCGTCCATTTCTCCGACACCATCCGCTGTGCCGGTGGCGTTGGCGGCGTGATCGGCGGCACGGGCATCGCCTTTACACGTCGATGCCGGCCGACGCCTGAGCTCCTCGACCACATCGCAAGCCTGCTTTCGGCTGAAACCCAGATCGAAACTTTCCCGGCCTTCGGCGGCCAGCCTTCGGCGCGCGCCGCCTGGCAGTCGCTGCCAGTCAATCGCCATTGGGGCGACTTTTATCGAGACACGCTTGCGACTGCGGAAGCAGCGCTGCTGCGCCCCCGCTTCGACGGCTACATCGCTTTCCAGGCCGCGGCTGCCGACCATATCCGCGCCGCACTCGAGCGGCGTGAAGACCCCGCCACTACGCTTTCCGTCCTTCGCACCCTCTGGCGCGGTGCGCGCCAGGCTGCGCGTGGACATCTTGATGATCGAAAAGGCTGATCCGATGACCGACGACACCAACTCCACGCCTGCTGCCCTTGCCGGCGTCCGTATTCTCGATTTCTCCCATCTTCTGCAGGGCCCCTTCGCCACGCAGTTGCTGGCCGACATGGGCGCGGACGTGATCAAGGTCGAGCGTCCGGGCAAAGGCGACCTGTTCCGCTCGCTAACCTTCCGCAACAAATGGGTGGGCGGCAGTGAAAGCCCGAATTTCCTTGCCTGGAACCGCAACAAGCGCTCGATCGCGCTGAACCTGAAGTCGCCCGAGGTAAAGGCGATCATCATGGAGATGGCCAAGAGCGCCGACATCGTGGTGCAGAATTTCCGTCCCGGTGTGATGAAGGCGATGGGGTATGGCTACGACGACTTTCGTGCCGTCAATCCGCGCATCATCTATTGCTCCGGTTCCGGCTACGGCGAGGAAGGCCCCTATGTCGATCGTCCGGGCCAAGACATGCTGGTTCAGGGACTGACCGGCATCATGGCCGCAACCGGGCAGGCGGACGCGCCGCCAACGCCGGTCGGCGCCGGATTTTCCGACCAGATCGGCGCGATGAACATGGTCTACGGTATCCTTTCGGCGCTGTATTGGCGTGAGAAGTCCGGGCGGGGCCAAGAGGTCCAGGTCAACCTTCTTGCGGGCATGCTTGCGCACCAGAACCAGGAAATGGTGATGGCTCTGAACTTCAACGAGGATTTTCAGCGGCCCCGTTCGGGTATAGGTCATCCGGGCATGGATGCGCCGTTCGGAACCTATCCGACCAAGGACGGCTGGGTCACGATCGCGATGAGCCCCTACCGGACCCTCGTCGGTGTACTCGGCAATGATGACCTGCTTGTCTACGACGATCCGGAAAAGCTCTTTGTGCAACGCGACGAGATCTGGCGCAGGCTTGCGGCGGAGACCGGAAAATGGACGACGGCAGCCTTGCTGGAGGCCTTGCTGGCGGCCGACATCTGGTGCGGCGAAGTGAAGTCGCATCTGCAGGCGGCAGAAGACCCGCAGGTACGCCATATGGGGTTGGTGACGAGCTACGAGCATCCGCGGGCAGGGACTGTCAAAGTCGTTGCTCCTGCGGTGCGCCATTCCGAAACTCCCGCGACAATCCGCAAACCGGCACCGCTCGTTGGCCAACACACGCGCGAGATCCTCGGTGAGTTCGGCTATTCGGGCGATCAGATCAGCGCATGGCTGGCCTCAGGCGCGGCTTTTGCTGACGAGGACGCTTGATCGGCGCTCTCGCAGAGCATTATCGATGCGTGCCTGTCGGCAGGCAGGTTTATCATCGCTTCAACGGATATCCCCGCGCATGACGTTGCGCGGGTGTTTCGGTCGTTCCAGCGGCTTCGATCTATCAGGATCGGCCGCCGCGCTTCGAGCTCTGGCCGCTTTCGTGGCCGCCCCCTGGTACGCTCAAGTGTTGTCCCACCGTCTGGAAGCGCAATGCGTCGTGAGACGCCTGGGCTCACGTTCATTTAAACTCAAGATCGAGCGTGGCTTTGCACTGTTGCGGCTAGGGAGACCGAGGTTCGATCGCTCGGGGCGAGCTGCCTGATGAGTGGAAGGCCTGATCAACGGTGTCGGTTTCAACAGAGGCAGGGCTATCCTTGTTGGAAAACGCAGCACTCGCGGGACCGCCACGCCAGCGAGCATTTAAGCGACCGGCCCAATGAAGGGATGTCGGCTTCACTGCGCGGCACGCAAAGATCGTGTGCCAAGGGAACGACCTCACGATCCTATCCGTTACCCCGGTTGCCGTTACATAGCGCAAGAGTGAGGTTTGGGAACCATGTCCGGCGAAACAACACATGGTCTGGGCGCCTACGTCTCGTTTCCCTACGACCGCAACATGCTGGGAGAATTTCGGCGGACGTTTCCGCGAGCCCGTTGGAGCGACGAAAGGCGCAATTGGTTCATTCCGGGCAAAACTGCCGACCGCCGGTTTGCCAAATGGATGGAGCGCCAGTTGTCGGAGCGTGACCCGTTCGGTGACGCAAGGGGCAGGGACGCCTACGACTTTGATCCCATCGGCAGCCCATACCTGGAGGCAGGCGATGACCTTTGCCTGCGGACCCCTTTCTCCCGCACCATCGTTGGCGAATTGCGGCAAGTGCCGTGGGCACACTGGGATGACAGTTCCAGATCATGGCATGTTCCCTACCGCTCCTACGAGGAATTGCGGAAACGCTGGCCTGTGATCGAAGCCGCCGCTCGCCGCAACGAACCTGATGCACGAAAGCTACGCCGACTTGCTTTGCGTGGGTCCGCCGAGGAATTGGAGGCGATGAACCGCAGCAATGAGCGACGAAGGCGGCGGTACCCTGTCCCCGCGGTTTTTCCACCGCAACTCGGGCGCCCGGTCGCCACCGAGACCTACGGCGTCGTAATATTCACTGCGATCTTACAGGAGATTGTCCCTCGAGGTCTCTCCGCCTCTTATCCGTTCATCAAAAATAGCCTGATGGAGTTTGTCTGGGCCTCTTGGCGGTTCGCAACCCTGCGAGAGCTGGTCTCGGTATGGCCGGCCCGGGCCGGTGCCGATCATCAAAGGGGCTGGTGGCTTCCAGATCTGGAGGAATTGCGCGCTTCCAGGAGGCTGGCCCGAACTCAAGAGCGCCGCCACGCGACCTCCAGGTCCCAACGGAGGAATGCCGGCGGGGCGAGACCAAAGGCACACTAACGTGTTGATGGGGCGTTTTCGCTCAATGTACGGAGCCGACGAAGATCACTTCCTGCTGACACGCCATACGACATTGCCGACATCGTCGGCAACCAGAAGGCTGCCTGTCTTGTCGATCGCCACGCCGACTGGGCGCCCCATAGCGTTTCCACGTTGGCCGATGAAGCCGGTGAGAACATCTTTCGGCCGTCCGCTGGGTTTACCATTCGCAAACGGGACGAAGATGACCTTGTAGCCGCTGGGGACGCTTCTGTTCCAGGAGCCATGCTGTCCGACGAACGCGCCGTTTGCATAGGCGGGGCCGAGCGAAGAACCCGTCGAGAATGCCAGTCCCAACGATGCCGTATGCGCGCCCAGCGCGTAGTCGGGCTTGATGGCCCTTGCGACGAGGTCGGGACGCTGCGGCTTGACGCGGGTGTCGACGTTCTGGCCGAAGTAGCTGTAGGGCCAGCCATAAAAGGCGCCATCGCGCAAGGATGTCATGTAGTCCGGAACGAGATCGTCACCGAGTTCGTCGCGTTCGTTGACTGCCACCCAAAGGCCCCCATTTTGCGGGTTCCAGGAGAGCCCGTTGGGGTTGCGCAGGCCGGATGCGAAGACGCGCATGCGACCGCTTGCCTTATCGATCTCGAGCACGGCCGCGCGGCCCCGTTCAGCGGCCATGCCGTTTTCGGCAACATTGCTGTTGGAGCCGACGGTAACGTAGAGCTTGCGCCCGTCCGGGCGGGCGATCACATCCTTGGTCCAATGGTGGTTGAGATCGCCGGCCGGTAGGTCCGCGATCTTTTGCGGCGGCGCCGTGATCCGGATCTGTCCGCTGGAATAGGGAAAGGCGACAAGCGCGTCGGTGTTGGCAACATAGAGCTTGCCTTGCGACAGTGTCATGCCGAACGGAGAATTGAGGCCCTCGGCAAACGTGGTGCGCATATCTGCAACGCCGTCGCCATTGGTGTCGCGAAGCAGCGTGATCCTGTTTGCGCTTGGCGTGGCGGCGCCGGCGCGCCTCATGGCCGCACTCATGAAGACCTTCTTCAGGCTGAAGCCCTCGTCATGCTTGGCCGGGGCATTGCTTTCGGCCACCAGAACGTCGCCGTTGGGCAGCACGCGCAGCCAGCGCGGATGGTCGAAATTCGCTGCGAAGACGTTGACCTTCAACCCTTTGGCCGCGCGTGGATGGCCACCGTCCTGCCACCCAGTCGCATCGGCAATCTTGACTGTCGGTATCACTGTTGGACGCGGCTTCGGCAAAGCCGGGTTCGAACCGTATCCAACCACGCTGGTGTTCGCCGCCCTCTGCCTGGCTGAGACATTGGCGCAACCCGCCATTAGAGCCGCGGTTTGGAGGATGATGATTGCTGCATGCGGGAAACGGTTTTGCATCGGAAGGCCCCTGCCAGGATTGGCCCCTCTCATCGTGAGACGCAACGGCGCATCGCACTATTCCAACCACAAAACCGCAAGGGTTGCGACTTGTTCCCGGCGGCAGGTTTACCGAACTTTCTTCCGCGCAACGCCGCCAAGCGGTCAAAAGAAAAAGTGGTTCAGGGGGCCTGAAGTGCAGATCTCCCTCTTCATGGCGGCAGGGTCCCTCCGTGGCCTGGAGACCGCATCACGAAGCTCGGGACGATCCATCGCCTGGGCGCGGTGCTCTCCGCTTACAGTTACGGGACAGTTCCGGCCTTCCATCGGGTTTCCTCTTAGCTCCCGCCGGGCCCGAAAGAACCATGACGCGGTGAGCCTACAGTCTCGTTCTTGGTTGCCAACTGTCCAGACCCCGGACAACGCTCTCGCCATGACAAGGGGGTAATTGACCGGCGGTTAGCCTTGGTAACGCAGCGTTTCCCAGAATTCCGGGTAGAGCGCGTCGAATACCCTCGCCGTTTTTCGACCAATCACTTCCAGGAGGTGGTCATAGCCAGACCGCGGGATCTCCGAGGCGGGACGGATGATTATACCCGCTTGGTCCAAAATCTGCTTGAACGATTTGACAGATTGCTTTGTCGCGCCGTCAACGGAACCGATTTCGTTGAGCAGCGTCTCTTCGATCGCCGTCAAGACGGAGCTATTGCCGGACGCTTTTCGCCGATGCCAATCAGGAAGTGTTCCAAAAAAGTCGAACAAGAAGCAGAGCCCCTCACGCAACCGATCATTTTTCAACGTGTCGGTCAGGCTGTTTTCGGGCTCATGGCAAGAGGTGCCGCTCGATTGCCAAAGTCGAAAGCCCGAAACGACGAACGCTTCGTCGCTGGACAGATCGGAAAAGCCAAGTGGGATAAAATCGAAGTTTGCCATAATCCAATCCGACGCGCATTCAAGGCAACGTCTAGCCGATTAAACTTGAATCCAAACGACCACTTTTTTACACGGTTGCGGTATCTTGTCAGCCGGCGTTGGTTGACGTAGTCGAGGCGTATAACCACCTCAGCCAGCAAAGCTGTTCAACGAACGGCATTGGACGGCACATACCTCTAAACGTTGAGATAGCGATGACCCTTTACCTCGATTACCTGGCTGAGATCAAAAGCAGAGAAAGTCAAAAGCTCGCTCCCAAACCGATCGATGACGGCGGGCTCGTGGCCGAAATCATTGCGCTGATCGAGGATGCCGGCAACGGGCACCGGGCGGATGCCCTGAAATTCTTCATCTACAATACGCTGCCGGGCACGACGAGTGCGGCTGGTGTCAAGGCCGCGTTCTTGAAGAAGATCATCCTTGGCGAAACGATAGTTTCCGAGATTTCCCCCGCATTCGCTCTGGAGCTGCTTTCGCACATGAAGGGTGGTCCCTCGGTCGAAGTGCTCTTGGACATTGCCCTTGGCGATGACGCCGCAATAGCCGGGCAGGCCGGTGAGGTGCTAAAAACGCAGGTCTTCCTCTACGATGCCGACATGTTCCGGCTGCGTGACGCCTTCAAGGCGGGCAATGCGATCGCAAAGGGCGTTCTCGAGAGCTACGCCAAGGCCGAGTTCTTCACAAAGCTCCCGGAGGTCGAGGACGAAATCAAGGTCGTGACCTTTATCGCTGCCGAAGGCGATATCTCGACCGACCTTCTGTCTCCCGGCAATCAAGCCCACTCGCGCTCGGACCGCGAACTGCACGGCCAGTGCATGATCACGCCCGAGGCGCAGCAGGAAATCGTGGCGTTGCAAAAGCAGCATCCGGACAAGCGGGTGATGATGATCGCCGAAAAAGGCACCATGGGCGTGGGCTCGTCGCGCATGTCGGGCGTCAACAACGTGGCGCTCTGGACGGGTAAGCAGGCCAGCCCCTACGTGCCCTTCGTCAACTACGCCCCGGTCGTTGCAGGCACCAACGGCATCTCGCCGATCTTCGCGACAACCGTCGACGTAACCGGCGGCATCGGCATCAATCTGAAAAACTGGGTGAAAAAGACAGGTGAAGACGGCAA
Source organism: Ensifer sp. ENS09 (assembly GCF_014852425.1). NCBI lineage: Bacteria > Pseudomonadati > Pseudomonadota > Alphaproteobacteria > Hyphomicrobiales > Rhizobiaceae > Ensifer > Ensifer sp. ENS09. The sequence continues at coordinate 766,890 of NZ_JACVBP010000003.1, forward strand.
GCCGATCCTCAACAATGACGGCAATCCGATCCTGGAACAGAAGTTCTCCGTCGAGACCGGCACCGTTCTTTCGTTGGACGTGAAGAACAAGAAACTCCGCGACGAGGCCGGCCAGGAACTGGTCGACGTCGCTTCCGCCTTCACGCCGCAGAAGATGGAGTTCATGAAGGCCGGCAGCTCCTATGCCATCGTCTTCGGCAAGAAGCTTCAGACGTTCGCAGCGCAGACCCTTGGCGTCGAGGCGACCCCGGTCTTTGCCCCGAACAAGGAAATCACCGTCGAGGGGCAGGGCCTGACCGCGGTCGAGAAGATCTTCAATCGCAACGCCGTCGGCGTGACGCCGGGCAAGACCCTTCATGCGGGCTCCGACGTGCGGGTGAAGGTGAACATCGTCGGCTCGCAGGATACGACCGGCCTGATGACCGCGCAGGAGCTCGAGGCGATGGCGGCCACCGTCATCTCGCCGCTCGTGGACGGCGCCTATCAGTCGGGTTGCCACACGGCATCCGTCTGGGACAAGAAGGCACAGGCAAACATTCCGAAGCTCATGAGCTTCATGAACAATTTCGGCCTGATCACCGCCCGCGACCCGAAGGGCGTCTACCATTCGATGACGGACGTGATCCACAAGGTGCTGAACGACATCACCGTGGATGACTGGGCGATCATCATCGGCGGTGACAGCCACACCCGCATGTCCAAGGGCGTTGCCTTCGGCGCGGACTCTGGCACAGTTGCGCTGGCGCTCGCGACCGGCGAGGCAACCATGCCGATCCCGCAATCGGTCAAGGTGACCTTCAAGGGCACCATGCAGCCTTACATGGACTTCCGCGACGTGGTGCACGCGACCCAGGCGCAGATGCTCAAGCAGTGTGGCGACAACGTCTTCCAGGGCCGCATCATCGAGGTCCACATCGGCACCCTGCTCGCCGACCAGGCCTTCACCTTCACCGACTGGACCGCCGAAATGAAGGCCAAGGCCTCGATCTGCATTTCGCAGGACGAAACGCTGATCGAGTCGCTGGAAATCGCCAAGTCGCGCATCCAGATCATGATCGACAAGGGCATGGAAAATGCCGCCGGCACCCTGAAGGGCCTGATCGCCAAGGCGGACGCGCGCATCGCCGAGATCCGCTCGGGCGAGAAGCCGGCGCTGGCTCCCGATGCCAACGCGAAGTATTTCGCCGAAGTCGTCGTCGACCTGGACGTGATCGACGAGCCCATGATCGCCGACCCGGATGTCAACAACGCCGACGTGTCCAAGCGCTACACCCACGACACGATCCGTCCGGTTTCGTACTACGGCGGCACCAAGAAGGTGGACCTCGGCTTCGTCGGCTCGTGCATGGTGCATAAGGGCGACATGAAGATCGTCGCGCAGATGCTGAAGAACATCGAGAAATCAGAGGGCAAGGTCGAGTTCAAGGCGCCCCTGGTCGTTGCTGCGCCGACCTACAACATCATCGACGAGTTGAAGGCCGAAGGCGACTGGGAAATCCTGCAGAAGTATTCGGGCTTCGAGTTCGATGATCTGAAGCCGAAGACCAGCAACCGGACCGAATACGAGAACATCCTCTATCTCGAGCGCCCTGGCTGCAACCTGTGCATGGGCAATCAGGAAAAGGCGGAGAAGGGCGATACGGTTCTCGCCACCTCGACTCGTCTGTTCCAGGGCCGCGTGGTGGAAGACACGGCGGAGAAGAAGGGTGAGTCGCTTCTGGCCTCGACCCCGGTCGTGGTGCTGTCGGCAATCCTTGGCCGCACCCCAAGCGTGGAAGAGTACCGAAGCGCTGTCGACGGAATCGACCTGACAAAGTTCGCTCCGCCGAAGGCGGCGCCAATCGACTCCTTGTCTGTCCATTATTAAGGCTTTGAGGGCCTGAGTGGGCATTGGTGACGCCGACTGGCCTCACAGCGGGGATACTCCCCCTGTGAGGCGCGGGATGCGAAGTCATTGACGTGCGCTGGCCGATTGACGGATGACCATGGTCGGACAAGGTTCCACAATAAATCTTGCGCGATTTTACATCGTCCACAGCGCCGAAAGCGGTGCAGCGTGCAATTTATCACCGAATGGCGCCACACGGTCGTGATCGTGCAAAACGGTGCCGTGTAGGAAGCGGTCGCCCACCGCCTCCTGCAACTGCCGCAGTCCTCTGAAGTCTTCAGCCTTGACCGTCGACGATGCCTTGACTTCGATGCCACCGGGAATTGTCGTCGCAGGCATATGGCTAAGACAGCGCCCAGGGATGTGGGCCTTTGTAGGGCGCCGCCTGTAACCAAGTCCACACTGGGCGCGGCCTGCCGTTGAACGCCGGTGGGCCCGGGGATCTGGCAGCCCGATTTGAGCAAGCGTGTAGTGATTGCTCACCCGCTCGCATCATGTGCAATATGCTCTCAATGAGAGCGCAATGATGTTTACCGATGAGATCGATGTTTATTGCCCTAGCGAAGGCAAGGCGGCTGCTCTTTCTGGCGATCCATTCTCCGATCACGATTTCAAGGCGGCCAGGAGGGCTTTTGCCGTTTCGCCAGATGAGGCGGGATTCTGGCCGGTGATGAGCAGGCCATCGACGACCGTGTGAACGCCCCAGTCCTTCACCTTTGAGAAAACGGCGCCGAGATCGAGCAACTCGTCTTCCACCAGGAAGGGCACGACCTCTGTCAGGCCGACGGCCGCTTCCTCGGAATTGGTAAAACCGGTGACCCTTCGACCGTTTACGAAAGGTGTGCCGTCCGGGTTCTTGACGTGGCGCAGAACTCCGGGGGCGTGGCAAACGAGGGCAATCGTCTTGCCCGCCGCAATGAAGGCTTCGAGCAGCCTGATCGAGTTTCCGTCCTCGGCGAGATCCCACATCGGACCGTGACCGCCGGGATAGAAAACGGTGTCGAAGTCCCCCTGGTTGACGCTGTCGAGGCGAACCGTCTCGGCGAGCTGGGCGTTGGCTTCCCGGTCTGCCTTGAAACGCCGAGTGAGGTCGGTCTGGAACATCGGTTCATCGCTCTTCGGGTCCAGTGGCGGTTGGCCGCCCTTGGGCGATGCAAGGGTGATTTCGGCTCCAGCATCCCTAAAGACGTAATAGGGCGCCGCCAACTCTTCGAGCCAGAACCCTGTCTTCTTGCCGGTGTTGCCGAGGGTGTCGTGCGAAGTGAGGACCATTAGGACCTTCATGGATCATATCCTTTGCACTGGAGGAGTAGAATTGAAGTCCGATCAGCCGCGTCGGCTTCTCGATGCGCTGATATTGGTGTCGCAATTACATTTGGGAGATCTAGGTCGCAGAAACCAGCAATCCATCCTGATGATGGAAGAAGGAGCGAGAATTTCAGCTCGCTCAAGGGCGGCGATTGATCGCCGCCCAGGTGGCCGAAAGGCAGGTGCGCTCGTCAGGTCTGACCGCAGCGTGCGTCGACCGGCAGACTGGCTGCGGTGCCATCCGCGCGCGCCAGGATGAACTTGTCGAAGTTGGCGATCGAGGCGCAGGAGTGGTTGGGGAACACGCGCACGCGACTGCCGAGTTGCAGGGCACGCCCGGAATGGGGGACGAACCCATGTTCTTCGGACAGTCGCTCGAGCGTCCACAGGCCGGTCTCGCCGTCGCCTTCGGCGCTGACGATCGTGCCAAACCCTGCGCCACCCATGCCATGTGCGCCGCGATCGGAGCTCATGGATTTCGAACCGGCGTCGATGATGAAGTGCGTGTCGTTGGAGGCAACGACGCGGGCGATGACTGAAAGCGCGAGGTCGTCGGCGGTGCAGATGCCAAGCCGAAGGGCGGTGCCATCGAGAAAGACGTAGTTGCCGGGGCGGATGTAATCGAGTTCCTGGGGCAGCGGTGCACCGAGGCAAGTCGGCGTTGCGCCGACGGAAATGCAATCGACGGCGATTCCGCGCTGCCGAAGCCGGTCGGCAAGGTCGGCGAGGGCCTCCGCCTCGTCGCGGGCGATAGTGGCGAGGGCGTGCGGCTCCGGAGCCGCGTAGGCATGTCCGGCGTGTGAAAGCAGTCCGGCAAATCGCAAGCCGGGGGCGCGGGCGATCCTTGCGCACAGTTCAGGCGCTGCCGGGTCATTGGGTTTGAGGCCGACGCGGCCGAGGCCAACGTCGACTTTGAGGAACACGCCGATCTCGACGCCGTGCCTGCTGGCGGCCTCCGACAGCGCATCGACACCTGTTTCGCTTGCCGTAATCGTGCGCAGTTCCACGCCCCGCGCCTTGACCGCGGGCAGTAGGCGATCGAGCGACGCCGCGCGGACGATGGGATAGGCCAGGATGATCGACGGAATCCCGGCTTCGGCAAAGACCAGCGCTTCGCTGGGCTTGGAGGCGGTGATACCGCGCGCACCTGCAGCTAGCTGCTGCCGGGCGATGTGGAGGCTCTTGTGCGTCTTCACATGCGGAAACATTGCCACGCCGGCTGCATCGGCGCGCTGCTGCATGGCCTTGATATTGCGGGTGAGCCGTTTCTCGTCGACCTCGATATAGGGTGTCGGTCGCTCGGCGGCCGCTGGACGCAGGAACCCTGTGGCCTTGGTCCCGCTTGCGCTGTTGCTGATATCTGTCGCCGCTAGGCCGGCAGCAGTGGCAGCCGGTTGCGTCACTTCGAAAGTGCTCATGATGGGATACTCTGATCTGGAATGGCGTATCGCGGCTACTGTCAGCCGGTTGCGACCTGGCGCACGTAGTGGGTCGATGAGATCTGCCGCATCGGCAGTTCGGAAGGCACGAAGTCCGGCGCACGCACCGCACTTGGAATTTCGTCGTACATTGGCTGGCGCCCTTCTGGACGGCGCGTCGGATCGGCAATCGGCACGGTCGATAGGAGCTTACGGGTATAAGGGTGCTGCGGATTGCCGAAGACCGAGCGGCGATCGCCGATCTCGACGATTTCGCCGAGATACATGACCGCAACGCGGTGAGCGATACGCTCGACTACCGCCATATCGTGGCTGATGAACAGAAGGGCGATCTGCATCTCGCGCTGCAGGTCCATGAGCAGGTTGATCACCTGGGCCTGGATCGTCACGTCGAGCGAAGCGACCGCCTCGTCGGCGACGATGAGGCGCGGCCTGAGCGCAAGCGCCCGGGCGATACAGATACGCTGGCGCTGGCCACCGGAAAATGCATGCGGATAGCGCTCGAGGTGTTCAGGCGAAAGCTCGACCTTTGCCAGAAGTTCGGCGGCGCGGGCGCGCATGTCCCCGGTCGAACCCAGCTTGTGGACCCGCATCGGATCCGTCAGCGATTGCTCGATCGTCATGCGCGGGTTGAGCGAAGAAAACGGATCCTGGAAGACCATCTGCGCTTCGCGCCGAAATCGCGCGAGGACGGGGCGCGGCGCGCCGATCAACTCGGTTCCATCAAAGCGGATCGAGCCAGAGCGCGGTCGATCGAGCTGCATGAGCGAGCGGGCGACCGTCGACTTGCCGCAGCCGGATTCACCGACCAGCGCCAGGGTCTCGCCGGGAAAAATATCGAAGGAGACGTTCTCCACCGCGTGCACCCGGCCGGAGACGTGGCCGAACAGCCCGGCCTTGAGATCGAAGCGCGTCACCAGGTTTCGCACCTCGACGAGTGGGCGAGGGGCTTCCGTCATATGAGCCGGCGCGTTCATTCTGTCGCCTCCGCGGGCTGCCGCTCCGGATCAAACACCAGCAGCGGAAATTTCTCCGGCGCATCCTTGTCGGCCATGCTGCCGAGGCGCGGCACGGCGGAAATCAGGGCGCGTGTATAGGCATGCTTCGGTTTGGCGAAAATGTCGTAGACCGAACCCATCTCGACGATTTCACCCTTGAGCATCACGCAGACCCGGTCGGCGACTTCCGCAACGACGCCCATGTCGTGGGTAATGAACAGCACCGACATGCCGATTTCGCGCTGGAGGGCGCGAACCAGATCGAGGATCTGCGCCTGAATGGTCACGTCGAGCGCGGTCGTCGGCTCGTCGAGGATCATCAGCGATGGGCGGCAGGCAAGCGCAATGGCGATCATGACGCGCTGGCGCATGCCGCCGGAGAGCTGGTGAGGATACTGGTCGAGCCTGCGCTCCGCATCGGGCACACGCACGAGCTTGAGGGTGTTGAGCGCGATCTGGCGCGCTTCTTCGGGTTTCTTGTTCTGGTGATGGATCACCGCTTCGGCAATCTGGTCGCCGACGGTGAAGACCGGGTTTAGGCTGGACATCGGGTCCTGGAACACGATCGAGATGTCCGCGCCGCGAAGGGCTACGACGCGCTTTTCCGATAGTGTCGCAAGGTCGGCGACCTTGCCGTCCTTCAAGCGCATCAGCACCCGTCCGCCGGTAATTGCCGCGCCGTCATATTCGGTCAGCCGCATGATCGTCATGGCGGTCACCGATTTGCCGGATCCGGACTCGCCGACCAGCGCAACTGTCTCGCCGCGCGCGATGCGGAAGGAGACGCCCCGCACTGCGCGCAGCTGTGAGCGGGTGCCGGCCGCGAAGGAAACCTCAAGGTCTTCCACGGATAGGATGACATCCTCGGGCAGTTCAGGGGGCGCGGATTTAGACAGGAACATCAGCACATGGACCCGATTTCGAGGGGACGTTGCCCTGTCAGGTCTCGCAACGGGGTTGTATCCTGTCAATATGCTCGGATGGTGGAGAACTCCCTGGGCGGTTGACCGTCAGTGCCCGGGCGGCATCCGAGCGGCTTCGATCCGTGCCACAAAACCGAGTGAAATCAATGTGTCGCGAATGTGGTAATCGAAACTATGCGCTTTCTGCATCGTGTCGCCTGTCTTCGCATACGGTCTCGGTCGGGCGATTTCGGTCATGACGGTGCCTCAGGCGGCGTCGATGCCGGCATCGAATCCGTTCTTGTATTGTGGCAGTGCCGCACAGTGCTTGAGATGCTGCCACAACGCATCGCTGTCGGCGCTACCAGGGCCGGCGCGCCTGAAGATGCGGATCTCCATTTCGAGCGACATTTGTGGCCCGCCGATCTGGACGAGGCGGCCTTGGCGAATGGCTTCCTCCACACAGATCTGTGGCAGCCAGGCGACGCCGCGCCCGGCGACGGCCATGTGCTTCAGGCCGTCGGCAAGGCCCGACTGGTAGACGGTGCTGAGGTTGAGCGGGCGGCGCCAGCGGGATTGGATGAGCGTTGCCAGCTTGCCGATGTAACCGTCGCTCCAGGAATAGGCGAGGTAGGGAATTTCCGTGGTTTCAGGCCCATCGATGTCGAATAGCGGGCGGCCGCTCTCGTCGGTTCCGGACACCAGGATGAGCCTGTCCCTGCCGATCTGCAGGGATTCGAACGGACCGCCTTCCAGCACCGGTGGGCCATCGGGATGCACATAGGTGATGGCAAAATCGCACTGGCCCGAACATAGGTGATCTATACTTTCAAGGAAGTCGGCGGCATGCATGCTGGTGCGAAGCGGCATCCGCGAGATTAGCGGCGAGCCGATCCATCTCGGGAAAAAATACATCGCCAGCGTATGCAGCGAGGTAAATGTCAGCATGGCCGAGCTTTCGCCCGCGACGTTGCGGCAATCGGTGCGCAGCCGGTAGGCCTCACGCACGAGACGCTGGCAACCCGGAAGGAACATCGTTCCCGCCCGTGTCAATTGAACAGGATAGGTGCTGCGGTCGATCAGGTCCGCGCCGATCCAGTTCTCAAGCGATTTGATGCGGCGGCTAAAGGCGGGTTGCGAAATGTTGCGCGCAGTCGCCGCCGTCGAGAAATTCCTTGTCGCGGCAATTTCGAGAAAATCTTCAAGCCATTGCAGTTCCATGCCGGCCCTCATGCGTGTTTTGCATAGTCTATCCTAATTACACATTGGACAGACGTGCAAGGGCTCTTCTAGCCTCCCCCATAACGAGAAGAAAAACTTCCGCCTCCACCAAATGGGAACAACGATGAAACGCACCTTAGCCCTAGCTCTCTGCTTAGGGCTCGGCATGGCGGCTGCGCCCGCTATGGCCGAGACCAAGAACCCCGGCACCTTCGTCTTCATGTGGACCGACGACATCCAGTCGTTCGATCCGGCCTATATCGCCAACACGCCGAGCTCTTACGGCTCGCTCAACATCTACAGCCGCCTGTTGAACTTCAACGGCTCGAAGATTTCCGAGTTCGTGCCGTCACTCTCGACCGAGGTGCCGTCGCTTGAAAACGGCCTCATCAAGCAGGCGGCCGATGGTTCCGTCAGCTACACCTTCCCCATCCGCAAAGGCGTTCTCGCTCACAAGGTCGGGATCAAGGGCGCTGACGGCAAAGTCACCTGGGAGTACTACGACAAGCTGACCGACGCCCAAAAGGCGACGATCGAGCCTGGCTATGGCCAGATCACGCCGGAGGATGTGCGGTATTCGCTGTTGCGCGCCATCCTCCAGGGACAGTCGTGGATGTCGAATGCGATCACTGAAGTGATCACTGCCGGCAAGTACACCGACATTGCCAAGTGGGTCGAGACCGAAGGCGAGGTCAAATCCATCAATGACGCCAGCCCCGAGGTTTTGCGCAAGGTCTATGACCAGCTCGCCTCGCAGATCGTCGTCGACGGCGATAGTGTCACGCTGAAACTGCCGAAGTCGTTTCCGGCGACGCTCGGCGTGATCGCGCTGCCCTTCGGCACCTCGGTCGTCGACAAGGAATGGGTTGCATCTGTCGGCGGGTGGGATGGTTCCGGCGACACTTGGAAGGCCTATTACCGACCGGAACTTGGCGCCAATCCGCTGTTTGCCGAAGAAAACGGCACCGGACCGTTCATGCTCGAGGAATGGGACCGGACCGACCGGCGCATCACCCTGAAGCGCTTCGATAATTACTTCATGGGCCCCGCCAAGCTTGAGCGCGTGGTCATGCGCACCGTGCCGGAATGGACGACGCGGCGCCTGCAGCTTCTGTCGGGCGACGCCGATTTCGTCACCGCCCCGGTCGAGTTCATCGACGAACTCAGCAAGACCGAAGGCGTCAAGGTCATCGATGGCCTGCAGAAAGTGTTCTCGCGCGGTGCCTTTTTCGCCTGGCCGCTCGACGACAACGACAATCCGGCAATCGGCAGCGGCAAGCTGGATGGCGCCGGCATTCCGCCGGACTTCTTTGCCGACATCGACGTGCGCAAGGGCTTCAACTACGCCCAGAACTACGATGCGCTGTTGACCCAGGTACTGCTCAACAAGACTGTGCAGTCGCGCGGCCCGACAGTTCGCGGCATCATGGGCTACCGCCCGGATTCACCTGTCTACAGCTATGATCCCGCCAAGGCCGAAGAACACTTCAAGAAGGCGTTTGGCGGTAAGCTCTGGGACACAGGCTTTGCCTTCACCGCCTATGTGACCGAAGGCAATCCGCAGCTGACCGCCGCACTTTCCGCGCTGCAGCAGGGTCTGTCGCGCATCAATCCGAAGTTCAAGATGCAGATCCAGGCGCTGCCCTGGGCCTCCGTTTCGGACAAGCTCAACAACCGCGAAAAGCCGGCAGCACCCTTGACGGTGATGGGTTGGGGGCCTGACTATTCAGACCCGGGTGGTCCGCTCGGCGCCGCCAGCTACTACCTCTCGCCCACGGGTCTCGTCGGCGGCATGGTCGGCCAGGGCTACCGCGACCTGATGGCGGAGAAGTTCAAACCGCTCTTGGACGAAGCCTGGGCTTCGGTCGACCCCGCCGTGCGCGAGCCGATCTACGCCAAGCTGCAGGAAATGTCTTACGAATACGCCACCACCCAGTTCCTCTGGGAAGATTTCGGCTACGTCGTCACCCGCAGCAATATCGATGGTTATGTCGACAACATGATCCTCTACGGTGCCTGGGATTTCTACCCGGTCACCAAGGCCAACAACTGATTGGCCAGGGCTGCCGGGTGGCGATCCCGCCCGGTAGCCCTTGTTTCATTTTCCCTGAAATCGGAATGTGTGAGCCGTGCTGAACTATGCACTCAGACGATTGATGATGCTGCCGATCGTCCTCTTCGCGCTGTCGTTGATGATCTTCGCGCTACAGATGTCGCTTTCGCCGACACAGAGATTGGCGGCCTACGCACCGTCGCCCGATTATCTCAAGGGCGGTCAGGAAAGCATTCGCCGGATGATCGAGCAGTACGGGCTGAACGATCCCTTCTACCTCCAGTACGGCCGCTGGATCGGCGGCGTTCTCAGCGGCAATCTCGGCTGGTCCGAGACCGCCCGCCAGCCGGTGTCGACGGCGCTGATGTCGCTGTTTCCGGCGACGCTGGAGCTGGTCGTGCTGGCCTTCGTGCCCTGTATGCTGCTTGCCGTCTACCTCGGTTCGCGCGCCGGCATCTATCTCAACCGCTGGCCGGACCATGTCATTCGCATCTTCACCATTCTCGGCTGGTCTTTTCCGGTCTACGTCTTCGGCCTGCTGATGCTTCTGATCTTTTATTCGGCGCTTGACTGGTTCCCGCCCGGCCGGCTCAGCCAGTGGGCCCAGACCATCGTCAGTTCCGGCGACTTCGTGCGCTACACCGGCGCCAACACAGTCGATGCCCTCTTGAACGGTAACCTGGCGATCTTCGGCGACGCACTTCGTCACCTTGCCGCACCCGTCATCACGCTGACCTATGTCAACGTCGCCAGCATGACGCGGGTGATGCGCACCTCGATGCTGGAAACGCTACGCCAGGACTACGTGCGCACCGCCCGCGCCAAGGGACTGCCGCGCCGCGTCGTCGAATTGCATCACGCCAGACGCAACGCGCTTCTGCCACTCGCAACTATCGCCGGCATGGAACTCGCCGTGATGATGGGCGGCGTGGTCATCACCGAGACCATCTTTGACTATGCCGGGCTCGGTCAGTTCGCGGCCAAGACCGCCGCCAATCTCGACTTTCCTGCAGTTCTCGGCTTCGGCCTCTATTTCGCAGTCGTCCTGGTGCTGATGAACCTGGTCGTCGATCTCATCTATCCGTTGCTTGACCCGAGGGTGAAGACGCAATGAAGTTTCTTCGTTACCTCGCGCGCAATCCGGTGTCGCTGTTGGGCGTAGTGATCCTGCTCGCTTTCGTGCTGATCGCCGTCTTCGCCCCCGTCTTGGCACCGCCACAGAGCTTCCAGCTTTCGCCCTACGACACGCCGCGCGCGGGTTTCCTGGCGACGCCGCAACCGCCTTCGCCGGAGGCCGTGTTTGGCACGACACAGGGCCAGTACGACATCTTCTATGGCGTCGTCTGGGGTACGCGCACGGCATTCAAGATCGGGCTCGGGGTTGTGGCGATCTCCGTGCTGATCGGCACGGTCGTCGGCGCTGTCGCGGCCTATTACGGCGGGGTCGTCGAGGAAGTGCTGATGCGAATTGTCGACGTGTTCATGGCCGTGCCCTTCCTGATCGCTGCCATGGTGCTGACGGCGTTGCTCGGCAAAGGCATCGTGCCCATCACGATCGCGCTCACGACATTCGGCTGGATGAGTTATGCCCGTATCGTTCGAAGCGAGATCCTGAGGATCCGCGAGATGGATTACATCCACGCAGCCAGGAGCTATGGCGCCAGCGATCTCAGGCTGATCGTGCTGCATATCCTGCCGAACGCCATGTTCCCGGTGCTGGTGCTCGCGACAATGGCGACCGGCTCCATGGTGCTGTCCGCCTCGGCCCTCAGCTTCCTCGGCGTCGGCACCGAAGAAGGCTATGCCGACTGGGGCCAGTTCATCGCCTACTCGCGCAACTGGATCGTCGGTCAGCCCGGCAATCCCTTCCAGTTCTGGTACACGCTGGCCTTCCCCGGTGCGGCCGTCTTCCTGTTCGTGCTGTCGTGGAACCTGGTCGGCGATGCGCTGCGCGACATGCTCGACCCACGCCACGCCCATTGAGACCCGATCCCTTCACGACCCAAGGAGCATTTTCTATGTCCCCTCTGTCTGCTGCTTCCATCGAGCTATTCGAGGATCTGATCCGGTACGAGGTCGAGGATAAGGCGATCCCGTCGATCTCCTACGCCCTCGTCGACCGCGACGGTGTGCTTGCCGAAGGCCATGTCCAGCGCCATGACCGCCATTTCCACATGGGCAAGGACACGTGCTTCCGTATCGGCTCGATCACCAAGACCTTCACGTCGCTTGCGATCATGCAACTGGTCGAAAAGGGCCTTGTCGATATCGATGTCGACGTCTCGACCTATCTGCCCGGATTCAAGCCGATGAACCCGTTCGCGAGCTCCGAGGGCGGGCCCTACGGCTCGGTCATTAGCCTGCGCAAGCTGATGACCCATACGGCGGGCCTCGTGCGCGAACCGAAGAGTGGCCACTATCTCGACGCGACCCGTCCTCCGCTGGAGGATACAGTCGACGAGCTCGCGAACTCGACCTTGAAGCAGGACCCGAGCCTCGGGGTGATGCACTACTCCAACGCCGGCATCGCCGTCGTCGGTCGGGTGATCGAAGTCGTTACAGGCCAGAGCTATTCCGACTATGTTGCCGCCAACATCCTGAAGCCGCTTCACATGGATGGCTCGTCCTGCGGCATGGCGCCGGGCATTCGCGAGCGGCTGGCGCCTGCCGACATGTGGACGCTCGACGGCGATACGCCAGCGCCGGTGTTCAGCCTCGGCGGGTCGCCGGCCGGCAACATCTTCTCCACCACCGGCGACATGGCGCGCTACGCCCAATGCCTGCTGCGCGGAGGCTTCGATGCCGAGGGCAATTCCATCATCTCGCCGGCGTCGCTGCGCGAAATGTGGACGCCGTTCGGCAAGCGTCCGGGTGGCGACAAGACGCTCGCCGGTTATGGCCTGTGCTTCGGCGCCGGCGAAGTTGACGGCTGGACTTCCGTCGGCCACGGCGGCGCGGTCTACGGCTACGCCTCGCAGATGATGCTGCTGCCGTCAGCCGGCGTCGGCGTGCTGATCTTCGCGACCCTCGACTTCGCCAACCAGATCGCCTCGCGGCTCGGTGTCGAAGGTGTGCGCATTGTCCTTGCCGAACGCAAGATGGGCAAGATGCCGGAGCGGACACAGCGTCCGCCGGAAATTACGGAAGCGCAGCTCGAGACGCTTCCGGGCTACTACCGGGACGATGCGACGCAAGAGATCGTCGAGGTCAAGTCCAAGGGCGGCAAGATCTACTTGATGGGCGAGGGCGTACCGCACCGGATCCGTCCGGTGGCCGGCAACGATTTCGTCATCGACGGTCGTATCTACGGGCGCGGTGCGGACTATGCCCACATGAACCTCTCCTTCCCGGCAGCCGGCAAGCTCGTGTGGCGGGATACAAGCTGGACACGCATAGAGACGCCTGAGGATGAGACTGTGCCCGATGCCATTGCGCCGCATCTCGGCGAATACGGGCCGGACTTCAACATCACCTACCTGACCTACAGCCATGGCGGCCTGAAGTGCCTGATCGAGTACTTCTGCACCCACACATGCGAGCCGGTCGAGGAGGGCCGCTTCCTCATGCATGGGCGGCTTTACGAAGACGAGATCCTCGAACTCGACGCCGTCGACGATAGCGGCAAGCGCGGCATCCGCGTCGGCCCGATGTTCCTGGAGCGACGCAGCCCGTCTCAAGCCGAAGCTGCGTGACCCAATCATGACCGCTCCAATCAAGATGGAGTCACCTCTTGGCGCCCGCATGTTCATCGGCGGGCGCGAGGTCGACTATTATTGCGGCACGTCGTACTTCTGCCTGCATGGCCACTCCGAGGTGATCGAGGCGGCCTGCGAAGCGACGAGGCGCTACGGCATGGGTCCGGGGACACTTGCCCATATGCAGGTCTATGCCGATTTGCAGGAGCGGTTGCGCGACTGGTTCGGCACGGAGGAGGTCGTCTACATGATCTCCGGCTACACCAGCCCCATGGTGTTGCTGCAGGGGCTGCGCGACGAATTCGATGTCATCCTCATGGATTCCGCAACGCATTACAGCACCCGTGACGCGATCCCGACGCTCGGCAAGCGGGTTCATGAGTTTCGACATGCCGATCCGGAGGATCTTGCTGCGCAACTGTCGCTGTATGTGAAGGCGGGCGAGCGCCCGGCGGTGCTGACCGACGGCGTCTTTCCGTCGTCCGGGCGATTGGCGCCACTTGGGGATTATCGGCAGGCCATGGCCCCTTATGATGGTGCGCTGCTGTGCATCGACGATTCCCACGGCGTCGGCGTCCTTGGTGAGACCGGCCGCGGATCGCTGCAGCACGCGGGTCTCGAAGGCGAGGGCAACTATCTCGCCGGCACCATGAGCAAGGCGTTCGGCGCGCTCGGCGGCATCGTTCCTGGCAGTGCGGATCTGGCCGCCAAGATCGCGGGCAATGCCATGATCATGCGTGGGGCCTCGCCGGCGCCACCGGGGCTTGCCGCCGCTGCCGCCGCATCGTTGCGCGTTCTGCAGGCGACACCGCAAAAGCGCGCCAATCTCGTTCGCAACGTCAAGCATGTGCGCAGCGGGTTGCGGAGCCTCGGGTTCGACGTTGCCGACACGCCGGTACCGATCGTCACCATCAAGGGCGTCACCAACCTCGAACAACTGCGCGATCGTCTTGCGGAGCGCGATATCATTGTCAGGGTGCAGCAGCCTGGTGGCTATTCCGACGCGTCCGATGTCGCGACCATGCGGCTTGCGGTGTTTTCCGAGCACTCGACCGATCAGATTGATCGGCTCCTGCAGTCGATGGGCGAGCTTCTTTAGACCTGCGTGTGGCGATGCCGCCGACGTTGGCGTCGGCGGCATCGCGCTACCGATCGTGCATGCCCGTTTGTTCCTGAGAGGGTATCCATAACAAATTGAAATTTCAGGGGTTAGGCGATTTTTGCATGGAGTTTTGCGCAAATTGAATTGGCCTGTGGTGGGGAGCTTGACCAATGTTCCGTCCCAACGACATGCAAATCGCCGGTTACCAATCATGCGTGCCTCGCCGATAACCAAGTCTGCCCAAATGGCCGCTGAAGCCCTGCGGTTGCCGGGCGCCGAGCGCGGTGTTGGCCTTCGTGATGCCTGCCTGAAACGACCGCATCTATCCCGCTCTTCCCGATTGACCGATAGAGGAACCTACCCATGAAAGTCTTCATTTCCGCTGATATCGAAGGCACCGCAGGCATTGCGCAATGGGACGAAGCCGAGCGCACCCATGCCGACTGGAGCGAATTTCGCGCCCTGATGACCGCCGAGGTGGTCGCCGCCTGCGAGGGCGCGCGTGCCGCCGGTGCGACCGAAGTGGTGGTGAAAGACGCCCATGACAGTGGACGCAACCTCATTCTCGATCGCCTGCCGGACTACGTCCGCATCGTGCGCGGCTGGTCCGGCCATCCCGATGCGATGATGTTCGGCCTCGATGCCGGCTTCGCGGCCGCGATCTATACGGGCTATCACTCCAAAGCCGGCAGCGAGGAAAATCCGCTCGCCCATACCTCCACCATGCGCATCTCGCGCCTGGTTCTCAACGGCGAGGTCGCCTCGGAATTCACCGTCAACGCGCTCTGTGCCGCCGGGTACGGCGTACCGTCGGTCTTCCTTGCCGGCGATGCCGGTATTTGCGCCGACGCCCGGGCGATGGTGCCGGGGCTGAAGTCGGTTGAAACACTGGAGGGAAAAGGTCGGTCAACGACGTCGATCTCGCCTGCCTGGTCGCGCCGGCTTATTCGTGAAGGCGTAGCAGAAGCGCTGTCCGGCGATTTTTCTCAGGCGCTGCCGTCCAGGGCCGAGCGCTACGAAGTGGTGATCGAGTTCAACAATCCGACAGATGCCTATCGTGCCGGTTGGTATCCCGGAGCCTATGCGCACGGTCCTCGCGCCGTTGCCTTCAAGCATGCGGATTTTGCCGAGATCTTGCGCGCGCTGGTTTTCCTGAAAGCTTGATCAGGTCGCGTTCCAGCTGCAGCTTTTCCGTGCGCCAGAGGCCTTCGACCCTCCCCTCCAGCCATAGAGCTTGCAACTGAGAAGCGCTGATCCGCGCGATGTCGCCCAACGTGCGGCGATCTGGAGCGCAACGTCGGCGCGGCCAAATTGGGTGCGACGACAACGCTCGACACGCTATGTTCCTGCTAGAGCGGCATAGGTATCGACAGCAATGCTCGCCGACGTGAAAATCTCGCGTCAACCCGCGGCTGTTTCGATCAATCCGATACCCGACCGCAGGACTCGCGGATCACTAGCTCTGGAGCGATTTCAACCTTTCGTTCGGTTACAGTTTTTCGATGGATCTGGCGCACAAGCATATCCGCGGCCAGCGCGGCATGCTGGCTCGGGTCATGCCTAACCGTGGTGAGAGAGGGCGTGAGCATCGACGCGATTGGGAGGTCGTCGAAGCCGGCAAGGGCGATGTCTTGCGGGACGCGGAGACCACGTTCGGTCAAAGCTCTGAGAACACCGACGGCAATTGTATCATTGCCGGCGAAAACCGCGCTGGGAGGCTTGCTCATTCCGTCGAGCAACCGGTGTGTGGCTTGTCTTGCCGAGGCGGCGCTGAAAGCGGCATGAGTGACAAGTTCGGGGTCCTGCTGCAAGTTCAGTTCCGCAATTGCCCGCGTGTAGGCTGAAAGTCGGGCCTTTCCTGCGATGAATTCCGGCGGCGCAAACGCCACATGTGCAATTCGCTGGTGTCCAAGGTCGCTCAAATGTTTGACCACGGCACGCACGCCGCTTTCGATGTCCGTCCGCACGCTATGTTCGTTCGGCGACCCCATCTGACCGATCAGAACGACAGGAAATCCAGTCTCGATGATGTTGCACAGTTCGCTATCGCCGCTCAGAGGATTGATCACCAAGAGACCGTCGACCGACCCTTCTGAGACGAGGTTCGTATAGGTCCTCTCTCCCTGACCGCTGACATAGTCGAGTATCACGCGATACCCTTCCTCACGACTTCGGGTCACCAGCGCCTGGATGAGCGCCGTCACGAAACCGTCCACCGCAAGGAGGGTCGGATGCGTGACCACGATGCCGAGCGTTTCCGAGCGTCCCTTGACCAGGCCAAGGGCCGCACGGTTCGGCCGATAGTTCAGCGCGCGAGCCGCCTCGTGCACGCGCTTTCGCGTTTCGTCCGTGACGTTTAGAAGATCGGATCCGTTGAGAACAAGCGAGACCGTCGTGCGGGAAACACCCGCCTTCCGGGCTACGTCGTGGCTGGTTGGCCTTTTCATGTCTCGACTGAACCCTGCTTGTCCCCGGCCTCTCACGTCCTCTCATATAGAATCCGGTAGCCGGCGACACGCAGGATTACAAATAAAATGGATTCGACCAAGCGATCTTGCCCGATGCATCGATGACGACGACCCTTGCCCAATCGCCCGCGAACTTCTTCCACGGGAGCTTGGCCGAGGTGAGGTCAATGCCCGAGATCTTCTCGTTCTTGGATGCACGGCCGACGACAGAAATCTGAAACGCTGCTGAGCATTTGATCTCGATGTTGTCGCCGTCGATCGAGATGTCCTCGATCATCGGCCCTTGCGACGAGTAGTAGTGGCCATTCTTGAGCGCTTCGACGAGCGCGTCGGGCTCGTTGGCTTCGGACTTCACCATGACCCAACCGCCGAATGCATCACGATTGCGATCGGCTTCCACGACCCAATGGGCATCGTCGCAAGCAAGCGCATTGATGCGCCGGCCCGCATTAAGCAAATCGTCGAGGTAGTAGGAACCGCCTCCGCGCCCATTCAGCACCTGACTGGTGTGGTTATAGACTTCGACTGCGTGCGCGCCGGGGATCGTGGCCGCATCCGCGATCGAAAGGGCGTACCATTCAGGGTGTGGAATTGCGACGAACGCGCCGGCATCCAGGCAGCGTTGAGCAACTTGCGGGCCTGTTTCGTCTTCAGCGTATTTGGCGAACTCGAGAGGCAAGCCGACGGCGAGAATATGCCATGCCTCACCGTTTTCAGTCGCAGGCGCGTGGCATTCCGCCCCTATGATGGTCGTAAAGCGATCCGTCCTGTAGGCGCGCGTGTCTGCTATCGCGAATTTGTAGGCGGCATGGAAATGGTCTGAAAGACAAATGAAATCATAGCCACGAGCACGGTATCGTTCGCACACTTCTTCAGCATGCAACTTGCCATCCGAAATGGTGGAGTGTGTGTGCAGATTGCCCCGATAGAACTTTCCCGGTGCGGCGAAGGCGTCAATTTGCATGCTTCAAAGTCCTGTTTGCTAGTTGTTGAGAGGCGGTCTCGAATGCCGCCAGGAGCCGTTTCGTATAGTCTGAGGTCGGAGTGCTAAGGACAGTAGCGGTATCGCCGTAGTCGCGGATGTTTCCCTTTTCGAGGACGAGTATTTGGTCCGACATCTCGGCCACGACGGGCAAATCGTGGGAGATGAAAAGATAGGCCGTGCCGTGCTCGCGTTGCAGGCGCTTCATGGCCTTGAGCACGGATGCCTGCACGGTCACGTCGAGTGCTGAGGTCACTTCGTCGCATAGGACCAGATCCGGCTTGCCCGCAAACGCCCGGGCAATCGCCACGCGCTGCTGCTGCCCACCGGAAAGCTGGCGCGGCGAGCGGCTTAGAAACTGCGCACCAAGATCAAGTTCACCCAGCAATTCCACCGCCCGATCCCTAGCGGCTGCCCGTGTCATGCCGAAGAAGATCTGAAGCGGCCTCACGATGATCTGCTCAACGGTATGCTGCGGATTAAGGGACGAGGCCGGATCCTGGAAAATCATCTGGATGCGTCGGCGAAGATCGCGATTACGTTGGGTCGCCAGGCCCGACAATCGTTTGCCGTCGAACTCGATTGCGCCGCTGTTTCCGTCGACGAGGCCGGCGATGATGGCCGCCAAGGTGGACTTGCCGCTACCTGATTCGCCGACCACGCCGAGCGTGGAGTTGACCGGAATAGCGAGCGAAATCTCCGAGAGGATGTTGGGCTGTTGTCGCTTGGGAAACAGGCGGCCGAGCGGTGTCCAACTGCTTCCGGTCCTGTAGGCAAAGTCAAGGTTACGTGCAGCAAGCATCGAGGGCGACGACAGGCGTTTCACATTGGAGCGCGTAGCCGTGCTCAATCTTGGGATCGCGGCGATCAAGGCCCGCGCATAATCGGTTCGTGGATTGGCGAAGACTTCCGTCGTTGGTCCGTCTTCCAGCACCTTTCCATCTTTCATGACCAGGACGCGCTCGCACATGCGCGCAATGACGTTCAGGTCGTGACTGACATATATAACGGTCGTGTTGGTGCGCTTCTGGAGACGACCGACGAGATCGAGAACCTGGGATTCCACCGTCTTGTCGAGGGCTGTCGTAGGTTCGTCCAGCACGATCAATTCCGGTTCTGCCACCAGCGCTGCAGCAATCACCACGCGCTGCCGCTGGCCGCCGGAGAGCTGATGCGGGTAGCGGTCATAGATTGCCTCAGGGGCTGGAAGCTCCATCGCGGCAAGCAACTCAAGTGCTTTTGCCCGGGGGGAATTGTTTCCGGCCGCATCGTGAAGCTCGATCAACTCGACAAGATGCTTGCCGATCGTGCGATGCGGGGTCAGGGAGGAAAGCGGGTTCTGGGGCACCATCGCCGCCTTCCGTCCACGGTATTTCAGAAGCTCCCCGGGCCCGAAATTCAAGACGTCGACGCCAGACACCTTGACGGAGCCGCCAGCAAAGCGAGCCCCGGGCCGTGTGTAGGCAAGGAACGCACGCGCCAACGAAGACTTGCCGCATCCGCTTTCTCCAACGATGCCGAGCGTCTCGCCCTTTGCGATCGAAAAACTGACACTGTCGACTGCGGTGACCTCTTGCTTGGGGCCGGTCGCGTAAACGAGCTTGAGATCGCGAACCTCAATGTGTGAAGGATGCATCGGTCAAAGCTCCGTCGATGTAATGCCGAAGGCGCGGGCGAAACCGTCCACGGCGAAGTTGACGGCAATGATCAAGCTGGAGAGCATCGCCGCTGGAAGCAGCAGGAACCAGGGATCTGTGAAGACCACACCCATTGCTTCCTGCACCATCAGGCCCCAGTCGGGTGTCGGTTGGCTGATGCCAAGACCGAGGAACGACAGGGCGCTGATGCGCAACACGGCCGAGGAAACGCGCACCGCCAGTTCGACCCCAAGCAGGCCGATCAGATTGGGGAAGATCTCCCTCAGCATGATCGACCAGCGGGTCTCGCCGCGCAGTTCGGCTGCCCGAACAAAGTCGAGCGTCGAAAGGCTGATGGTCTTCGAGCGGATGACGCGGACAACACCCCAGGTGTAAACAACGGCGACGATTGGGATCAGCGCCACCACGTCCTTGCCGAGCGCTAAGGTGAGGATCGCGATCATGATGATCTCTGGGATGGCCATCATCGCGTCGACAAAGCGCATGATCGCCTCGTCGAACCGACCGCCCAGGTACCCGGCGAATACCCCAAGAATGCTGCCAATCACGAGAGCGATCGCGACCCCGCAAAAGGATACCATCAGGGCAATCCGCCCTCCCTCGATGATGCGGCTGAAATAGTCACGCCCGATCTGGTCGGTGCCCATCAGGAAGTCCGACGACGGCGGCATAAGCGGTGCGCCGACGAGAGCACTTGCGTCGTATGGCGCGATCAGCGGGCTCAGGACGCCGAGCAACAGATGCAGGACAACGACGATGACGCCGATCAGCGTTACGGGTTCGGATAGCGCGCGGCGCAATGGCGACAAGCGATAGATCGGCGCTTCCTGCGGCGGCGAAGTGTTGACATCAACCATGACGATAGCTCGTGCGAACGCGTGGATCGAGGACGAGGACGGCAAGATCGGCCACAAGATTTGCAGCGATCACCGCGAGAGCGGCAAGAAAAGCGATTGCCTGAATGGTCGGAATTTCGCGCTGGGAGATCGCCCGCAGCAATTCGCCTCCGGCACCCGGGTACTTGAAAACCGCTTCGACGACCACTGCGCCCGAAAGCAGGCCGGCAACGAAGGTGGCGGTGCCGTTCAGCATCGGGATCAATGCGGACGGTAGCGCGTGTCTTACCGCGATGCGCCAGGTCGGAACGCCGGCGAGCCGGGCGCGTTCGACGTAGTCGCTGTTGAGCGCCTCGATCATGCCGGCACGCAGCAGCCGGAACTGATAGGCTGCCCCGTGAACGCACAACGCCACTGCGGGAAGGATGGACGCGGCAAGTATCGTCAACTTGGGCGCGTTCGTCGGTGCCAGTATGACGGCCGGCATCAGACCGAGCCAGACCGCGAAAATGATGACGAAAATGTTGCTGACCACGAAGTCGGGCATCGAATAGGTGAACAGGGTGGAGCCGCTGATTGCCGTGTCCAGCCGGCCACCGGATCTAAGCGTGGCGAGTACTCCCAGGCAGACAACGAGCGTAAGCATGATCAGCAAGGCGACGCCGGCCATGACCGCGGAATTGATCATCGGATGGAGGATCCGGTCGAACACGGGTTCGCGCTTGATGATCGTCGACCCAAAGTCGAAAGTGATAAGCCGCTGCCATACCTCGAAAAAACGCACAGGAATCGACCGGTCAAGCCCAAGCTCTTGGCGCATCTGATCGATCTGTTCCTTCGGCATGAAAGCGAGTTCGTCGGCCGGAATGGTTGCTGTCAGCGCGTCGCCTGGCAGCACTTCTGTGCCGAGGAAAACGATCAGCGATGTCAAGGTCAGAATAAAGAACGACAGAACAAGTCTGCGCCCGATAATTGCGGCGATGCGCGGCACGTCAATCTCCCAGATACGTGATGAGGGCCGCGGGGTCCGCGGCCCGGAGACAGCTAGCTTTCGATCCAGACGTCGTCGAAGCGGCTGCCCCAGTTCTGAGAGTGCGACTTCAGGTTCTTCACCGAGGGAGCGTGCGCCAACATATTGCGGCGACCACCAAGGACAATCGCCGGTGTGTCCGACTGGGCGATGGCCTGGAGCTGTTGGTACATTTCGGTGCGCTTCTCGCCGTCCGGCTCCGCGATCGCCTTGGCATAAAGCGCCTTGTAGCCGTCCCCCTTTTCACCCGACCAGCCGGCAGACTCAGAATCGTTTGTCGCCATGCGACCGAGATTGATGGCCGGATTGCGCGGTCCCACAAGCGAACGTGCCGGCCTTCCAAACGGCGCGTTCACCTGTTGTTGGTAGGCGCTGAAGCCGTCGCAAGGCATCTCGCGGATTTCGACGTTGATGCCGTTCTTCTTGAGGGATTCTGCGACCACGGCCATGACCCGGGGTTCTTCGGGGAACGAAGGGCAGTAGACGATTGCAGGCAGAGTAAGCCCGCCCGAATGACCAGCCTCGGCGAGAAGTTGCTTGGCCCTCTCGGGGTCGTATGGCTTGGGGCGTGGCAGGAATTCCTGATTTAGCCCTGACATGTGCGTGTCGTTGCCGACCCAGGTGCCAGGGTCGTTGTAGACGATCGTATTGATGGCGTTGCGATCGATACTCAGGCTGATTGCCTCACGGATACGCGGATCGTTCCATACCAAATCGAGGTTCTTGGGCAGGCTGATCAGGAACTGGTCGCCGCCTGCTGACTTATGTACAACCCCGTTCGCGCCCTCGTACTGGGCGGCCGTCGTCGGATCGATGTTGAACACCGCATTGAATTGGCCAGAACGGAAGCCGTTGATCGCGGTTTGCGAGTTGACGACGTAACCTTCGAGCTCATCGACAAAAGGTCGCCCCTTGAGCCAGTAATTCTCATTGCGCACGGCGCGGAAGCCGCGGCGATTATCGACTTCGATCAATTTGAACGGACCCGTGCCGATACCGTCGGTAAGGATGGTCTCCGGTGTCGCAGCCGGTACGATCGCGAGGCGATATTCCGCCAAAGCGAACGGAAACTCGGCATAGCCGGCGTTCAAAGTGAAACGGACGGCGTATTTGCCTTGGGTCTCAACCTTCGAGAACCACTTGTTCAAGAAGGAACTGCCTTTCTGGGCGACGTGGGCGTTGATGGAGGCAACGACATCATCCGCCGTCATTTCCTGGCCATTGTGAAACATGACCCCTTCGCGGAGCTTGAAGTCCCAGACCGTCAGCGAATTGTCGGTCGGCTGCCAACTTTCTGCCAGTTCGCCCTGAAGATTGAAGTCGTGGTCCACCCACAGGAGGCAGTTCCAGATCGAGCGCGTCAGAAGGTCGATCCAGAAATGGGGATGTTTGCCATTGTCAGAGGTCCCGACCGCCCAGTTCGGGTAGGTCTGTCCGTAGACGAGTTTGCCACCGGTTTTCGGAACCGCTCCCTCCGGAAGGTTCGCCCAGGCCGGTTGAGCGCCGACCGATTGTGCGAAGGCTCGCCCGGGCGAAAGAGACGCTGCTCCCAATACGAGGCCAGTCAATCCAAGTAGTTGTAAAAACTCACGCTTTGAAATTGCAGACATGCCCAACCTCCCCAGTATCAGCAGCGGCCAATGGTCAAAAGAATTCCCGCGACGGTACCTCTGATGCCGGCGCTGGCACGTTTCCGTTGTCGTATTTGATCTCCCGCCTTGAACTTTACACGTGTTACTGTATTGGCGAAATACATCGTATCTATGCTCCTCATTGATTTTATATATGGGTGAGGCAGCCTACTCAGTTTCTGCGACAATGAGATGAATGGGATAGCGTGACCGCAGGCGGCGATCGGAACCGGGCAGATTTTGCGCCTTCAGTACCCGATGTGCGAGCTTAGGCGTCCCCAGAAGGCCCTTAGGAGACCGCATTGCGTGCGGCCGTGAAAGGCGCGGCTTCAATCCGCGCCCGTCGTCTTTGCCGAGGTCTGGCCAAAGGAGTCCGCAGGATTGAAGCCGCGCGTCAACCGCCGCCGTGGCGGCATCACAGCACGGCTTCCAGAAAAGCGTTGATCTTGCGCGACGAGCGTCGTTCCTGGAGACAGGCCAGCCGATATTCGGTCCTCACGGCGCAATCGGCGATGCGAATGGTTTTCAGGCGGGGATGGGAGACAAATTCGAAATCGGCGACGACGCCAATTCCAAGCCCTCGTTCGACAGCTTTCCACACCCCTTCTCGGCTGCCGATTTCCAGAAACGGGCTCAAAGCTATGCCGGCACTCTCGGCAATTGTCTCCAGAGCTCGGCGCGTCGTTGAACCTTGTTCGCGAAGAATGAGCGGCTGCCCTTCGATCTCTCTGATGCTGATCTCGTCTCGACCATACCAGGGATGGTCGCAGTTCACGAACACGACGACCTCATGCGTACTGAAGGGCACCGTGTGTACTCTGGGGTCGTCAACCAGGTGGGCCAGGATCGCGACATCGGCTTCGAGATTGAGGATCCGCGAGAGCGTGAGATCGGAGTTGCCCAGCAGCATGCTGACCTTGAAGAGGGGGTAACGCGCCACAAAACGTGCGATCATTTCGGTTGCGTGGAACGGACCCACGGCAGCGATCTGCAGTTGCCCGGTCGTCAGGTGACCGCTGCTGGATAGAAGGTCTTCCGCTTCTTCGTGCAGCTTCAAGATGCGTGTACTGATTGCGTAAAGGGCACGGCCGGTTTCAGAAAGTTCGACGCGACGGCCCTGCCGAAGAAACAGTTCCACCCCGTAGCGCTCTTCAAGCTCCCTGACCTGTGTCGTCACCGTCGGCTGGCTCACGCGCAGCGCGTTTGCTGCGGCTGTGAAACCGCGATGTTCGGCCACCGCATGAAATGACCGAAGATGGGTAAAAACGATGGCCACGAGCATGCTCCTACAAACTTGAGGCAGGGCACCAT
This sequence comes from Ensifer sp. ENS09, assembly GCF_014852425.1. Taxonomy (NCBI): domain Bacteria; kingdom Pseudomonadati; phylum Pseudomonadota; class Alphaproteobacteria; order Hyphomicrobiales; family Rhizobiaceae; genus Ensifer; species Ensifer sp. ENS09. The sequence goes on from NZ_JACVBP010000003.1 coordinate 791,412, forward strand.
GCCGCGCGCACCGCTCGTTGTCCATAGGTTTTACATATGAATAAGCAATAAACTATCAATTGGACAAATGTGACCGACGGCCCGCTTATACCGTCCGAAGACGAAATTCGGAGGAAAGCGATGTCGCAGTCGTGGAAATACGCCAACCCGGTCAACGTCACATTTGGCGTGGGATCCATATCCAGAATCGGCGAGAAGCTTGCAGGCCGAAGCTACTGCCTGCTGACATACAATGACCATCCGGCCTTCGATGCTTTGGTGGACCGCGTGTCCAAGGAAGCCGGCCGACCATCTGTTGTGGTCCGCGACGTAGAGCCCAATCCGAGCTTTCAGGGCCTCCGCGCCGCATGCGCCGCATTCGGTGCGGCTGCGAAGGTTCCGCAGGTGATCGTGGCAATCGGCGGCGGCTCCGTGATCGATACGGCAAAGGTCCTGGCCGCTTCGGGCAAGGATTTTGCACGCGTCCAAGCCTATCTTCAGGGCCGCGCTGGCGCCGACACCCTTCTCAATCTGCCGATAATCGCGGTTCCGACCACGTCCGGTACCGGAAGCGAGGTGACGTGTTGGGCCACGGTGTGGGACACCGACGCGAAGAAGAAATACTCGCTCGCCCACGAAAGCCTATATCCCGAACATGCGATCCTTGATCCGGAACTCACGCTTGGCATCCCACGCGCGCTCACGCTGAGCACGGGTCTCGACGCCTTGTCGCATGCGCTTGAGAGCATCTGGAACGTAAACGCCAACCCGGTCTCGTCAAACCACGCCGTTTTCGCAGCGCGTGAGATCATGGTGGTTCTGCCCCAATTGCTGGAACGTCTCGACAATCTCGATCTCAGGTCACGTATGTCCCGGGCAAGCCTTCTTGCAGGTCTTGCGTTCTCGAACACCAAGACGGCGCTAGCGCACTCGCTTTCATATTACCTCACGCTTCACCACGGTACGGTGCATGGGATCGCGTGTTCCTTCACTCTGCCGGCGATCTTGCGCAGCGTGATCGGGAAAAACGCGGACTGTGATGCGGCGCTCAAGCAGATCTTTGGCGACGACCTCGTCCGTGGCGCAAGCAATCTAGACGCCTTTCTAGCGGGCCTTGGGGTGTCCACCCAGGCGACGGACTATGGCGTGACTCAAGACAACTGGCTGAACGCTATCAACGACGCACTTCTGGGCGAGCGCGGCCGCAACTTCATCGGCAGCCGCGAAGCAATCCTCGCCGCAGCATAAGGGAGCCATCATGAACACCTATGTCAATTTCGGTGCCGAGGTCGTCGCGAACGGTCGCAGCTACAAGCGACCCGACAGGCCTGTGGTGGTGATCTGCATCGACGGGTCGGAACCGGGCTACATCGAACAGGCGATCGAGAAGGGGCTGGCGCCGAACCTCGATCGGGTGATGAAGTCCGGTGCAAACACGAGCGCTCTGTCCGTAATCCCGAGCTTCACCAATCCCAACAACATCTCGATCATTACCGGTCGCCCTCCGGCCGTCCATGGCATCGCCGGCAATTACTTTTACGATCGGGAGAGTGGCGAAGAGGTCATGATGAACGATGCGCGCTTCTTGCGCGCGCCGACCATTCTTGCCGAATTCCAGAAGGCGGACCTTAAGGTCGCAATGGTAACCGCCAAGGACAAGCTCCGCACGCTGCTCGGCAAGGGGCTCGATTTCACCAAGGGAACCGCCATCGCCTTTTCTTCTGAAAAGGCGGACAAGGCGACCGTTACCGAGAACGGCATCGCAGATGTCCTCGATTTCGTCGGTCTACCCTTGCCGGAGGTCTATTCGGCCGATCTCTCCGAATTCGTCTTTGCCGCAGGCGTCAAGCTGCTTAAGACGTTTAAACCGGACCTGATGTATCTGTCGACGACAGACTATGTGCAGCACAAGGCGGCACCCGGTTCCAAGGTCGCCAACGACTTTTATCAGATGTTCGATCGATATGTTGGCGAACTCGACAGCGCCGGCTGCACACTGGTCATGACCGCCGACCACGGCATGAATGACAAGCACCTGAAGAATGGTGAACCGGATGTCATCTACCTTCAGGAGATACTCGACGCGCGCTATGGCGCCGGTGCCACTCGCGTCATCCTGCCGATTACCGATCCTTACGTTGCCCATCACGGCGCGCTTGGGTCCTTCGCCACAGTTTACGCCGACGTGGGCGATCACGAAGATATCATCGATTTTCTGAATGGGATCGCGGGAATAGACGTCGCCGTTTCGGCGGATGAAGCCTGCGAACGGTTTGAGCTGCCAGCTGACCGGATCGGTGATGTCGTGGTGCTGTCTTCGCGCCACAAGGTGCTCGGAACGGCAAGGGCACGCCACGATCTTTCCGGTCTGACCGAACCGCTGCGTTCGCACGGCGGTCTCACCGAGCAAAGGGTCCCATTGATTGCTAACCGCAAGATCGAGGTTCCTGACGGACGGATCCTCCGCAATTTCGATGTCTTCGACGTCGCGCTCAATCTGGTGCGCTGAACCATGGATACCAACACCACACTCTCTCCTCGTCGCGAGGCTATGCGGATCGCCGGCAAACTGGTCGATACGGATGATCGGATCGAGGTGCTCAACCCCTATGACAATTCGGTCGTCGGAACAGTGCCTGCCGCACGGGCGGAGCACGTTCGCGACGCCTTCGCCAAGGCACAGGCGTTCAAGCCCAAACTGACACGTTACGAGCGCCAGACGATCTTGCAGCGAGCGGCGGAATTGCTGCGCGACCGAAAAGAGGACTTCGCACGTCTCATCACAGCGGAAGCCGGGCTTTGCTGGAAGGACTCGCTTTACGAGGCGAGCCGCGCCTACGACGTCTGGTCCTTCGCCGCGCAGCTTTCAATCAAGGATGACGGGGAGATCTACTCTTGCGACATCTCACCGAACGGCAAGAACCGGAAGATTTATACGACCAGGTTGCCGCTGCTCGGTGTCATCTCCGCGATCACGCCTTTCAACCATCCGCTCAATATGGTGAGCCATAAGATCGCGCCGGCCATCGCGACCAACAACAGGGTGGTGCTGAAGCCGACCGAACTCACGCCGCTGACTGCATTGGCGCTTGCCGATCTGCTCTACGAAGCCGGGCTGCCGCCTGAAATGCTGTCGGTCGTCACCGGCAATCCATCGACGATGGGTGATGCGATGATCACCGATCCGGACGCGGACCTCGTGACGTTCACCGGCTCCGTTCGTGTTGGCAAGCATATTGCCTCAACCGCCGGCTATAAGCGCGTGGTGTTGGAATTAGGCGGCAACGACCCGCTAATCGTCATGGAAGACGCCGACCTCGACAAGGCGGCGGAACTGGCTGTGACCGGAGCGACCAAGAACTCCGGTCAGCGCTGTACTGCCGTCAAACGCATTCTTGTGGTCGAAAGCGTCGCCGATGCCTTTTCCAAGTTGGTCGTCGAAAAGGCGAAACGGCTCAAATGCGGCAACCCGATGGATCCGGAAACCGATATTGGAACGGTGATCAACGAGCGCTCGGCGGCCTTGTTCGAAACCCGCGTCAAGGATGCTGAGCGCTTGGGAGCCGAGGTGCTTCATGGGACGCCACGGCAAGGAGCCCTGTTTCCACCTACAGTCGTCGACCGCGTTCCATATGACTGCGAGCTCGTACACGAGGAGACCTTCGGTCCAGTCATTCCGATCATCCGTTGCCCGGATGATATCGCCGAGGTCGTCCGCATCTCGAACTCCACCGCCTACGGCCTGTCGTCTGGCGTCTGCACCAACCGTTTCGATTACATCTCGCGCTTTGTCGCCGAGCTCGAGGTCGGCACGGTGAACATCTGGGAAGTACCGGGATATCGGATCGAAATGTCTCCATTCGGCGGCATCAAGGATTCGGGCCTCGGTTACAAGGAAGGCGTTGTGGAGGCGATGAAGAGCTTCACCAACGTGCGCACTTGGTCGATGCCATGGGGCTGACGTAGCGCGGATCGGAGCCGCGCCCGCGATTGGCGCGCGCCGGCTCCGGTTCACCACTCGGCTCATCGGAAAACAGCCGCGGCGAAGGAGAGGAGCCTTCGCCTGCCACTGAAACCAGGGGAGGTTACCATGAGTTCAATCGACACGTCCCGCTACGCCGTCCAATCCGTGGCGGGCAGCGGTTTCCGTCGGGCGCAATGGCGAATGCTGCTTGCGGCCATGTTCTGCTACCTGTTTTTCTATACCGGAAGGCAGACCTTTGGGTTTGCCATCCCCGGCATCCAGGCCGAATTCGGTGTTTCCAAGGAAGCTCTGGGTTGGGTCAGTGCCGCCATGCTCTGGTGCTATGCGATCGGGCAGGCCATCAATGGCAATCTCGGCGACAAGTTCGGCGGGAGGCGCGTCATGAGCGCCGGCGCCATTCTTTCCTGCGCCATGAACTGGGCAACGAGCTTTGCCGGTGGCGTGCTCAGCCTGGGCATTCTGTGGGGCGCAAACGGCTACTTCCAGGCGCTGGGCTGGGCGCCCGGCAGTCGACTTCTGTCCAATTGGTGGGGCAGGCACGAACGGGGCAAGGTGTTCGGCTGCTATGTCTTTGCCGCCGGGCTTGCCTCTGTGCTCTCCTATGTGACCTCGCTGGTGGTCGTTCACTATTTGCAACTCGATTGGCGTTGGATCTTCCGACTGCCTGTGCTCCTCCTCCTGCTTGGAGGGATTACCTTCTACTTCGTTGCGCGTGAACGGCCGGAAGACCTTGGGTACCGCTCCCCGCACGACGACGCTATCGACGACGGTGAGGCGGCCAAGGTCGCCGACGATGAGACTTCACTGGAGCGCTACAAAGGTGTTCTCAAGAACTGGCGCCTATTGGTTGGCGGTCTGGCAATCGGCTTTCAAAACGCAGCACGATACGGCCTCCTCGTCTGGGTGCCGGTGCATTTTCTTGGCTCCAACTGGGCAAAGGCGAGCGCCGAAACCGCCGTCATCGACCCGAAATGGATCAGCGTAGCCTTGCCGGTCGGCATGGCTTTCGGCGCGGCTACCAATGGCTGGGTATCGGATCGGCTATTTAATTCCAAACGGTACATTGCCATCGTGCTCTATATGGCGTTGGCGGCGGTCACGTCGCTGTACATGTACACGATCCCCGCGACGGACGTTTACAAGGGTTTGGTGGTTCTCTTCCTCTGCGGCTTTTTCGTCTACGGTCCTCAGTCCTCGTTCTGGGCACTGTGCCCCGATCTTGTCGGACACAAGCGAGCCGGAACCGCAATCGGGGTCATGAACTTCTTTGCCTACCTGTTCGCTGGTCTCGGTGAGCCTCTGATCGGGGGTTATATGGATACGCACGGTGATACATCTGCTGTCTTTCTGATCGTCGCAATCTCCAGCGCCATCAGTGCAACCGTAGCGCTTTTCATCCGTCGCTAATTAACAGATCCTCCCGGTCGACAACTCACAAGGGCCGACCGCCACTACGGCAATCTCTGCACCTCCCGGGCCAGAGATTGCCGTTCTTTACACTCGGCTGATCGCCGACATGGCGGGCAAGAGCGCAGTCCTTCTAGGCGAAAACCATGATCGTTACGACATCCATCGCTGGCAACTGCATGTGCTTGCCGGCCTCCATGCGCAACGCACGGATGTCGTCGTCGGCTTCGAGATGTTTCCGCGCCGAGTACGGCCGCGGCCACCTCGAATATGGGCACGGCACGCCGTACCAGCTCGCCGATCTCGGCATCCGAGATGTCGCCGTGTTGCTGCCAAACGATACGGAAACCGTTCACCTGGAAGAGGAGCCGATCGCCGACGGCCTGTTTGGGCTTCCGCAGATTGAGCGGTCGGTCGCAGAGCGCAGATGAGGAGCGTAGTCAGTCTCGGTGTTCGAGGGCCGTAATTTGTTCGGGCTGCATCGGGCGCATTTTTCGTATGGCCGACGCGAGCGCTCGCAACACCGTACGATTTTTCTGACTATTGTTGGACTAAATGTCTCCGGCCTGTCACAAGCCCTTGAGGACGCGATCGCCGTTATCTTTAGAACGGGGTCGGGCGACCGATTGACGTCACGTTGCTGCCGCGAGATCACGCTGGCCGTCCTGCAATTTACTCCCGCCCGAAATCGGTCACACCGAGGTGGGAATTTGCGCCGCGCTTCCCACGGCGCCGCAGGAGGTGGACTGCCCATCATGACGGAACAGATCCCCGTCGCCGGATCGCGTTCGAAGTTCACCCTTGGTCAGCTAACCAGTGAAACGCACTCGCAGGAAGGCTTGCCCGTCGTCTATGATCGGCGGACCGTGGGCTATGATCACCCCTTTCGTGGGCCAAACCAGAATGTGTCGGAGAGCTTCACGCGCGGCGCCGGCCTGTTTTCCACATCGACCGCTTGTCGCCGCGAGCGGACTCGCTCGGCGGGCGTTCAAATCGGTGGCCGTGCTATCGTCTAATGATGCGTGGGCTGCAGACAGTCATGAGCGTCATCAAGCAGCTTCTGCAGGGCTTGCCAGTCCCGCAGATCGCGCGCGTTGATCCGCTCGTCGATCGCAGCGAGCAACCAGCCGATGGAGGCGGCCTCGTTTGCTTCGCTTGCAGCCCGATACCACGCAAGGCAGGTTCGGATACCCGGGCGGGCATCATCGCCCGTCAGGGCGAGATGGGCTGAAAGCATAAGACCGGATCGATAGGTGTTCCTGATCCGAAGCCGTGTTTGATCGTCACTTTCGGCAATCACCGAAAGGCTTGAGAGGAGCGTTTGCGTCAGCTCGGTGGTTTCGTCGCGCTCCATGTTCCCGCCCATTGGTGTTCCGTTCGCGCAAATCACGCCCGAAACACATCGCAGATGTGGTGAGCGCGAAACTTGCGGCATTCATGGTGCCGAATATTTTCTATCCGGACGATTGCGCATCCCCGCGTGCAGGTCGATGCCCTATAACTTGACGACTGGTCAGTGGCCCGCCTGGGCGTCGACCTGCAGTCATGGCGCCGAAGAGGCTTTCCGCTTTCCCAATGGCGTGTTAGTCGTGCCGTTAAGGGATAACCGAAGCTTTGCCTCGAAACCCGACACGTCTTTCCGTGTCGGGCCGGCTATTCGCCACCCAACATGGGTCGTCATGTTTGGAGGGTGAAACGCATGAATCCCGTCGTCATCTTGCTGGCCTTCGCAACCTTTGTGACGGGGACGGCGGAGAACATCATTGTCGGGATCCTTCCCGACGTAGCGGGCGGCCTCGGCGTGTCGTTGGCGCTTGCGGGTCAACTGACAGCCGTCTTTTCCATAGTCTTTGCGATCACGGCGCCTCTTGCGCTCGTCCTGACGAAACGGATTGATCGCAGACGCTTGTTCCTTGCAGCGCTCGGCCTCTTCATGCTGAGCACCTTTGCCGCGGCCGCGAGCCCGAATTTCGCGATCATGCTTCTTACTCGTATCGGGATGGCTGCGGCGAGCGCGACCGTGTGCCTGCTGGCAACGATGCTTGCGACGGAACTCGTCGATGAGAGCATGCAGGGGCGGGCGATCGGGATTATGTTCATGGGGATCAGCGGCTCGTTGGTGCTCGGCGTTCCGGCAGGCATCTTGATAGCGGACGTAACCGGTTGGCGAGGCGTCTTTCTTGCGCTCGCCGCGCTTGCTTTCACCGTGTGGCTGGTGAGCTGGCGCTGCATTCCCGCCTCCGGCCCTCGCGGGGTGGCGCTGCCTGGATATCTCAAGCATTTGAGATCGACCCCTCTCGTCGCCGGGCAGCTGGTCTCCATCTTGACGATTGGCGGGCACTTCGTTCTCTTTGCCTTTCTCGCGCCCTATCTCGTCGAGGTTGCCGGCATCGCGGACGGGAATGTCGCTCTTGGCTTCGCCGCGTTGGGAATAGCAGGCATAAGCGGTGGATATTTCGGGGGGTGGCTTGCAGACAGGTTGTCACCGCGCGCAGCCCTCCTGTTGACGCCGTCGGCCTATCTCGCGGCGCTTGCAGGGCTCCCGTTGCTCAAAGGCAGCCCCGGGCCGTTGTTCGCCGTCATGATGATTTGGGCCTGCATCAGCTGGATGATTTCGCCCGTCGTGCAGCGCTTTCTGATTTCGAGCGGGCCGGAAACAGCCGAAGCCGGCATCAGCCTGAATTTTTCGGCAATGCATGTCGGCGTCGGACTGGGAACGATCGTTGGCGGTTTCCTCGTCCGCTACGACATCGCCGCATTGCCGGTGGGCGCAGCGGTAATCGCGGCACTCGCGCTGATGACGGCCGCCGTGGCATTCAGAGCGGCCGGCGCGGTACACACCCGCAAGTCTTCCGGGACAAGTGACGCGGATCGAACGCTTGCAAAAGCCAACCGCGTTGCCTGATGTCGTTGAGCCGGTCAGGAAGCTCTATTCGTCCATATCAACGGATGTCCATTTGTGGCGCAACTGCAACGGGCGTTGTCCGGATGGTGCAGAGTTCCGCCTCTTGCTTGGTCATGCCGTTGGCTTTCGAACCGTTCGATGCGATCGGCCAGGTGCCGCGGGACCTTATCCAGCGCTTGCCGTGGCGGCTGGCGTGCGTGCGGGCATTCTCGGTGAGAAACGGTTCGACTGAGATGCGCTGATCTAATGACGCAGGCTCTCACGCAAAGCCTGCGCATCGCTCAAGTCGTATCCAACGCGTGCAGGGGCGTGGCCGCTGCCGCGACGAGCGCGGCGTTGGAGGGGCCGGCAAACCATCGGGTAGGTCCGCGAGCGGCCCTGGGGAGCCTTGGTCGTCGTGCGTATCATGCCCTTTGGGCCGCGGAGTTCGACGTCACAACCGGGTCTTCGTGAACTTTGAGGGGCCGGGGGGCTGCTCCCTCCGCCTCTTCACGCACCTGCCGCCCGGCTTCCTTTACTTCACTGACGTTTCGCGCCGTGCGGCCGGTTCCTGGCGCAGGCGCTTCACCTTCAATCCCCGTCGGTCAGCGCGAGCTTGGGAAGCAGGAGGCAAAGCCTCCCGTTTCGCAGTATCAAGGCAAAGCGCACAGGCGGCGATTTCGGGGCTGGAGTACGGTCGCAGTCTCGGCCTATCAGGGCCCGCGCCTTTGCGCACGCCATGCAAGGATATCCGGCGCGCTCGCCTTGCCGCCGCGCGGGCCATGGATCGTAACGGAGCGCGACGCGGCGGCGATGGAAAAATCCAGCGCCTCTGCAAAGGATTGCCCCTCGCTCAAACACCAGGTCAATGCTCCGCCGAACGTATCTCCGGCACCCGTCACGTCGACGACGTCGACCGGGTAGCCGGTTGCCTCAAGGCGCGTCTCGCCGTCGTGCGCCTCCGCGCCGTCGGCGGCCAGGGTGCGCACGACCCAGCCAATCTCGTGATCCCGTATCCAGTCAGCAATGCGGGAAATGTCGTCATGGCCGAAGGCGGCGCGGAAGCCGACCTGGTTGAAGATGACGACGGCAGCGCCCTTGAGATAGGGCAGGTCTTCGGATGCGCAGCCGCCGACATCGAGATCGAAGATCGCGCGGCGGTCGTAGCGCCTGAGATCGGCTACGAGATCGGCCTGCTTCAGCACGCCCCCGTCGGTCTCTGCATGGAGCCGACGCACCCGGTAGAGCGTCGTGTAGAGGAAGCCTGGTTGGCGCAGCGCAGCAAGCGTTGCCGGCGGGAGCCACATTGGCTGTTCGCCCATCTCGACTGTCAAAACGACATGCTCGCCGTCGACGAGGAAGATGAGATTGCGCGATTCCGCAACCGCGGGATCGGTCAGCATATGATCGGCAGCGACGCCGTTCTGCCCGAGGTCGTCGATCAGGCGGCGCGACAGCGGACTGTCATTGAGCAGCGAAATGAACTGGGTATCGCCCCCGAGCGCCGTGTGCACAACGGCTGCGTTGGCAATCGAACCGCCGATTTCGGCCGGCAATTCGCGGACCATGCCCTTGTCTGCGCGTCCGGGCCAGCGGTCCGCAGTGTAGTATTCGTCGAGCGCGACATCGCCGATGAAAAAGGCGGTCATGCGGTTTGTCCTTGCATGACCTCGATCTGGCGCGGTCCTCCCTCGACCGGCACCCACGGACTTTCGCCGAGGCCGCAGACCGCCATCCAGTAATAGGGCGTCGGGCCGGATGCACCCCGGCAGGCGTCATGCCATACGCCTCGATGCATCACCACCGCCCGGCCCGGCGTGATGATGAAGGCCTCGATATCGGCCGCAACGGGAGCATCGGCCGTCGAAGCGGGAGCCACAGCAAGGATGACCGGCTCGCCCGCGCAGAAAATCGCCTCCTCGGTCAGCAGATGCCGTTCCATCGCGGTGCACGACCATGGCGCTCCCGGCGCACGCGTGATGCCGAGGCGGGGCGAGCCTTCTATCAGCGGGATACGGGTGAACCCGTCACGCCATCCTTCGCCCGTCGTCCAGATCACCTGCGCGTCCAGATCGTCGACGAGGTCATAGACCTTGCCGAAGCGGGCGAAATTCTCAGGCGTCACCGGGCGCGCCGCAACGGTGTCGGTGCTCATGCTGCACTCCGTGCGGTGCGCACGACGCGCATCAGCCGTGCCACATGGCCGGCCTCGACCAGGCCGGTATCCTTATGGTCGTGCTTGAACCAGCTCCCGACAACGGCGCCGTCGGCGTGCGCGAGCTGCTCGACCGCATTGGCTTCCGTGAGGCCGGCGCCGATGAGGAGCGGCACGGTGCCGCCGGTTGCCGCGCGGAAGCGCGCCACCTTCTTCATGTCCGTCGGCTGGCCGGTGGCATCCGACGTCACCACGAGGCCGTCACAGCGTGCTGCCCCCAGGCGGACGTCATCTTCTTCGGACCGTCCCGAAAGAACCGGTTGGTACTTGAACCGCACGCCGCCGAGAAGCAAGGCCGGTACGCCGGCCCGCCGGGCGGCAAGGTCAGCCGCAAACGAGACGTCACTTTCCGGCGGCAGGTGGCCGGCAACGGAATCCACCTGAATGAAGGAGACGGGGAAGCGTGCGGCAAGCGCAAACGCCCGCGCATCGTCGCGCAGCACGTTCACGCCGATCCGCGCGCCGAGGTTGAGGGTGCACAACCTTTCGAGGACGCGCTCGACATCGTCGGCATCGCCAAAATAGTTCTCGACCACCAGCCCGTCGACCCCTTCGCCGGCCATGATGCGGGCCTCTTCTTCGGCCTGGGCGCATTTTGCGGCGGGTCCATCGCCGGTCAGGTGCAGCATGCCGAGGATGGGTTTCGGGGTTGTGAAAGTCTCGCCAAAACGGCTCATGTCAGTTCTCCTGGGTCGCACCGCCTTCATGCGGGCGCGGTATCGCGCCCCCAGCGCGTTGCGAATTTCATCTGGACGGCCGGCGAGTAGACGATCGACGTGCGTTCAACCAATTGGTCGTCGGCATCGAGCACGTCTCCGCTGGCGCAAAGATAGCCCGGCACTGAAGGCGCCGGGGTAAAGACCTCCCGAAGACGATCGGACGGCGGCACGACGGTGAGCAGCAGTTCCGAGCGAAGGGGATGGCGATCGTAATCGCGGCGCAGCACCTCGTAGAGGGATTGCGCGCCGAAATCGTAGGCATCGATGCCGGGGTAGAGGGAAAGGTCGAGGTGCGACGTGTCGACGTTCAGCCAGCTGATCGTCTCGCCGTTCGCAAGGCCCCGGGCGCGCACCAGGAGGAGTCCGCCGTTTTCCACCTTGTGCTCCAGCACCCGGGTCACCGGGCGCTGGCCCTGGCGTCGGGCCAGCTCGGTAAAACTGCCGAAGTTCCAGATGTTGTGGCTGATCGGCCGGTGCGAGACGATGGTGCCCCGACCGCGCACCTGCTGAACCAATCCTTCCGACACCAGCAGCGCCATCGCGTTGCGCACGGTGGTCCTGGCAATGCCGAACTGGTCGCGCAACTGGTTCTCCGAGGGGATGGCTTCCCCTTCGGAGAAGTCACCGCTCAGAATGGCGGCACGCAAGGCCCGGTATAGCTGCCGGTAGAGCTGCTCGCTCGAAAAGGAATCGAGGCGAAAGCGCGACAGCCGGTCATCCGGGCTTTCGGTCGTTGCGTTGGCGTCTGGCGTGGAAGGATGGGTCAAGGCAGGCTCCGGCAAGGGGTTACTTTGTCGCTCCGTTTATCTTGAACTCCTCGACGCCAGCCTCTTTCAAGCCGTGGCGGTCGAGGATCTGTGCATAAGTACCGTCTGCCTTCAGCGCATTGAGCGTTGCATGCACCGCATCGCGCAAATCGCCGTTCGCCTTGGCGAAGGCGATGCCGTAGTGGTTGATTTCTCCGACATCGCCGACCTGGTAGAACTTGCCCGGCTCCTGCTTGATGAGATCGAGAAGCCCTTCGAGCCCGATGACCGAGGCCTGGGCACGGCCCTGGCGGATCTGCATGATGTGCTCGGCCTGGGTCGGGATCTGGATGACGGTGATCAGCTTGTCGGCCGGGCAGATCGATTTTCCAAGCTCTTCCGCCCAGGTAACCCAGCTCGTGCCGGTGGCCACGGCCACCGTCTTTCCGCAAAGGTCGGCCTCGGTCTTGATCTCGCTCTGATGATCGAGCGTCGTGTAGAAGACGTTGCCGGTCTTGAAATAGTCAATGAAGTCGAGCTGGCCCTGGCGCTCCACCTTGTCGGAGAAGGCGGTGATGATCATGTCCGAACGGCCGGTGACGACCTGCGGAATGAGCTGCGGAAACTCGACATTCTGGAATTCCGCCGTCAGGCCGAGGCGTTCGGCGATCGCCTTGGCAAGGTCGATGTCGAAACCCTTGAGTTCGGTCGAACCGGCGTCGCTATATTCCATCGGTGGATAGGCGAGGCTGATGGTGAAGTTCAGCTTGCCGGCCGAGCGAACCGCTTCCGGCAGGGCGGATGCTAGCTTTTCGTCGGCGGCATGGACGGCCACGCCGGATGCGAGGCTGATGAATGTGGCTGAGGCGAGCCCCAGGACCATCGGCAGCAGTTGTTTCATTTCCGTTCTCCCTTTTTTTGAACTTTGTTGATCAGGCCAGCACGCGGCTGAGGAAACTGCGCACGCGCGGGTCGCCGGGGGCGCTCAGGACCTGCTGTGGCGCGCCCATTTCACGGATCTCGCCGTCGATCATCACCACGACGCGGTCGGCGACCTCGCGGGCAAAGCCGATCTCGTGCGTGACGACGATCATGGTCGTGCCACCGCGCGCCAGATTGCGCATCACTTCCAGCACCTCGCCGACGAGTTCCGGATCCAGCGCGCTGGTCGGTTCGTCGAACAGCATGACGCGCGGTTCCATCGCCAATGCTCTTGCAATTGCGACACGCTGCTTCTGGCCGCCGGAAAGTTGCGAGGGATAGCTGGACGCCTTGGCGGCCATGCCGACCTGCTCGAGCAGGGCCATGGCGCGGGCTTCGGCCTCGCTACGGCCGAGACCGCGCACAACCATCGGACCCTCGATGACGTTGCCGAGCACCGTTCGATGCGCGAACAAATTGAAATGCTGGAACACCATGCCGAGCTGGCTCTGCTGGGCGCGCAACCGCTTGATCGGCAATTCCTGAAGCGCGCCGCGGTTAAGCTCATAGCCCATGATCGAACCATCGACCCAGACATAGCCGCCATTGGGTGTTTCCAGGTGGTTGATGCAGCGCAGGAACGTGCTCTTGCCGCTGCCGGATGGCCCGAGAATGCAAAGCACCTCGCCATAGGCGACGTCGAGATCCAGGCCCTTGAGGACCTCGTGGCTGCCAAAACTCTTGCGGATACCGACCGCCTTGACTGCGAGGCTCATGCTTCCCCCCTTGCGGCCGGCCGGCGCGCCCAGGCCCAGAACCCGCGGCGATCGCTGGTGGCGGTTGCGGCATCGCGGCCGAAGTGACGTTCGAGATAATATTGGCCGATGGAAAGGACGGTGGTCCCGGCCAGGTACCAGACAGCGCAGACGAACAGGAGCTCGATCACGGCGCCGTTGATGAAGTAGATGCGTTGCGCGGCGTTCAGCATTTCGCCCATGGCGATCGTGGCGGCCAGCGAGGAGAATTTCAGCATGCCGATGGCGCTGTTGCCGAGCACCGGCAGGATCAGACGCACCGTCTGGGGCAGGATGATGCGCCGCATGGTCTGGCCCGGAGTCATGCCGAGCGTGTGGGCCGCTTCCTTCTGGCCGCGGTCGACGGAGCCGATACCTCCGCGCACCACTTCGGTGAGATAGGAACCTTCATTGACGCCGAGCCCGAGGACAGCTGCCACGAACGGCGTGACGACGTCGACCATGCGCTCGTCGACGAGGCCCGGAATATAGAGGCGTGGGAAGACCAGCGCGATGTTGAACCAGATGAGCAGCTGCAGGAGTACCGGCGTGCCGCGGAACACCCAGACATAGAGCCACGCGGCAAAACGCAGGATCGGATTTTCCGAGAGCCGCATGATGCCGAAGGCAAAGCCAAGGGCGACGCCGAGGACCAAAGCACAGGCCGAAATCAGCAGCGTCCAGCCGAAGCCAGTGACGATGACGCCGGCAGTCAGAAACTGTCCGACCACGGTCCACTGGATCTGCCCGACGGCGAAGGCCCGGCCGATGACGGCGAGCAGCAGCAGAACGAGGCCGCCGCTGATCCAGCGGCCGGGGTGCCGCAGGCGACGTACGGTCACATCCGGGCCGGGCAGATCGGTCAGCTGCAGGGTTGCGGGCGAAGAGTGAGGCAAATGAGGCATGAATTCCACTTGTAGGGTTAGGCCTACAACTAACTACGGACGCTTTCGCCTGGTGTCAAGCCGCTTTGTCAGCACTTGCTCAAAGAAGGTGCGACGCGCCAGGATGTCGAAACAAGGGGCCCTGGACATCAACGCGGTCTGCGCCTGCTCTCCGTGATGGTCTGCGCCGCAATCTGTCGTTCACCGCTTGCGGCAGCGGCCGGGCGGCCATAGCAATCATCTGGATGCCGAAGAGCTGGCCCCGGCGCCGTCCGAAAACCACAGTGCTCAAAGGAGATGTAAGACCTATGCCCACAAAGAAGGAGGATCGTTCGTCTGTTGCGTTGGAAAAGCGCAGCGCAACTGCTGACAAGCGCATGTTCTCGCCTTCCGTTGCGCGAAATTCGGCGCCCATCCTCGCGGTCCTGAAACGCGTCCTTCCAGCACATGGGGCCATACTGGAGATCGGTTGCGGGACCGGCGAGCACGCCGTGTGTTTTGCGGGAGCAATGCCGAACCTCACCTGGCAGCCGAGCGATCCGGATGCCGACGCACGCGCGAGCACGTCCAGTTGGATCAAATTCGCAGGGCAGGAGAATGTGCTGCCACCGCTGGATATTGATGTGTGCTCAGGACAATGGGGCGTCGATCAAGCGGGGCATTTTGACGCCATCGTGTCGATCAATATGATCCATATTGCGCCATGGGCGGCAAGCTTGGGATTGCTTGCAGGGGCTGGCCGTTTGCTTCGTGCGGGTGGGCTTCTTGTTCTCTACGGCCCATATATGCGCGATGGCGCACACAACGCCCCTTCGAACGCTACTTTCGACGCCGCTCTAAGGGAGCGAAACCCATCCTGGGGTGTGCGTGATATCGTTGAGCTTGAGCAAGCGGCTGGGGCCGCTGGACTAGATCTCCGCGAGACGATCGAGATGCCTGCCAACAATATGTTGCTGGTCTTCGCCACAGGTAGTGCTTGAACAGCAATCGTCCCAGGTTCCGGTCGTTTCACCGTTGGCGATCCTAATTGGAATAGCATCGTGAACTGGTTGAACGGCCGAGGCTTTGGTTTTCCGCGGCAAGGCCGCGCAGTCTCCAGCTCCTCACTCAGAAATTGTAGCGACTCATCTCAACCATTAGAAGGTATAATCTTCGATTCCATGCGATATAGCAGCAATATGCGCGACCAACCAGAACGAGGTAAACCACAAATTATTATGAAAAATTCTGCAACCTAAAGGGGAATATTCAGAATTTCTTGAAAATGCTTTGTATCCTCAACATTGATTATCGGTTCAATAACCAATTTATTCTAGTGGATACTTGTTTCGGGCAATGCAGCCCGGTCTACCTGCTTTCATGTGAGGTATGGCCTCTGGCGAAGAAATGAATTCGGCGCGCCAGCAGCGATATCCGCATCAGGAATCGTCGTCATGAGAATTAAGAGCCAATTCATCGTTCTGGCATCGGTCACCGGTATGACCATGGCTGGCCTCGTCGCCAGCCTTTGGGGCTACGCGGGTGCCGCAGCCGATGTTACGCGTGCATACGACCAGAAATATCGTTCCTACATGTTGGCTGACAACTTCCGGCAATCGTCGGATGATCTGACCCGGCTTGTGCGTACCTACGCGGAGACCGGGGACCCTTCCTTCAAGGACCAATACAATGCGGTCGTTGAAATCCGCAATGGAACGCGGCCTCGGCCTGAAGACTATCACCGCATCTATTGGGATTTCGTCGCCGGCGGGGACGCAAAGCCGCGTCCTGACGGGGCGGCTGTCTCCATGCAGGATCTGATGAAGCAGGCCGGTTTCACCAAGGAGGAATTCGCTCTTCTCGACGAGGCGGGAAAGCGCTCTGATGCGCTGATCAAGCTTGAAACCGAGGCGATGGAGCTCGTCGACAACGCCGCCACACTTGGGCCCGAAGCCAAGGGCAAAGCGACGAAAATGCTCAACTCGCCGGACTACCACCGGTTCAAGGCTGAGATCATGAAGCCGGTGGATGATTTCTACGTGAAATTGGAGCATCGCACGCAAGCCGCGGTGGACGAAGCCAATGTCGAGGCATCGTTCTACTGGACCCTTATCACCATCGCCATGTCCGCTTTGGCGCTCATGCTTGTCATTGTCGGATTTGTCACCTTCAAACGCATTATCGGAGGCATGTACAAGCTTGGGACTTCCATGGGTCTCGTTGCCGAGGGGCAGCTGGACGCGCAGATCGAACTTGCGCGCAATTCCGACGAAATCGGTGACATGGGCAAGGCGCTTGAAGTCTTCCGCCAGGGCGCGATTACGAACCGGCGGCTCGAACAGGACGCCGCAGAAAGCCGCAAACGCGCCGAGTTCGAGCGCATTGCCATGCAGGAAAAGGCTGAAGCCGATGCCACCGAACGGTTGCGCGTCGCAACGTCGGGCCTGGCAGCTGGCCTGAAGAGGCTGGCATCCGGCGACCTGGCCTTCCAGCTCAACAATGCCTTCGCGCAGGATTTTGAAGCGCTTCGCCACGATTTCAATCAGTCAGTCGCCCAACTTGGCACGACCCTTGTGCAGATTTCAGGATCGATTTCGACCCTTGATACCGGCACGCGCGAGATCGCCGTCGGAACCGACGATCTTTCAAAGCGAACGGAGCAGCAGGCAGCCTCACTCGAGGAGACCGCGGCGGCGCTCGACGAGATTACCGTCAACGTCGCCAATTCCTCCAAACGAACCGAGGAGGCCAAGGCGGTGGCAAGCCGCGCCAACCATTCGGCCGCTGAATCCGCCCAAGTCGTATCCCACGCCGAAGAGGCCATGCGAAAGATCGAGGAAAGTTCGCAACAGATTTCCAACATTATCGGCGTTATCGACGAGATTGCGTTTCAGACGAACCTTCTTGCCCTCAACGCCGGGGTGGAGGCGGCCCGGGCGGGCGAAGCCGGCAAGGGCTTTGCGGTTGTTGCCCAGGAAGTTCGAGAGCTGGCGCAGCGTTCGGCGCAGGCAGCCAAGGAAATCAAAGGTCTCATTCACAACTCCTCCGCAGAGGTGGAGAACGGTGTGAAGCTCGTCCGGGACGCAGGCTCCGCGTTGAAGACGATCAGTGGCTTTATTGTCGAAATCAACGTCCATATGGAATCGATCGCCACGTCGGCGAAAGAGCAGTCCGTCGGGCTTGCCGAAGTCAACACCGCCGTCAACGCGATGGATCAGACGACGCAGCAGAATGCGGCAATGGTGGAGCAGTCCAATGCGGCATCCAACACGCTTGCCAATGAGGCCGTGCGCCTCAGGGAGCTTGTCAGCCAATTCAAGCTTCAGGGCATAGCGGAGACGTCTTTCGCGAACGCTCGCACCCCCACAAGGACCGACAGCACTCAGCCGCTCCGGTCGACACGTAGGACGGCAGCTTACCACGGGAGCGCAGCACTCGATGTCAGCAGCGATTGGCAGGAATTCTGAACCGCCAGGGGCGATTAGCAAATTGGCCAAGCGAGTTGGTCCAGATTTGCTGGTGCTTTGACCGCGCCCGCTCTGCGGTTTCAAGGGGTGACGTTGACCATCGGGCGTAATGGTCAACGTCATTCAGTCTGAACGACGCCAAGCTCGTGCGCGGCGTCGATCAAAGGGTTGCCTGGCCCAAGAAGGGGAAATCTCGCGCATCGGCACAGCGTTCATTCCTCACTTGCCCCTATCAAAGGGCTTCCGATCGGCGACTAGCCGCCAGCCTGAGCGGCCTTCACCGTCATCTCATCCCAAAGTAATGATGCTGTCCGTGCGAACGCGCTGTAACCAGCTTCAAACGGATGGCCGTCTCGTTCAGGATAAAGGCGCTGCCCGGCAAGGATCGCATCCTGCAGGGCATCGGTGGTTGCGGCCAGCGCGCTGTGATACGGCAAACCGAACTCCTCTGCGGTCTGGCGAATCTTGTCCTCAAGGGCAACTTGGCGTTCAACGCTGAGTACAAACTCCGGCGCGGCTGACGCCAGCCGGTCATGGCGACGCAGCCATTCGAAAATCACGCGCTCTTTTGACGGAATGAGCAGAATGCCGACCCGCCCCGGCCGCTGCTGTGCCCAATCGGCCGCAAACCGCTGGAAGTCGCCAAACATTGCTGCGGTTTCGGGCGACGCCAGATCCGCCATCCGGCCGTGGTCGTCGACATAGCGCTTCAGGACCGAAGGGCACCCGTCCGGAAATGTATAGTATTCGGATGTTTCCCCATCGCCTGGCTTGAACAGTCTGGCGTAAAGACTCTTCAGTCGTTCCGCTATCTCATGGTGATAGGCACTCAGGATCGCGACATTCTCGACAAGCTTCGTCTTGAGGCTCTCGGATTGCTCCTCGCCGCACATCGAATAGCCTCGCGCGTCACCAAACAGGGCCTGCAGATGAAGCCGCTTCTGCTCTGAGAGCCAGAAGTCGGAACGAGCCTTCATGATATCACAGGCGGAAAAGACGACCGCGAAGTCGTTGGCAGGGAAAACGGCGACAATGTTGCCTTTCGCGCCCGCGGCCAAAGCATCGTGCACGATGGCGTGATAAGTGTAGATACCGTAGCTTCCAACACCGAAGTTGTACGTGCGCTCGCCCGTCATTGCCGCAAAAGCCGCCGGCCAGGAATGCGCGCTATCAACGTTGTTGCCATAGGTCATTGAATCGCCGATCGCCGCAACCTGGAAGTCATGGCCTAGTCCAGGGGGATCCCGAAAGCCGTCCTTGTCTACGTCGCCCAGTGCCAGATCGAGGCGATAGCCATATTTCTCGTCGATGCTCTTGTGCGTCCGTGTGCCGATCGGAAACGGCGTAAACATGCGTAGCATTGTTTCCCCGACACCGAGCGCCACGGTGAGCGAGATCAACAACAGCATCATATTTTTCAGCATGTCCCCTCCCACTCGTACTCGATGCGAGGTCAACCCGGCGCAGTTGCCGGTCGCACCCGCCCAGCCCCCATAAGCCTGCCGAGCGGCGATCCGAGCGATCCCGTTGCGTTCTGCCTCGGCTTCCCGCGAATGTTGGAGACGAGACGAATGTCGGCCGGAAGTATCTTCCACCGGCAGCTGTGCAAGGAATGCGAATTATGTCGCGCCCAAAACAATCACCCATATATTCGCAATTAGTAATATAAAACTATCATGCGTTTGGTCGTGCCGCCATTAGCCCGGATGGAGGATGAACCAAGCGAGCCGTCTAGGGTGAGACAAGAACAAGGCTCGGGGTCGCGCTCACCTCACCCGAGCGGCCAATGACAGGGTCCCTCAGTGCACGGACGACATCATCGACATCGCCCGGTCGCTGGCGTGGCCGGGCAGATGAGGTGAGGGGTCAGTTCGCTTCCCGCTGGGGCAGCCGTCGAGATCGACGCGGTCGTGGAACTGGAGGCGACCAGGTGCTGAGCGACGCAAAAATCGACAGCCTGCGTAGCGACACACCCGGCTGCGCCGAGCGCAGGCATTTCAATCACGCCGGAGCTTCGCTACCGCCAAGGCGCGTCACCGAAGCCATTGTCGGTTACCTGATGCTGGAATCCACGCGAGGTCCGATGGAAGCTGCCGCACTGGTTACGGACGAACTCGCGATGCTCCGTACCAACGCTTCCAGATTCATCGGCGCCGAAGAAGGCGAGGTCACCGATGACAGCCGTCTTCATCCGATCGTAGAGGATCTCCCGCGGGGCGCCGCCGATCGCCTCGAATGCCGCCGCATGGCATCGAAGGACGGTCGGCAGGTTCTGGTGCATGACGAAGCAAGCCCAGATGAGCCGGCCGCACATCGCGCAGGAAATCCGTCACAGCCGTATAGCCACCGACATAGCCGCGTTCCTTGATCTCGCGAAACAGTCGACTGCCCGTGAGACCGGGATAGGTCTTTACCCGGTCACGAAGATAGCCGGCGAACGGGTCGATCACCGCCGCTTGTGGCTTTCGCGGGCCGTAGGACGGAGCCTCCAGACCGCGCTCGATATATTTGCGTACCGTCTTGCGGTCGATGCCAGTCTGCCTGGGGATCGCCGACACCGACAAACCTTGTCGATGCAAATCCAGGATCATGATCGTCTCCCTCAGTTTGATCACCGAAATCCCCCTCCCGACCATCGGAAAGAGTATCGATGACGACGCGCCGCCGGTCTTCCGGGGCGCGCCCCGAAAGACCGGCCAGAGCGCGCAAACTGGGGAAGATTCAAACTGCACTAGTGGGGAGTATTGTTCCGGTACTGACAAACGCTCCCCGTGGAATTGTTCCGGCTGGAGCGGAAGGCGCAAACCTGGCGAGGGGGCTAGAGTAGCTCGGTCAACTCGAACAGCGGCAGAGCCAAGCAGACCGACAGGATGTGCCAGGGCTCGCCCTCGACCGTGGCTCCGTCACTCATTTCGCTCAGTGTCAGGTTCGGAGCGACGTCGGCGCATGCTTGCTCGAGCAGGGTGATTGCTTCTTTTGATGTCAGTCCGTCTGGATAACGGACAGCGAATTTTCGGCGAGGATCTGCTTCGTTTAGGGTCATCTTTGCAAGGCTGTCCGCTGAGGTGAAGGTGAAGGTATGCGAAGGATCAGACCTACATCGCGCGGACGGTGGGTGGTTTCGATAGCCCTTCGTTGGTAGCGACCGCAGTCAAAAAGGATAGGGATGTCTCGGCGCCGCGTTTGTGCTTGCAAATCTATGCCGGCTTCCGCCAGTCCGCGATAAAGGTCGCCTTGATTGGCTCGACCGTCCTCAAAGTGAAACGGATCCGCTCGGTGGTTGCCACTCTTACGCGTTCGCGCCAAGTTTTACCTTGTCACCGGACATGTAGCGCCCAGCTCACGATGGTGTGTGGCCGTCGCCGTTGGCTCGTCGAGCGCCTATGCATTTCTCACATGGGAGCGCTGAGTTTTGAGCGCTGCAACTTACGGAAAGCCTGAGCTATAAGGTGTTCATCGAAGTGAAACGAGGCGCCACGGACTGGCAGCCAGGCTTCGAAAGCCCATTGAAAGGGGGATCAAATGAACATTGCACGCTCCATCAACAACTGGCGCAAGTACCGTCAGACGGTCACCGAACTGGGCCGCATGTCGAACCGCGAACTTCGCGACCTCGGCATCGAACGCGCCGACATCGACCGCGTCGCACGCACGGCCTTCGCCCGCTAAGGCGACCCACATAGACTGAAGAATTGCCAAGCGCCTGCATCTCCTGCGGGCGCTTTTGCTTTTCTAAGGTCATGGCGTTTGATTGGGCGAGAGGAACGGCAGACGTTTCAGGCTGGTTCGCCCACAAAATCGTCCAAAAGAAAACCCGGCCGGGGAAGGCGAAGCAGGGCTCGCGCCACCGGACGGGCCGGACGCAACCCGTGCGCGCCGAGTGGAGCCGTCTCGCTTGCGGCAACAACTCAAACCACCCTGTCGCAGCGCAAGTGATCTGAAGCAGGGAAGGCGAGCGTTTCAAGCCGACGCTGTTTGGAACTTGTGGCGCCGCACGCTCATTGAGCCACGGTCAGTCATGCGCCGCCCACTCTCGTCGCATCAGCACAAACAAAACCGCTGAAGCGACTGGGTGGATTAGCCATCGCAAAATCTAAATGTACAGCCGAAGCCTGCATGTCTTGGCCGTCGACATTTACGTGCCGAACCGCAGCGGCGAGCTCAAGCCGTGCGTTGCGTCGATCTGAAGATCGGGCTTGGGGGGGGGCATCACCGAGATTGCCCGGTCGCTCGCGCGGCCGGGCAGGCGAGGGAATGCAATGAAGCGAATTCCCGCGGTGTGGGATGCGATGTTCAGGCTGACCTGACGTTTTCAGCCTTCGATTTTCCAGTCTTGCGGTCCTGGCCGAGTTCGTAGCTGACCTTTTGGCCGTCGCGCAGTGAGGTTGCGCCTTCCAGCGCGGACACGTGGACGAAGACGTCAGGTCCGCCGCTGTCGGGCGTGATGAAACCAAAACCCTTGTCCTGGTTGAAAAACTTAACGGTACCGGTTGCCATGTCATCCTCGTCAACTGAGTGTTCTGCGTTTTGCCGCAGGACCTTATACAGCACTTACCCTGGCGGCAATCGCGCATGCGGGCAAAATCTACGTTCTCGCGCCAGAACCGTACTTTTCAACGAAGCAAGACAAGACCGAAGGCGTTACGGGACACATCATCGAGATTGCCCGGTCGACGGCGCGAGCAGTTGTCCCTGTCCACCAAGGCTTAGAGCGCTCGAACCTTGGCAAGCCGTTTGATCGAGTAGTCGTCATTCCAGCAAACGGCGGCGTCCCATGCGGCGGACGCTTGCGCGGCAATGTCATAAGCGCCGTGATCGAGATCCGCAGCGTTGTTGGGAAGCACGAGGTCAAGGTCGGGAACATCCACGTGTGCCTCGTCCCAATCGATCAATGCGACGCGATCGGCCGTCATGCGAATGTTTCCCGGGTTGGCCGGGTTGCCATGAACAGCGCAGGTTTGATGCCCAAGGAGCCGCGCCCATGCTGCTCGGCATCGGGCGACGCCCTCAGGTGGCATCGCGGTAAGGTCGATCCTTGTTCCGGTCTCAGCATGCAAGAGATCGCTCGACGACTTCCAACCCGGGCGTTGCGGCCAGTCCTTGGTCAACCGATGCAACTCGCGCAGCGTGTCGGCCACCCGGCGCCAGGCAGATGGCGTCTGTGGGGGCCCGCCTTCCATATATGTCATAACCATCAAGCCGCCCACGAACAGGCGCCCATCAGGCGTCGGAATCGGCACGGGAACAGTCATGCCTTCACGGTCAAGGTGTTGGAGCAGACTGGCTTCCCATGCGAGATCGGCATCAGGCCTCGAGCCAAGGCGGCCGACTGCGATCTGCCCGTCGATGCGAACGCTCCAGACATCGTTTGCAACTCCGCCCGTGAGCGGTGCGATGCGGTTCGCATTTCCTCCCCATTGCCTGAGTGCTTCCCATCCCATGCGCTATATCCCTAGGATATGGGGTTCTCTGCCCCTTCCTCCGTCTGGAGGTAGCTGATCACGGCGTCGGCGATCATTCGGCGATGGCGGCCGATAGTGGCCGATTCGGAGAGATCCCTGCGAAAGATGGTTCCGAATGTATATCGGTTCGAAACCCTGAAGAAGCAGAAGGCACTGATCAGCATATGCACATCGATCGGGTCGGCCTTTCGCTTGAAAGCACCCTCGGCGGTACCGCGTTCCAGAATGCCCGCGATCGTTTCGATGACCGAGACATTCAGATCGCGTATCGCTTCCGACCGCAGCATATGGGCTGCGTGGTGGATATTTTCGATGCTGACCAATCGCACGAAATCGGGATTGGCCTCATCGTGGTCGAATGTGCTGGATATTAGCGTACGCAACGCCTCTTCCGGGGCAAGGCTTGCGAGCTTGAGGTCCTCCTCGAGCGTGCGGATCTTGCGATAGGCTCGCTCGAGCACGGAGAGGTATAGCCCCTCCTTGCCCCCGAAATAGTAGTAGATCATTCGCTTGGAGGTTCGCGTCCGTTCTGCGATCGCGTCAACGCGTCCACCCGCAAGGCCGTGCGTCGAGAACTCCTCGGTGGCAACGACAAGGATGTCTTCCTTGGTGCGTTCCGGATCGTTCTTCCGACTTGCCTCAACCCGCCGCGCCATTCTTTTTTCGTTACTCCCCGGCACGCGCCGAATTTTCCAATGAAACCAGATCGAAACGGGCAAGCCCAAAGGCTCTCTACATCGCCTCCTCGAAATTCATATTGAGGTTACGGAGGTCTTTCAAGAGAGTCTACTTGACATACGTACTAGTTCGTACATTTTGTGATGGCGAAGACCGCTTGAGGAGGATGTGTTCGCACCGGTGCCTGACGCCGCCCCGTGGCGCTAATGTGATGCGCGGGCGCCAAGACGGCACTCCGCTTTGGGAGGAGCGCATGATCCGTATTATCGATCTCTATTTCTTTGCGCTGAAGGTGGCGATTGCCTTGCTGCTTGCCGGCATGGTCGTCCTCGTCTTCGGCAACGTCGTTTTGCGGTATGCGTTCAATCAAGGCATCACGGCCTCTGAGGAAATATCACGCATCTTCTTCGTCTGGCTAACGTTTCTTGGCGCCGTGGTTGCCTTGCGCGAACACGGGCATCTCGGCGTTGATACGCTTATCAAACGCCTGCCGCCGGTCGCCGCAAAGGTCGCGGTGCTGCTTGGTCATGCGATGATGCTCTATGTGACCTGGCTGATGATGAGCGGCAGCTGGACGCAGACGCTCATCAACCTGCATGTCAGTGCGCCTGCGACTGGGCTTTCCATGGGCTTCTTCTACGGGGCCGGTCTTGCCTTTGGGGTACCCGCATTCCTCATCCTGCTTGCCGATGCTTTCGCCATCGCGACCGGACGCATCGACGTGACGACGGCGGAACTGGTTCGCGACAGCGAAGACGAAGTAGCGCTCGACCCACCCCCCACCGCCACGCTCGGGCCGCTGCCCGTCAAACACTGAGGACGAGCCGGTGACGGTCACCATCTTCCTTGGCGCGCTTCTCGGTCCCATGGCGCTCGGCGTGCCGATTGCATTTGCGTTGATCATCAGCGGTGTCGCCTTGATGCTCTTTCTCGGGCTCTTCGATGCACAGATCGTCGCCCAAAACGTCTTGAACGGCGCCGACAGCTTTCCGTTGATGGCCGTGCCCTTCTTCCTGCTTGCAGGGGAGGTTATGAACACCGGCGGGCTTTCCCGCCGCATCGTCGCCTTGGCGATGGCGATGGTCGGTCATATTCGCGGCGGCCTCGGCTTCGTGGCGATCTTTGCCGCCTGCATTCTTTCCAGCCTCTCTGGTTCAGCTGTCGCCGACGCCGCTGCCCTCGGCGCGCTGCTTCTGCCGATGATGCTGAAGAGCGGTCATGATCCTGCGCGCGCCGGGGGGCTGCTTGCCTCTGCATCGATCATCGGGCCTATCATTCCACCGTCAATCGGTTTCATCCTCTACGGTGTGGTTGGCGGCGTCTCGATCACCAAGCTCTTCCTTGCGGGCATTTTCCCGGGTTTGATGATCGCCGCGGCCCTTTGCATCACTTGGCTCATCGTCGCGCGCAAGGAGCAGTTCGAACTCCCGCCCAGACAAAGCGCCCGCATGCGGCTTGGAGCGCTGCTCGACAGTGTGTGGGCGCTCCTTTTGCCGGTGATCATCATCGTTGGTCTGAAGTTTGGCGTTTTCACGCCAACCGAAGCCGGCGTTGTTGCGGCGGTCTACGCCCTGTTCGTTTCGATGGTCATCTACCGCGAGCTCACGCCGGGCCAGCTCTTCCATGTCTTCGTAGCGGCCGCGAAAATTACATCCGTCGTGATGTTCCTGGTTGCCTGCGCTGCCGTTTCCGCCTGGCTGATTACGGTTGCCGACGTGCCCGGTGCGCTTGCCGCACTGGTCGAACCTCTGATGGACAATCAGACCCTTCTGCTCATCGCAATCATGGTCCTGATCGTTGTCGTCGGGACAGCAATGGACATGACGCCGACGATCCTCGTCATGACGCCGGTTCTGATGCCGATCATCAAACAGGCGGGGATCGACCCGGTCTATTTCGGCGTGCTGTTCATCATCAACAATTCGATCGGCCTGATCACCCCGCCAGTGGGCACGGTCCTCAACGTTATCTGCGGCGTCTCGAAACTGTCGATGGAGGACCTGACGAAGGGCGTGTGGCCCTTCCTCATTGCTGAACTGGTCGTCCTCTTTCTGCTCGTTTTGTTCCCCGAACTGGTGACCGTACCGGTCTCCTGGTTCGGGCACTGACGGCAACTTTCTATTGCGCTTCAACAGGCCGGCAGGATTACCGGTCCAATCTGGGAGGATAAGATGTTGTTGAACCGATTGACAAAAATGGCCCTGGGCGTCGCCCTGCCGATCGTTTTGTTTGCAGCAGGGCCAACGCTTGCAGAGATACGCGACCAGACCATCAAGTTCGCGTCAGCCAACAACAAGGGGCACCCCCAAGTGACGGGCATGGAGAAGTTTGCCGAGCTGGTGAATGAGAAGAGTGGCGGCAAGATCGAGGTGAAGCTGTTTCCCGGCGGCACACTTGGTGGTGACGTCCAGACTGTCTCCGCTCTCCAGGGCGGTGTTATCGAAATGACCGTGTTGAACGCCGGTATTCTTGCCAACAACCTCAAGCAATTCGGCGCCGTCGACCTTCCGTTCCTCTTCGACAGTGGCGAAGAGGCGGACAAGGTGATGGATGGCCCCTTCGGGGAAAGCCTCAGCAAGCTCTTGCCCGATACCGGCCTAGTCGGACTTGGGTACTGGGAGCTCGGCTTCCGCAATCTGACGAACAATCGCCATGCAGTGACCAAGCTTGAAGATATCAAGGGTCTGAAGATCCGCACGATCCAGTCTCCGATCCCGATCGAGCTCTTCAACACGCTCGGCGCCAACGCTGTTCCGCTGCCTTATACGGAACTCTACACCGCGCTTGAGACTGGGACGGTCGATGGGCAGGAGAACCCGGCGGCAAACATCCTGAATGCCAAATTCTACGAAGTGCAGAAATACATGACGCTGACCCGTCACCAGTACAATCCGCAGATCGTGCTCGTCAGCAAGAAGTTCTGGGATGGGCTGAATGACGAGGAAAAGGACGTGCTGCAAGCGGCCGCGACGGAGGCCCGCGATTATCAACGCAAGGTCTCGCGCGAGGCGGATGCCACAGCCCTTGAGGAAATCCGCAAGACAGGCATGGAGGTCAGCGAATTCAGCCCCGAAGAAACGCAGAAGCTGCGTGACGCCGTCAAGCCGGTGATCGAGAAGTTTAGCGCCGAGATCGGCGCCGATACGGTGCAGTTGCTGTTCAAGGAGATAGGTGCCGCGCGGGGACAGTAACCGCGCGAATACTTCGGCCCGCCCGCGACGCCGCGGCGGGCCGAAGGCTGGTTGCCCTTTGCAACGGGCTCGGAAGATGGAAACACAAACAATGTCCGAAACGCTTGTAAGACCCTTGAAGGCGGGCCTGATCGGTGCTGGCATCCAGGCCTCGTTGACGCCTGCCATGCACGTGGCTGAAGGTGCAGCTCAGGGGCTCCGCTATGCCTACGAGCTGATCGATCTTTTCGAGATCGGCGCGACGGAAAATGATCTGCAGCGGCTGCTCGCCGACGCTGAGACGCAGGGGTTTTCCGGTCTCAATATCACACATCCGTGCAAGCAGGCGGTCATTGCCCATCTCGATGAACTGTCGCCGGACGCCCAGCGGCTCGGTGCCGTCAACACGGTCGTGCTCAAGGGGGGGCGAAGATATGGCCACAACACCGATTGGTGGGGCTTTGCCGAAGGCTTCAGGCGAGGTTTGCCCGATGCAGACCTGTCTACGGCCGTGCAGCTGGGAGCAGGCGGTGCGGGCGTCGCAACAGCCTATGCCGCGCTTTCGTTCGGTCTAAAGCGTCTCATAGTTTTCGATCGCGAGCCGGAACGGGCGCGATTGCTGGCCGCGATGCTGACCGCCCTGTTTCCAGACGCGGATGTTACCGCCGGAACGGACCTTTCTGTTGCCATGCGATCGGCATCCGGGTTGATCCACGCCACGCCGACCGGCATGGCCAACTATCCCGGAGTGCCGCTTGAGGTCGAGCTTCTCGATTCGCGCCACTGGGTCGCCGAGATCGTCTATTTCCCGCTCGAGACGTCGCTGCTTTCAGAAGCAAGGCGACGCGGATGCCGCACGCTCGACGGTGGAGGAATGGCGGTATTCCAGGCAGTTGGCGCATTTCGCCTGTTTACAGGTCTTGAGCCCGACACAATGCGGATGCTTGCCCATTTCAAGGCACTGACCGGCTGAACCCCGAAGAATTCAGCGAGGAGCGAGTGATGAAGACCTCGATAGCAACGGTTTCGCTCAGCGGCGACCTCAAGGACAAGCTGCGTGCGATCGCCAAGGCGGGCTTTGCCGGTGTGGAAATCTTCGAGAACGATTTCCTAGCTTTTGATGAAAGCCCGCGTCAGGTCGGCCGCATGGTGCGAGATTTCGGCTTGGAGATCAGTCTGTTCCAGCCGTTCCGGGATTTTGAGGGCATGCCGGAGCCGTTAAGAGCCCGAACGTTCGACCGTGCCGAGCGCAAGTTCGACTTGATGGAGGAGCTTGGCACCGACCTCGTCCTTGTCTGTTCCAATGTCTCGCCTGCCGCCGTTGGTGGCATTGACAGGGCAGCAGCGGACTTTAGCGAACTCGGTGAAAGGGCCGCAAAACGGGGCCTGCGCGTGGGTTACGAGGCGCTCGCCTGGGGGCGCCATATCAGCGATCATCGCGACGCCTGGGAGATCGTCCGGCGCGCTGATCACCCGAGTATCGGGTTGATCCTCGACAGCTTTCATACGCTGTCGCGCAAGATCGAGATCAACTCGATCCGCTCGATCCCAAAGGAGAAGATCTTCATCGTCCAGTTGGCCGATGCCCCACTGATCGACATGGATCTGCTGTATTGGAGCAGGCATTTCCGCAACATGCCGGGCGAGGGAGACTTGCCGGTCACCGACTTTACCCGCGCAGTGGCGGCGACCGGTTATGACGGCTACTTGTCGCTCGAAATCTTCAACGACCAATTTCGTGGCGGCAACCCCAGTGCGATCGCTGTCGACGGATATCGTTCGCTGATCTATCTCGGGGATCAGGTCAAGCGCGCCGAGCCGGATACTCGTTTGCCGGTCCCCACAATGCCTCCTCGCGTAGACGTGAGAGATGTAGCGTTCGTGGAGTTCAGTGCCTCGGCAGAGGAGGCAGGCGAACTCGAAGCGTTGCTCGTTTCAATCGGCTTCGCGAAAACAGCACAGCATCGGACGAAACAGGTGGTGGTTTATCGCCAGGGCGCCATCAATTTGGTGGTCAACACCGAGCGCGAAGGCTTTGCCAGCGCTTCCTATCTTGTCCACGGCACGTCCGCCTATGCCTTCGGCCTCATGGTGGACGATGCTGCCGCCACGGTAGAAAGGGCGCGGGTGCTTGGAGCAGAACCGTTCGAGCAGCCGGTTGGCCCAGGCGAGCTCGTGGTTCCGGCGATCCACGGCGTGGGCGGAGGGCTCGTCTATTTCCTGGACGACAAATCCGAGCTCTCCAAGATCTGGGAGATCGAGTTCGAGCCAGTGCGAGACGGCGGCTCGGTCATCGCTGCCGGACTATGCTCCGTCGATCACATCGCTCAGACCGTCAAATATGAGGAAATGCTGACCTGGCTGCTCTTCTACACATCGCTACTCGATGCTCATAAGACGCCGATGATCGACATCGTCGATCCGGCAGGCATCGTTCGCAGCCAGGTCGTGGAAAATGACGCTGGAACGTTGCGTCTGACACTGAATGGCGCGGAAAACCGCAACACGCTGGCCGGCCGGTTCATCGCCGAAACCTTCGGTTCCGGCGTCCAGCATCTGGCCTTTGCCACCGACGACATTTTTTCGACCGCGCAGGCCTTGCGCGCCAATGGGTTCAAGGCGCTACCGATTTCGCCAAATTACTACGATGACGTCGAAGCGCGTTTCGGCCTCGACGTTCAACTCATTGAGAGGCTGAAGTCCGAAAACATTCTCTACGACCGTGACGAGGACGGCGAGTACTTCCAGCTCTACAGCCCGACCTTTGGTGAAGGGTTTTTCTTCGAGATCGTCGAAAGGCGCGGCTATCGCGGCTACGGAGCCGCTAATGCGATCTTTCGCATTGCAGCGCTACGAAAGTACCTGAGACCCGATGGATTGCCAAAAAACTGACGGTCCGACGATCGTAAAACCAACAGCGGGTGGGGGTAGCGGCAAATGGGCTGAAGGCGGCGCCCGGTTTTGTCGGACGGGGCAGGGCTCAACCAGCCGGATCGTACGAAATCGAGATCAAGCCGGAACGCTGTAGGAGCGCGTTCCGACTGCCGCGTAAATGGCAAGGACGTCGACCTCTCTTGTCGTGCCTGATGCTCGAGGTGCGTGTGAAGCGTCGGACCATCGGCCGGTCGAGAAGACACTATTTCGACTTTTGGGCTGGCCATTTTCATCTGCGCTCATATCTAGCCGGGCACTTACATCGTTCAAGGAGGCGCGAGTGAACGACTGGCTGATATCGATGGGCGTGGAACTGGACATCCTTCCGCATCTCATTGCCTTGATGGTGGCTTACGTCCTCGCGCTACCGATCGGTTGGGATCGTGAACAAAACGAGCGGAGCGCTGGCCTTCGCACCTTCCCGCTGGTCGCCATCGCCTCATGCGGTTTTATCCAGTCAGCAGAAACGATCACACTCGGCAATGCAGAGGCCACGGCCCGCGTGGTGGAAGGCCTGATTAACGGTGTCGGTTTCATCGGAGGCGGAGCGATCCTCGTTGGGAAGCTCGGCACTCGCGGGACCGCCACGGCTGCGAGCATTTGGGCAACCGGCGCAATCGGCGTTGCTGTCGGGCTTGGGTCCTACGATACCGCCATCGTGCTTTCGATCGTCACGTTCGCGACACTCCGGTTTATGACGAATTTCAAGTCGCCAAAAAATGAGGTCCTGGCACCGGGGGACACCCACCAGGTCAATACCAGTCCAATATCTGCGTCGCAGCCCGAGGCGTCACGGGTCGAAGAGCCCGGCGTTCGCGTGTGACTGCCCCTTGAAAGCCGTCTAGCTTTGACGTTCCAGAGTCTCGCCGCTTGCAGCTATCCCTCGAAAATTGAAGGCAATTCCCTTGTCGCAGTCATGGTGATGCCCTAGTTCCTGATGCGATTTTTGGTTTTTCGCACGTGCTGCGAAACAGGCAGTATCTTATGATTGGGCGGAGGGTGCATGCGCGGCAATGAACGCGTTGAATTGAGGAGCAGGACGCGGGAAGCGCATCAGCGGGTAGATGCTGCGGTCGGCACGCTTAGCACCCTTGAGGATTATCGTCGCTACGTGGCGCACGTTTTGCCGTTTCGTGTGACAATGGACGAAGCGCTGCAGAACGTCTCCTGGCCTGAAGGCTGGAATTGGCAGCCGTCCGCGGTTGCAGAGTTGCTCGCTCAGGATGCGCGCGATCTCGGCGTGCCGCCGGTCCGCCATGCGGAGCCTGATTTCGATCTTTCCGATCCAAGCGCACTGCTCGGTGCTCTCTATGTAGTGGAAGGGTCGTCTCTCGGTGCGCGGGTGTTGCGTCAAAGGGCGTTGAAGCTTGGGCTCGATGAAACCTTTGGTGCGAGGCACCTTGTTTCGATGGCAAGTGACACGACCCGGTGGCCATCGTTCCTTTCCCTCCTGGAGGGAACACCTAATTATGATGTCGGGCGGTCCGTGGTCGCGGCAAATGCCGTGTTCGCGCTCGCCCTTAGTTGCTTTGAAAGTACGTCCCTTGCCGCCAGCTGAACCCGTAAACCTTGAGACTTGCGACAGGGAGCCCATTCATATTCCCGGCAGCATCCAGCCGCACGGCTGTCTTGTGGCCTGCGACATCGGTTTCACGAGGATTGAGCGGATGTCGGCCAACGCTGCCGAAATGCTCGCCTGGGACGACGATCTGCTCGGGCGCCAGCTTGCCGACGTGCTGGGTCCAAAACTGTTGCATGATCTGCGCAATGCGCTTGCGGCCGCGGGGGCGGCTTCACGCCCGGCCCTCATGCTCGACGTCGCTTTTGGCGACCGCGTGTTCGACATTGCCGTCCATCTGCACAAGTCGGCCGTCATCATCGAATTCGAGCCGGCCCCGTCTATCGGTCAACCCTTGCATATTGCGCGCGAGATGATCGGCCGCATCAAGGACCTTACCGACGTTGACCGTCTTGTGCAGCGCGCTTGCCGGATCGTTGCCGGTACGATTGGCTATGACCGCGTGATGATCTACCGCTTCGAGCAGGACGGATCCGGCAAGGTGGTCAGCGAGGCGAAACGGGCCGACCTTGAAAGTTTTCTCGGCCAGTATTTTCCAGCAAGCGACATCCCGCAGCAGGCGCGTGCGCTCTATCTGAAGAACACCATTCGCGTCATCTCAGACGCAAGCGGCGCCCGCGTCCCCGTCGAGCCGGTCCTGGACGGATCGGGCGAGCCGTTGGACCTCAGTTTCGCGCATCTTCGCAGCGTCTCGCCCATCCATTGCGAATACTTGCGCAACATGGGCGTCGCTGCGTCGATGTCGATTTCGGTTGTTCTGGACGGCCAGCTCTGGGGGTTGATCGCCTGCCATCACTATTCGCCGCGCGCACTGCCGATGGCCCAGCGCGTCGCTCTCGAAGTGTTCGGCGAATTTTTCTCGCTGCACCTGAAATCTCTGAAGGAACGGCGTCGGGTGGCGGCCGTCGCCGGCACACGCCAAGCGCTCGACCGCTTTCTCATTCTGTCGTCCCATCACGAGGATGTCGGGGAACTGCTGCGCCAGAGTCTGCGTGAATTCTCGCAGTTGCTGGCAAACGACGGTATCGGCGTCATGGTCGACGGCAAATGGGCGGGGATCGGCACCGCTCCGCCGGACGAAGAAAGAGCCGCCCTTCTGGACTTCATCCGCACCGTCAGCGAAGGCCGCGTCTGGGCGACGCACGCCTTGTCTCAGAGATTCCCGGAGGCTTCGGCCTACAGCGAGCGGCTTTCAGGCGTTCTGGCCATTCCCCTTTCGCAGACCGGCTCGGATTGCCTGCTGTTCTTTCGCAAGGAGTTAGTCCAGACCCTCAACTGGGCTGGAAACCCTGAAAAAACCTATGAGGCAGGTCCTCTCGGCGACCGCCTCACGCCGCGCAAGAGCTTTGCGATCTGGAAGGAAACGGTCAAGGCGCAGGCGCAGCCATGGTCGGAGGCCGAACGCGAAATCGCCGAGATCGTCCGGGTCGCAATTGTCGAGGTGGTGCTGCGGCACAACGAGCTGATGGCGGGTGAGCGGCGCAAGTCCGAGGTTCGGCAGCGGATGCTGAACCAGGAGCTGAGCCATCGCGTCAAGAACATCCTCGCTGTCATCAAGTCGCTGGTGACGAGCCCGCAGCAGCACAAGAATTCGCTCGAAGAGTATGTCTCGACCCTGCAAGGTCGCATCGAGGCGCTCGCCGTCGCGCATGACCAGGTGGTGCGCGGCGATGGTGGCGGCATACTCGCTGACCTGCTTGAGGCAGAGCTTCAGCCTTACCGGACAAAGCTGTCGACAATCACGCTCGAAGGTCCTGCCGTCTGGCTCGACAGCCGTGCCTTTTCGGTAATGGCGCTGGTGTTTCACGAGTTGGCGACCAATGCCGCCAAATACGGCGCGCTTTCGGTGACGGCTGGCGAAGTGGAGGTGCGCTGGACGATGACCGGCCAGGATTGCGACGTCTCCTGGCGCGAGCGAAACGGTCCTCTCGTCACTCTCCCGTCGCGCAGGGGCTTCGGCAGCGCGCTCATCGAGCGCAGCGTTCCCTACGATCTTCATGGACGAAGCTCCGTCCGCTTCGAACCATCAGGGCTTGAGGCAGAGTTCAGCATCCCGTCCCCACACGTCAAACTCACCGGGTCAGGTCCGACAATGGCAACATACATGGTCGGCACCGCCGCCCCAGAACAGAGCGGCCTTATCCGTGCAAACCCCAGGATCATGATCGTCGAGGATCAGATGCTCATCGCGCTTGATCTCGAGGCAATGTTGTCGGACGAAGGGTTCTCGGAGGTCTCGACCGCGAGCTCTGTCCAGCAGGGCATGGCACATATCGAAAGAGCTGCTCCGGAGCTGGCGATCCTCGATATCAATCTCGGTCAGACCAATTCGTTCGGGATCGCCGCCGAGCTCATGCGCAGGGGCATCCCATTCGTGTTTGCGACGGGCTATGGTGAGGGTGCGGATCTGCCGCCGGAACTCGTTGGCGTGTCGATCGTGCGCAAGCCATACAGTCGAAGTGCCATGGTCGGAGCACTTTCATTGCTGTGGGACGAGACCCATCGGGATGCGCGCAAAGCGCAGTGACGCGAGCGAGGGAAGGAAAGACTAAATCGATGTCCGACATCCAATCGTTGTCTCGCGAGCAACTCGAAGAAGAGATCCTGGGGTTGAGAGCCTTGCTGCAGGAAGGTGTCAGCGAGAAGAAGGCTGACGCCGGCGATGATGCGCGCGAGGCACGCTACCGTGCGCTGTTCGAGGCAATTGACGACGGTTTCTGTATTATCGGCTTCATCGACGGACCGCATGGCCCGCTCAGCGACTACGTGCACCTCGAAGCCAATTCCGGCTATGGGCGACACACAGGCATCTCGAACATCATCGGCAAGCGGCTTCGCGAAATCGAGCCCGATAACGCCGATGTCTGGCTGGATATCTACGGCAGCGTGTTGCGCACTGGCAAACCGGTGCGCTTCGAGCAGGAGTTCCAGTCGGTCGCCAGGCACATCGAGGTTTCCGCCACGCGCATTGAGCCGGAAGGCCTGCGTCAGGTTGCGGTGCTGTTTCGCGACGTGACGCAAAGAAAGAAAGCCGAAGTGGCGTTGCGCGAGAGCGAAAGCTACGCGCGCGACAACGTCCAGCGCGTGCAGATGGCGATGGCGGCAGGGGCGATCATCGGCACGTGGCTCTGGGACGTGCCTTCCGACCGCTTCACCGTCGACGAAGCATTCGCGGCTGCATTTGGGTTCGAACCGGGGCAGGGGCGTTCGGGTCTCAGCCTTGCCGATATCGTCGGCGCCGTTCACCCCGACGACCAGGAACGGGTCACCGCCTCCGTCAAAAACGCCCTGGCAAAAGGCGGAGCCTATGCCCAACAATACCGGACCCGCCGCGAGGACGGGTCATATCGCTGGCTCGAGGCGAACGGTCGCGTAGAATGCAGCAGCGACGGTGTTGCGCTCAAATTTCCCGGCGTCCTTATCGATATCGAGGAACGGCGCGCCGTCGAGGCCGAACGTGACGATGCCCTTGCGGCCCTGCGCACCCTCAACGAGACGCTGGAACAACGGGTAGAGGAACGCACCGCGGCACTGGTTCAGGCTGAAGACGCCCTGCGCCAGGCGCAAAAGATGGAGGCCGTCGGACAACTGACCGGTGGGCTGGCGCACGACTTCAACAACATCCTCGCCGGTATCAGCGGCAGCCTCGACCTGATGAAAACGCGGCTGGCCCAGGGCCGCGTGAGTGAAATCGATCGTTACATGACGGGCGCACAAGGAGCGGTGAAACGGGCCGCCGGCCTAACCCAGCGCCTCCTTGCTTTTTCCCGCAGGCAGACGCTCGATCCCAAGCCGTCGGACATCAATCGCATCGTTGCGGGCATGCAGGACTTGATCAGTCGCAGCGTCGGCCCTGGGGTGGCGGTCGAAACGGTCGGGGCCGGAGGACTGTGGACGGCCTTCGTCGATGTCGGCCAGCTCGAGAACGCTCTGCTCAATCTTTGCATCAATGCCCGCGACGCGATGCCGGATGGTGGGCGCTTGACGATCGAGACGGGTAACCGATGGCTCGACGAACGCGCAGCGGCAGAACGGGGATTGCTGCCGGGGCAATATGTTTCCTTGTGCGTCAGCGACACCGGAACCGGAATGTCGCCCGATGTGGTCGCCCGCGCCTTTGATCCGTTCTTCACGACGAAGCCGATCGGCCAGGGTACGGGGCTCGGCCTTTCCATGGTCTACGGATTTGCCGGCCAGTCCGGTGGTGCCGTGCGCATCTATTCCGAGGTGGGCAAGGGCACGATGATCTGCATCTATTTGCCCCGCCACGCGGCCGAAGACCATAGCCCCGACATGCCAGTCGAAGCGGGGCCTGCGCCTGCGGCGTCCGGCGTGCACACCATCCTGGTCGTGGACGACGAGCCTCTGGTCAGGATGGTCGCGGTCGAAATCCTCGAAGAGCTGGGCTACGAGGTGCTGGAGGCGAGCGACGGTCCTTCTGCCCTTAAGATACTGGACGCACGCCCCACCATCGATCTTCTGGTTACCGACGTCGGGCTGCCGAATGGCATGAACGGACGCCAGCTTGCCGAT
Organism: Ensifer sp. ENS09; assembly: GCF_014852425.1. Classification (NCBI taxonomy): domain Bacteria; kingdom Pseudomonadati; phylum Pseudomonadota; class Alphaproteobacteria; order Hyphomicrobiales; family Rhizobiaceae; genus Ensifer; species Ensifer sp. ENS09. The sequence goes on from NZ_JACVBP010000003.1 coordinate 827,748, forward strand.
GCGGTGCGCGTCCAGCGTCCCGGTCTTAACGTGCTCTTCGTGACAGGGTACGCGGAGAACGCAGTGCTCAACCACGGGCACCTCGACCATGGTATGGAAGTGGTCACGAAACCCTTCACCGCTGATGTGCTGGCGCGGCGGGTCGAAAGCTTGATCCGCCAATAAAAGCAGACCTGGCGCGCCAGGCGTCCTTGCATTTCACTGGTGGATCGCCGACTGCGCGCAGTCGGTCGACAAGGCCGCATCGCCAAGTCCGCGCTTTTCGGGATTTCAAAGCGCTCGATCAGCCCCATTCTGGTCAAGCTGCGCCCTTGGTCTGAATTTCATCCGACGAACGACGGAAGCGGGAACAAAAAATCGGCCTCGGCATTTAGCTGTCGGCGACCACGGTCGTCGCGGCAGGCATTTTCGTTGGAAATTCAACCGTTTTCCGATTTTGCGCCGATACCAACAAGCATTCCCAGTGGCGGACGGAGGGGGCAAGACCATGAAAGCGATAGGATCGCTGGCATTTGGCATCGCGTTGTCGGTTTGCGCCAGCGCCGCGGCTGCATCGGTGGCCTCACTCGTGCTGGCGGAGCCCACCGAACGTCCTCTGCTCAAGGCGGCTTCAGCTCCAGACCTTTGGACCGCAACGCCGGTGCGGATCGATCGGAGCCAGCAGAACTACGAGCGTTTGCCGCCCGTCTATTCCAGCTACGTTACGAACCCGGTTTCAGTGAAGCTAACGTCGCGGCGTATGGCAACCACCGCTCCAAAATGGGCGTCCTCTCGTGCCGGCCTCTCGACAGCCCACCTCGATTGGTGCTCGAGTCGCTACAAGTCCTATGACCCAGAAACCAACGCGTACCGTGCGTATGGCGGGCAAATGCGAGCGTGCCGGTCGCCCTACGCGGCCAGCCATCCGACGAACGAGAGCCGGACGGCGCAAATCAATCGGCGGTTTGTGGGCTACGCGACGGCCGATCTGCGCATAGCATCGTGCGTCCGCTATCAGTCGTATCGCGCCGCTGACAACTCCTACCAGCCATACAGCGGTACTCGCAGGCCTTGCCTGCATCCATCCCAAGACGCGCGTCTCGAAGCGAGCAACGGCGTGTGGCCCGTGTCAGGGCGATGAGCGGCCCGCGCTGTTATCTGCGGCACGAACACTTGTCGGCGGGGCTCCTCTCTTCCGGGAGTTGCGACGCCCGCGGCATGCAAGGGATCCGGAAATGTACAAAGCCCAAAGCGGAATGAGGCGCATTCGTCCGGCTATGCGCCATCTACCGGAACATGGAGACGCCCCAGTTGGAGGAGATTACACGAAAGCGCAAACTGCGGGCCAACCGGCCGCTGTGGTCCAACACGCCTCATATCAAGGTTACCGCGCAAAGTCGGATCTGCGCCGACAACGTCGACGTGCTGATCGTCGGCGCGGGCATCGGTGGAGCGCTCATGGCATTGGCCCTTGCCAAGCGAAACATGAAAATTCTCGTCGTCGACCGCCGCGGGCCGGCGAAGGGCAGTACCTTGGCGAGCACCGCAATGATCCAGCACGAGATCGATGTGCCGCTCCACCGGCTCACCACGATGATTGGACAGGACAAGGCGCGGCGGGCTTGGCAACGCTCGGCAAAAGCGGTGGAAACACTGATCACAGTTGTCGACACTCTCGGGATCGACTGTCGCCTTGAAAGGAAGAAGTCTCTCTATTTGTCCGGCAATGACTATGGTGCCCGAGCGCTTCGCCTGGAAGCCGACGCGCGGCAGACCGCCGGCATTTCAGCAAGGTTTCTCAAGTCCGCTTGCTTGCGCGACGAGTTCGGTCTCAATCGCACCGCGGCAATCGAGTCCGATGTTTCTGCAGCCGCCAATCCGGCGCAATTGACAGCCGGGTTGTGGCATAAAGTACAGGATGACGGCGTCTCGCTCGTTGCCGATACCGAAATCACGGATATTCGCAGCGTTGGCGAATGGAACGCTGTCGCGACCTCGCACGGTGAAATCATCCAGGCCGGGCACGTTGTGTTTTGCACCGGCTACGAGTTTCTCGACGCCGTGGCCGACCAAGGCCATCGCATGGTATCCACCTGGGCTCTTGCGACCAAGCCGCATCACCCGCGGCCTGACTGGCTCAAGAACCATGTCGTTTGGGAAGCATCCGATCCCTACCTCTATTTTCGCTCGACGATGGATGGTCGTCTGATTGTTGGCGGGGAGGACGAAGAAAGTGACACGGCCTTTGCCGACCCTTCAAAGCTCAAGTCGAAATCCAAGACCCTGCGCGCAAAGCTGTCGGCGCTCCTGGACGTAGAAATTGGCGAACCGGACTACCTTTGGGCTGCGCCCTTTGGCACGACCGCTGACGGCTTGCCGATCATCGGAGCCGTTCCAGGTTTCAACAATGTCTATGCTGTGATGGGCTACGGCGGAAATGGCATCACCTACAGCCAGATCGCTGCCGAGATCGTGTCGTCAGCTATTCTGGGCCACCGCGATCCGGACAGCGAACTGTTCGCTTTTCGCTGAGTTCGACGCCGGACCCCAAATCAAAAAGGCCGCCGGAACGGCGACCTTTGAAAGTTAAAGCACGAGCGCATCTTGGCTCAATGGAAACGCTGGTTTGAATACCAGTCGTCGATGTCTTTCCTTGCCTGATCCTTGGCATATCCGTAGCGCTCCTGGATCTTGCCTTCGAGCTGCTCACGCTTGCCGTTGATCTGGTCGAGGTCGTCGTCTGTCAGTTTTCCCCACTGCTCCTTGACCTTGCCCTTGATCTGCTTCCAGTTTCCTTCGACACGGTTCCAATCCATCGAGGACACTCCATTGTTGTTTCAGGTACATTTCTGAAACGACTGAACCTCGCAGTTGTTCCGTTTTTCGTCGAAGTTGTCGTGGGCAGAGCGGTGGGGTCGGTCGACGAGGCCTGGTCGGCAAGATGGTCGATAAAATGCTGCGGCCAGGCAGCAGATGCTGCGCGCAAACTCGACATCTGGGGAGGGGATTCGTACCTGGGAGGGGCTCGATCTTTATCACGGGGAGTAAATCGGGCGAGGGGGCCTGAGGAAGAACAAGGTGCCTTCGGCCGACAAAGTTATCCGTTGCCAGCGGACCATGCTGGCAACGGGCGAGCTTAACACACCGAGAAGATATCCAGAAAAAGGCGTCAGAGCCTGTAGCGCCGGCGTTCTTCTTCGACCTCGTCGGCCGTGTAGGGGGCGAGGGTCGGGTCAAAGCGGCGCCAGCCTTGTTCGGCATAGGACGCTCGGCGCTGCACCGGGTCGACCCAGCTACCGCGCCGCAGGATCGCTTCCGCATCCGCCTGGAGCGCGTCGTCGACCCGTGCCGTGACGACGGCGCCACCGCGGCGTACGCCCTCGGCATAGACATGGGCGTGTTCTTCCGAAACGCCCGAATCCGTCATCGCACCGATGATGCCGCCGGCGGCGCCACCGGCAACCGCGCCGGCCGCCGCACCAGCTGCCGTCGCGGCAAGCCAACCAGCTGCGACCACCGGCCCGACACCCGGAATGGCCATGACCCCGAGACCGGTCAACAGGCCACCAATGCCCCCGACTGCAGCGCCGACACCGGCGCCCGTGCCGGCGCCTTCGGCAGCATTGCTGTCTTTTTCGCTGCCATAGCGATCGCCGACATTGTTGGAAACAATGCTGATGTCGTCGGAGGGAATGCCGCGATCTTCAAGCGCCGATACTGCGGCGCGGGCGTCGGCATAGTCGTCAAAAAGTCCACTAACGGTTTTCATTGGGATTTCCTCGCTTTTGGAATTAGTTGGCTACAATGTTGCCCTGATAGTCGAGGGCGAGTTGCACGGACTTGCCGTCCTTCGATGCGGTTGCGCGCCAGACGCCCTTGTCGTCGAGCTTGAGCCCCGTCACATCGCTGTAGCCGGCCTTTGTGAGCCGATCTTTTGCCTGCGCTTCGGTAAAGCTGTTGGCGCCGGCAACGGGAGCCGTCGGGTTGGTCGTGTCGGGCGTGGCAACCGCAGGCGTATCGCCGTTCGCGGTGGCGGGAGGCGTTGCAGTCTGCGCGAGCGCGCCAATCGTCGATGCGCCGAGGAAGACCGCGGCGAGCAGCAATTTTTTCATGATCTGGTTCCTTGTTCGTGGCCTTCCCGGCCAAGGCGTCTCGATTTGCGGGGACTTAAGGTCCGAGGGGCAAAACCGATTGCGCCCGAATTCATTTCGACTGGCGTTCGGCGGGAGCACTGCGCCTTGGCGCAGTGAGAACCCGTCCGAACGGAATGCTACATGGCGTCCATGCCCTTGATGGCATTGTCGAGATGCGACGTGCACTTCTCCATGTCGTTCGCCATCATGGCATCCCTCGCCATGGTCAATTCCTTCGTGGACTCGATCTTCTTAGCCCCGTCGGAAATCTGTGCGACCTGTTGTTCAGCCTTGGCGATCGAGGCTTCGTCGCAGACGACCTTCTGCTGTGCGAGGACCGGGCTGGCGAACGCCGCGACGAGGGCGAGAGTAACAATCGGTTTCAGCATTGTGATCTTCTCCATGGGCCGATACGACACCGGCCTTCACGGCGATTGAACGGCAGAACGAGCCGATCTGTTCCCTCTTCGGGGCGCCGAAAAACGAAGTTTTTTCAAGGAACTTCCGCGCGTCTTCGGCGTTTGATGCGCGCGCAGCTGTTTTGCCCGATCGATGCAAGAACCTCTGCCAGACGGGCGCCTCTGGACGATGCGCGCCGCCACGATGGCCTTTATCGGCGCCTTGGGCGGCGCGAGTGGACGTGAGATATGCGCCTCTACCAATTTGCGGGAAAGGAACGACCACGCCGGTCCACCTGTCAACTGGCAAGGCAACTTTATTTCCGCCTACGCAAGCTGTGATCCATCTGAAGACATTGCAAAAAGCCCGGCGAACTTGTTTCACATCGTCGACGCGCGAAACGACAAGATCCTTTGGACCGTTGATCGCCACGATGAACTCGAAGCAGAGGGCGACTAACCCTTAAAGGGGGCTCGGCGCAGCAATTGGTCCTTGGGTTCCGGTGGATCTCGCTTCCAACGCCCTCCTAGGGACCATGGGCAAGCGCGCTCCGTTCGTCCTGTTGCCGCCGGTCGTCGTGAAGTTGGACTTTATCGATCGGCGGATTGCTCAGGCGCGCGGGGCCGGCATTGCCGGGTCGTGGTCGTTGTGGCGCGGTTATCGATTTCGCACCCGGCGATCGATTTGCCTAAGGGCCATCTGGCCGGACAGCGATGTTGCCCCGCCTCCTCGCCGTCCCAATAGCTGATTTTTGAGGCGTGAACCTTGATCATCAAAAGGCCTGGCGTGTCGACGCCCTGTGGAAACCACCTCTCAAGTTCGGATATCCAATGCTCGGTGAATGTCGTCTTGTCGTCCACGAGCGATGCGCGACCTTCGATGGCAATGAAAATGCCGGGCTTGCCGAGCAGGCTTGGGCGAGCGGTGTACGTCAGTCCGACGTTCGGGTCCGACATGATTTCCGTGATCTTGCGCGATTGTGCGTCGCAGAAGAACCATGTGTCGCCGGCATACTCCACGTCGCCGTTGTTGCTCATAGGACGGCTGGCGATCGTTCCGTCCGCCTTTTTTGTCGACAACATCCCGAAGTCGATGTTTTTCAGGTGATCTGAGATGTCGTTTAGCGTCAGAGTCATTGCCTTGCTCCCATTGGCTGATTCCAGGTTCTAACTGCCACGGCACAAACATGTTCCTTGATGCCAAGCCGACGCGCTTTGATCGCTATGGTTCGCTGAAGCCGGTCGCGAAAAGACGGGACCTGCCCGCGGGGTCGTTGCGAAAGATCAGCCCGCCTCGCGCCGTCGATCGCGCCGGCACATAGTCGAGTGTGGTTTCGACGGTCTCTATGAGGGTGTTTTGATCCGTGATTTCGCCACGCACGACGACGGCCGCCGCCGTTCGGTCGGCTGCATTGTTCACATCGAACATGACCAGATATCCGCCAGCACGCCCCACGCTGTTGACGATGGTCACCGAGAGATCCGGCGGGCCGTCATCCTGTGTTGCTGCCTCATATGCGATCCAGCCAACAAGCGTCATGACCAGGAGCGAGGACACCGCACCGGTCGCCCATTCGATCCAATGCGCCTTGCGATTTTCAACTGAGCCTGGTTTGGGGGACTTCGCCATCATATCACCTAGAGGATGAGCCGCGCGGCCGCCGCGCCGATCGCGCTCGGGAAGGCGAGAACCGTCGTGGCGACAATCGCCTGGGTTGGCTCAAGGCCGTCGAGCCGATGAAACGTCCACAGGCAATAGAGGCTGATCGCAAACGCGATGACGTAGCCCGGCATTGTGAAGCGGATAAGCGCATGCCAGCCCGGCGTGGTCTCATCGAGTTCATGGCCGCCTGTGAAGGACAAGGCGTAGACGAAGCCATGCATCAGCAGGATCGACGCCAATATGGCGGCAATGGCGTGCCACAGTGACATCTTGAAGGATATCAGGATCATTTCTTCGGTTGGGGCGACGTTGAGACCGAGAAACAGAGCCCCGACGACCATCATGAAAAGTTCGCCGCCGTAGCCATCCCCCCGGGTTTCGCCGATCGGATCCTTCTCGTCCTCGCTGCCTTCGGTTCGTGTCCCCAGTTCGCTGCGGCCAAGCAAGGCGCCGATGCTGGCCGGGACCGCCTGGATAGTGATCATTCCAAGCACTTCGGGCAGTGCCTGGCCGATCTTTAGAACGCCAATGATGAAAAGAACAAAGCCACTCGCCCCGACACCAAGGCAGTATGCAATGCTCGCGTCTCGCAGCGCTTCGCCCCACGTCGATACGTTTTCAAAGCCGATCCGACGCGCAAGGAGGACGAGCAGCGGAATGTTGGCCAGAAGCAGGACCAGCAGCCGGCCGCGGTCGATGTAGAGCCCGAGTTCCCACATTTCCATCGTCAGGAACATGGGCAGCGCAAAAAGCAGCGCGCCGGCAAAGCCCCGTGCCAGGCCCTTCGCGAAGCGGCCATGGTCAAAATCGGCCCGCGTCCTGCCCTTGGTCATCTTTCCCTCTCAAGGCTGGTGTCGGCCTCACAAGAACGCTGCAGCATGTCCTGTTGGCAGAGGTAACGTCGAGAGCCAGCGCCAAGTTCCTGATGCGCCGGCTTGCTCATGCACCCCTGGATACTGGCGGTTCCCTGCGTGCATCGATCAACCGCACCGCGATCGCGCCGAGCCGTCCGCACTGGGCATTGGAACAATAACTACGTCCACGTCTTTCCACCGGGTTGGTAGCCCTTTGAAAAGGGAATGTTCGTGAAGTTGGAGCAGTAAGCGATGCCCTTGGGTTCTTTCGACAAGGAGGGGAGTGAAGATATCTTGCGGGCGAGGCTTGCAGCGATTGTGGAGTCGTCCTTCGACGCCATCGTCAGCAAGGATCTTGATGGTACTGTGCGAACCTGGAACGGCGCTGCTGAGCGCATGTTCGGTTATCCGGCCGAGCAAATGGTCGGGCAATCAATCCTGACGATCATCCCCTCTCATCTTCACGGTGAAGAGAGAGAGTTGCTGCAGCGCCTGCGCAAAGGTGAACGGATTGAACCGTTCGAGACCGTCAGGCAACGCAAGGACGGCAGCTACATAAGCGTTTCGCTGACGATCTCCCCGATCCGCAACGCCAAAGGCCGCATCATCGGAGCCTCCAAGGTTGCCCGTGACATCACGGCGGCAAAGGACCGCGAAAGGCGAATTCGCCTGCTCCTGCGGGAGGTCAACCACCGGGTCAAGAACCACTATGCCATCATTCTTTCGATGATCAGGCAAAGCAGGAGCGAAGACACGGAACCTGCGGTCTTCCAGAAGGACCTTGAGAACCGCATCTGGGCCCTTTCGGCATCCCACGACCTGATCGCATCGGCGGATTGGCAAGCAACGGATCTGAGAGGTCTGGTCGAAAAGCAGATCGCGGCGTTTCATGCCGAAGCGTTCTGTCGGATCTCTGGCCCAGGGATAGCACTTGCGCCGGCTGCAATCGAAAATCTTGGGATGGCGATCCACGAGTTGGCCCTGCACTCATCAAAGGGTGGCGTGTTGCGGATGGGCGACGGCACGATTTCGATTACCTGGGCGCTGGCAACGTCTCCGGCGGGCCTTGCCTTCTCAATGATATGGGATGAGCACCTTGGCTCGAAGGATTGCAACTACCAGTTGCCGCACTCAGGGTTTGGCGCGGTCGTGCTGAAGAGGACCGTACCGCAAGCCCTAAACGCAAAGGTAGAATCCGCCCACGGAGATGGATTTGCCCGGTGGCGATTGGTCGGGCCTGCGGAACGCTTCCTGGAGGTGCCGCGCGTTTCTTTGTGAAGCCGCTGCGGTGACAGCCGTGAGGTGTCACCAAAATGTGACATGTGGTGCCTGCCTACAATAACGTCGTGGCCCGGAGATGGAAAAAGAATGAGGGAGCCATAGTTAGAGCTCGCAAGTCCCGAATTGCGCGGTTTCAAGGGGGAGGTTTCTGGGAAGATGAGTGAACAAACGGCCGTTTGTTTCAAAAGTTTGTACGCATCGGTGGGCAGTCCTGATATTGCAATATAGAAGCGGTGCGAACCCGTATGGACTGGTTGGATTCGGGCTTCGGCAGGAACCGCCACTGCATGGATGGTCTTTCAATCAGCAATGCAACGTCCGTAAACGGCCGCTGTTCTCCTCAGCAATTGCTTTTTCCCCGGAGTCTGAATGTCCGCGACCGCAACCAGAAGACCGAGCTTGAGTTCGCGCTCGTTCCGAGCGCTTTTGGGCCTGGAACCGGGCGTGGCCCTCGGCTTGGCAGGCACCCTCACCTTTTTTGTCGCAAGTAGCGTCGTTGCCTATCTCAACCTGGAGGCGCTGCAGCGAGGCAACGAGAGGATCGTGCAAACGCACGTGGCCATTGTCTCTCTCGACGAACTGTTGTCGCTTGTTCAGGATGCCGAGACCGGACAGCGTGGCTTTTTGTTGACGAATAGCGGCGGCTATCTTGCTCCCTACAATGCCGCAGTTCGCGCCATCCGGCCGAAGCTCGATCAGATCGGCCAGTTGACGGCCGCCAATCCGGGTCAGAGCCAGCGGCTCGTCGCCCTCCGGCAACATGTGGACGCCAAGCTTGCAGAACTTGGCGAAACCATTGACGTCAGACGGGCCGACGGTCTGGACGCAGCGATCGCGATGGTGAATTCCGATCGCGGTAAGATCGAAATGGATGCCGTGCGCGCGCAAGTCGCGGCAATATCGGGCGCAGAGTTGGAAGTTCGCCTTGATCGGCTGGCTGAAATGGAAAGCGCGCAGAAGACGGCGCGCCTCAGCACTCTGCTTTCTGCTCTTCTCGGCATTGCTTTGACCGCAGCAATCGTCCTCCTCATCCGCAAGGCCACGATCGCCCGCCGCAGGGATGAGTGGCTTCAGGCCGGGCAGGTCGGGTTGGCATCGGCGATGATGGGCGATCAGTCGATCGAGCAGCTGGGCAACAGTATCCTCGACTTTCTGGCGCCATATGCCGGCGCCGTTGCCGGAGCGATCTTCATTCGCGGTGACGGTTCGTTCCAGCGGGCTTCTGTCCGTGGCGTTCCGCCCGAGGCGAACCTGCCAATGACTATTCGGCCTCGCGAAGGTCTCCTGGGCCAAGCGGTTGCGGAAGGGGGGGCAATCGTGGTCGACGATGTCCCGGACGGCTACCTGACCTTCGGTTCCGGGCTTGGGATGGACAAACCGCGCCATCTCGCGATCCAGACGGGCAGGGTCGACGGGTCGGTGAATTCGGTGATCGAACTCGGCTTTCTAACGCCGATCGATGAGACGATCGTCACCCTTCTTGATCGCGCGTCGGAGGCAATCGCGACTGCCGTGAAGTCAGCAACCTATCGCGGCCAGCTCCACAACCTGCTGGAGGAAACGCAAAGGCAGTCCGAGGAATTGCAGACGCAAAGCGAGGAGTTGCGCGTTTCCAACGAGGAGCTCGAGGAACAGGGGCGGGCGCTGAAGGAATCTCAGGCGCACCTTGAGCAGCAGCAGATTGAACTTGAGCAAAACAATGCTCAGCTGGAAACACAAGCCCAGCGGCTCGAGCTTCAGCGCGATGAACTGGAGCGCGCAAACGTATCGATGTCGGCCAAGGCGAAAGAACTGGAGCAGGCAAGCCGATACAAATCCGACTTCCTTGCGAACATGTCCCACGAGTTGCGCACGCCACTCAACTCTTCGCTGATCCTGGCCAAGCTGCTTGCGGACAATCCAGACGAAAACCTGACCCAGGAGCAGGTGAAGTTCGCCAAGACGATCCAATCCTCGGGCAATGATCTCTTGAACCTGATCAACGATATTCTCGATCTCTCCAAGATCGAGGCCGGGCATGTGGAAATCCGACCGGAAACCGTGTCGCTCGAGCGATTGGCCGGCAACCTGCGCCAGGTGTTTCTGCCGTTGGCGACCGAGAAGAAACTCGGGTTCTCCGTTGAACTTGCTGAGGAATGCCCCGTCAGCATCGAAACCGATCCGCTGCGGCTCGAACAGATCCTCAAGAACTTGATTTCAAACGCGATCAAGTTCACCGAGGCAGGTAAGGTCACCTTGTCGATCGGGCCTGCGGGCGACGGCAAGATCAGCTTCCGCGTCAGCGACACCGGGATCGGGATTGCGCAGGAACACCAGAATGCGATCTTTGACGCGTTTCATCAGGCCGACGGCACGATCAGTCGCAAGTATGGCGGCACCGGCCTCGGCCTTTCCATATCTCGGCAATTGACGCGGCTGTTGGGAGGAGCGATCACGCTTGATAGCCAGGTGGGCAAGGGTAGCACCTTCGCTTTCTCGATCGCTGAGCGATACGAGCCAGCCAAGCAAACGCCTCTTGAACCACGCGCGCGTTCGCTCCCGATGGCGGGCACCGCCTCAAAGGTGCCTGCAGCAACGCCAGTGCCGATCCGCCGGATCGATGACGACCGCGACGTTCTGAGCGATACCAGACGTGTGTTGCTGGTCATCGAAGATGACGACACTTTTGCAGCTATCGTTCGCGACCTGTCGAGGGAAATGGGGTTCCAGGCAATTGTCGCGGCAACGGCCGAAGAGGCACTCTCACTTGCCAAGGAGTTCATGCCAAGCGCCATCGTGCTCGATATCGGGCTGCCGGACCAATCGGGCCTGGCCGTGCTTGACCGGTTGAAGCATGATGTCTTGACCCGTCATATTCCCATCCATGTCGTGTCGGGCAGCGATCATGCCGAGAGTGCTTACTCTCTCGGGGCCGCGGGCTATGCCATCAAGCCCGTCAATCGAGAAGAGCTGTTGAAAGTTCTGCAAAAACTTGAGGCGCGTTTTACGAAACAGATGCATCGCGTCCTGGTCGTCGAGGACGATCCGGTTCAGCGCGAGGCGGTCGCAAAACTGATCGGTACCCAGGACGTCGAGACGGTGACCGCGAGCACCGCCGCCGAATGCCTTGACCTCCTCAAGCACCAGACTTTCGACTGCATGGTGCTTGACCTGTCGTTGCCTGACGCGTCCGGCTATTCGTTGCTGGAGACGTTGAGTTCGCAGAGCGCCTATGCCTTCCCGCCTGTCATCGTTTACACCGGACGCGAACTCTCGGCGGATGATGAGCAGAAGTTGAGGCGATACTCGAAGTCAATCATCATCAAGGGGGCGAAATCCCCCGAGCGGCTGCTCGATGAAGTGAGCCTGTTCCTGCATCAGGTGATATCGGAACTGCCGGACGAGCAGCAAAAGATGATCCGCAAGGCGCGAAACCGCGATGCGCTGTTGGAGGGCCGTCGCATCCTCGTGGTGGAAGACGATATCCGAAACGTCTACGCGCTGACCAACATTCTTGAACCGCGCGGCGCGATCGTCGAGATCGCGCGCAACGGGCGCGAGGCGCTGGACGCCCTCGAAAAAGCGTCATCTGGCCCAGGGCGCCCGATCGAACTCGTGCTGATGGACGTCATGATGCCCGTTATGGATGGGTTGGTCGCAACCGCCGAGATTCGAAGGAACCCGGCTTGGAGGAAGTTGCCGATCATTGCGCTGACAGCCAAGGCGATGCCGGACGATCAGGAGCGCTGCATCGAAGCTGGCGCGAATGATTACATGGCCAAGCCGCTGGACGTCGACAGACTGCTGTCGCTGGTGCGCGTATGGATGCCCAAATGACCGAAGCCGCCGCGGTTGAAAAGGTGGAAGACATCGAAATCCGGCTGCTGCTGGAAGCGCTGTTTCTCAAATACCACTACGACTTTCGCAACTATGCGTTGGCGTCGATCAAGCGACGGCTGAAGAAGGCGCGCGAACAACTGGGGTTCGAAACTTTCTCGGCGATGCAGGAGGCACTTCTGCACGATCAGGCAATGCTGCCGCAATTGCTGCGCTTTCTGACGGTTCAGGTAAGCGAGATGTTTCGTGACCCCAGTTATTTCCAGGCGATCCGGGAAAAGGTCGTTCCCCACTTGAAGACCTACCCTTCCTTGAAGGTGTGGATTGCTGGCTGCAGCAGCGGCGAGGAGCTTTACTCGCTTGTTATCCTGTTTCGAGAAGAAGGCCTCGAAGATCGAACGATCTTCTATGCCACTGACATCAGTCACGAAGCGCTGGAGGCGGCCGAGGCGGGCGTCTATGCCCTCGACAGAATACAGCTTTTCACCGAGAACCATCGAAAATCCGGCGGAAAGTCATCGTTGTCGGACTATTATCAGGCGGCGTACGGCAAGGCGCTGTTCGATAAGACCTTGCGCCGCAACGTCGTGTTTTCGGACCACAGCCTGGTTACCGACGCTGTTTTTGCAGAAATGCACCTCATATCGTGCCGCAACGTCATGATCTACTTCGACCGCGCGCTCCAGGACCGAGCCGTGGGTCTTTTCAAGGACTCGCTCGCCCGCAAGGGGTTCCTTGGGCTCGGCGCCAAGGAGAACCTGCGATTTTCCCTTCATGCCGATGCGTTCACGGATTTCGTGCGTGAGGAGAAAATCTACCAAAGGCGTGCCGAATGACGCCCGCAAAAGCCCAAGCAGTGATCATTGGCGCGTCGGCCGGGGCCGTCGAAGCGCTTTCGGCCATCCTGCCGGCGCTGCCGCGCAGCTTCGCGCTGCCCGTGATCGTGGTCGTTCACATTCCATCGGACAGACCGAGCCTTATGGTCGACCTGTTCCGTGCAAAGTGCCTGTTGCCTGTCGAAGAGGCCGAGGACAAGCAGTCGCTCGAGGCCGGCACGATCTATTTTGCGCCGCCGGACTATCATCTGCTCGTGGAAACGGACGGCAACCTGTCCCTCTCTTCGGATGAGCCTGTCCTCTTTTCCCGCCCGTCGATCGACATACTTTTCGAAAGTGCTGCCGATGCCTTCGGGCCGGCTCTTGTCGCGATTGTCCTGACCGGTGCCAATCGTGATGGGGCGGATGGCCTGGCGGCAGTCCATGAAGCAGGCGGGACGGCGATCGTGCAAATCCCTGAAGGCGCCCACGCTCGCGCCATGCCGGAAGCCGCAATCCAGTCTTGCCCGAGCGCTCTTATCCTGACGCTCGATGCCATTGCCGAATACTTGAAAGAGGTCTGAGAATAATTATGGAGCCCGTCCCGTTTCTACTGGTCGATGACCTCGAGGAAAACCTCCTGTCGCTGGAGGCACTGCTTCGCCGCGACGATCGCCTCCTCATGAAAGCGCGGTCCGGTGATCAGGCGCTTGAGATCCTGCTTCGACAAGACGTAGCGCTCGCGCTCGTCGATGTTCAGATGCCAGGTCTCGACGGTTTCGAACTTGCCGAGCTGATGCGCGGCAACGAGCGCACGCGGCACATTCCCATCATTTTCGTGACGGCCGGTATCGCAGACGGCCAACGCCGATTTCGCGGCTACGAAGCTGGCGCGGTGGACTTCATTCAAAAGCCGATTGAACCGGACGTCCTGGCCAGCAAGATCAACGTGTTCTTCGAACTTTACCGGCAGCGGCAGCAACTTGCCGCCCAACGAGATGAACTCGCTGCCCAGGCGCAGGCGCTCAAACAGGCAGCGGAGCACAAGGATATTCTGCTGCGGGAAATCAATCACCGGATCAAGAACCTGTTCAGCCTCACCGCCGGGTTGATCTCGGTCAGTGCCAGGCAAGCCGAAACCGTCTCCGATCTCGAGGCTGATCTGCGGTCGCGGCTGCACGCGCTGTCTCGCGCTCACGAGCTTACACTGCCCGAGCTTGTTCGGGAGGACAATCGTGCAGAGATTGCGACGACGGTTGTAGCCCTGTTGAAGGCAATCGTTGCACCACACGACCACGCTCACGGTTCTCGTGTCATGATATCCGGATCGGATGCTCCGCTCGGCGACAAGGCACTGACGTCCCTTGCGCTCCTTCTGCACGAGCTGACCACCAACGCTGTCAAATATGGCGCCCTTTCCGTCCCCGCGGGGCAACTGACCATCGACGTTTCGACCATCGACGAGGAACTTCACGTCAAGTGGAGTGAACACGGCTCACATCCGTTATCCGAGAGTTCCGAAAGGACGGGATTTGGCACGACGCTGGAGAAAGCGGCCGTTCTGGGGCTGAACGGATCGCTGGTGCGAAATTGGCGGACCGACGGACTTTGTCTGGCGCTTCGCATACCGCTGGCAAGCCTCAACAACTGAGATCTGCATCGCCTCGTTGCCGGGCTGCTTACGCCTTAAAGTCGCGACCGGTGAGGGGCAGCAACGCGTTGTCGTTTCGACTGGGATCGAGTAGCGTCGCGCTCAACCGCAGGAGAAGGCCTATGATTGCCGTTGAGTTGTTCCCAAAATCGTTGGCCGCAGCGGTGCGTGCGTTGATGTCGTCAGGTTCGGCATAGATAAGCGCGCTCACTGTTCGGCTTTGGACACCTGACAGATCAGAAAGCCGAAAAATGCTCATCGAAGCAATTGATGATGATTTCATCGCGATGCCTGGAGGCGTCGTGCGCGAAGGCCTGTACCTTGCCGCAGATACTGTGATCGCTCCGCCAGAGGTGATGGAAATGCTGCGCAACCTCGCTTTCGAAACAAGGCGAAGTTTTGCCCCGTCGGCTTGGTGGATCGTACATGATGGCGAGATCGTTGGTCTTTGCTCTGTGATACGGGTTTCGCCCGAAGGCGATCTCCATATCGGTTACGGGGTCGCGCCAAGTCGCCAAGGCCGCGGGTTTGCGACCAAGGGTGTGCGCCAGATGCTTGAATGGGCGTTGCATGATCCGCGGGTCACGCACGTCTCGGCAGAAACGGGCACGGAAAACGTGGCCTCTCAGCGCGTACTTGAAAGCAATGGCTTCCTGCGTACGGGGGAGCGCATTGATGCCGATGATGGTCGCGTGATCTGCTGGCAAATCCAGGTAGCTTGAGGCAAACCGGTGACGCTCCAGGGGAATCTCCTGGAGCGTCATGCCCGATACGGTCTCAGCGTTTGTTCTCGCTACCGCCAGTTCGAAGTGCTGCGTTCAAGGTCGTTCGTGTTCTGAATTCCGCGGGCTGGAACATTCACAGAACTTTACTCTGTCGCAACGCCTGTAAGCGGCCTATAAGACACGAATGGTTCAGCGAGCTGGAAGTGCAGATCTCCCTCTTCATGGCGGCAGGGTTCCTCCTTGGCTCGGAGACCGCATGACGAAGCTCGGGACGATCATCGCCGAAGCCATCGTCATCGAATATGGCCGTGACGAGTTTCTGCGTCGGCTGGCCCATCCTTTCTGGTTCCAGTCCTTCGGCTGCGTCATGGGCATGGATTGGCACTCTTCCGGCATCACGACCAGTGTCATCGGCGCTCTCAAGCGTGGTCTGGCTTCTCGTTCCCGGGATCTCGGGATAAGCGTCTGCGGTGGCCGCGGGCGGCATTCGCGGCAGACGCCCGACGAACTGATCGCCATCGGCAACCGCGTCGGCTTCGATGGTGCCGGGCTTGCTGACACCAGCCGGCTTGTTGCAAAAGTCGACAGCGCGGCTGTCCAGGATGGCTTCGATCTCTACCTTCACGGCTTCATCGTTGCCGATGACGGCAAATGGGTGGTGGTGCAGCAGGGCATGAACGGCGATAAACGCCAGGCCCGGCGCTATCATTGGTTCTCCGAAGGTGTTTCGAGTTTCGTCGACTCTCCCCATGCAGCGATCGAAGGAAGAGGGCAGGGGGAAATCGTCAATCTCGCAGACAAGCGGGCCGCCGCCTCGCGCAATGGGCAGCTTGATCTTTTGGCGTCGCTTGGGCCGGACCGAATTGTCCGGGAAGTCGTTGCTCTGGATCCAAAGGGAAGGTCGAAAAAGGTTGATCAGCCTTTGCTCCCGCATCTCGTGATGCCGGCGCACCACGATGTGCGGGAGGAAAACGTCAACATGCGACGGCTGCATGCGACACTTTCTGCGGCCGCCGATCGCGGCCCCGAAGATTTCGAGCAGCTGTTGATGGTTCCGGGCGTCGGTGCCCGCACGGTCAACGCGCTCGCGATGGTGGCGGAGGTCGTCCACGGCGCCCCTTGCCGTTTCGCCGACCCGGCGCGGTTTTCGCTTGCCCATGGAGGCAAGGATCGCCATCCGTTTCCGGTGCCGCTCAAGGTCTATGACCACACGATTGCGGTCATGCGATCGGCAGTGACGAAGGCGCGGCTGGGACTTGGCGAGGAGCTTGAGGCGCTGAGGCGTCTGGACGACCAGGCACGGCAGCTCGAGAGATACGCCACTGGCCCGGACCTTAAGGAAATCGTTGCCGGAGAGTTTCACCGTTCGCCCGAATGGGGCGGCCGCAGCGTGTTTGGATTTGAGGAAACAGAGGGACCGGTGAGCGAGCCAAAGCAACTGGATCCGACATACCGGCGAGATGGCCGCCATCAAACACGCTGAAAGTCGCTTGGCCGGCATCGACAGTTTCGTCGGCGTTTCCAAAATCGATCGGCGCGCTTGTCCTTTCGACTTCGGAGTCGATGGATGATGCCACGCGAGCGCTGGTTTTGGACGCGGCTAGGCGAACCGGGTAGCCCGCCTCATTTGCGCACACTTTCCACCATCGCACACATTCGCAGCAATTACTTTACGCGGCTTTGTCGCTCGATGTTGGCGGTCACCGCGGCCGCCTCTCGGCCGATTTCCCGGAGCAGGCCGGTGACTGGATTGTGGAAGCCGACCAGATAAAGGCCGAGTTCGGCGGACTGCCGCGTGACGCCGCTTGTTCCGGGGCGAAGGTTCGCAGGCAGAAATTTCTCGAAACTTGGTCGGTAGCCGGTGGCAAGGATGACGTTGTCGAACTCTGCCTGTCTGCCAGAAACAAAGATGACGCCGCGCTCGGTGAAACGCGTGATGGCAGGTGCCACCTTGATGTTGCCGGACTTGATCGCTGCAACAGTGCCGACATCGATGACCGGGATGTGCCCGGCAGCGACCTGCTCAAGGATGCCATGCTTTGGTCTGACGATGCCGAATTCTTCAGGCTTGCCCAGCGCAAAGTCGAGAATGATCGGGAAAAACGCGTCGTTCACCGCTCGCGGCAGCAACCGGGTGGCCATTGCAACCATCTGGATCGGTACGCCGAAGAGCTGTCTCGGCACAATGTGGACGCCGTTGCGTACCGACAGGGTCGGCCGGGCGCCGAACTCGGCAAGGTCGAGCGCAATCTCGGCCCCGGTGTTGCCCATGCCGATCACCAGTACCGATTGGCCAACGAAGGGGGTGGCATCGGCATAGTCAGCGCTATGCAACAGGCTGCCGGCGAAGGTCCCCATTTCGGGCAGATTGGGAACGACGGGCTCGGCATTGTTGCCGCTGGCGATGACGACGTGGCGAGCGGACACGGTTTTCGTGCCGGTCTCGACGAGGTAGTTGCCGTTCTCGCGGCGGATGGAGTTGACCGTCTCGCAGAAGTGCGGCCGGAGCGCGAAACGCGCGGCGTAGGCGTCGAGATACTCGACCATCTTTTCGCGCGGCACGTAGCGCGGATAGTTCTCCGGGAATGACATGTGCGGCAACGAGGAGAACGCCTTGACCGTATGCAGGTGGAGGCGCCGATAATGACGTCGCCAGGCCGGCGCGATCTCGCGCGCCTTTTCAAGGATAATGAAATCGAGACCCGCCCGTGTCAGGCAGGCGCCGACCGCGAGGCCCGCGGGCCCGGCGCCGACGATCACAACATTGGTGTTCACGCGAAAGCCACTCCCACCAACGAAGATTATTTCGGCAAAGGCTGGAGAACAAGTGGCAGGTCGCCGCCTTTAGGAGCTTTCGGTCGATGCGCCCTGATCGCGAGCCGTCAACTGTGACGGGGCGCAACACAGGATGGCATCATAGACATTGCCAGTCTCGGACGCAGCCGGGCAGGTGAGGGCGAGGCCCTGATCACTCGCCCTCATGTCTCGATTGGCCACCGGCTAGCTCGCATCCGCTACGCGTCGCGGTGGCTACTGCTTGTGGGCCGGATGACCTTGATCACGGCGCCATGCTGTTGGGCGCCCGCGCCGGCATCCTGGGCCTGCTGAAAGATATCGGCCGCCAGCCGTGGAAATGCGTTGCTGATCCCGGTACGCTCTGCATATTCGGCGAGCCAGCGGAGGTCGGCGGAAATCGTCTTGATGGTAGCCTCGGCGCTGTCGAAGCGGTTTTCGGCCATGGCCTTGCCCATCCTCAGCATGTCGTCAGCAAACATCGGCGCGATCTCAGCCATCATGTCGCCAAACACGGCCGGATCGATGCCTTCTGCTTCGCATACAGCGGCACCGTGGACAAAGCCGAGCCAGTGTCCGGCAAAGTACGCGAGGCCGGCATTGGCCAGCGTCGCCGGGTGGCCAATGTTCGTACCTGCATAGTTGATGTTGCCGGCCAGTGTCCTGAGCAAAGGCTCAGCGGCGGCAAACGCTTTCTCGGAACCGGCGACTGTGATTGCGGCCTCCGGACCGCCGATCTGGCGTGGCCAGGCAGCGATGGCGCCCTCAACATAACGCGCGCCGTGATCTCTGATCCAGCCATCGAACGAGCGGGCATGGTCAGGTGTGCCGGAGCTGAGCTGGATCACCAATTTTCCCTCGAGCGCTTCCCGGGCTACAGGTTCGTCGAGGAGCGACAGTGTTGCCGCATAATCCGAGAGGCAGATCACGGTCACCGGACTGGCTTTTAATGCCCCGGCGACTGTGTCGGCAGCTGTCGCGCCGAGTGCAATCAGCGGAGGAGCCTTCGACATGTTGCGGTTCCAGACCGTCACGCCGTTGCCGGCACCGACCAGGGCCCGCGCCAACGCGCTGCCCATTTCTCCGAGCCCCACTACGCTGACATCGCTCATCACGCATTCCTTCCTTGATTTTATTTCCTACAAAATGTAACTTACAAAATGTAGAAAGCAAGTGGAGCGAGAATGGCGAAGATGCCCAAGGATCAGCGGCGTGAGCAGTTGATCGATTTGGCGATGGAGATCGTCCGGGACAAGGGGGCGGACGAACTGACCCTTGCGACACTGGCTGCACGCGCCGGCGTCAGCCGCCCCGTCACCTATGAGCACTTTGCCACGCGGCCGGGCTTGTTGCTGGCTCTGTTCCAGCGCCTAGAAGACAACTACGCTGAAAAACTGCGACAGGCTCTTGCCGCGGCTCCCGGGGATTTGCAGGCGTTGGCCGACGTGATGAGCCGCGCATATTTCAACTGTCTCGCCGATGTCGGTGCCGAGGCACCAGCCATCTCGGCGGCACTCAAAGGCACCGACGAGATGGCGGCGCAACAAAGAGCCATGATCGATGAATACGTGCAAATCATGTGCGGAGCGCTGCGCGTTCACTCCAGCCTCACGGATGAGCAGCTTAGCCTGCGCTGCGTCGGTATCTTGGGTGCAGCCGAAGCGATGGCAGGCGAAGCCCGAACGGTGCAGACACTGGCAGATGAAGCGGTTGCCGCATTGGGCGCGATGATCGTTGGAAGCGTCGTTTAGTGCACGTCGTCGGGCATTCGGCCCAGTCTCGGCCCTACGAGGCAAGCCAGCGCAAGATTTCGCGCCTGCTGAGGCGCCCCCGATCGGGCGGAAGCGTCAAGCACGCGGACGCGCTCCGAGACGCTTGCGCTTCGCGCGCCGGTGGGGTAAAACTGAACTGAATGGTTCAGTATATAGGTTCCCCTCTCGATCTTTCGTTCGCGGCGCTATCCGACGCGACCCGCCGCGGGATAATCGATCAGCTTGGGCGAGGGGAGGCGTCGATCACGAGTCTCGCGGACCAGTTCCACATGACGCTGACCGGCATGAAGAAGCACGTCCAGGTTCTCGAGCGGGCCGGCCTCGTCGTCACGCAAAAGGTCGGGCGGGTGAGAACCTGCAAGCTTGGGAAAGACGGTCTTCAGGCGGAGGCCGAGTGGATCGAGGCGCACCGCAAGCTCTTTGAGGCTCGCTTCGAGGCACTGGACGAAATCATCGACGAACTGAAACGGGAGGTAGGCGATGAATGAGCAAGTTAACGACGCAGCTGGCGCGCAGAACCGCACGTCGGTCGAGCGCAAGGGGGACCGTGAGCTCGTCGTAACGCGGACATTTGATGCGTCACCGAGCACGGTTTTCAGGGCATGGAGCCAGCCTGAATTGTTCCAGCGCTGGTGGGTGCCGAAGTCGGCACCCGGCATCTTGCTCGTCTCGTGCGAAATGGATGTGCGTACCGGCGGCAAATATCGACTGGAATTCGGCGCCGGCGGTTCGGACACAATGGCCTTCTACGGCAAGTATCTCGAGGTGGTGCCGAACGAGCGCATCGTCTGGACCAACGATGAGGGCGAAGAAGGTGCGGTCACAACCGTAACCTTTAAGGGTCAGGGCGAGAAAACGCTGCTGACATTCCACGAGATCTATCCTTCGAAGGAGGCGCTCGAGGAAGCTTTAGAGGGCTCGGCGACCGCATTGCCGGAGCAGATGGAGCAGCTCGACGCATTGCTTTCTGAACGAGGAGAGTAGCACAGGTCCATTCGCCTCGGTGGAGGATTGCTGGACGGCCTCAATCAGCCTTTAACGCCGGCGCGGAGGCTCAAGCCCCCGTCCAAGCGTAAAGAAATGGTGGTCTGCTTCGCATCTGAGGGGCGGTCATCCACGCATGCTCGCCAATCTAACCGATCATCGAAACGAGGCCGCCCGCGGGGAAGTGTAATTCCAATCAGCTAGATACACTTCTATCGGGCGAATTGCGCTCATTTGGCGCCATTGTAACCTGAAA
Source organism: Ensifer sp. ENS09 (assembly GCF_014852425.1). Taxonomy (NCBI): domain Bacteria; kingdom Pseudomonadati; phylum Pseudomonadota; class Alphaproteobacteria; order Hyphomicrobiales; family Rhizobiaceae; genus Ensifer; species Ensifer sp. ENS09. The sequence continues at coordinate 848,868 of NZ_JACVBP010000003.1, forward strand.
TCGTGCGGTTGCGGCAGGCGACGACCCCTGTTGCGGCAGCATGTAGTCCAACTGGAGCCTCTTCGTTATCAGAAGAGGCCCCTTTTTGGAGCGCGTGGCGGAGTTCAGCCAACTTAGGGGCGCGGCGACGATCCGCGGCGTCTTGATGGGTGACCGAGCGGAACGAATTCGTATGCGACACCAAGCATAGGCGCTGGCGCCATGACGGCTCACCCAAACGCGTCGGAGGGGCTGGCCCGGCGGCGCCATTGTGCTGGTAGGGAGCGTAGGTTTCTTCGATCCGTTGCCAGCCGCTGGGGATAAAAAACGATGTCGCCAGCCTCCGGTCTGCGCCACTTCAAGGGCTCCCGGTCTCATCACCAAAGCTCGCGGATGCTGGCGGCGGTGGACTGCGACGGAAACGGGCACCCTTCAGCCACAGCTTGAGCGCTTCCCAATGGATACCGGCAATGACCTTCAGCGTCATGAAGGGAAAACGCACGAGGGCGCGAACGAGATTGGCGTCGGAGACGCAAGCCGCCTTGCCATTGAACGTTGCGGCCAAAATAGGCGTGTTTCCCGCGGTCTCGTGGATGCGCAGCCGCACGGCTTTTCCCGGAGGCAATACCCGGAAATGGTAGCGCAGGCCCATGTCCATGAACGGTGAAACATGGAAGATCTTCGTGCGGCTCTGGCGAATGCCGGCCGCGCTCTCTTCGCCGGGCAACACCGGGGCGACATAGCTGTGCCGTTCGCCGAAGGTGTTGCGCACAGCATAGACGATGGCAATCAGCTTTCCTTGCGCGTCATAGGCGAAATAGGTGGAAAGCGGATTGAACGCGTAGCCAAACATCCGCGGGAACGCGAGCAGCAAGATGCGCTCTGCCGGCGTTGCAATCCCCGCCTTGGCCAACAGGCGATCGGCGAACGCCCGCACGGTTTCTTTCTCCTGCTCGACGTGATCCCGCGTGTGAAAGGACAGGACGCCGGGCCGGTCGACGGAGAGCAGATTCGTCATGCGGCCGAGCTCTTCCAGTCGATCGATGTCGACGAGCAGGGAGAAGACGGAATAGGTGAAGCGGTGGCCGAAGGGGCTCAGCCGCTGATGCATGACCTTTCCGCAGTAGAGGGTTCCCGCCGCTTCGGAGGGCGGCCCGTTTTCCGTCATACAAGAAATCCTCTGGTGGGTCATTTGAGCCTGCCTGCGGCCGTCACTGTGCGGGCGCCCAATGCACGTCCCGGCAAAGGATGCCGCCGAGAATGCATCCGCGCGTCACCAGTGATTTGTCCAAGACGACCACGGTTATCGAATAGGTCCTGTTGCGTTTGGGATCGTAGGCCGTTCCGGCGAGCGTATCGGCCGTTTTCTGCGTGAGCGACATCACGAGACGATCACCGGCCTCCTCGCCCTTGCTCGTATCGCCTATCCAAAGGTTGGTGGCGCAGATGTTGGTGCCGCATGGCGCGATGCGTACGCGGGCATTGCCGTCGTCGCGCATCCAGACACCGCTTGGGTCGGTCGGTTGCTGGGCGGCCGCGGAAGCGGCGAGTGTCGAGAAGGCAAGGGCTGTCAGAAGAGGGATTTTCATCGCGTATCCTCCATCTCTTTCATACGCGACAGAAAGGTGAATGGTTCACTCTGAGGTGATCCGAAGAGGCGGAGAAGGCGTAAAAGCCGAAAGATCCCACCGGAGTTTCGGCATGAAGACCGCATTGATCGCCTATTTTGCCGTCGGCATCGCGTTCCTTGTCGCTGATGCCATTTGGCTGACGACCATGGCCGACACGCTTTACCGACCTTTGCTGGGAGACAGGCTCGAACCGGCGTTCAAGCTCGCGCCTGCCATTTCTTTCTACCTCATCTATGTGGCGGGTATCGTCTTCTTCGCGGTCCTGCCGGCGCTTCAGGGCGGCGGAGTGGGAAAGGCAGCCCTCAACGGTGCAGTGCTCGGGATTGTCGCCTATTCCACATACGATCTGACGAACCAGGCCACCCTGCGCGATTGGCCGCTGGCGGTAACGCTCGCTGACATTCCCTGGGGCGCCTTCGTGACAGCGGTCGGCGCGTCAACCGGATTTCTGGTCGCCAACCGTTTCGGCTGATCGTTCGGCCTCGGCGAGGCGGTTCGAAAAAACAAGCGCGACAAACCCCGTCAGCATCGCAGCACTAGCCGGCCAGCACGGACAGCCATGCAAGCATCATCGCAAGGGAAGGGGCGGTAGCGAGCAGGAGGAAGAAGGCTGCCGGTACCATGGCTCAGATCCCGAAGATTGGCTGCAGCATCCGTCCGATCATCCCCTTGAAGCGCATCTTTCCTTCCATGGCAGCTAGACAAACGCATTCATCGTCCTGGTCGACGATCGGTTGGTGCTCCACGTCCTCGTCCATTTCGGCAAGATCGCCGGGTTGAAAGGTTCCGAACCGGTCTGTGTAGGAGCCCGAGACGATGAAGGTGAACTCGGTACCGACATGCCCGTGATCGGGCAGGGCCCGGCCGGGCCCAACCTTCAGGAGAATGAGATTGGCGTCGGGATCGTGCGGCACTTCGACCCGGCTCATCTTCATGCCCGGGCCGATCCAGCGCCAGCGTCCGATATCGCAACCGCGCAGTGCCTCCGGAAGCACAACGCCGTCGATCTCAAGCGGAGCGAGGGGACGCGTTGCGGGCGCGTCGATCGCTTCCTCCGCTTCGATGAGCGCAAGGACGTCGCTCAGTGCGGTCGCCGAAAGAGAGGTCGGAGACGTATCTTCGAGGAGTGCCCCACCCAATGCCTGATATTCACCGACGCGCGCACGACAGGCGGTACATTGCGCCAGATGGGCTTCAACAACGATTGCCGGTCCCGCAGCGAGTGTGCCGGCTGCAAAGCGCATCAGGGTCTCATCCGTTGCGTGGTGATTGGCGGTCATGTCTGGTCTTCCAAAAGCGTGCGGAGGCGGTTGATCGCCAGGCGTGTTCGCGATTTCACGGTGCCGAGCGGAATGCCCAGTTCCGCGGCTATGTCGCTCTGTGATTTCTCGCTGAAATAGGAAAGGCGGATTATCGTCTGCTGCTCGGCCGAGAGTTCTGCGAGCGCGCGACGGACCCGCTCATCGCGCTCGGCGCCAAGGACGTGTTCTTCGACGGAAGCAGGCATCTCCTCCGGATCGGGTGGCAGCTTTGACGGATCGCGCTGGCGGCGCAGATGATCGATGCGAATGTTGCGGGCGATCGTAAAGATCCATGTCGCAACGCCTGCGCGCGCGGGGTCGAAGTAGGAGGACTTGCGCCAGACGTTCAGCATCGTCTCCTGTACGAGATCCTCTGCCAGACCTGATGAAACGGTCAACCGTAGGAAGTATGTCTTCAATCGCGGCCCAAAGTGCTGAAAGACCAGCGCAAAGGCCTGGCGGTCCCGGTCGCGCGAGACGGCCTTGATAAGGTCGATCAGCTCTTCGGGGGTCGGCGCCTGCCGGTTTTCAATGAGGCTCACCATGGCGTACCGCTTTGGCGGCGTGCCATTTCCAGCCTTTTCGTCGATGTCGGTCGGGCTACCATACATGCGCCTTTTTACGCGGCGGTTGCTTCTGCGGATCACCGGCTCGGAATTATTGAACGACGGTGATCCGGACGGGCTCCGCACGCGTAGAATTACAGAAACTACGAGACAAATCGACAGCGGCAGGAAGGTTTCCAATGCGCCATATTTCGCGGTCCGACCGGCCCCTCAAAGTCGCCGTGGTGGGCACGGGTATCGCTGGTCTTTCCGCTGCCTGGCTGCTGTCTCAGCGTCATGAGGTGACGGTGTTTGAGGCAGACGACCGCATCGGCGGGCACTGCCACACGGTGGACGCGGATGGCGCGGCGGTCGATACCGGCTTTATCGTCTATAACGAACTGACCTATCCGAACCTGACGGCACTGTTTCGCCACCTTGATGTGCCGACGAAGGCCTCGGACATGTCCTTTGCCGTCTCTATGGATGACGGCCTTCTCGAATACTCGGGAACCAGCCTCGCCGGTCTTTTCGCGCAGCGCAGGAATCTTGCAAGTCCGCGCTTCTGGTCGATGCTGCGCGATCTGGTGCGTTTCTACAGGGAGGCGCCGGAGGGCGTGCGGGACCTCGACCCCTCGGCGAGCCTCGACGACTACCTCAATGGTGCGGGCTTTGGAACAGCCTTCCGCGAGGATCATCTCTATCCGATGGCAGCCGCGATCTGGTCGACGCCGGCGCTCGAGATCGGCAACTATCCCGCGGTTTCCTTCGTCCGGTTTTGTGAAAACCACGGTCTCCTGAAGTTCTTTCGCCGCCCTGTCTGGCGGACCGTTGATGGTGGCAGCCGCGCCTATGTCGAACGGCTTACCGCTTCCTTTCACGATCGCATCCGTTTGAAAGCGCCCGTGACGGCGATCCGACGGCTGAACGGCGCGGTAGAGATAACGGTGCCAGGCGCGGAACCGGAATGGTACGACCACGTCGTGATCGGCGCCCATGCCGACGACGCGCTCGAGCTTCTGGTCGACCGTTCGAAACGAGAGGCCGAGACCTTAGGCGCCTTTTCCTATGGGGTGAACGAAACAATTCTTCATAGCGACGAGAGCCTGATGCCGCAGCGAAATCGCGTCTGGGCGAGCTGGAACTACCTGGCGTGCTCGGGTCGCGAGGGCGGCGAGCGGCGCAAGCCCTGCGTGACCTACTGGATGAACAGGCTTCAAGGCATTGAGAGCCGGCGCCCGCTCTTCGTGACGCTCAGCCCGCTGCATCCGCCGGAAGAGCACAAGGTGTTCTGGCGCGGCTTCTATCAGCATCCGCTCTTTAACGCGGCCACCCTTGCGGCACAGAAGCAGCTTTGGTCGCTGCAAGGGCAGTCCAATACCTGGTTTTGCGGTTCGTATTTCGGTTCAGGTTTCCACGAGGATGCCATCCAGGCAGGGCTCGCTGTGGGCGAAGCCCTCGGCGGCGTCCAACGACCTTGGACGGCGTCCGGACTTTCGGACCGAATTTTCCGGAGCGCGCAACCTGTCTTCGACGTGACGTTGGCGGGGCATGCGGCGGAGTTGCAAGGCGGCGCGGCCCTTACAGCCAGCCCGACCTCTTGAACCGCCAGTAGAGGATTGAGCAAAGCGTCGCAATGACACCGAGGACGGCAAAGTAGCCGTAGCGGGTCGCAAGCTCCGGCATGTGCTCGAAGTTCATCCCATAGATGCCGGCAATGGCGGTCGGCACGGCAAGGATTGCCGCCCAGGCTGCAAGCTGCCGTGTGATGGTGCCTTGGCGCTGCTGCTCCAGGAGATTGGACGCTTCGAACACGGATGTCATGATCTCGCGAAGGCCGCCGACCAGGCCTTCCACACGTCTCACATGGTCAAGAACATCTTTGAAGAAGGGCTTGGCATTGTCGTCGATGCAGGGCAGCTCGAAATGGGTGAGCTTCCCCGCCACCTCTCCCATCGGCCCGAGCACCCGCTGAAAGCGGATGACGTGGCGGCGCATGCGGAAGATGCGCCTGATCTGCTCGGGCTGCAGAAAGGACACAAGGACGTGTTTCTCGAGCTCCAGAACCTTATCCTCGAGCGTCTCGACGACGGGCAAATAGCCGTCAACGACAAAGTCGATAATGCCGTGCAGGACGTAGTCCGGGCCGTGCTCAAGGAACTTCGGCGACTGTTCCAGCTGTTGGCGCAACTCCTTATGGGAGCGGGCAGACCCATGGCGAACAGAAATCAGGTGATGTTTCCCCACGAAAATGCAGGTTTCGCCGTAGGTGATCTTGTCACCCTCAAGCTGGGCGGTTTTGACGATGACGAACAACTGATCGCCGTAGATGTCCACCTTCGGCACCTGATTGCCGCTGAGGGCGTCTTCGACCGCGAGCGGATGAAGAGCGAACATGGCCTGAAGATCGGCCATTTCCTCCTTTGTCGGCTCAGTCAACCCGATCCAGGCGAAGTCGTCACCTGATGCTTCGAATGGCTTGGCGGCAAGCGGGATTTCTTCGGCGCGCTTGCCCGAACGATACATGTAGGAGGCGACGACTGGCATGTCAGTGTTCCGGAGTTGCTTTGGGCCTGTGCGGCGGACCTGTCGTGATCTAAGCGCAGCGAGATCGGTGAGGGGCTATCTGTATCCAACCGGGTCATGGTTTGCGCAAGGGGCATAGTCGGGATGATTCCAGATTTAAACGCGGCTTCTCCTGCCGCTCGACCGCTCGGTGTCTGACCATGCTCGACGACTGGGTCAGCGCCTGACGGCCAGCGGCGGCGTCATCGGGGAGGACGGTCGGCCAGGCAAGCCGCCTCCCGCTTCGGGGTGGGGCGAGCGGAACCGGCGATCGCGGCCGAAGTCGGCCATGGCCGTGGACGTGACTTATGGATGCCGAGCGCCGCTTGGTCGCGTTTGGCGCTCTGCCCATGTGGTCCCCATCGCCTCGAGGCTATGCAATAAGACACGAACGCTACCTGCAGCCAGGCAAGGAGAACGACGAAGCATGAAGCATGAACTTATTGAAATTCCTGTGATTTCGGAAGCGATCCGAAAACTCGGTGCGCCCACGTCTGCTCTCTCTCGTGTCGATGGACTTCTCTACACCTGCGGAATGCCGCCAATCGATCTCAAGACGGGGGAAATCGTCAGAGGTGATATCGCGACCCAGACGCGCGCCTGCCTGGAGGCACTGTCCTTTACGCTCCGGCACGCCGGGTCGTCGCTTGATAACGTCTTCAAATCACTTGTTTTTATCACAGACAATGCTTTGGCCGGTGAAATGAACGCGGTGTATCGGGAGTACTTCCCCGACCGATTTCCAGCTCGAAGCTGCGTCGCGATCAAGCCCTGGGCGCTGTTCGACATCGAGATCGAGTGCATTGCAACGATCGGATGAGGCGAGCGATTGCCACAGAAAATTGCGTTGCGTCGCATAAGCAGACGCAATGCTTTCCATTGGGACTGGCTATTTGTCTATGGTCGGTCCTGTCTGCCTAATGTGCCCAGAACAAATGCAACAAAAAGAGGGTGCAATGAAACTGGGCATTTCGAAGATTTCGCGCGGCCTGGCCGCGACGATGATGGCAGGCATCATCGGTCTTTCCACTCACTCCGCCGCGATGGCCGAAACCACGATCCGTCTTGGGCACGTGCTTGCCGATACGCACAGCTGGCATAAGGCTTCCACTGACTTCGCCAAGGAAGTGGCCGAAAAGACCGAGGGCCGCGTGAAGATCGAAATCTTCCCCTCGGGCCAGATTGGCACGGAGAAGGAAGTCATCGAGGGCATGCAGATCGGCACGGTCCAGGCCGGTCTGATCGGCAGTGGTTCCTTCCAGTTCGTCGAGCCGAAGTTCGGCATCATTGAAATGCCTTACGCCTGGACCAGTCGCGAGCAGGCGTTTGCAGCGCTCGATGGCAAGCTGGGTACGACGCTTGCCGATCTGCTTCGTCCCAAGGGCATCGAGGTGCTTGCCTGGTGGGAAAACGGTTTCCGCAATATTACCAACAGCAAGCATCCGATCACCAAGCCTGCTGACCTTGCTGGCATCAAGATCCGCGTGACGCCGGACAAGGTGCGGCTCGCCACATTCGAACTGCTCGGCGCGCAGCCGGCACCGCTCGCGTTCGGTGAACTCTACTCGGCCCTGCAGCAGGGCGTTTTCGATGCCCAGGAGAACCCGCTGTCGATCATCGACGCTTCCTCCTTCTTCGAAGTGCAGAAGTACGTTTCGATGACCGGCCATATCTGGGGTGCGGCCTGCCTCACGGTATCGAGCATGACCTGGGCCCAGATTTCGCCCGAGGATCAGGCGATCGTCAAGGATGCGGCCGTCAAGTGGGGCAATGCCCAGCGCCAGATGGTTGCCGACAACGAGGTCGCGTTGATCGAGAAGCTCAAGTCGAAGGGCATGGAATTCAACGAAGTCGACAAGGCCGCTTTCGTCGAGGCGCTGAAGCCGATCTGGGAGAACGAAAAGGACGTTTTCGGTCCCGAGTTGCTCGCCATCATGGACAGCTATCGCAAGTGACGCATTCCGTCCTGCCCGCCACCGGCGGGCAGGACGGCGCGTTTCACCGGCCCGTCCTTCTGACACCAGCGAGATCTTCCATGCAAAGTCAACCGATGCCGCAATCGCGCATTGCCACTGCCATCGACAGGGCAGCAGGCACCATTGGTGGCCTGGCAATCGCCACCTTTACCGCCATCATCGTCTATGTCGTCATCTGCCGATATGCGTTCTCCTTTACCCCGCGCTGGTCGGAAGAAATTCCACGCCTGCTGCTCGTCTGGGTAACATTCATCGGCGCGATCTCGGCGTTCGTGCGCAACACACATCTGTGCGCGGGCCTTACGGATCTCATCGTCGCGCCGGGCCGGCTGCGCGCTATTCTTGCGCTGCTTGCGCGCGTTTCCGCCTTCCTGTTCCTGGCGGTCGTCTTCTGGTCTGGATGGAAGATCACGGCACTCACCTGGTCGCACGAAACGACGGTGCTGAGCTGGCCTGCCGGCCTCGTCTATCTCTCCCTTCCGGTCACCGCCGCTCTCGCCTTCGTCGCCCTTCTCGCCATGGAGCTTCGCAAATGAGCCTGGCGCTTATCGTTCTCTTTCTCGTCTTCGTCGTGCTTCTGCTCATCGACGCGCCGATTGTGATCGCGCTTGCCCTGTCTTCGGTCGCCTATCTCTTGGTGGGCGACGCACTTCCGGTGATGGTGGTCGCGCAGCGCATGGTTGCCGGTATCGACAGCTTTACGCTGCTTGCCATTCCCTTGTTCCTGCTCGCCGGCCTGCTGATGGTGCATGGGGGCCTTGCACCGCGGATCGTCAATCTCTGTGCGGCTGTCGTCGGCCAGCGCACCGGCGGTCTTGCGATCGTGATGATCGCTGCCTGCATGATGTTCGGATCGCTCTCCGGTTCGGGCGTCGCCGATGTGGTCGCGATCGGTTCGATGCTGCTGCCGTCGATGAAGGAACGCGGATACGATCCGGGCTTCTCCGCTGCGGGCCTCGGCTGCGCCGGATCGCTCGGCACGGTCATTCCGCCGTCGATCGTGCTCATCGTCTACGGCACGGCAACCGGCACGTCCATCGGCCAGTTGTTCATCCATTCCATCGGCCCTGGCATCTTGCTCGGACTCGGTTTGATGGTTGTTGCCTGGTGGATCTCGCGCAAGAACGGCTGGAAGGGCGGCGAGCCCTTTAGCTGGGGCCGGCTGTCAGAGGCGCTGCGTGAATCCGTACTGGCGCTGCTTGCACCCGTGATCATCGTCGGTGGCATCCGCTTCGGTATCTTCACGCCGACGGAAGCTGCAGGCATCGGCGTCGCCTATGCGCTTCTTGTGGGTACATTGGTCTACCGCCGACTTTCGCTCGAAAAGGTCTTCACGCTTCTGCGCGACACGACGGAGATGACCGGTTCGATCCTCATCGTCATAGCCGCCGCTTCGGTCTTCGGCTGGATCCTTACGGTCGAGCAGGTGCCGCAACTCGTGGTCAACGCCATTACAGGCGCGACCGAAAGTGCCACCGTCGCCTTGATGCTGATGATGCTCGCGGTTCTGGTGCTCGGAACGTTCATGGAATCGATCGCGATCATCCTCATCCTGGCGCCAGTCTTCCTGCCGGTGCTCAGGGCATTCGAGATCGATCCGGTCTATTTCGGCGTGCTGCTCACGATTAACCTGGCGATCGGCGCGAACACGCCACCGCTCGGGATCGACCTTATGGCCGCCTGCCGCACCGGGGGCATACCGATGTCCGCCTCCTTCCGCTATCTCCTGCCGTTCATCGGCGTCATGACGCTCATCATGTTCCTGCTTGTCCTGTTCCCGGGCCTTATGACGCTGATGTCGTTCGGCATGTGATGAGACCCTCCGCAATCGCATCTGAAAGGTGAACCATGTCGTTCGCACCCAATACCCGTGTCGATATCGATCGCTTCTGGTCGACCATCGAAAGCTCCGCCGAGATCGGTCAGGGCAGGCCGGGGGGCCTTGCCCGTCTGACATTGACGGATGCCGACCGCCAGATGCGCGACCTTTTCGTTACCTGGTGCCGGGACGCGGGACTGAGTGTCGAGATCGACGAACTTGGAAACATCTTCGGCCGCCGGGAAGGACTTGATCCTTCCTTGCCGCCCGTCCTGATCGGCAGCCATCTCGACACCCAGATCAACGGTGGTCGCTTCGATGGCATCGCGGGCGTCCTTGCTGGGCTTGAGGTCATCCGCACGCTCAACGATGCCGGCCACGTCACTCGCCGTCCGATCGTTGTCGTCGATTGGACGAACGAGGAAGGTGCGCGGTTCTCGCCGCCCATGGTGGCGTCCGGCTGCTTCGTCGGCGCTTATGAGGCTGACTGGGTACGCAATCTGATCGCCGATGACGGTGCGCGCTTCGGCGATGAACTGGAGCGCATCGGCTACAATGGCAACCGGCCGTGTCGTGGCGGTGAGATCGATGCCTACTATGAGCTGCACATCGAACAGGGCCCCATCCTTGATCTTGAGGGGCGCGACGTCGGCGTGGTCACCGGCGGCTACCCAAGCTACGGCATGCGGGTGCGCTTCGAAGGCAAAACCGCGCATACGGGGCCGACGCCAATGGATCTGCGGCGCAACGCGCTGATCGCCGGGGCCCGTTGGCTGACCGCGGTGGACGATATCGGGTGGGACTTTGCCGTCGGCGACGGTAAGGCGACGGGCGCAAGGCTTGCCGCCTGGCCGAACAAGCCGGGCATCCTCTCCGACACCGCGCAAGCCATCTGCGACGTGCGACATCCTGATCCAGCGACAGCACGCGTGATGGGCGAAAAGATGCGCCGTGCAGTCTTCGAAAGCGCTGCCCGCGCGGGTTGCGAGGCGGTGATCGAGGATGAGTGGTTTTGGGGCGGCGACATTTTCGACCGGTCCATGGTTGACGGCATCCGGTCTCAAGCCGTCCGCATGGACTATGATTGGCGCGATATCCAGTCTCAGGCCGGGCACGATGCCTATTTCCTTGCGCGCCACTGCCCGACAGCGATGATCTTCACGCCCTGCAAGGGAGGCATCACGCACAACAACGAGGAAGACTGCGACCGTGACGATCTGGCGCCGGGCCTCAACGTCCTTCTCCATTCGGTTGTTGCACGGGCCGACCGCTGACCCTTGAGCTAGGGGGCGCCCTGGGCGCCCCCTAGTGCATGTCGGGGTAAAGAATGCGCAGTTCCTTGATGAGGTCGAGGAAGTGTCGCTCCGCGCGGGAATAGTCGCATTCGGGATGTGTCACGAGGAAGACATCCGCGCCAAGCGGAAATCCCTTGATCTCGAGCGGCCAGAGAAGGCCCTTGGCGACTTCGTCGTGAACCGCCGTCAAAGGCAGGATGCCGATCCCGAGGCCAGCCACGATCATCCGCCGGACTTCCTCCAGGTTTGGACTCTGGCCGCTGATGCGTTCGCCAAGGCCAAGACTTTGGCTCAACACCGCCATCGGCTCGAGCCCCATGCCTTCGGTCGCGCAGGTAAACGATACGAAGGACTCCTGCCGCAGTTCACGCTTCTCCACCTCCTTGCGCCCGAAGAAGGGGTGCTCCGCGCCGCAATAGACGCTGAATTCCTCCCGGAAGAGAAGCTGGCAACTGAGGCTGAAGACGGGACGGGAAAGCAGACAGAAGCCGATGCCACACTTTTCCGCCTGGATGCGTTTGATCGTATCCTGGCTGTTCTGGACCTCGACCGTCCAGGTGACGGAGGGGTAGCGCTGGTGGTAGAGCCTGAGGGCTTCGTTGACGAGCGGCGATTCAAGGTTTGAGATGATCTGGATCCGGACCTCGCCGAATTCCTCGACTGCCCGTTCCTGCGTTCGCTGGGCGATACGCTCGACGGCCTCGAAGATTTCGCTGCACTCTTCGAAGACCTTCTGCCCGGGCGCTGTCAGTTCAAACTTGCGGCTGCCTCGAAGCACCAACTGGCACCCCAGTTGCTCTTCCAGCCTTTGGAGTGCCTGGCTGACCGACGGCTGGCTCATGTTAAGCCGCGCCGCGGCCCGTGTCAGGCTGCGCTCCTTTGCAATCAGGAAGAACGAGCGCAGGAGATTGAGATTGAGATCAGCCAACATTCCACGATGTTTAGTCATACCAACATGAAACTGCAATTCACGCACTCGGGAGCGTGGTGGAAACGCTGCCTTATGTCGTGTCGATCGGCCGGCGCGTTCAGCATTAAGCAACGGCGCGCATGTCTCTCGGAGGTCGCCCCGTCAGTTTGTCGTCCCGGTTACGCTGTCGAAGCCGACGCACCGCGCAATGCCAGATACTCCCAGATGGCAACGACAAAGAGGATGGCCGTCGCAAGAAACTGCAGGTGATAGTTGGCGGCAACAGCAAAAAGCATGCCCGCGGCGGCCAGGCCGGCGAGCCCGACAACGTGTGAAATCGGGAACTGGCGCGCCGCGGCCAACTTTATCCAGATGTTGCCGGCCAAAAACAGCGCCGGACCGCCGAGGACCGCCAAGGCGGTTTTCATCGTGCTTTCTTCTTCGGCGTGAGACAGGCTGAAGTCCTCGCCGACCGCCGTCAGAATGACGCCGGATACGATTGGCAAGTGGCCATACGTAAACAGATTGAGGGACAGTGCTTCCGGTTTCGACGTCGCTTCCGCCTTGTCGGCGGCTTTCTCCTGCCCGTGGTGGAAGTAGATCCACCACATGAAGCCGGTGCTTAGGAACGCGCTGCAAAAGACGGCAAAGGTCATGTCGTCCGTCATGTGCTCTGCGGCGTTGCGCCCGGTCGTCAGGATCGTTTCGCCCAGGCAAATAATCACAAACAAGGCGCAGCGTTCCGCCATGTGCTTGCCGGAAACGTCCAGCGTCTCGGGTGCCGATCTCCCAAGACCTGGAAGATAGTACCTTAGGGCCGGAGCCAGGTATTCGATGAGGAGGGCAACACTCCACAACGCAATTCGCGCCGTCGTCTCCATTTGCGAGCCCACCAGCCAGAACAGGCTCGCAAGGACCAGCCACAAGGTAATGCGCAGGAAGGTCCGGAAGGATGCGGCGTCGACACGACGATAGGCGAAGAGCATGAACACGGACCGCCCTATCTGCATGCTGCAGTAGATCATTGCAAAGGCAAAGCCATGGTCTGCAAACGCGCCCGGCAAGGCGATTGCCAGAAGAATGCCGCCGAACATCAAGAGAAAGAGCATCAGCCGCACCGGATCCTGCTCGGTGTCGAGCAGATTTGTGACCCACGTCGTGTGGATCCAGATCCACCAGATCGCCAGGATGAGAAGAGCAGCCTCGGCAAGGGCAGTCGGGCCAAAATCAGTGGCGAGCGTCTTTGCGAGCTGGACAAGGGCGAAGACAAAAACGAGATCGAAGAAGAGTTCGGGAAAGCTTGCTCTCGTCTGGTCGGCGTCGGCCTTCCTGATCCAGTGATTCCCTGATCCCGCCCGCTTGGCCGCTGCCGGCTCTGTTTTCCCGGCCGGAGCGGATGCCGCTCGAGGTCTCGCCGTTACAGACATCTTTGTTCCTCCGCCAAGAGATGGAGAAGAAGTAGAGCGCGCTGGAGTTCCAGCAATGTCCCCAACGATGAAGGATGGCCCCTCCTTTATCCGAGGAGGGGGACTGCTTGATGAACCTTAATCGCCTGAGGTCACAGGCCCTTCATCCTTGCGGATGGTGCAGCGACAGCGGCCAAGGGCAGGACAAGACGGCTTGCGGACTTCCTCTGCTCACAGACCAGAGGCGGACGCTCTAGCGCCAGGCGCCAATCGCCGCGCCCGCGCTATCGAACAGCGACGACCGGTTCTCATCGATCCGGATCCCGACGGCTTCGCCGACCTGGAAAGGCGTGTCGGCCGGTGCACTGACGTTGATCAGGCCGAGCCGGCCGGCGCGAACGAAGACGCTCATATTGCCGCCGAGATATTCGCTCGCCTCGACGACGCCGCGGCAGTGACCGCTCTCCGGTGCAACCAGCGCCAGGTGCTCGGGTCGCGCCCCCAATTGCTCGGGTTCAGCCATCCCCGACATGGGAAGCGTCAGATTGCCTTCGCCGCTCAGGTCGAGACGGTCGCCCTGGTCGCGCCGGCAGGGCAGGAGGTTCATTTTCGGGCTGCCGATGAACTGCGCCACGAAAAGGTTCGCCGGTTTTTCGTAGAGGTCTCTCGGGCGACCCTGCTGCATGATCCGCCCGTCCTTCATCACCACGATCCTGTCGGCGAGCGTCATCGCCTCCACCTGGTCGTGGGTCACATAGATCATGGTGGCGCCGAGGGTGCGATGCAGCTTGGCGATCTCAAGCCGCATATCGACCCGCAGCGCCGCATCAAGGTTTGAAAGCGGTTCGTCGAAGAGGAAGCCGACCGGCTCACGCACGATCGCCCGGCCGATGGCGACGCGTTGGCGCTGGCCACCGGAGAGCTCCCTGGGGTAGCGGTCGAGCAGCGACGTGAGCTTGAGCGTTTCTGCCGCGGCCTCGATCTTGGCCTTGGCGGTTGCCGCCGGCAGCTTGGCAAGCCGCAGTCCGAAGCCCATGTTCTGCCGCACCGTCATGTGCGGATAGAGCGCGTAGGACTGGAAAACCATGGCGAGCTGCCGATCGACCGGTGAAGCCGACGTCACATCCCGGCCATCGATGAGAATCTGCCCAGCGGTCGTCGCCTCAAGGCCTGCGATCATCCGCAGCAGCGTGGACTTACCGCAGCCGGAGGGCCCGACGATGACGACGAATTCCCCGTCGGCGATCTCGAGGTCGAGCTCCCGGATGATCTCCACCGCGCCGTAGCGCTTGCCGGCTTTCTTGAGCGAAATCGTACCCATGCGTGTCTCCTGGACTATCAACCCTTGACCGCGCCGGCGGTCATCGATCCGCTGATCTGGCGGTACATGACAAGGCCGAGCAGCATTGGTGGAAGAGCGCCGACGATCATCACGGCCGAGGCGACACCCCATTGCACGCCACCGCCGCTTGCGGCGAAAAAGAAGGATGCGCCGACCGTGACCGGAACAGCCTTGGAGGTCGTCAGCATCAGGCCGAAGAGGAACTCGTTCCAGGCGGTGATGAAGCCGAAGATCAGGCTGGTGACGATCGCCGGCCGGCAGAGCGGCGTCACGACCTTGATGAGGATCTGCGTGCGGTTCGCACCGTCCATGAGAGCAGCCTCGTCGAGTTCTGAAGGCAGGTCCCGGATGGCATTGACGAGAATGACGAGTGCGAGCGGCAGGTTGACGATCGTGAGGATCAGCCCGAGCCCCAGGCGCGTATCGAGCAGCGCCAGCCACTGGAACATCATGTAAAGCGGGATCGCGAAGATGATCAGCGGTACGGCGCGCAGATTGACGATGAAGGGCAGAAGCGTGCGTTCGCCGATCCTGCCGCGGGCGATCGCGTAAGCTGCCGGAAGCGCCAGCGCCACGGCAAGCACCGTGCCCATCAGCGCCACCGCGAGGCTATTGAACAAATAGAGGAAGATGTTCAGCCGGTCGGAGACCTCAAAGACGGCGCGGTAGTTCTCGAATGTCGGTGCCTGGACCCAAAGACCAGGATTGCCGGAAAGCTCGCGCGCGCTTTTGAACGAGGTGGAAAGTGTCACCAGTACCGGAAAGTTCAAGGCGATGGCGGCAATCGCAAAAACCAGCCAACGGAGCGCTGTGATCATCGCTTGGCTCCTTTGCGCCGGCTGGCGAGAGCATTGAGGCCGTAGAGCACGGCGAACGAGGCGATAAACAGGACGACCGAGGCGGCAACCGCCTTGCCGATGGCGCCCTGTTTGAAGAAGGCCTCGTAGATGTAGATCGATAGCGATGCCGTCGATCCGCCGGGACCGCTGCCGGTCAGCACATAGACATTGTCGAAGACCCGGAAGCCGTCGATGAAGCGGATAAGCAGGGCGGCCGCGATCGTCGGTCCCATCATCGGCAGTTCGATGAACCACAGGCGCTGCAGGCTTCTGGCACCATCCATGGCGGACGCTTCGGCAATCTCGGAGGGGATTGCCTGATAGGCCATGTAGAAAAGCAGCAGCGTGAACGGTGTCCACTGCAGCGTCTCAACGACGACCAGGGTCCAGAAAGCGGAGCCAGGCCCAAGGAACGAGATGCTGGCGCCGAAATAGGTCCAGAGATAGTAGGGCACCGGGCCGACGAACTCGTGCAGGACAAGGCGGTACATCAGGCCGACCAGCGCCGGAGCGACCATCAGCGGCAGCATCAGGATCGCCATCAGCCAGCTCCGTTTTTCGATCAGCGGCGACAGGAATATCGCCAGAAACAGGCCGAAAAGACATTCGAGAATGGCGGTCAGCAAGCCGAAGCGCAGCGAGAACCAGCTCGCCTGCCAGAAGGCCGCGTCGTTCCAGACCGAGAGGAAATTCTTGAACCCCGTAAATGCCGGCTCGCGCAGCGTTTCGAAGGAAACCTCGGAGACCGAATAGATCAGATTGACGAGGGCCGGGAAGCCCAGAAACACGAGCAGGAAGAGGACGAGCGGCGTGGCGAGCAGCCGGAATTCAGGGGCATTGGATTGCGGTCTGGCTATCGTCATGGCACCGATCTGTGTCTGTTGTCGGACGGGCAAGGGGACGCAAGCTGTTTCCTCGGTCCTCTTTTTCGCGCCTGTTGCGGGAGCTCTTGCCAGCCCACATCCTTGAGAGCGGAGGAGCTTCCCCAGTACCCGCTTGTCGTCGAGGGCTGCGGCGTCCTGTCGGCCACCGCAGCCTTTCACTTACTTCAGCAGGTCTGCCATGCCCTTTTCGGTATTGGCGAGAGCGTCGTCGATCGACTGCTGGCCGGACCAGTAGCCGGTGAACTCCTTGGCCTGCAGCTCGTAGACCGAAAGCGCCTTGGCCGACGTAGCGCCGTTCATGACGTAACCGTACTTGCCGGCGAATTCGCCCAGCTTGACGAGATCAGGCCGGGATTCAGCAACTTCGGCAACCACCTCAGGTGTCAGGGCCGGCGCGCCGTTGTTCTTGGCGTAGGTGAGTGCGGCTTCCTTGGAAGACAGCCACTTCAGGAACTTGGCCGCCCCCTCCTTGTTTTCGGCATTCTTGTTGAGGCCGAAACCGAGGCCGTGGATGTGGGTGAAGCGCCCTTCGGGACCTGCAGGGGGCGCAACCGTTTCGGTCACGTCGGCAACGGCAGGCGATTTTTCCTTGCTCGTCAGGTCGCCGGCCGCCGCATTCCATTGCAGCATTGCGGCCACCTGGCCGGAGGCAAAGGCTGCATTCGCTTCGGCAAACTCGTAGGACAGCGAGTCCTTCGGGGTCGCGCCATTGTCGTAGAGCAGCTTGTAGATCTCGAGGCCCTTGCGATAGGCATCGGAGTTGACGGTGATCTTGCCGCTGTCGTCCATCCAGTTGGCACCATAGGCGCGCGGTACCGACTGCCAGACCATGATGTTGAACAGCAGGTTCTTGAGCTGCAGCACCGTGCCGTAGCGGGTCGGGCTGTCCGGGTTGACGGCCTGGGTGAAATAGAGCGCGGTGGCGGCGTAATCGTCCCAGGTCCATTCGTCCGGGGTCTTCGGCTCCAGCTTCTTGCCAAGATACTTCTCGGAGATCTCGGCATATTTCGCCTTGCCGGCGTCATCCTTCAGCAGGGCCTCGATCAGATCCTTGCGGAAATACATGAAATGGAGCGAGAGATCGGTCGGCACGCCATATTGCTTGCCCTGGTACTGCATGGTCGACAGAACGGAATCGCCGTAGACCGCCTTGGCTTCGCTCGAGAGCTCGACCGGCTCCATGAACGGCGCATAGCGGCCGATCGAATAGGTGGCAAGCAGATTGAGATCGAAGGCCTTCGAGCCGGCGGCGAGGTCGGCCTGCAGTTTGTCCCAGAAGCCGTCGCGGTTGAAGAACAGAAGTTCGACCTTGTCGTTCTCGGCGACATCGGACTTGGCGTTGTATGCATCGGCAGCGGCACGCAGCGCTGTCTCTTCCGGGCCGCCCGGCCAGCCGAGAACGGTCACTTCCGCAAGGGCTGGCGTTGCCGCCAGCAGCCCGGCAATGCCCGCGGCCGCAAGCAGTGCATGTCTTTTCGTGGTCGCAAATGTCATCTTTGGTTCTCCCTCAAGTTTTGTTGACGCTCTGCAAGATCAGCGATGCCGATCACCCCTGCATTCTCCCCAAGGGCGGCGGCGTGTAGCGACGGTCGAAGACGTGGCGGCACTGCTTCCAGTCCGCGGTCGACGGCGGCGAGATAACCTTCGGCCAGACCGATGCTACCGCCGATAACGATGCGCCTCGGGTCCAGCGAAAGCTGGATGTTGCGGCAGAGCAAAGAGGTTCGCTCTGCGGATGTTGCTATGATTTGCCTCGCCCAGTCGTGTCCGTCGCGAGCGGCGGAAAAGACGTCGCGAGCGGTTGCGC
This sequence comes from Ensifer sp. ENS09, assembly GCF_014852425.1. Lineage (NCBI taxonomy): Bacteria > Pseudomonadati > Pseudomonadota > Alphaproteobacteria > Hyphomicrobiales > Rhizobiaceae > Ensifer > Ensifer sp. ENS09. The sequence continues at coordinate 867,167 of NZ_JACVBP010000003.1, forward strand.
CCGATTGGTGAGGGGCTGCCTGCCTGGCGATCCAGTGGCCGGAAATGTGGTCTTCAAGGGCGTCATCTGGCCATTCGGCGCTGCGCGACTGGCCGAAGTGTCCGGCAAGCCCTTCGAGCAGGCGCCCGTTCAGGACGACGCCCCCGCCGATGCCGGTGGAGATCGTCAGGAAGACTATGTCTTCGCGGTTGCCTGCGCCGAAAGCGTATTCGCCCCAGGCGGCCGCGTGGGCGTCGTTTGCAGCCAGCACCGGCACACCTGCGAGCCGCTCGATCGTTTCCGTCAGAGCAAAGCCGTCGGGGATATCGAGGGTCTTGCGATTGAGCGCCGACCATTGGCCGTTATCGACAATACCGGTAACCGCGGCGCCGACCGAGCCATAGGCACCGCGCCAGGACGCGATCGCCCCAAAGAGGACGGTCAGCCATTGCGCGGGGTCGCCTTCGCGGGGCGTCGGCATCCGGTGCGTGTCGACGATCTCTGTTCCCCGGACAAGGGCAGCGAGCATCTTCGTGCCGCCGACATCGATCGAAAGAACGGTCCGGGGCTTGCTCATGGTCAAGCCTCGCTTCCGACAAGCGTTTCGTCGAGCGCCTGCCGGAACCACGCCGTCACGTGCTCGGGACGCGTGATCGCGGAGCCGACGACGACGGTGAAGGCGCCTGCCTGAAGTGCCTGAGCGGCCTGTTCGGGCGTGCGCACACAGCCTTCGGCAACCACGTGAGGGGTCAGCCTGCGCATGGCGGCGATGAGGGCGAAGTCCGGTTCCGTCGGCTCGACCGGCCCCGTGTACCCGGCAAGTGTGGAGCCGACGATCTGCGCGCCTTCGACAAGCGCGCGCTCGGCGTCGGCAATGACCGAGCAATCGGCCATGGCGATCTTGCCGGCGGTGTGGATGCGCTCGACGAGCGTCTTGGTCGCAACCGGCCGCTCACGGGACGTGGCATCATAGGCGATGATATCGGCGCCGGCTGCGGCCAGAGCGTCGACGTCCTCGATGAAGGGGGTGATACGGACCGGTGACGTGTCCAGGTCGCGCTTGACGAGGCCGATAATCGGGCGATCGGTCGCCTGTCGCACGGCGCGAACATAGTCCGCGGACTCGATGCGAAGGGCGGTTGCGCCGCCGTCGAGCGCGGCCAACGCGAAACCGACAACCATGGCGGCATTGTCCATGACGCCGCCCTTCACCGGTTGGCAGGAAACGATCAGGCCGTGCTTGAGGCTATGGATGTCGAAGGTCACGCAGGCTCTCCCAGTGGAGGCCTAACGGTAGCAGTGTAAGACCAGATTGCAACAGGAATTATACTGGTATTATCTCATCAGTTCGATGACGAAGTCGTACACGTCGCCCCGGTACTTGGTCTGGGTGAACTCGACGATCTGCCCGTCGGCCAGGAAACAGCGCCGCTCCATGACGAGCAGGCTCGTACCTTCGGGCGTTTCGAGCAGGCGCCGCTCCTCCTCGCTGGCGGGCTTGGCCTGCATGCGCTGCAGTGCCCGGACGGGCAGCGCGCCGTGGGTGGCGAGGTACTCGTACAGGGATGCGCCGATTGCACCGGGGTCCGGCACGAAGCGGGCAGGGAGCGATGCCGTTTCGATCGCGATCGGGGTGTCGTTGGCGGTTCTCAGGCGTCGGAGGCGCACGATTTTTTCGCCCGCCGGAATCCCGAGCGCCATCATTTCGGCCGGTGACGGGCGACTGATTTCGCGGGAGATCCAGGTGCAGCCGGGTTCGAGCCCGCGCGAGCGCATGTCTTCGGAAAAGCTCGTCATCGTCGCCAGCGACTTCTCGACGCGTGAGGAAACCACGGTCTTTGCGCCTTGACGGCGGTCGAGCAGGCCATCGGCAACCAGGCCCTCGATCGCCTTGCGCACCGTTACGCGCGAGATCGAAAGGCCCTCGCTCAAGTCCCGCTCGCTGGGGATGACGGCGCCACGGCGGAGTGTCGATGCGTTTATGGCCTGCTTGATAGCCTCTTCAAGACGGCGATAGAGCGGCTCGCTGCTTTCGCCTGACATTTGGTTGGCAAGAAACGCGAGCGCTGTCTGATCGTTCATGGGAGATCACCTTTCCGGACGACCCCTTATGCAAAATTTTTCCTAGGTTTTAAACTGGTATTGTTCTGATTGGTCTCAATGACCCATGTCGGAACCAAATGAGCCGACGATCCGTCGTGGCGAACTGTGTCCGACACGAGTGAGGCTTCCGGTTGTTTTCGCTGTGCTCGACGATGGTAACGGGCGGACCCCGGCAAGATCGGTTTGAGGTGCCGGTGGCCGTACCTCATAATGGTCGCGTCGCGGAGTGAAGCAGTATGCGGGCATCCGCGCGCATGTCGGGTCACAGCGCTCTTGGCTTGAGCCTTGCTCAGAGGGTATCACGCGAAACCAGCGAAGAGGGGCGCAGGATCAGCCCTGGTGGCGGCAGATCCGCTGGTTCGATGTTCACCTGCTCCAATTGCGCCAGGAGCAGGTCGACTGCGGCGGCGGCCACCTCGCCAAGGTGCAGATCAACTGCTGTCAGTGGAGGGGTGGCGAGCTTGGCCCGCATGCCGTCGTAGCGGGTCGCGATCCGTAGATCGCGTGGGATCTGGCGCCCGGTGGCATGGGCCGCGTTGACAACGCCTGTCGCAAAGGCGTCGACCGGCACGCAAAGGGCGGAGATCGAGGGATTGGCGCGAAGCAAGCTTTCAGCGGCGATGGCCGCCGCCTGCTCGCCCCCCTGTTCGTCGATGCGAATGGCGAGCGGCGCAAAGCCGCTTCCGGCCATGCGCTGCGCATAGGCAGCCTCCATCTCGATGTAGGAATTGCGCCTTTGTTCACCCGTTATCAAACCGACCTGGCCGTCGCCCGCAAACAGGTGATCGAGCAGCAGATGCGCGGTGGCCGTGCTCTGCAAATCCACGAACGGAAGATCGCTGCGGCCGGGCGCGCGCCCGATGCACACGACTTCGGTCCCGCGGGAGGAGAAGAAATCCAGCACCGGGTCGTCCCGTTCCGGCTCGACGACGATGGCCCCGTCTACCTCAAGCGCGTCGAGGCGGTCGCGGGGCCCGAGCGGCGGGACGAGGCAAAGGGAAATGCCCCTGGCAAAAGCCGTTACTGCGGCGGCGGCGGCAATTTCCATGAGGAAACCCAGCCTCGACGGTCCGGCGGCCACCGCAAAGGGCATCGATGAAACCAGCGCAATCGATCCGGCTCTGCCGGTGCGCAAACGCTGCGCACGGTGATTGGGACGATAGCCCATCTCCTGCGCCAGCGTCTCGATGCGTTTGCGCGTTTCCGGCTCGACGTAACGCCGGCCGCTGAATGCGTGCGAAACAGTTGTGACCGACACTCCGGCCACCTTGGCAAGGTCGGCGATAGTAGGTTTGCCCATCAGTCCTCCGATCAACCTCTCCTATCACGCCGATCGTACTGAAGCAAAACGATTTGCAAAGCCGCGACTTTGTGTTAGTGGATGCGCATGCAAAACGATTTGCATAACGGCTTGAGGAGGCCGGGAGGAGGAAAAACATGCAAAGTGAAATGAATGGAGTGGTCGAACCGGTCGATGAGAGGCTGCCGCTGCGCAGCCTGTTCCTGTTCGGTCTTCAACACGTGCTGGTGATGGCCGCGTCTCCAATCACAGCCGTCTTTCTTGTCAGCAAGGCCCTTGGGTTTTCGGACGCAGTGACTGTCTCGCTCATCAGCGCGACCTTTTTCGTCTGTGGTCTCGGCTCGATGCTGCAGAGCTTCGGGCCAAAGGGGTTTGGCGCACGCCTGCCTTTCGTCATGGTGCCGGGCGGCGCGCCGATTGCGATCTTTCTGGCGATCGCACAGCAGACCGACGTCCAGACCGCCGTCGGCGCCGTCATCGTAACGGCCCTCTTTTACTTTCTGGCACTGCCGGTCTTCCGCAGGCTGCTGCGTTATTTTCCACCGATCGTCGTTGGAACGATGCTGCTGCTGGTCTCGGTCAATCTCGTGCGCATCTATGGCGTGACCATCACCGGAAAGCCTGGCAGCGAAGGTTTCGCTGCACCCGTCGAGGTTGGACTGGCGCTAATCACGATCATCCTGACGGTTGCTGCCGCGCGGTTCTTTTCCGGAACGCTCCAGCGGCTCGCCGTCATGCTCGGGCTGGTCGGGGGTGCGCTCGTCGCGCTCGTCATCGGCCACATGGATCTGTCCGGCGTGTTTGACGGGCCGGTCATCGCCGTTCCGCAATTATTCCCCTTCGGCATGCCGAAGTTCGACCTCGTCGCAGCCATCCCGCTGATCGTGTTCTCGATCATTTCCATGGCGGAGGCGACCGGTCAGACGATCGCGACGGCTGAAATCGTCGGCCGCCGGGGAGATGCCCATGCAATCGTGCCTGCGACCATCCGCGGCGATGCACTGATGTCGCTTGTCGGTGGCCTGTTCGGCACATCGCTGATCATCACCAGCGGCGAGAACGTCGGTATCGTGCGCGCGACCGGCGTCAGGTCCCGTTATGTGACGGCAATGGCGGGTGCCATCCTCGTTCTCATCGCTCTCTTCGCGCCGATCGGCCGGATGGCCACGGCCTTGCCTGAAGCCGTCGTCGGCGGCACCGCCGTCATCGTCTTTTCGATTATCGGCGTCATCGGGATCGACCTCCTGCGTCGTGTCGATCTGCGTGAGCATGGCTCCATGTTCACGCTCGCTTCTGCCCTGTCGATGGGGCTCCTGCCGATCCTTGTGCCCGGTGTCTACAGTCAGTTCCCGCAATGGACGCAGATGATCCTCGGCAACGGACTTGCCGCAGGCACGATCACCGCCGTCGTCGTCAACGCCATTTTTTCGCATTGGGGCCAATCAGGACGATCCGCGATCGCGACGGCGCCTGTGCAATCCACCACTCAAGGAGCAAGCGAGTGAGCGCAATCCGCCAACAACTGTCGACAACCGGCGACCTCGTGCTGCGCCCAGGGCAGGTGCTTCTGCCCGAAGGCCCGCGCAGCGGAAATGCCATTGTCGTGCGCGACGGTATCTTCCACCGGATCGACACGGTGGAAGCAATCGCCCGGGACTTCCCCGAAATTGTCCCGATCGACCTGCCCGACCATCTGCTGATGCCTGGCTTCATCGATGCCCACACGCACCTGACCCAGTCGCTCGGCAAGGCCCTCGTCTTTGGAGAACCGTCGGAAATCTTCCGGCGGGTCTGGGTGCCGCTGGAAGGCAGTCTCAACGAGCGCATGGTCTATCTGTCGGCAAAGCTTGCCGCATGGGAAGCGTTGCGCGGCGGCTTTACCACCGCCGTTGACGCCGGTACCCGCTCAAAGGGCCATGTCGGCGCGCTGGTGCGGGCTGCAGGGGAGGTGGGGCTTCGAAGCGTCGTCGGCTTTATCTGCAACGATCTTTCCGGAAGTGCTGAGATCGCCGAACCCGCCGCCATCCTGCGTCTGGCCGAAGAGCACGTGTCCGCCTACAGACGAAACCCTCTGATCCACCCCTCGCTGGCGATTTCGATCCCGGAGGCCGCCACGGACGGGATGCTTAAAGCGGTTTCCGAAATGGCAGCTGCGTCCGGGGTCGTGTTCCAGACCCATGTGAACGAACATCTCGTTGCCGTTGAACGCTCGTTGGCAGCAATAGGACGGCGACCGATCGAGCACCTGGCGGATCTGGGAGTTCTTGGGCCTCAGGTCCTGCTGGCACACTCGACGCTCGTCACGCCGCATGAACTCAATCTCTTGCGCAAGACAGGCACCGCCGTCGCTTACAACCCCGTTGCCACCTTATGGAAGGGGAATGCCGTCGCACCAGCCCTGCAGATGGCAGCGCTCGGCATTAGGTTCGGGCTTGGAACGGACGGAACGCGCGCCGACGCGTTCCGTCTGATGGATGCGGCCGAAGGCCTTCAGCGCGCGGGCTTCGGTCTTGCAACCGGGGACTCTTCCTGCGGCGGCGGCTGGCTCTGGCTCGATCGGGCAACGTCCGGCGCCGCAGATGCTGCGGGCCTTTCCGGTGTGACCGGATCGATCACCGAGGGGCTTGCGGCCGATTTCCTGCTCGTCGATCTCGACCGGCCTGAGTTCACGCCCTCACACGATCTGACGTGGGAGCTCGTCCGCTACGGCAATCGCGATCAGATCGACGCGGTGTTTACCAACGGCCAGCTTCGGCTGTGGCAAGGCTGGCCGATCGACTGGGATGCCCGGGCGCTTCTCGAAGAGGTGCGCGGTGAGACGGCAACCGCCATTGCCGAGGCGCCGATCCAGCGCATTCACCCGCTCTCCGAAGCGCACCGTCGTCTTGGGCAATACCAATGAGTTTTGGTCTTCTTGCCGTTCTCTCCGCCGTGACATTCGTCTCGGCCTTCATTCAAGGGTCGATCGGCATCGGCTTTGCCCTGATCGTCGCGCCGATCGTCGGGATGCTGAAGCCCGATCTGCTGCCGGTGACCCTGCTTCTCTTGATGCTGCCGCTCAATTTGCACGTGGCGGCGCGAGAGCGTGCCCATGTCGACTGGTCGGGTGCGACCTGGATCACGATCGGTCGCTTCGCGGGAACTTTCGGTGGCCTGTGGCTGCTGGCAGCGCTTTCGATCGAACAACTGGATCTTGCCGTCGGTGTGTTTACGGTGGTTGCAGCCGTTGCCGCTCTCGTCGCCCCGCCGTTCACGCCGAACAGGCCGAGCGCACTGGGGGTGGGATTGTTCACCGGCGTCACTGAAACCGCCACGGGCATCGGCGGCCCGCCGCTTGCGCTGCTCTACCAGCACGCCAAGGCGCCGGTCCTAAGGGCAACGGTCGCCCTTTGCTTCTTCGTCGGCGAGGTCATGTCCCTCGCCGTGCTGGCCATATCCGGGCGCGTTGGGTCAGAGCAACTGCTCGTCGCCCTTTATCTGACGCCGGCGGTACTGCTTGGAAGTGCGGTTTCAAGACACGTCCATGGCCGCATCGGCGGCCGCGGCCTGCGCATCGCCGTCCTCGGCTTTGCCATCGTCAGTGGGGTGTTCCTGATCGTCCGGTGAACGGGGCCCTCGCGACCGCAGGCATGGACAGATCACCGGAGCTATAGACGTCCATAGGCTCCGCCGGCTCCGCTGAGGGCGGTGAGGAAGCTGGCAAGCCCGGCGGAGCGAAGCGGCAGGTACTGTTTTTGCTGCTCGCGGCAAAGGCGTTTGACCAGGCCCACTGCGGTGTGACTGATGTGATCGACCGGAAAGAGGATCGTCGCTGCCTGCCCGACGAGGGCAGGCAGGAGCGTCGTGCTATCTTCCATGCCTCCGTCGTGGAGGAGAAGGTCGATGCCGCGTATTCTTGCGTAGGCGCGAAGGTGATCAAACAGATTGCGGCGGCCGCCGACATAGAGCACGGGGCCGGTAAGCTGCGCGGGGGGCGTGTTGGTGCCATCCCTGATTTGCGCTGTTATTGCCGCCTCGAGGGCTTCGTTCTCGCGCAGGACCGCATAACGCAGGTCCTGCATTTGCTCCAGTTCCCGCTGCAGAGCAGCGGATTTCTCCTCGGATGCGGCAAGGCGCTGGGCGAAGGCCTCGCTGCGGATGTCGTCCGTTTCCTTGGCTTCAGACAGACCCCTCGTGCTTCTTGCGATGCGCGCCGAGGGGGCGACAGCCGCGGCGATTGCTTCGGCGTGGATTGCTCTCTCTTCCGATTGCCGCAGGCGCTGTTGCAAGGCGATACGCTCATTGGCCGCCGCCTTCAGACGTGTCTCCTGCCGCGCGGTTCTTTCGCGTTCCTGTTCGAGTTCCTTTTCCAGCTGGGTCAGTCGTGCGATGTCGAGACGACTTGCGCTGCCGACCAAGTGCGACAGCATATGCACTTCCCCGAAGATCTCGCGCATCAATTCGGGCGATGTTCCCGGATGGCTCATCAGCGCCCAGTACGGGCCGGCGATGTCGCCGCGCTCGAAGGAACTGCGCCAGATGTTGCGGAGGTCGTCTTGATCGGCCTGCCGGGGAATGCGCTTGATGCTGCTCTCGTGGCGTTTGTCGAGCGCCTTGTTGAGCAACTTTGCCGCCTGATCCCGTTGACCAGCAAGCCACACGCCCCGGCCGTGCAAGGTATGGTCGGTCGCGGCGCGCGCATCATCCTGGCCGGCTCTGATCAGAACCTGGCGCAATTCTCCTGACGTCAAGCAGGTGCCGATGATCGAGCAATGAAAGGTCGAGGCAATGTCCCAGGTCCGCAAGCGATGGGCACTGATCCTGGGCGTGTGACCATCCGGACGTGCAGCGAAGGACAAGGCCGCAGCAGGCAGAGGGACACCGTGGGATTTGAGACGGGGCAACGTGGGCATGGGCGTTCCGTAGCTAGGGCAGTTGCTGGCACTTCGAGATACGGCCGCGCGCGTCGCGCATCCGCGAACGGGTCTCGTCATCACAGGGAAACCTACCAATTGTTATATTTCAAGAAATATAACGATGGTCGAAAACGCCCGCCACAACGGGAAGCTCAGAATTCCCGCCCGGTTTTCGTCGCTGCTTCGTGCCGCGAACAGACGTGCAGGTCTGAAATGGAGCGCCGCCAAAAGGTTTTCTGGCAGCAATTGGCGTGAGTTCACCTGTTTGGGAATACGAGAAAGGCGCCTGGAAGGCGCCGTGCAGCTCTGGAACGGTCGGCCGTTACTCCAGGTTTCTCAAACCTGTTTCGCAACGCTGGCGATGAAGGCCGCTTTCAGATGCTCGGCGGCGGGCGAAAGGCTGTGGTGGCGCCGCTGAAGCAAAGAGACGTCACGCATGACGACGGGGTCAACGAGGTCGACTGTGGTGACCCCGACGGCCGAGGCGAGTTGTCCGGAGTTCTCCGGCAGCACTGAAACGCCCATTCCGGCGGCAATCATGCTGATCGCCGTCGTCGAAAAGCGGACCTCGTATTTCGGCCGATAGTTCGGCACGACGCGAATGAGGTTGTGCTCGACGATGTTGCGCAGCGGGTTGGAGGCGGCAAGGGTGATAAGCGTCTCGTCCTTGAGTTCGGCCCAGCGCACGGATTTGCGTTTGGCAAACCGGTGATCCTCGCGGCAGACAAGCATCAGTTTGTCGCGCAGAAGCGGAGTGGCGGCGATTTCGGGGTCTTCCTCCGAAAGGGTGCCGACGGCGATATCGACCTCGTGGCGCTTGAGCGCCGGGGTAATCTGCTCTTCAGGCATGTCGCGAATGTTGACGGAGATTTCCGGATACTTGTTCAGGAATCTGGCGATGATCGGGGGCACCACCGTTGCAGCAAGCACGATCGCAGCGGCGATCGTCACCTGGCCGCGCTTCAGCGAAGCGTTGTCGCGCACGTCGCCAACGGCAAGCTCGAGATCCTTCAGGATCTTGCGCGCCTGGGGCAGGAATTCCTGGCCGACCAGGGTGAGAGAGACCATGCGCGTGTGCCGGTCGAAGAGGCGCGCACCGATCTCCCGTTCCAGGTCCCGGATGAGGATGCTGACCGCAGACTGGGTGAGATGAAGGTTGCGTGCGGCGATGTTGAACTGTCCGAGTTCTGCCACGGCGATGAAGGCCCTGAGTTGCCGCAGGGTAATGTTCATGTACGCGCGGCCTCCCGTTATCTCATTCCCATAAAAGCCCGCCAGGCCTTGGCTTGTCTACCCCGCTAGTGCCGGTTGATCCTTGTTGCCGGCCATCAGCAGGCCGAGTTCGTCGAGACGCGTGCGGTCCGGCGGCATTTCGCCAAGGATCTCGCCATGGAACATCACGAGGATGCGGTCGCAGATCGCAAACAGCTCCTCGAGTTCCGTGGAGATCAGCAGGATGGCCCGGCCGCTGTCGCGCTGGCGCAGCATTTCCTCCATCACGAACTCCATCGCGCCGATATCGATGCCGCGCGCAAGCTGATTGACGAGGATGAAATCGGGGTCGCGCGCCAGTTCCCGCGCAACGACGAGCTTTTGCTGGTTCCCCCCCGAAAGTGCTGCGATCGGCTGGTTCTCGTCCCGGCACTTGACGCGAAACCGCTTGATCAGGTCGCGGGTGTGTTCGCCAATGACCCTGCGGTTGAGCATGCCGCCCGTCGCGAACGGCTTTTGGTCGTAGCGTTGGAGAATGGTGTTTTCACTCAGCGATAACGGCAGCACGATGCCGTGTTTGTGGCGGTCTTCCGGAATGTGGGAAAAGCGCCGGGCATTGATTTCGGCCGGGTCGAGCCCGGTTATGTCGTTTCCGTTGAGAATGACACGCCCGGCATCGACCGGCAGCAGGCCGGAGAGCGCCAGCGACAGTTCCGTCTGGCCATTGCCGGATACGCCGGCGATGCCGACGATTTCGCCGGCGCGCACATTTAGGCTTACACCGCGCACGGCTGGAAGGCCGGTCTCGGCGCGGCAGGTGAGGTTCTCCACTGAAAGCACGATACGGCCGGGAGGTTTGGGGCTGCGCGGCAGCTCCATGCGGACGTCACGACCGACCATCATGCGCGCGAGCTCACGCGCATTCGTCTCCCCGACCTTAACCGTGTTGACGACGCGCCCGTCACGCATGACGCTGATGCGATTGCTGACCCGCATCACCTCGTCCAGCTTGTGCGAAATGAAGACGACGGTCTTACCGTCCTTCACGAGATCGCCCATCAGGGACAGGAGACGGTCGGTCTCCTGTGGCGTGAGAACGGCGGTCGGCTCGTCAAGGATGAGCAGATCGATACCGTGAAACAGCACTTTCAAGATTTCCACTCGCAGCTGCTCGCCGACGGAGAGGTCTTCGACGATTGCGTCGGGACGTACGTCGAGGGCGTAGCGCTCGGAAAGGGCGCGGATCTTTCGGTGGACCTTGTCGATATCGGATATGACGCTGAACGCTGAACCCTGGCCGAGGATGTAGTTTTCCGCGACCGTCAGGTTCGGCACCAACATGAAGTGCTGGTGCACCATGCCGATGCGCTGGCGGATCGCGTCGCGCGGGCTTGCGAACCGCACCGATTGCCCCTTGTAGATGATCTCGCCCTCATCCGGCCGGACCATGCCGCATATCATGCTCATCAGCACGCTCTTGCCGGCACCGTTTTCGCCGAGCAGCGAATGGATCTCGCCTTCCTCGATTTCGAGCGAAACACCATCGCTGGCGACGATCGGGCCGAAACGTTTGCGGATATTGTCGATGCGCAGGAACGGTTTTTTCGACATGTCGATCACCTCATCTCGTAGGGCTGGCCAAGCTTGCTGGGTGCGGCGCCCTTGCCGCGGAAGGCGACCAGCGTGACGATCGTCATGATGTAGGGAAGCGCCTGGAGCACCTGGTAGGGCACGACGACGGATGCCTGTGCCTGGAGCATGAGCTGCAGCGCGTAGAACAGGCCGAAGAGCAACGAAACGAAGAAGGCGCCGATCGGCGACCAGCGGGCAAAGACCACGACGGCGAGGGCGATGAAGCCGCGGCCGGAGGTGATGCCTTCGACGAACTGGTTGGAATGGCCGAGCGTCAGGAACGCACCTCCGAGCCCCGCAAGCCCTGTGCCAACGAGCACGGCGCCATAGCGGTAGCCAACGACGCTGCGACCGGCGACGTCGACGGCCTTCGGGTGCTCGCCGACGGCGCGGAGCGTCAGGCCGAACGAGGTGCGGTAAAGCACCAGGGTGGCGAGGATGGCGACAAGCACGGTGGAATAGACGATGAGGTTTTGGCGGAAGAACGCCTCGCCGAGAAAGGGCAGGTCGCTCAGCCAGGGAATGTGGACCGGCTGGGCGATCTCGATGCCCTTGCCGGTCGAAACGTAATAGGTGCGGAAGAGAAAAGCCGTCAGCCCCATCCCGAGCAGGTTGAGGGCCGCGCCAACGACGATCTGGTCCGCCTTGATGGTGATCGTGAAGAAGGCGAAGACGAGCCCGAACAACATGCCGCCGGCAACCCCGGCCAAAAGCCCGAGCGGAATGTTGCCGGTGGCCGCGGCCGCGGCGAAGCCTGAGAAGGCGCCGACCAGCATCGTGCCTTCGAGACCGATATTGAGCACGCCCGCCCGCTCGGAAAAGACCTCGCCGATCGAGGCGAAGATCAGCGGGGTGGCAAGCCGCCAGGCGGCGCCGACGAGCGTCGCGAGAAAGGTGAGAGAAATCATGTCGTCCATGGGGTCGACCCTCCAGGAATGTCGCCAAAGTTTTGTTTTCCCGCGGGCGGTCTGCAGCCACATGGGAGTTTCCATGCTTTCAAGCCACTGTCCTGAGGATGTCGCGCAGCTTTGCGAAGGCGACGACCGAGAGGATGACGATGCCCTGAATGACCAGCACCAGGACCTGCGGGACCTGTGAGGTGATCTGGAGGACTTCCGAGCCGGAGCGAAGCGTCGCAAAAAGCCCGCCAGACAGGATCGCCGCCAACGGATTGTTACCCGCCAGGAGCGCCACAGCGATGCCCTCGAAGCCATAGCCCGGCGAAATGTTCTGGTAGAGCCGACGTGTGACGCCCGCCACCTCGAAGGCGCCGGCAAGACCCGCCATCGCGCCGCTGATGCACATCGCGATCATTATGTTTCGGGCGACGTTCATGCCGGCGTAGCGGGCGGCATGCGGGTTGAGACCGACGACGCGCAGCGCAAAGCCGCGGCTGCTTCTCCGCAGGAAAATGTAGAGCGCAACCGCCAGAACCACCGCGACGAGGATGCCGATGTGAAGCCTGAGGTCGGTCACCAGGCGTGGCGTCCAGGCTTCGCGCACCAGCCTTGCCGATTGCGGATAGGCGGCACTCGCGTCGCGCATCGGGCCGGTGACGAGATAGCTCGTCAAGATGAGCGCGATGTAGTTGAGCATGATCGTGGTGACGATCTCGCTCGCCTGAAAGCGCACCTTCAGATAGCCAGCAATGCCAGCCCAGACGGCGCCCGCCAATGCGCCGGCCAACATCACCAGCGGCGCGTGCACCCAGACGGAAAGACCGTCGATGGTGGTGCCCACGAGCGTTGCGGCGATCGCGCCGACATAGAGCTGGCCTTCGGCGCCGATGTTCCAGATCGAACAGCGGAACGCGACGCAGAGCCCCGCGCCGATCAGGATCAACGGCGTGGCCTTTAGGAGAATTTCTCCGACCGAGCGCATGTCCTGGAACGAGCCGAAGACCATGACGGTGACGACGTCGCTGCCATTGAAGCCGTTCAGCCAGAGGAGGAGCGCGCCGAAGGCGAGCGCGACGAGAACCGCCGCGATGGGTGTCAGGGCACTGATCGCAGCCTGCGAAAGTGTCCTGTAGAAAGCTTGGGCTGCTTGAGAATTCACGGTCTCACGCACTCCCTGGTTTATCTCAGCCATGGGTGTGTCCGGATATTGGTGTGACGCGGGAAGGGCTGCGGCCGGAACTCCTGCCGCAGCATGGAGGCAGCTATTGGCCGCCGGTATTGATCTCGCCAGAGGCGATCTTGGCGCTGATCGCCTTTACCTCGGCGCGAACATCCTCCGGCACGGAGACCGGGCCGTCGTCGCGGAAGGTGAACGAGATGACCTTCGGATCCTTCAGGCCGAAGACCACGTTCTCCGTCGGCGGATTGCCGCCCTTGATCGCGCGGACGACTTCGACCACGCCTTGTGCATAGTCGGCGACGTAGAGCCCCAGGATATTGTTGGGCGCAACCTCGGTAAAGTCGCTGAAGATCGAGAAGGAGCGCACGTCCGGGCCGGATTCGGCAATCGCCTGGTAGCCGCCGACGGTTGCGCCCGAAGCGTTCGGCACGACGAAGTCAGCACCTTGCGAAATCATGCTGAGCGCCGCTTCCTTGGCGGCCGTCGTATCGGTGAAGTTGCCGATATAGGCTTCGCTGATCGGGAAGTTCGGATTGACGCTTTTTGCGCCGTTCTTGAAGCCGGCGAAAGCCTGCTGGATCGGCGGGATTTCCATGCCGCCGACAAGGCCCGCCTTGCCGCCCATTTTCGCAGCGATCACGCCCATCAGGTAGAAGGGCTGGCTGGTATCGGTGTTGAGCCCGATGACGTTGCCTTCATGGATCGCACTCGACGAAATCAGGAAATAGGTGTCCGGATAATCGACTGCGACGTCCCGTGCGGCGTCCTGGAATTCGAAGCCGTGCCCGAGGATGACCTTGTAGCCCTGGCTGGCATAGTCGCGAAACGCCTTCTCGAACGAGGCCGGGTTCTGCTGCAGTTCGACATAGCTGATCTTGGCGCCAAGCTGCTCTTCCACGCCCTTGAGCGCATTGTAGCCGATCCGGTTCCATCCCTCCTCGGAAACGCTACCGGGCACCAGCAGGCCCATCTTGAAGTCTTCGGCTCGTGCGTGGTCCAGCCAAAGCGTTCCGGCAAGGGCCAGTCCGAGTGTGGACGCAAGCAGTGAACGACGCGAAATATCGATAATCATTTCATTCCTCCCATTAGATTGAAGTCCCAATCCCCCCGGAGCAGCCGTTCCCTTTTATGCGTCCTCCTTCAGGCGGATGTTTTCTGTGGCGCTGTGCGAGACAAGGCGCCCATTCGAGAAGACGAAAGCCCGATCCGGCCCGCCGGCAACCAGCGTGTCGGTATCGATGCAGTCGGTAATGACGAAGTCGGCGCGCGCGCCGGGTCTGAAACCGTAGTCCTTGCCAAGCCCCATCAGCCGGGCAGGGGCCGCGGTGATCATGTTGTGCGCGGCGGCGAGCTCGTCTCCGCGCAGATGGCCGGCAAGCAGTGTCCAGCGGGCGATTTCCAGCATGTCGCCCGAACCGGTCGGGACGAACGGATCCTGGATGTTGTCCGACGCTGTGGCGATGGTGATGCCGGCGCGGTAGAGTTCGGCGACACGCGTCACTCCGCGCGGCGGCAGAACGTCGTAGTCGCGGCCCTGCAGATAGAGGTTTGCGGCCGGCAGCGTCACGACGCCGACGTCCAGTTTCTTCAGACGCTCCGCTATTCGAAGGAAATCGCGGCGCGGCAGGGCGCTCAGCACCGAGACGTGGCTGAAGACGCAGCGCCCCTGCATGCCGAAGCGCTCGACGCGATCGAGTGCGGCATCGAGAAGATGAACGCCGGCATTGAGGTGTTCGTCGAGATGCAGGTCGATCGGCTTGCCGGATTTCACAGCGGCGGAAAACAGGATGTCGAGGTAGCGCGGCGGGTCCTCGGAAACGGCGGGCGTTCCGCCGACGGCGTCGGCAAGGGCCACGGCGCCGTCGATGCTCTTGCCGAGCCATTCGAAGTCCTGGCCCGGATGCGGCGTCATGAAGGCGACGAGCTGAAGCGTGATGCGGTGCTTTTCGGCATCGCGAATGGCGGCCAGCGTCTCGATGCCATGAAAACCGGCATCCTTATCGACGTTGATGTGGCTGCGGATCGCGGTCGTGCCGCGGGAAAGACATCGCCCGATCGTGCGCGTCGCGCGCTTGTGAATGTCGTCGGGGCCAGCGGTGCGGGCGTATTTCGCAAAGGCTTCGCGGGCGCCCTGGAGGGTGCCGGAGGGATTGGGCGTAAACCGTAGCACACCGGTCTTGTCGAGATGCTGGTGCGCGTCGACGAAGCCAGGCGAAACGAGCATGTCGGAGATGTCTATGCAGGCGCCGCAGGAACCGGTGTCGAGAAAGGGCTCGACGACTGTGATCCGCCCGTCGGCGCCGACGATGATGTCGCTTACCGACTGCGTGCCGTCATCGTTTATGACGGTTCCGCCCTTAAGAGCAAAGGACTGACCGGGGATCAGTCTTGCGAGCAACGCAGCTGGATTTTCTCGTGCCATGTCGTCCCCACCTTGTTGTTATGGCGGAAAACTAAGCACGCGCTTTTAATTCAAACAAATTCATTATTTCAATTGTTTGATAAATGGATCGCAATAATTGCCGACGGCAAGGCAACGCTCGAACATGGCCAGCCTCACGGAAAGAGGCGCCTGATCAACTGGTTGAGCGGCAATCTGGCACGGGCCGATGCGATCGGCTTTGGCATCGGCCCGGTTCGCAGTCAGTGCCTGTATTGCGGTTCCTCGGCATCGAGTTGCCGGCGAATGGCGGCAAGATGGGCCCGTGCAGACTCGGGGTCGCCTTCGCGCATCTGCCGATACGCGGCCTCGGCGATCTCAGGGTCGACCGGCAGGACGTCGCGGCCGGTAGACATTGCAAGCACCTGCACCTCGGCGGCGCGCTCCAGATAGTAGAGATCGTCCCAGGCTTCGGCGATGTTCGGCGCCAGGACCAGCACGCCGTGGTGTTTCAGAAAGACGATATCGGCGTCGCCTGCTGCGGCGGCAATACGAGCGCCTTCCCGATGATCGAGGGCAAGGCCGTTGTAGTTTTCATCGACAGCGGTGCGACCGTAGAATTTCAGCGCCGTCTGGCCCGCCCAGATCAAGGGCGCGCCCTCGGTCATGGACAACGCGGTCGCATAGGGCATGTGCGTGTGGAAGGCGACCTTGGCGCGCCGCAGCCGTCGGTGGATTTCGGCATGGATGTAAAAAGCCGTCGCCTCCGGCTCACCTTCACCGTCGATGACGGTGCCGTTGAAATCGCATACCAGCAGTCTTGATGCCGTCAGCTCGCGAAAGGCATAGCCGTAGGGGTTGACGATGAAGAGGTCGTCATGGCCTGGCACGACAGCGGAAAAATGGTTGCAGATGCCCTCCTCGAAACCGTTGCGCGCCGCCATGCGGAAGCAGGCAGCCAGATCTTCCTTGGTGCTGCGGATCGCGTCGGTGGAAAGATCAGGCCGGTTGGACCGTGCCGTTTCGCTACTGCTCTTCAGGGAATGGGCCATAAATGCTCCTGGTTTGGCTTGAGCTGGGAGCGGCGGCTGGCGGAAAGCCTGCCGCGCGCAGCGAATGCTGCGCCCTGCCTGCCCGCGGTCTCGCGGTCCAGCAGCGCGCCCAGATAACGCCGGAAAATGCGCGTGGTCAAACAGCGCGGCGTCGCGCCTGCGGGCAAGGCGCCCGGTTTCTTCGCAGATGACTAGTGTACTGATTTCAGCAGGAAGTCGCGAAACCGTCGGGCAGCGGGAGACAGCGAGCGTGTCCGCTTCTGGATCAGACTGACCTCACGCTTGATGTGCGGTTCGGTCGGCGTGCGCACCACGAGGCCCATGGACGTTGCGAGCCGTGTGACCGCGGACGTCATGATCGCGACGCCGAGCCCGCCCTCAACCATGCCGATAATCGTCAGCGGCAAGGCTACCTCCTGCATCGCCTTGTCAAACGGCAGCACGATACCGTTGCGCGCCAGCTCGCTTTCGAGCCGGTCCCTGATCGGATTGCCGCGGTGCGGGCCGATCAGCTTGCGGTCGACGAGATCGGTCCAACGAATTTCACGCAGTCTGACCAAAGGGTCCTCCGGGTGAAGGACGATGAGGAATTCGTCGGTCGTCAGCCGGGTGCCCATCAGTTCGGTATCGTCCTCCGGTACGGTTCCGATGCCAAGGTCCACCGAACTGTTGGTCACCTGTTCCAGCACCGCGATCTCCGCGACATCGTGGAGGGCGACTGCGATGTCGGGATAGAGCCTTGTAAAGGCGTTGACGAGCTGCGGCAGCATCAATGCCGCCTGCACGGTGCCGGCTGCGATCGAGACCTTGCCACGTCTCAGCGCGTTCAGTTCGCGCGAGCTTTCCACCATGCCATCGATGTCGGCGACGGCACGCGCGGCAACCGGCAGGATGTCCATGCCCGCCTGCGTGAGGCGCAGAAGGCGGGTATGCCTGTCGAACAGGCGCAGCTTCAGATTCTGTTCCAGCTGACGCACCAGGGTGCTCACCGCCGACTGCGAGGAGCCGAGCCTGTCGGCGGCCAAAGTGAACTGCCCCAGATTGGCGACGGTGACGAAGGCGCGAAGCTGCTTCAGCGTAATGTCCATGCCGATCCATTCATTCAATTACTATATGAATAAATATGATTATGCCGATTGTTTGCTGATTTGGCCAGCCGCATGATCCGTGTTGTACGGCGTGCGGTGACAAGATCATGAGGCCGAAGTTGCCCTCCCACCGCGCCGGAAGCTGTTCGCTGGGAGGAAAGCGAATGCATAACCCCGATACGACTGATCCTGTCGAAAGAACCTACCCAATCCCGAGTTTAATGGCCCTTGGCCTGCAGCATGTTCTCGTCATGTATGCCGGAGCGGTCGCCGTGCCGCTGATCGTCGGCAGCGCACTTCAATTGCCCAAGGAACAGATCGCGATGCTCGTCAGCGCGGATCTCTTCTGTTGTGGCATCGTCACCCTCATCCAGGCGCTCGGCATCTGGAACATCGGCATTCGCCTGCCGATCATGATGGGGATTTCGTTCACCGCCGTGCCCTCGATCATCGCGACGGGCACCAATCCCGATCTCGGCATGCCGGGCGTCATCGGCGCTGTCATCGGATCCGGGGTGTTCACGATCCTGGTTGCCCCGTTCTTCGGCCGCTGGGTGCGGTTCTTCCCGCCTGTCGTCACCGGCACGGTCATGCTGGTTATCGGCCTCTCGCTGATGCGCGTCGGGGTAAATTGGGCGGCGGGTGGCCAGCCGATGATCAAGGGGCCTGACGGCATGATCCCGAACCCTGCCTATGGCGCACCCTTCGCGCTCGCCGTGGCCGCGATCGTGCTCATGTCGATCCTGCTTCTCACCCGCGTTCTCAAGGGCTTTATGGCCAATCTTGCGGTCCTGATCGGGATCGGGATCGGCTTTCTGGTTGCGATCACCGCCGGCAAGGTGGATTTCCACGGTGTTGCCGAGGCCGATTGGGTGCGCATCATTCACCCGCTCGCCTTCGGCTGGCCGATCTTCGAGTTCTGGTCGATCCTGTCGCTCTGTGCGGTCATGACGGTCATGATGATCGAATCGACCGGCCAGTTCCTGGCTGTCGGCGACATGGCCGGACGCAAGATCACCGAGGCCGAGCTCACTCGGGGCCTGCGAACCGATGGTGTCGGCAACATTATCGGCGGCCTGCTCAACACCTTCACCTACACGACCTACGCGCAGAATGTCGGGCTGCTGCAGATCACCGGCGTGCTCAGCCGCTTCGTGGTGGCGGCCGGCGGCGCCATCCTGGTCCTGCTCGGCTCGCTGCCGAAGGTTGCCTTCGTCAGCGCATCGATCCCGAGCTATGTCGTCGGCGGTGCCGCAATCGTGATGTTCGGCATGGTGTCGGCGACGGGCGTGAAGATCCTGTCGAAGGTCGACTTCGTCGCCAATCGTCGCAACCTCTACATCGTCGCCGTCAGCGTCGGCCTCGCCATGGTACCGGTCGTTGCCGAGAACATTTTCGACCAGCTGCCGGCAGCGCTCGAGAAGTTCCTGCATAGCGGCGTGCTCGTAGGCACCTTCGCGGCGGCACTGCTCAACATCCTCTTCAACGGTGTCCCCGCCCGGGAGCCGGTGGAGGCGGAACTCGCCGAAGGTGCGCCTGCCGCCGACCCGGCCTAGAGGCTCACATCATTAGTCCGGCGGCACGCCTGAGCCGCCGGAGCCCCAAACCCCATGAGGAAACCATGAGACGCTTCGATTATCATCGGGCGGAAACGCTGGAGCACGCCTCCCGTCTTCTCACCGAGCTTGGCGAGGATACGTTTCTGTTCAACGGTGGCACCGATCTTCTGGTCGAGATCCGCGAACGGCTGCGCCGCGTGCGTAACGTTGTCGACATCAAGCAGATCCCCGGCCTTTCCGACATCACCTACGACGAGACGCGCGGGCTCACCTTCGGGGCGCTGGTGACGGTCGGGCGCCTGGAGCGTCTGCCGCTGGTCTGCCAGCGCTACCCGAACTTGAGAGCCGCCTTCGCCTCGCTCGGCTCCATCCAGGTGCGCAACCGGGCGACCGTGGTCGGCAATATCTGTCGCGCCTCGCCGTCGGCCGACACCATTCCGCCGCTGGTTGCCGACGGCGCCTTCGTGCACATCTACAGCCGCACCAACATGCGCGTCGTGCCGATCGCCGAGTTCTTCACCGGACCCGGCAGGACAGTGCTCGCCAAGGGCGAGATCGTCACCGGCATCACCGTGCCACCGGCCGGCGACACGACAGGCAAGGCCTATATCAAGCACGGCCGCCGCAAGGCGATGGAGCTCTCGACCGTTGGCGTGGCCGTCAGCCTCGCGATGGAAGAGGGTGTGTGCAGCGACATCCGCATCGCGCTCGGTGCGGTCGGCGCGACGGTGCTTCGCGCGCCGCAAGCCGAAGCCATGCTGCGCGGAACGTCGCTCGATGCAGCGACGGTCAGAAGTGCCGCAAGCAAGGCGATGGAGGAATGCACGCCGATCAGCAACGTGCGCGCCAGCGCCGATTACCGCCGCGACATGGTCGGTGTGCTGACCGGCCGCGCCATCAGACAGGCATTGGAGGCTTTCGCATGAAACGCATGGTCGAATTCACCGTGAATGGCGAAGCGCGGGAAATGGCGGTCGATAGCTGTCGCTCCCTGCTCGATGCGCTGCGCGACGATGTCGGTCTCACCGGCACCAAGAAAGGCTGCGATGTCGGCGACTGCGGCGCCTGCACCGTGCTGATCGACGGCGAGCCGGTCAACGCCTGCCTGGTGCTTGCCGTGGAGGCCGAAGGCCGCTCGGTCGAGACGGTCGAGGGGCTGCAGCCGGGCGTCGATACGCTCCATCCGCTGCAGGATGCCTTCATGCGGCACGGCGCCTCGCAGTGTGGCTTCTGCACCCCTGGCATCCTGATGATGGCCAAGAAACTGCTCGACGACAATCCGCGCCCGACCGACGAGGACATCCGCTTCGGGCTCTCCGGCAACATCTGCCGCTGCACCGGCTACACCAAGATATTCGACGCGATCAGATCCGCCGCGCGCGAGATGGAGGCAGCAAGATCATGAACATGACCACCCCCATCGAACAGCGCGAGTTCAAGATCGTCGGCAAGAGCGTCAAGCGAGACGACGTGCTCGAGAAGGTGACGGGCGAGGCGCAGTATACCGGCGACATCAAGCTCCCCGGCATGCTTCACGGCAAGATCAAGCGCGCGACGATCGCCCATGCGCGCATCAAGTCGATCGACGTCAGCAAGGCGCTTGCATATCCCGGCGTCAAGGCAGTGCTGACGCACGAGACCGTGCCGCGCGTGCTGCACTACGGCTCGCCGCATCCACGCTCGGCCTCCTGCACCAAGGACCAGTACATTCTCGACGACAAGGTGCGGTTCTGGGGCGAGGGCGTCGCCGCCGTCGCCGCGATCAGCGAGGAGATCGCTGACGAGGCGCTCGACCTGATCGAGGTGGAATATGAAGCGTTGCCGGCCGTCTTCGAACCGGAGGATGCTGCCCAGCCCGGCGCGCCGCTGATCCATGAGGTCGGTCCCGGCGGCAACCTGGTGCTCGACCCGGTGCGCGTCAACCGCGGCGACGTCGACAAGGGCTTTGCCGAGGCGGACTTCGTGCTCGAGGGCACCTTTGCCGGTGGACGGCCGCATCCGGCCTACATGGAGCCGAACGTCTGCGTCGCCGACTGGGACGGCTCCAACAAGCTGACCTTCTGGACCTCGACCCAGACCTCCTTCATGGTGCGCGGCATCCTTGCCGAAGTGCTCGGCCTGCCACTCACCAAGGTGCGCGTGCTCGTCGACCATATGGGTGGCGGCTTCGGCGCCAAGCAGGACCTTTTCCAGCACGAGTTTCTCTGCGCGCTGCTGGCCAAGGAAACCCGCCGGCCGGTGAAGATGGAGTTCACCCGCCATGAGACCTTCGTCGCCGGTCGTTCGCGTCACCCCTGCAAGATCTGGCTGAGGCAGGGCTTCAAGAACGACGGCACGCTCGTCGCCCGCGACATGAAGCTGGTCTATGATTCAGGCGCCTACGGTTCCCATGGCCCGGGCGTGACCATCGTCGGCACGACCGCCGCCACCTCGCTCTATCGCTGCGAGAACGTGCGGCTGGAGGGTCGCTGCGTCTACACCAACACCCCGATCAACGGCGCCTTCCGCGGCTACGGGGTTGTGCAAAGCTACTACGCGCTTGACATCCAGATGGACGAAGCCGCCGAACGGCTCGGCATGGACCCGGCCGAGCTGAAGCTGAAGAACGTTGTGCGGGCCGGCGACATCGCGCCGTCAGGCCACCCGATCATCGGTCACGGGCTTGAAATTTGCCTTCAGCACGGCATCGACGTACTCGACTGGAAGGCGCTTCGGAACCGCGACCGGACGCCGGATCCCAACCGTCCGCATATCCGCAAGGGGTGGGGCATCGGCTGCGAGATGCACGGCTCGTCTGCCTATCCCGGCATCAAGGAGCAGGGCAATGCCACGGTAAAGGTCAACGAGGACGGTACGGTCACGCTTTTGACTGGCGCTGCCGGGCTTGGCACCGGTGCACATACGGCGCTGGCGCAGATCGTTGCCGAAGAGCTCGGCGTGCGCTTCGAGGACGTCGGCGTTATCCATGGCGACACGGACGTCGTGCCTTGGGACATCGGCGCCTTCGCCAGCCACACGACCTATCTGGTCGGCACGGCCGCCAAAATGGCAGCCGGCAAGGTCCGCGCCGCCGTGCTCGCCAGAGCGGCGATGAAACTGCAGGTCTCGCCGGAAGATATCGACCTTTCCGAAGGCAAGGTCTTCCTCATTGCCGAGCCCGATCGCTCTATGACGGTGTCGCAGGCTATGGGCCCCTCGCGTGGCATTCCCGCCGCCAATATCGTTGCCAACGGCACCTACGAACCGACGAAATCCTACTCCTTCGCCGCCCATTTTACCGAGGTGGACGTCGACACGGAAACAGGCATCGTCGAGGTCAAGCGCGTCGTGCCGGTGCACGACGTCGGTCGCGTCATCCATCCGATCGCGGCGCAGGGCCAGATCGAGGGCGGCATCCAGCAGGGCATCGGCCACACGCTGACCGAAGACTATGTTATCGACAAGAAGACCGGGCGTTCGCTCAATGCGGGTCTCGTCGACTACAAGATGCCGCTCTCCATGGACATGCCCGACATCGAGACGATCATCCTTGAGGCGGCGCCCGACCCGGGCGGGCCCTGGGGCGCCAAGGGTGTGGGCGAAGATCCGATCATCGCCATCGGCCCCTCCATCGCCAACGCCATCCACGACGCCATCGGCGTCCGCTTCCACCACTATCCGATCACGCCGGAAGACATCCTGAAAGCCTTGAGGGAGAAGGGCGCATGAACATGC
The DNA here is from genome assembly GCF_014852425.1 of Ensifer sp. ENS09. Lineage (NCBI taxonomy): Bacteria > Pseudomonadati > Pseudomonadota > Alphaproteobacteria > Hyphomicrobiales > Rhizobiaceae > Ensifer > Ensifer sp. ENS09. Next base: position 890,160 of record NZ_JACVBP010000003.1, read on the forward strand.
ATATCGAGCCTGCGAGCCAGCAGAAACTCCCGATCACGATCCTCACCGGGTTTCTTGGATCCGGAAAGACGACGCTGCTCAACTACATTCTCACCGAGCGTCACGGTCACCGCATCGCGGTGATCGAGAACGAATACGGCGAGGTGGACGTCGACAGCGACCTGGTGCTCGCCTCGGACGAAGAAATCTTCCAGATGCAGAACGGCTGCATCTGCTGCTTCGTCGACGTGCGCAACGATCTGATCGACGTGATGAAGAAGCTCCTGAGCCATAAGGACAAGTTCGACCACATCATCGTCGAGACCTCGGGGCTTGCCGACCCGACGCCGGTCGCCACCGCCTTCTTCGTCGACCGCAGCGTTGCCGACGAAGTGGAACTCGATGCGGTCGTGACGCTGGTGGACGCGATGCACATCGACCAGCACCTCTATGATCCGGTGCTCGACGGCAGCGACAACCAGGCGGTCAACCAGATCGTCGCTGCCGACCGCATCCTCGTGAACAAGATCGACCTTGCAGAGGAGGAAGCGCTCGGCTCGCTGGAAAGCTCGTTGCGCAGGCTCAACCAGACGGCGCCGATCCTCAGGTCCAGTTACGGCAAGGTGGACCTTTCCAACATCCTCGGCGTCAAAGGCTTCCGGCCGTCCTATGTGCGCGAGCGGGCGGAAATCCTCGACATCGACATGGATGACGACCACGACGCCGGTCATCATAACCATGATTGCAAGGAGCCATGTTGCGATCATGCCCATCACGACCATGGGCACCACCACCATCATGACCATGAACGTGCGCCCGCGCCCGCCCTTCGGCCGCACCAACACGATGTGACGGTGAAGTCGCACTCGTTCGTCTATCCCGAAGCCTTCGACGGCGAGCGGCTCGCGGGCTTCCTAACGGCCTATCTCGGCGAGCACGGGGGCGACATTTTTCGCACGAAGGGCATCGTTTCCGTTGCCGGCGACGACCGCTTCTTCGTGCTTCAGGCCGTGCACAAGCTTGTCGATTTCCGCCCGGACCATGCCTGGGGCGAAGACCGGCGGAAGTCGAAGTTCGTGTTCATCGGCCGCAATCTCGACCGCGAAAGTATCGACAGAAACTTGCGTGCATGCCTGGTGCCCTAGCAGCGATCTCCACGCCGGACGGCGCTTGCGTAAGCATTTCTGTCTGAGCCGCTCGCGCTCCTCCAGCGCGGGCGGTTGCTGCCATTATTTAAGAAAATATCCTTTAAAAATAATGACTTAAGTTGAATTTTTGAGTTGACAGGATGCGCGCGCAGTGGTTCCCTTGGAGCCGAGTAGAAGCACCGACAATTGCTCACCGTCTGTTGGAAGATGAGGCTGCGATGTCGATGCTGATCACAAAAGGAACGCCCGGTTGCCCCGCCCTGGGAGCTTACGCGCCGGCCCGTTTTCTCCGTCTTCGGCATTTCCTGAGATCGCGGATCCACGCCCGGCTTCGGCCGGCATGGCGTTCATCGCGCGGCCCCGCATCGACCGGACCCTCTACGACAGGAGAAACCTATGATTATTGACCTGAGCTGCTATCCCACCGACCTGGTGGACCTGGCTTGGCGACACGATGGACCGCCGTTCACCGGCGACAAGCTGCTGAAGATGATGGATGGCCCCTACTATGTGAACGGCAAGCCGCGCCGGATCGACAAGGCCTTCATCCAGCCGCCGCAAGGCAACACCATCTACACGCATGAGGTGATGGATCTGGAAGGCAAGGCCGCCATTCGCCAGTACATGGCCTACACGGAAAAGATGGTGATCGAGCATCCCGACCGGTTCCTCGGCTGCTTCGTCTACAACCCGCGCTACGGCACCCAGAATGGCGCCGAAGAAATCGAACGCTATGCCAAGGAGTTCGATTTCAAGATGGTGCAGCTGCAGGCGAACATGCACGCCTACCGCCCGGACCGCGCGCTCGACTGGCTGCGACCGGCACTGAAGAAGTGCGCGGATCTCGGCCTGATGGTGAAGGTGCATACCGGCGACGGTCCGTACTCGATCCCGACGGAGTTCTACCCGATCATCCGCGAGTTCCCGGAGGTCAACTTCATCCTGGCGCATTTCGGCGTTCAGACCGGCGGCGTCTATGTGTTCGAGCCGATGCAGATGGCGCTCGACACGCCGAGTGTCTACGTGGAATCCGGCTGGTGCCTGCAGTCGCGCATCGTCGAATTCGCCAAGGTTCTCCCCAAGCACAAGATCCTCTTCGGCTCCGACACGCCGCCGAACGAACCGGGCATGTGGATCAACCTCCTGGAGGTCCTTTGCCACGAGCCGCCGCAGGGCCTGAACCTCGATGAGGATACGCTCGAAGATTATCTCGGCAACAACGTCGCCCGGATGATCGGGCTGGAAGCGACGAAGCCACCGGCCACCGTCGAGGAAGCCGAGGCGTATCTGCGCCAGCACGGCGTCGCCCTTGCCGCGTAAAATTGAACGGAGTGAACAATGATCATCGATACCCATCTTCACCCGACCAACCTCGTCGATGAGGCGTGGCGTCACACGGGCGAGCCCTTCACTGGCGAGCGCATGCTCAAGCTGATGGACGGTCCCTATATGATCAACGGCAAACCGCGCCGGATCGATATGGGCTTCATCCAGCCGCCGCCGGGCAACACCGGATACCGCGACGGCAACCGTAAGGGTCGCGACGGCATTCGCGACTACATGGCCTATTGTGCCGAGCTTTGCCAGAAATACCCGGACCGCTTTATCGGCAACTTCAACTACAACCCGCGCTGGGGACCTGAAAACGGCGCGGCGGAGCTCGAATTCCACGTCAAGGAATACGGCTTCAAGATGCTGAAGCTGCACGCCAACATGCACGGCTACCGGCCCGACCGCGCGCTCGACTGGCTGCGGCCGGCGATGAAGAAGTGCGCCGAGCTCGGCGTCGTGGTGCTCATCCACACCGGCGACGGCCCGTACACCATCCCGACGATGTTCTACCCGATCATCCGCGAGTTCCCGATGGTCAACTTCATCATCGGCCACTTCGGCATCCAGACCGGCGGCAACTACTCGTTCGAGTCCTTCTGGATGGCGATGGATACCCCGAACGTCTATTGCGAATCCGGCTGGTGCTTCCAGTCGCGTATCGTGGAGTTCGCCCAGCAGCTGCCGAAGAACAAGATCGTCTTCGGCACGGACAGCCCGCCGAACGATCCGGGCATGTGGCTGCGCGAGCTCGAAGTGCTCTGCAAGGATCCGCCGCACGGCATCAACCTCTCCGAGGACGATCTCGAAGGCTATCTCGGCAACAACATCGCCAAGCTCGTCGGCATCGACCCTTCGCCGCCGCCGCGTGACCTCCGGGACGCCCAGGCGCGCCTGAAGGATAGCTATGCCGGTGTCGACCGGGCCACGGGCAAGCACAAGGAATTTGCCTGAGTAAAGACGACGGCGCCCATCCGGGCGCCGTCACCCTCCCGTCGCGTCGAGGCTAAGATATGACCCAGTACCACAAGCAAGATGCCCGCAGCTTCCTCGCCGACTACAGCGCGGAGTACCCAGAAGATGTCATCACCATCGACCAGCCGGTCTTGGACGATCAGGATGCAACGGCACTGATCTGGAACCTGGCCGAGCGGGGGCGGCACCCCATGCTGCACCTGACGAATGTTTCCGGGATCGGCAGTGAAGTGCTCTGCAACATCTTTGCCTCGCGCGACCGTATCGCCCGCCTGCTCGGGTCTACGGCCGACAGGCTGCACGAAGCCTACCAGGGACGCGCTAACCGGCCGTTCACGCCGGAGGTCCTGAAAGAAGGCCCGATCACCCAGGAGATCATCTCGGGCGATGCCGTCGATCTTAACGCGCTCCCGATGCTCAAGCACTTCGATACGGATCGGGCGAAATACATCACCAGCGGCATCATCATCGGCGAGCATCCGGAAACCGGTGCCGGCAATCTCAGCTACCACCGCGCGATGATTCATTCGAAGAATTCGCTTGCGACCTCGTTGCATTCGCGCGGCCATCTCTGGCGGCTGATGAACATGGCCAAGGAGAAGGGCAGGCCGATGCCGGTCGCGATGGTCATCGGCGGCCATCCGCTCTTCATGATCGCCGCCTCCGCCCGCCTTGCCTTCGGCGAAGACGAACGCGATGTCGCAGGCGGGCTGATGGGCGAACCGCTTCAGGTCGTGCGTACGCCGAAATACGGCATTCGCGTTCCCGCCCATGCCGAGATCGTGCTCGAAGGTGTGCTGGATCCCGAGGCGCATGTCGAGGAGGGGCCGTTCGGCGAGTTCACCGGCTATTCATCCGACCGCTCGACCAACAACCTCTTCACCGTCGAAACCGTGATGCGCAGGCGCGACGCCATTCTCGTCAGCGTGGCGGGCGGCAATTCGGCCGAACACCTCAACCTCGGCCGCGTGCCGCGCGAGGCCGAGGTGGTGGAGAAACTGAAGGCGCGCTTTCCCTCGATCACCGCAGTGCACTATCCCTCGTCGGGCACGCATTTTCACGCCTACATCGCCATGAACCAGACGCGTGAGGGGGAGGCGCGGCAGGTCATGCTCGGTCTTCTCGGCTGGGACCAGTACCTGAAGACCGTGGTCGTGGTGGACGCGGATGTCGATATTACCCGCGACAGCGAGGTGCTCTGGGCGCTCGCCACCCATTTCCAGCCGCACAAGGATGTCGTCATCATCGAGGGCCTGCCGGGCAATGCACTCGACCCCTCGGCCAGCGGCATCGGTACGACCTCGCGCATGGGGCTCGACGCGACGCGCGGCCCGAATTTCCACGGCGTGCGCGCCCGTATCAGCGACGAGGCAAGCGCACGCGCCGCGATGCTCCTCAAAAGCGTGGGATAGGCGATGACCCATCCAAAACGCATGATCGTTGGCATTTCGGGCGCGTCGGGCGTGGTCTACGGCAAGCGCATCCTCGAATTGCTGCGCGATCTCGAGATCGAGACGCATCTGATCATGTCGCGTGCCGCCTGCATCACGCTTGCGGCCGAGGCGACGTTTTCCAGGCAGGACCTCGAAGCGCTGGCGACGACCACCCATTCCAACAAGGATATCGGCGCCGTCTGTTCCTCCGGTTCCTACAAGACGCTCGGCATGATCGTCGCCCCCTGTTCGGTCAAGACGCTGGCCGAGATCGCCACGGGCACGACGGACAACCTCATTTCCCGCGCGGCCGACGTGGTGCTGAAGGAACGCCGTCGCCTCGTCCTTATGCTCAGAGAGACGCCGCTTCATCTCGGCCATATCCGCAACATGGCGCAGGTGACCGAAATGGGCGGCATCATCTATCCGCCTGTCCCGGCCTTTTATGCGAAACCCCAGAGCATCGAAGACATGGTCGACCACACCGTCGGCCGCGTGCTCGATCTCTTTGATCTCGACCCGGGTATTGTGCGCCGCTGGCGGGGAACGCAGGGAGTGGAGTGAGATGACGATCCGCATAGCCGCCGATCCGGAAATGCTTGCGCCAGAACCGCGCGCGGCCTTCCTGTCCGACGATGCGATCGAGATATTGTCCTTTGCTGCTCGATCGCTCGAAGAGGGCCAGCCGACGGCCCTCATCACGCTCGTCGACATTCGTGGCGGTGCGGCGCGCGCGCTTGGCGCGCAAATGGTCGTGCGCGGCGATGGTCTCTATTGCGGTTTCGTCTCCGGTGGTTGCACTGAAGCGGCCGTCGCCGCAGACGCAATGTCTGCCCTCAACAGGCGCATGGATCGTCTTCTCCAACTTGGCGAAGGGTCCCCGTTTTTCGATATTGTCCTGCCCTGTGGCGGCGGCATTACCCTTGCGATCCATGTATTGGAGGACGCAGCCGTCTTGAGCCAGGCTCTATCCGCGCTTCAGCGTCGCTCGCCGGTGGGACTGCGCTATCACCCTGGCAAGCGCACGCTTTCATTGCAGTGCGGTGAGGAGGCAAGCGGTTGGTATGGCGATTGCTTTGTGCGCGCCTACCGACCAAGGCCGCGGGTCGTGATCGCCGGCACGCCGCTGGAGATCGACACGGTTGCGCGCATTGCCGTTGCGGCCGGTTACGAGACAGTCACGCTCGAGCGCGGCCAGATACCGTCGCCAGACGAACTCGACGCCGATACCGCTGTCGCGCTGCTTTTCCACGACGTTGATCGCGAATTGCCGATGCTCAGCGCAGCGCTGGCGTCGCGTGCGTTCTACATCGGCGCCCTTGGCAGCCGTCGGACCCATGCGAAACGCTGCCAGCTGCTGCGTGATGGCGGGGGAGACGAACGTCTGCTTTCTCGCATCAAGGCGCCGATCGGCCTTTTCGACAAGGCAAGGGATGCACGTTCACTCGCAGTATCGGTCGTGGCCGATATCGCACATGCGCGCCTGCGGCTCGATTGAATGTCGGTCTCGCAATCCGACGATAAGGCGCTCAATCCAGCGTCTATCGCCAACGGTGCCAGTTGCCACGCCGATCGCTGCATGGGCGCCCGGAGCCCTTGATGAGCGGTATTGGACACGACTGGCTTTATGGTTTCGGCGAGGCTAGAAAACATACGTCCGCGCTTTCGTCATGTTTCAAACGCACCGCGAGGCAATGCTTCTCCACGCCTTGTGCCACTGAAACCGCGTGATGCATCGGCGGGAACGCCTTAGCCGCGTTCTCCGCCGTTATGTGCATCTGGGCGGGGCAGACGAACACTCCACCCACGCGCTCGAGACGAATGCAATGGCGTCGATGGTGCCGCTCGGCTCGGGAGCAGCACCATCGGCGGTCATCTGGCGTCAGAACTGCTTTCCCGCCCTCACTTTGCCGCCAACGGCTTTTTCGCCGTTACCTTCGATGTCGAAGAGCAGATCGGCCGAAAGCATCCAGAGGTCGGCCGTTTCAAGCCAGAGGCCGGCCGTGATCGAAAACACGCAGCACAAAAAAATCCGGCCTGTAATTCTGGTCGCAAGGCCGCGCGGTTCTATTTGATCATGCGGGTGCTGAAATGGCCTGAAGACCACCGCTGATCGTATGAGACCGAGCTGACGGTTCGCTGCCGCTCGAATAAGGAGGTCCCCTTGCCGTTGTTCATTGTGCATCATCACCGCTCGCACGAAGCCTACTTGGCGCGTGATCCGGTCAAGGGCGCGACGCTCCTGAACCATTTGAGCCGGCCAAACGCTGCTCGCTACGGTGTGTTGATCAAGGGGGAAGCAGTCGCGCAGGGCTCACATTTGCTGGTGCTCATTGCCGAGGCAGCGGATGAAGCGATCCTTCAGGCTTTTTTGGCACCCCTCCGTGAAGCCGGGGATTTCGATGTGATGCCAGCGGTGACGTTCGCCGCGATGGTGTCGAGCGGTGGATGCGCGGAACATAGAGTGCGTGTCTCTGCAGATACACTTGATCTGGCGGACGCCTGCCGGGATGCAGCCGAGGCCGGTCTTCTCATCCACAGCGTCAATCCGTTGAATGGCGAGACCTCGGTGCCGGACCTTGCAGGCGGTGCAGTGATGCCAAACGGTCGGTTCTACCTGCGCAATCACTTCGACATTCCGGCCCTTGGCGGCGACACCTACCGGCTTTCGATCGGCGGACTGGTCGACAGGCCGTTGGAACTAAGCATGAAGGAGCTTCACAATCTTCATGCCGAAACCCGGGTGGTGACGCTTGAATGCGCTGGCAATGGCCGCAGCCTCTTCGATCCGGCCGTACCCGGCGAAGCCTGGGGGCTAGGCGCCGTCAGCACCGCCGAGTGGACCGGTGTTCGTCTGATGGACGTGCTTGAGCGAGCGGGACTGCGAGCTGGCGCGAGCGAGCTCACCTTTCGCGGCGCCGACAGCGGGGTCGTTGACGGGCATGATGCGCCGGTTCGTTTTGAACGCGGCCTCAGCCTGGAGCAGGTCCGGGAAACGGATGCGATTCTTGCCTATGACATGAACGGCGAACCGCTGTCGCCCCTTCATGGCTATCCGTTGCGGCTGATTGTGCCCGGTTGGTATGCGGTGGCGTCCGTCAAGTGGCTGACCGAGATTAGCGTTACCGACCAAGCCTGCGATGCGTACTACCAGACGGAGAAGTACTGGTACGAGTGGACGCGAAATGGGCACGATGAACGCGCGCAGGTGAAGCTGATCAACGTGCGAGCGTTGATATCGTCGCCTGGAGAGGGGGAGAGCCTTTCGCGCGGCGACACCGCGATCCGTGGGGTCGCGTGGTCGGGCACTGGGGCCATTTCCAGGGTCGATGTCAGCCTAAACGGCGGCCCGTGGCGCGAGGCACGGCTCGTTGGCGAACGACGACACTCTGCCTGGCAATGGTGGGAGTTGATCACTCGACTTGAGGAGATCGGTCCACTCACCGTGCGAGCACGTGCCACCGACATGACAGGCCGAACGCAACCCGAGCGATCCGAGTGGAACCGTCTCGGCTACGGCAATAACTCGATCCACTCCGTCGCAGCGCGGGTGCTCTGAGGAACGGGTTTGTCCGTAATCGAAAAATACGAGAAAATGCAACTTATAGTCGAGATGGGACTGAATGTCGATTGCTCCTGGCGACGCAGGCGATGTGCAGCCCCAGCCTGGGCTCCCCGGATCGGCACAGGACAGTGCGGGTCACTCCGCTCCGAACGAACTGGACCGAACGCCCGGCAGATGAAAGCTCTGCTGGAAATAGGAACGAAGCGCCGCCATGGCCGGCGTGAATTCCGCGCCTCGGCGCCAGGCAAGCCCGACATCCATCGCCGGAACTGCGTCGCGCACGTCGATCGTTTCGATACGGCGCCCTTCCAGTGACCAGGGACGGTGAACCATGTCGGAGAGGATCGCCACGCCCTGGCTGTTGGCTACCAGAGACCGAACCGCCTCGACCGACGAGGTCCGAAGGATGACGCGCGGTTGATAGGTCGATGCGCTCCAGTATTTGAGCGAGGTATGAGCGGCCTCATCGACCGTCAGCATGATATAGGGTTCCTGGGCGATCTCGCGAAAGCCGACATTGTCGCGCGCAAGCAACGGATGCTGGGCGGGAACCCAGAGACGCCGCGTCGAACTCATGAGTTTTTCGGTCTGAAGCGCGGGATTGAGGATATTGGAGGTGAGCAGGACGGCCATATCGTAGCGGTTCGTCAGCAACCCCTCCTCGATCGACTCACGATTGAGTTCGTACAACTGAACCTCGAGCTTCGGGAATAGCCGCCGAAGCCGTTCTATATGTTGCGGCAGGAAGTAGCCGATCACCGTATAGGTGGCGGCTATAGCCAGCGTACCCTCCACCGAACTGCTCACCACGTTGAGATGCGTTGCCTCATCGACCTTCTTCAAGATCTCGTAGGCATGCGAGAGAAACTGACGGCCTGCCATGGTCAGATCCATGCCGCTCGGCGTGCGCAGGAAGAGGCTGGCGCCCACGATGCGCTCCAACTCCTTGATCGCGGTGGTAATCGCTGACTGCGAAATGGAGAGATCGACGGCAGCCTGCGAGATCTGCCCCAGTTCGGCGGTGGCGACGAAATAGCGAAGCTGGCGAAGGCTGATCGACATCGACTTCTCTTCTGATTTTTCGATAGCGCAGGCTGGAAAATCAGAAAGCCTGCTCGCTCCTTGTGCAGATACTTGACCGCGTTTCGTGCAGATCCGCGTAAATAGCCGTATTAACGGTATTTTTTCATGGATGATATTGCAACTGCGAATTCTGAAAAACAGATATAAGGCATATGAAAATAGAATTTTTCAAATGCAGTAAATGCTCATAGCGTTTCCCTATTGAAGGTTTGGCCGGCTTTCGAGGCGGCCCTGATCGAAGGGAATGGTCTTGCTCGACGTCGTCGACATCAACTGTGACATGGGAGAAGCCTTCGGTCGCTGGCACATAGGCGACACGGACGATGCGACGCTCATGGCGCTGATCAGCTCCGCCAACATTGCCGCGGGCTTCCACGCCGGGGATCCCAATCTGATGGACGAGACCGTGCGGCTTGCCGCCGAGCATGGCGTCGGCATTGGGGCGCACCCGGGTTACCGTGACTTGCAGGGCTTCGGTCGTCGCAAGATCGCCGGCACCGCACGCGAACTGGTCAACGATATCGTCTACCAGGTGGGCGCCATCCGCGAATTTGCAAGACGGCACGGCACCAGCCTGCAGCATGTGAAGCCGCACGGCGCGCTTTACATGGAGATGGCGGTCAACCGCGAACTCTCCCAGATCTTCCTGCAATATATGCGCACGGTGGCACCGACCGCCTTCGTCTTCTGCATGGCCGGTTCGGAGACGGACATCGCCGCACGCGAAGTCGGGCAGCCGGTCATACGCGAGTTCTATGCCGATCGCGACTACGACGACAGTGGTTCGATCGTCTTTACCCGCGATGCCGGGCGTCCCGACCCGGCCGCGATCGCACGCAAGGTGGTGCGCGCCTGCAAGGAAGGGCGCGTGCGCACCGTGACCGGCAGCGACATCGAGATCGCGTTCGAATCCATCTGTTTCCATTCCGATACGCTCGGCGCACTCGATATCGTGCGCCGCATGCGGGAAGCGCTTGCGGCGGAGGGTATCCGCATCGCTCCTGTTTCACAGCTTAAAGTGGGGTGAGGAAAGGTGTGGGCGGCACTCCGCCCGCATTCTGCCCCAACCAATGAGAACCGATCACGTTTATGGCTTTGGTCGCTCCGACCGGTTGCATCGTGATCCAGGTAACAAATGATAAGCGGAGGCAACCATGAGCAAGCACGAAATCCGATCGCCCCTTCCAGGAACCTTCTATCGGTCGTCTGCTCCGGATGTGCCACCGTTCAAATCGGACGGCGATGCGGTGGCCTCCAATGAGGCGATCGGTCTGATCGAAGTGATGAAGACCTTCCAGGAGATCCAGGCGGGCGTCACCGGCGGCAGCATCCGGTTCCTCGTCGACAATGAAGAGCCCGTCATGGCCGGTCAGGTGATCGCCGAGGTGGAACAATGACGATCCGCTCTGTCCTGATTGCCAATCGCGGCGAGATCGCCGTGCGCATTATCCGGGCGGCAAAGGCCCTCGGCATTCGCACGGTTCAGGTCTACAGCGCCGCAGATGCGGATATGCTGGCCGTGAAGCTCGCGGATGAAGCCGTCGAAATCGGCCTGCCGGCGCCGAAGAAATCCTATCTCGACATTGCCGCCGTGATCTCGGCGGCCAAGCGTGCCGGGGTCGATGCCGTGCATCCGGGCTACGGCTTCCTGTCGGAAAACGGCGATTTCGCCGATGCGGTGGTTGCTGCGGGCATGATCTTCATCGGCCCTTCGGGTGACGCCATCCGGCTGCTCGGCGACAAGGTGCAGGCCCGTGCCGTCGCCGAGAAGGCAGGTGTGCCGACGGTACCCGGTAGCAACGGCCGGATTTCGAGCGTGGAAGAGGCGCATGCGGTAACGGCTGAGACCGGCTTCCCGGTTATGATCAAGGCGGCCGCCGGCGGCGGCGGGCGCGGCATCCGCATCGTCAACGATCCGGCGGAACTTGACAAGCAGTTCCCCCAGGCGTCGGCCGAGGCGCTCGCTTCCTTCGGCGGCGGCGGCCTCTACCTCGAGAAAGTCATCACCCGCGCGCGCCACGTCGAGGTGCAGATCCTCGGTGATGGCGAGAACTTCGTGCATTGCTTCGAGCGGGAGTGCTCGCTGCAGCGCCGCCGTCAGAAGGTTTGGGAAGAGGCGCCTTCGTTCCTCCTGCCTGCAGATGTACGACAGAAGCTCTGCGACAGCGCCGTCGCGCTCGCCCGGGCCGTCGGCTATCGCGGCGCCGGCACCGTCGAATACCTCTATGACGATGAAACGCGGGATTTCTACTTTATCGAGGTCAACACGCGCATTCAGGTCGAGCATCCGGTTACCGAGATGATCACTGGCATCGACCTCGTGCAGGAGATGTTCCGTGTCGCCGGCGGTGCGTCGCTCTCCGTGCGCCAATCGGACATCGCCGTGCGCGGCCACGCGATCGAGTGCCGGATCAATGCCGAGGACCCCGCACGCGGCTTCATGCCGGCGCCCGGCAAGATTTCCCGTTTGCGTGTTCCGGAGGGCGAGGGGGTTCGCTTCGACACGATGCTCTACGAGGGCTACGCGATACCGCCTTTCTACGACTCCCTGCTTGGCAAGCTGATCGTTTGGGGCGAGGACAGAGCAGCGTGTCTCGCCAGACTTTCGCGCGCGCTCGCCGATTTGAAGATCGAAGGCGTGCCGACGACGATCGCCCTGCATCAGGCGCTGGCCGCCGACGCGCAAGTTGCGGCCGGCGCGTTCCATACCCGCTTTCTCGAAACTTGGCTGGAAACCGAATTTGCCGCTTCGGGCGGCCGCACCGCGGAGGTCGCGTGATGCCGACACGTTACACGTTTGGAGGTGACGAGCATCTGTTCGTCGAATGCAGCGACGAGATGTCCCTCGAAGCCTTCTTCAAGAGCCTTTCGATGGCGAAGGGCGTGCGGGAGAGCCGCATCCGCGGCGTCACCGAAATCTGCCCGGCGAACGCTTCTTTCCAGATCAAGTTCGATCCTGACATCATCAAGCCGGACGACGTTCTGAAGGAAGTCCGCGCGATCGAAGGGGCGGCGGAGCGGGCAGAGCCGGTCATCCGCACGCGTATCGTCGAGATCCCGGTCTTTTACAACGACCCCTGGACGCACGAAACGCTGATGCGCTTCCGTGAACGGCACCAGGACCCCGGCGGTACCGACCTCGACTATGCGGCGCGTATCAATGGCTACGACGCGGTAACCGACTTCGTAGCCGCCCACTCAGGCTCGCCCTGGTTCGTCTCGATGGTCGGTTTCGTTGCAGGCCTGCCCTTCATGTATCAGATGGTCGAGCGCCAACGGCAGATCGAGGTGCCGAAGTATCTCAGGCCGCGGACCGATACGCCAAAGCTGACGGTCGGCCATGGCGGTTGTTTCGGCTGCATCTATTCGGTGCGGGGTGCTGGCGGCTACCAGATGTTCGGCATCACGCCGATGCCGATCTTCGACCCGACGCAGACGACCAGTTATCTCCGCGATTTCATGGTCTTCTTCCGCCCCGGTGACATTGTGAAGTTCAAGCCGATCGATCGCGACGCCTATGAGCAGGCGGTCGAGGATGTCGACAAAGGGCGCTTCGCGCCACCGATCCGCGACGTCAGCTTCGATCTGCGCGAGTTCCAGAAGGATATCGCCGGATACAACACCAAGCTGGAGGGTGTGCTCAATGGCCATTAACGTGCTGCATCATGGTCTGGCGACCACCATCCAGGACCTAGGCCGACCCGGCTACTTCCATCTCGGTATCCCGCTCGGTGGCGCGATGGATCGCTACGCGATGCGTGCCGCCAACCTGCTTGTCGGCAACGATGAAGGCGCTGCCGGGCTGGAGGCGGTCTTCCTCGGGCCCAAACTCGAATTCACCGAAGATGCGCTCGTGGCCGTCACCGGCGCCGACATGCCGGTCAAGGTCGACGACGTGCTGCAGCCCGGCTGGACGGCCTTTCGGGTGAGGGCCGGCCAAACCCTGAGCTTCGACTTCCTGAAATCCGGCGCGCGTATCTATATCGCCGTCTCGGGCGGCATCGACGTGCCGGAGGCGCTCGGCAGTCGCTCGACCTATCCGATCGGCGCGCTTGGTGGGTACAAGGGACGCGCGCTTGCAGCCGGTGACGTGCTGCCGGTTGGGCAAACGGGCGCCGGCCGCGAAGGCCTGACGGTTGACGAAAGCCTGCGCCGCAGACCTGCGGCGCCTGCCGCACTACGGGTGCTGCCTGGGCTCTACTGGGACCGCCTGACGGACGAGGCAAAGCAGACGTTCTTTGCCGACGAGTGGAAGGTGGCGCCGGAAGCCGACCGCATGGGCTACCGCTTCCGCGGCGGCCGCAAGCTCAGCTTCGTCGATCGCGACCAGCCATTCGGCGCCGGTTCCGATCCCTCGAACATCGTCGACAGTTGCTATCCCTATGGCTCGATCCAGGTGCCGGGCGGAACGGAGCCGATCATTCTGCATCGCGACGCCGTATCGGGTGGCGGCTACTTCATGGTCGGGACTGTGATCTCGGCGGACATGGACCTCATCGGTCAGTTGCAGCCGCATACGCCGACCCGTTTCGTCGAGGTGACGATGGAGGAAGCGTTGGCGGCTCGCGCCGAGGAGGGCAGGCGGCTCGAAGCCCTGCGGGCGGCGATTGCCGGAAAGGCGTGACACTATCGGCCGCCGGCCGCGTGAGCGGCCGTTGGCCCTCAACGTGAACGGTTCGATTGCAGCCGGCGACTAGGCGCTTGGTGACGGGAGGGCGAATGATGAGGAGGGCGGACCTGATTTTGCGATCGTTGTCGTCCGGATCGGTCCGAGGCGCCCGTCTCGGACCGTTGCCCGCTCTATTCGACGACCCGGGTCAGATAGGCCGCGGTAAAGCTGGGGCCGGGAATGATTGCGACGATCTTCATTTGTGCGATCGTCCGGTTCAGCGAAGCGTCGATATGGCTTTCAAGCATCGACGCTGCCGCCGCATTGGCGCCGCGCGTCATCAGCTCGACAATGAGCTTCAGCTCGGCAATGACGGTCGGATCGCCCGGCAGCCCCAACTGCCGAAGCAGTCTTTCGGTGGCGGTCACCGGCAGGAGGTTGTTGCGGATCAGTTCGCGCAGGCGTTCGTTCGGCATCGCAAGCACGCAGGCCTCGGTAAACTCCACGAGAATGTCTTCAAGGCCCAGCCAGCCGTCCCCGTCCTGCGTCTGGCCGAACTCGACCAGCCGGTTGAAAAGGGCTGTCAGCCGGTCGCGGTCGACATGCGGTGCGCCGAGCGCCAGTGCCTGCGGCTCCAGCAGCCGGCGCAGCATGAAATGGTCCTTCACCATCTGCGCCGTCAACGGCCCGGCGATCCAGTGCGAACTCTGGTTCTTGCGCACGAGCCCACGCTCGCGCAGGCGTGTCAGCACGTCGCGCACAACCGTGCGGCTGACGTTGAAATGGTTGGCGAGTTCGTTTTCGATGATGCGGTACTGGCCGAAGATCACGCAGCCGGCCACGTCGTTCTCGATCTCATCGTAGATGCGCTCCCAGGACGAGCGGCTTTGCAGGGCCTCGTCGGCGTGTTGGGGAACGATGAGGCCGAGCGTCTTGATGTCGGTGCGGTTCGGTTCGATCGCCCGGCCGGGTGGACCGACCAGATAGCCGCGCCCTTTGAAGCGGTGCACGAGCCCGTCGCTTTCGAGCTGCAGGAGGGCACGCTGCACCGGTGCGCGCGAGATCTGCAGGATGTCGGCGATCGGTCCTTCGAGCAGCACGAGGCCGGGCGGCAGCGTGCCTTCGGCAATGTTCGTTCGCAGCACATCCTCGGCAATTTCGTATCGGCGCTGCGGATTTTGGCCGAGGCGTGGCTCGTTCATGCGGTCTGGCATCTTCCGTTTGGCTGGCAAAGTCGTCTCCTTTCTTTACGCCACTTGCCGGTAATCGTGACAGCGCAAAATAAATGCATATTGAATACCCATGTGCATTTTTTCTGCGCGTTTGTCCATTGTGTTGTCATGGGAAGGCATTTCGGATCTGTGGGAGGCCGGGCTCTGTGAAGCCGACAGGGATCGCCAGTCAAATTGACGATCTGTCGTGGTTGCGTCCGGCAGATCCCGCAATTGCATAGTGTTTCTGTATGATTTGAGGCGCGCTGTCTTGCGGCAGGAGGGAAGCGTCCCTTCATCGGATTGAGGTGCGGCATTGCCGTTAATCTGCATCTGGCAAAACCGAATAAAAGTCTATTGCATACAAAAATCATTCATGTCATGGTTCGTGACATGCAAGCGCTCAGAAGAAGCGCGCAGGTGGAACTAACTTTTTAAATCGTAGAGGACCGTGATTTCAGCCGCGCATGTGAACCATGCGTGATCGCTATCGCATGTGCGTTCGGATGCCTGATCGGCGCCGACGAGGGCGAAGCATTGGCTGATAGCCGGTCGGCGATAACGGGCAGGAAAACGATGTCGACAGTCCTACAGCTCAAAAACGTCACCAAGGCTTTTGGCGAGATGCGTGCGCTCGATGGTATCGATCTCGCGCTGCCGGGCGACGCCTATATCTCGCTTCTCGGCCCAAGTGGCTCCGGCAAGACCACCTTGCTGCGCGTCATCGCAGGCTTTGAGGATCCGGACGGCGGCAGCATCCTGTTCGACGGCAAGCGCATCGACACCGTGGCGCCGCATCAGCGCGGCATCGGCTTCGTGTTCCAGAACTTCGCCCTGTTCCCGCATCTTTCGGTCGCCCAGAACATCGCCTTCGGTCTCGAAAACCGCGAGATCGATGCGGTGACGGACCGCCGGGTGGTCGAAGGGCGGGTCAAGGACATCATTGCTCTCGTCGGCCTGACAGGTCTCGAAGGTCGCGCCGTCACTCAGATTTCCGGCGGTCAACGGCAGCGCGTCGCGCTGGCCCGCACGCTCGTCACCGAACCGCGCATGGTTCTGCTCGACGAGCCGCTCGGTGCGCTCGATGCCAACCTGCGCGCCCGTATGCGCACCGAGCTTCGCGCCATCCGGGAGCGATGCGGTGTGACTTTCCTGCACGTGACGGGAAGTGAGACCGAGGCGCTGGCAATGGGTGATACGGTCCTGGTGCTCGATCGCGGCCGCATCGCGCAATCGGCCGATTCCGATACGATCTACAACCGTCCGGCATCACCGGCGGTCGCCCGCTTCCTCAATTGCTACAACCTCTTTCCCGGACGGCTGGAGGGTGGCGCCTTCGTCGGCAGTGCCGGGCGCTTTTCGCTGGGCGATCGCCCGGCAACCCGCGCGGCGCAACCGGCCTATGCGATCCGCTACGACCGTGTTGCCGTGCGCCCGCGCGAAGCGGCGATCGGGAACGACGAGGTCCGCGTCGAGGGCAATTTCGTTGCCAGCGAATATTCCGGCGCCGCAGTCAATTCCTTCTTCACCCTGGATGATGGTCGGGTCTTCGAAGTGGAGACCCATCTCAGCCATGCCGCCCCCGAAGCCTATGAGGATCAGGGCCGCTATGCGCTCGTCTGGAAGCGGGAGGACGCCCTTGTCTATGCTTGAAACGCCTCACGCGCCCGAAACTGAAACTGCCAGAGCCAATGCCTTGATGCTGCGCTGGTCCCCGGAGATTGAGAGATGAGCATGATGGCCGTTGCGGAACAGACGGAAGCAGAATCCGTCGCTGAAAGGAAACCCACCGGAAAGGCGCTCTGGCTGCTCGCCCCCGGCGTTCTATGGATGGTCCTCTTCCTCGTCCTGCCGATGCTGATGATGGTCTACGTATCCTTCTGGACGCAGACCACCTTCAAGATCGAGCCGACACTGACCCTGAAGAGCTGGGTCACGTTTTTCACCAGCGATACCTATCTCGGCGCACTTTGGACGACGGTGCGTATCTGGCTGATCGTTCTCGTCGCGACCGTCCTCGTCGGATACCCGGCGGCTCTCTATGTCGGGCTGTTCGTCAAGAACAAGGCGTTGCAGACGGTTCTGCTGGTCCTTTGCGTCATTCCCTTCTGGACCTCGTTCCTCATTCGCGTTCTCGCCTGGCGCCCCATGCTCGGCAAGGAAGGCGCGATCAACATGATCCTCATGAACGTCGGCATCATTGATACACCGATCGAGGTCCTCCTGTTTTCGGAACTCTCGGTGATCATCGGCATGACGCAGATCTATTGCGTCTTCATGGTCGGGCCGATCGCCTTCATGCTCGGTCGCATCGATCACTCCATCATCGAGGCGGCGCAGGATCTGGGGGCCGGCTTCTGGCGGATCTTCCGTACGATCATCCTGCCGCTCTCCATGCCGGGTGTGGTGGTCGGCGCGATCTTCGTCTCCGTGATGGTGCTTGGGGAGTTTGCCACTTCCGCAGCGCTCTCCGGCCGCAAGGTCAACCTCCTCGGCAACATCATCGTCACCCAGGTCGGCTCGTTGAAATGGGCGTTTGCCGCGGTTGCCGGCGTCGTTCTCACCGTCCTGATGGGCGCCGTCATCGCCGCTCTGCTCAGGGTCGTCGATCTCAGGAAGGAACTCTGATCATGAACGCCAGCGGCATGAAACTCGGCCTCGGCGCCTATACCGCGCTCTTCCTGGTCTTCCTCTATGGACCGCTTGCGGTGCTTGCGATCCTCTCGTTCCAGACCGGACCGGAAGGTGGGCCGCAGTTCCCGATCATCGAATGGTCGACCTATTGGTACCAGCATCTCTTCGGCCTGACGCCGCCGTCGCGTATTGCGCCACTGCCGATCGAACAGGCACTGGTGCGCTCGCTCGGACTTGCCGTGATGACGATGATCGTCTCGACCGTTCTGGGCGTTACCGCAGCGCAGGCCTTCCGCCGCAAGTTCCGCGGTTCCGGCGTGGTCTTCTATCTCATCGTGCTCGGCATGATGGTACCCGGCGTGCTCGTCGGCCTCGGCATGGCGCTCGTTGCCAATACGCTGGGCATTGATCGCCACTGGTGGGGCACGGCCTTCGTGCTGCACGTGGTCTATACGTTCCCCTTCGCCTTCCTGGTGATGCTTGCGATCTTCAACCGCTTCGACCCCAGCATGGAAGAGGCGTCCTGGTCGCTTGGGGTCACTCCGGCGCGTACCTTCCGCAAAGTCACGTTCCCGCTGATCTTCCCCGGCGTCCTCTCGGCGATGCTCTTTGCTTTCACGCTTTCCTATGACGAGTTCTCGCGCACGCTCTTTGCCTCGGGCCGTGATCTGACCCTGCCGCTGGCGATCTACGGCACCTTCTCGGTTGAAGTGCATCCGAACGTCTTCGCCTTCGGCGTGTTGACGACGCTGTTCTCTTTCGCGCTGCTTGGCACCTACGCGGCCTTGATGACGCTTTCGGTACGCCGCGCCAAGCGCGTCGCGATCCAGGAGGAGGCGTAATGGCAGACGCTTCCTCTCACGCAGCAATCGTCACCGGCGCCGGCTCCGGCATCGGACGCGCCATCGCCTTGAGGCTCGCAACTGACGGATATGCCGTGCTGGTCAACGATCTCTCTGCCGTGCGCAGCCAGGCCGTCGCCGCCGAGATCGTTGCGGCAGGCGGCAGGGCGACTGCTGTTGCCGGTGATGTTTCCAGCGAGGAGGATGTTCGCGAGATCGTGGAGGCCGGCGAGCGCGCCCATGGCACGACGACGCTCCTCGTCAACAACGCCGGCATCGCTCATCAGGCGCTGTTCGAGAACCTCGAGGTCGGCGACTTCGACCGGATGTTTGCCGTTCACGTGCGCGGTACGTTCCTGGTGACCCGGGCGGTGCTGCGCCCGATGCTTGAGCGCGGCGAGGGGGTGATCGTCAATATCGCCTCGCAACTCGGTCAGATCGGTGGTGTCGAACTTGTCCACTATTCCGGTGCCAAGGCCGCGATCATCGGCATGACCAAGGCGCTGGCCCGCGAAGTGTCGAGCCGCGGCGTTCGCGTCAATGCCGTCGCGCCCGGGCCGGTCAATACGCCGCTCGTCATGGAACTCTCTGACGACTGGCGCGCAGCCAAAAAACAGCAATTGCCGCTAGGCCGCTTCGGCGAGCCGGAAGAGGTCGCAGCCACGGTGTCCTTTCTGGCATCGCCGGCAGCCAGCCTCTTCGTTGGCCAGACGCTCGGGCCGAACTCCGGCGACGTGATGCTTTGACAGGAAAGTTGGAAATGACACACCCTCCCAAGACGTCCCGCATTGTCATCGTCACCGGTGCCGGCATCGGCATCGGCCAGGCAACCGCCAAGGCCTTTGGGGCGTCCGGCGACCATGTGATCGTGACCGATATTCTCGAGCGTGAGGGCGCCGCCACCGTCGAGGCGATCCGTGCAGCCGGCGGTTCGGCCGAGTTTGCCTATTACGACGTGCGCTCGACCCCGGCGACTGACGCGCTGGTGGCCGACATCGAAAGCCGCCACGGCCATATCGACGTTATCGTCGCCAATGCGGGCATTGCCCACCGCACGCCGCTTGGCGAGCTGACCGACGACCGATGGGACCTGACCTTCGACATCGACTTGAAGGGCATCTTCCGGCTCGCGCGGGCAGCAAGCCCCGGCATGCGCCGCCGCGGCAAGGGCAGCATTGTCGCGCTCTCGTCGATCATGGGCGTCGCCTATGGCTGGGACGAGCACGTCCATTACTCCGCGGCCAAGTCCGGCGTGGTTGGCCTCGTGCGCGCATTGGCGGTCGAGCTTGCCGCTGACGGCGTGCGCGTCAACGGCGTTGCGCCGGGCTACATCCGCACGGCGCAACTGCTGTCTGAAGAAAACTCTCTGGGGCCGGTCGGCGCTGAAGCGGCAGCCGCTTTCATCCCGATGCAGCGGCTCGGCACGCCGGAGGACATTGCTGACGTGATCGCGTTCCTGGCGTCCGACGCCGCCCGCTACATGACCGGGCAGGTTCTGGTCGTCGACGGCGGCCTGCTGGTCGGGCGCTACTGACGTTTCTGAAATCGTGCGGCGGCCGCGTAGGGAGCGACAGAGCTCCAGGCCGCCGGACTGAGTGCCGCGACGGCGGTGAATGATGAAAGGAGGCCGGCAAACGGCCTCCGGGGAACAACGACAACTGGAGAAGAGACAATGCCGAATATGGAACTCAATCGCCGCTCGCTCCTCAAACGCTCCGCCGGTGTGATGGCGCTCGCGATCGGAGGCGGAACACCGTTCCTCTCCTCGCGCGCAGCCTTCGCGCAAGCGAGCGATCTCGCCAGTCAGCAGCTTCGCACCATCGGCCTCTCGGTCACCGTGCAGGAGCGCATCCTCGAGCAGTTCAAGGCGGCTGCCGGCGTCGGCGGGACATCCGGAACGGCCGCAACGTTCCCGGACGCGCAGACGAAAATCCTTTCCGGCTCCAAAGACTATGACTGCTGGGAGATCATCGCCGAGCGTCTGCCGTCGATCGTCATGACCAACAATGTCGAGCCGATCCCGGCTTCGGCGCTGAAGAACTGGGCGAATATTCGCGATACCTTCACCACGCCGAGCGACAAGTGGGACCGGGCCGCCCAGATCGTGGGGCAGATCTGGACCGACGACGGCCAGTCCTCGCTGAACATGGTACCGGCCGTCTACAACTATGACTCCATCGGCTACAATCCCGACGTGCTCTCGGCCGAAGAGGCCAACAGCTGGGCGGCGATCTTTGATCCGAAGTGGAAGGGCAAGTCCGGCATCAACACCGACCCGCTGATCGCGATCGGCCAGGCGATGATGGCGATGAACTCGCTCGGACTTTCCGACGTCAAGAACCCCGGCAATGCGACGGCTGCCGAGATCGACGAAGCTGCGAAGTTCCTGATCTCCAAGAAGAAGGAAGGCCAGTTCCGCGCGCTCTGGGGCGATTTCGGCGAACTCGTCAACCTCATGGCGTCGGGCGAAATGGTGGTCTGCGACGCCTGGCAGCCGGCCGTCATGGCGGTCAAGGCGCAGGGCAAGCCATGCCGCTATGCCGTGCCGAAGGAAGGGTATCGCGGCTGGGCGATCGGACCTGCGATGATCGCTGGCACGACGAACAAGGAAGCCGTCATCGCCTATGCCGACTATTGGCTCTCTGGCGAACCGGGCATCACCGTTTCGGAACAGGGCTACTATTCGCCGTCGACCAACATCAAGAACGTCATGGCGCCGGAAAAATATGCCTTCTGGTACGAGGGCAAGCCCTGGGTCGGTGCTGCGGAGCGCGGCATCAAGGAAGGGGACCTGCGCGACGGCGGCTCGCTCGAAGAGCGCGCCAAGAACGTCGCCTACTGGCACCAGTGGCCGGACGAATACGATCACCTGATCCAGAAGTGGGACGAGTTCCTGAACGCTTGACCGAACAGGCCGGGCGGCCGTGCCGCCCGGTTCTTGAGACATGGTGCATGGCCCCGAGCGACCACCCGGTCGGCTCACATACCAACCGGTCGGGATGGCCGGGGCCATCCGCCCGATAGCCGTGATTCAGACAAGCTCCGGAGAGCCACGATGATCTTCGACCTCGAACTCAACAATGTCGGCAAGGTCTATGACAACGGCACGCCTGCCGTGATCGACTTCAACCTGTCCGTCGCCAAGGGCGAGTTCATCGCGTTCCTCGGCCCTTCCGGCTGCGGCAAGACAACGACGCTCAGGATGATCGCCGGTTTCGAGGCGATCTCCTCCGGCGACATGCTGATCAAGGGCAAGCGGATGAACGACGTCAGGCCAGAGCATCGGCCGACCTCGATGATCTTCCAGAGCTACGCGCTCTTTCCGCACATGACCGTGCGCCGCAATGTCGGCTACGGTCTGGAGGTGAAGGGCATGGCCAAGCCGGAGCGCGACGCGAAGGTCGATCGCATCCTGGCAACACTTGGCCTGGAAGACATTGCCGACAAGAAGCCCGACCGGCTCTCGGGCGGTCAGCGGCAACGCATCGCGCTGGCGCGTGGTCTGGTGGTCGAGCCTGATATTCTGCTGCTCGACGAACCGCTGGGCGCACTCGACGCCAATTTGCGCAAGGCGATCCAGAACGAGCTCAAGCTGCTGCAAAAAACGCTCGGCGTGACCTTCATCTTTGTCACGCACGCCCAATCCGAAGCGCTTGCCCTGTCGGATCGGATCGTTGTCATGAACCAGGGGCGGGTCGAGCAGATCAGCCCGCCACATCAGCTCTATACGCGGCCGAACACGGCCTTCGTCGCCCAGTTCATCGGCAACAACACAATCTTTCATGGCGAGGTCGACGACGCCTCCGGCGAGCGGGCTCTGGTATCGACTGCCGTCGGCCAATTGTCCGGGCGCGTCAACGGCGCCTTCGCCGGACGGTCACGCGTCAACGTCGTCATTCCGGCAGAGGCGATCGAGGTTCACGCAGCCGCGCGCGTCGACCGTGACCGGATCGCTGCCAACTACGGCGGCAACGTCGTCGGCGCCAACGTGAGTCGCTTCGACGTCGTCGGCCATGTCTCGCATTTGACGGCAGCCCTTCCGGACGGGCGCACCGTCTCGCTGGAGGCTCATGTCGACAAATACCAGCCCGACGCCTTCCCCGTCGGCGCCGACATTCTTTTGAGCTGGCAACCCGGCGAAGCAACCGTGATCCCAGCCTGACCTTTTGAACGAAAACACGAAGGAGACACACATCATGGCCAAGGAAATCCTCTGCAGCTTCGGCATCGACGTCGATGCGGTCGCCGGCTGGCTCGGATCCTACGGGGGCGAGGATTCGCCGGACGACATCTCGCGCGGTCTTTTTGCCGGCGAGGTCGGCAGCCCGCGATTGCTGAAGCTCTTCGAGCGCTTCGGCATCAAGACCACCTGGTTCATCCCCGGGCACTCGATCGAGACGTTCCCGGAGCAGATGCAGGCGGTTGCCGATGCCGGACACGAGATCGGTATTCACGGCTATACCCATGAAAACCCGATCGCCATGACGCGCGAGCAGGAAACCGAAGTGCTCGACAAATGCATCGAACTCGTCACCAAGCTGTCGGGCAAGCGACCGACCGGCTACGTCGCTCCCTGGTGGGAGTTCTCCAACGTCACCAACGAGCTGCTGCTCGAACGCGGCATCAAGTACGACCACTCGCTGATGCACAATGACTTCACGCCCTATTATGTGCGTGTCGGCGACAAATGGACCAAGATCGACTATTCGAGGAAGCCATCGGACTGGATGGTGCCGCTCACGCGCGGCAAGGAAACCGATCTGATCGAAATCCCGGCCTCCTGGTATCTCGACGATCTGCCGCCGATGATGTTCATCAAGAAGTCCCCGAACAGCCACGGCTTCGTCAATCCGCACGATATCGAACAGATCTGGCGCGACCAGTTCGACTGGGTCTATCGCGAGTTGGACTATGCGGTGTTTCCGATTACCATCCATCCGGATGTCGCCGGACGCCCGCAGGTTCTGATGATGCTCGAGCGGCTCTATGCCCACATGATCAAGCATCCGGGCGTGAAGTTCGTGACGATGAACGAGATCGCCGACGATTTTGCCAAGCGCTTCCCGCGCAAGAAATAACCAACCCGGGGGCGGCCTGCCGCCCCCTTGGACCTTTTGAACGGACAGCATCATGTGTTCCCTTTGCGGCATCCTCGGCGGCAACGAACATTGGGCGGACGCCGTGGCGCGCCCCGGTGTCTTCACCCGCAACGTCGAGCGGATCGATCGCCGGCGTGAACGGGCGAACCGTGTGCGCATCGCCAACGCAATGCTTGCCCGCTTCGGCCTGACGCTTGCCGATTGGCAAGGCGCATCCTTCCTGCTGTCGACGCGGACGGGCAAGAGCGAGATCATCGAGGATCTCGGCCATTTGTGGCCGGCCGCCGAACGGCTCTGCGGCCGGCTCTGCGATCCGCTCGATCCTGCCTTTATTGCCGGGGCGGAGGAAGCGTGATGGTCGAGGATATACCGCGGCTCACGCCCATCAACCTTTTGACCGGCTTCCTCGGATCGGGCAAGACGACGCTGCTGTCGCGGCTGCTTGCCGACCCGGCGCTCAGCGACGCCGCGGTGCTCATCAACGAATTCGGTGACGTCGGTCTCGACCACCATCTGGTCGAGCGTATCGACGACACCATGGTGCTTCTGCAGTCCGGTTGCCTCTGCTGCACCGTGCGCGGTGAACTCGCCGATGCCATCAAGGACCTGCATTCCAAACGTGAGCGTGGGCTCGTACCCCCGTTTCGGCGCATTGTCGTCGAAAGTACCGGGCTCGCCGATCCCTTTCCGGTGCTGTCAACGATCAAGGCGGATCCGGTATTGCGCCATCATTTCCGGCCGGGGAACGTCATTACCACGGTCGACGCGGTCAACGGCCTGACGCAACTCGAGACCTACGTCGAATCCAACCGCCAGGCGGCCGTCGCCGATCGCCTGGTCGTCACCAAGTCTGATCTGAGCGATGCGGGCACTGTCGTGGCACTGTCGGACAAACTGCGGATCATCAATCCGGATGCGCCATTGGTGCTGGCTGGCGAACCGGACATCGACCTTGCCGCGCTGATCGACGAGGCGCCGACGCTGCGCGCGGGCGGCCTGCAGTCGGCGAGCGGTTTCTATTGCGATGCGCCCACGGTTCTGACGACGGCTGACGGTACGGCGCATGCCTCCGCGGTGACCTCATTCGTGATGACGGTCGAAAGGGCGGTGGACTGGACCGCCTTCGGCCTTTGGCTGACAATGCTGCTCAATCGCCACGGTGAACGGGTTCTGCGGGTCAAGGGTATCCTTAATATTGCCGGGGAAGAGCGCCCTGTCGCCATCCACGGCGTTCAGCATCTGGTGCATACGCCTGTCCATATGGAGCGCTGGCCGGATGAGGACCGCCGCTCGCGCATCGTCTTTATCGTTGACGGTCTCGATGTCGGACTGCTCAAACGGTCATTCGAGGCATTCGCGCTCGATCGGACGCCCGTGCTCACCTCGGATGTTTCCGAAGAACCGGTATTACAGGAACGGCTTTCGTCCCAATGAGCAAGCAGCAGCCTGATCAAACGACAGTTCCCACTCCTGCCCTGCATCTGGTCGGCCGGCCGAAGCTCCGGGTGCTCGGCACGGCGATTTCCCTGCTTGAGGAACTTCGGGTGCGCGCCGAAGAGGACCTCGGCATTGAGGTGGTGTTCGACAACAACGACTTCCTGACGACCCAGCACAAGGCGGCGCAGGAACCGGACAGCTACGACATCTATGACCAGTGCTTTCATAACCTGGACATCGTCTGGTACTGGCGGGCGATCCAGCCGATCAGCATCGGGCGCATTGCGCTTTGGGACGAAATCAACGATCTGACGAAGACCGGGCATATCGGTCCAAATGCACGGTTGGGGCAGGGGGATGCGCCCGTCAAGAAGCTCTTCGTCCAGCCCAATCTCGAATTGGGCGATACGCCGTCGACGTTGGTTTCCATGTTGCCGACGACCCATAACTTCGACAGTTTTGCCTATCGCACGGATGTGGCGCCGAACGCGGTAGCGATGAACAGTTGGGCGGCGTTGCTCGACGAGCGTTGGGCTGGCCGCGCCGCGCTGGTCGACGAGCCGGCAATCGGCATCTTCGATGCAGCGCTCGCGGCTCAAGCCGCTGGCCTCATGAGCTTCGACAACATCGGCAGCATGAGTGTCGATGAGATCGATCGCCTGATCGAGCTGTTGGAAGAGCGTAAGAAAGACGGATATTTCCGTGCCTTCTGGCGAACGGCCGAAGATGCTGCTCGCCTGATGTTGCGCGGCGAAACGGATATTCAGAGCATGTGGTCGACCGGCATCAACATTCTCAATGGCCAGGGGGTTCCCGTCGAGCAGGCCGTTCCTGCAGAAGGCTATCGCGCGTGGCATGGTGGATTGTGTCTCGCTCGCCATCTTTCCGGCCGCATGCTCGACGTCGCCTACGAGTATCTCAATTGGTGGATTGCCGGTTGGCCGGGTGCGGTCGTCGCCCGCCAGGGTTATTACATTTCCACCCCCGAACGGTCCCGCGCCTTCATGTCGGTGGCGGAGTGGGACTATTGGTATGGCGGGTTGCCGGCGGCCACCGATCTGCCGGGTCCCGACGGCACGATCCGTATCAAGGCGGGCTCGGTGCGCAGCGGCGGCTCCTACTGGCAGCGGGCCAACTGCATTGCGGTCTGGAACACCACGATGGACGAGCACAACTATCTGGTCCGCCGCTGGATGCAACTCGTCGAACGCTAAAGGAAGTCTATGATGCAGGATATTGGCGGGCGCTCGATTGCACAGCTCTCGGTGTTGTTGCAATCCGGGGCACTCGACCCGCGCGCGCTCACGGAGTGGACGCTTGGACGTGTCAGGGATCATGCCGACCAGGCGATCTTTACAGTCGTTACGCCGGAGCGGGCGATGCGCGAGGCCGAGGCATCGCACATGCGGTTTTCGTCTGGCCGTCCGCTTGGGCTCCTCGACGGTATCCCTGTCGCCTGGAAGGATCTCTTCGCGATCAAGGGCTTGTCGACGACCGCCGGCTCGATCGTGTTGAAGAATGATCCGGCGGCCATAGAGGACGCGGCCGTCGTGGCTGCTCTCGCCAATGCCGGCATGGTCAGTGTCGGGCGGGTCAATATGAGCGAGTTCGCCTTCTCCGGCCTCGGGCTCAATCCGCACTACGGCACGCCGCGCAACCCATGCTCAAAGGACGTCGGGCGCATTCCTGGCGGTTCGTCTTCCGGGTCCGGTGTTGCGGTCGCCACAGGTCTCGTGCCGGTCTCGATCGGCACCGACACCGGAGGGTCGATCCGCATTCCGGCGGCGTTGAACGGCATCGTCGGTTACAAGGCGACGCGCGGCCGCTATTCGATGCGCGGGGTCTTCCCCCTGGCAAAAAGCCTCGATTCCCTTGGCCCTCTTTGCCGCACGGTAGAGGATGCCGTCTGGGTTGATGCCGCTATGCGCGGTCTTCCAGCATCGGAGGTGCGCAGGGGGAGCCTGGAGGGACTTTCGATCGTCGTGCCGACCGATGTCGTGTTCGATGGCGCTGAAGAGGGAGTGGTCTTTGCCTTCGAAGAGGCGCTGTCGCGGCTTGAACGGGCGGGCGCAAGGGTCAGGCGTCAGGCGTTTCCCGCTTTCAAACGCATCTTCGAGATCACGGCCGCTCATGGTCCCCTCGTAACGGCTGAGGCATACGCGTTGCATCGCTTGAGGCTCGAAGGCGCGGATGCCGCATCGATGGACAGGCGCGTCGTGTCTCGGGCTCGGCTTGGGGAGAAGATCGCACTCTCCGACTATATCGCAATCCTTGAAGCCCGCGACCGGTTGGTCGCCGAGGTTTCGACGTTGGTCGGCCCAAGCGAGATCATCGCCTATCCGACTGTCGCGCACGTCGCGCCCCCAACGGTGCCGCTCGAAGCGGATGACGCCCTTTTCGTGGAGACGAATGGCCGGACGCTGCGCAACACATTGATCGGCAATTTCCTGGATTGGTGTGGCGTCTCGCTGCCCTGTGGCACCGGCGAAGCGGGTATGCCGGTCGGTCTTCTGCTGTCCGCTCTGCCGCATCACGATACGCATCTTCTTTCCGTGGCACTGGCTGCGGAAGACGTGGTTCGTGTGGACTGATACCGTGGAAATGCAGGCTATGGCACTACGCCCACCGACAAGAGCGAACGCACTTTGCGACTAGCCGGGCCACAAGAGCCGTAGTTTACTGACCCTACAGCGCCCTGCGTCTTATGAAATGCGCAATGGATGCTGAAGCACTTTGCAGGAGATCCTCCGCGAAAGCCTCAAGCGCAAGACACGAAAGATGTCGCGAAACGAAGGCCGGTGGGATCACAGAATGACCGAGATCGGCAGCGCTTGGCACAAAGGGAACAGCCGGGCGAGGGGCCGTCGGACTTGATGGGAGCTTCGCATGGACGTGAGTTATTCCACGGCAGGCACCGCTGCGTTCGAGCGCAAGCGCTATTGGGACGAGGCCGTGTCGAGCACTTATTTTCCGCTCGATCTGCGCTTCCAGAACGCGCAGGAGTTTTCCGGCGAACTCAACGTCTGGGATCTTGGCGCCGTCTCACTGTCACGGTTGGAATCTGACGGCTTGCTTTACCGCCGGCAGAAACGGCATCTGTTGCATGAGCGCGAGGAGAGCTACCTGATCACTGTGCCGGAGAAGGCCGAGATCAGCTTCGAGCAGAGCGGCAAGGAAGTGACCTGCAAGCCCGGCGCCTTCCTGGTCGAACGCAGCCATCTGCCCTATGAATTCAGCTATAGTGCGAAAAACACCCTTTGGGTGCTGAAAGTGCCGATCGTCGCGTTACGGCCCCGTGTCGGACTGCCTGAGCGGATAGCCTCGCTGAGCTTCGATTCCACCCGCGGCACCGGTGCTCTCTTCGTCGACATGATCCGCCTGATCGCGCCGCGGCTCGTGGAAATGGATGCATCCGCCCGCGACATGACCGGAAAGCACCTCGTCGACATCCTGGCGATGTCGCTGACATCGGACGAGCGCATGCTGATGTCGGATGCGACATCGGTTCAACTCGGCCACTTGCACCGGGTCGAGAGCTTCGTACGGGCCAATCTCGCCAGAAGCGATCTCGGTCCGCAGACAATTGCCGAGGCCTGCGGCATCTCGGTGCGCTATCTGCACCAGATCATGAAGCAGCAAGGCACGTCGACGTGCCAGTGGATCCGGCTGCAGCGGTTGCTGCGCTGCGACGAAATGCTTCGGGATCCCCTCTGCCGCAAGCTGGTTTCGGAGATCGCCTATGCCTTGGGTTTTGGCGATCACGCCCAGCTCAGCCGCCATTACAAGGCGCATTTCGGCCTCAGCCCGACCGAAGCGCGCGAGCGATACCTGAAGGAGCGTGTGCCCGCATCGGGCTGATCGTTCAGCGACCACCCTACCGTGACGCTTTCCAGCGGTCGCTTTGGCCGATGGCGAAGCCTTGCCCAATTTCTACTTTCGAGACAGGAGACGGAACTTGCAGAACCTTCGCGTAGCGGTCGATGTCGGCGGCACTTTCACCGACATCTGCATCATGGACGAGACGACTGGCCTCATCCGCGTCGAAAAGACATCATCCTCTGTCGATCCGATCGATGGCATCATGTCGGGCGTGGAAAAGGCCGGCATTGATCTCGAAAAGGTGGCGCTGTTTTCGCACGGCACCACCGTTGCCACCAACGCCCTGATCACCCGCCGCCTGCCGCGCACGGCGATGGTCTCGACGAAAGGCTTCCGCGACGTCATCGAAATCCGGCGCGCCAACAAGGAAGACCTCTGGGATACCTACAAGGATGTCGTGCCGCCCTACGTGCCAAGACGCGACCGGCTCGTCGTTTCGGAGCGCGTCGATGCCCAGGGCGAAGTGGTGACGCCGCTCGACGAGAAAGAAGCCCGCGACGTCGCCCGTATCCTCAAGCGCCGCAACGTCGCGGCCGTCGCGGTCTGCTTCATGAACGCCTTCATGAATGGCGAGAACGAGCGGCGGATGAAAGAGATCCTGATGGAGGTGATGCCCGGCGTGCCGGTCTCGACCTCGTCGGAAGTACTGCCGGAGATCTTCGAACACGAGCGGTTTTCGACCACGGTGGCCAATGCGGCACTGAGCCCGGTCGTCGTCGACTATACCTCGAGGCTCGGCAAGCGCCTTGCCGCGGACGGTTATCAGCGCGACCTGCTGCTGCTTCATACAGGCGGCGGGGTGATGACGCCGAAGAGCGTGGAGGACTTTGCCGCCCGGCTTGCCGGTTCCGGTATCGCCGCCGGCGCGATCGCCAGCAAATACATCGCCGAACTTTGCGGCTTCAAAAACTCGATCGGCCTCGACATGGGCGGCACCTCGACCGACGTGTCGCTTGCCTATGACGGGCAATCGCGGGTGACCAAAGACTGGTTCATCGAATTCGGATACCCGATCCGCTTCTCTTCGATCGAGGTGCTGACGATCGGTGCCGGTGGCGGATCGCTTGCCTGGACGGATGAGGCGGGCTCGTTGCGCAACGGCCCACAATCGGCCGGCGCCAATCCGGGCCCGGCTTGTTACGGCAAGGGCAACAAACAGCCGACCAACACCGACGCCAATGTCGTCCTCGGTCGCCTGGGCACCAGCCTGGCCGGCGGCAAGATCACGCTTGATGCGGGACTGGCAGAAGTTGCGGTCAAGGACGGCGTCGCCGCGCCCTTCGGCCTCGGTCTGCACGAGGCTGCGGACGCGATCATCCGCGTCGCCAATGCCAACATGTCCGATGCGGTACGTTTGATCTCCATCAGCCGTGGCTACGATCCGCGCGACTTTGCGCTGGTCGCATTCGGTGGTGCCGGCGCGCTGCACGGGGCGGCGATCGCCCGGGAGCTTTCGATCCCGGCTGTGATCGTGCCACCCAATCCCGGCGTGACCTCGGCGCTCGGCTGCCTACTTGTCGACATGCAGCACGACTTCTCGGAAAGCTACCTCAAGGCGGCAGCCGATGCCGATCCCGCAGCGATCGAGGCAGCCTTCCTCCGCCTCGAAAAAGAGGCGCTAGAACGGCTTGCACACGAGGGTGTCGCCGAAAAGGACGTGGTGCTCCAGCGCAGCATCGACATGATGTATCTCGGCCAATGGCGCTCGCTCGCGGTTTCAGCCCCTTCGGCCATGACCGAGATCGCGCCGCTCGTCGAAGCCTTCCACCGCGAACACGAGCGCGAATATAATTTCCGCCGCGACGAAACGCCGGTGAGCCTCTTCCGCATCAATCTGAAGGCGATCGGCGTCGTGCCGAAGGCGACGCTGGCGCGCCATAAGCCGACGGGCATCGTGCCCGAGCCGAAGACGCGGCGCATCGTCTGGTTCGATGGAGAACGTGGCCTGGATACGCCGGTCTACGAGCGCGAAACCCTGCCGGCCGGGCTCGTTCTTTCCGGGCCTGCCATCGTCGAACAGCTCGATTCCACGGTCGTCATTCCACCGGACACACGCGCCGAAGTCGACCAGTTCCTCAACATCATCATCCGCATCGAAGGTGAGAAGAATGTCTGAACAGCAGAGCCTTGATCCCGTCACCTTCGAGGTGCTGAAGAATTCCTTCATCACCAGCGTCGACCAGATGGCAGAGCAGATACTGAGGACCTGCTATTCCTTCGTCATCTACAACCGCGATTTCTCGAGCGCGCTGCATGATGCAGAAGGCAATTCGGCCGCTCAAGGAAACCAGGACATCGCGGTGCATGTCGGCACCCTGCATTTCACCTGCAAGGACGTCATCCGCGCCTTCGACGGCGACATGCATCCGGGCGACGTCTATGCCATCAACGATCCCTATGCCGGCGGCACGCATTTCAACGACGTGCGTCTGATCCGCCCGATTTTCGTCGACGGCCGGATCATCGCCTTCAGTCAGTCCAACGGCCACTGGTCGGACCTCGGCGGCAGCGTGCCGGGCTCGTTCGACGTGGCTGCGAAGGAGATGTTCAAGGAGGGCATGCGCATCACGCCGATCCGGCTCTTCGACCGCGGCCGGTTCTGCAAGGACGTCGCCAACCTGATCGCTTCGAACACGCGTGATCCGGCCTCGATCATTGGCGACATCCACGCCCAGGCGCAGGCCACCCAGGTCTGCGAGCGCGAAATCCTTCGGCTCGTCGGCAAATACGGGGAAGGCACCGTGAAGCAGGGCCTCGGTGCCGTGCAAGACTATGTGGAACGCGCCATGCGCCAGCGCATTGCAGCGCTGCCGGACGGGACCTGGGAAACGCAGGACTTCATCGACCGCGATCCGGCCGGCAGCGAGGGCATGATCCCGATCAAGGTCAAGCTGACGATCAAGGGCGATCGGGTAATCTACGATTTCACCGGTAGCCACCCGACGATCGGGTCGATCTACAACTCGGCATTCGGCGCCACCTTCTCGGCAGTTGCCGCCGGTATGAAAACCTTCTTCCCGGACCTTCCGCTCAACAGCGGCTTTTACCGCGTCTTCGAGATTATCGCCCCGGAGGGTTCCATCGTCGATGCGAAATGGCCGGTGGCGGTCACCGGCTTCCTGATGCCCTTCGAGAAGATCATGAATGCGATCTATGAGATCTGGTCGAAGATCATTCCGGAGCGGGCGATCGCCTGCGCCTTCAACCTCGAATATCTCCTGACCGGTGGGCGCGATGCCCGGGCGAAAGAAAAGCCGATCTTCATGTTTTATGACTGGCTGCCGGGGGGGTGGGGCGGGCGCAACGGGAAAGACGGCTGCAATGTCACCACCGCCTGCTTCGGCACTGGACTGATGGCGCAGCCGGTCGAGGGGCAGGAGCGCGCAAATCCGATCCTAACGACCGAGTTCGAGGTGCTCAAGGATTCTGCCGGACCAGGCAAGTGGCGCGGGGGGGCCGGTGTCATGAAGACCTCGCGCATGCTTGAGGCGGAGAGCACGGTCATTTCCTATATCTGCGACCGCGAGCGGGCGATCGTCTGGGGTATCGAGGGCGGCCTGCCCTCGATACCGCACGGTCTGACGCTGACGCGCGAGGCGACCGGGCAAAAGGAGTGGCTCGGCGCAACCTTCTCGGACGTCGCGATCGAAGCAGGCGACGTCTTCTCTCGTCCGACCGCCGGCGGTGGTGGTTTCGGTGATCCGCTGGAGCGCGATCCGAAGCGGGTGCTGGAGGATGTCATCGACGACTATGTCTCGGTCGAACGCGCTGCCAAGGACTATGGCGTCGTCATTCAACCGATCGATCCGGAAATCTGCGTCTTTGAGATCGACAAGGATGCGACCGTTGCCTTGCGCCGGCGGATCCGGGCGGAACGCAACGATTGGCTGGCGGCTGACCCGCAGGATGTCTCCAGGCGGTTCAAGGCCGGCGAGATCGATGCCTTGGACGCCGTGCGCCGCTATGCGGTCATCCTCGACTGGGACAGCGGCGATCTGCTGCCGGTCTCCACAGCCCAGTTCCGGGAGATGTATCGCAAGCGTTCGGCGGCCGGCTGGCAGTAGCGTCAAAAATGCCTGGAGGGTGGGTGGCTCGCCCACCCGGGGTCGGGGGTAACAATGGGTGATATCACGATCGTCGCCGTAACTGAGGGCGACAGGTCCGCGTGGAACGAACTGCATGCGGGGTTTGCCAGCTATTACGGCGTCGAACAGACCGACGAGATGCGCGATCGGGTGTGGGGCTGGATCAAGGACGGCCGGCTCGAATGCCGCCTTGCGCTCGACGGCGCTGGCCGCGCGATCGGCCTGACGCACTTTCGCGAATACATTCGGCCGTTATTCGCGGCGCGCGGCGGCTTTCTCGACGATCTGTTCGTTGCACCTGAGGCGCGCGGGAGCGGCGCTGCCGCCACGCTGATCCGTGCGGTTGCCGACATCGGGCGCGAACGCGGCTGGAACTCAATCCGTTGGATCACGCGCGACAACAATTATCGTGCACGAACGCTCTATGACCGGGTCGCGTCGCGTACCGATTGGATTACTTATGATATCACGCTTTGAAATTGCAGCAGGGAGACGCCAATGACCGCACAGCCAAATTCCACCGAAGCGCGGGACATGGCGTACCACCTCCATTCCTATACCAATCCCCGACGTCTGGAGCGTGAAGGGCCGATGGTGATCGAACGCGGGGAGGGCATCCACGTTTTCGACAACAGCGGCAAGCGCTATATCGAGGGCATGGCGGGGCTGTGGAGTGTCGCCGTCGGCTTCGGCGAGAAGCGGCTCGTCGAGGCCGCACGCAAACAGCTGAGCCAGTTGCCCTACTACCATACCTTCTCGCAGAAATCGCACGGCCCGGTCGCCGATCTCGCGGAGAAGCTGGTGTCTCTTGCGCCAGTGCCGATGTCCAAGGCCTATTTTGCCAATTCCGGTTCGGAGGCGAACGACACGGCGATCAAGCTCGTCTGGTATCGTTCCAACGCGCTCGGCAAACCCGAGAAGAAGAAGATCATCTCTCGGATCAAGGGCTATCACGGCGTGACGGCGCTGAGTGCGAGCCTGACCGGCCTGCCCAACAATCATCGTTCCTTTGATCTGCCGTTTCCCAACATCCTGCACACGACCTGCCCGCACTATCGCACGGGTGCGGAACCGGGACAGGACGAGCTTGCCTTCTCGCGTTGCTGCGCCGAGGAACTGGAGGCCATGATCCTGGAGGAGGGGCCGGATACGATTGCCGCCTTCATCGGCGAGCCGGTGATGGGGGCGGGAGGCGTCATCGTACCGCCGGAAGGCTACTGGGCGGCCATCCAGGAAGTGCTCGACCGCTACGATATTCTGCTCATCGCCGACGAGGTGATCTGCGGGTTCGGCCGCACCGGCAACATGTTCGGCTCGGAAACCTTTGGGCTGCGTCCCGATATCATGACGGTCTCCAAGCAGCTCTCCTCGTCCTATCAGCCGATCTCGGCGCTGATGATCAACGCGCGCGTCTACGAGCCTATTGCATCCGAGGCAGACCGGATCGGCACACTCGGCCATGGTTACACCGCAAGCGGCCATCCCGTCGCCGCTGCGGTTTCGCTGGAGAACCTGGCGATCATCGAGGAGCGCGATCTCGTCGGAAACGTGCGCCGGCTGGCACCACATTTTCTCGAGCGCCTCAACGCACTGGAGCGGCACCCCCTTGCAGTCGAAGCGCGCGGTGTCGGGCTGATCGGAGCCCTGGAGCTGGAGGCCGCCGACGGCGCGCCGACGGGGACGATGGGCGCTCGGGCCGCAGCTCTGTTGCAGAAGAACGGATTGATCTCCCGCAACATCGGCGACGCGATCGCCTTCTGCCCGCCCATGATCATCACCAAGGCGCAGGTCGACGAGATGTTCGATATCGTCGAGAAAAGCCTCAAGGAGCTATCGGGACTGTAGCGCGCCGACGCCAAGGCTGAGGCGTTTATTTCGGCCCAGTTCCGGCTGGGGCGGGATGACACTCTGGTTGGAAACCTGGACCCCGACGGCATCGAACCGGCCCGCGACGAGATCCTTTCTGCTCATCGTCAAGACGATGGTGGCGACGTCGTCGAACATCCAGCCCATCAGGTTCACGGCGCGACAAAATTGCCCATTGATGTGCTGGAAGGAAAGGGCGATGTGAGGGGTATGGATACGGAAACTTTCATCAGGATATCGCGGCTCATCGATCAAGCACGCTCCCTTACCCGGAGCCGGCTGCCCTGATCCTGTAACGCCGCCACAGCCCCCGCCGCTCCGGGAATCCACTGACCAACAGTGCGGTTCATGATTGACGGAGTGTACCCGTGCCCGCGTCTCCAACTCGCCCCGTTTGCATCGTTTGCAACCGGCATCTTCCCCTTTCTGCTCGCCGTTGCCCGTGGTGCAAGACGCACTGCGCCGCCGCCCGCCGCAACGCGTGCGCCGCGCGCGAACGGAGTGCGCGTCTGCCGGCTCTCTGCGCGTTTGGCAAAGGGAGCGGAAAATGACGGACACCAGGAACACTTGCGCCGCTGCGGAGGCCGCACCGGAAGAGATGCAGCAGGTCGGAGCTCTTCCCTGGCGCATCGCCAGGAATGGCGAGGCAAGGATATTGCTCGTCACGTCGCGCAGGAGCGGGCGGTGGATCGTGCCCAAGGGATGGCCAATGAAGGGCCTTGCGCCCCGTCAGACCGCATCGCGGGAAGCATTGGAGGAGGGCGGTGTCATCGGTGTCCTCTCCAAGGCGCCGGTGACGACCTATCGCTACATGAAACAACTGGACAACGGCGCAAGCGTTGTCTGCCGCGTGGCGGTGTTCGGACTGAACGTGCGCGGGACGCTGGTTGATTGGCGGGAAAAAGCACAAAGGCAGCGGCGGTGGTTTTCGCTCGCAGCGGCGGCGGACACGCTTGATGACCGCGAACTTTCTGAGTTCGTGCGCACCCTGGATGCCGCGTCTGAATGTTTGGAAGCACCGACCGGGGTCGCCGGGAAGAAATCCTCGCTCGACGAGATCCTCATGTTGAGGCGTTAGGCCCGTGTCGACGTTCTCGCACCTCGAAAAGTGGCGGCGACCAGTCAAGTCCGTCTGCAACCATAGGGTCAGTCGCGCACGCTAATCGCCTGGCGCCACTACCTGCGACGGCAAGAGCGGCGCCAGGACCCTCCCGAGCATTGATCTCAAAGGCCGACCTATCCGGCCAAATCCGCATACAGAGAGAACAAGCGATGAGCTTCAGATACAGTCATACTTTGCCGATCAGCGGCGCAAACAAGCTGCCCCGATTCAAACAGTGGGCCGCCGAGAACATCCCAGGGATCGCCTTGTCCCTTCCCCCGCAGGTTCCGGTCAAGAGTACCGCCTTGACTGTCCGCCTCAGGTCCGTTGAGGATCGCGCCATGCTGGTGGCGAAGCTTGAAGGCGTGGATCTCGACAGGAAGACGCGCTAGTCCCCCTCTCGTTCACCGCGCGACCGGTGAGACGGTTGAGCCGGCGATCGAGACACTGGTCGCCGGTTCTGTTCCTCGCATGAAAAAGGTTGCGTGGTCGACCGCCAAAAAAGCCGAAGGAAGAAGCTTCGGTCCCCGCTCACGTCAACGCCAGGAGACGACATCATCGATATGACCCAGTCGCTGGCGATGCCGGGCGGCCGAGAGGCGTAGACCAGAAGCACGGCGTGGGGCCCAAGTTGAGGCGCACGATCTTGTGGATCGCGCGCCTCGGTAATTTTTGATCCTGCCGGTGTCGTTGCGTGAGGCAGTCGGTGGCGCGTTAAGCAGCGCGCCGAAGCGTTACGCCCGCCGCCAGACGCCTGGCTTGCTCCAGGCACGCCGGCTGCTGATCGGCAAAGCGCTCGGCGCCAATTTCCAAGATCAGCGTCGTATCCGGAAGGAAGGTCAGCTCAGAGAAGATCTCATCCCAGGCAATGTCGCCCCAGCCGATCGGCAGATGCAGGTCACCGATGCCGAGCGCAGTCGCTTCTGCCGGATGATAAAAGCGGTTCATGGTATAGGGCAGGCCGAAGCTGTCGTGCACATGCAGGTGACCGGTCACCGGGGCCATGGCCCTGAGTTCGTCGCGGAAATCGAGCCCGCGATGCGTGGCCTCGATATAGGCATGCGAGAAGTCGATGAGCGCGACGACGTTGTCGGAACCGATCGCCCGCACCGTTTCGGCAACCTGGCTCGGCGTCTGCCGGTATTGGCCGCTTTCCGTGGTGAAGATGTTCTCAAGTGCGATGCGAACGCCGTAACCTTTTGCGACGTCCGCCATCTCCGCAAGAGCGTCGCGTTCCATCTTGTCGAGATCCGCGGCGTTCTCGCCGGCGGCAAGCTGTGCTGCGCCGGAGTGGTGGACGAGGATCCCTGCGCCAAGCCGGTCGCAGAGTTCAAGCATCGTCCTTACGACCTTCTTCTGCAGATGGTGGTGCTGGCGATCCATGAAATTGGAGACGATCTGGCCGTGCAGCGACAGCTTGTTGAACGTGTACTTCTTGGTGATCTCGGCGACGCGCTGGACACGGTCTTCGATGATACGACCGCCGCTGACGATCTCTTCGCCATAGATCCCGATCTCGCAGGCGTCGGCGCCCGTCTCGGCAACTTCACGGAGCGAGGCGTCAAGGCTCGAAAGATCGCCCTTGCCTGTCCGGTTGCAGAATCCCACGGCGGAAATGATGTCGTTCATTACGGTTCTCCTGATCTATGGAAGTGTTCAGACTGCTTGGAGTGTCGGTTGGCTGGCGGGACTGCTCACGGCGCGCGGCTCCAGATCGATCTCGATCCGGCGACCGGTTTCCTTGTCGAAGAGGTGGAGGTGCGCGAGCGGCAGCTTCAGGGTAACGCGATCACCCGACCGCACGCGCAGATGCTCGTCGACGGCGGCGGCGAAAGGATAGCCGTTCAGGTCCGAGTGAATGACGCGGCCGGAGCCGAGTTCCTCGATGAAATCCACCTTGATCGAGACGCCGTCCGGCGCAACGACGCATTGTTCCGGGCGAATGCCGACGGTGATCTGTCTTGCGCCCAGTCGCGTGGCAAGGCCCTTGTTGATCGGCATCTTCGTGCCGCCGAATGTGAGGCAAGCATTTTCAACATCGACGGTGGCTTCGAACAGGTTCATCGCCGGTGAGCCGATGAAGGATGCGACGAAGACGCTTGCCGGCCGGTGATAGATGTCGAGCGGCTGGCCCACCTGCTCGACCACGCCCTTGTTCATCACCACGAGCTTGTCAGCCAGCGTCATTGCTTCCACCTGGTCGTGTGTGACGAAGACAGACGTTGCTGCGAGACGCTGATGCAGCTTGCGGATTTCGGCCCGCATGGTGACGCGGAGCTTGGCGTCCAGGTTCGACAGCGGCTCGTCGAACAGGAACACGTTCGGCTCGCGAATGATCGCGCGCGCCATGGCGACGCGCTGCCGCTGGCCACCGGAAAGGGCGGCCGGCTTGCGATCGAGATAGTCGGAAAGCCCGACGATCTTGGCCGTTTCCTCGATCCGGCGGAGCCGCTCCGCCTTTGCGACGCCCGCCACCTTCAGCGCGTAGCCGATGTTTCCTGCAACGGTCATGTGCGGGTAGAGGGCGTAGTTCTGGAACACCATGGCGCAGCCGCGTTCGCGCGGTTCGAGCTTGTTCACAACTTTTCCGTTGATCGCGATCTCACCCGCGGTGATCTCCTCAAGCCCCGCGATCATCCGCAGAAGCGTCGATTTCCCGCAGCCGGACGGGCCGAGGATCACGACGAATTCTCCGGATGCGAAAGCGAGGTCGATGCCATGCAGGGTGGGGTTCTTGCCGTAGGATTTACGCACGGCGCGAATTGCGATGTCAGCCATGAGCGCGGACCTCTTTGTCTGTTCTGATTGGGGAAAGCGGGGTCATTTTTCCGTGGCCACGAGGCCGCGGACGAACCACCGCTGTAAGACGGCGACGACGACGAGCGGTGGCAGCATGATGATCAGTGATCCGGCGAGCGTCACATTCCAGTCCGGCGTGCCGTTGTCGGTGGGCAGGAGCGCTACCAGCGACATCATCGTGGTCTTGTATTGCGGGTCCGTCACCATCAGGAGCGGCCAGAGATACTGGTTCCAGCCGTAGACGAACATGATCGTCGTCAGTGCCAGCATGTTGGTGCGCGAGAGCGGAAGCAGCATATCGATGAAGAAACGGATCGCGCCCGACCCGTCCATGCGCGC
This sequence comes from Ensifer sp. ENS09, assembly GCF_014852425.1. Taxonomy (NCBI): domain Bacteria; kingdom Pseudomonadati; phylum Pseudomonadota; class Alphaproteobacteria; order Hyphomicrobiales; family Rhizobiaceae; genus Ensifer; species Ensifer sp. ENS09. The sequence continues at coordinate 929,574 of NZ_JACVBP010000003.1, forward strand.
AGCCTCCGCCAGTTCGTCCGGCAGGGTCAGGTAGAACTGGCGATAGAGGAAGGTTCCGGTCGCCGTGGCGATCAGCGGCAAAGTGAGGCCGGCATAGGAATTGAGAAGGTTCCAATCGACGGAGACCTCGAAGCCGGTGATGGCGGAAATCAGCAAGCGGATCGGCTGGAACAGGTCGGCGGCGACGGCATAGGTCGGCACCACACGTACTTCGAGCGGCAGCATCAGGGTGATGAACACCATCCAGAAGAAGAAGCCTTTCAAGGGTGTTCGGAAGAACACGATGGCAAAGGCCGTTAGCGCCGACAGCGCCACTTTGCCGACCGTGACGAGGCTTGCCATAACGAAGCTGTTCAGCATCGCCGTTCCGAGACTGGCGCGCGACCAGGCCGCACCCATGTTCTCCAACAGGCGATCCTGCGGCACGAAGCTGAAGGGTATGGCGTTGACCTGCTGGAAAGTCTGGCTGGCGCCCGACACGATGACGATGAAGGGACCGATCAAGAGCAGGAAGCCGAAGATCATCACGCCATAGGTCAGGGCGTTGGCAAAGGGTGTCCGCTGGATCATGGGAGCCTCACTTGTAATGGACCTGGCGCTCGATGAAGCGGAACTGGATGAAGGTGAAAATCATGATGAGGCCGATGAGCACGAGGCTCTGGGCTGACGCACCGGAGTAGTTCAGGCCGCGGAACGCCTCCTCGACGATGCGGTAGACCATCACGTCGGTGCCGTGGTTCGGGCCGCCATCGGTCGTGCGGGCGACGATGCCGTAGGTGTCGGCGCCGACGAAACCCTCGGTCATCATGATGACCAGCAGGAAGAAGAGCGTTGGCGCCAACAACGGGATCTGGATATCGACCGCGCGGCGGATCGGGCCGCAGCCGTCCATCGCGGCCGCCTCGATCAGCGAACGCGGAACCGACTGCAGGCCGGCTAGCAGGAAGATGAAGGTATAGCCCGCCCATTTCCAGGCAAAGACGACGATGACGAGGATGAGGGCGTGGCTGCCGTATTTGGCCGGGTTCCAGAAGTCAGGAAAGGCGGCGTTGACCGATGCCATCAGCCCGCGCTCCGGCGACAGGATGAAGCGGAAGGCCATGCCGGCTGCAGGCCCGGCAATCGCATAGGGCAGAATGTAGAGGAACCGGAACGGCGCCGAACCCGGCAGTTGCCGGTCGACCGCAAGGGCAAGGACAAGGCCGATGAAAATGGTGGCAAGCGTGCCGCAAAGGGCAAATGCCAGGCTGACGCCGACCGAGTTCCAATAGAGCGGATCGGCAAACACTTCCTGGAAGTTTGCCAAGCCGACGAACTCTGCCGCCCCGCCGAACGGCGGCTCCAGCGTGAAGGCCCATCGCAACACGGCGACCGCTGGCCAGTAGAAGAAGAGCAGGATCAAAATGATCTGCGGCAGGGCGAATAGGCTCGGTAGCCACCAGCTGCGAAAGGCCGCGCGCTTGTCCATATGTCGAAATTCCAATGCGCAAGAAGAGCGATCGGAGCCCGCCGATATCGCGGCAGGCTCCGGGCGGATCGGATCTTAGTTCAGCGTCTGTCCGGCGTAGGTCTTCTCGAAGCGGCGCAGAACGGCGTTGCCGCGTTCGACCGTCTTGTCGAGCTCGGCCTGTACGTCTGCGTTCTGCATGAAGATCGCTTCGAGGGCGGTTGCGAATTCCTTGCGGATCTGCGTGAAGCCGCCGAGGCGAATGCCGCGGGTGTTTTCCGAGGTCGGGGTGAAGGACAGGCTCTGGATGGCGAGTTCGCGGCCCTTGTAGGGAGCCTTGTCATAGAAGCCATTCGCCTTCATGGCGTCGAAACCGGTCTTGGTCACCGGGATGTAGCCCGTCACCGTCGACCACCATTCGGCCATTTCCGGCGTCGCAAGGTAGTTGAGGAAGGCGGCCGCGCCCTTGTATTCGGCTTCCGGGCGACCGGCGAGCACCCAAAGCGAGGCGCCGCCGACGAGCGAGTTCTGCCGCTCGGTGCCCTTCCACACCGGCAACATGGCGACTTCCCACTTCACACCCTCAGGAAGGGTCTTGCCGATGGTGCCGTGGTCGGCGACCGAGGTCTGGATCATCTGGCAGGTCTGGGAGGTGAAGGCCGGGACGATGTCCATGCCGAGCTGCTTGGTCTTGACGACGAAGAGCTTCTCGTCGGCCATTTTCCTGAAGAACTTCACATGGTCGACGAACTTGGTCTTGTTGACGACAAGCTCGGCGTTGAGGCCATTGTAACCATTCGCCTGGGTGGCGATCGGCTGGTTATGGATGGCCGAGAACTGCTCCATCAGCGGCCAGGTGTCGAAGTTGAACGCCAGCGGGCATTCGAAACCGGCCGTCTTCAGCTTGCGGGCCGCTTCCTCGACCTGCTCCCAGGTGTCCGGCTTGAATTCGATGCCGGCCTTCTGGAAGGCGTCGCCGTTGTAGTAGAACATCGCGGTGGAGGAGTTGAACGGGAAGGAGTTCAGTTCGCCCTTTGCTGTGGCGTAGTAATTGGCGATGCCGCCGAAATAGTTGTTCCAGTCGATCGTATAGCCGTTGTCGGCCATCAGCTTCTTGGCGGGCACGAAGGCACCGGACAGCATCATGTCGAGCGTGCCGGCATCATAGATCTGGGTGATCGCCGGCTGCTTCTTGGCGCGGTAGGCGGCAATCGTGTTCTGCAGGGTCGTGTCGTAACCGTTTTGCGAGGTGCAGACGATCTCGAATTCCGACTGGCTGTCGTTGAACTTCTTGCAGGCATCCTGGACGCGTTCGCCAAGGTCGCCCGAAAGGCCGTACCAGAATTCGAATTTCGTCTTTTCGGCGGCCGCGGCCGACGTGCCGAACGCGACGCTCGCCATCAGGCCGAGGAATACGGAAGTAGTCACGGAGACTCTCATTTGCAAAACGCTCCTTGCAGGATGGCGGACACCAGGATCGGTGGCACGATGAAGCCGGGGCGCTTGCTAACAGTTGCGTGTGACAGTCCGTGACAATCTGCATGATGATAAAATGAAAGTTTCGTAACACTGGCGCGAGACAGGCAGGCCAACCAATCTCCCTTGGCCCTGGCCGACCGGAAGGGCCCGAAAACCAGCTTGGTTCGCAATAGGAGTAAGTGGGGCGGAAAAAGAGGCGCGGCCTCAGTCGACTTTCGCTCCCACCTCCGACAGGTATGCGTCGTAGCCGAACAACAGGTCATGGCTTAGGTCCTTGCCGTCGAACCGCGCAATAAAGTCTTCAAGGTCGGCCTGACGTGAGAAGCCCATGGCCACGGCAGACATGCTTTCGATGTCGCCCTCTTCGTCCTCGTAAGTCGCGCTCATCTCCAGGGCGCCCAACCGATCGAAGTTCGCTTGCATGTGGAATGAAAGCCAGACCAGATATTCAAGCGGGTAGCCGGGATTCCTGCCGTATGTCACCACAAAGGGATAGGCTGAACGGAACCGGCTGACCAGAGCTTCACCATCGGTTGCAAAGACGAGCAGATCGCTATCCTCATCGAGGTCGTGAAGTTCGATGGTCAAATCATGTTTGCGCAATGCGACGTAGCCGCCAAGTCGGTCCCACGGCAAGGACGTCAAGATGATCTCGCGCCATCGCGTGACGGCGACATCGAGATCGGTGCGGACCAAAAACATGAAGGATCCCTGCAGCGTCGTGGCACAATCGAGAGCTTTCAGCTTTGCACAGTGCACGCTGTAGTCAATGGATATTAGCGTCGCCTAAATTCATGGTAAGGAGGAAGTTATCGTGATTTGAGAGGCGCCGGCGAAACATCAGCCTCGCCGGCTGGCCGGTTTATCGCCAGTATCCCCGCCCGGTGTCGACCGATGATCGTCCCACGACGTAGCCGATGGTAAAGGCGAGGGCGCCGATCAGCAAGCTGAGGGTGGTCGCGGTGTGAGGATGTTGTGCCGCGGCGGTCGCCACGGCGGTCGTTTCCCTCTTCACTGCGTCGCTGGCTGTCTGTGCAGCTTTGCGCATACCGGCAAGGGGTTCTTCGGGTGTGCCTGTAAAGCCCGCTTTCAGATCGTCGTCTTTGGCCATCGCTTTCATCTCCTTTGGCGTATGAAGGAGAAACCGAGCACGGCGCCATCGGTTCCGACGCCCCGGGTACGATTTTGGTCAATGCAGCCATCCGGTCGCGACTACCTCCGGGGCAGTCACAGCTAGCCGCCGGCAAAATAGCCCGTCAATTGCGCTTTGGCGTGGATCATGCGCCCAGAATTCCTCGGCAAAGTCCTAGTGGGTCGACAGGATACGGTTGCTCAAAGATCCGCTGTAGGTCTTCCTGGTCGCAACTTTGTTTTCCAGCGAGGCAAGGATGTCTTCGCAGAAGTCGACGTCGTAGAGTTCACGAATGGTCTGGAGACCGCCGGGCGTGAACACGTTTATCTCGAGCAGCTTGTCGCCGACGATGTCGAGGCCGACCAAAAACATGCCATCTTCGACAAGCTTGGGGCGCAGGGTCTCGGCGATCGCCAACATTTCCTTTGTGACCTGCGCCCGTTTTGGGGTCCCGCGCGCGTGGATGTTGGAACGCACGTCGCCCTTCGCGGGGACGCGCCTGAATGCAGCGTATACGTCGCCACGCTGCAAGGGGCGTCCGTTCATGAGAAACAATCGGGTATCGCCTTCGGACGCTTTTGGAAGGTAACACTGCGCAATGAGATAGCCGACCTCACCGACGGCATCGATGATTTGATTGAGATTGGACTCGGTGCTGCTTCCAACCCGAAAAACGTTCTTTCCGCCGGATCCCTGCAGCGGTTTGATGATCACACCGTCCGAATGGTCGTCGATAAACGTTCTGATCTCCTCTATGTCCTTGGAAATCAAAGTGGTCGGACGAACGATGGCCGGGAAATCCTGGAAATAGAGTTTGTCTTGCGCCAGGGCCAGACCACAGGGGTCGTTGACGACGATCGTGCCTCGCTCAGCGGCCAGCCGACCGAAATTCGCGCCGGCATGCGCTGCCCAGGGGCGACTATCGGCATCCAGCGAGGGGTCGTTCCGTAAGAACAGGACATCCACCTCCTCGACATTGACAAGGTTTCTTTGCTGTGCGGGAGCGATCAGAGCACGCAGCAGTGTTTCGGATTTCTTGGGGCGCGCGTCACCAAGATTTGCTGCGCGGATCATTAATGCGTCGTCGGGGCCAAGGATGAAATCACCCGGCGTTACATAGAGCACGTCGTGGCCGCGAGCGAGCGCGGCAAGCGCCAACGACGTTGTCGTATAGGAAGGCTTTTCGGTCTCGATCGCGTTGACAAGGAAGGCGATGCGCATAGGGGCTCCTACCTGGAAGGGGGTGCCGCCGACCACGCCTGGCAGCAGGAATTTGCCCTGAAGGCGTTGGAGCCAGCGACAACCGTCGTCGATGCGCAGGAGAAACGGAAGCACAGTGCGATCGGTTCCGAAGCGACCGACGCTCCTCACTGTCGATGTTCTGGTGCCCAGGACGCGCGCCCCTTTTTCCAGTCAGCCGCAAGCGAACGGGCTTTCGCATTCCTTTTACGTTCGGTCGTTCGGAGGTCGAGTTGAGGAGGTCGGCTTGCCCAAACCGCGAGCAGATGCCGCCTGATCAAGCCTTATCGTCCAGCGCCATCTCGACCATAGTCGGACGAAAGCCTGCGGTTGCGAACAGCCTTTGCGCTGCCTCGTTCCTGTGCGCCGTGGAAAGCACGACCAGGCCGGCCCCTCGCTTTCGCAACTCTGCAACGGCCGCGTCGAGCAACATGCGGCCGATGCCTTGGTTGCGACGTTCGGGATCCACGAAAAGGTCGTGAATGACGCCGGCCGGTCCTCGGAGTGCCATGTAGTCGTATCCCTCGCGAGAGGCATAGGCATATCCGACGATTGCATTTTCCTGCTCGGCTGTGAGGACCACGACATCCGGCTCTTCAAGCTGACTGTGCAGCCATCGGCCATAGGAAGCCTTCGTGCCGGCTCCCGCCGCGATGAAGCGCGTGGGGTCCCATTGATGATGGAGTGCCGTCAGTTGCGTGCCAAACGCGCCAAGCACGGGCATGTCATCCTGTCGGGCGGCTCTAATCGTAATTGGTGACGGCATGTCGCGGCATGATCCAGCTGTCGGTCGCGCCGTGACGTCGATCAGACCGGCCCGCCGACCTTGTATCTTAAATGATGGGCGCCGTGGCTCAACTGTGCAGATGCGATGAAGGAGCCGTATCTTTCCCGCCGAGTCTTTTTCGTTCCATTTCGCACGCGATCAGCCCGTCGAGGAGGCGTGGTCCGGCGCGTCAGGTCGAGCGTTTGAGCCGTCGTCGCTCTCAGCCCCTGTTTCACGCGGCGTATCGCCTTATGCCACCACAATCGGGACTTTAATCGGCGACGCCTTGACCCGGTTGTACAAATCGACGACGTCCTGGTTCATCATGCGCACGCAACCGGAAGACGCCTGCGTGCCGATGGTCCACCATTCCGGTGAGCCGTGCACGCGATAGCCGGTGTCCTGGCCGTCCTTGAAGATGTAATGTGCCCGGGCTCCGAGTGGGTTGTCGAGGCCACCCGGCTGGCCGTTCGTCCATTTCACCAGCTCAGGCTTGCGCGCGATCATCTCCCTGGGCGGCGTCCAGGTCGGCCACACCTTCGTGTACTGGATCTCCGCACGGCCGCTCCACTCGAAGCCGGCCTTGCCGATGCCGACACCGTAGCGGACCGCTTCGCCACCGTCCTGCACCCAATAGAGATGCCGCTCATTGAGCCGCACCACGATTGTGCCCGGCGCCTCACCGGTGGGATCGCGAACGATCTGACGACGGAATTCCGGTTTGACCTTCTGGAACGGAATGGCCGGGATGACGAAGCCGTTGTCGGCCAGCGACGCATACATCGTGCTGTTGTCGGTGATGTTGCTGTCGACGCTGATCGGTGGAATTGCCCCTGTCGACATGGTGTCAACACCCATAGGCGACATACGACCGGACGGCTCGAGCGATGGGAGTTCGAGGGCCTGCGAGCACCCGGACGCACCCAGCAGCGTCATGATACCGAGGTTCGAAAGCAGGGCGCGGCGGGAGACGACGTAGCCGGGCTCCGAAATGGTCGCACCGGAGGACAGCTTCTGATCTTGCGGCTTACGCATGCACTTTTACCCCAGACGAACGTCGGCATCATGCCTCCGGATGGGCTCAGTTTCACGAGTCATGGTTAAAAAGACGTGAAGGAGCTGCCGGTCGCGCGCCATCTTGGGTCAATCGACGAAGGCCTCGGGGGCATGCTGAGAGTGCTCTGACTGATTTCAGGAGGAGCGCTTCCGAGGCGACGCCAACCCTAAAAATCTACAGGGCGCTGGACATGTGGCTATAACTTGACTGGCATACTCATGAAAACGAAGTTGGCCCGGACCTTCCGGCCTTCCTCAATCATCGCGGCAAGACGATCACGTTCGCAAAACCGCCGGAACGTGTCGTGACGATCGTCCGTTCGGCGCCGATCATCTATCGTGCCGTGGACGGAAAGGCCGATCGCATCGTCGGCATGAACAAGGATTCGCTGGTGCGATACTTCACCAGCGGCATCTATGCCGAGATGCTTCCGGCAACGTGACGCCCAACGCCGCAAAGCGGATCGCCTACATCCACTGGGGCAACAGTTGGCAGCTGCGAAGCTTCCAGGACTTCAACCACTATATCGACGACCTCATCTATATCCACGACCTGCCTCGGTTCGACCTTTCGACCTACGCCGCGGTCATCATGCCGGATGCGATGGATGCAGCCGTGCCGGTCCCGCACCGACAGCAGCTGAATGCCTATCTGAAGGGTGGCGGCGTTCTCGTCGTCAGTCTGCAGGGGCATGCCGACTGGCTCGAGATTCCTGGCCTTGAATGGACGCCGGGAAACTGCCGCTCCTTCAGTCCTTCTATCCCTGGCTCAACCGTGAACTCGGCATTAAGCGCCCGTCGAACAATCGCTTCACCTACCTGCAGTGCTCGCATGTGCCCTCGGAGTGGCATCCCGCCTGGATCGAGAAAGTCTCGAACGTGCCGGTTTTGAGACCTCGTTTTCGCCGCTTTACGAACTCGGGCCCGAACTCCTGGAAAAGACGGACACGCTCTATGTTCCGAGCAGCCACGACGAGTTCTTCCTGAAAAGCCGGTCCGACGATCTCCTTGCGTTCCTCGCCCGTGGCGGAAACCTCGTCATCTGCGCCGAGCCGTGCCAGCCATGGCTGCCGTTCATGGCCCCCTTCCATGCGGTCTCGCCACGCCCGTTCACCAACATCAAGGTACGGGTGCGCAACGACCGGTTCGGCATCTTTGCCGATCTCGGTGGCGACTTCGATGGCTCGGAAGGCATATTCGGGCAATATGCGAGAGGTTGGAGCGATCCGCCCCCCGGAGCGATCTGGCTGACCGATGTCGGACCGGAGGGCGACCCGAAGCCTGCGGACTGGCCGTGGCAGTATCCGACGACGACGGGGCGAGGAGGTTATGTCTTCATGCACAATGGCGACAACATGACCCGCTACCCGGATCGTGGCCCCAAAAAGGAGGCGCTGGTCGCCAATGTCTGCCTGGCGCTTCGCAGGCTCTCCATAGGCGAGTTGCTGTTCTAACGCCTACCGGGAGAAGACGCCGTCCATCCAGAAAGGCAACTCGACCGTTGCCTCCGTGTCCGACGAAATGCTCAGGTTTTCGCGCGAAACGCCGATGTCGGAAACGGCACGCCAGCCATCGGGCAGGCGGATGGCACCGAATGCAAAGCCGATGGCGACTTCCCCGTCCGGCACAAGCTCGATTGCCGTCGGGTAACCCCGCTCGTTCAGCCAGTTCGGTCGGCTGCTTGCCTCGCGACCGTAGCCGAAGAAGGTGCATCCTTCCTCCAGTCCCAGCACGCCCCGATGCCGGCCCGAGAAGGGCTCGTAGTGACGTCCCCCGTTGCTCATCCAGAGCATCGAGAATGGCAAGGCCCGCGGGTTCCTGACGGAGAAAAACAAGAATCCGTCATCACGCGCCGACACTGCGGTCCATCCCACGGTCGAGTTCGGCTCCTCCGCGAGGATCAGGAAATCCTCGGAATCGGGGGGACCCGGCTGAACGCTCAGGTCCACCGCGCCGCCTCCCTTCAGTCGCACGCTTGTCAGATCGACAAACTCTTGAGGGTACATAAGTGCCGAGTTTCCGCGTTGCGGGTCGGTTTCCACGGCATGTTCGGGCGTTGCCCCGAAAGCTTTCGGCGAGAAGCTCAGAGATGCTTCTCCCGTTATCCGGACCATTGGATGGTGTGCGACGGGAAGCATGCCGAAGCCCCCGACGAAACGATGACGCTGATAGACAATCGGCTGGTCGGGCTTGAGCGTCAGCTCCTTGAATACAGCGGCGCCAGCAACCTGGCCGTCGAGCCGGAAGATCGCTGTAACCGTGCCGTCGGCATCTGTCCGGCAGCTCTCCTCCAGCCAGACCCCGTTGGCGGTCAAGCCGTGTTCGACGGTACCGCTGACGTCATCGTGCCCGAACGGCGCGCAGAAGAAATCACCGGAAAGACTGGCGAGGCTTTGGCCCATGGCTGCGGGTACACGTTCCGGCCGGCCCCCATTGTCCTCGCCTGTGCGCCAGGGCGCACGGTGCATCGGTCGTATCCGGTCGGCCCCGCTCCCAAAGGCGACTTCCTCCAGATGACCGCCCTGCGGGTTGAACGTTATCTTCGCGCTGTTGGTTTCGATGACATGCATTATCCGCTCCATTGGCCGGGGGTTGGTCTTCGGCGACCATATCGAGCGCATAATAATAAAACAATTGTTTTTCTTTATTGACGAGGCGTCGGTTTTTTGACACTCCTTGCCCTCAAGGGGAGGGCAAGGCATGCGCTCAATTGACCAAACTGAACTGCGACAGATGTTTCCCGCGCCCGAGGCGTTGGTTGTCAGCAAACAACTCACCCGGCTCGACAAACACTGTCTTCAATTTCTCTCGCTGTCTCCGTTCGCCTTGATCGGCACACGCAGCCAGGCGGGTGGAGACGTATCGCCACGCGGGGATCCAAGGGGGTTCGTCCACGTGTTGGATGAAAACACGTTCCTTATCCCCGACCGCCCTGGCAACAACCGGCTCGACACCATGGAAAACATCCTGGCTGATCCCGTGGTCGGATGCCTGTTTCTTGTGCCTGGCCTGGGCGAGATCCTTCGCGTCAACGGCATTGCCGACATCGTGGTCGGCGACGCGCTCGAAGCCCTTTCCATTCAGGGCAGGGCGCCGCGCGTGGCGATCCGGGTGCATGTCAGGGAAGTGTTCTTTCACTGCTCCAAGGCGGTCATCCGCTCGAAACTCTGGAATCCGGCAACCTTTGCAACGCGCGAAGACTTTCCGCCACTCGGTGAGATCCTTGCGGATCAGATTGCCGGTCTCGACAAGGAAGAGATGGTGGAAAAGATCCGCGTCGGCGATCAACGAACACTTTACTGAGGCGCCAATGATCGAAGTGAAATTCATCCAATCGAACGGTGAGCAATGCGTCGTGCTGACCGAGCCCGTGGGCAGCCTCATGCAATTGGCGCTGGCCAACAACGTCGGGAGCATCCTTGGCGACTGTGGTGGAACATGCGGCTGCGGGACGTGCCAGGTCCACGTCGACGAGCACTGGATAGCAAGGCTCCCATCGATCGCCGACGACGAAGCCGACATGCTGTCATTGTCGGAAAACCTCACGCCGCAAAGCCGACTTGCCTGCCAGATCAAGTTGAAGCCCGACCTGGACGGGCTGACCGTGCGTGTCCCCGAAGTGCAGGGATAACCAGGAACGATCGTCGAGCTTTTGGCTCAGAAGGGATGGCAGAACCGTGAGTGCGATAGTGATAGTGGGTGGCGGCCAGGCTGCCGTTGCCGCGGCTTCCCGGTTGAGGGCGCTCAAGGTCGAGCGGCCGATCACGATCATTGCCGATGAAGCAGTGCTGCCTTACCAAAGACCGCCGCTTTCGAAGAGCTACCTGCTGGGCGGTGCTTCTCTCACCGATATCTTGCTCAGGCCGGCGAGCTGGTACGCCGACCTCGGCATCGAAATCTTGACCGGGACACGGGTCGACCACATCGATCGCAATCGGCAACGTGTTACGTGCGATACCGGCGAAGAGCGCGCCTACGGAACGCTCGTTCTCGCAACGGGCGGATCTCCACGGGCGTGGCCGGCGACCCTCGGGGGAAACCTGGGCGGTGTCTATGTGGCGCGGAACAAGGCGGATGCCGATCGGCTCATGCCTGAAATGATACCTGGAAAGACCATGCTCGTCGTCGGTGGCGGCTATGTCGGCCTGGAAGCTGCCGCCGTCGGCGCTGAACTCGGCCTGAACGTGACGGTGATCGAGGCGGACGCCCGCATTCTCAATCGTGTTGCATCATCGGCGACATCAGACTTTTTAAGAAAACTTCACGTGCACCATGGGGTCTCCATCAAGGAGAGCACTGGCCTTGTTCGTTTCGTCGGCAACAACGGCCGTGTCGCCGAAGCCGAAACGAGCGACGGCTCCATCCTGCCCATCGATTTTGCAATCGTTGGAATTGGGATCACCCCGAACATCGGCCTGGCGGAAGGATGCGGGCTCGCCGTGATGAACGGTATCCTGGTCGACGCCTTCGGCAGAACCTCGGATCCAAACGTCTACGCAGTCGGAGATTGCGCCGCTTTCCCGTACGGTCAAGGCACGGTCCGATTGGAGTGCGTACAGAACGCGATTGACCTCGCCGAAGCTGCCGCAGCATCGATTGCGGGCTCCCCGAAACCCTATGTACCAGTGCCCTGGTTCTGGTCAGATCAATATGATGCGAAGCTGCAGATCGCCGGACTGAACACGGGTTACACCGACGTCCTTTCGCGCGCTGGAAAGACTGCCGACGCGCGCTCGCTCTGGTATTTCGACAAGGAACGGTTTCTCGCCGTCGACGCCATCAACGATGGCAAATCGTTTGTGATGGGGAAGAAGCTTCTCGCACGCGGCATTTCTCCTTCCAGGGACATCCTTGCAGATCCAGACATCGACGTGGTTGGTTATGTCCAATCCCTGTTGCGCTGACCTTCAGCGCTGTGATCGCGTCGGCTGGTAACGGCGCCGCCTGCCTACCGCATCCCCTCGAGCGATTGCTTCGTCAGCAGACCCGGGTGCGGCGTCATCAGGTTCAAGAGAGGAAGAGCGGATGCGCCCAAAAGCGCGCTCGTGGTGCCCAACCTGCTAATCTCGACCCTTTGATGAGCCTCGTCCGTGCAAGTCGACGGCAGGATTTCCTGCACGCCCGCGAGAAGCAACTCCAGCAACCAGCCGGGCGCCGTTCCGCCCAGAATGATCCGATCGGGGTCGAATGCGTTCTCCAACGTCACGATGGCGCGCGTGAGGGGGGGGACCGCCCTTGCAAGCCAGGCTTTGATCTCGCCGTCGTCGGAACCCAGGCGATCGATCCGATCGCCGAATTCGGCCAGCGACAAATAGGTGTGCAGGCAGCCCCTGTTGCCGCAGTGGCATTGAGGGCCGTTCGGGTCCACGAGGATGTGACCGAATTCGCCGGCGTTCCCGCGATAGCCGCGTTGCAGCTTGCTGTCGCGCACGATCGCGCCACCGACGCCGGCGCCAATGAAGATGTAAAGGAAGTCGCTTCGTTCCTTGGCCGTACCTGAGAGATTTTCCGCCATCGCGGCTGCATTCGCGTCATTCTCGATCCACGTGTCCGGACCGAAGAAATGCTGGATCGTGCGGACTTGCTCGAGATAATCCGAATGCGGCTCGCGGTGCCGTGGCATGGCAAGCGGGGCCGAGACCGCGATCCCGACGCCAAGCCGCGCCCTGTCTTGCATGCTTTGCGAACAGGCCGCTTCTATTTGTTCCAGGGAACGGCGTATTTCCGCCGCGTCCGACGTGAGCTTGAAGGCGCCGCCCTCGAACACGACGTCTCCGACCAGATTGGTGCCCAGGTACCGGCATTCGGACCCGGTCACGTGAAAGCCGAGCGAATAGCCGCGGTCCGGATTGATGGCGACCTCGATCTGCGGCTGACCCCGAAGCCCCTTGCGCCTGCCGATCTGTTTGACGAAGCCTTCGGCCAACAGGTCTTCGACAATGTTCCTTACGGCCTGTGGTGTCAGGCCGCTCAACCTTGCAAGCTCGACCCGCGATAGACTTTCCGTCCGCCGAAGCGCGTCGAGGATTACAGCCCGATTGTAGGTCCTTGTAAGGGCTGCGGAATTTCCAAACTTTACCACATCCGCCTCAATATTCGTTGGTTGCACACCTAGCAAAACCACCGCAAATCGGCAACCGCGCCGGATCCGGACGACCGCGCACCCGACACTGCCTGAGGCTCACGGCCAGGCCGCGTAGTTCGTATTGACGTCGCTCCTCTTCAAGGCGGCGCCGGCGCGATGGGCGCGCGGCGACACGCCCGCGATGCGCTTGAAGAACCGGCTGAAATAAGCGGCGTCCTTGAAGCCGAGCGCTTCTGCCACTTCTGAAACCTGCAGGCCGGAATTGTCGAGCAGGATCGAGGCTTCCGTCATCAGCCGCTCGTGAATGAGTTCCATCGGGGTTCGGCCGGTCGCTCGCCGGGTCGCGGTGTTCAGCCGGTCGGCGGTCACGCCGAGCGCCTCGGCATAGGCGCCGATCGACCAGTGGTCGCGAATGTGCAGTTCCACGAGATGGACGAAGCTGCGCACGATCGCCCGCGGCGACGGTTGCGGCCGGTCGTGACCGGGGTTTGCCAGCCGCCAGATGGAGATCAGCACCAGCGCCAGTTGATGGCGGATGACTTCCTGTGCGCCGGGCTCGTTGGCGCTGAGTTCCTGTTCTATGGCTTGCAACGCCTGGGACAACTGGCGGGCAGCCGCGACCGGGATACGGGCGCCAAGGATCGGGCGAGCGATCGCTTCGCGCACCTGGGCAAAGACGGCGCCCGTCGGCATCGCCGAACCGAGCACGAGATCGGGAATAGCCAGCGACGCCCCCTCGGCGCCCGCGTCGAACAGGACGGATCCTGTCTCGCCTGCCGGCGCCCACACGATCGCCGGGCCGGATAGCGGAACGTCATGCCGACCGAGGCGGATATGGCCACCGCCCGAAAGCACGACGAAGATCCGGTTACGGGTCCCGCGGAACGTCCATTCAGACTGCGACAGGGCCGCCTTGAACACTCGTGCCTCGGTGGGGCCGGCGGGGCGTGCGCTTGCGGTTGGCTGGTTCGTTGCAGAGGTGCTGGAAGCTGGCGTCACATCGTGATCCCGGTTTCCGTGAAAAGTACAAGTATCTCTTGTAAAAGTCTATTCCGTAGCGACAGTGCCGGTATTAGCCTGAGATGGTCGAATACAGCTTCTGGATGCCGGAGGAGAACGGGCACCAGGTGGGCATGACGACGGGGCTCGCACCACGCGGGCAAATGGGAGGAGAATCATGAAAACCTTTCGACGCAGGCAAGTCCTGCGAACGACGGCGCTCGCCGTGATCATGCTCGCCAGCGGCGTCGCCAGCACGGCGATGGCTGAGGACCGCAAGTCCGTGAAGATCGGTTATGCGATCTCGAAGACCGGGCCGAACGCGGGCGGTGCCGGCATTACCACGCTGCCGAACTACCAGCTTTGGGTAAAGGACGTGAACGACGCCGGCGGCCTCGAACTGCCCGACGGTTCGAAGCTGCCGATCGAAGTCATCGAGTATGACGACCGCTCCTCGTCCGAAGAGGTCGTGCGGGCGGTCGAGCGGCTGGCGACCCAGGACGAGGTCGATTTCATGCTCGTGCCCTGGGGCACGGGCTTCAACCTGGCCGTCGCACCGCTGTTTGACCGCTACGGCTATCCGCAGCTCGCCGTCTCTGCCGTCACCGACAAGGCGCCGCAATTCGTGCAGCGCTGGAAGAAGAGCTTCTGGATGCTGGGCGGCGGCCACGACTATGCGCGGGCGCTCGCCGCGATCCTTGCCGAAACCAGCAAGGCCGGCACGATCAACACCAAGGTGGCGATGGTCTCGGTTGCCGACGGCTTCGGCATCGATCTGGTCACGGCCGCCCGACCGGCCTTCGCGGAAGCCGGCATCGAGGTCGTCTATGACAAGACCTATCCTGTCGGCACCTCCGACTTCTCGCCGATGATCAATGAGGCGAAGGCAAGCGGCGCCGATGCCTTCGTTGCCTTCTCCTATCCGCCGGATACTTTCGCGCTGACGCAGCAGGCACAGGTGGCAAGCTTCAATCCCAAGGTGCTCTATCTCGGGGTTGGCACCGGCTTTCCGGTCTACGGCAAGAACAACGGCGACAACGCCACAGGCATCATGAGCCTTGGTGGCATCGACCCGAACAACGCGGCCAATGCCGACTATCGCAAGCGCCACGAAGCCGTCACCGGCGTCGCGCCAGATTACTGGGGCAGCGTCATCACCTATGCCAGCCTGCAGATGCTGCAGGAGGCGATCAAGCGCAAGGGTCTCGACCGGGAGGCGGTGTCTGCCGAACTTTCGAGCGGCACGTTCGAAACCGTCATCGGCGAAACCCGGTTCGAGGACAACCAGTTGCGCAAGCTCTGGTGGACGGGACAATGGCAGAACGGCCAGTTCGTCGGCGTGGCGCCAGGCGACCGGGAGGGCGCGAGCAAACCCGTCCTGCCGCGCCAGGCCTGGAAGTAGCCTGAGACCGCATCGGCCGGAAAACTGCGCAGGGTAGAGCCGAGCAGGAAGGCCGCCGCGGCGCGCCGTGCCGGCGTCCTGGTCAGTCAAGCGAGACAAGCCCCATCCCCATCGCGGGGAGGGGCGATCCTAAGGGGCAGGCGCGCGATCGCGACGGTCCCAAAGAATGAAATAGAGGAGGAGGCCGATGTTCGCCACGGCCCTTTTGTCCGGGCTCGTGCTCGGCGGAACCTATGCGCTTGTCGCGATGGGGCTGACGCTCCAATACGGCATCGCGCGGATCATGAATCTCGCCTATGGCGAAATCATCATCGCTGCGGCCTTCCTGGCCTATAGCCTGTTCAGTTTCTGGGGGCTTAATCCGGTGCTCGGCCTGTTGGTCGCTGCACCTGCCGGCTTTGCCCTCGGCTATCTGATCTATGCCGTGATGATGCGGCCGCTGGTGGCGAGGGCGAAAGACAAGGCGAGCCTCGAGATCGATTCCATCCTGGCGACCTTCGGCCTGCTCTTCGTCATCCAGGGCGTGCTGCTCGTCGCCTTCGGCGCCAACTTCACCAGCTACAGCTATCTCAATATCGCTGTCGATGTGTTCGGAACCACGATCGCCGCCAACCGGCTGCTCGCCTTCGTGCTGGCCACCGTCTTTGCAGGTGCTCTCTATCTGGTCCTCACGCGCACGCTCTGGGGAACGGCGCTGCGCGCCGTCTCGGTCGCACCTGGCTCGGCGCCGCTCGTCGGCATCGATGTCGACCGTGCGG
The DNA here is from genome assembly GCF_014852425.1 of Ensifer sp. ENS09. NCBI lineage: Bacteria > Pseudomonadati > Pseudomonadota > Alphaproteobacteria > Hyphomicrobiales > Rhizobiaceae > Ensifer > Ensifer sp. ENS09. The sequence continues at coordinate 945,937 of NZ_JACVBP010000003.1, forward strand.
CCCGCCTGGCCTTTGCGCTCGGCGGCGCGCTTGCCGCGGCCGGTGGCGTGGTGATTTCCATGTACCAGACGTTTACCGCCACCTCCGGCGTCGTCTTCACCATGAAGGCGCTGATCGTCGTCATCATGGGCGGTGTCGGCAACGTTCCCGGTGCACTGTCGGCCGGCCTCATCCTCGGCGTCGTCGAGACCTTCGTCGCCACCTATCTCGATCCTGGCCAGACGCTGGCCTCGACCTATGCCATCTTCCTCGTGGTGCTGCTGTGGCGTCCCGCCGGCCTGTTCGGGAGGGCTGCGCGATGAGCCGTATTCCACGTTTGCCAGCCCTGTTTTTCGCCTTGGTGATCGGCAGTCTGGCCTTCGTTCCCTACCTCGTCGGTCCTTACGGCGTAACGCTGATGATCGGCATGCTCGGCTACGTGACGCTTGCGTCCGCCTGGGCGATGTTCTCCGGCCCGACGCGCTATGTGTCGCTTGCAACCGTCGCTTTCTTCGGCATCGGCGCCTACACGGTCGCCGTCTTCAGCGAGAGCCTCAGCTATCCGCTGCTGCTTCTCGTTGCCGCCGCGATCGGCCTTGTCGTTGCGGTCGTCGTCGGTCTGTCGACGTTGCGACTTGCCGGGGTCTATTTCGTCATCTTCACCTTCGGTCTTGCCGAACTGGTCCGCCAGCTGGTCACTTGGTACGAGGTCAACATGACGGGAACGCTCGGCCGCTACATCTTCCTGCCGGTGACGCCCGAGGGCATCTACTGGCAGCTGCTGGCGCTTGCCACCGTCACCTTTCTCTTGTCCTTTGCGATCGGCCGCAGCCGCTTCGGGCTGGCGCTGAAGGTCATCGGCGACGACGAAGTCGTGGCGCGCCATTGCGGCATCGATATTGCCCGGCTGAAGCTTGCGCTCTTTGCCTTGAGCTCGGTGATCATCACGCTGGTCGGAGCGATCCAGGCGCCGCGATGGACCTATGTCGAACCCTCCATCGCGTTCAACCCGACGGTGTCGTTCCTGACGCTGATCATGGCCTTGCTCGGTGGTGCCAACCGGCTTTATGGCCCGATCTTCGGGGCGGTGCCGCTCTTCCTGTTGTTCGAGTGGCTCTCGGCCAATTTCCCGAACCACTATTCGATCATCCTCGGCCTTCTCTTTATCGCCATCGTCTTCGTCTTGCCGCGCGGTGTGCTCGCCTTTGCCGAAGAACATTGGGGCCGCTGGCGCCGACCGGCCATCAAGCCGGCCGCAGGAGGGGCACAATGAGCGAGATCCTGACCATTTCCGGCCTGACGAAGCGTTTTGGCGGGCTGACCGCGGTCAACGCCGCGTCGTTCTCACTGACCAAAGGCGAAATCGTCGGGCTGCTCGGGCCGAATGGCTCCGGCAAGACCACCGTGCTCAACATGATTTCGGGGCACCTCGCGCCGTCAGGCGGAACAATTGCGCTCAACGGTAAGACCATTTCCGGTCTGGCGCCCAACCGGATCGCCTTGAAGGGGGTTGCCCGGACTTTCCAGCTGGTTCGTGGACTGCCATCGCTGACCGTCGCCGAGAACGTTATCGCCGCACTCGCCTTCGGCCGGCGGAAGCTTTGGGGGGATGAGGCCCGCAGCGAGGCGCTTGCCCGGCTTGCGGAGGTCGGCCTTGCGCAAAGGGCCGACCAGAGCGCGCAGGAATTGACCTACATCGACCAGAAGCGCATGGAGCTTGCCCGCGCGCTGGCGGCCGAGCCCGAACTGTTGCTGCTCGACGAATGGCTCGCAGGCCTCAACCCGACGGAGCTTCGCACCGGCATCGACCTGATCCAGGGACTTGCCGATCGCGGCATCACCATCCTGCTCGTCGAGCACGTGATGGATGCCATCCGGGCCCTTTGCGGCCGTTGCGTCGTCATGAATGCCGGGCGAAAGATCGCCGATGGGCCGACGGCCGAGACGCTGACCGATCCCGAGGTCGTCAAAGCCTATCTTGGAGATGGCCATGCTTGAAGTCAGCAATCTCTGCCTGCACTACGGACGCCATGTTGCGCTTCGCGACCTGTCGCTCGAGGTCTGCCGACGCGAAACGGTCGTCATCCTCGGCGCCAATGGCGCCGGCAAATCGTCGTTGCTCAAGGCAATTGCCGGCCTGGTTCGGCCGGACGCCGGTGCGCGCATCACCTTTGAGGGCCGCAATATTACCGGTACCTCAGCGCATGATGTGGTCGAAGCCGGTATCGCACTGGTACCGGAGGGTCGCGGCGTTTTTGGCGATCTGACGGTTGAGGAGAACCTCGCCCTTGGCGCCTATGCAAGGCGGGCAAGAGACGGCGCGCGCGACCGTCAGGCCTTTGTCTATGAGCTGTTCCCGAAACTGCGCGACCGAAGGCGCCAATACGTCAACACCATGTCTGGCGGCGAGCAACAGATGGTGGCGATCGGCCGCGCGCTGATGTCCAAGCCGGACCTTCTGATGCTGGACGAACCGAGCCTGGGGCTCGCACCGGTCGTCGTCGGCGAACTCTTCGCCAGTCTCGGACGGATCCGCGAGGCGGGGCTTGCGCTGCTGATCGTCGAGCAGAACGTCAAGATGAGCCTATCGATCGCCGATCGCGGCTACCTCGCCGAAGCCGGGCGCATCACCGGCGAAGGCACCGCACAGGCGCTGATGAACGATGCCGCTGTCCAGCGCGCATTCCTCGGCGCCGCCGTCTGAAATTTCGACAAGGAGAAACCCATGAACATGCTGGGATTGAAGATCAACAACGCCGTGATCGAGGCTGCGGACGGGCGCTTCTTCGAGCGACTGAACCCCATCTCGGGCGAGGTGGCCTCGAAGGTGGCGGCCGCCAGCATCGACGATGCGCGGCTCGCGGTGAACGCCGCGGCGAAGGCTTTCCCGGCCTGGGCGGCAACCGGTCCCCGTGAGCGTCGCAAGCTGCTGCTTGCCGCCGCAGACCGCCTGCAGGCAAAGGCAGAGGAATTCGTCGCTGCGATGGCCGCCGAAACCGGCGCAACGGCGGGTTGGGCGATGTTCAATGTCGGCCTTGCCGCAGACATGCTGCGCGAAGCCGCTTCGATGACGACCCAGATTTCCGGCGAGATCATCCCCTCCAACCGGCCGGGCAGCCTTGCCATGGCGGTCCGCCAGCCGGCCGGCGTGGTGCTCTCGATCGCGCCGTGGAATGCGCCGGTCATTCTCGGCGTGCGCTCCATCGCCATGCCGCTTGCCTGTGGCAACACCGTCGTGATGAAGACATCGGAAATCTGCCCCAGAACCCACCGTTTGATTGTTGACGCGCTGCACGAGGCGGGCCTGCCCGATGGCGTGCTCAATGCCGTGTCGAACGCACCGGAAGACGCCGGCGCGATCGTCGAGGCGCTGATCGCCCATCCGGCCGTGCGGCGCGTCAACTTCACCGGGTCGACGCGCGTCGGGCGCATCATCGCCGAAACGGCGGGGCGCCACCTGAAGCCGGCGCTGCTCGAACTCGGTGGCAAGGCGCCCTTTGTCGTGCTCGATGATGCCGACCTCAACCAGGCGGTCGCTGCGGCGGCCTTCGGCGCCTACATGAACCAGGGGCAGATCTGCATGTCGACCGAACGCATCGTCGTCGACGATGCGATTGCCGATCGCTTCGTCGAGGCGCTGGCCGCCAAGGTCAAGACGCTCAAGGCAGGCGATCCGCGCAAGGGCGAAACGCCGCTCGGCTCTGTCGTCGACGCCCACGCCGCGCAGCGCATCGATGCGCTCGTTCGCGACGCCGTGTCCAAGGGCGCCGTCCTTGCTGCCGGCGGCGGCATCAACGGCACGATAGTCGATGCCATCCTGCTCGACCGTGTCGTTCCGTCCATGCGCATCTATGGCGAGGAAAGCTTCGGGCCGGTGGTTTCTGTGGTGCGTGTCGGGTCGGTCGACGAAGCCGTCCGGGTCGCCAACGACACCGAATACGGCCTGTCCTCGGCCGTATTCGGTCGCGACGTCAACCGGGCGATGGCCGTCGCGCGTCGCATCGAGTCCGGCATCTGCCACATCAACGGGCCGACCGTGCACGACGAGGCGCAGATGCCGTTCGGCGGCGTCAAGGAAAGCGGCTACGGCCGCTTCGGCGGCAAGGCCGGCATCGCCGAGTTCACCGAGCTGCGATGGGTCACGATCCAGGACGGTCCGATCCACTACCCGATCTAAGTGCACGTCGACCGCCGGCTCCGCGTCGCTTGAGGGTGGACGCGGCTTCCCGGAAGGACGGCAACAGATGCGTTCGAAAGGAGATCCGCCACGTGCCAGCACTTGAACGCAAGACCTGCATCGTGACCGGCGGGGCCGGCAGCCTTGGCCTTGCCTGTGCCAGGCTGTTTCTGGCCGAAGGCGCCAACGTCACCCTCGTCGATCTCTCCATGGCATCACTGGAGACTGCGGCGGAAGGCTTGCCGCGCGATCGTATCCTGCTCATCGCGGCTGACGTTTCCGACAGGGCCGAGACGCAGCGTTATGTCGGCGAAACCGTCGCGCGCTTCGGGCCGATCGACGTACTGGTCTCCAATGCCGGAAATTTCGGCACTGTGGCGCCGATCGCCGATTATCCCGACGATGTGTTCGACGCGGTCCAGGCCGTACATGTGAAGGGCGCGTTCCTCGCCGCAAAACATGCGGTTCCGGCAATGCGCGATGGCGGCAGCATCGTCATTACCTCGTCGGTGGCAGCCACCCGGGGCGATGCCGGCGTCTACGCATACATCACCGCCAAACATGCGCAGGTCGGCCTGATGCGCTGCCTGGCGAAGGAACTGGCGCCGCGGCGCATCCGGGTCAACACCATTCACCCCGGCCCGATCGACAACGGTTTCCAGCTTGCGGTCGAACAGGGCCTGGGAGCTGCGATCGACGAAGACGGAACCGAATTCTTCAACCGGATGATCCCGCTCGGGCGGCATGGAACGCCAAACGAGATTGCCCGTTCGGTGCTTTACCTCACCTCGGATCAGTCGAGCTTCGTCACCGGAACGATGCTGATGGTCGATGGCGGCATGAGCTGCTGACAACGCAAGGGAGCGCACTTTGGCCAGTGAGAACGGCGAACACGATACAAGAACGATGACGGCAGGCGGCGCCTTGCTCGCACGCCTGAAAGCGGTCGGCGTCGACTACATCTTCGCCAATTCCGGAACGGACTTCCCGCCGATCATCGAGGGGTTGGCTGAGGCTGAAGCCAAGGGTGTGGCCTTGCCCGAGGCGATCGTCATGCCGCACGAAAGCGCGGCAATGGGCATGGCGCATGGCTACTATCTGGCGACCGGACGAGCGCAGGCGGTCATGGCCCACACCAATGTCGGGCTCGCCAATTGCGCGATCGGCGCGATCAACGCAGCCACCGAGCACATCCCGGTCCTGTTGTTTTCGGGCAAGACGCCGGTCACCGAGCGCGGTCAGCTCGGTTCGCGCACGGTGCCGATCGGCTGGGGCCAGGAGATGCGCGACCAGGCGGCGCTGGTGCGCGAGGCGGTCAAGTGGGACGACGAGCTGCGCTTTGCCGAACACGTGCCTCAAATGGTCGACCGGGCCTATGCCATTGCCACCTCGACGCCGCGCGGGCCCGTCTATATGAGCCTGCCGCGCGAGGTGCTCTGCCGCCCCTGTCCGAGCGACGGGCTTGCCGAGCCGCTGTCGATGAAGCCGGCCGTGCATGCGCCGTCGGCAGAGGCGATCGCCGCCGCGGCCCAACTGCTCGCCGGGGCTCAAAACCCGCTCATTGTCGCCCAACGCGGGGCGGGCTCCGAAGCCGGTTTTCAGGCCCTGTCGTCTCTTGCGTTCGATCGCGGCATTCCTGTCTGCCAGTACTGGGCGGTGCAGCTTGCGATTGCCACCGATCATCCGATGGCGGCCGCCGCCGATCCGAAAGTGCTGGTGGAGGACGCCGACGTCATCCTCGTCATCGATGCGCTGGCGCCATGGTCGCCGGATATCCATCGGCTCAAACCCGGCTGCAAGGTGATCCAGCTCGGGCAGGATCCGCTGTTTCAACGGTTCCCCGTTCGCTATTTCCGTTCCGACGTGACGATTGCGTGCGACATCGATGCGGGGCTCTTGGCCCTGCAGGATGCCTTGCGGCAATTTCCAGTGTCGCCCGATGTCGAGGCGCGCCGCGGGCTCGTGGCCGCAACCAATCGCGCCGCCCGCGACGCGACAGAGGCGAGGGCGGTCGCCGGCATGGCCGATCCCATGACCAAGGAATGGGTGAGCCTGAAACTGTCGGAGGCTATTGCCGGCCGCGAGGCGAGCGTGCTTTCCGAGCTTGGCTGCCCGCTTGCGCCGATCAGGCTCGATCACCCGCGCGCCTGGTATCAGGAGCCGCATTCCGGCGGTCTCGGCTGGGCGTTTCCGGCCGCGCTCGGTATGCAGCTGGCCGACCGCGACAGGCTGATCGTCGCGACGATGGGCGACGGCTCCTACATCTTTTCCAATCCGGCCGCCTGCCACCAGATCGCCGAGGCGCTGGCTCTGCCGATCCTCATCGTCATCCTCAACAATGCGGAGTGGGGTGCCGTGCGCCAGTCGGTGCTCGGCGTCTATCCCGAAGGCTATGCCGCCAAAGCAAACCGGATGCCGCTCACCTCGCTGTCGCCGGTTCCCGACTTCGCCAAGGTCGCCGAGGCCAGCAATGCCCATGCCGAAACCGTCAGCCGCGGGGAGGAACTGGCAGCAGCGCTGAAGCGCGCCATCGGCCACATCGATACCAAACGGGGCGCTGCGTTGCTGAACGTGCACGTGCGCGCCTGAGCACTGGACCAAACCCGGAGGACATCATGCCTGAGCTTGCGACAACGGAATTCTGGAAGGACCTGAAGCCGATCACCAAGGTGTTCCAGCCGGATGCCTTGCCCGAGGTCTACCTGGAAAATGCGGCGACGGAGGACGAGCGCTTCTATGTGCCCTTTACCGAAACCGTATCGTCACGGCCGCTCTGGATCTCGCCGACGCAGAACAAGTGGTGCGATATCCTGATGGCGAAGAAGGCGGGGCTGGTAAACCGCCACTACCATCCCCACGAAGTCTTCGCCTATACGATCTCGGGCAAGTGGGGCTACCTGGAACACGACTGGACGGCAGCGGCCGGCGATTTCGTCTATGAGACGCCGGGAGAGGGCCATACCCTGGTTGCCTATGAACACGAACAGCCGATGAAGGTGTTCTTCCAGGTCAAGGGGCCGCTGATCTGGCTCGACGAGAAGGGCGAGCCGGACGGCTTCTTCGACGTGCATAATTACATCGCGCTTTGTCGCGACCACTACGAGAAAGTCGGCCTCGGTCGCGACTACGTCGACCGCCTGTTCCGATAGACGATCGCTTCACCCGCGGCGGCAGGCGCGCATCGTAATTGCGATCCGGAACCTGGCTGTGATCCAGCCTGCTTTCTGTGAGGCTTCTGCTGAATGTGATGTCCGATCGGTGCAACCGCCCATTGGGCGCGTTGCCGCCGATCGGAACAGGCCCGCTACATGGCGTGTCCGACCGCTATGCCGAACGAGGCAGCGGCCATCCAGACGGCCATGGCAATCATCATCAGGTTTTCCGTGAGCGAGATGAAGCCGAGAGGAACGTTGCTGGATCCGCCGACGCAGGCGCACTTCAGTTCCCGCTTGTCGATGTAGACCGCCTTGAAAACCGATGCGGCTCCCACCGTGCCGATGAACAGCGCGACCGGAACCGACAGCCAGTTCAACGCTCCCGCTATCATCAGGACCCCGGCGAGGCCTTCGGCATAGGGATAGATGTAGCTGTAGGGAACCCAGCGCTTCGCCAGCAAGTCGTAGTTCAGGAACATCGTCGCAAAACCTTCGACGTTCTGGAGCTTCAGGAGCGCAAGCACGACCATCGAGAAGGCGATGAACCATTCGCCCGCGCGCAGCGTGAACGGGCTGCCGTCGACCGCGTAGCTGGCGGCCATCGCCATCAAGGCGGTCAAGGCGAACAGAACGACGACAGGGCGGTAGCTCGTCGCCTTGGGGTCAGTGACCGGCTTTCCGAGAAACCTTCTCAGGTCGTCGTATCCTCCGACCCTGTTTTCATCGATGAACACCTGGGGTGTCGTCGCCACGCCGTGCTGTGCCTTGAAGGCGTCGGTCTCTTCGCGGCTTGTCAAATGGCGGTCGTCGACATCGTAGCCCGACCGCTTGAGCAGGTCTTTCGCCTTCAAGCCATAGGGGCAGGTATGCTCACCCATGACCATTCGATAGAGAACGGCCTTCTTGCGCGCCTGTCCTTGGTTCGTCCTGTCCAACATCTCACGTCTCCTTTTACTCTTGTGAAACTGTTGGCACGACCATACGTTCCGTACCACGGTACGGAGTCAAGAGCCCATGGAACTGACGATCGGAAAATTTGCAGCAGCCGGCGGCGTCGGCGTGGAGACGATCCGCTACTATCAGCGGCGAGGGTTGCTGGACACGCCACGAAGGCTTGAGGGCATCCGCCATTACGGTGATGGAGACGTCCGCCGCCTGCAGTTCATCCGGCAGGCCCAAACGGCCGGCTTCACGCTCGAGGAGATCAAGGAGCTTCTCGATCTCGATTCTGGAGAAGACAGGGAGAGAGCGCGAAACCTTGCGAAAAACCGCATTGGTGCGCTGGATGCCAAGATCGCCGAGCTTCAACAGGCGCGGAAAGCCTTGCAGCGACTGGTCGGGGAATGTGCCACTGACAAGTCGGGTCCTTGCCCGATCCTTGCGTCCTTCGATCTGTAGCGTTGAGCCGGGCGACGGTGGCCGCCCTGCTTGCCGCCGTTGCGCTCATGCTGGCAGTCGGGACGGGTTCCACCTCAAGGTCCTGGCCCTCGCGGGCGCAGGCTGTTGTGGTCACCAGCCCGCAAACTGCGCCACAACGTCATCGGGAACGGCACCTGCTTCGGCAAAAGCCTGTTCCAGAACGCCCAGTGCCTGACGGATATCGGTGTCCGCGATGGTTAGTGGCGGGGTCATCTCCAGAACGTTTGCGTTCATCCCGACACAGTAGACGACGAGGCCGAGTTCATAGGCCCGATAGATGAGTTTCGCCGTTTCCGTTCGCGCTGGCGCCCGTGTTTGCCGATCGAGGACGAGATCGACGCCGCAGGCAAGACCTCGACCGCGGATATCGCCGATCAGTTGATGTCGTTGGGCAAGCCTTGCCAGGCCGTCGCGCAGCAATTTGCCCTTGCGCTCGGCTTCTTGCGCAAGTTCTTCGCGTTCAATGGTTTCGAGAACGGCAAGTCCGGCGGCGCAGGAGATCGGGTTGCCGTGGAGCGTCTGCATGGCAAAGGCGCTGGCGCAATCAAGGATGCGCGCCGGACCGATCGCGGCAGAAAGCGGCAGCCCGCCGCCGAGGCCCTTGCCGATGGTCAGGATGTCGGGGACGAACTCCTCGTGCTCGAAGCAGTGCAGCCGACCGCTGCGGCCAAGCCCGACCTTCACTTCGTCGCAGACGACAAGCACGCCGTATTCACGGCAGATCGCGGCAAAGGTTTTGAAAAAGCCGGGCGGCGGGACGATCAGGCCGCCATCTGACTGGATCGGCTCGATGAAGGCGGCGGCGAAATGTTCGGGCGCCGCCTCAAGCCGCTCCCGCAATTCAGCGAGGATCGCGCCACCCGTGGGGTCGTCGCGATAGGGGCGGTAGCGATCGGGGTAGGGCAGCAACAGCAGGCCCTCTGCCTTGGCCGCGCCCGACTGCACGCTATGCCCGGAAAAGGCCATCGAACCCACGGTACAACCATGATAGGCGCCGACGAAGGCGATGACGCCCGATCGTCCCGTCGCCTTGGTGACGGCGCGGAAGACCGCCTCGTTGGCGTCGGATCCGGAATGGCCGAACCAGACCTTGTTGTCGCCCGCCCCGGGAAAGGCCGCGAGCAGTTTTTCGGCAAGCGCCGTTGCCGGTCTGTTGGCCGCAGACAGAACGCTGGCGCCGGCGGGATTTGCCGCAGCACCGCAGACTGCCTCGACCAGCGCCGGGTGGCCATAGCCAAGGCTTGCTGCGCCCCAGGCACCGGAGAGGTCGATCAGTTCACGGCCGCTTTCCTCGATCACCCGCGCGCCGCGGCCACCGGTCACGGCAAGCGGGAAGAAGCGCAGCTTCTGCAGGTTGGCGATTGCCGCTCGGTCTCTCTCGTAGAGTGCGGTCACCGGACTTCCCCGATGCTGGCTTTCAGACAGCGGGTCAGGCGTTCGCCCCAGGCGGCGACGCCCGCATGCGTGTCGATCAGATCGTGGCGCACCTCGACCAGAACGCCCGGAAGCCCGCGCGCATCGGCATGGACCGGCACGGTGTAATCCTCGTCCGGGTGGATGTTGTAGGGCTCGTTGTCGCCGATCGTCAGTTCGCGTTCGCTCGCCAGTTCACGGATCAGCGCGCCGGCGAAATCGACCGCGTCGCGATAGAGAATGCCCGCCTGCCAGGGGCGTGGCTTGCCGAAATAGACGGGCGTGAAGCTGTGGATGCCGACGACGAAGGGCCGCTTGCCTTCGCCTTCAAGCCGGTCAAGACGGCGGCTGACGGCGTTGGCAAAAGGCGTGAACAGCGTGTCTATCCGCTGCTGCCGCTCTTCGTCGCTTAAGCTTCGGTTGGCGGGAACTTCCGTCGTCTCGCTGATTTCGGGGATCATCGAGGGGGCGGAAAGCGGCCGGTTGCAGTCGATCACCAGCCGCGAATAGTTGGTGAAGAACAAAGGCGCATCGAGGCTGAGGCTCAAATGCTGGGCCAGCGCCATGGCGCCGATATCCCAGGCGATGTGGCGCTGGCGCTCGTGCAACGGCAGCCCCATATCGCTGAGCGCGCGCGGCATCCGGTTGGAGGCGTGTTCGCACAAAAGCAGGATCGGCGAGGTGCCGTCCGGATTGAAGACCGCATAGGGCGGCAGTTCGTCGATCGAAAGCAGCGGCGCGCTTGGGTCGTGTCGCGCGCCCTGTTCGGGGCTCTTGATGGCCGTTGTCGAGGTCATGGGCTGCCCATCCATCAATCAATAGACCGCCGCATAGCGGGCGCAGAGTTCGTCCGGCGAGAGCCCGTCGACGATGTCGATCTCCTTGCGCTTCATCGCCATGTAGCAGGCAAGGAAGTCTTGCGAGAACCAGCCGGTGACGACAGTATCGGCGGCGAGTGTGTCCAGCGCTTCCGGCAGGCTTGCGGGCAGGCGACGGATGCCGAGCTTCTCCTGCTCTGCCGCCGAGAAATCGGACGGGTCCGAATTGATCAGGGGCGGCTGCTCGAGCCCGGCCCTGATGCCTTCGAGCCCGGCCTTCAAGAGGACAGCCAGCGAAAGGTGGGGGCTGGCGCAGGCGTCGGCCGCCCGATACTCCATGTTGAACTGCTTGGCCGGATTGCTGCCGGGCAGGTCCAGCGTCGGGCAGATCCGCAGCGTCGCTTCGCGGTTCTTTTCGCCAAGGCAGGTGTAAGCGGCGCTCCAATGGTGCGGCACGAGCCGCATGTAGGAAAGCACCGACGGAGCGGTAAAGGCGGTCAGCGCCGGCAGATGCTTGATGACGCCGGCGGCAAAGGCACCGGCGATCTTGGAGAGCCTGCCAGGACGCGCCGCGTCGAAGGTCACCGGATTGCCGTCGAGATCGGTGAAGCTCACATGCAGGTGCACGCCGTTGCCGACGCCATTCGAGACCGTCTTCGGGGCAAAACTCGCATTCCAGCCGAAGAGGGCGGCGACTTCCTTGGTGATTGCACGGATGGTAGCGCCGCGATCGGCGGCGGTCAGCGTGTCGGCGGGACGGCAGGTGATTTCGAACTGGTCCTTGCCGTATTCCGGCAGGAACATTTCCGGCTCGGCGCCGGCTTCCTGCAAAGCGGTCATCAGCAGAGACCCGAAGGGTTCGGCACGGCGCTGGGCGCGCAGGCCGAAGGACGGCGCATCCGGCCAGTCGACGCCAAGGAGCTGGAACTCCTGCTCCACCGCCGAAATGACCTTGAGGCCGATCTCTTCATATTCCTTCAGCGTCTGTTTCAGGAAGCTGCGCACGCAGCAGTCCCAGGCATTGCCTTGAAGGTCGGTGATATCCGAGTGGTAGAAATGCAGCGGCGTTTCGTCGGGCAGGCAGGTGACGCGCGCCTTGCTGTTTGGATCCGCCATCAGCCGCAGGTCGCCGGCCGAGCCCCAGGGATTGTTCTCGGCAATCATGTTGAAGGGCGTCAGCGCCAGATTGGCCGGCACCCAGCCGACCCCCTTGCGCAGGTAGCTGTCGATCTCGCTCGCGGCAAAGCTGCGGCCGCGGGTGATGCCGGCGATGTCTGTCGTGACGAAGGTGGCGAGTTCGGTCAGTTCTGCCGCCTTGCCGTTGTTGGTTTCGGTCATGGGTTCCCCTCCAGTCTTGTTTTTCTGCACGCTCAGGCCTGGCGCAGGCCGTTCAGGCGGCTGACGACGGTGTCGGTGTCGGTCGTCCAGCAGTAGCCCGAATAGGCGCGAAGGGCCGCGTCATGGCGCTGCTCGCTGTAGGTGGCGCAGGCGTCGCTGACGACGGTGACGAGGTAGCCGCGGTCGGCGGCATCGCGCACGGCCATGTCGACGCATTGGTCGGTGATGACGCCCGCGATGATCAGATAGCGGGTGTTGAGATTGCGCAGGATGTAGTCGATGTTGGTCGAGTTGAAGACGCCCGACGAGGTCTTCGGCAGCACGATCTCGTTGTCGATCGGCGCGAGTTCCGGAATGACCTGCCCCTCGGGTGATCCCTTCGGCACGTGCATGTCGGAGAGCTTGTGATCGAGCGAACGGTCGCGGCCGTCGAGCGTCAGGCTCTCGATGATCGTGTGCAGCACTTCGCAGCCGGCCTTGCGCGCCGCCTCCAGAATGCGCACCTGATTGGGGATCACGGTCTGGCGCAGGCGCTGGTGATAATAGCTGTCGGCGTCCTGCGGGTGGGTCGGGTCGAGGTTGGGCTCGCACCAGATGCGCTGCATGTCGACGAACAGAACGGACGTGCGGTCCGCCTCATAGGCGCTGTCGCGCCTCAAGAGATCGTCGCCAACCCTTACAGTGACTGCACTCATTCGAAATCTCCTCGGTTTGTCTGGTTCGCCGTGGGCGGCGGAAAGGCTCAGCGGTCGTCGTCGACGGCCGGATTGAAGGCGTCCTCGGTGATGGCATAGCCGCGGCGCAGCTCTTCCATGCGCTCGATGCGGCCGCGCGACTGGGTGGCAAGGCGGGCGGTGAGCGCTGCGATCACCGCTTCCGTCTGCGCCAATGCCGGCACCATCGTGTCGTAGGGCGAGACCGTGTCGACGGGGGCGGTCAGCGTCACGGTCGCGAATTCGGCGATCGGCGAGAGCCAGCGGTCGGTGAACAGCACGATGCGGGCACCTTGCGCGGCGGCCTGCCGGGCAAAGCGGATCGTGTCGTTCTGGTAGCGGCGATAGTCATAGACGAAGAGCACGTCGCGCTTGCCGAGATCGACGAGCTGGTCGACCTGGTCGGCCTGGCTGCCGTTGATCCAGCGGGTGTCACCCCTCAGCTGCTTCATGTGCGACCAGAGCAGGCCGGCGAGAAAACCGCTGAACCGGCCGCCGAGGCAGTGGATGCGGGCGCTCATGTCGGCGGCCGCGTCCGCGGCTGCCTCGAAGTCTTCCGAAGGCAGCATCTGCATCGAGGATTCCAGCGCATGGATGCTGGCGCGCAGGAAGTACTGGTAGAAGTTCTCCTGCTCCAGTGACGGGCGCCGCGCGTCGAGCATGGAGAGCGGCGAGCTCATCCGCTCCTGGACTTCGCTGAGCAGCGCCTTCTGGAACTCGGGATAACCCTCGAAGCCCAGTGTGTTGGCAAAGCGCACGACGGTCGGATTGCTGACGCCGGCCGCCGCCGCAAGATGCGCAACCGTGTTCAGCCCCGCTGCCGGATAATTCGACAGAAGCTGCCTGACGATCTTCAGTTCAGAGCGCGTGAAGGTAATGGCGCCGTCTGTCAGTCGGTCCCGGATTGCCACGATTTCTGCCTCCCAAAAACGATGGCGTGATTCCCTCTTTCTACTTTTTGTTACATAATTGCTAGCAGAGAATGTTGTTTGAAACAAGATTGACATTTGGTCGATCTGCGATAACGTTCATGTCGGGAACGGGCCCGAGCCAAAAAATATGAGGCGGGCCGAAATTTGGGGGAATGCGGATGGTGCGCGTCAGGCGAGAAACCGTCGTTGGTATCCTGGTAACGTCGCTGCCGCTTCTGGCCGCTGCCGCCATCGCCTCGTTGTTCTTTCCAGGCAGCGGCGAGCGCTTGGTGACGCTCTACATGATCAACGTGATCGCCGTGCTCGGCATCGGCATTTATGCCGGCAATTCCGGTATCGTTTCCTTCGGCCATGTCGGCTTCATGGCGATCGGCGCCTATGCGTCGGGCCTGTTGACGCTCAATCCGATCATTCAGAAAACGGCGCTGCCACATCTGCCGGAATGGCTGGCGGGGATCGGCATGCCCTTCGTTCCTGCACTTGCGATTGCCCTTGTCGTGGTTGCGCTCGTCGCGGTGCTGATCGGCATTCCCGTTGCGCGCCTGGGCGGCTCATCGGCTTCGATCGCGACCCTTGGTTTCCTTGTAATCGTGCATGTCGTGCTCGTCGCCTCGACCGATTTCACCCGCGGAAGCCAGACCTTTTTTGGCATTCCGCGCGCGGTCAATCTATGGGTGGCGGTGCCCTTCGCTATCGCCGCCGTTGTGGTCGCGCGTCTCTATCGGGATTCGAGTGCGGGCCTGAAGCTTCGGGCGTCCCGCGAGGACGAGATCGCCTCGACCGCCGTCGGCGTCAATGTCAAGCTGCACCGCTTCTTCGCCTGGGTTCTCGGTGCGGTGCTTGCCGGTGCTGCCGGTGCCTTGCTGGCCCATTTCCTCGGCGCCTTTTCGCCCAAGGACTTCTACTTCAACCTGACCTTCATGCTTTTGGCCATGCTGATCCTCGGCGGCATCACCACGGTTTCCGGTGCCGTTGGCGGCGCTGCCGTGATCATGCTGATCGTCGAGCTCCTGCGAAAGCTCGAGGGTGGCGTCGATCTCGGTTTCCTCAAGCTGCCGACCGTCTTCGGCCTCACCGATATCGGCATCGGCGTGGCTATCCTCGTCGTAATGTACCGCCTGCAGGATGGGCTGTTCGGTGTGCGCGAGCTCGACGAGCGCTTCGGCTGGTTCAAGCGCTCCACGACGAAGGAGGCTCTACCGCTGAAGGGCACGGTTGCCGCCGCTAGCTCTTCGGCCGGCCAAGGCACGCTTCGGGTCGAAAATCTCGGAAAGAAATTTGCAGGGCTCGTTGCGCTCGAAAACGCCAACTTCGAGATCAAGCCCGGTCTCGTCACCGGCCTCATCGGCCCCAACGGCGCCGGCAAGTCGACGCTGATCAACAGCGTGTCCGGTGTCGTGCCGCCGTCGACGGGACGCGTGCTCATCGACGGTCAGGACGTGGCGTCGCTTGCCGTTCACGCTGTTCCGACCGCAGGCCTTGCCCGCACCTTCCAGAACATCCGTCTCTTCAAGAACCTGACGGTCATCGAAAACGTCACGGTCGCGGCGAGCGCCCTCAAGGCGGGCGGCGAGGATCCGGCGGCCCGTGCCTTGACGGTGCTTTCGGAAGTGGGCCTTGCGGAATTTGCCGACCGGCTGGCCGGCACGCTTTCCTACGGCGCGCAGCGGCGGCTTGAAATCGCCCGCGCGCTGGCGCTCAAACCGCGTTACCTGCTGCTCGACGAGCCGGCCGCCGGCATGAACCCGGCCGAGACCGAGGAATTGATGCATGTGCTCGACCGCATCCGCACGAAATACCGCCTCGGCCTGCTCGTCGTCGAGCACGACCTGAAGCTGATCATGCGGCTCTGCGACGTCGTCGTCGTCCTCAACAAGGGCCAGCAGATCGCCATCGGCACGCCGGCGGAAATCCAGGCGAACCCCGATGTCATCGAGGCCTATATCGGCCGCCGCCGCTCAGCGGCGCAGGCGCGCAGCGAGCCCGTCGGTACCCCCGCTCTGCCGTCCGGCGCGCCGGGCCTGCATAAACCCGCATAAATCAAAAGAGGGAGCTTTTCGGATGAAGAAGAACGTCACGGCCCTGTGCCTCACCACCATGCTCGGCGGTTTTGCCCTGTCGGCATTGCCGGCATTTGCAGAAGATCTGGTCATCGGCCTTGCGACCGCCCAGACCGGCGGTCTTGCGCCCTATGACCAGCCGTCGCTGAAGGGCCTGGAAATGGCCGTCGAGGAAATCAACGCGGCCGGTGGTGCCGCCGGCAAATTCCCGATCAAGCTCGTCGCCAAGGATACGCGCTCGGATGCGGCGCAAACCGCGCTGGTGGCGCA
Source organism: Ensifer sp. ENS09 (assembly GCF_014852425.1). NCBI lineage: Bacteria > Pseudomonadati > Pseudomonadota > Alphaproteobacteria > Hyphomicrobiales > Rhizobiaceae > Ensifer > Ensifer sp. ENS09. The sequence continues at coordinate 962,211 of NZ_JACVBP010000003.1, forward strand.
GGAGCTGGTCGACGAAGGCGTCAAGATCGTGATCACGCCGTGCGACGCCGATCCGTCGATCGCCGCCGGCCAGGTGACCCAGGCCGCCCAGATCCCGGCCTTCTCCTTCTGCGCCACGACGCCGACGATGCCGCTTGCGGTTGGCGACTACATGTTCGGCAACTATCCCGCCGACAACGTCCAGGCTTCGGTGCTTGCGACCTATGCGGCCGAGAAGGGCTACAAGAAGGCCTATATCCTGAAGTCGCCCGACAGCGCCTATACGCTGAAGCTGCCGGAATATTTCGGGGTCGCCTTCAAGGCCAAGGGCGGCGAGCTCCTGGGCGAAGGCACCTACAGCATGGGCCAGCAGGACTTCGGCGCCGAGGTCACCAAGATCAAGGCGATGAACCCGGCGCCCGACGTTATCATGACGGCGGCCTACGAGCCGGATTTCCCGGCCTTCATCCGTCAGCTGCGCGGCGCTGGCGTGACCACGCCGATCCTCGGCAGTGACGGCATCGATTCGCCCACCACCTTCGGCCTTGGTGCGACCGTCGACGGCGTCGTCTTCACCACCGCCGGCTTTGCCAGCGAAGGCAGCCCGCTCGCTGACTTCAACGTGAAGTACAAGGAAAAATATGGCCAGGTGCCGGACACGGTCTATATCGCCAACGGCTACGACCTCGGTAAGGTGATCGACGCGGCGGTGACGGAAGCAAACAGCATCGATCCGGTCGCCATCCGCAATGCGATTGCCTCGCTCGAAAACGTCCAGGGCGTCACCGGACCGATCAGCTATGCCGGCACGCAAGGCATGCCGATGCGCTCGGTATCGCTGGTACAGATCGAAGGCGGCAATCGCCAGCTGATCAGCCAGGGTGTTCCGGCGGCCGCCGACGTTCCGGCCCCCTGATCAATCACCTGTGGAGGTCCCCGGGTTTCCCGGGGATCGCTCCTGGCTGCGCCGTCGGCGCTTTGCAATCCACGGCAAGGACTTTGCCCGATGATGATGAGTGAAATTCCCGTTCCGAAGCCGCTTTTGGAAGTGAGCGGTCTCAAGGTCGCCTATGGCGCGGTCGAGGCGCTGAAGAGCGTCGACCTCACCGTCGGCAAGGGGCAGATCGTGACGCTGCTCGGCGCCAACGGCGCCGGCAAGAGTTCGACGCTGAACGCGCTCGTCGGCCTTGCGGGAAAGAAGGCCGGACGCGTCACGTTCAATGGCCAGGATATATCGGGCCTGCCTCCTGAACAGATCGTCCGGCTCGGCATGACGCTGACGCCTGAGGGTCGGCGGATCTTTCCGAGCCTGACGGTCGACGAACACCTGCTTCTCGGCGGCGCCATGCACAAGGCGCGCGGCGCGATATCGGAGGTGCGCGAAGACATGCTCTCGCGTTTCCCGATCCTGAAAGAGCGCCTCACCCAGAAGGCCGGTTCGCTCTCCGGCGGAGAACAGCAGATGCTGGCGATCGCTCGCTCGATGATGTCGTCGCCGGACTTGTTGTTGCTCGACGAACCGTCGCTCGGCCTTGCGCCGCAGGTGGTGGACCTGATCTTCGACCTGATCGCCGGGCTGAGACAAAAGGGTCTGACGATCCTCCTAGTCGAGCAGAACGTCTCGCTGTCGCTCGAGATCGCCGACGCGGGCTACGTCATGGCCAATGGCCGGATCGTGCTTTCGGGCACGGCCGCGGAACTGCGCAATTCAACCGAAATCCAGGGCGCCTATCTCGGCGCCTGAGCCGAGTGCGTGGAGGGTCAAATCATGGACATGTTCCTGCAGCAGCTCGTCAATGCGCTCAGCCTCGGCGGCACCTATGCGCTTCTGGCGCTTGGTCTTGCGGTCGTCTTCTCGATCATGGGGCTCATCAATTTCGCCCATGGCGAACTGATGACGGCGGCCGGCTACGGCCTCTGCTTTGCGCTGTTGCTGGGCCTGCCGTTCCCGCTCGCCGTCTGCGCTGCCCTTTTGATCGCGATCGTGCTCGCCATGCTGATGGAGCGCATCGCGTTTAGGCCCGTGCGCGGCGCCAGCGGCACGACGCTTCTGCTGACGAGTTTCGCCGTCAGCGCCATCCTGCGGGTGATCTTCCAGAACTTCATTTCCGCCCGGCCGAAGCCGGTACCGATGCCCGAGAGCTTTTCCGGCACGATCGAGATCGGCGGCCTGCATCTCGGCCTTATCCAGGGGACTTCGATCCTCGTCACGATCATCATGCTGGTCGGTCTCAACCTCTTCCTTCGCACGACCGTGCTCGGCCGTGCCATGCGCGCGGCTTCCGAAGATTTCGCCATCGTTCGGCTGATGGGCATTCGCGCCAATGCGGTGGTCGCCACCGCCTTTGCGATCTCAGGCCTGCTTGCCGGTGTCGCCGGCATCCTCTGGGTGGCCCAGCGCGGCAGTGTCGATCCTCTGATGGGTTTCCTGCCGGTGCTGAAAGCCTTCATCGCTGCGATTATCGGCGGGCTCGGCAGCCTCTCCGGCGCTGTCGCCGGCGGCTTTCTGCTCGGCTTTATCGAAGTCTTCTTGCAAGCCTATCTGCCGGAAAGCCTGCTCAGCTACCGTGATGCCTTCACCATTCTGCTCGTCATCGGGGTGCTGCTGTTCGCCCCGCAGGGGCTACTTGCGAAAAAGACCATCGTCAAGCTTTGAGAGTGGCGGCAGCACAGGAGACTGCGCACGATCCGGCCCAGTCCATGGTGCGACCGGCGATGCCGGTGGCCTTGGCTTAGAACCGGAAGCCTCGATAACAGCGACCCGGCCGATGACGGGTCGCGCCCGCGGCTGTCATGGCTGCCAAATCGACGGTCGCTCAAGCCGGCGCGCCGCGATGCCGGCGTTTGCGCGACGACGGAATGGGGTGCGCCACGGGGCGACGCCACCGCTCCTGTTTCGTCGCGGTGGTCGTAGGGCTGCATTTCAATCCTTGGTGGTGCAGATTGGTCGACTGCGCTATCAGGCAGGCGTCGGCACAGCGGATCCTGCTGCAGTTTGGCGTGCGTTTGCTTCTCGAAATGATACCAGCCGGTGCGAGGCTTCGTCCCAAAGGACGAGCTTCACCAGGCGCAGGCTCTGCCGGATGGTGATGCGGCCCATATCTCCCAGCTCGGGATGATCGCGGATGACCTCAGGAAGTCTATAGAAGGGAACGCGGCTCGACAGGTGGTGGAGATGGTGCATGCCGATATTGCCGGTGATCCAGCGCAATGGCTGCGGCAGATCATAGTGCGAGGCGCCATGCATGGCCGCGTATTGGAACGTCCATTCGGGGGGCCTCGACCAGTGCGTGTCTTCGAACTGGTGCTGGACGTAAAACAGCCAAACGCCTGCTGCGCCAGCAAGAAGCACAATCGGCAGATGGATCAGCAGAAACGGTGCGACACCCACTGCCCAGATAAGAATGCCCGCGAGTGCGGCGATGGCCACGTTCGTTGCCATGGTGGAAATCCACGGCCGGGGGCCTGCGCGCATCATTCCGAACGGTAAGCGCTGCTTGAACAGAAAGAGCCATGCGGGACCGATGCCGAACATAACGAGCGGATGTCGGTAGAGGCGGTAAACAAGCCGCCCTCTGCGCGGGAGCGCCTCGTATTCGGCAACGGTGAGTGTGGCAATGTCACCGACACCCCGTTCGTCGAGGTTGCCTGCCGAAGCGTGGTGGACGGCGTGGGCGCGGCGCCAGTAGTCATAGGGTGTCAGTGTTAGCACGCTGATCACTCGGCCCGTCCAGTCATCCAGGCGGCGGCGCCCGAAGAACGAACCATGGCCGCAGTCATGTTGAAGCATGAACAGGCGCAGGAGGAAACCCGCCGCAACAGGGACGATTAGCACCACGCCGAGCCAGTACCCGAAGTGCATGCAGGCCCAAGCCGCTACCCACAGCAGAACGAATGGCACAAAGGTCACCGCCAGCTCGAACGTGCTGCGGCCGATATGCGGCTGTCGATAGGTGGACAGGATCTTCAGCCAGGCTTTTTCACGATCGACGGTTGCTGCGGCGCCGTGGTCGGAAAGCGGGCTGACTCTGGTATTCTTCAAGGCGTCTTCCTAGTTGGTTGTGTGACATGATCGCCTTGAGTCATTGCTGTGGACACATCAGGCAAACCGGGAATTTGGGCCGAGATCTCGCTCGAGTTCATCTTTCGGCCTTCGACGAGATCGCTCAAAGCAGGGCGCTCGCTGGCGGAAACAAGGGCAGGCGCGCCGCCGTTGTCAGGTTGGATGAAGCCAGGCCCTTATCGGGAGCATTTGACTGTGCCGGCATGACGAGCCCTTCCGTAGTAAACTGGGAGGCTCCGCGCGAAGCTTGGGGCCCGATAGCGATTTTGAAAGGAAGGTTCGTTCAGAGCGCGAAGCCAACTGCGCAATAACCAAAGCTCGCGAGCAAATTCGATAGGGCGTTCTATCGATATCTTCAGTTCGGCGTCAATCGGTTGTTCGCTCGTTGGGAAAAGACGGCCTTTTCCGCCGTTCTCGACGCCTCAAGTCGCCGGACGTCGGCGCATGACCAGTTTGTACTCATGCCAGATGAGCCAAATGACGATGACATCAAACACTGTCAGCGCGATCAGGCCCCAGCTGTGCGTGTAGCTAAAGCGGTAAAGCTGGTAGACAATGAACAGTGCCATTACCACCAGTGACGATGGGTAGGCCCATAGTTTGTTTCGCAGGAGGGCTGCGACAAGGAACAGCTTCACGACGCCATGACTGACCAGGTAGAAGGTGTAGAAATGTCGCGTTTCGACCGAGAAGTTCTGCGCAAAGGTCAGGAGATGCGTGGCGAGAAAATCCCTCGGGTCCTCGATCAGTTCCAGATGCGTGATCGACCTTGCAAGCCTGGTGATGGCGTCGTTCGAGACCAGCCACAGCGCGACACCGCCGACACATTCTGCCAGCGCGTGGACGCCTTTGGCGAGGATGCTGAGTTGGAAGATCTGGTGTAGTCGCTGCTCGTTCAAAATCACCTCACCGCCTGGAAGTACAATAGAGATGGTATAGGCGGTCATTCAATGGATATGGCGTTCGCCGAACCCGTGATTGAAGGTTTTCGCTACATTCAGGTGGCGCTGGCCATTCAACCTCCTTTTCGCGGCTTACCAAGCCGGCGATGGGCGTAGCAGCCCGCGGAGCTATTGCAGCCGGATGGAGCCGGCGGCAATGTCGCACCCGGCTCCTCAACCCCAAGCTTAAAAGTTTCTCTGGAAGCGCACGACGCCGCCGAAAGCGTCTTCGTGTCCGCGAAACCCGCGGAAGGCCGTGTAGTCGAGTTCCGGCGTGATCTTGAAGCCCGGCACGACCTCGTAGGCGACATTGAGGGCCGCGTTCCAGGTGCCGTCTTCCTCGAAGTCGATCTGGCTGTTGATGGTTGCCTTCTCGCTGACCTTCACGGAAGCACCGCCCCACATTGCCCAGTCGCCATACCAGCTTCCATAATAATTCGGCCGGCTCGGGTCGGATTGGTAGGCGCCCATGACGAACAATGAGAGCGTGTCGGTGACGTCGAGATTGACGCGCGCCTTGAAAGCCCAGGCGTCGTAGCGGGTGTCATAGGCCGCCATGCCGAACAGCGTCATCCGGTCCTGCTCATATTTCACGCCGCCAAGCAAATGCGGCACGCTGTCGGCCCGAAGATCGAACCACTCACGGCGTGCCACGCCCGATCCATCGACCGTCTCCAGTTCCCACGAGCCGTTGCCTTCCTCGGCGCCGACCATGGCGGAAAAGCCGTTCCCGAAGTCGTGGGTGTAGCTTGCCTGCATCGTGCGGTCGCCCGAGTAGTAGATGACGTCGTCATAGATGACGTTGCCCGCACCCCAGGTCCAGTTGGCAAAGAGGGAATCGGCGATACCGACCGAGAAGCCGGCAAGCTCGATGACGGCCTCTGAAATATAGATGCGCTCGCCCGACGCCTTGTGTTCGAAACGCGTCTCCAGATAGGAGCGCAGCGTTCCGAACTCGGTTTCGTTGCGGGCGTCGAAACGCATCGTGGCGCGCGCCTTGCCCGGCAGACCGTCGAGCGAGCCGCCCCAGTAGACATCGTCGCCCGCCGCCACCTCGTGGCGCAGGTAGCCGCTGACCTTCAGGCAGGTCTCGGTACCCGGCACATAGAAGAAGCCGTTGCCATAGGCATCGCAGACGCGGACATATTCGACGGGTTCCGCATCGGCAGCCTTTGCCGGCTGCAGGCCCGCCATCGTGCAGAGCGCTGCTACGGCACCTTTCAAGAAGAGTGGTGACGTCGCGATTGTTTGCTTGTTCATGTCGAGTTGGTCCCCTCGGTGTTCTTGTAAAATCGAAAAAGCTTCGCCAGCTCCGTCCACGGCATGCGGGACAAGCGGGTGCTGACTGGGATTGTGTGAAAAGGAGAGAAAAGGCCGGTATCGGTTGCGATACCGGCCCGGTGCGCGTTACCCGCGCGGCGGCCAGACCTCGCCGGAAAGGCCGGTCTTCGGTTCGCCGAGAAGCGGCGTCTTCAGGGCGCGGATGCCGTCGATGCTGATCAGCCAGATGATGTTGCGGTCATATTCGGTAAAGACCGCGAAGCTGGCGTTCTCGTAGGTGTATTCGGGCATTTCCTCCGGCTTGGGGAAGCGCGGCACGTAGTAGCCGGCGATCTTCGGATCCTTCGGGTCGTTGACGTCGAAGATCTGCAGGCCGGCATTATAGAAGGCATAGGGCAGGATGCCCTGCCGGCTGTATCCCGGCTGGTGGGTCGTGCCGGAGCGCTTCGGGCCGAAGCTGCCGCGCCGCTGGCAATAGTCGGTGAACTCGGCCTCTGCCGGTGGGGTCGGACGCGGGAAGGTGGCGACAACCTTCGGGTCCTTCGGATCCTTGGCGTCGATGACCAGCACGTCCTTGTAGGGCTCGTAGCAATTGGAGTTCATCGGATAGCCGTTGGCAAAGACATAGCCGGTGCGCTCGTATTGGCTGGTATCGGCATTGTCGAACTCGGTGCCGGCAAAGCTCGGCGGGATGCTCAGATGGCCCATCATTTCCGGGGTGCCGGGCTTGGTGAGGTCGAAGGTGTAGAAGCCGAGGCCGCCCATGGCGCCGAAGCCTATCTTGCCGCCCTTTTCCACCGGCTTCGGCAGGAACAGCGGCATGCGCGAACCCATCCAGGAGGTGCGGTTGCCGGCCCGCGGGTTCATGAGGTACGCGTCCTCGCTTGCCTTGTCGCCGGCGATTTGGCCGGGAACCGTGACCTGGCTGACGAAGACGGGATTGGCCGGGTCCGTCATGTCCCAGGCCTGGTAGCCGGGCGAATGCAGGTAATCGGGATATTCGGTCAATGCGTAGCTGTCGTCGGGAGCCGACGAGAGATACATGTACTTGCCGCCGAACCAGGCCGGCGCATCGAGCGAGCCGGAGCCCTGCTGCTCGCCGATGGGTGCGTCGGGGTTGTTGATGTCCGTCGTGCGGGTCGCAATCAGCTTCCAGTCGCTCGGCAGCGGGCCGTTCATCTCATAGACCTTGAAGCCCTTGAGCGAATTGTAGTGGCGCAGCGTTTCGACGATGTCGGGCTGGGTGCGCTTGTTGTCGAGGATGCCGAAGCGCCCGATCTCGTAGGAGGCGACGACGACGTTCTTCTGGAGCTTCTCGCTCCAGGCAATCGTCATGCCGCCGAAATAGTCTTGTACCGTCTTGGCGTCCCAGTCTTCGCTCGAACCTTCCGGTCCCCAGACGCCGCCCTTCGAATAGACGACCTTGGCCTTGATCGGGTCGGTGATATCGAGCACGCGCATGTAGTCGCGGTCGTGCAGGTACATGTAGCGCTTGCCGTCGAAATCCGCGACATCGGGCCAGGCATGCCATGGCGAGGTGATGTGGGGGTAGAAGGCGATTTCCTCGACATTGCTCTTGTAGGTCTTGTCGTCCCAATGGGTGAGCTGGCCAGGGAAATTGGGCGATGCGCCAAGTGCGGTGGCACGCGGAGCCTTGAAAGTGCCCGTGGCCGGATCCATGCCGTAGTCCTTGCCCGGAACCAGCGCCGGCGGCTGCTTGTCATAGGTCAGTTCCGACCAGCGCTTGAGGTGCGGATCCTGGATGTTGATCTCGGTCGGCACTTCCTTTTCCCAGCCGGCCGCAAGGGTCGCGCCCGCTGCCAGACATAAAATCGAGCATGTGATGATCAGCCGTTTCGGCATGTCGGTCTCCTCCTGGAATATCAGTGAATGGCCGCGTCCAAGCCTGGCAGCGGCGCAAGCAAACGACGGCGCGGCGGCGACGCCCCCTTGTGTCGCGTTCCGAATTCTCTCGTCCTGTCAGTTGATCGCGCAGGCCTCCTCATGCCCGCGCAAATCACGCCGTTCCCGTTTGCTAGGCGCCATGAAACAGGGTCGCTTTCCCTATAACAATCGCCTTAATCAGCATTAATTCATGCGGATTTCTTATGAGTTCCCGGGCGTGTTGATGCTTTGCGGGATGCTGGTGACACCGCTTCCCCTTCTTCGACGGCATAGACCTCGAGCGGATAACCGAAATGCTCGTCCATCAGGAGGCGGGCGCGTTCGGCGTTGCGGTCGAGCACGGCCTCCATCAACTCGGTGTGCGGACCGATCGACTGCGCCTTGTGCAACGCGGCCATGGCCTCCGCGTAGCCGGCCGTCTCTCCGTGTTCCGCGCGCAGGACGGGGGCAAAGGCAAGGAATCGGTAGTGGCGCTGGAGTTGGTCGGAGATGGTCGAGCGAAAGTGCATCAGCCAACTCGATTGCGCCGCGCTGAGCAGCGCGGCGTGAAACGCCTCGTGCCGTTCCATCCAGGTGTCGACGGCAAGGTCGGAAGAATCCTCGACGACCGTCTTGCAGCGCGACAGTCGGTAGTGCGCCGTGACGATTGCCGATTCCCACTCCGCGCCGCCGCGCTCCATGGCTTCCAGCAACAGGGGGATTTCGACGACCGCGCGCGCCTTCGTCAGATCCTCCAGCCCCTTGCGCGAGACGGGTGCGACGGTGAAGCCGCGATTGGAGATCGCCACCACCAGCCGCTCCGCCTCCAGCCGCGACAGGGCCTCGCGCAGCGGCGTCCGCCCGATATCGTAGGCCTTGCTCAGAAGATCGGGTCGCAACGGCGCCTCCGGTTGCAAGCGGGCCATGAGGATCTCCGTCCGCAAGATCCTGTAGGCGATCTCCGTTTTCGTGCTGTTTTCCTGCTCGTCGACCAAAGGCACCTCCAAAAATCGCCACCCGAATGTACGGTCGTCATATATGCGAGAATAATATATGATAATCGCCAATTGCTATAATTGTATACTATATCGTTGACTTTGCCGTGGGGCTGCGCTTCCTCATCGCTCATGCTGTCAACTGCGACAGCCAGAGGAGGAACATGATGGCCACGACAAAATCGAAACTCATGACAGGTCTGATGGCAGCCGGCATCGTCCTTGCCGGCATCGGCTCGGCCGCCGCCGATCCGATCCGCATCGGCATCGCCAATTTCGGCGAACACCCCCCGCTCAATGCCGCTATCGCCGGTTTCAAGGCGGCGCTTGCGGAAAACGGCTTCGTCGAGGGCAAGGACGTCGTCTACACCGAGAGCCACACCAATTTCGACGCGTCGCTCGTGCCGCAGATGATCGCGAAGCTGCAGGCCGAACAGCCGAAGCTCGTCTACACCGTCACCACGCCGGTCTCGCAGATTGCCAAGAAGGCGCTGGCAGGTTCGGGCATCCCGGTGATCTTTACCGCCGTGACCGATCCGGTCGCCGCCAAGCTCGTGCCCTCCCGCGAAAGCGGTGATGACGGCATCACCGGGGCGACCGACAACCAGGATATGGCAGCGGTGCTCGCTTTCACCAAAAAGCTGCTGCCGAACGCCAAGCGCCTCGGCCTTCCCTATAATCCGGGCGAAGCCAATGATGTCGCGCTGCTCGAGAGCGTGCGTAAGATCGCTCCGGAACAGGGTTTTGAAGTCGTTGAAGTCGGCGTCGACAACCTCAACGACATCCAGCAGCGCATTACCTCGCTCTCCGGCAAGGTGGACGTCATCTACGGCCCGACGTCCAACATGATCCAGCCGGCGATCGCGGCGGTTGCATCGGCTGCGCGCCAGTCCGGCATTCCCGTTGTCAATGCCGTCGATACGGCTGTTCGGGAAGGATTCGTGCCGGCAAGCTTCGCCGTCAACTACGAACAGGTCGGCAAGAACGCCGGCAAGATCGCCGCCGAAGTCCTCAAGGGCAAGGACCCGAAGTCCATCGCCCCGGTGTTTCCCGCCTACGAGGATCACCAGGCGCTGATCTCGAAGAAGGCCATGGCCGCCTTCGGCGTCGAGATCCCGGCTTCGCTCGCCGATTGCAACTGCATCGTCGAGTAATCCGACGCCTGCAACGGGCGGCGGCCACGACGCCGCCGTCCATGAGAGCGCCGAGCGCGCCCTGTCCATTCGTATTTACATGAATTCCGGAAGAAGGCTGCGGAGGCGGCCTCTAAGGAATTACTCAGAGGAGGAACGGATGCTCGAAATCCGATCTGCACGAAAGGTCTTCTACAAGGGACAGCCCGATGAGAAGATCGCCCTCAACGATCTCAGCCTGACGCTTCCGACCGGCAACTTCGCCATCGTCATCGGATCGAACGGCGCCGGCAAGAGCAGCATGCTGAACGCCATATCCGGCGCACTCATGCTCGACAGCGGCAAGATCCTCATCAACGGCGACGATGTCACGGCGCTGCCGGTGCACAAGCGCGCAACACGGGTCGCCCGGGTCTTCCAGGACCCGATGAAGGGCACCGCCGCTTCGATGACGGTCGCGGAGAACATGCTGCTCGCCGAATTGCGTGGCAAAAAGCTCGGCCTCAGCCGCGGCCTCAACGCCAGGCGGCTTGCGAGCTACCGCGAACGCCTGGCGGCGCTGAACCTCGGGCTGGAAAACCGGCTGGATACGCGCGTCGAACTGCTTTCGGGCGGACAGCGCCAATCGCTTTCGCTGATCATGGCGACCTGCGACCAGCCGGACCTGTTGCTGCTCGACGAACATACGGCCGCCCTTGATCCCCGCACTGCTGACATCGTCATGCAGGCGACGGTGCGCGCAGTCGAAGCCTTCAATCTCACCACGCTGATGGTGACGCACAACATGCAGCACGCCGTCGATTTCGGCCACAGCGTGGTGATGCTCGATGCCGGCCAGATCCGGCTCGAAATCACCGGCGCAGAAAAGACCGACGTCACGATCCCGAAACTCATCGGTCACTTCGGCATGAAGACCGATCGCATGCTGCTGGCAAGCTGAGACGGACATGGAAACAGTTTCAACCATATTCTCGAACTTCATCACGCTCGTTCCGGTCACGCTGGCGCAGAGCCTCATCCTTTCCTTCATCGTCCTCGGCATCATGTTGCCGTTCCGAACGCTGAACTTCCCGGACCTGACGAGCGAAGGCGCGTTCCCCCTCGGTGGTTGTGTCTGTGCGTTGTCGCTGGCGGGTGGCGCGCCGGGCTGGCTGGCCATCCTGGTGGCGATGGCCGCCGGTTTCCTGGCGGGTAGCTGCACGGCCTTCGTGCATCTGCGTTTCCGAATTCATACGCTGCTTGCCGGCATCCTGATGATGACGATGCTTTACTCGATCAATCTGCGGCTGATGGGCAAGTCCAACCTCTCGGTCTACGGCACGCCGACCATTTTCGATGGCGTACCCTTTGTCGAACCGGGTTTCCCGGTCGCAAAGATCGTTGTCGCGGGCCTGCTTGGCATCGCCGTCTATTGTCTCTTGAACCTTTATTTCCGCACCGAGCGTGGCACGGCCATGCGCGCCGTCGGCTCCAACCCGGATATGGCGGAAGCGCAAGGGATCAGCATCTGGGCCTTCACCATCGGTGGGGTCGGTCTGGCTGGCGCCTTCTCGGCCACCAGCGGCGCCCTGATGGTGCAGTCGCAGGGATTTGCGGACGTCAACATGGGCATCGGCACCCTGATCAACGGCCTTGCGGCGCTGATGATCGGCGAAGCCATCGTCGGCAAGCAGACGATCCGGCGCCAGCTTGCGGCACCCTTTGTCGGCGCCATCGTCTACTACCAGCTTGTTTCGCTCTGCCTTGCCGCCGGCATGCCGCCGACCGACCTGAAACTCGCCACCGGCCTCTTCGTGCTCGCCATGCTGGCGCTGCCGACCCTCAAGCGCGCCCGCGGCCCCATGCCGGCCCGCGAAACCGTCCGTGAATAGAAGGATCGCTCCATGAACACCGATATCCATGCCGTGGAGGCGCTGGACCGCGACGATCCGCTCGCGGGCTTCAAGAAGCGCTTCGACCTGCCTGAAGGCGTCACCTATCTCGACGGCAATTCGCTCGGCGCGGCGCTCTTTGCCTCCTATGCCGAGATCGAGAAAGCCGCGAAACTCGAATGGGGCCGCGACCTCATCCGAAGCTGGAACACGGCTGGCTGGTTCGCCCTGCCGCTAACGCTCGGCGACCGTGTCGGCCGCCTCATCGGCGCAGCCCCCGGCCAGACCGTTGTGACCGACCATACGTCTGCCAATGTCTATAAGGCGCTGCACGCAGCGCTTGGCCTCAACGCAGACCGCAAGGTCATCGTCGCGGAAAGCGAAAGCTTCCCGACCGATCTTTACATGGCCGAAGGCGTGATTGCGACGCGGCCCGGCACCGTCCTCAGGCTCGAGGGCGTCGATGGCCCGCGGATCGAAGACCTGATCGACGAGAGCGTCGCCGTGGTGCTCGTCAATCACGTCAACTACAAGACCGGCGCTCTGCGCGACATGGCGGCGCTGACCAAGCGCGCGCACGATGTGGGTGCGCTGGTGGTCTGGGATCTCTGCCATTCGGCCGGCGCGCTGCCGGTGGAGCTCGACCGTTGTAACGTCGATTTCGCAGTCGGCTGCACCTACAAGTACCTCAATGGCGGCCCTGGCGCGCCGGCCTTCATCTACGTGGCTAGGCGTCATCAGGAAAAGGCCAGCCAGCCGCTGAGCGGTTGGTGGGGACATGCCCGCCCGTTCGCCTTTGAGCGCAACTATGATGGCGGCGCGGGTATCCTGCGCTTCCTCTCCGGTACCCAGCCGATCCTGTCGCTGCGCACGCTGTCGGCAGCACTCGATCTCTGGGACGAGGTAGACATGGCCGCCGTCCGCAGGAAGAGCGTCGCGCTCACCGGCCTCTTCATCAAGCTCGTCGAAGCGCGTTGCGGCGCGTTTGGCCTGAAACTGGTGGGGCCAACGGACGTCACGGTGCGCGGCAGCCAGGTCTCCTTCGAGCACGAGGGGGCCTATGAAATCATGCAGGCTCTGATCGAGCGGGGGGTCATCGGCGATTTCCGCGCTCCGGCCACCATCCGTTTCGGTTTCACGCCGCTCTATACGAGTTTTAGAGATGTGTGGAACGCCGTGGACGTGCTGCATGACGTGATGGCGACGGGTGCCTGGCGCGATGCCCGCTTCGCTGTCCGTAGTGCCGTGACCTGATCGCGATCGCCGAGAAGGATGGAAAAGCGCTTTCCCTGCCGGGAAGGCGCTTTTTGCGTTTGGAGCTGTCTCGAGACTTATCACATCTCGATATCAATTCATTCAACCTATGTGGATTGTTATATTAGACCGCTGATTGCATCCATTACCGGACAGGAAGGCGCAGCCTCTGAAGGAATGGCGAAAAGGCAATCTCATGGCTCAGGATACGCATGCTCAGCTCTACATCGGCGGCAAGTGGAGGGCGACCTCCGAGACGCTCGCCGTCATCAACCCCGCCAATGAGGATGTCATCGGCAAGGTGGCGGTCGCCCGCGAGACGGATCTCGCCGATGCGACGGACGCCGCCTGGCAAGGCTTTCAGCTCTGGAGCCGGACATCACCCGCTGCCCGGGCGGCAATCATCCTGAGGGCCGCCCAGCTGCTTCGCGAACGTTCCGAAGAGATCGCCCTCTCGATCACGCTCGAAAACGGCAAGCCGCTTTCCGAGGCACGGTCCGAGGTCATTCGCGGTTGCGAGTTCTTCGAATGGGACGCCGGCGAATGCGTGCGCCTCTACGGCCGGGTCATCCCGAGCGCGCCGGGCATTCGCTACATCGTGCTGCACGAGCCGATCGGCCCGGTCGCGGCCTTTTCGCCCTGGAACTTCCCGATGAGCCAGCCCGCCCGCAAGATCGGCGGGGCGCTTGCCGCTGGCTGTTCGATCATCATGAAGGCGTCCGAAGAGACACCGACGGGCGTGGTGCACATCGCCCGGGCGTTCCACGATGCCGGTCTGCCGGCGGGTGTGCTCAACCTCGTCTTCGGACATCCCGCCGAGATCTCGGAATATCTCATCCCGCAGGACAGGATCCGCATGGTCGCCTTCACCGGATCGACCGCCGTCGGCAAGCACCTGACGACGCTCGCGTCACAGGTCATGAAGCCGGCGTTGATGGAGCTTGGCGGTCATGCGCCGGTCATCGTCTGCGAGGATGCCGATCCCGTTGCGGCCGGTGTCGCCTGCGCAACGCGAAAGTACCGCAATTCCGGCCAGGTCTGCACCTCGCCGACACGCTTCTTCGTGAATGAGGCGCTCTACGAGCGCTTCACGGCAGCCTTCGTGGAGAAGGCGCGGTCGATCAAGGTCGGCGACGGCCTCGATGCATCGACCCAGATGGGGCCGGTTGCCAATGACCGGCGCATCGCCGCCCTGCAGGAACTCGTGGACGATGCGCGCGCTAAGGGTGCGCGCATCCTTTGCGGTGGCGGGCGCTTGGAAGGCAAGGGCTACTTCTTCGCACCGACCGCGATCGCCGAGTTGCCCGACGATGCCCGCGCGCTTTCCGAAGAGCCTTTCGGCCCGCTGGCGCTGATCAATCCGGTGTCCTCGGTGGACGAGGCGCTGGCCAAGGCGAACGCGCTTCCCTTTGGTCTTGCGGCCTACGGTTTCACGAACTCGACGGCCAATGTGGATCGCCTCGTGCAGGGCATCGAGGCCGGCAACCTGTCGATCAACACCTTGGAGGCCTCGGTCGCCGAAACGCCGTTCGGCGGGGTCAAGGAAAGCGGCCTTGGCCGCGAGGGCGGTGCGGAAGGCCTGCATCACTACACCGTTGTGAAGAACGTTTCCCTGCGCGTCGCCTGACGACCTTCGTACAGTTGCACCTGTGACAAGCTGAGGCTGAAACCGTCGTTGCACGGTTTCAGCCTCAGACGTTTCGTCAACCGACGACCGGGATCATGTCACGCAGCACTTTGCGCAGCATGGTGCGGACCGCGAGCGTCGCGGGGGACGGTGTGCGCTCACGCGCGGTGATGATGGCAACGTCACGGGCGATCGACGGCTCGACCAATGGCCGCGCGGAAATCTTCCGGCCGTTGAGACCGGTAAAGGCATAGGTCGGGAGGATAGCAAGGCCAGCCTCGCGCTCGACCAGCGACAGGGCCGTGTTGATCTGGTGGACTTCCAGGGAAGGGCGCAGCGGCACGCCGGCGCTCTCGAAGCCGACCTCGGTCAAAAGGCGGATGTTGCTTTCGCGCGTCAGCGTGATGATCGGCTGGTCGGCGAGCGCGGACCAGGCCACTTCGGCCTTGGCGCAGACAGCGTGCCCTTCGGGCGCGAAAACCATCAGCTGGTCACGCAGCACGCGCTGGATCTCGAGTCCATCTTCGTCGCTGGCAAAGGTGCCGACACCGAGATCGCAAAGGCCGCTGCGCACTCTGGGGGCGATCAGATCGGTCACCACATCCTCGATCCTGAGCTTCAGGTTCGGGTGGGTCGACGAGACCTCCTGCAACAGCCGCGGCAGCACGGTTGCGCCAAGAAAGGGCGGTGCGGCGATGCGCACGAGACCGGTCCTGAGCTGCCCGAGATCGCGCACCGCATCGACGGCACGCTCGATTTCCGAAAGCCCGGGCAAGGCGCCGGCGGCAAAGACACGTCCGGCTTCGGTCAGTTCGACGCGCCGGGTCGTGCGGTCGAACAGTCGGGCACCGAGCAGCGCTTCGAGGTCGCGGATGGCATGCGAGATGCCGGCCTGGCTGGTGTGCAGCCGCTCGGCGGCACGGGAGAAATTGCCGAGTTCGACCACGGCCTGAAAACACTTGATCTGGCGCAGATTGAGCATCGAGTCATCCATACTGATTTCAGCATGAATATATACGGACTATGCGTCTTAATGAATAAAAATTTCCTGCGCTAAATGGCGACAACCAAGACCGGAGCGGCCATCACGCGCCGCCGGACCGACATGCGACAGGGAGCGCCATGAAATACCAGCGTAAAGATGCAAAGGCCCATTCCCGCGCCACGATGCGCGGCATCTGGGCGGCGGCGAACACGCCGTTCACGGCCGATGGCGCCATCGACGAAGAGGGCTACCGCCGCAATGTCGAGCATTGGATTTCCGATCTCGGTATCGACGGCCTCTTCATTGCCGGCAAGCAGGGCGAGTTCTTTTCCATGTCGGTCGACGAGCGTAAGCGCATGTTCGATCTCTCCGTGGAGGCGACAGGCGGTAGAGCGCAGACGATCATGTCCTGCTCCGACCAGAACATGGATGTGGTGATTGATCTTGCCCGTCATGCGCAGGCCTGTGGCGCCGACTACATCGTCGTGCATGCGCCGATCCTGCATTTCTTCAAGCAGCAGGATGAAACGCTGCTGCGCTACTATGAGACCATCGCCTCCAAGGTGGATATCGGCATGGCGCTCTGGTCGCATCCCGACAGCGGCTATCTGATGAGCCCGGAGCTGTGCAACCGGCTTGCCGACATCGAGACGGTGGTGGCGATCAAGTACTCCGTGCCGCGCGCGATTTACAAGGCGCTGACGGCGCTTGCCGGTGACCGCATTCTCGTCTCGACCGCTTCGGAAGAGGAATGGCTGGATAACGTGCTGGAGCTGGGCTGGCAGCTTTATCTCTGCTCGTCGCCGCCCTACACGCTCCAGACCAAGGCCGACCGGCGCATGGCCGAGTACACGGCACTCGCCTTCGCCGGAAAGGCCGAGGAGGCCCGCGCCGTCAGCGCGAGCTTGCAAGGGGTGCGTGACGCGTTCCGCAAGTCCAAGCCCGGGGAAAAGCCGCATGCGCACCAGAAGTACTGGCAGGAACTGCTTGGCCAGGTGGGTGGCGCCGTCCGCCGGCCGCTGCTGGAGCTGACGGATGCGGAAAAGAGACTGACCAGAGCCGCCTTCGAGGAATGCGGCCTGAAACTGCGCTGAACGGGACAGGGAGGAATATCGATGACGAAGCTCAAGGCGTTCAATCTGCAAAAGTGGATCGACGAGCACAAGCACCTTTTGAAGCCGCCGGTCGGCAACCAGCAGATCTGGAAAGATGCCGATCTGATGGTGACGATTGTCGGCGGCCCCAACAAGCGCACCGACTATCACGACGATCCCGTCGAGGAGTTCTTCTATCAGCTCAAGGGCGACATGGTGCTGAAGCTCTATGACGGCAAGGAATTCTACGATGTGCCGATCCGGGAGGGCGACATCTTCCTGCTGCCGCCGCATGTGCGCCATTCGCCGCAGCGGCCGATGGAGGGATCGATCGGTCTCGTGATCGAGCCGACGCGGCCTGAAGGCCTGCTCGACGCCGTCGAATGGTACTGCTTCGAATGCACGGAGCTGGTGCACCGCGCGGAGGTAGATCTCGAATCCATCGTCGACGACCTGCCGCCGATCTACCAGGCCTTCTATGCCGACGAAAAGCTGCGCACATGCCCGAAATGCGGGACCGTGCACCCCGGCAAGACCCCGCCCGAGGGCTGGGTGACGCTCTGAACCGGCAGCAAACCAGCAAAGGACTGTCATGTCGAAAGTCGAAGCCATCTGCCTCATAGGCTGGGGCGCCATCGGTCAACGGGTGGCAGAACTTCTCAAGGCGCGCGGCGCGAATGCCCGGATCGTCGGGATCGCCGTGCGCGATCCCGGTGAAGTCGCAGCGACCATGCCGGAAGGGGCGGTCCATGTTGCCGGTCCCGAAGCGTTGGCGGCGACCGGCGCGACGTTGGTCGTCGAGGCGGCGAGCCGCGAAAGCGTCAAGCCCTTCGCCCGGGCGGCGTTGGCGGCGGGCATCGATTTCGCTGTGTCCTCGACCTCGGCCCTGGTGGATGCTGCCGCGCTCGAAGAACTCGTGGGCCTCGCCCGGAAAAACGGTTGCCAGCTCATCATTCCGCCGGGCGCGCTCGGCGGCATCGATGCTCTCTCGGCGGCGTCGCGGCTGGGCCTCGACAGCGTGGAGCACACCATCACCAAGCCCGCGCGGGCTTGGTTCGGGACGCCGGCCGAGGAGCTCTGTCGCCTTGGTGACCTTCAGGAGGCGGAAGCGTTCTTCGCAGGATCGGCCGCGGAAGCCGCGACCGCCTTTCCGCAAAATGCCAATGTGGCGGCGACCACATCCCTTGCCGGCATCGGCATGGAACAGACGCGCGTGCAGCTCGTCGCCGATCCCAAGGCCTTGGAAAACACGCACAGCATTGTCGCCCGGGGCGCCTTCGGCACGCTCGAAATCCGCCTCCAGAACCGTCCGCTTGCAACCAATCCGAAATCCTCGGAGATGACGGCACTGAACCTCGTTCGCCTGATCGAGAACAGGACAAGTCCACTTGTCCTTTAGTCGGTAGCTGCCGCTCGACTGCCTGCCCTTGCCGTTCCGGATGGATCTTTCGTGCCGCCGGCAACGGCGCGCGGCTTGTTCTGTTGGCCCTAACCAAACCACCTTCGACATCGTCGTTGAAAGGGGTCGCGCGTGCGCGGTGCTTGAACGCCCAGACGTTGCGGGCCGTCAGTCGCTCCGACGCCGGGCATTTACGCTCTTGTTGGCAAGTCGTCGGCCGATCCAGGAGAGGTAGGAGCAGGAGACGAGGAACCAGACGCCAACGAAGACATAGGCCTCGAGTGCCTGGTTGCCCCAGGCAACGTCGCTGAAGGCCATGCGCGCGGTGGCGCTGAGATCGTGCAGGCCGAGGATCACGACGAGGGACGTGTCCTTGTAGGCGCCGATGGCGCTGTTGACGAGCGCGGGCATGGCCCGCTCGGTCGCCTGTGGCAGAAGCACGAGACGGGCGGTTGGCCAGAAGCCGAGACCAAGCGAAGAGGCGGCTTCATGCTGGCCGGCCGGCAGCGCCATGAGGCCGCTTCGCACATCCTCGGCGAAATAGGCGGCATGGAAGAAGACGAGGGCGATCAGCACCGCCACGATCGGGTCGATGCTCGTGCCCTTGGGCAGCGTCAGCGGCAGCACGAAAACCCCGACGAACAGCAGCGTCACCATCGGCACGCCGCGCATGATCTCGACATAGGCGCCCGCGGCGCGGTGCAGCAGCCTATGGCGCGTCTGGTATCGGGCAAGCGCGAGCAGCACGCCGACCGGCAAGGCAAGGGCGAGCGCGATGGTGGAAAGGATGAGGAGGATCGGCAGGCCGTTCCAACGGGAGGCATCGACCGGAGCGAGACCGAGGACGCCGCCGCCCATCAGCGTGAAGGACGCGGCCATGCCCGCCAGCCAGAGCCCCGCGAAGAGCCTCATGTCCGGCCAGCGCCCGCTGACAGCCATCTGGCCGGTGGCGATGGAAAGGCCAAGGAGCAGCAGCGATGCGAGCATCGGCCGCCACTGTTCGTCGAACGGATAGGTGCCGAACAGGATGAAGCGGGATTTCTCCACCCAGAAGGGCCAGCAGGCGCCGGAGGCCTCAGCACAGACGGCCGGATCGGCAAAGGGTGGTACGGCCGCCAGCACGAGCCAGTCGGCTATAACCCAAAGAATGGCGAGCACGAGGCCGCCGCTTGCAAGGGAGAGGAGGCTTGCGCCCGGTCGGGAAACCTGCCTCAGCAGCCAGGCGCAAAACCGGCTCGGGCCGATCGGTTGTGTCGCTCCGCTCATCGCGCGCCCCTTCCTTCGCGGGCGCGAATACGGGCGCTCCAATGGTTCAGCACGCCGGTGAGCGCAAGGCAAAGCAGCAGGTAAATCGACATGGTGATCAGCATCGTTTCGAGCGGCCGGAAGGTCTGGTTGATTGCGGTGCCAGCGACCGACATGAGATCTGAATAGCCGACGGCAATCGAGATCGAGGTGTTCTTCAGGAGATTGGCGAACTGGTTGTTGAGCGGTGGAACGACGGTGCGCAGCACCTGGGGCACGACGACGAGACGGGTGGCCTGGCCGCTCTTGAGGCCGAGCGCCGCTGCGGCTTCGATCTGGCCTTTGGGAATGGCCTCGATGCCGCCGCGCAGCACCTCGGCGATCTGCGCGCCGTGATAAAGACCGAGTGCGACGGCCACCGTGCAGAACTGGATGGAAAGGGCGACGCCGCCTTCCACCGAAAACCCTTGAAGTATCGGCAAGGTAAGCCCAAGCGGCGCGTCGAGCACGATGGCAAGCACCGCCGGGACGGCGAAGCATAGGGCCAGTGCGACCGTCAGAACGGGCAGGCGTCGGCCGGTGAGGGCCTGGCGGCGGGCGGCATGGCGTGCCCACAGCCAGATGAGCGCTGGGACGAGAAAGATGCTTGCGAAAAGCCAGAGCGTATTGCGCGGATCTTGCGAAAGCCAGGGCAGGTAGATCGCCCGGTTCGAGATCGTGAAAGGTCCAAGGATCAACGCCTGCCGGATGGCGGGCAGACCGTTCACAGCGGCAACGAAAATGACCAGCAGGACCAGGATCTTCGGCAGGTTGCGGAAGAGTTCGACGTAAGCGAGCGCGAAGAGGCGCGCGAGCGGCGACGCGCTGACGCTGAGAAGGCCGAGCAGCAGGCCGGCAAGCGATGCGATGACGAGGCTCGCGACGGCGACGACGATGGTGTTGGCAAGTCCGGCTAAGATGGCGCGCAGGTAGGTGTCATTCGCCCCATAGGGGATGAGTGTTTCGCTAAGGTCGAAACCGGCCTGCTGGGTGAGGAAGGCGAAGCCGGGCTGGATGCCGGCCGCGAGCATGTTGGAGTGGACGTTGAAGGCGACGACGGTGAAGGCCGCGAGGATCGCAACGCCGACACCGATATCGGCGAGGGAAACGGCCGGCCTTGCCTTGGGCGGACCGTCCTGCGGGGCGTGGGGAATTTGCAGTTTCCGGTCCATGGGCGTGCTCAGGGATTGGTTTCGGCAGGCAGGGTAAAGCGGGCGACCAGCGCCTTCTGCGCCTCGGTCTCCGGCCCCGAGCCAGCGCTGGCGACAAGGGCGGTGGCCTGCGTCAGATCAAGGCCGAAAGCGCGCAGAATGCAGATGGCGAAGGTGCCGGTGCGGCCTATGCCGGCCGCGCAATGAACGAAAACCCGCTCGCCGGAGGCAAGCGCCTGCGCCGTCTCGCCGGCGAGGGCGAAGAGCCCGGCCTCGTCCGCGGGCACGCCGAAATCCGCGATCGGGAACCGCACGACGGGAATGTCCGTCCCTGCGGCAAGGCTTGCAGCATAGTCCGTTGCCTTTTCCTCGATCTCCGCAAGCGGGGTAAGGCTCACGATGCGGCTGATCTTCTGCGCGCGCAGATCGTCCATGTCGTCGGAAAACGGCCGCAGGCGGCCGGGCATGGGCCCGAGCCAGAGCGTGCCGGCAATGCCAGACGGCAGCCGGAGGGGGCGCGGGAAATGTGTATTGGTCATGCGGTTTCCGCTGCGAGCTCCGAGAGAAGGTGGGTCGGCGTCTGCGCCGTTAAGGCCGCAGTGACTGTCGTGCGCAGCGCTCTGAACGCGGTCTCGAGATCGTCGTGTGCGGCTTGCATGCGCCAGCGGATCACGCGCCAGTGCAGGGCCGCATGGGCTTCGGCGGCAATCGGATCGAGCACCAGGCCGGAGACGAGTTCGAGGAGGCAGGCGCGGATGGTGAAGTAGCTTTCGACGGGCGCCTCGCCGGGGTTGGCGGCGAGCTCGCCGATGGTGGCGAGCTGGACGCGGGCGGGCATGGCGAAATTCGCCGCACAGCATCGCGTGCACAGGTTCAGCATGTCCGACAGCATGGTGAAATGCAGGTTGCGCTGGGCGGGATCGAGTGTGCTGACCACCGTGCCGACGCCCGAGCGCGTTTCGAGGAGATGCTCGAAGGAAAGCCGCTGCAGGACCTGGCGGATCGGGGTGCGGCTGACGCCGAACTCCTGCGCCAGCTTGCCTTCGTGCAGCATCATGGGCGTATCGGGGTGGGTCGTGCAGATGCGGAAGCGCAACTCCTGCAGCATGTCCTCCGAGCGGGGCGGACCGGATCTCGATGTTTGCGGCAAGCTCACGCTTTCCCCCTTCCTATGCTTTGGCGCGCGTCGGCGCGGCCGTTGTTCTGGTTGTATAGCCAGTCTTCCTGAAGCGGGCTTTCGACCGATTCGGGAAAAGCGAGGCGCACTGTCGACAGGGCCTCGTCGACAGAAAGGCCCCGCGAACTGAGAATATGCGCGGCGATCATACCGCTGCGTCCAGCACCATAGCTGCAGCACAGCGCAATGGCCCGGTTCGCGGCAAGCAGAGTGCAAACACGCCCCTCCAACCGCCGCCACGCCTTTATCCACGTTTGGCCGGGCGCGGAAAAATCGTCGATCGGCAAGGCCGCAAACGCCATGCCTGTCTGCCTGACATGCTTGCGCAGCAGGATGCGGTAGTCGGGCGGGCAGTCGCTGTCGCGCGCCAGAAACAAGAAGAGATCGGTTCCGCGGGCAGCAAGGGCGGCGAGCGTCTCGTCGATGCCCTCGGGATCCACCCAGACCTCGCCGCGCGGACTGATCGTCAGGCCGGGTGCGCCGAGGGTTACGAGGCGTCCTCCGGCTGGGCAATCGACGGTGGCGCGGATGGATATGGGTCCGTCGATATCCGTCATGCCGCCGCTCCTCCTTCTGGCCGCTCTCCTCACCGTATCGGATAGGCGTACATCAGGCCACCATTGGTGGTCGAGGCGTTCTGGGTGCCATCGCGCTTGAGCTTGAAAGGCGTCGCAGGACCGAGATGGCGGTCGTACACTTCGCCATAGGAGCCGACCTGCTTGATGACCTGGTAGGCCCAGTCGGCGGGGAGCTTCATCTTGGCGGCCATGTCGGCGGTTGCGCCGTCCTTGGCGAAAAGACGCTGCACGGCCTTCGGCTGCTTGTCAAGATCGGCGATTGCCGCATCGACATTGCTGGAATTGATGCCGAGTTCGTCGGCGTTCAGCATGACCTGGAAGGCCCAGCGCACTGCCTTTTCCAGCGTTTCATCCGGCTGGGTCACCAGCGTCAGCGGCTCGGCCGAGATGATCTCCGGCAGGAGTTCATAGTCGTCGGGATCCTTGGCCAGGCGACGGTCGGCGGCAAGCGCCGTCATGTCGGAGGCGTAGGCGTCGCACTTGCCGGCGAAGAACGCCTGCAAGCGTGCGGTCTTGTCGGCGATGTTCTCGACCTTGTAGGTGAGCCCTTGGGCGGCGAACCAGTCGGCGATGTTGAGCAGTGTCGTCGAGCCGTCCTCGGCGCAGATCGTTGCGCCTTTCAATTCCATTGCTGATTTCACGCCCAGCGCCTTCGGCACCATGAAGCCCTGGCCGTCATAAAATGTGGTCGCGACGAAGGCGAGGCCAGGGTCGGCAGAACGCGTGCCGGTTTCCGTGACCGAGCGGGAGGCCATGTGCGCCTGCCGCGAGACCAGGCTCTTCAGGGAGTCGGAAAAGCCGATGCCGCGGATATCCGCCTTGCTCGCATCGCCGAGGATGGCGGCGGCCGCCATGCGGCAGAAATCAGCGTTGAAACCCTGGAAGACGCCGGCGCTGTCGGGCACGGAGAAGCCCGGCGCACTTGGGCTGACCAGGCAGACGAGCTTGCCGCCAGAGACCACTTCATCAAAAACCGGACCGGCCTGAGCATGTGACGTGATTGCAAGACCGGCGGCGCAGGCGAGCGCTGCCGCGAGATAAGACCGAAGCATATTTCTTCCCCTCCTTGAACAGGTAAAGACAGCTATACCTGTATACAGGTGTAACGTAAGAGTGGTTTTTCCTGCTGTCAACGGGGGTGGCGGGCGAGACGGTCGCATCGCGCAACAAGACGGTCGACAAGCTCTATCGCTCGTCGAGAGCCAAGGCTCTACGGCCGCCTTGGAACATGCTGTTCGGTTCTCGTGCTGGGCGTTTTCGTGCTGGGCGCTTCCGCGCAGGCAATGTCGCGAAGGTTGGCGCGCTGGTGAGGTTGCGGGTGGAAATTGGGGCAGAGGCGGGATGAACCAAACACGACTTGCTGCAACTTGGCGCATGCGGCATTGGTCGGAAGTATTGGATCGCTCCGGAACGAAGTTGCGTTTCGACAAAGAACGATTGGAAAAACTGCGCCAGCTTCTCCCTTCAGCAACGCATCGATTGCGGATCATGACCCTTCGGGCATCAGGGAGAGCACATTGACCGAGTATACTTTGGACACCGCCGTTGGAACGATTGCGTGCGAGCTTCCCGGCGCCGCGGAACTCTTCAGGCAGGCCGGTATCGGATTTTGCTGCGGCGGCGACGTACCGCTTGCGCAAGCGGCTGCGGATGCCGGCATAGAGGCCGCTGATCTGCTCGCCCGGCTTCAGGCGCTGGAGCTTGCTGCAAGACGCGAAGCTCCGGATGCGACCGGCGAGCTTATCGCGCATATTCTGGAGCGTTATCACCAGACGCACCGCACCGATCTGGAATGGCTGATCCCGCTTGCGCAAAAGGTGGAGCACGTCCACGGCGCGCATCGCTCCGCGCCACTCGGCCTGGCTGACGCGCTGGTCGAGCTCAAGGATCACCTTCTTCCCCATATGGCGCGCGAAGAACTCGCGCTCTTTCCCATGATGCGCCATGAGCCCGATCCGGACATCGGACATTTGATTGCCGGCATGCGGGACGATCATGCATGCGAAAGCCGGAGCCTCGCGGTGATCGAGCATTTGACGCATGGATTTGCGCTTCCCGACGGGGCCTGCAGGTCCTGGACGGCGCTCTATGTCGGGGTTCAAAAATTCTGCGACGATCTCGTCACGCATATGCATCTCGAAAACAGCGTTCTGTTTCCACGGTTCGCCGGCATCGATGCAGTCGAGGGGGCGGTTCCCTCACCATCAGCGCGCTCGACGGGGTGAGCCCCGGCAGGTCTCTTCGGCATCGCTTCGCCCAACTTGAAGCAGCGGAGCTTTGAGAAATGTTTGTGCACGCAAAAGGGCCTCCGGCGTTCGGTTCCGGAGGCTCGTTCGCCGCTGAAAGACACTGTTGAAAGGTGGGGCGACTGCGGCCTTGCGGCGTGTGAGTCGGAATTCGATCGCCTTCCTGCAGTAGCTGTGGTCGACGAGCCGCCCGCCGTCTTCCGGAAAATACCGTGGTGGGCAGGCCATGGACCGACCCATCCTATTTCATCCATCTCAACTTTGAAAATTTTGCACTGGCGCTGGCCGATCCACGGCACGGTGCCGAACCCAACTCAAGCTCAAGGCCGCCAGCCTGTACGCGTCGTGCCAAGCGAAGATTGCGATCGACGAAGCTGTGGTTGTTTGCGCTAGATCAACGATTGTCCCGCGCCAACGTTCCAATGCTCCGGCAACGATTTGCGGGAAAATGCCCTGGAATGAAACTCTTCCGTCTTGTCCTTCTGCTCTGCCTCAGCCTGTGCGGCGCCGTATCCGCTAGTGCGGCATCGGTGCTGCAGGAGTTTTTGCCGACCACCTCCGCTTCGGATCTCGTGCCGGGAGCGGACGGTTTCGGCGCCGTGCGTGATGATGTGGCGGTGGCCCCGGTGCTCAAGGGCGGCGAGACAGTGGCGTGGGTCTTTGTGACCTCGGATTTCGTCGGAACGACGGGCTATTCCGGCAAGCCTATCCATACGCTTGTCGCGGTGGACAAGGATGCGAAGATCGTCGGCGTCCGGCTGGTGAAACACTCCGAGCCCATCGTCCTCATCGGCATTCCGGACGCCAAGGTAAAGGCGCTGGTTGCCGGCTATGCTGGCCTCGATCTCGTCGCCGAGGCGAAATCCGGCGGCACGACCCATGAGGTGGATATCATCTCGGGCGCGACGGTGACGGTCATGGTGATCGACGATTCGATCGTCCGGTCCGGGCTTAAGGTCGCGCGCGCGCTCGGACTTGGCGGACTGACGCCGGAAGCAGGCAACGCCGGCCCGCGCTTTGAGATCGATCCCGCGGCCGTCGCGCCGGCCGATTGGGTCGAGGCAGAAGGCGACGGCACGCTGCGCCGCCTGTCGCTCGACATTGCCCAGGTCAATGCTGCTTTCGCCGGCCATCCCGATGAACGCGCCCGCGAGCGCGCGATTGCGCAAGCGCCGGAAACGACGTTCATCGAGATGCAGGCGGCACTGGTCTCGGTCCCCGCGATCGGCAAGGCCCTTCTCGGACCGGCCGAAGAGAAAAACCTTCAGTCCTGGCTCGGCGAAGGCGAGCACGCGATCGCCGTGGTCGGACGCGGGCTCTATTCCTTCAAGGGGTCTGGCTATGTGCGCGGCGGCATCTTTGATCGCATCGTGCTGATCCAGGACGATGTTTCCGTTCGTTTCCGCGATCGCGACCACCGTCGCCTGGGGGCAATCGCCCTTGCCGGCGCGCCGGAATACAACGAGATGGACCTGTTTCGCATCAAGGCAGGCCTTGGCTTCGATCCGACAAAACCATTCCGCATACAGCTTCTGGCGCACCGCGAGGTTGGACCGGTCGAAAAGGTCTTTCATACCTTCGATCTGGGGTACCAGCTGCCGCAGAAGTATCTGCATGCTGTCGCGCCACCTGTGAAGGAGGTTGCCGCCGTAGTCGATCGTGACGAGGGCACGGCACAGGCCGACCTGTGGAAACGCATCTGGGATGACTCGAAGCTGAAGATCGTCGTGCTCGGCGCGATGTTGGTCGTGCTGACGGGCGTGTTCTTCTTCCAGACCTATGCGGTCAGAAACGCACGGGCGTTTTACATCTTCCGCATCATCTTCCTGACGGTGACGCTGGTCTTCCTCGGCTGGTACGCCAACGCGCAGCTTTCCGTCGTCAATCTGATGGCGCTCTTCGGGAGCCTCGTCAACGGCTTCAGCTGGCAGGCTTTCCTGCTCGACCCGCTGACCTTCATCCTCTGGTTTGCCGTTGCCGCAGCGCTCCTGTTCTGGGGACGGGGAGCCTATTGCGGCTGGCTCTGCCCCTTCGGCGCCCTGCAGGAGCTGACCAACCAGATCGCGCGCAAGCTGCGCATCCCGCAATGGACTTTGCCATGGGGCCTGCACGAGCGGCTCTGGCCGGTCAAATACATGATCTTCCTCGGTCTTTTCGGGGTCTCGCTGATGAGCGTCGAGCAGGCAGAACATCTGGCCGAGATCGAGCCGTTCAAGACAGCAATCATCCTGAAGTTCATCCGCGCCTGGCCGTTCGTGGCCTATGCCGCAGCCCTTCTCGTCGCCGGGCTCTTCGTCGAGCGGTTCTATTGCCGCTATCTCTGCCCGCTCGGTGCGGCGCTCGCGATCCCTGCGCGCATACGCATGTTCGACTGGCTCAAGCGCTACCATGAATGCGGGAACCCCTGCCAGACCTGCGCCCACCAATGTCCGGTGCAGGCGATCCACCGAACCGGCGAGATCAATCCGAACGAGTGCATCAACTGCCTGCACTGCCAGGTGCTCTACCAGTCGGAAACCGTCTGCCCCGTCGTGATCAAGAAGATGAAGTCACGGGCGAAGCTTGCGGCAAGCCCGGGCGGCGTGCCGACCCATCAACCCGCAGCCAAAGTTTAATCGAAGCCAAGGTTCAAGCAAAAAGGAACCAGATCATGGAAACAAAGGAACACAAGGGACTAAGCCGCCGAGCGCTGTTCAGCGCGACCGCAGGCAGCGCCATCCTGGCGGGCACGGTCGGGCCGGCCGCACTCAGCCTCGGCGCTGCAGGACTGGCGACGCCGGCCCGTGCCGCGACAGGCGCCGACGGCTCGGTCGCACCCGGCAAGCTCGACGACTATTACGGCTTCTGGTCCTCGGGCCAGACAGGCGAAATGCGCATTCTCGGCATTCCATCGATGCGCGAGCTGATGCGGGTGCCGGTGTTTAACCGTTGCTCGGCCACCGGTTGGGGGCAGACCAATGAATCGATCCGGATCCATCAGCGCACGATGTCGGAGAAGACGAAGAAGCAGCTTGCCGCCAACGGCAAGAAAATTCACGACAACGGCGACCTGCACCACGTCCATATGTCGTTTACCGACGGCAAATATGACGGCCGCTTCCTGTTCATGAACGACAAGGCCAATACGCGCGTGGCGCGCGTGCGCTGCGACGTGATGAAGACCGACGCCATCCTGGAGATCCCCAACGCCAAGGGCATCCACGGCATGCGTCCGCAGAAATGGCCGCGTTCGAACTATGTGTTCTGCAACGGCGAGGACGAGGCCCCGCTCGTCAACGACGGCTCGACGATGACCGACGTGGCGACCTACGTGAACATCTTCACCGCTGTCGATGCCGACAAGTGGGAAGTGGCCTGGCAGGTGAAGGTCTCGGGCAACCTCGACAATTGCGATGCCGACTACGAGGGCAAGTGGGCGTTCTCCACCAGCTACAACTCCGAAATGGGCATGACGCTGGAAGAGATGACCAAGTCCGAGATGGACCACATCGTCGTCTTCAACATCGCCGAGATCGAGAAGGCCATTGCGGCCGGCAAATACGAAGAGATCAACGGCGTCAAGGTGGTGGACGGGCGCAAGGAAGCCAAGTCGCTTTTCACGCGCTACATCCCGATCGCCAACAACCCGCACGGCTGCAACATGGCGCCGGACAGGAAGCATCTGTGCGTCGCCGGCAAGCTCTCGCCCACCGTCACCGTGCTGGACGTGACGAAGTTCGATGCCCTGTTCTACGACAATGCCGAGCCGCGCAGCGCCGTGGTGGCGGAGCCGGAGCTGGGCCTCGGCCCGTTGCACACCGCCTTCGACGGCCGTGGCAACGCCTATACCTCGCTGTTCCTCGACAGCCAGGTGGTGAAGTGGAACATCGATGAGGCCATCCGCGCCTACGCCGGTGAAAAGATCAATCCGATCAAGGACAAGCTCGACGTTCAGTACCAGCCTGGCCACCTGAAGACGGTGATGGGCGAAACGCTGGATGCCGCGAACGACTGGCTCGTTTGCCTTTGCAAGTTCTCGAAGGACCGATTCCTGAATGTCGGCCCGCTGAAGCCGGAAAACGATCAGCTGATCGACATTTCCGGTGACAAGATGGTGCTGGTTCATGACGGCCCGACCTTCGCCGAGCCGCATGATGCCATCGCAGTCTCCCCCTCGATCCTGCCGAACATCCGCTCGGTCTGGGATCGCAAGGATCCGCTGTGGGCCGAAACGCGCAAGCAGGCCGAGGCCGATGAGGTCGACATCGACGAGTGGACCGAGGCCGTGATCCGCGACGGCAACAAGGTTCGCGTCTACATGACCTCGGTCGCGCCCAGCTTCAGCCAGCCGAGCTTTACGGTGAAGGAGGGTGACGAGGTCACGGTCATCGTCACCAATCTCGATGAGATCGATGACCTCACCCACGGCTTCACCATGGGCAATCACGGCGTGGCGATGGAGGTCGGCCCGCAACAGACGAGCTCCGTCACCTTCGTTGCGGCCAACCCTGGCGTTTATTGGTACTATTGCCAATGGTTCTGCCATGCCCTGCACATGGAAATGCGCGGCCGCATGTTCGTGGAACCGAAGGACGCCTGATCGATGCGGCTGTCCGTTCTCCTGATCGGTCTGCTTCTCGCCTCTCCGCTCTTCGCGGCGGAGCGCGCAGTCGTGCCGGGTGCGGGCAGCCTTGCCGCAGCCATCGCTGGGGCGGAGCCCGGCGATGTTCTGCTGTTGAGCGGCGGGGTCTACGAAGGCCCCGTCACCATCGACCGACCCCTGACCGTCACCGGTCCGCGCGGGGCGGTCGTTGATGGGCTCAAGCAGGGTAGCGTGGTGACGATTGCCGCGCCGGACGTCACCTTGAGAGGTTTCACCGTCACCGGTTCGGGTCGCATCAACCAGGACCTCGACGCCGGGGTCAAAATCGTTCAGGGCGCCGATCGCGCCCGTGTCGAGAAACTGCTCGTTACCGACAACATGCACGGCATCGACGTCCATGGCGGCCGCGGCGCGATTGTCTCTGAAAACGAGATCGTCGGCACGCGCAGCCCCCGCATGAACGAGCGTGGCAATGGCATCTATGTCTGGAACAGCCCGGGCACGCTGCTTCAAGACAACGTTATTCGCTACGGTCGCGACGGCATCTTTTCGAACGCCAGCGCCGACAGCATCTATCGCCGCAACATCATGCGCGACCTGCGTTTTGCGGTACACTTCATGTACACCCGCAACACCGAGGTTTCCGACAACATCTCGATCGGAAACCATCTCGGTTTTGCGATCATGTTCTCCAATCGCGCGAAGATCCTGAACAATCTCAGCCTCGGCGACCGCGAGCACGGGCTGATGCTGAACTATGCCAACAATGCCGACGTGTCGGGCAATCTGGTGCGCGGCGGCACGAAGAAATGCCTGTTCATCTACAACGCCCACAAGAACCTGATCTGGGGAAACCGCTTCGAGAGCTGCGGCATCGGCATTCATTTCACCGCCGGTTCGGAAAAGAATGTGCTGACAGGCAACGCCTTCATCGCCAACCGCGAGCAGGTCAAATATGTCGGCACCCGCAACATGGAATGGAGCCATGAAGGGCGGGGCAACTTCTGGTCCGACCATCCGGCCTTTGACCTCAACGGCGACGGCATTGCCGACAGTTTTTACCGCCCCAACGACCTGATGGACCAGATCCTCTGGTCGCAGCCCGCGGCAAGCCTGCTCACCGGTTCGCCGGCCGTGCAGATCGTTCGCTGGAGCCAACGGGATTTTCCCGCCACCCTGCCTGGAGGCGTGCGCGACAGCGCGCCGTTGATGCGCCCCCTGACCATCCCTGTCCCGCTCGACATCCTTGCCTACGAGGCGGAGGCCGCAGGGCGCTGGACTGAAGGAAATTACGATGACACCGACGCTGACAATCTCCAGGCTCACTAAGCGCTTCCAATCGATGGAAGCGCTGAAGTCCGTTTCCCTTGCGCTGGAGCCGGGACGGCGCGCGGCATTGCTCGGCCATAACGGTGCCGGCAAGTCGACGATGATGAAGATCGTGCTCGGTCTCACCCCCTTCGACAGCGGCGAGGTTTTGGTTTGCGGCTCGGCGCCCGGTTCGCCCGCCGCGCGGACCCAGGTGGCATATCTGCCGGAAAATGTCGCCTTTCATCCGGCTTTGACGGGAGAGGAACAGCTTCGCCACTATCTCGCGCTGCGCGGTGAAAGCCCGGCGCTGGCCATGGAGCTTCTTGCGCGCGTCGGGCTTGGTCACGCGGCGCGGCGTCGGATCGGGACCTATTCCAAAGGCATGCGCCAGCGCGTGGGTCTGGCCCAGACGCTGATCGGCCGCCCCCGTCTGCTGGTGCTGGACGAACCGACCTCGGGCCTGGATCCGGTGTCGCGACGGGACTTCTACGACCTGCTCGACGGGTTGGCCGCAGAAGGAACCGCCATCCTGCTCTCCTCCCATGTGTTGACCGAGGTGGAGGCGCGCACGGACCGAATCCTCATCCTTTCCGGTGGGGAACTGGTGGCCGAGGGTACGCTTGCCGATCTTCGGACCCGTGCGGCCCTTCCGGTCGCCTTTTCCGTTCGCCCCGCACCGGGCCATGCGCCGGCAGTGGCCGCGACCTTTCCCGAAGGTGTGCAAGGGGAGGACGGCCTCCTGCGCCTTCGTGGTTCGCAGTCGGAAAAACTGCCGCTTCTTGCCCGTATTGCGGCGCTTGGGAGCGCCGTTGCCGATCTCGATGTCATCCCGCCCAGCCTCGAGGACATCTACAGCCACTTTAGCCGGAGGGACGGGCAATGACGCGCATCCTTGCCACCGCCGTCAGCGAATTCCGCATCGCTTTCCGCAATCGCTGGGTCTCCATCGCCACCGGCATGATGGTGCTGTTCGCCCTGGTGCTGGCCGCCGCCGGCTCTGCCCCGACGGGCGATGTCGGCGTCGACCGGCTCTCCGTAACGGTCGCCTCGCTCACCTCGCTTGCGGTCTATCTGGTCCCGCTTTTGGCATTGCTGATGAGTTTCGATGCGGTGGCTGGCGAGGTGGAACGCGGCACGCTGCCACTGCTTCTCACCTATCCCGTCTCGCGCCTGCAGATCCTGCTCGGCAAACTTCTGGCGCATCTCGCAATCCTCGCTCTTGCCGTGACGCTTGGCTATGGCGCCGCGGCGCTCGCAGCCGTCTGGTTCGATCCTGGAGCGACCGCAGGGCTTGGTGCACTCTGGCGGCTGATCTGGTCCTCGGTGCTGCTGGGCGCGACCTTTCTTGGCACCGGCTACGCGCTTTCGGCTTTGGCGCGAAGGCCGTCGGGGGCGGCGGGCCTGGCCATCGCGCTCTGGCTGGTGGCGGTGGTGCTCTACGATCTTGCCCTATTGGCGCTCATCGTGACGGATGGCGGCGGTGCTTTCACCACACACGCATTGCCTGTCGCTCTGCTTGCCAACCCTGCCGATGCCTTCCGCGTCTTTAACCTCTCGGCCGCACAAGCGGTTTCTGCCGCCGGCGGACTGGGTGGCGCTGCCGGCGCGATCCCGCTCTGGCAATCGGCAGCCTCCCTTCTCACCTGGCCACTGGCCGCCATCGCACTGGCCGCCGCAGCCTTCCGAAAGGTGACCCCATGAGGAACCGACTTCGCTTCGTCCTCGTCGCTGCCGCCCTGGTGCTGCTTTCCGCCTGCAAGGAGGACGTGGCCCAAAGCATCGTGCCGCAGGACATGACGCCCGAGACCCTCGGCCATTACTGCCAGATGAACCTTCTGGAGCACCCCGGCCCGAAGGCGCAGATCTTTCTGGAAGGAAACCCGGCGCCGCTCTTCTTCAGTCAGGTGCGCGACGCGATCGCCTATGCGCGCGGCCCGGAGCAGATTGCGCCGATCCTCGTTATCTACGTCAACGATATGGGGGCTGCAGGGGCAAGCTGGGACCAGCCCGGTGACGGCAACTGGATCGCCGCCGACAAGGCGTTCTACGTGGTCGGCTCTGCCCGGCGAGGCGGCATGGGGGCGCCAGAAGCCGTGCCGTTCTCAAGCCGCGACGAGGCTGCGGCCTTCGTCCTTGCCGAGGGCGGCCAGGTGCTCGCGCTCGCAGATATCACCGATGCCATGGTTTTGACGCCGGTGGAGACCGGCCCGGAACCGGGCGCGGACGACGAAGACTATCTCGGCCGTCTGCGTGCATTGCCCCATCCTGCCGGAGGTTGACCCCCATGCTTGTGACCCGACGCCGCCTGATTGCAATTTCTGCAGTTCTCGCAACAGCGCCCGCCATCGCCCGTGCCAACGCGGCAACCCGCTTCTGGACAGGTCAGGCGCTTGGCGCGCGTGCCTCGATCCGCATCGAGCATCCAGAGGCAGAGGCCATTGTCGCCAGGGTCATGGCCGAGATCGACCGCCTGGAAAACGTCTTCAGCCTCTACCGTGCGAACAGTGCGCTTTGCCGACTGAACCGCGACGGTTATCTTCAAGATCCGCCATTCGAGCTTTTGGGATGTCTGTCACTGGCCGACGCAGTCCACCTGGCAAGCGGCGGGCGCTTCGAT
This sequence comes from Ensifer sp. ENS09, assembly GCF_014852425.1. Classification (NCBI taxonomy): domain Bacteria; kingdom Pseudomonadati; phylum Pseudomonadota; class Alphaproteobacteria; order Hyphomicrobiales; family Rhizobiaceae; genus Ensifer; species Ensifer sp. ENS09. Next base: position 995,663 of record NZ_JACVBP010000003.1, read on the forward strand.
CCGACGGTGCAGCCGCTCTGGACGCTCTGGGCTCAATCGGCTGCAAACGGCACGCGACCCGACCCGGCGGACGTCGATCGCGTGCGTGGCAACGTTGGCTGGGGCAAGGTCACGCTTGATGCAGCAGCAATCACGCTGCATCCGGGCATGGCGCTGACGTTGAACGGCATCGGGCAGGGGTATGTTGCCGACCGTGTGGGAGCAATGCTTGAAGCTGAGGGACTGACGGACATTCTGATCGATACCGGCGAGTTCCGTGCTCTTGGGGGGCAACCGGGCGGCGACGGATGGCCGGTCCGACTGGAATCGGGCGAGCGCCTGCCTCTGCGCCAGCGGGCGGTCGCGACCTCCGCCCCTCTCGGCACGACCTTCGATCAGGCAGCCAGAGACGGACATATCCTCGACCCCATGACCGGAATGCCCGCGCCGGCAAACTGGCGCTCTGTCTCGGTCTCGGCACCATCCGCCGCCATCGCCGACGCACTGGCGACGGCCGCATGCCTGATGCCGGATGCCGGATCGATCCTTGCGATGAACGCGCGTTTTGAAGGCGCCCGCCTGGAAGCGGCGTCCGTTTAAGGGGCGACCAAGGAACGTCGTCGGGGGGCTCGGCCCCGATCGGCGGAAGCAAGGCGGCGGCTGCCGTAGCGACGATGGCCTTGGTGTTCTTCCGGCGTTCGGCCGAACGGGTAGTCCCAGCGGACTACCTCGCCTCGACTGGTCCTGTTCCCCGCCCATCGAGGAGCCAGGCGATGTTGACCTGCAGGATACCGGCCATCATGTCGAGGCGGTTGGCCCTCGGCTCGGCGCGGTCGTTTTCCCAGCTGATCCAGGTCTCCTCGGTAACACCCGCGATCGCGGATATCTGTTCGATCGAAAGGTTGATTGCATCGCGGGCAAGCGAAATGCGGCCGCCGATCGTGTCGTCTGTGGCGTCCGCGGTGGCGCGGGGTGCAAGCATGTCGTTCATGATGTCGATGATCCTTCTGTCGGGAGGAACGCCCGCAACGAGAGCGCGGGCGTCGGTCGGACTAAGGCCCGTCGCGTGAAAAATGGTTCACATTCCAGGCTTTAAGCCCTTGTTTTTATGCATGTCGTTGCCGCAAAACCGCTGTGCATTTTCGCGCGACATGCATTGGCGGCCAAGCTCAGCCATCGTCCTTGGCGAGCCAGGCTTTGATCTGGTCCGGATGATCCGCAATGTACTTGTCGACTGCCTTTTCGTAGGAGGTCTGCTGGGCGTTGAACATCGCGGCTTCGAGATCGCCGATCGGCAGCTTCATGCGCGACAGCAGGCCTGAAACTTCAGGGTTGTCCTTCTCGATGTCCTTGCGTGCCAGCACGTCCACCCGTTCGGCCTTGCCGAGTGCGTTCTTCGGATCCGCGATATAGCGAAGCTCGTACTTGCCGAACATCCAATGCGGGCTCCAGGCCGTGGCGACAAACCAATCCTTCTTGCGCATCGCCCGGTCAACCGTCGTCAGCATGCCGGCCTCACTGGAGATCTGCAGCTTGTATCCGTCCAGCGCGTAGTCCTTGACTGCCTGCTCGGACAGGCGTGTAAGGCCCGCGCCGGGATCGATGCCCTCGATCCGGCCCTTGAGCTTCTCCTTCACGTCGTCCTTCTTCAGGTCGTCGATCGAGGCGATGGCGTCTTCGGGAATGTATTTCGGCACCACCCAGCCGAGCCTGGCACCGTCGTAAACGGTCCTAAGCGTCGTTACCTTGTCCTTCACCTTGGCGAAGTAGTCGGCGTGGGTTTCCGGCAGCCAAGCCATCATCATGGCATCGAGGTCGCCGCGACCGACACCCTGGTAAAGCGGCGCGATGTCCGTCTGGACCAGTTCGACCTCCTGGCCGAGTTCGTCCTTGATCAGTTTTGCGGCGAGCTTGGTGACGAACTCGGCGTCCGACCAGGCGGCCCAGCCGATCCTGACAGGTGGCTTTTCTTCTGCGGCAGCCGCACCGAACGTACCGGCGGCGATGCCGGCCGCAAGGCTGATGGTTGCAAGGGTCTTGAACATGGGTGCTCCTTTCACGAAGGTTTGCAGTCGGCAACGCGAACGCCGCCAGATGGATAGGAAAGTCCGCGGCGTCAGGCCGTGACGGGGGAGGTCTGAGGTTGTTCCTGTCGCCGGCGGAACAGGACGCGCCATGGGCTGGCGCGCTCCTTGCCGAAGCTCTGGGTGATCCGGTCGAGAATGACGGCGAGAATGACGACGGCGAGACCGCCTTCGAAACCGGTTCCGACGTCGAGACGCTGGATCCCGGTCAGGACCGTGTTGCCAATGCCACCCGCACCGATCATCGAGGCGATCACCACCATGGAGAGCGAAAGCATGATCGTCTGGTTGATGCCCGCCATGATCGAAGGCATGGCGTTGGGCAGTTGTACCTTTACCAGCAGCTGCCAGGCGGTGCAGCCGAAGGCGTTGCCGGCCTCGATGAACTCCACATGCACCTGACGGATGCCGAGATTGGTGAGCCGCACGACCGGCGGCATCGAGAAGATAACCGTCGCGATCGTCCCGGGCACGGCGCCAAGGCCGAAGAACATCGCCGCCGGGATGAGATAGACGAAGGCCGGCATCGTTTGCATGAGGTCGAGCATGGGTCGTACGGCTGCCGCGACGCGATCGCTGCGCGCCATGGCGATGCCGAGCGGCAGGCCGATGAGCATGGCGACGAGCGTTGATGCGATAACCAGCGACAGCGTTTCCATCATTGCGGACCAAAGGCCCATGTGTTCGACCAGCAGCAGGGAAAGGGCGGTAAAGACCGCAAAGCCGAAGCCGACCCGCCACAGCGACAAGAGCACGAAGATCGTGAGCCCGAGGGCCAAGGGGGCGGCGAGAAGTGCGGCCTGGATGCTGTTGGTCACGGTGCCGATGGCGGCGGCGATCAGATCGAGCAGCGGTGCGAAATTGTCGAGGATGTAGTTGACGGCGCTGTCGACGCCGTCACCGATATCGAAAGTCATGGATTGTCTCCGAAAGGGCTGGATCAGGCGGTGCGATCGAGCGTTTCGAGCAGCGCGGATTTGCTGATCGAGCCGAGGTAGCGGTTGGCTTCGTCGATGACGGGCATGGGGAAGGGGCTTGCAGCCACCTTGCCGAGCACGTTGGACAAGCTTTCCGACGCGGGGATCGGCTCGATATCCGGCAGGAAGGCGCGCCGGTAGGGATCGGCGGCGCCGTCTCGGGCGGTCGCGATCAACGAGGACCGGCTGATCATGCCGTGATAGGTCTTGTCGCGGCCGAGAATGATGGCGACCTCGCGATCGTAGTGTTCCATGCGCTCAAGGGCAGCTGCGGCCGAAACACCCTGTCGCTCGATGATCGTCACCTGCGTCTTGCGGGCGACGTCGCCGGCGCGGAACACCTGCGAGACATCGACATTGCGGAAGAAAGACCGCACATAGTCGTTGGCGGGCTTCAACACGATCTCGTCCGGGGTGCCCACCTGCACGACCTCACCATTTTGCATGATGCAGATGCGGTCGCCGATCCGCATGGCTTCGTCGAGATCGTGGCTGACGAAGACGATGGTCCGACTGTGTTCAGCCTGAAGGCGAACGAGTTCGTCCTGCATCTCGGTGCGGATCAGCGGGTCAAGCGCGGAAAAAGCCTCGTCCATGAGCAGTACCGAAGGCTCGGCGGCGAGCGCTCGCGCCAGGCCGACGCGCTGCTTCATGCCGCCGGAGAGCTGGTCGGGGCGGCTGTCGTCGTAACCTTCCAGCCCGACAGCGTGCAGAGCCGTTCGGGCGCGCGCCTTGCGCTCGGCCTCGCCGACGCCGGCGACCTCGAGGCCGAAGGCCGCGTTGTCGATGACGCTGCGGTTCGGCAGCAGCGCGAAGGACTGGAAGACCATGCTGATGTCGCGGCGGCGCAAGGCGATCAGTTCGCTGCGCGGCAAGCGCGCCACGTCTTTGCCGTCGATCTCGATGGAGCCGGAGGTCGGTTCGATCAGGCGGTTGAGGAGGCGCAGCATCGTCGATTTGCCGGAACCCGAAAGTCCCATGATGACGAAGATCTCGCCGGCGCGAATGTCGAAGGTCGCGTTGTTGACGCCGATGGTGCAGCCCGTCTCGGCGTGGATCTCCGCTTTGGTGCTACCCGCCTTAAGCAGGCTCAGCGCCTCGTCCGGCCGCTCGCCAAAAACCTTGAAAACGTTCTTGATACTGATCTTGACCGGTTGCTCGTCGGCCGAGCGGTCGCTCTCAGTTTGAAATGCCATATGTTCTGGGCCCCGGCTCCGGAAGCGGGGCACTCTCCTTCGTGTTTGAAAGGCTGATGAAACGATCAGCGAAACGGAAAAGCGCACGACCAGAAAGGCCTGCGCAAACACGACATCATGTCGCAATCAGATTGTCTTTTGGCACGCCTATACAGAAATGTCCACATTGGGAGAATAGAAAACTAAGTTTTGGCGATTTTTATCGCTGAAAATGGAATGCTTTCGCGCCCCTGGAGGTGATCGTCAGCGGCGGATGTGCAGGGCGCCTCGGCGACGAAAAACGCGTTCGCCGGAGAAGCGAACGCGCGCGGCAGCCGGTCTTTATTTCTTCAGCTTGCCGTAATCGAACTTGGGTGCCTTGGAGAGGTCATCCTTGTTGGTATCGACATAGGCCTTCCAAGTGCCGTTGTCGTTGGCAAGGGCAAGTGACGCCGGGTCGATGACGACATAGCTCTCGCCCAGGCCGAGGAAACCGCCGACGCTTGCGACGATGCCGATGACGGACTTGCCGTCGCCGATGACGACGTCGGAGATCTCGCCGATCGTCTCGTCCTGCTTGTTATAGATATCGACGCCGATGAGCTGCGAATTGACGATATCGGTGTCTTTGATTTCCACATATTTCAGCGGCATCGTTGCGGCGGTGCCCATCGTGATGCCGGGGCCGACCAGCATCGCATCTGCGCCGTTTGCTGCGGGTTCTTGCGCGAAGGCGGCGCTGGAAACGAGGGCAAGGGAAAGCGCGGCGGCGGTCACATAATTCATGCATATCTCCTGTTCAGTCTCACCACCGACCGGCACGGTCGTGGCGGCTTCTAAACGGAGCTTGCTCAAAAAAGTTCCACGGAATCATTGATATACGCAATCTTCCCCGCGACCGGATGGTCGATCGAAGCTATTGCCTGGGGTGCCTTTAAACGATTGCGGCGTTCCGGATGCGAAACCGCTCCTTGCGAACCGCTACCCGCTCGCCAGGTCCTCGACGCTTAGCGCGATCGTTCCCGTCACGGTTTGGAGAGGCTGAAGCCGGACGAGGCCGCCGTCTCGTTGATCGCGGTGCGCGTTCGGCCGATGGCTCATCGGCTCGAAGCAAAAGAAGCTGCTTGTCGCCGACGGCGAATAGAGAACGAAGAACTGAAAATGCCCATCGGCTTCCAGCGAAGCGGCAAGCCCCGTTTCCGGCCATTCGATACGGGCTCGTCCATCCCAGCCGTCGAAGGCATTGTTCAGCCATTTCGGGGGCAAGGGGGAGCCGGATGCAAAGTTGATGTCCTGAGGGATGGGGCCGGGGCGGCCTGGCAGATGACCTTCCCGTTCGCTCCAATATCGTTCGGCATGAGCAAAGAGCCGCGTTTCGGGCGTGCGCGGAAAGTATGGATGGAAGCCCAGTCCATAGGGCAGGGTCTGGTCGGCGCGGTTGGTGATGGCGAGCGAGAGGATCAGGCGGGCTCCGTCGATGGCGATCGTCTGTACCGCTTCATAGGCAAAGGGGGTGGCAACGCTTGCCTCCTGGTCAAAGCGAAGAGTGACCGATTGCCGGTTGCGCTGCAGGATCGACCAACGCCCAAGCCAGCCGTCTCCGTGCAAGACCAGCGGATCGGTCGTGTTTTCTTCCAGCCTGTAGTCACGCTCTTCGAATTGGAAGCTGTTGTCCTCGATGCGATTACCGAAGGGCACCAACGGAAAGCAGGCCTCGGCGCCGAACACTTGCGAGGCAAGCCCCGGTGCCGGCGTCGGCGTGAACACAGGAATGCCGCGCCAGCGAGCCGACAGGATCGCGCCGCCAAGCGGGCTCACCTCGACGGTGAGCCCCTCTTCGTTTTCGAGGAGAACAATGTCTTCCGTCATACTCTAGCTGCGACGACCGGCGGCGGCCGAACGCAGATTGTCGAGCAGCACCGCGAGCAGGAGGATCAGGCCGCGCACGACATATTGGTAGAAGGCCTGGATGTTGAGGAGGTTCATGACGTTTTCGGCGATGCCCATGATGAGAACGCCGACGATTACGCCGGTCATGGCCGCACGGCCGCCGGCAAGCGACACGCCGCCGAGCACACAGGCCGAGATGACCGAGAGCTCGAGACCGGTCGCGGCATTCGGCTGGCCCGAGGTGATGCGCGAGGCGAGCAGGACACCGGCAACGGCGCAGACGAGGCCCTGCAGCGCGAAGATCCATATGCGCATGTTGGAAACGTTGACGCCGGCCAGCCGCGAGGCTTCCGGGTTGCCGCCGATCGCCAGCGTGTTTTTGCCGAAGACGGTGCGGTTCAAGACGAAGCCGAACACGAGGAAGAAGCAACCCATCACCCAGATCGGCGTCGGGATGCCCAGGAACTTCGACAGCGCCAGCTGATAGAAGCTCGGATCGTTGATGCCGACGGCCCGGCCGTCCGACGCGATCAGCGCGAAACCGCGCACGATCTGCATGGTGGCAAGCGTCGTGATCAGCGCGTTGATGCGGAAATGCGCAATCACCACGCCGTTGACGAGCCCGACAAAGCCGCCGCACAGGAGTGCCGCTATCAGGCCAACGAGGATCGAGCCGGAGGCGTTGGAGGCCATGACGGCGGCCATGCCCGAGAAGGCGACGGTGGAGCCGACCGAGAGGTCGAAGTCGCGCGAGGCCAAGCAGAACATCATCGTGCAGGCGACGATGCCGATGGTCACGACCGATTGCAGCAGGCCGAGCATGTTGCGCTCGGTCAGGAAGTTCGGAACCGTCAGCGCGACGATGGCGAAGGCGACGGCGAAGATGACGACCAGACCCTGTTCGCCGAGTAGAAGTTTTTTCAAGGAAGTCATGACGGCTGAACCTGCTCGGTTGGAACATCGGGAAGGGCGGCGGCGAGGATGCGGCGTTCGTCGAAATCCGCGCGCGCGAAATCTGCGGCGATCCGGCCCTGGCACATGACGAGGATGCGGTCAGTAATGCCCATCACCTCGGGCAACTCGCTGGAGATGACGACGATCGCCATGCCCTGACCGGCGAGTTCGTAGAGGATTTCGTAGATCTCCGATTTGGCGCCGACATCGATGCCGCGCGTCGGCTCATCGATGATCAGAACCTTCACGCCCTGTTCGGAAAGCCAGCGGCCAAGGATGACCTTCTGCTGGTTGCCGCCGGAGAGATTGATGATGTCCTGCTTGCGGGACGGTGTGCGCACCCGAAGCTTGGCGATGAAGCGGTCGGCCAGTTCCGCTTCCTTCTTGAGGTTGAGGATGCCGAGGGGAGAAAAGTGCCGGCGCGACGAGATCGCCATGTTTTCCTCGATGCTGCGCCCCTGGACGATGCCGTCGAACTTGCGGTCCTCGGGGCAGAGCACCATGCCGGCTCGGATCGATTGTGGCGGGTTATCGGCCGGAACGATCGCGCCGTCGATCGTCACGGTTCCCTGGTGGCGTCTGTCTGCGCCATAGACCAGCCGGGTCATCTCGCTACGGCCAGCGCCGATCAGGCCGAAAAAGCCGAGGATCTCGCCGCGCCGAACCGAGAAGCTCAGGGGTGTCTTCAGCTTCGGGCCGCAGATCGCTTCGACGCGCAGACGTTCAGCACCGAGATCGCGGCCCCGCCAGCCCCAGATGTTGGAGATCTCGCGTCCGACCATCTCGGCGATGATCTGATCGCGCGTGACCTTGGAAATATCGGGGTGATGGGCGGCAAGCTTGCCGTCGCGCAGCACCGTCAGGCTGTCGCATAGCCGGAAGATCTCGTCGAGCCGGTGGGACACGTAGAGGATCACAGTGCCGTTCGAACGCAGGCGATCGATCAGGGCAAAGAGGATTTCGCTCTCGCGGGACGACAGCGACGAGGTCGGCTCGTCGAGCGCAATGACGCGCGCATCGAGCATCACCGCCTTGGCGATCTCGACCATCTGGCGCTCACCGATCGAGAGCGAGGCGATCTTGGCGGACGGATCGACGTCGATGCCGATTTCCGCGAGCTTCTCGCCGACGACGCGAAGCAACTGGCGGCGATCGATCACGCCCGCCTTGCCGGGGAAGTGGCCGAGCCAGAGGTTTTCGGCCACCGTCAGTTCCGGAACGAGCTGCAGCTCCTGATGGATGACGATGACGCCGGCGCGGAAGGCATCGCGCACGGAGCGATAGCTCTGCGTCTCGCCGTCGATGCGGATATCTCCCTCATCGGCGGACTGGTCTCCGGAGAGCAGGCGGATGAGCGTCGACTTGCCGGCGCCGTTCTCGCCCATGAGGCCATGGACGGCACCCTTGCGCACGGAAAACGAGACATCCGACAGCGCCTGGACACCGGGATAGCCCTTGGAGATCGATTGGAATTCGAGAAAATCTTGCATGCGCGGCTCCGAAGCGGAATGCCAGGCAGTCGAGGCCGCCGGGCCGATAGAGCGGGATGAGGTGTGCGCGGTCTTCCGCCCGCATCCCGCTCTAAACTACCAGAATCGATCACGTTTATTGTTTGGGTCGGTCAGACCCAGACACTCGTGATCTGGTGTCGCGGAACGCGATTACTCGATGCCGAGATCCTTGCGCACGGCCTCGTAGTTGTCGCGAAGCGCGAGCTGGCCGGCGGTCAGCGTCAGCTTTTCCGGTTCCTTGCCGTTGGCGATCCACTCATACATGTTGAGTGCGGTCTCGTAGCCGTGGCGCTTCGGCGAGATGATGACGGTGCCGAAGAAGCCGGTGGCTGCAGGCTTCTTGAACTCGTTGATCGCCGAATCCGCGCCGCCGATGCCGACGCCGATCATGCTGTCGGGCGCAATGCCGACCGTCTCGGTCGCGCGCACGGCGCCGAGCACCGCTTCGTCATTGAGGCCGATCGCAACCCACTTCTTGATGCCGGCGTTCTTGTTGAGCACGATCGTCGAGGCGTTGAGTGCCGCCTCTGTGTCGGTCTTGGCCTGCGGCGCATCGAAGATGTTGGCTTCCGGGAAGCCGTTGGTCTTGAGAACCGAGAGTGCGCCCTCGACGCGGTCGACCGCGGTCGGGAGCTGGTCGTAGGAAACGCGGATCGCGCCGACGTCCTTCATGTCCCAGCCACGCTTCTTGATTTCGTCGACCAGGGCCTGACCGACGGCTTCGCCGATTTTCGTCGCCGAAATGCCCATGTGAGGCACGTCTTCGATCGGGCTGCCGTCGGCGTTGACCAGCCGGTCGTCGACCGTCATCAGCTTGAGGTCGTTGGCAGCCGCCTTGGCGACGATGCCGGGGCCGAGCTTGACGTCAGGGGTGCAGACGATGAAGCCCTGCGCGCCCTGGGCACCGAGATTGTCGATCGCCGACTGAACCTTCTCGCCGTCTTCCGCACCGATCTTGACGAGCGTGAAGCCCTTTTCCTTGGCGGCGACGTCGGCGAACTTCCATTCATCCTGGAACCACGGCTCTTCCGGCTGCTTGACGATGAAGCCGATCTTGACGTCGGCAGCGAACGCCGAGGTTGCCGCAAACACGGCGACGGTACCAGCCAGAATGGCTGCCTTGATAAAGCGCATGATGTCTCTCCCTGGTGAACTGCCTCCTGCAGTGAGCATTTGTGTATGATGAATCATCATATTCGTCAATTGCCTTTGTATGATGAATGCGATAGTGATGTATAACGATAACGTGCTTCGCTGCGTTGTCGCCTTCAAGCGTCTGCGCTATGGAGCGACAGGGAGACGGAAGCGGGAGGAAAATGGCGGTGGAAGAGCAAAACTACAGCAACGGCGCGGAGGAGCGCGGCCAGCGTCGCCCTCGCGTTCAGAAGAATGTGACGCGCGCCATCGCCTCGGACATTTGCACCGACGTCTTTCCGGTCGGTTCCTTCCTGCCACGTGAAAACGATCTCTGCGAACGCTATGGCGTCAGCCGCACCGTCATCCGTGAAACCTTGAAGGTGCTGGAATCGAAGGGTATGGTCCGCGGCCGCTCCCGGGTGGGCACGATCGTCTGCAACAAGGACGAGTGGAACATCCTCGATTCCCAGGTGCTCGAATGGATCGGCGAGCGCATCTTCGAATTCGACCTATTGAACTGCGTTCTGGAGGCGCGCCGGGCGATCGAGCCGGCGGCCGCTGAGTTTGCAGCCGAGCGCGCGACCGTCCAGGAAATCGCCGACCTCGAGCACGCCTGGCAGGCGATGCGTGACGGCGAGCGCGATGTGGTCGGCTTCACCGATGCCGACGTCGCCTTTCATACCTGCCTGCTCAAGGCCAGCCATAACCAGGTCTTCCTGCAACTCGTCGGCATCATCCAGGCGGCGCTGAAGTTCTCGCTGTATGCCTCCAACGAAGTTGCCGAACGTCGTGACGAAGCAATCGATATCCATGGCGAACTGGTCGAGGCCCTGCGTCTGCGCGACAAGGCACGGGCGCGCGACTGTTCTACGCGCATGCTGGATCTCGCCGCCCGCGACCTCAAGCTTGCCGTCGAACGTCACCGGCCCGCCCCGTCGGCGCGCTGAAACCCTTTCCCGGGCGGTGTTCGCCGCCCTGTTCCACCCAGCGGATATCGCACCATGAAGATCACCAAGCTCACCACCTATATCGTTCCGCCGCGTTGGCTGTTTTTGAAGATCGAGACCGACGAAGGCATCGTCGGCTGGGGTGAGCCGGTCGTTGAAGGCCGCGCCCTGACCGTGGAAGCCGCCGTCAACGAGCTTGCGGACTATCTGATCGGCAAGGATCCGCTGCTGATCGAGGACCATTGGCAGGTCATGTATCGCGGCGGCTTCTACCGCGGTGGTGCCGTCCACATGTCGGCGATCGCAGGCATCGACCAGGCACTTTGGGACATCAAGGGCAAGGCCTACGGCCAGCCGGTGCATGCGTTGCTCGGCGGCCAGGTGCGCGACCGCATCAAGGTCTATTCCTGGATCGGCGGCGACCGTCCGTCCGATGTCGCCAAGAATGCCCGCGACGTGGTCGCCCGCGGCTTCAAGGCGATCAAGCTCAACGGCTGCGAAGAAATGCAGATCGTCGACACCTGGGAGAAGGTGGAAAAGGCGGTCGAAACCATTGCCACAATCCGTGACGCGATCGGCCCCCATATCGGCATCGGCGTCGATTTCCACGGCCGCGTGCACCGGCCGATGGCGAAGGTCTTGGCGAAGGAGCTTCAGCCCTTCAACCTGATGTTCATCGAAGAGCCGGTGCTTTCGGAAAACCGCGAAGCGCTCAAGGAAATCGCCAACCATTGCTCGACGCCGATCGCGCTCGGCGAGCGGCTTTATTCGCGCTGGGACTTCAAGTCGGTGCTCTCCGACGGCTATGTCGATATCCTGCAGCCGGACCTGTCACATGCCGGCGGCATCACCGAATGCCGCAAGATTGCTGCGATGGCGGAAGCCTATGACGTGGCGCTGGCGCCGCATTGCCCACTCGGACCGATCGCGCTTGCCGCTTGCCTCCAGGTCGATGCCGTCAGCTACAACGCCTTCATCCAGGAACAGAGCCTCGGCATCCACTACAACACAGGTAACGACATTCTCGACTACATCTCCAACAAGGAAGTCTTCCACTACGCGGATGGCTTCGTGTCGATCCCGCAAGGCCCAGGCCTCGGCATCGAGGTGGACGAGCAATATGTCATCGAGCGGGCAAAGGAAGGCCATCGCTGGCGCAACCCGATCTGGCGCCACGCCGATGGCAGCGTCGCCGAGTGGTAGGGAGCGCGGACATGGCGGGTCGTCTTGAGGGAAAACGCGTCGTCGTCACCGGGGCGGCACAAGGGATAGGCCTCGCGATCGCCGAAGCCTTCTTTGGGGAGGGGGCGAGCCTCTTCCTCATCGACCGTGACGGCGATCTCTTGGCGACCGAAGCCGAGCGGCTGCGTGCGGCGGGCGGAAAGGTCGGCTACGCCACGGCCGACATCACCGATGCGGATGCCATCGAGCAGACCGTTGCTGCCGCCGCGCGTGATATCGGCCAGCCGAATGCGCTCGTCAACAATGCCGGGGTCAACGTGTTCTTCGAGCCGTTGAAACTGTCGGACGCCGACTGGCAGCGCTGCTTCGACATCAATCTCAAGGGCGCGTGGAACTGCAGCAAGGCTGTGCTGCCGGGCATGATCGAGGCGGGCGGCGGCGTCATCCTCAATATCGCCTCGACCCACGCCTTCACGATCATCCCCCACACCTTCCCCTATCCGGTCGCCAAACATGCGCTTCTCGGCATGACCAAGGCGCTGGGCCTCGAATATGCCGGGCAGGGCGTGCGCGTGAATGCGCTGGCGCCGGGCTATGTGCGCACGCAAAAGGCCGTGGAATACTGGAACAGCTTCCCCGATCCGGTCGCAGCCGAGGCCGAGACGATGAAGCTCCATCCCGGCGGCCGCATCGCAACACCGGGGGAGATCGCCAAGGCTGCGCTCTTCATGATCTCGGACGAATGCCCGTTCATGAACGCCACCTGCCTGACGGTCGATGGCGGCATGAGTGTGCTCCATCATCCCTGAACGACGACTTCGACAGCTTCCCTCGACTTTGCAGCCTCCGGCGTCTCCCGCCGGAGGTTTTTCTTTGCCTTCACGTCCGGGCCGTTCACCGCTTGACCGAGAATAACTCTGATTATATGAGAAATGTAACGAGCGGAGGCGCTCAACGTCGTCGGGGAGGGCACATGTCCAGAAAATTGAGATCACAGAATTGGTTTGGCGGACTGGACAAGGACGCCTTCATTCACCGCAGCTGGATGAAGAACAACGGTTTGCCTGACGATGTCTTCGACGGTCGGCCGGTGATCGGCATCTGCAACACCTTCTCGGAGCTGACGCCGTGCAACGCGCATTTCCGCGGACTGGTGGAGCACATCAAGGCGGGCGTGCTCGAGGCCGGTGGCCTGCCGCTGGAGTTTCCGGTGTTTTCCTGCGGCGAGTCCAATCTGCGGCCGACCGCCATGCTCTTCCGCAACCTCGCCTCGATGGATGTCGAGGAAGCGATCCGCGGCAACCCTATCGACGGCGTCGTGCTGATGGCGGGCTGCGACAAGACCACGCCGTCGCTGGTAATGGGGGCGGCCTCCTGTGATCTTCCTTCGATTGTCATCTCCGGCGGACCGATGTTGAACGGCCGCTTCAAGGGCCGGACGATCGGCTCGGGGACGGACGTGTGGAAGTTTTCCGAAGATGTGCGTGCCGGCGTCATGTCGCAACAGGATTTCATGGCCGCCGAAAGCGCCATGTCGCGCTCGCCGGGCCATTGCATGACGATGGGCACCGCATCGACCATGGCGTCCATGGTTGAAGCGCTCGGGCTTGCGCTGCCCGGCAATGCCACCTTTCCGGCGGTCGACGCCGGCCGTGCCCGGCTGGCGCGGCTGACGGGGCGGCGGATCGTCGAAATGGTGGCGGAGGATCTCCGTCTGTCGAAGATCCTGACCCGTGACGCCTTCGCCAATGCCATCCGCGTCAACGGCGCGATCGGCGGCTCCACCAACGCCGTCGTGCATCTCCTGGCAATCGCCGGGCGGATCGGCACGAAACTCTCGCTCGACGACTGGGATCGGTTCGGCCGCGATATCCCGACCATCCTCAACCTCATGCCTTCGGGGCGCTATCTGATGGAAGATTTCCATTATGCCGGCGGGCTGCCGGCCGTCATGAAGGAGATCGCCGACCTCCTGGATCTCGGCGCATTGACGGTGACGGGACAGAGCGTTGGCGCCAACATCGAAGGCGTCGAGAACTACAATGATGACGTCATCCTGCCGCTCGATCGGGCTCTCACCGCAAGCGGCGGGATCGCCGTAGTGCGCGGCAACCTTGCGCCTGATGGCGCGATCATCAAGCCTTCCGCAGCGATGCCGACGCTGATGCAGCACCGCGGCCGCGCCGTCGTGTTCGAAACCATCGACCACTACAAGGCGCGGATCGATGACCCGGATCTCGATATCGACGAAACCTCGATCATGGTGCTGAAGAACTGCGGCCCGAAGGGCTATCCGGGCATGGCCGAGGTCGGCAACATGGCTCTCCCGCAGAAGCTCCTGAAAAAGGGCGTGCGCGACATGGTGAGGATCTCGGATGCCCGCATGTCGGGGACGGCCTTTGGCACCGTCGTCCTGCACACCGCACCGGAAGCTGCGGTTGGCGGCCCACTGGCCCTGGTGAAGGACGGTGACTGGATCGAGCTCGACGTTGCCGGCCGCCGCCTCCACCTCGATGTCAGCGACGCGGAACTGGCGCGTCGAAAAGCCGCCTGGACCGCACCGATCCCGGAAATGGTCGGTGGTTATCAAGGGCTCTATGTCGAGCGCGTGATGCAGGCCGACACCGGAGCGGATCTCGATTTTCTCGTCGGCGGCCGCGGCCACGCGGTTCCGCGCGAAAGCCACTGAGGAGGCGACGGTGGACGACTTCCGCATCGAAAACCTTCACGGCATCCACGCCATCCTCTACGCGCTCTTCGACAAGGACGAAAAGCTCGACCGCGCCGCCATGCGACGCCAGACGGAAATCTGCCTGGAAAGCGGCGTGCACGGCATGGCAGGGCTCGGCCTTGCGACCGAGGCTTCAAAGCTCGACGAGGCCGAGCGCATGGCGATCATGGAGTGGCTGGTCGAGGATACGGCAGGCCAGGTACCGGTCGCCCTGACGATCTTTGGCGCATCGGTCGAGGAACAGGTGCGCCAGGCACGGCATGCGTCACGGGCCGGCGCTGACTGGTTGATCCTCCAGCCTCCCATGGTCGGCCAGTTCTCGGCTGCCGAATACATCCGCTTCTTCGGCCGCGTCGCCGATCAGACCGATCTGCCGCTTGCCATCCAGAATGCGCCGGCGCTGATGGGGCGCGGGCTGACGGCCGCGGATATTCGCGAACTCGTGCGCCAACACCCGAACATCCGGTTGGTGAAGGGCGAGGGGCCCGTCGTCGACATCGCCCATCTCATCGAGGTCACCGAGGGCCGACTGCCGGTGTTCAATGGCCGTGCGGGCCTCGAACTGCTCGAGAACCTGCGGATCGGTTGTCACGGCCTGATCCTTGCGCCTGACTCGATCGATTACGCCGTGCGCGCCTATGAGTTCTTTTCAGACGGCTGGGACGAGCACGCCGAGGAGGCCTATCGGCAGATGCTGCCCGGTGTGGTCTTCACCATGCAGGGCATCGAGACGCTGCTTTGTTACGGCAAGCGCCTCTTCGGCGAGCGGGCGGGCATGACGATCCACGACCGTGCGCCGGCCATGCGACCGACTGCGCTTGGCATCGAAATGACCCGCCGCTATGCGGCCGCGATGGGTGGCTTTTCCTGATCGGGGCGACCGGCTATGAACGTGGCTGAGATGCAATGGAGAGTGTGGGCATGAAGGCAATCGCTCGGGAGGATCGCGGCCTGCCGGCTCGTATCGCAGGCGATATCGGCCGTCGCATCACGCTCGGCGAACTCAAGGTCGGCGAAACGCTGCCGAAGGAGGCCGACATGCTGGCGACGCTCGGCGTCAGCCGCACGACGCTGCGCGAAGCGCTGAAGATCCTGTCGACCAAGGGCTTCATCGAGGCAAAGCCACGGCTCGGGACGCGCGTGCGGGCAGCCGAACACTGGAACACGCTCGATCCCGTCGTGCTGTCTTGGCAAAGCGATGCGGAGGATCAGGCAACGCTTGCCGAAGAACTGTTCGAACTCCGCCTGTCGATCGAGCCGCTTGCCGCACGCCTTGCCGCCAGACGTGGATCTGCGGCCGAACATGCCGAGATCCGCGCCGCCTTCGAGCGGATGGCAGAGGGTGGCGCCCGTGTCGAAGACGCGATCGAGGCCGATATCGCCTTCCATCTCAACATCTTCCAGGCCGCGCACAACCGTTTCCTCCTGCCGGTTGCGTCCGTCATCCGGGCGGCGCTCTCCATCAGCATCCCGAAGACGATGGCGGCGACAGGCGGTTTTGGTCAATCCCTGGCCCAGCACGAGGCGATCCTGATCGCGATCGAAGACCGCGACGAGGACAAGGCGTTCGACCGCGCAGCAGCGTTGATCGCTTCGACCTACAAGCGCAATTTCGCCTCTTAGCCAGTAGTTCCGGCGATAAGGCCCGCACGTTCGAGATCGTCACCACGCCTCAGGGGGAGACCTGATCCAAGAAAATCAGCCGCAGAGGTTCTTCAAGGAGAGCATCGATTTCGGCGGCGAAGGCTTGAAAATGGGGTGTCGCGAAATGTGCGTCGAGCGCAGCCTGGTCGGCGAAAGCCTCGCGCATGTAGAAGGTTCCGGGCTCATCGCGCAGCTCGAACAAGACATAGTCGAGGTTGCCGGGTTCTGCCCGCGTTGGGGCGATGAGGCCGAGCAGGCCCTGCCGGAGGGTCTCGTGCTGGTGCGGCTTGGCCTTCAAGATCGCGATGGAGATTACCTTTTCTGTGGTCATGACGGCTCCTTTCGTCGGACGTTGTCTTGGCGATCATCCAGCCGAAGCTTTCCCACGGGCGCGCGACGACCCTGTCCGTGGTTCTGCGGATGGTTGGTGCAAACGGGTTGAAATGCTTTGGGCCGATCAGGACACGTCCTCATCAAAGAGCCCCGATCGACTACGAGAGACGTTAGTACCGTGCGGCGTGGTCTGATAATCCGTGACGAACAGAAATGTTATTTCGGAACTGCCGAATAATCTTGGCTCGGTGTGTCGGTTCCGGCTCGGGGCCGTCGGCCAGTGCCCAAGCCGACCTCCAGGCAATCGCCGACGCGCCCCGCGCTTTTCTATGATCGAATGGCGTCGAGGACGGTCTGGATCAGTCGGCCGGACGGCACGTTGCGCGGCCGGAGCAAGCCGATCTCACGGTTTGGCGCATTCGGTAGCGGCAGACGAGCCACGCGCAGGTTGTCGAAGAGCGGCGAGCGCCAGTCGGGCATCAGCGATACCCCGAGCCCAGCTTCAACCATCATCGATATGGCTTCCAGTGAATCGAGCTCCAGCCACTCACGGGGAAGAATACGCTGGGTTTGAAGGTAGCTATCGGCCAGCCGGCCGCCCCAGTTGCTTCGGTCGTAACGAATGAATGGTTGCTCGCGAAGCAGGCGATCGACGGGAATGTCTGCAAGGTCCGACGGGGCCAGGAGAACGAACCGTTCCGACCGGATGAGGTCCCAGCTGAGCGTTTTGGGGATGGGGAAGGGCGGTTTGACAAGGATCGCCGCGTCGATCCTCTCCTCCGCGACACTGTTATAGAGTTCGGCCGACGTACCCGGCAGCAGGAAGATGTCGACGCCCGGCATCCTGTCGAAGACCCGCCGCAAGGCGTTCGGAAGCAGGCCGGTCAGAACCGTCGAGATGGCGCCCAGCCGGAGTTCTCCGAATGCCTGATCGTCGCGCGCCAGGCCCTTCAGCTGCCTGACTTCGGCCAGAACGCGCCGGCTCTTTTCCAGGATTGCGACGCCCGCTTCGGTTGGCTTCACCCGCCTGCCAGAACGCGCAAGAAGAGGCAGTCCGATCTCGTCTTCCAGCGCCTGGATGCGTTGCGCGACCGCCGCCGGCGTGACGCCCATGCGGCGCGACGCCTCGGCGAGAGAGCCATGCTGAACCACTGCCAGAAAGGTTTCGAGAAAGCGTGTTTCCATCGTTAGTTTTTCTATCGTCTGAAGGGATAAAAAGGAAGGTTTTTCTTCCGTTTTCGCCTTGTCATAGTGCCGCCAAACACAGGAGGAAGAGTTGGATCTTCAGTTGAATGGCAAGACGGCGCTCGTATTCGGCGCCGGTGGCGGACTTGGTGGCGCGATCGCCAGGTCGCTTGCGGCCGAAGGCGTTTCCGTCGTCGTGGCCGACATCCACGAGGAAAGCGCCAAGGCGACCGCGCAAGCAATCAAGGAGACAGGCGGCAAGGCCATTCCGCTCGTTTGGGATATCGGCGACCTTTCCCTGATCGGTCAGAAGCTCGATGCCATCAAGGCTGCGTTCGGGCCGGTCGACATCCTCGTCAACAACACCGGCGGGCCGCCGCCGACGCCCGCCGCCGGACAGTCGCCCGACGATTGGTCGAAATATTTCGATCTCATGGTTCGCTCGGTGATTGCGGTCACCGATGCGGTGCTTCCGGGCATGCGCGAGCGCAAATGGGGCCGCATCGTTACTTCGACGTCTTCCGGCGTCGTCGCGCCGATTGCAAATCTCGGCATATCGAACAGCCTGCGGCTGGCCTTGGTCGGCTGGTCGAAGACCCTGGCGCGCGAGGTCGGCCGCGACGGCATCACCGCAAACATCGTGCTGCCGGGGCGCATCGCCACCGGCCGGATCGTCTTTCTGGACGAGCAGAAAGCCAAGCGCGAGAACCGGCCCGTTGCCGATGTCACGGCCGAAAGCACCGGGTCGATCCCGGTCGGCCGCTACGGCGATCCGAAGGAATATGGCGACACCGTCACTTTCCTTGCCAGCCCCCGCGCCTCCTACATCACCGGCTCAGTCATCCGTGTCGATGGCGGCCTGATCAACAGCATTTGATTTGGGTCTCCCATGACACTTGAGCCTCACGTCGTTGAAACCCTGAAGAGCGTCTCCACTGCGACGCTTACGACGGTTCTCCTCAAAAAAGGGCTTCGCAACATCTGGATGCGCGGCACGAAGCCGCTGAAGCCCGGCCAGGGACGGGTTGTCGGCAAGGCATTTACGCTGCGCTTCATTCCTGCCCGAGAGGACCTCGCTACGCCTGCAAGCTGGGCGTCGCCAATCTCTACCCGGGCGGCGATCGAAGCGATGCCGGAGGGCTGCATCGCCGTCGCCGATGCGGTTGGCGTCAGTGACGCCGGCATCTTCGGCGATATCCTGTGCGCCCGGATGGCGAAACGCAAAGTTGCCGGCCTCGTCACCGATGGCGTGATGCGGGACGGCGAGGGGGTGCTGGCGAGCGGCATGAAGGTGTGGTGCAATGGCATCGCAGCACCGCCTTCCGTCGCAGGCCTGACCTTCGTTGGATGGCAGGAGCCGATCAATTGCGGCGGCGTTGCCGTTCTGCCTGATGATGTTGTCGTGGTCGACGACGACGGCGCAGTCCTTATCCCGGCCGCGCTCCTCGAAGAGGTGCTCGCTGAGGCACCCGAACAGGAACGCATAGAAGGCTGGATCATGAGCGAAGTGGATCGGGGCGTACCGCTTCCCGGTCTTTACCCGATGAACGCTGAAACGAAGGCCCGCTACGAGGCCTGGAAGGAAAAGCAGAAATGACGTTCAGCACGCAATCCAAGGGCGTCTACGCCATTGCGACGACACCGTTTTTCGAGGACGGCTCGATCGACTTCAACTCGATCGACAAGTTGACGGACTTTTATGAGGAGAGCGGTTGCACCGGCGTCACGATCCTTGGGATCATGGGGGAGGCCCCGAAGCTCGAGCCGGAGGAAAGCCGAGCCATCGTCAAGCGCGTTGTCTCCCGGTCGAAGATTCCAGTGATCGTCGGGGTCTCCGCTCCAGGCTTTGCCAGCATGCGCTCGCTGGCGCGTGACTCGATGGAGATGGGTGCTGCCGGCGTCATGATCGCTCCGCCACCCGGGCTGCGCACAGATGATCAGATCGTCAACTATTTCGCCGGGGCGGTGGAAGCGGTCGGCGAAGATGTGCCGTGGGTTCTGCAGGATTACCCGCTGACCCTCACGGTTGTCATGACACCAGGCGTCATCGCAAAGATCATCACCAACCACCCGTCCTGCCTCATGCTGAAGCACGAGGACTGGCCCGGTCTTGAGAAAATTTCGAAGTTGCGCGCCATGCAGAAGGCGGGCGACCTTCGCGAGTTTTCCATCCTCTGCGGCAACGGCGGCCTGTTCCTCGACTTCGAGCCGGAGCGCGGTGCCGATGGAGCCATGACCGGCTATGGCTTTCCGGACATGCTCACCGAACTGATGGAGCTTTCTGCGGCCGAAAAGAGGGATGAAGCACACGATCTCTTCGACGCGCACCTGCCTCTGATCCGTTACGAGCAGCAGCTCGGGATCGGCCTTGCCATTCGCAAGCACGTTTTGAAGCGTCGCGGCGTCATCGCCACCGACGCGCAGCGCAAGCCGGCACAGATGCTCACGTCGACCGCGCGGGCAGAAGTGGATTACCTGCTTGCCCGCGTCGCGCGACACGACAAGCGCGCTGCCCTTTAATTGGCCGCCTGTCCCAAGCCCGTCCACTGCCGATCAAAGGCCACGGACGGGCGTAGAGGGGCCATCCTCCACCATCCTGAGCCGAGGGCCATGAGGACGGGATTTCGGTCTTGGCGATCGTCGAACATGGCGGTTGAAGAACGAGGCTTGACGATGCAGGGCCAGGAAGATTTCCTTGAACGAACGTTGCGGATCGGTGTGATCGTTGCGGTCGCCATCTTGCTTGCGACGATCCAGTACGTGGTCTCCTCGCGATCTCTCTATCCCGCTCTTTGAGAGAAAGCCGCGCTCGCACACCTTAAGCTGGCGGGCTTGGCTGCTTTCCTCGCGCATCTCTTTCAACGAGTGAAATAGCCCTGCCACCCAACAAGCAATCGCTTGATGGGTGGCAGGGCTTTGCCCGAGACTTACGCCAGCGTGTAGGCCGTCTTGACGGTTGTGTAGAACTCGGCGGCGTAGCGTCCCTGCTCGCGCGATCCGTGCGACGAGCCCTTGCGGCCGCCAAACGGCACATGGAAGTCGACGCCCGCCGTCGGCAGGTTGACCATCACCATGCCGGCCTCCGCATTGCGCTTGAAATGGGTCGCATGCTTCAGGCTGGTGGTGGCGATGCCCGACGAGAGGCCGAAGGGTGTGTCGTTGGCGACAGCAAGCGCCTCGTCATAATCCCTGACCCGGATGACCGATGCGACCGGCCCGAAGATCTCTTCGCGGGAAATGCGCATGGCGTTCGTCGCCTCGGTAAACAGCGCCGGCTGCAGGTAGAAGCCGGGCGTGTCGCGCTTCAAGAGTTCGCCGCCGAAGGCAAGCTTGGCGCCTTCCTGCTTTCCGATAGCGATATAGTCGGTGTCCTGGTTGAGCTGGCTCTGGTCGACCACCGGGCCGATCTGGGTGCCAGCCTTCAGCGCGTCATCAATGGTCAGCCCCTTCATGCGCTCGCCCATCGCGGCAACGAAACGATCATGAATGCCCTCGGTGACGATGAGGCGGGACGACGCGGTGCAGCGCTGGCCGGTGGAGAAGAAGGCGGAGTTGACCGCTGCCTCGACCGCGACACCGAGGTCGGCATCGTCGAGCACGACGAACGGGTTCTTGCCACCCATCTCCAGCTGGTATTTGCGATTGTGCTCGACGGAGGCCAAGGCGACGCGTTTGCCGGTACCGGTCGAGCCGGTGAAGGTGATGGCGTGCACGTCGGGGCTGTCGAGCATCGCCTGGCCGACGACCGAACCCTTGCCCATGACGAGGTTCAACACGCCCTTCGGCAGGCCGGCGCGGTGCAGGATATCGACGATCGCCCAGGAACTGCCGGGCACCAGCTCGGCCGGCTTGAAGACAACGGTGTTGCCGTAACAAAGCGCCGGCGCGATCTTCCAGGCAGGAATGGCGATCGGGAAATTCCAGGGCGTGATGATGCCGACGACGCCGACCGGTTCTCGGGTGATCTCGACGCCGATATTGGGCCTTGCCGACGGCAGCACTTCGCCCGCCAACCGCAGGCATTCGCCGGCGAAGAAGTCGAAGATCTGGCCGGCGCGCACCGTCTCGCCGATGCCTTCGGCCAATGTCTTGCCTTCCTCGCGCGACAACAGCCTGCCGAGCTCGTCCTTGCGGGCAAGGATCTCGTCGGCGGTTTTTCTCAGGATCGCATGGCGCTCGAGGATGCCGGAGCGCGACCAGGCCGGAAACGCCGCCTTCGCAGCGGCAATCGCCGCCCGCGCATCGTCCGCTGACGCGCGGGCATATTCGCCGACCACGTCGTTGGTGTCGGACGGGTTGATGTTGCGGAACGCTTCGCTACCGGCGATCCATTCCCCATCGATCAGGTTTTTCTGCACCATATCTATCCTCCGCGGCGCTCACACTTTGACTATGTCTCTGCTTATCGGACGCGATGGGGCCGGCAGAAAGAACAATCTTTCGACCCCGCCATTGCCGAAACGGCAAACCTGAAGGTCGGTCCGAGCGTTGCCGTATCGGCAATACCAACCGCTAAAAATTGTGCTTTATGAGATGCCAAATTCCATCATCATCGCTCCCATAACAAGCAAGGGGAACGATATGTCTCGTTTAATGATGAACCGCCGAGGTTTCCTTTCTAGTGCGGCCGCAATGGGCGCGATTGCCGCCACCCATAACCTCATCAATGTTTCACCCGGCCTTGCGGCCGATTCCGCCACCATCCGCATGCAGCTCGGTTGGCTGCCGTCGAACGGGCTTCTCGGAGAGCTCGTGGCCCGCAAGAAGGGCTACTACGCCGAACAGAACATTGAGCTCGAAATCGTGCCCGGCGGACCGAATGTCGATGGCGTTGCGGGCGTTGCCGTTGGCCAGTCGACCATCGGCCAGATTTCCTCCAGCCCGTCCGTCATGCTGGCGCGTTCGGCCGGCGCGCCGATCAAGGCATTCGCTGCCGGCTACCAGAAACATCCCTTCGCCTATTTCTCCCGCAAGGCAAATCCGATCGCCAAGCCTCAGGACATGATCGGCAAGACGATCGCCGCGATCCCGACCTCGGTTATCCTTCTGCGCGCGCTGCTCGCCAAGAACGGGATCTCGGAAGACCAGGTCAAGATCGTCAACATGGGCTCGGACATGAACCAGCTGGTGACCGGCCAAGCCGATGCGGTCTGTGGATGGCTGACGAACGTCAACGCGCTGAAGGTGCTCGGGGATGACAGAGTCGATCTGACGCTCTGGGATGGCGGTATCCGGCTCTATGCCAACGTCTACTATACCACCGACGACCAGCTGCAAAATCACGCGGACCAGCTCGCAGCTTTCGTATCCGGTTCGGCCCGCGGTTGGGGTTATGCCCGTGACCATCAGGAAGAGGCCGTCGACATCCTGCTCGAATCCTACCCCAACCTCGACAAGGCGAGCGAACTGGAGGCCATCGGGCCGCTGATGAAGTTCGTGTTCAACGAAACCACCGCGAGCGAGGGCTGGGGTGGCATGGACCAGGCAAACTGGGCGGAGCAGATCAAGACCTATGCGGACCTCGGCCAGTTCACAGGTCCGGTTCCCAACGTCGACGACGTCTACACAATGGCGATCCTGGATGCGACCGCCGATGTCCGCAAAAGCGTAGGGTAAGGCGATGCTGGAAACGCTCATCAGACCTGGCCAGGCTTCGGTCGGCAACGCCGCCGTATCGGTGAAGAACCTTCACATTCGCTTTGGCGCGGATGATTCAGGCTTCACTGCACTCTCGGATGTCTCGGTCGAGATACCGGCCGGCTCGCTCGTGACCATGCTCGGCCCATCCGGCTGCGGCAAGTCGACCTTGCTGCGTACGGTCGCGGATCTCGTGCACATCACCGACGGTTCGGTGTCGGTGCATGGCCAGACGCCGCGCAAGGCGCGCGAGGGGCGCGATTTTGCCTTCGTCTTCCAGGAAGCAACGCTGCTGCCGTGGCGCAATGTGATCGACAATGTGCGTCTCCCGTTGCTGGTGGGGAAACGCGAGGCGGGCGCGACCTATGCCGATCCGGAGGAGCTTCTCGCCCTCGTGGGGCTCAAGGGGCGTGAAAGGTCGATGCCGCACGAATTGTCGGGCGGCCAGCGCCAGCGCGTGGCGATAGCACGCGCGCTGGTGACCCGCCCGCGTATTCTCCTGATGGACGAGCCCTTCGGTGCGCTGGACGAGATCACGCGCGACAAGCTCAACGAAGAGCTGCTGCGCCTCTGGCAGGAAACCGGCACGACGATCCTCTTCGTCACCCATTCGATCCCCGAGGCGGTCTTCCTCGGTCAACATGTGCTGATGCTCGCCGCCCATCCTGGCCGCGTCAAAGAATTCATGAAAGTCGACCTGCCGTATCCGCGGTCCCTGGCGATGCGCGACACGGTCGAGTTCATCCAGGTGACCGCCCACCTGCGCAAACTTTTAGGAGAATGCTGATGGCCAATGCCCTTCCTTCACCGGCGGAAGGCCGCGCTTTGACCGACGGCAACCGGTTCCGGATCCTGGACGGCCTTGCCGCTGCGATCCTGCGGCATCTGCCGGCGACACTCGCGATCCTTGGCTGCATCCTTTTGTGGCAACTCGTCGTCTGGGGTTTTTCGGTGCCGACCTTCATGGCGCCCGGGCCGGTCGACGTCATCAAGGCCTTCGGCGAAAACGCCGGCGTGCTCTGGACGAACTTCTGGCCGACACTCATGGAGGCGGTTCTCGGCTTCATCTTCGGCAACGTGATTGCCGTCCTTCTGGCGGTCTGGTTCGTCTATAGCCCACTCGCGGAGCGCGCCTTCTATCCGATCGCCGTCATCATCAAGTCGATCCCGATCATCGCTCTTGCCCCAATCCTGGTGCTGCTCGTCGGCAACGGCATCGCGCCGAAGATCATCATCGCCGGCCTGATCTGCTTCTTCCCGACGCTGGTCAACATGGTGCAGGGACTGAAGTCGGCGAGCCCCGCAATGCTCGATCTGATGCGCATCCTGTCTGCCAGCAATTCTGAAATCTTCTGGAAGGTTCGCCTGCCGGGCTCGTTGCCTTTCCTGTTCGCCGCGCTGAAGATTGCGGCAACCAGCAGCGTGATGGGTGCCATCGTCGCCGAATGGATCGGCTCCAGCTACGGTCTCGGTGCGCTCATCATCGAGGCGACCTACAATTTCCGTTCGCCGCTGCTCTATGCGACGGTGGTGATTGCGGCCTCGCTTGCCGTGGTTCTCTTCTTCGCCGTCTCCTACGCGGAATCGAAGATCGTCCGCTGGAAACCGACGACGGACCACTGACCCCTCAAACCCTTTGCTGCCGGACCTGGATACCCGGGTCCGGTCAACGACGAAGTCACTGGCTGTGAGCTCCTCACATTTCGCCGGACACTTCCCCTATGGAGGAAACGACTATGGAAACAATCAGAGAACCCCTGCGCAATGCCCGGATCGTCGACCGCTCGGACGTCGTCGTCGTCGGCGGTGGCCCGGCTGGGATCTCCGCCGCGGTTTCTGCGGCACGCACCGGAGCGAGCGTCACATTGCTCGAACGCTATCCTTATGTCGGTGGCCTTGCGGCAGGCGGCATGGTTCTGGTGCTCGACGACATGGTCAACGGCGTCGAAATCACCGTGCGCGGCATCTGCATGGAAATGATCGAACGGATGAAGACGCTTGGCCTTTGCGTCACGCCGACGGATGGCGACCGCCAGCTCGATATTCGCGATACGCCGGAGGCCTGGCAAAGATGGGCGCGCTGGGGCCTGTTCGACTTCCACACGCCGTCTGCGCCGCACCCGATCTGCTACGCGGCCGCCTTCGATCCGGACGCCTTCAAGCGCGTCTCCTATGATATCCTTCGCGAATCCGGCGTGAAGCTCAGGACGCACAGCTGGTTCTCCTCGGCAATCGTCGAGAACGGCACGATCAAGGGTGTGGTCTGCCAGACGAAATCTGGCCGCGAGGCCATCATGGGCGACGTCGTCATCGACGCCTCGGGCGACCTCGACGTTGCCGCCGATGCCGGTGCCCAGCATACGGACGGCAATTTCATCCTGACGACGGTTTCCCGCTGGGGCGGCATCGACACCGAAGCCGCCGAGCGCTTCGAGTTCGAGGAGCCGGAAAAGTTCAAGGCAATCGATCACGAGGCCAAGCGTCTGATCGGTGGTTGCTGGTCGTTCTGGTGGCTGAAGACCCCGCTGCCGGGCGTCATCTGGCTCAACTGCCCGCACATGCCGAAGCTCTCCGGCCTCCGTGTCGAAGACCTGACCTATGCGGAACTCGAGGGCCGTGGCCGCATCGCCCGCCTGCTCGACTTCGCCCGCGCCAACCTGCCGGGCTTCGAAAATGCCCATGTGATCGATTTCGCGCCGCAGACGGGCGTGCGCCAGTCACGGCTGCTCCAGGGCGAATATGTCGTCACCAAGGACGACGTGATGAACCGCCAGCACTTCACCGACACGGTGTGCCGCGGCCGCGATTACTACACGCCCTATAGGGCCATGCTGCCCAAGGAAGTCGATCAGTTGATCGTCGCAGGCCGGCATTATTCCGCGACCATTCAGGCGCAGAAGTCGAGCCGCGAGATCCCGCCCTGCATGGCGATGGGCGAGGCGGCTGGTGTTGCCGCCACTGTCGCGCTCAATGCCGGCGTCAAGGTGCGAGACGCCGATGTCAAGGCGATCCAGAAGCAGCTGCGGGCGCAGGGTGCCGATCCCGGCGACATACCATCCGAAAACGCAACCTATCTGGAGGCCGCAGAATGACGTCTCTTCCCCTCGACGGTATCCGCATCGTCGATTTCACCCAGGTCATGCTTGGCCCGTGCTGCACGCAGATGCTGGCCGACTACGGCGCCGAGGTCATCAAGGTCGAAAAGGCCAAGATCGGCGACCTCTCGCGCTGGTCGCTGGGTTCGGACCCGGATGGCCTCAACAATCCGGTTTTCTCCTCGCTCAACCGCAACAAGAAGAGCCTTGCACTTGACCTCAAGCAGGACGAGGCGCGGGCGGCCGTCCGCGCGCTGATCGACACGGCCGACGTGGTTGTCAACAATTTCCGCCCGGATGTGATGGAGCGCATGGGCTTCGGCTACGAGGAACTCAAACGGACAAACCCGCGACTGATCTACGCTGTCGGTACCGGCTTCGGCCTTGAGGGTCCCTACCGGCACAAGGGCGGGCAGGACATCCTGGCGCAGGCGCTTTCGGGCGTCATGCGGCGCAAGTCCGATGCCAGCCATCCGCTGTCGATCTACGCGACGCCACTTGCCGACTACTCGGCCGGCATGCACCTGGTGCAGGGCATTCTGCTTGCCTTGCTGCATCGGGAAAAGACCGGGCACGGGCAGCAGGTGGCGGTCAGCCTCTACAGCTCCATGCTCGCCATGCAGATGCAGGAAGGCACCACGCACATGATGCGGGAAAAGGACCTGAACTGGGGCGCCTTCCCGCTGACCGGCGTGTTCGAGACCACCGATGGCGCCATCGTCATGGTCGGCGCCTTCAAGCAGAATCCGCTGCGCGACATCTGCACTGCGCTCGAGATCGAAGACCTGTCCCTCCAACCGCAATTTGCCGACTTCGACGCGCAGATGCAGCGCCGCCCGGAATTGCAGAAGATCTTCCGCGAAGCGTTTGCGAGGAACAGCAGCGCCCATTGGCTCGGCCGGCTGGAGCATGTGGACATCCTCTGCGCACCGGTGCGATCGCTTCCCGAAGCCCTTGACGACGAGCAGACGACGATCAACCGCATGATCCTCGAGGCCGGCGAAACGAAGGCCGGGCCGATCCGGCTGGTCGGCTCGCCGATCGACATGTCGGCGGCGACCGTGACGGTGCGCATCGCCCCGCCGAAGCTCGGCGAGCACAATGACGAGGTCCTTTCGGGACTTTCCGTTCGTCGGGGAGATGCGGCATGAGCGTCACCTTCGTCGTAGAGGATCGCGTCGCCAGCGTCACGCTGAACCGCCCGGAACGGATGAATGCGGTGGACGCCGCAACCGAACGCGAACTGGAGGCGATCTGGCAAGAGATCGAAGCGCGCGACGACATCAGCTGCGTCGTGCTGACGGGCGCCGGAGAACGGGCATTTTGCGCCGGGGCTGATCTGAAGGGGGCCGAAAAGACCGGTCTTGAATACTGGACCGAAAGCCGCCCGAACGGCTTCGGGGGACTGGCGTTTCGCCGCTCGCTCGACGTGCCCGTCATCGCCAGGGTCAATGGCTACGCACTCGGTGGCGGGTTCGAGATGGTTCTCGGCTGCGATATCGTCATCGCCTCGACGGAGGCGGCGTTCGGCCTGCCCGAAGCCCGCGTCGGGCGCCTGCCGCTCGATGGCGGCATGGTGCTTCTCCAGCGCCGGATCCCGCACAATCTTGCCATGGGTGTGCTGTTGACCGGCCGGCGTTTCTCGGCAGCCGAGATGCATGCCTTCGGCATCGTCAACGAACTGGTCGAACCGGGTGAACTCGACGCGGCCGTTGCCCGCTGGGTGAAGGAAATCGTCGCCTGTGCGCCGCTCTCGCTGCGCGCCATCAAGCAGACGGTCAATCGCACTGGGCATCTGTCTCCGGCCGAGGCCCAGGGGCTGCGCACGCCCGCGCTCGTCAAGGCGCTGAACAGCGAGGACGCGATGGAAGGCGTCAGCGCCTTTCAGGAGAAGCGCGCGCCCGTTTGGAGGGGACGATGAGCGTGTTATAGGTCGGAGCCCAGGGGAGGAGGGGTCCAATCGAATGCACGCCAGCATCCTGAAATACTTCGTCTCGGTCGCGCGGTCCGGGTCCATTCGCAAGGCCTCCGAGGAGCTCCATGTCGCGTCCTCGGCGGTCAGCCGGCAGATCAAGAAACTGGAGGACGAGCTTGGGATAGCGCTCTTCGAGCGGCTCTCGAATGGCTTGCGGCTGACAGTTGCCGGGGAAAACGTGTTGCGCCACGCCCGGGTGACGCTGGAAAATTTCGAACTGCTGCGCAGCGACCTCGGCGCCCTGCAGGGGAAAAAGACCGGTCGCGTGCAAATGTCCTGTCTCGACAGCCTGGCCATCCAGTTCCTGCCGGACATGGTCAACGCGTTCCACAGCATCCACCCCGGCGTGAGCTTTCACATCCATACCGCCGGTCACGGCAATATCAGCAGCCTGGTCGCCGAAGGCGATGTCGATATGGGCATGACCTTCGATCTCGCCCGGCCTGACGATACCGAGATGCTCTTTCGCGTGCCGATGCCGCTGATGGCTTTCGTTGGTCGGGAACACCCGCTGGCCAAACAGCGGCAGGTCTCGCTTGCCGAATGCGCCCAGTACGACCTTCTCCTGCAACTCGACACGCAACCGATCCGCTCGCTCATCGAAATCGAACTCTCGGTCTTCGAGCGGACCGGGCGGCCGTTTGTCCTCTCGAACAGCCAGATGATGCTCAAGCCATTCATCCTGTCCGGTCAGGGTGTGGCGTTCTTCACGCCGATCGGATTCCTTGCCGAGATCAGGTCGGGCGATCTCGTCGCCATACCGCTTTCCGGCTCGCGTCTTCAGAACCTGCATATCGGGATTCTGGTGCAGCGACGTCGGCAGCGCACGCACGCGGCCGAGGCCGTCATCGAATTCGTTGGCGCAGAACTGCAGAAGTTCAGCGACCAGATCATGGAGGCGATTCATCCGTGAGTGCAGCATCCGTTCCCGGGCGGCTTCTCCTGCAACCTGGCCACGAGGCTGCAGGGCGCGCGCCAAATCTCTTGGACCATTTGCCTGAGGGCGCCTCATGGACGGCGATCCCGGCCGATGCTCTGCTGATGCCGCCGCCCGTCAATGCCCATGACCATGGCTATGGCATCCGCACACTTGATTTTGGCAATGTCGACGATGCCCTGGAAGTGTGGATCCCGGGACTGCGGCTCCGGCCGCGAACCGACCCCTATCTGGAAGCGCTGGTGGCCTTCTCGAGGTTGGCGCAAACGGGCGTCGGCGCGACCATGCATTGCCATAATTCTCTGAACATCGACCGTCTCGTCGACGAGGCCGGCGCGGTCATGCGGGCGGCGAGCGAGGTCGGCATAAGGCTTGCGCTTTCCTGTCCGCTTCTCGACTACGATCCGTGGGCCTATGACGGCGGGCCTGAGCGATTGCGGCCGTATCTCGCTCCGGCAGACTGGGACGATCTCAGCGCCTCGATCCCGAAATATGCGTCGCCATCGGTGCAGATCTCGGCAGCAGACGCGGTCGCCGCGGCCAATACAAGTCCGTTGATCGATGTGCAGTATGGTCCGATCGGGCCGCAATGGTGTTCCAATGCACTGCTCGAAGCGATCGCCGAGGCCTCTCACGCAACCAGCCGGCGCATTCACATGCATCTGCTCGAAAGCCCGAGGCAGAGGCAATGGCTGGATCGACGCTTCCCGCAAGGGGTCGTCCGATATCTCGACGAGATCGGGTTCCTCTCGCCCCGCCTTGCCGTCGCCCACGGCGTCCAGCTCAGATCGGACGAGCTGGAACTGCTGGCTGCGCGCGGCGTACAGCTCGTTTCGAACCCGTCTGCGAACTTGCGCCTGCGGTCAGGCGTGGCACCGGTCGCCACGCTTCCGGCAAGCGGTCCAGCCTTCGCGTTCGGCCTCGACGGAACGGGCTTTGACGACGACCAGGATCTCTGGCGCGAATTGCGCCTTGCCCATCTTTTGCATGGCGGCCGCGACCTGACGCGAGCCTTTACGGCGGGACGTGTCTTCGATGCCGCGATCCATGTCGGCGCCAAGGTGGTGAATGCACCGGCGAACGAAGACCTGGTGCTCGTGGATTATACTGCGCTGATTGCCGACAGCCTGATGGACGACCTGGATGAAGCGGAGGTGCTGCTCACGCGGATGACGGCCGCGCATGCAAAGGCGCTCTATGTCGGCGGACAGGAGATCATGTGCGATGGACGGTTGACCCGGGTCGATTTCGAGGCTGCCCGGGCCGAGCTTCTGCAGCAGGCGCGCGCGGACCTTCCGCGGCTGACCGCCGAGCGCGGACGCGTGACCAAGCTGGCCGCGGCAACAAGGGCCTATTACGCCGACTGGTGAGCGCGCCGGTAGGCGTCGCCCTCCGGTCTCCTAAGGGGCGAACTTGCTAAGCGATCGCCGTTGCCTTCTCGAAGGCGGCAACGAACGGATGGTCCTGCGTCGTGGAACTCTCCTTGCTCCAGCCGCCGGGCGACCCCATCCCCGTGACGTCGGACCCGAAGAACTCCTTGTTCACAGCGATGAAATGGCGCTGGCTGTCGGGTATCTCCTGATCCCAGACAATGGCATCGACGGGACAGATCGAAAGACAGAGGCCACAATTGATGCACTCATCCGGGTGGATGTAGAAGGTGCGGCCACCCTCGTAGATGCAGTCCACAGGACAGGCGGCGGTGCAGTCGCCATCCTTTATGTCGATGCAGGGTTCGGTAATGACATAGGCCATCTTGCGGATCTCTGAAGAGTTGCTTGCACGGCCAATTATTCAGAGTTTCCCTTGCCGAAGAAGCATAGATATTCGCAATGTCGATTGCCAAAAAGGCAACGACCGCTGCCTCTTTCTATCGTGGTGATCCCGTGACAAGGCGAAGTGCAGCACAAGCGCGAGTCGTGAAACGCGCGTAATCGCCCGGCCGTAGAAAGCCGGCAGGTTATGCCGGCGGAGAAGCTCTGTTCGCTTGTCGGCTAGGGCTGCCGGAGAATGCCTCTCAGGATCGTCTCGGTGATGGTGGCGGCCGCCTTTTCATAATCGTCGGCTTTCAAGCGGGGTTTTCTGAGCGCATCGACGGCGACAGGTTCGAAGTCCGAGTAAAACTGCGTCGACGCCCAGAGCATGATGAAAAGATGGCGCGGATCCACCGGCAGCATCTTGCCCGCGGCGATCCAGCCCTCGACAACGGCCACATGGGTATCCGTGACCTGGCGGATATGCTCGCGATCCTTCCTGGACAAGAAACGCGCGCCCTGAATGATCTCGCTGGCAAAGAGCCGGGATTCGGCCATGTTCTTGCGCGTGTATTCCAGCTTCGCCTTGATGTAGAGCTTGAACGCTTCTGCCGGCTCCCGCTCCGGCGAGATGTATTTCAGCGCATCGTCCCAACTGGCGATGAGATGTGCGATGATGGCGGTATAGATCTCCTCCTTGGACGAGAAGTAGTAGTAGACATTTGCCTTGGGCAGCCCCGAAGCCTCGGCAATCTCGGCGATGCGCGTGCCGTCGAAGCCCTTGCGAGCGAAGATTTCGATCCCGGCCTTGATGATGAGCCGCATGTTGCGTTCGCGGATGCGCTCTTCGGGATCTCGTACTGCCCTTGCCATATGGTTTCGCCTCCATTTCGCTTCGCACCAGGCAATCGTGCGTGGTGGCGGGACTGCTTTCGCAATTGCCGCGTTTTCCAGCGAAAAGCAAGCGTATCGACCTTCGCCAGAAAGTTGACGATATGGTCAGAAAAACTTGACCGAGTCGTCATTTTTTATCTTTTTGAAAGTTGACACTTTGGTCAGCTTTTGTCTAGTCTCACCTTCAACGAACGGAAGAGGAGCCGTGATGCCGATGCGCTTGAGGGAGGCAATGGCGGAAACGTTTGCGGGCTGGGAGAACGACCTTCCGCCTGTTTGGCGCGATGCGCTCGGCGCCGTCGGCGACGATTTCTCCCGTATCGATGCGGACCTTGATCTCGAGCCGTGGGAACCGATCTTCCCGGTGCGCCGCGGCCGGGTTTTTCCCGGCCAGCCACGGGGCGCACATGCGCTCGCGGCGTTTGACGGCATTGCACCCGATGGCGTGCGCTGCCTCGTGCTTGGGCAAGATCCTTATCCCGAGCCGGGTTTTGCAACGGGGCGGGCGTTCGAGGCGGGCAACTTGGCGGCGTGGGGCGAGCTGGACAAGATGTTCTCAAAGAGCATCCGCGCCTATATGCAGCTGATCGCGGCTGCGCGGCTGGGCGACGAGGATCTCGCGCGCGATTTCGGCCGGTGGCCGGATGTGCGGCATCTGCTTTGCGATCCCGCAGGGTCGTTCGAGCCGCCGAGCCTGATCGCAGATCGTTGGGTCAGGGAGGGGGTGCTCCTGCTCAATGCGTCGCTGACGCTTTCTCGCTTTCGTGTCGATATCGATCCGCACCAGTCGCGCGGTCACCTTGCCTTCTGGCGGCCGTTGATGCTGCGCGTGGTCGACGCGCTTTTGGCGCGCGGTAAGCCAATCGTCTTCCTCGGCTTCGGTGGCGCGGCTGCTGACATCTTTGCAGAAGCCGGCGTTGCCGAGGGGCGCAAGGATCATGTCGCCTATATCCAGCGCGAGCATCCCGCCTTTGCCGACAAGGTGCTCGGCCGGGAAAATCCTTTCCTTCTCAGCAATTCTCATCTGGAGGCGATGGGCGACCGGCCCGTCGCATGGTGACCCATGGCGCGTAACCCGGAATATGATTTTATCATCGTTGGTGCGGGCTCGGCCGGTTGTGTTCTCGCCAACCGCCTGTCGAAGGATCCGACAAACCGCGTGCTTTTGATCGAGGCTGGCGGCAAGGATCGCAACCCCTTGTTCCGGTTGCCGATGCTGATGGGCAAGCTGTTCCATTCGGGCATCTACAACTGGCATTATCACACAGAGCCCGAGCCCCATCTCAACGGCCGCTCGCTCTATTGGCCGCGGGGCAAGGTGCTGGGCGGGACGTCCACCATCAACGGCATGATCTACGTGCGCGGCAATCGCCATGATTACGATCGTTGGTCGCAGCTCGGGCTGCCCGGCTGGTCCTATGACGAGGTGCTTCCGGCATTCCGACGTTCCGAGACCCATGTCGAGCGCAAGGACGCTTTCCACAGCGGCGACGGAGAGCTCACCGTCTGCCGGGCACGCGGCAACAATCCGCTGATGGACGTGTTCTGCGAGGCGGGCATCCAGGCGGGCTACCCGGCCAACGACGACTTCAACGGAGAGACGCAAGAAGGCTTTGGCCGCTACGACTTCACCATCCGCAAGGGAAAACGGTGGTCCACCTCGTGGGCGTTCCTGCGCCCGGCGCTCGGCCGTAAGAACCTCACGGTGCTGACGGGGGCGGAACTCACGCGTTTGATCATCGAAGGCGACCGGGCGTGCGGCGTCGAGTATCTGAAGGACGGCGTCCTGGGACGCGCCCGGGCCACGCGGGAGGTGATCCTCTCTTCAGGCGTGGTCAATTCGCCAAAGGCGTTGCTTCTGTCTGGCATCGGGCCGGCGGACGAGCTTCGGGCGCTTGGCATCGCGCCGGTGCTGGACCTGCCGGGCGTCGGCAAGAACCTCCAGGACCATGTCGACTGCGTCATGAGCTGGGAATGCCGCGAGCCGATCACGCTGTTCAGCGACCTGCGGGCGGACAAACTCATCCCCGCTGTTGCCCAGGGCATGTTGTTCGGCGAGGGCGTCACCACGACGTTCCCTTATGAGGCGGGTGCCTTCATCCGTTCGAACGATGGCCTGATTGCGCCCGACATTCAGCTGCATTTCATGCCGGCGCTGGAAAAGACAGCCAATCTGCACTTCCCCAATCCGTTCCGAAAGAAGCAGGCGGTGGAAGCCAACCACGGGTTCACGATCCGCGTCGGCCCCGTCAATCCGGTGAGCCGCGGCGAGATCACGCTGCGCTCGGCGAACGCGACGGACAAGCCGAAGATCCAGGCCAATTACCTCCGCGACGATTTCGACGTCCGCACGATGATCGATGCCATCCGGCTGACCCGCGACATCGTCGGCCAGAAGGCTTTCGACCGCTATCGCGGCAAGGAGCTGGCTCCGGGGCCGGAAGCGCTTGACGATGCCACTTTGACCCGCTGGCTGCGGGCGACCGCGATGACGACGTTTCATCCGGTCGGGACCGCCAAGATGGGCAACGACCGCATGGCTGTGGTGGACGCGCGGCTCAAGGTGCGCGGCATCGAGGGGCTGCGGGTCGCGGACGCTTCGATCATGCCCGTAATCTCAAGCGGCAACACCAACGCGCCAGCCATCATGATCGGCGAGAAATGCGCCGAATTCATCCTGAACGCATAGGGAGTAACCTGATGATCCTGGAACACCGCACCTACACCTTCAAGCCCGGCACGGTCGACAAGTGGATGAAGAAGTACGAGGCGGACGGCTTGCCTGTACAGAAGCGCCATCTGAACAAGTTCGTTGGTCTCTATGTGTCGGAGCTGGGCACGCTCCACACCACGGTTTTGATGTGGGCCTACGACAGTCTCGCGGACCGAGAAGCGCGCCGGACGGCCATGTATGCCGACCCGGACTGGCAGAAGTTCATCTCCGAAGTCTGGGCGCTGGACGCAATCCAGAAGCAGGAGGTGATGATCATGAACCCGGCCCCCTATTCCCCGCCCCTTTGAGGCGGGAAGCGGCGCAGGGCATTGCCTGCGCCCTGGCATGCGCATGAGAAACGACAAGACAAAAAGAGGGAACAATCATGACGGACAAGACTGGAAATGGCGCACAGCACATGATGCATCGCCGCACATTCCTGCAGGCGAGCGCGGGCGCCGCAGCACTGGCCTTTGCGGCGACCATCGTCCCGGAATTCGCTCGCGCGTCCGGAGGGCTGGTCGCCCTGGTGCACACGCAGGCTGCAGGCGACAATGGTCCGGTGGACCAGATGATCGCCAAGCTCAAGCAGCTTTCGGAAGAAAAGGGTTTTGAGTACCGCGCCATTTACGCGCAGGACCCTGCAACCTATGAGACTGTCTACCGCACGCTCGGCGACGCCGGCGCAGCGATCATCGTCTCGACCTTCAACGAAGTGGCCGAGCCCTTCAAGGCGCTCGCACCTTCCTACCCGAATACCAAGTGGATCCAGCTGTTCGCCGATCCCTTTGAGCCGGCAATCCCGAATGTGGTGACCGTCTCCTACGACTATTATCTTGGCTGCTATCTCTCGGGCGTCTTTGCGGCCAGGATGACGTCGACCGGGAAGACCGGCTTCATCGGCGGGGTTTCCATCCCTCCGCTCAACGCAGACTTCAATGCGTTCAAGGCCGGCGTGCATTCCGTTCGACCGGATGCCACGGTTATCGCCGCCTTCGCAGGCTCGTTCCAGGACCCGGCAAAGGGCCAGGAAATCGCGACCCAAATGTACAATGATGGCATCGACTACATTCAGACCGACGCGGCGGCCACCGATGGCGGCATCATTGCTGCGGCGAACGAGAAGGAAGGCCGCATGGTGAGCTGCCTTGCGCCGGGACAGTATGAGCTCGGCCCGAAATCGCTGATCTCGATCGTCAGCCTCGACTTCGGCGTTTCGCTCTACAACGAAACCGGCAAGGCGGTCGGGCCCGAATGGAAGGGTGGTGCGCACGAGCATACGGGTCTCGGCACGGGCGTCATCGACTTCATTCTCTCGCCGGTCTTTGCCGAGCAGGGGCCGGCGGACCTGAACGCCAGGGCGAAGGAAGCGCTGGTAGAGGTCGACAAGGTTCGTGCCGGCATCCTTGATGGATCCATCAAGGTGCCTTTCAACACCACCCTTTGATTTCCCGGTGCTGGCTGCCGAGCCAGGCCGATCGTTCGAAAGACGTCGGTAAGGCCTCCCCTTTGGGGAGGTCACTGGGGTTCGCGGACCGGTTCCAGCCCTTTTGACGGCCGCGACGCCTGCTCTCGATGGGAAGCTCAATGTCCAAATCTGCGAAATCGGCTCTGGAGTGCCGCAACGTCACCGTCAAATTCGGAGACGTGACGGCGTTGTCGGAGGTTTCAGCTTCGTTCGCGCCGGGGCAAATCCATGCGGTTGTCGGTCAGAACGGCGCCGGCAAGACCACCTTTGCCCGCGTGGCGGCCGGCCTGGTCCAGCCCACTTCCGGCGCCGTCAATGTGATGGGACACGACATCCGGACGGGGCAGGTCAGCGAAAGCCGGGCCGCCGGGGTGGAACTCGTCCACCAGAGCTTTGCCTTGCCGCCGTCCTTCACGGTTGCCGAAGCCATGGAATTTGGCGCAACGGGCAAGGGCGGCGTCTTCAGCCGCAGGGGTCTCGTTGAAAAATGGCGGTCGCATCTTGCGGGTCTCGACGTTCAGGTCGATCTGAACCGGCGGATCAGGGACCTCCCGATCGAGACACAGCAGGGGATAGAGATTGCCCGCGCCCTGGTCACGGATGCGCGCGTCCTCATTCTCGACGAGCCGACCGCGGTCCTGTCCCCGGCCGGCATCGACATGCTGTTCGCGCGCGTTCGCCGCCTTAAGGAACGTGGGGTCACAGTCATCCTTATCCTGCACAAGATCCGCGAGGTGCTGGGCATCGCGGACACAGTCACGGTGTTGCGGGGCGGCCGGAAGGTTGAAGGGCCGCTGCCGGTGGCGGAAGTTTCAAGTGAGCGGCTGGCCAACCTCATCGTCGGGGAGGCCATAGCCAAGACGCTCGGTGGCCAAGACCGCGATGCATTGGTCGGAACGAAGCCAACCGCGCATGGGAACTCCGTTCCGCACACGCATGCGGTCGGGCCTGCCATCCTTTCGATGAAAGCCGTCTCCACGAGGCCGGACAGCGGGGGCATCGCTCTCGATGCCGTTGACCTCGAGATCCGCCCGGGCGAGATCGTCGGTGTCGCCGGGGTGGAAGGCAATGGGCAGAAAACCCTGGTGCGGGCGATCTCCGCACTCGCAGATCTCGAAGGCGGAACGATCAATCTCACTGGGCACGACGTGACCTGGCAGCCACTTGCCGCACGCCGCAAGTTCGGGCTTCGGATCATTCCCTTCGAGCGCAATGTGGAGGGCCTCAGCCTCACGAGCTCCCTCTGGCAAAACTGGAGCGCGCGCGAACTGTTGCAGGGGAGCTTGCTCAAGGGCATTCGGCCCGCTGCGATCCGCGAAGCTTGCGACCGGTCGCTAAAGGCGTGGAGCGTCCACTATAACAATTCCGGGCAGAGGGCCGGGTCGCTTTCGGGCGGCAACGCGCAAAAGGTGATCCTTGCGCGCGAAATCGATTCTGAGGCTAAGCTGATTATTGCGGCTCAGCCAACACGCGGCCTCGACATCGGGGCGACCGCCTTCGTCTGGCAGGCCCTGCGGCAAGCGCGCGACCGTGGCGCGGCCATACTCTTGATCTCGTCGGATCTCGACGAGCTCTTCGACATATCGGATCGCGTCGTGGTGATGCTGTCGGGACGCCTGAATGGCGAGTTCCAAGCGCCCTTCGACATAAGCGTTGTGGGGGCGGCCATGACCGGTGCCGCGGCGGGGGCAAGCGCATGAAAGACAGTCTCATCACCGTCGTTCGCAGCCTGATCTTCGTGACGTTCGCGCTCATCCTTTGCGCGCTCGTGTTCCAGCTTGCCGGCTATAATGCGCCGGTGACACTTTGGGCGGTGCTCGACGGGGCGTTTCTCCGAACCGGGGCGATCGAGCAAAGTCTCCGATGGGCACTGCCGCTGTTCATAACGGCCGTCGGTGTCGGCATCTCCTTCCGCGCGGGATTCTTCAACATCGGTGCCCAGGGCCAGTTCTATGTCGGTGCGATTTGCGCCGCCTTCGCAGCCGAAGCGGTAAGAGGCGGGCCCGCCTTCCTCGTGATCCCGACCCTGCTTCTAGCCGGCATGCTCGGCGGTGCACTCTGGGCGCTCTGGCCGGGATTGCTGCGGCTTCGCTCCGGCACCGACGAGGTCATCACCACACTCATGGGCAACTTCATGGCCGGTCTGCTGCTCGTCTATGTCACTTCGGGGCCGCTCAAGGATCCCTCGGGCTCCGGTCAGCAGGCATCGAGCCGTCCGCTGGACCCGGCCTACCGCATCTCGGATTCCCTCGGTCTTTCGCCAACGATCATCGCGATTGCGGTCGCTGTCGGCATCCTGATGTGGCTGCTGGTCAACCGGACCGCCTTCGGGGTTCTGGCAAGCCTTGCCGGTCGCAACGGCACCATGGTGGAGTGGCAGGGCGCACGTCTCTGCAAGCTCGGCCTCTCGAGTTTCCTGATATCGGGTGCGCTTGCGGGTCTTGCCGGTACCATCGAGTTCATGGGGCCGAACGGCCGCATCGCCTCGGGTTTCCTGCCAGCCCATGGGTTCACGGCGATCCTGATCGCGCTCGTCGCCAACCTCTCCGTTCTCGGGACGGCGGTGGCCGCGGTGTTCTTCGGCGGGCTGGCGTCGGCGGCGCTTTATCTGCCGATCATGGCCGGGCTGCCGTCGGCGGCGATCGACATCATCAATGCGGCGATCGCGCTGTTCATAACGGCAAGGTCGACCGTCATCGATAGGGTGCTGCGTCTCGGAGGGCGCAAGACATGAACGAGATCATCATCTCCATTCTGCGTTCCGGAACGCCGCTGATCTATGTCACGCTCGCCGGCGTTATCGCGCAACGGGCAGGGGTCTGGAACCTCGGCCTCGAGGGACTGATGATCATCGGTGCCTGCGCAACAATTCTCGGCATCATGCTGACCAAGTCCGTTGGCGCTGCCATCCTGATAGCCATCCTCGCCTGCGTCTTGGCCTCGGTGCTTCTTTGGTTCGTCATCGACAGGCTGAAGGCCAATCCCATTATCGCCGGTCTCGGGCTGACGGGCCTTGGCATCGGCGGTACGGCGTTGGCCGTCCAGTCGATCTTTGGCACCCAGGCAACCGTGACGGCACCCTTCGGCATTCCGAAACTGGGGCCGGCCTTTGGTTCCTATGGCGTGCTTTCGGTCGCGGTCGCGGCCATGCCCTTCGTCGTCTTTGCCATGTGGGTGCTGTTGCGGCGAACGCGTTTCGGCCTGCGGCTTGCCGCCTGCGGAGAGCATCCGTTTGCTGCGCGCGGCGTTGGCGCCGACCCTTCGCGCATGCGGCTGGCAGCACTTTCGATCGGCGGCGTCCTGTGCGCCATTGGCGGCGCGGAACTTGCCGCGGGCAGCCTGCAATTCTTTGCCCAGGGCATGACGGCCGGTCGCGGCTTCATGGCGTTTGCGGCGGTCATCTTCGGTGCTGCCCATCCGGTTGGCGCCACCTTCGCCGCCCTGTTCTTCGCCATCGTCGGCGCCATCGGCATCCGGGCGCAGTTGACATTCGGAGACCGGATCCCCCACGACCTCTTGCAGGCCTTGCCGTATCTGGCGACGGTCTTCGGGGTCTGGCTGTCCGGAAAGCTCCGCGGCGGAGCCAAGGGCGCAAGCTCTTTTGCCGAGCTCAGGGATCAATAGTCGCGATGTGGCGGCGGGCGCCATCATCGGATCGTTCAGTCATTTCCGGGACGTAGTCATGCGCGAAATTCTCATCCGCAATGCGACACTTGTTGCAATGGACGGTGCTCGCGGCGCCACCCCGTTTGCCGCCGACATCCTGATCAAAGGCTCCGAGATCAAATCCATCGGGTCGGGGCTTGCGGCTGGCCCCGACGCTCAAATCATCGATGGGCGTGGCAAGTTGGTAATGCCAGGTCTGGTCAATGCCCATACGCATTCCAGCGAGACATTCCTGCGGGGGCGTTATGAGCGCATGCCGCTCGAAGTCTGGCTGCTCTATGCCTATCCCCTATTGATGAATGACCCGATCGGCGAGCGCTTGCTGTACCTGCGCAGCCTGCTCTTGGCGATGGGATCTCTGCGCAACGGCGTCACGACGCTTTGCGACGACTTTTTCGATCCGCCGCGTCACGATCTCGACCGGCTCGCCACCGTCTTTCGCGCCTATGACGATGCCGGCATCCGCGCCAATGTCTCCAGCGCGGCGATGAATGTGCATACGCTCGATGCGCTGCCATTTGCGCGGGAGGTCATGCCCTTGGCGCTGCAGGAGCTGCTTGATTTCGGCCCGCCGATGTCGGCTGAAACCTATGCGGATTATTGCCGAGCGGCCTTTTCCAGCCTGCATGGCATGTCTGGTCGCCTGCGGTTCATGATCGCCCCGTCGGCGCCGCAGCGCTGCACACCGGATCTCATGGCCGCCTGCATGGACCTGGCGGTGGACAAACACGTGCCGTTCCACACGCACATCCTCGAGACCAAGACGCAGGCGGTAACGGGGCTCGTTCGACACGGCAAGTCGCTGATCGCCTACATGCACGACCTTGGGCTTCTAAAGCGCAATACGACCATCGCACACTCGGTATGGGTGAGCGACGACGACATCGAGCTCATGGGGCAGGCGGGCGTCTCCATCGCTCATAATGCCGTCTCGAACCTGAAGCTTGGCGCCGGCATCGCGCCGATCCGCCGCCTGCTCGATGCCGGCGTCACTGTTGGCCTCGGCACCGATGGCGTTTCGTCGAACGATACATCGCGCATCTTCGACGTCATGCGCGTCGCCGGTCTCGTACATAGTGCTGCCGGTCCCGACTATGAGAGATGGCTGAAGGCGGACGAGATTCTCGCCATGGCGACCATCGGCGGCGCGAAAACGGCGATGCTGGAGCAGGTGACCGGCTCCCTCGAAGTCGGCAAATCGGCTGATCTCCTGGTCCTGAACATGCGCAACTATCCCTTCCAGCCTCTCAATGATATCGCCAAGCACCTTGTCTACTCGGAAAATGGATCCTCGATCGAGACGGTCATGGTTGCCGGACGGGTTGTGATGCAGGACGGTCGTTTGACCACGGTGGATGAACAGGCCGTGCTCAATGAGATTTCCGAGCTCGTACCGGCCTATCTTGCCGAACATGCCGAGCTTGAGCGCCGCAATGCGATCTTCGAACCCGCCATGGCACAAATCCATCGCATGGCGACCGGGATGGATCTCCCGCTCAACCGATACCAGGGCGATATGGTGTGAACTAAACTGGCGCAGCACACGATATCGGCCAAGAACACCGATCGTCCGCCAGCGCATTTTGGCCGCATGAGGCCAAAGGGGTCCGGCAGGGCCGTCTGCGCCGAAATTTGCGACACCATATGGCCCCTGGACCACTTTATAAAAAGTGGTCCTTGTCGATCCAGGTGTTCCCCGTTCTGTTCAGTCCGCAACAAGAAGGAGGAATGCCGTGGTTGTCGACAAAGGCGGGATCGTATTTGCAAACGGTCAGGGAGAATTCTGGACGGATGAACGGTGCTACATCACCGAACTGCACAATTGCGACGCGTCGCCCGAGGCGTCGCTTGCCGTCGCCCGGGTGGAGGTTGGGGTTACCACGCAACTGCACAGCCTCACCGGTGTGATCGAGCGCTACGTTCTTCGCCAGGGCGAGGGCATTCTCGAGGTCGATGGGGTCAAGCAGAAGCTGCGCGTCGGCGATCAGGCGGTGATACCGGCCGGTGCGGCGCAACGTATCGAAAACACAGGCTCGGTCGACCTGGAGTTCTATTGCCTGTGCACGCCGCGCTTTTTCCCGGATTCCTACGTGAACCTGGAACAATAACGAAGCGTTGCGGCGCCTAGCCGGCGGATTTTCCGCCTGCCAGGCTGCAGATGGTTTCGATTGCGAACTGCATGGTTTGCAGCGGGCGGACAAAGGGCAGGCGTATGACGTCGCCGAAATTTTCCCGCGCGGAATAGCCGGGTCCGGCCGACAGGAACAGGCGATGGCGTTGTGCTTCCTGGCACAAGGCCACCGCATCGATGCCGGGCATGTGGATCCACATCGCAGTCCCTCCCGAGGGACGCGACCAATGCCAGTGGCCTGGCGCATGATCGGCGATGATCCTTTCTGCCGCCTCCAGATGCTCGGAAATCTCGCGGTGACGATAGACCCGCGCCTCGCGAATGTTCTCGAGCAGGCCGACGGCCAGGTGCTGATCGAACATCGAGCAGCCGAGATCATTGACCGCCTTGAAGCTCGCCAGGCGCTTCACGACCGGCGGCGCGGCACGGATCCAGCCGATGCGCAGGCCGCCCCAGAATAGCTTCGAAAGCGTGCCGATGGTTGCGACAAGCTCCGTGTTGGCTTGTCCCGCCACAGGGCGCGGTGTTCGTCCGGCGATGGTCGAAAGCTCGTTCTGCGCGCCGTCCTCGATCAGAAACGTCGGATAGCGCTCGAGGAGGTCGAGGAGCTCACGCCGGCTCTGATCGCTGAGCGAACGACCGGTCGGATTGTGCGCTTCGGGAAAGAGATAAAGTAGCCTCGGGCGGTTCTTGAGTGCCTTCTCCAATTTGCCGATATCGAGGCCCTCGTCGGTCACCGCGATCGGAACGATCCGCGCGTTGCGGCGGCGAAAGGCTTCGAGCGAACCGCGATAGACAGGGTCTTCGACCACCACCGCGTCCGACGCATCCACCATAGCATTGGCGAGCAACCAGACGGCCTGCTGCGCGCCGCTGGTAATCAGGATGTTGTCCGGATGAGTCGGCAACCCAAGGTCCGCGTAATAGCGCGCGATGGCCCAGCGCAGCGCCGGCAGGCCGGAGGCGTCGTAGCCGAGGCCTGCTGCCACACTGGCAAGGTCCGCCCCTTTCAACGCCGCCAGCATTTCGGTCAGGATGGGTGACGGCTGCAGGGCGCCGCTCGTCATGTCGATGTCCTGCGGCAGCGCCCGGATCTCGCCGGCCAAACGCGTGTGCGCAGCTCCTGACGGCGCCGCGGCCGCGACGATGCGGTGGCCGCTGCCATGGCGGCTGTCCAGCACCCCGGCGTCCCGCAGCGAGCCGTAGGCCGCCACGACCGTCCCGCGGCTGACCGCAAGCGCCGTCGCCAGCGCCCGTTCCGACGGCAGGACACCGCCGACGGGCAATTCCCTTGCCGTAATCAATCTGCCGATCGAAAGACTGAGCTGCTCGCTGACCTTGCCGTCTGGGGTTCGCCAGTTGCCGATAAGCCGGCCGATGCGGGCGGGAGAAATCCTGTTCATGTGTGATCCACTTCTCGACAAGTGGACTTTGTCAGATCCCCGTGACTGGAGCAACGTGGTTCCCGGAGAACAGAGAGGAAGAGTTTCCAAGCGGAGGCTCGAAGGGAGGATATATGGGTTCCTTTGCCACGAGGGGCGAACATGCCCCGTTGGCCGTAAGGCAGGTTGCGCCGACGCGCTCGCATGCGAACAAGCGCTACCTGGTGCTTGGCGGTGCGGGCGGCGCCGGCAAGGCGGCTGCAGGATTGCTCGTTGCCGAGGGTGCCTCGGTCGTCATCGGCGATGTCCGTGCGCAAGCCCTGGAAGAGGCTATCGCGAGCCTGGGACATGACCGCAAGGCGCTGTCCGGCGTTGTCGTCGACCTGGCCGATGCAGGCTCGATCGCAGCTGCGATCAAGGAAGCCGAAGCGCGCCTTGGTGCAATCGACGGGCTGGTAAACTGCGCGGCGATCGTTCGCCATGTCGATCCGCTCGAAACGCCCTGGAGCGATTGGGAGCGCATCTTCTCCATCAACGTCTACGGCGCGTTCGAGGCAGCCAGGCTCGTTTCCAAGGCAATGATTGCCAAGGGCATCAAGGGCGCGATCGTCAATGTCGCTTCGGAGGCCGGCAAGAAAGGCCATACGCAGTCGCTGGCCTACAGCGCCAGCAAGGCGGCCATGATCAATTTCACCCGCGTTCTGTCCGAAGTGCTTGCGCCGCAGGACATCAACGTCAACTGCGTCTGCCCCGGCGGCATGGCGACGGACATGTTGCGTGAGGTTGCTGTCGCCTATGGCGACCTGGTCAAGCAGGCGCCCGACGAGGTCTTCAAGCAGCTCGTCAGCTCGCAGTTGCGTCGTCATATCGACCCGGTCGAGGTGGCGCGGACGATTTCGTTCCTGCTCAGCGACGACGCGATCATCATTCGCGGTCAGGCGATCAACGCCGACGGTGGCGACACGCCGTACTGATCGGTGCGCCGACGAACCGGCGTCCGCAGCGTTCCACCATCGCGACACACTTGCTCATGGAGTCCAAGATGACGACTACCAGCAAATTCCTGC
Source organism: Ensifer sp. ENS09 (assembly GCF_014852425.1). Taxonomy (NCBI): domain Bacteria; kingdom Pseudomonadati; phylum Pseudomonadota; class Alphaproteobacteria; order Hyphomicrobiales; family Rhizobiaceae; genus Ensifer; species Ensifer sp. ENS09. The sequence goes on from NZ_JACVBP010000003.1 coordinate 1,040,111, forward strand.
ATATCTGCCTCGGTTCCTTGCTCGCCGTTGCGGCGACGACAGCGTCCGCCAGGGCCGACGACACGTCCTATGTCCTGGTGACACCGAGCCGCATCGGCGTGAACAAGTTCCTCGGTCTCGGCAAGACGGGGATCGAAAAGGCCGCCGAGGCTCAAGGGGCGAAAGCGCGCATATTCGAGGGCACGGATCCGTCGACCCGCCGTCAGAACGTTCAGGCCGCCATCGACATGGGCGCCCCGATCGTCACGGTCATGGGCTTCGAGTTCGGTGACATCATTGCCGATCTGGCACCGGAAAACCCGGAAACGAAGTTCGTAATCATCGACACCTGCATTCCGGAAGCACCGGAGAATGTCTATTGCGCGGTGTTCCGCGAACAGGAAATTGCCTATCTCGCCGGGGCCGAAGCTGCCCTGACGTCACAGAGCAAGACGGTGGCCGTGATCGGTGCGCTCGATATTCCGTTCCTGCATCGCTACACGGATTCCTACGAACTCGGCGCCAAGGCTGCCAACCCCGACATCAACGTGCTGCCGACGGCGTGGATCGGCGGAGACAATCCCTTCCAGGATCCGGTGCGGGCACAGACCCAGGCGGTCCTGCAGCTCTCCAACGGAGCAGACCGCATCTACGCGGTCGCGGCCGGCAGCAACGGCGGCGTGTTCAAGGCGGTGGCGGAAAAGCCGGGAGCGATGGCGATCGGCCTCGACGTCAACCAATGCGGCGATGCGCCCGGCGCGATACTCGACAGCACGCTCAAACGCGTGGACGTCGTTCTTCCCGCAACCATCGACGGCATCCTGAAAGGCACGGCTAAGCCTGTCGAGAGCTTCGGTCTGGCGGAAGGCGGGCTCGAACTCGTTGCCATGTCCGAGGACCTGGCCGCGTCCGGCTGCATGATCGCCAAGGCGCCTGATGTCATCGGCAAGCTGACCGAGATCCAGGCAAAGATCGTGTCGGGCGCCATCACCGTGCCTGACCCCATGGCCCAATAGCGGTCCGGGAGCTGAAGCAATGACCTTGCTCCAGATGAAGGGCATCTCGAAGCGATTTGGCAGTCTCGTTGCCAATGACGGGATCGACCTTTCGGTCAAAAGCGGTGAAATCCATGCCTTGATGGGAGAAAACGGGGCGGGAAAATCGACCCTGATGAACATCCTGTATGGGTTGCTCAAGCCGGATGCCAGCGAGATCCGGATCGATGGCAAGGCGATGGACTTCGCAAGCCCGCTCGGTGCTATCGCTGCCGGTGTCGGCATGGTCCACCAGACGTTCAGGCAGTTTCCCGACCTGACCGTCTGGGAGAACCTGGTGTTCCAGAACGAACCGGGACAGGGGCCGTTTGTTTCCGCAGCTGCCGCGCGCGATGTCGTGCGGCAGCTCGGGGAAAAACACGGCCTGGAGATTAATCCCGACAGCCGCGTGCGGGATCTGGCGGTGGGCATTCGCCAGCGTCTCGAGATCCTGAAGGCGCTTTCGCGCCAGGCAAAGGTACTGATACTCGACGAGCCGACGGCGGTGCTTACGCCGCAGGAGCGCGACAGTCTCTTTGTGGCGATGCGCCATCTGGCAAGCCAGGGCATGGCTCTCATCCTGGTGACGCACAAGATCCCCGAGGTCATTGCCGTCACCGACGAGATCACGGTCATGCGTGACGGGAGGGTCTCGGGCGCGTTGACGACCCGGCAGACCAACGAGGCGGAGATCATCCGCGCGATGGTCGGACGCAACGTGCCACCGACGGTCGCCGCGAAGGTCACGCCGACCGCACAGCCGATGCTCTCTGTGCGGAACCTGTCAGTGCGAAAGGGCGGCGTGGCCGTGGTAAACGACGTCACATTCGATGTGCGGCCGGGCGAAATCGTCGGGATCGCCGGCGTTTCGGGAAACGGGCAGCCGCAGTTGATTTCGGCCGTGACCGGGCTTGAGGCTTCGACCGGCGAGGTCGTCATCGCAGGGCGGAACGTTTCGGGGCTTTCGATCGCCGAACGCCGCGCCGTCGGCATTTCATACGTGCCGGAAGATCGTCACCTGACGGGCACGGCACCGGCCGCTTCGATCGCCGAAAACATTGCCTTCGGCACGCATCGAACGGCCGCGGTGTCGAGCTACGGGTTTTTGAAGAAGCAAGCGATCCGCGCGCAGGCCCGCAAGCTCATCGAACAATTCAAGGTGAAGGCCGCCTCGGAAGACGTGCCGATCGGATCGCTGTCGGGCGGCAACATGCAGAAGGTCGTCATCGCGCGCGAAATCGAGCACGGGTCGCCGCTGATCGTCATCGAAGAGCCGACACGGGGCGTGGACGTCGGGGCGATCGAATTCATCCACAAGACCCTGATCGCCGAACGGGACAAGGGCCGGGCCATTCTGGTGGTCTCGTCCGACCTCACCGAGCTGCTGGCGCTCTCAGACCGGATTCTCGTGATGTTTGAAGGCCGTATTGACGCCAGCCTCAGTGGGAAAGACATGAACGAAGACACCATTGGGAGATGGATGATGGGGGGAGCGGCAGGGGCATGACAGGAGTTGGTCTCGAGACGAAATCTCGATTGACGGCAATCTTGCTGTCCATCGCGGTCGCCGTCGTGCTTGGGGGGCTCGTGGTGCTTTCGACCGGCGCCAATCCCCTCTCGGTCTATCAGGAAATCGTCCAGGGTGCGCTTCTGGGGCGCGGTCTGGGTGAGACGCTCAGCCGCTCGGTCCCGTTGATCGGCATGGGTCTTGCCGCCGCAATTGCCTTTCGCGCCGGCCTCATCAATCTCGGCGGCGACGGGCAGATGTTGGTGGGCGGGCTCGCGGCCGCGCTCGTTGCGCTCTACGTTCCGGCACCAGGGGCCGTGCGGGCCGTGCTCGCCTTGACGGCCGCCATTTGTGCGGGCGGGCTTTATGCCTGGATCGCGGCGGTGCTTCAGCTTGGCCTCGCCATCCCGTTTCTGATCACGAGCCTCCTGCTCAGCTACATCGCACGCGGCGTCACATCCTATCTGGTACGCTACCCGTTGCGCGATCCCTCGACGGGCATGCCGGAAACCTATCGCGTCGCCTCCGCGGCGCGCCTCCCAAGCAGCATTTTCGATCTGCCGGTCAGCGTCGGAATGTTGATCATGGCCGCGGTTGCGGTTGCGGTCATCGTCAACGACAAACATGGCGTCAACGGTTTCGAGTGGCGAATGACTGGGCTTAATCCGCGTTTCGCCGGGTACTTGGGCACGAACCTGCCGCGGCAGACGCAGCAGGTGGCATTCCTGAGCGGCGCTCTTGCCGGTCTGGTTGGGGCGCTGTTGATCCTCGGGCAGCAGTACCGGTTCACCGACGGGGCCTTGCTTGCGCCGGGCTATACCTGGTCGGGGCTGATGGCTGCGGTTCTTGCGATGGCAAACCCGATCGCGACGGTCGTCACCGCGGCGTTCTTCGCGGCGCTGCAGGTGGGGGGCTTCGCCATGGAACGGGCGCTCGGTCTTCCGGCTGTCCTCACATGGGTTCTGCAGGCGCTGATCATTCTGTGCCTCGCTGCACGTCCCGTGTTCTTCAAGAGGCGATAGACCATGCTCAACATGCTTCTTTCGCAGGTCCTCGATCTGATGACGCCGGTGCTTCTGGCGGCGATGGCCGGAACATTGTGCGAGCGCGCAGGCGTCTTCAACATCGCGCTTGAGGGCAAGATGCTGGTCGGCGCTTTCGCCGCGGTCGCGGCGAGCGTTGCCTTCGGCTCGCCGATGGTTGCGGTTCTGTTCGCCGTCGTCTGCACCGCGGTCTTCGCGTTCCCCCTTGCGCTCGGCGGCGCCCGCTTCGGCGGCGATCCGATCGTGATCGGCATCGGGCTGAACCTGCTGGCCGCAGGGCTGACAACCTATCTTCTGAGCGCGCTTTTCGGCGTCACCGGCACACTGGTCGATCCCGCGGTGATCGCCTTGCCGCGCTTCGGCATCGGCGCTCTTGCCGGGATTCCCGTCCTCGGCGCCATCGCCGATGGGCACAATCTGCTGGTCTATCTCTCATGGCTGCTCGTGCTCGTCCTCAACGTCTACCTGTTTCGCACGCGATGGGGCCTGCGCTTGCGGGGGATCGGTGAAGTGCCGTCTGCAGCAGCAGCGATGGGCGCGAATGTGAACCGCTATCAGACGGCGATCGTGCTTCTCGCGGGCGCTCTGTGCGGTCTGGCGGGTGCGCAGCTGGCGCTCGGCTCAGTCGCCCTATTTGCCGAAAACATGACGGCCGGTCGCGGTTGGATCGCGGTGGTTGCCGTCATGCTTGGGCGCGCCCATCCGCTCGGCATCGCGCTCGCCTGTTTCGGTTTCGGTCTAGCAGACGCGATCGGCCTCCGGCTGCAGGGCCAGGGCTTGCCGAACCAGATCACCGATATCGCGCCCTACGCGATCACCCTGTTGGCGATGATCGGCCTCGGCCTGCGCGGGGCGATGAGAAAGATAAGAAATACCTGAGGAGGAATGAATGAGTATAGCCAAGACGATTTATGTAGCGGGCACTTTCGACACCAAGGGTGACGAGCTGTGCTACGTGGCGGAGCTGATCAGGGCGCAATCGATGCCTGCGGTTCTGGTGGATCTTTCTACCGCCAAGCCTTCGGCGGATGCCGATATCGACGCGAGAGAGGTAGCCGGTTTCCATCCGGGCGGTGTCGCAGCCGTCTTTACCGGGGATCGCGGCAGCGCCGTTTCCGCCATGGGGGTGGCGTTCGAACGGTTCATCCTGTCGCGTGACGACGTCGGCGGCATCATAGGCCTTGGCGGATCCGGAGGAACCGCGGTCGTCACCCAGGCCATGCGCGCCCTGCCGGTCGGAACGCCGCGGGTGATGGTCTCGACGGTGGCGGCCGGAAACGTCAGCGCCTATGTCGGTCCGAACGACATCGCGATGGTGAATTCGATCACGGATATCGCCGGCCTCAACCGGATCTCGCGAACCGTCCTTGCCAATGCCGCCAATTCCATCGCCGGAATGGTGCGCAACCGGCGGGAAGCCGAGCAGGACGACCGGCCGGCGCTTGGCCTGACGATGTTCGGCGTCACCACCCCTTGCGTCACCCAGGTCGTCGAGCAGCTGCGCGACCGGTACGAATGCCTGGTGTTCCACGCGACCGGCATCGGCGGGCAGTCGATGGAGAAGCTTGCTTCGTCCGGCTATCTCGCAGGCGTTCTCGACATCACCACCACTGAGGTGTGCGATCTGCTGTTTGACGGCATCTTGCCGGCGACCGAAGAGCGGTTCGGCTTCCTTGCCCAATCGGACCTTCCTTATGTCGGATCCTGCGGCGCCCTCGACATGGTGAACTTCGCCGGCCTCGAGACGGTTCCGGAGAAGTATCGCCACCGCAATCTCTATGTGCACAACCCGCAGATCACGCTGATGCGCACGACGGTCGACGAGAATGTCGCGATGGGCAAATGGATCGGCGAGCGCCTGAACCGCAGCATCGGTCCGGTTCGCTTCCTTCTGCCGATGGGCGGGGTGTCGCTGCTCGATGCACCGGGCCAGCCTTTCCACGACCCGGAGGCAGACGAGGCCCTGTTCACCGCCATCGAAAATACGGTTGAGCAGACCGACGAGCGTCGCGTCCTGCGCGTGCCGTACGCGATCAATGCGCCCGAATTCAGTTCCGAAATCCTTCGTCATTTCAACGAAATCAGTAGAGGCAGTTAGTATGAAGTTTGAAAGACGCCAGTTGCTGGACAAATTTCGCCAGCAGATCAAAGCGAAGATCCCGATCATCGGCGGCGGCGCTGGCACCGGCCTTTCGGCCAAATGCGAGGAAGCCGGCGGGATCGACCTCATCGTCATCTATAACTCCGGCCGCTACCGCATGGCCGGACGAGGGTCGCTTGCCGGCCTCCTTGCCTATGGCAACGCCAACGAGATCGTGCTCGACATGGCACGCGAGGTGCTGCCCGTGGTCAAGCACACGCCGGTTCTTGCCGGCGTGAACGGCACGGATCCGTTCTGCAACTTCGATTTCTTCCTGGACCAGCTGAAGGCCGTCGGTTTCGCCGGCATTCAGAATTTTCCGACCGTGGGTCTCATCGACGGCACCTTCCGGGCCAATCTCGAAGAGACGGGCATGGGTTACGCCCTGGAGGTCGACCTCGTTCGCCTGGCGCGCAGCAAAGACATGCTGACCACGCCCTATGTGTTTTCGGCCAACGATGCCCGGGCCATGACGGAGGCGGGGGCAGACATCGTCGTCGCCCATATGGGGCTGACGACCGGCGGCGCGATTGGCGCTGACACCGCGCTGACGCTTGAGGCCTGTGTCGATGAGGTCAACGCGATCGCGGCTGCGGCCCGAAGCGTCAATCCCGACATTATCGTCCTGTGCCATGGCGGCCCGATCGCCGAGCCGGAGGATGCCCGCTACATCCTCGAGCGGTGCCCGGGTTGCCACGGGTTTTATGGCGCATCCAGCATGGAGCGTCTTCCGGTCGAAAAGGCCCTCGTCGCCCAGACGCAGGCCTTCAAGAAACTTGTCATCCAGCACTAGGAGGGAAATGTGGCAAAGGCATATGCAAGCGCAGTGATCGATGCGCCGATTGAGACCGTCTGGAAGATCGTTCGCGACTTCAACGGCCTGGCGACCTGGCACCCGGCCATCGCCAGCAGTGAAATCGAAGAGGGACGAGGCAGTGCCGAAGTCGGTTGCGTGCGCTCCTTCTATCTTCAGGATGGAGCCCATGTTCGCGAGCAGCTCCTTGCCCTCAGCGATAGCGAGCATTCGCTCTCCTACAGCTTCGTGAAACCGGCCTTTCCGGTGACGAACTATGTTGCGGGGATCAGGCTGCTTCCGATCACCGACGGCAACCGCACCTTTGTCGAATGGACCGCCGTTTTCGACGAGGCACCGGAGGATGCCGGAAAGTACGTGGAGATCATCTCTACGCATGTCTTTGCAGCCGGCTGGTCGGCGCTCCGGGCGAAGCTCGCCGGGTAGACATGTTCGTTTGGCGGGTGGCGCGAACGTTTCGCCACCCGCCAAATGCCTACGACTGTAACGGCCACCGGACGACGGCGCGCGACAACACGGCCGACCCAATGATATTCTGGGTGGGCGGCAGCTCAAGCGGATCGCCACGACCTCCGCCTGCATGATCGGTGACAGCCGCCCGCACACCTGGCCGACAACGCCTCACTTTTGCCTCTTCGATCCCTGGGAATGACCGTCCGAACCTGCAGTCAGCAGTTTCGCAACGGGTCTATCACGCGGAACCGTTCGCGCGCTGCTGCGTTGGGACTAGCCTTTGACGGACACAAAAGTCGAAGGCGTGGGTGATGGCCCCTCTTGTGCTGCCACGTAACGCGCGCCGTTGTACGGCGCCGACGGGCGCCGGGACCTCCCAGTAAGAGGAGTGAAAGTCATGTCGATTCCTTCCAAACTTTTCGCAACGGTCGCCCTTCCAGTCTTCGCCGCATCACTCGTGATTCAGCCGGCGCTGGCCGAGAGCCTGAGGGCGCCGTTCCAGGTCGCGCAGGAAGGGGTCGATCAGCAGTCGCCCGAGGACTTGCTGCTGCTCAAGAAGCGCAAGAAGCAGCAGGCCGCCGAGGAAGGGCAGGCAGAACCGCAGGCCGAGGAGCCGCAGCGCCAGACGGAAGAGCCGTCTCGCAAGAAGCGCAAGCAACAGGCTGAAGAACAGCAGCCCGGCGCCGAGGAAAGCGCACCGCGACAGGCCGACCAGCAACAGGCGCCTGAACGCAAGAAGCGAAAGCAACAGGTCGAAGAGCAGCCGCCTGGCGCCGAGGACGTGGCACCGCGGCAGACCGAGGAGCAACGGGCGCCCGAGCGAAAGAAGCGCAAGCAGCAGGCCGAAGAACAGCAACCCGCCATCGAGGAAGGCGCTCCGCGGCGGGCCGAGGAACAACAGGCACCTGAGCGCAAGAAGCGCAAGCAGCAGGCCAAAGAGCAGCAGCCTGGCGCCGAGGAAGTGGCACCGCGGCAGGCTGAGGAGCAACAGGCGCCTGAACGCAAGAAGCGCAAGCAGCAAGCGGAAGGACAGCAGCCTGCCATGGAGGAGAGCACTCCGCAGAACACTGAGGAGGAGCAGGTCCCAGCGCCCAAGAAACGCAAGCAGCAAGCTGAAGGTCAGCAGCCGGACGAGCAGAAGGCGCCCGAACAGCGTGCCGCACCGTCCACGGAACAGCCGGCGCCACAGACCGGCGAGAGTGAGCAGCAGCCGGTTCCAGGCTCTAAACAGCCCGCGACTGCCGAGCAGCGTCAGCGTGAGGAGCCTCAGGGCAAGCCTGCACCTGTCGTCGTCGACAAGCGCACGAAGGCTGAGAAGCGCAAGATCGCTGAGGACCCGGCGGCGACCGACGAAACCGTCGTGCTTCCGGTCGATAACGGTGCCGCCGTGCTCGACAGCGACAAGGATGCCGACAAGTCGGGTGGCGACCGGGCGCGCGAGGCTCGGCGCAAGCAGCGCGAAGAGCTGCGCACCGAGCAAAAGACCGTGGCGCCGCCGACGGATGACGCCGCCGCCCAGGCCGAGATCCCGGCCGAGGTTCGGCAGGCGGCCCCGCAGAGGATCGAGGCGGCGATCAAGGAGGAGGGCCGGCGCGTTGAAGCGGCGCCTGCCTTTGCGGTTCCGGACACAACGAACATCATCAACAACACCGTCATCAACAATACGGTGATCAACAACAGGACCGTCAACAACACCAGGAACAAGGATGTGAACGAGGTGCACGTGGTCGAGAGGCTCGACGATCGTGTCGTCCTTGGCGTTGGCGACCAGATCTTCGTGCGTGGCGACGATCGCCCGCGCCTGCGCCACGATGCGCAGGAAGCGTACTACGACGAACTTCCGCGCGGCCGCGTGCGTGAAACGATCGTGCGCCCGGGAGGCTACCGGATTGTCACCGTCTATGACCGCTATGGTGACGTCTTGCAGCGCTCGCGTGTCGACAGCGACGGCAACGAATATGTGCTGATGTACGCGCCGGATTACCAGGACGAACGGCGCCCGGCGATCGTCGACGTCGGTTATGACCTGCCGCCGATGCGCCTGACGATCCCGGTCGACGATTACATCGTCGACTATTCGCAGGAACCGGATCGGGATTACTACACGTTTCTGTCCGAACCGCCGGTCGAGCGCGTGGAGCGCGTCTATACGATCGACGAGGTCCGCAATTCGGCGCGCCTCCGTGACAAGGTCCGGCGCATCGATCTCGACACGATCCACTTCGATACGGGAAGCGCCGAAGTGTCGATGTCACAGGCAAAGACGCTCCGAACGGTCGCGGACGCCATGCAGAAGGTGCTCGGCAAGGATCCCGGCGAAACCTTCTTCATCGAAGGGCACACGGACGCTGTCGGTTCTGACCGGTCGAACCTCGTTCTCTCCGACGAGCGCGCCGAATCCGTCGCGGTTCTCCTTACGGAAGTCTACGGCATCCCGGCGGAAAACCTGGTGACGCAAGGCTATGGCGAACGCTTCCTGAAGATCGGCACGCAGGAGCCTGAGGAAGAGAACCGCCGGGTGACCATCCGCCGCGTGACGCCACTGGTGCGCCCGGTCGCGCAGCGATAGTGCGCGCGACATTCAGCCAACGGCGCTCGCGTCGGCGCAGGGAGGCTCAATATTGTTCGACCCGATGATGTGGCGAACCTGACGGTCATCCTGCGTGGCACGCTTAGCCGTGCGGCTGGTGAAAACGTCTGAGGAACGGGCATCCAGGCGCCGCCTGTTCGACCGTTCCCTTTCCTCTTCGAAGAGAATGCCGAAATCGCTGCAGTCCTCTTGGGCGAGCTTTCCAGCCTTTTGGCGGACGGTCTGCTGTTGCCAGGCTATGGCGCGCGCTTCCTGACGATCGGCACGCGGGAGCCCGAGGACGAAAACAGGCGTCTCGCTCCCGGCGCGGAAAGCGCGCATGATTTGTAATTTAATTTCGAAAAATATTGACATTTCAACATAAACTGGACATTTAAAGATAACAACAAATCGTCTGGATTTTGAGATGCTCGTCATTGTCGCTGATGATCTGACCGGCGCTCTGGATGCCGCAGCGCCCTTTGCCGCGAGGGGCTTTTATGTCGAAGTCGCTTTGGCACCTGAGGCGATTGATGATGTCCTGAAAACGGGGCCGGACGTGGTTTCGGTCAATCTCGGATCGCGAGAGCTCAGCCCCGCATTGGCCAGGCAACGAACCGTTGCCACGCTCGCCGCGCTGCCTTCCGGTTCGCGCATCTTCAAGAAGGTCGACTCCCGTCTCAAGGGCAACATCGTTGCCGAACTCGACGCGATGTCTTTCGGGTCAGCGCTCGTGGCGCCCGCTATTCCAGGCTTCGGTCGGGTCGTCATGTCTGGGAGCGTACAAGGCTTCGGGGTCGATACCCCCATTCCGATTGCCGAGAAGCTCGGCCCGCATGCGACCAAGGCCGTGATCCCGGATGTCTCCACCGAGTCGGAAATGCGTGCCTTACTTCAGGATGCGGAAAGAAGTGGCACGGATCTGCTGATTGGTGCGCGTGGTCTGGCCGAGGCGCTTGCCGAAAGGATGAGTGGCGGTCAACAAGGGCGGGCTGCCGAGGTGTCGGCCGGCCCGGCCTTGTTCGTCATCGGGTCTCGTGATCCGATTACCCTTGCCCAGATCGACACGCTTCGCGACGGCCTTGCCGTATCCTATTTGCCCGCGCCCAACGGCCGGCTTTCGGTCGCAGACGATACCGGCGGCGCAATCACGCTTGTTCAGGCGGTGCCGGGCGACGGGGAGGTGACGCCGGAGGCCGTTTCCGAGGCGCTGGCCGAAAGCGTTTGTCCGGGCCTTGTCGAACGGGCGGGCACACTGCTTCTGTCCGGCGGCGCAACCGCCGAGGCGGTATTGAAGAAGATGGGCATCCAGCGTTTTCGCCTGCTGGGCGAATGCCTGCCCGGCCTGGGCTTGGCTGAGGTCGACGGACGTTGCATCATCGCCAAGTCTGGCGGATTCGGTGCGCCGGGCACGCTTAAGGAAATCGCGGAGGCTGTCCTCCGCAAGATGGGATGACGGATGGGACTGGAGAACGGAACAGCACGCAAGAGCCTCGGCGATCTCGTCTTTGAGCGTATGCACCGCGCGATCAAGTCCGGCGCCTACAAGCCGGACGAGCGCTTGCCGACCGAGCACGAGCTGGCAAGCGAGTTCGAGGTTTCGCGTCCGATCATCCGCGAAGCGCTGCGCCGACTGCGCGAGCAGGGCTTCATCTATTCGCGCCGCGGTGCCGGCAGCTTCGTTCGTGCCGTCGGCATGCGTGAGCCGCTGGGCTTCGGCCAGCTTGAGAACGTTGCCGATCTCCTGAACTGCTACGAGTTCCGCTTGACGGTCGAGCCTGCGGCGGCCGCCGCCGCCGCGGAGCGACACGACGCGGCCGGCTTGGCCGCCATCCGCCAGGCGCTGGAACTGATGCGGGACGCCACCAACCGGCAATCGCACCGGGAGGATGCGGACTTCCAGTTCCATCTTGCGATCGCGCGCGCCGCCCAGAACAGCTATTTCTTCACGGCGATGGAAGCGCTCAAGGACCACATCGCCGTCGGCATGCGGTTTCATGGCGCCTCGGTCAAACGGGAGACGACCGGGTTGACGCGCGTTTTCGGTGAGCACGAAGCGATCGCGGAAGCGATTGCCGCGCGTGAAGGCGCAAAGGCGAGGCAACTCATGCATGACCACCTTGCCGGATCCCGCGAACGCCTGTTCCAGGCGACCAAGTAATCGATAAAACAAAACCCCGGCAGACGCCGGGGTTTTGTTTTTTGCATTGGTCTATTGCTCAAAAGGCTGCCTTGTAGACGGCAAGCACGTCCTCCACGCTCATGTCGCTCGGATTGTTGTCCATCAGCCTTCGGTTGGCATGGGCCTCGCTTGCATAGAGCGGCAAATCGTCGGCACTTGCGCCGTGAGCGGCAAGCGACATCTCGATGCCGAGGTCACGGCAGAAGCCACGGGCAGCGCCCAGGAGTTCCCGGGAGGAGAGATTTTCGCCAAGACCCAGCGCCGTTGCGACTTCCGCCGTCTTGCCCGCCGCAACTGGTTGGTTGAAGGCGAGCACATGCGGAAAGATGATGGCGTTTGCCAGGCCATGGGGCAGGCGAAGCCGCGTGCCGAGCGGATAGGCGATCGCATGGCCCGCGGCTGTGTTGACCGGGCCAAGGCAGATGCCACCGTAGTAGGAAGCCAGCATCATCCCTTCTCGCGCCTCGGTATCTGATCCATCCCTGACGGCGCGAGCGAGATATTTGCCGACGAGCTTGAAGCCCATACGGGCAAAGCCGTCGATCATCGGATGGGCGCGGCGATTGGTGAAGGCTTCCACGCAATGGGCCATGGCATCGACGCCGGTCGCGGCGGTTACCGCTGACGGCACGGAATAGGTGAGTTCCGGATCGAGAACGGCGAAGTCGGCAATCATGTGCGGGCTTTCGACCGCGATCTTGTTTCCCTTCGCAGGATCGGTGATCAGCGAGCGGATCCCGGCCTCCGAGCCTGTGCCTGCCGTTGTTGCGACCTGGGCCAGGCGCGTGTTGCGGCCGAGAACCCGGTTCGGTCCGGCAACATCGGCAAGCGTCTGCTGACAGTCCCAAAGCACGGCAACCAGCTTGGCAACGTCGAGCACCGATCCGCCCCCAAGGCCGACGATGAGGTCCGGCTTGTTTTGGCGCGCGAAGTCGAGTGCGGCATCGAGTGTGTCGACATCGGGTTCGCCTGGAATGGCGTCGAACACCGTGACGCGGCCGGAAAGCTTCAGGCGATCGACGAAGCCGGTGGTGATCGGCGTGGCGATGACGAGCACTGAACTGGCATCGGCCGCCCAGGCGCCGACCTCTGCGATCGTGCCGGCGCCGACGGCGAGGCGACGCGGCTGATGAAGGGTGATGGGAGCGATGGTCATGGTGTCATCCTCGCTTGGCGTCGCCTGCCACCAGCTTGCGGGCATAGGCGATGGCGGAGTTCATGTTGCCGTGGTTGGCGATCCCCTTGCCGGCGATGTCGAACGCCGTGCCGTGATCGACCGAGGTTCGGTCGATCGGCAGGTCCACCGAGACGTTTACGGCGGTGTCGAAGGCGACGAGCTTCACGGGGATGTGCCCCTGGTCGTGATACTGCGCGACCACGAGGTCGAAGGCGCCCGAATAGGCGCGATGGAACACCGTATCCGCGGAAATCGGTCCATAGGCATCGATGCCTTCCGCACGTGCTGCTGCAACAGCCGGCGCGATCTGCTCGTCGTCCTCGGTGCCGAACAGGCCGTTTTCGCCGCAATGGGGATTGATGCCGGCGACCGCGATTTTGGGTGCCGCATAACCGATGCGTTTCAAGTGAGCGTCGCCGGCGCGGATGGTGGCGAGCACCCGTTCGGTCGTCGAGCGCCGGATCGCCTCCTGCAACGCCACGTGGGTAGAAACGTGGATGACCTTGAGGCGTTCGGAGGCAAGCAGCATGTAAGCGGCCTTGGAGCCGGTGAGGCTGCGCAGCATTCCGGTGTGGCCGTCATAGTGATGACCGGCAAGGTTCAGCGCTTCTTTGTTGATGGGCGCCGTGACGATGCAGCCGATCACACCGGCTTCAGCATCGCGCACCGCCTTTTCGATGAAGCGAAAGGCCGCGTCGCCGGCGACGGGGCTCAACTGTCCCCAGGCAAGCGGAGCCCCCTCGATCGGCAGATCGACGACATGTCCGGCGAGATCGACCTTAAGGCCGAGAGCGGTCCGGGCTGCTTCGAGCGTTGCGAGATTGCCGTAGATCCGGACCGTGTCGCGCTCCTGCTGTGACATGTCGGCCAGCGCGCGCACCGAAATCTCGGGGCCGACGCCGCACGGGTCGCCCATGGTTATGCCGATGATGTTGCTCATGAAGGTCTCCGTTGGTCGGCGTGGTCCCAGCCAGGGGCTAGGCGGACATATTTGATGGCGCGCCGGTGGTAGGTGTAGGCAAGGTGCATGGTCCCATCCGGCCCTTCGAGCAGCCAGGGATAGGACATCTCCTTGTTGCGGCCGTCGGTCGAGTCGTTGGAGAGGCAGGTGCCGGGGCCGTCCTCGATCAGCAGGCGCACGGGAAAGGTCTTGCCGCCATCTTCAGAGAGGCAGAGAGAGACTGGCGCGCGCCGGACACCCCAGATCGGCACGCAGCCGCCCGTCGGGTCCGCGTCAGGCCTATTGTCGTCCTCGCCGAGCTCGTCATAGAGCGAGGTGCGCCGTTCCGATGTGTCGGCCGCACTGACGGGATTGCAGATCATCGCGATCCGGCCGTCTTTCAGGCGCAGGGCGGCAATCGAGGAATTGTTGTTCGGGACGTCGCTCGCCTCCGGCGCGGACCAGGAGTGGCCGTCATCGAGGCTCTCGCTCCGGTAGACCCAATCGGCCTGCCGTCTGCGGAAGAAGGCAGCAAGATGGCCTTCGCCGAGCGACACTGGCGACATGTGCACGCAGCCAATGGACTGATCCAGTTCTTTTAGCTGCCACGTCGCGCCCTGGTCGAGGGAAATGCCAACGGCTGCCGTGTCGTGGCTTCCGTTCCACTTCTGGCCCGGGCGCTGAACGCATCGGAAGATCGGCAACAGCCAGGCGCCATCACTTCGCGCCACGAGCGGCGCGCGGATGAAGCAACCGCGGGGAAGATCGAGATAGCGGCCTTCGGTGGTTGTCAGCGCGAGCGGGTCCGCCGGATCGCGACGGACTTCCGCCATCCGGATCCGGCACTCATCCTGATTGCCGGAGGGTTGGGAGGTGTGAAAGAGCCACAGCCTGCCGTCGGATGCGGTGAAGAGAACCGGGTTTTGTTCAGAATGCGCGGCATCGAAGCTCAGGCGCTGTGGCGGTCCCCATTGCGTCGCGCCCTTCGGCAGCACCGAAGCAAAGATGGAAATGTCGGACTTGCCCTCGAGCGTGCCGCCGAACCAGGCGCAGGCGAGCGCGCCGTCTGAGAGCAGGTGCAGGAAGGCAGCATGGTTCTGGATCATCGGCGACGGCAGCAGCGCTTCCATGCGCTCGGGCGACACGGGTTGAAGCAGGCCGTTCATGCTGCGGGCGATTTCTTCAGGGTCCATGAGTTCCTCCTGTCTGCCTCGAAAATCACCAAATTTTCAAAGTTGTCAAGTTTGATAAAGTTACAAATCGGCATGAATTCTCTTTTCATCTTTCTTAACATGCTGATTTTATTTTTATATTTTTAGAGATGGCGTCATAATAAAATTTACATCGCGAATTAATTTGACAAACTTTGGTGAAAGGTGGATGGTCTGGGCAAGCCGGCAAGAGGATGCCGGGAGGAGGTCTTATGCCGGAAGCCAGCCCGAAGGGGGCTCAGATGGCGGTCATGTTCGCGGTCGGCGCAGCGATCCTTGCTGCCACCGACGCGGTGATCGTGCGGGCGCTGAACGGCGCCGTGCACCCCTTCGTCATTGGCTTCTTCCGCGCCTTCTTCGGTGCGGTCATCCTTCTGCCCTGGATTGCCCTGCGTCCATCGGTCTTGAGGTCGAGCCACCCCTTGCGTCAGCATGCGGTCCGTGCCGGCTTCAAGCTGCTCGCCATGGTCGCCTTTTTCGCTGCCTTCAGCTGGGGACCGCTTGCCGACGTGACGGCCATCGCCTTCACCTCGCCGATCTTCCTTTTGCTCGGTGCCGCAGTGGCGCTGGGCGAAAGGCCTGGTCCGGCCATGATCGGTGCGGTGGTGCTCGGTTTTGGGGGTGCGATGCTGATCATCGGCCCCTCGGGAACCGGCTTCAGTCTCGCCATCCTTCTCGCGCTCACCGGCGCGGTGCTCCAGTCGACCATCCAGCTGATCCTGAAGTCCATGTCGAAGGGCGACAAGACCGCGACGCTGGTCGTCTGGAACCTCCTTTTGACCGTTCCGATCGCGCTTCTCTTCGCCTTGCCGTTCTGGACCATGCCGGGGACGAGGGAGATGACGCTTCTGGCGCTGCAGGGCGTCGTCGGAACGGCCTGCATGGGCATGATGACCCATGCCTTTTCGCTCGCGCCCGCCACGATCGTCGCGCCGGTCGATTTTTTGCGCCTGCCGCTCGTGGCGCTCGGCGGCTTCGCGCTTTTTGGTGAAGACATCGCCCTCACCACCCTTTGCGGCGGCGGGCTCATCGGTTGTGCGGCGCTGATCGCCGCGCGATCCGGAAAAGCAACATCCAGCTGAACGAATTTCACTAGGGAGGAAATGCCGTGAAGAAACTATTCGTCTTGAGTGCGCTCATGTTGAGTTCGGCCCTATCGCCCGCATTCGCGGGGTCTGGCCCCATCAAGATCGTGCTGGCCGAGGAGGCCGATCTGCTCGAACCCTGCATGGCCACGCGCTCGAACATCGGCCGCGTCATCATGCAGAACGTCAGCGAAACGCTGACCGAACTCGACGTTCGCGGCGACAAGGGCGTCATGCCGCGCCTGGCCGAAAAATGGGAGCAGAACGAAGACAGCAGCTGGCGCTTTCACCTGCGCAAGGGCGTCAAGTTCTCCGACGGCACGACCTTTGACGCCAAGGACGTCAAGCACAGCTTCGATCGCATCATGAGCGACAAGAACACCTGTGAATCGCGCCGTTATTTCGGCGGCATCACGGTGACCCCGACGGTCGTCGACGGCTACACGATCGATTTCAAGGCCGATCCGGTTCAGCCGATCCTGCCGTTGCTGATGTCTCTCGTCACGATCGTGCCGGAGGAAACCCCGCTTGAGTTCGTGCGCGAACCGGTCGGCACCGGTCCGTACAAGCTGACCAACTGGACCCCGGGCCAGCAGATCGTGCTGACCAGCCGTGACGACTATTGGGGCGCAAAGCCGGAAGTGACGGAAGCCACCTATCTGTTCCGCGCCGACCCGTCGGTGCGCGCGGCCATGGTGCAGACCGGTGAAGCCGACCTTTCGCCGTCGATCTCGCAACTCGACGCCACAAATCCGGCAACGGACTTTTCCTACCTCGACAGCGAAACCGTCTACCTGCGTATCGATCACAACATAGAGCCGCTGAACGACGTTCGTGTCCGCCGTGCGCTCAACATCGCCATCGACCGCCAGGCCTTCCTCGGCACCCTGGTTCCCGAAAGCGCGCTGCTTGCCACCGCGATCGTGCCGCCGCCGACGCTTGGCTGGAACCCCGACGTCAAGGTCTTCCCCTACGATCCGGAAGGCGCCAAGAAGCTGCTTGAGGAAGCCAAGGCCGATGGCGTCAAGGTCGACACGCCCATCACCATCATCGCCCGTTCGGCGAACTTTCCGAACGTGACCGAGATCATGGAAGCCATTCAGGCGCAGCTTGAGGAAGTGGGCTTCAAGGTCGAGCTGAAATTCGTCGAGGTCGCCGAGCACGAGCAGTACTACTCAAAGCCCTTCAAGGAAGGTCGTGGTCCGCAGATCGTTGCCGCCATGCACGACAATTCCAAGGGCGATCCGTCGTTCTCGATGTTCTTCAAATACGCAACCGAAGGCACCCAGTCCGGCTTCTCCGATCCGAAGGTCGACGACCTGATCAAGCGTGCGTCGGCTGCCGTCGGTGACGAGCGCGCCAAGCTCTGGTCGGAGCTGATCGCCTATCTGCACGACGACGTGGTTGCCGACGTCCTGCTCTTCCACATGGTAGGCTTCTCCCGCGTATCCGAGCGGCTCGATTTCAAGCCGACGATGGCGACCAACGGGACCCTGCAGCTCTCGGAGATCAAGATCAAGTAATCTGCCCTGGCGAACGACAGGTTCGCCAGTCACAACAGCAATCAAGGCGGTGGGATGATCCCGCCGCCGGATTTCTTCGAGGGCGCCATGCTGAAATTCGTTCGAAAACGCGCCGTGGCCAGTCTGATCTCGCTCGTCGGGCTGCTCGTCATGGTCTTCTTCCTGTCGCGGTTGACGGGTGATCCGGCCGCCTTGTTCCTGCCGGTCGAGGCCTCCGCAGAGATGAAGGCGCAATTCCGCGAGCTGCATGGCTTGAACGATCCCATGCTGGTGCAGTTCGGACGCTATGTCGGCGACGTCGTCACCGGCGACTTCGGCGAATCCCTGCGCAAGGCTCGCCCTGCCTTGGATGTTGTGCTGGAGGCCTTTACCTGGACGCTCTGGCTTGCCGTCATCACCATGACGCTGGTCGCCGGCGCTGCGATCGTCGTCGGCTCGCTTGCCGCCTTCCGTGCCGGCGGCTTCTTCGATCGGCTCTCCTCGCTGATCTCGCTGGTGGGCGCTTCCGTTCCCGATTTCTGGATCGCCATCGTCGCGATCGTCGTCTTTTCGGTCAACCTCGCCTGGCTGCCGACGTCAGGCACGGGGTCGCTGCTGCATTGGATCCTGCCGATCTCGGTTCTGTTCATCCGCCCTTTCGGCATCATCGTACAGGTGGTGCGCGGCTCGATGATCGGGGCGCTTTCTTCGGCCTATGTGAAGACGGCGCGCGCCAAGGGCGTCAAATCCGGGCCGATCATCTTCGTGCATGCGCTGCGTAACGCCATGCTGCCGGTCATTACCGTCATCGGCGACCAGGCCGCGAGCCTTCTGAACGGCGCGGTGATCGTCGAAACCATCTTCGGCTTTCCGGGCGTCGGCAAGCTGATGATCGATTCCATCCTGCAGCGCGATTTCAACGTCGTGCTTGCCGCCATCCTCGTCACGGCGCTGGCGATCTTCCTCATGAACCTGCTGATCGATCTGGCTTACGCGCTGCTCGATCCGCGCATCCGGCATTGAGGAGGGGACCATGACCCTGCAGACCGCCGATCCCGTCATCGCCGAAGAGCCGCGCTTTGCGACCCGCATGTTCCGCATGCTGCTTGCCGACAAGTTCGCGCTTTGCGCTGCGATCTTCCTGCTTTTCGTTCTTATCCTCGCAATCATCGGGCCGACCTGGCTCGGCGATCTCGCGACCAAGCAGAACCTTCGAGGCCGCAACGCCGTTCCCTTCGACTGGGAGCGCGGCTGGGTCTGGTGGATGGGCGCCGATGCCCTCGGGCGGCCGCTGCTTGCCCGCATCATCGTCGCCACCCAGAATACGCTGATGGTGGCCGCCGGTGCCGTCGCGCTTTCGGCAACCGTCGGCACCATCCTCGGCCTGGTTGCCGGCTTCTCCTCGCCGCGCGTCAATCAGATCATCATGCGGCTCGCCGACGTCATCATGTCGTTCCCGTCGCTGCTGATCGCCGTCATTGTTCTCTACATTCTCGGCTCGTCTGTCCTGAACCTCATGCTGGTGCTGGCAATCACCCGCATCCCGGTCTACCTCAGAACCACACGCGCCGAAGTGCTGGAAATCCGTGAACGCATGTTCGTGCAGGCGGCGCGCGTCATGGGCGCATCGAGTAAGCGCATCGTCTTTCGCCACATCCTGCCCGTGGTGCTGCCGACGCTGACGACGCTTGCGACCCTCGACTTCGCCTATGTGATGCTGGCCGAAAGCGCGCTTTCGTTCCTCGGGATCGGCATCCAGCCGCCGGAAATCACCTGGGGCCTGATGATCTCGCAGGGACGCCAGTACCTCACCAACGCATGGTGGCTTTCTTTCTGGCCGGGCCTTGCGATCATCCTTACCACCATGTCGCTGAACCTCTTGTCGAACTGGCTGCGCATCGCGCTCGATCCGGTGCAGCGCTGGCGTCTCGAAATGAAAGGTCGCAAGAATGGCTGACCATCTCCTCGAAGTCCGCGACCTGTCGGTCGAGTTCCACACCGCGGTTGGCGTCGTGAAAGCGGTCCGCAACATCTCCTACCATCTCGACCGTGGCGAGACGCTTGCAATTCTCGGAGAGAGCGGATCCGGCAAGTCGGTCTCCTCCTCGGCGATCATGAACCTGATCGACATGCCGCCGGGGCGCATCAGCTCGGGCGAGATCCTGCTCGATGGCGTCGACCTTCTGAAAATGCCGGCGCAGGAAAGGCGCAAGGTCAACGGGCGCCGCATCGCGATGATCTTCCAGGACCCGCTGAGCCATCTCAACCCGGTCTATACCGTCGGCTGGCAGATCCGCGAGGCGCTGACCACCCACGGAACGGATGCGACGAAGGCCGCTTCCGAGGCGTTACGACTTTTGACCCGGGTCGGCATCCCCGACCCCGAACGCTCCCTGGACAAGTACCCGCACGAATTCTCCGGCGGTCAGCGCCAGCGCGTCATGATCGCCATGGCATTGGCGCTCAGACCAGACCTGTTGATCGCCGATGAGCCGACGACGGCGCTCGACGTTACCGTGCAGGCCGAGGTGCTCGCCCTGCTCGACGAGTTGCAGCGGGAGACTGGCATGGCAGTCCTCATCATCACTCACGACCTCGGTGTGGTCGCAGAGATCGCCGACCGCGTGGTGGTGATGGAAAAAGGCGTCCTGGTCGAAGCGGGCACTGTGCGCGAGGTCTACAAGAACCCGCAGCATCCCTATACCAAGAAGCTGATTGCGGCTGCCCCCGGCAAGGGTGCAATGCATGCGCCGGCCGCCCGCGCCGAGCCTGTCCTTTCCGTTCGCGACGTGCGCAAGCGTTATGGCGCCTTCGAGGCGCTGAAGGGGCTGTCCTTCGATCTCATGCCCGGCGAGACCATGGCCGTTGTCGGAGAGAGCGGCTCGGGCAAGTCGACGCTGGCGCGCATCCTGCTTCGCCTCGATGAGCCGGATAGCGGCAGTGCTCTGTGGAAGGGCCGTGACCTCTTCACGATGTCGCCTGCGGAACTCTACAAGCTGCGCCGCGACCTGCAGATGGTTTTCCAGGATCCGACGCAATCGCTCAACCCGCGCATGACCGTCTACCAGCTCATCTCGGAGGCCTGGGTCATCCATCCGGATATCCTGCCCAAGGCGAAATGGCGCGAGCGCGTCGCCGAACTTCTGGTGCAGGTTGGTCTCGGTCCGGAACACATGGGCCGATACCCGCATCAGTTTTCCGGCGGCCAGCGCCAGCGTATCGCCATTGCCCGCGCACTCGCACTCGAGCCGCAGCTCATCATCTGCGACGAGGCGGTCTCGGCACTTGACGTTTCGGTGCAGGCGCAGGTGATCGCGCTGCTCGACCGGCTGCGCAAGGAAATGGGCATCGCCTTCATCTTCATCGCCCACGACCTGCCGGTGGTGCGCGACTTTGCCGACCACGTCATGGTCATGCAGAAGGGCAACATCGTCGAGCTCGGCACGGTGCGCGAGGTGTTCGAGACGCCGCAACAGGATTACACGCGCGCGCTGCTCGCCGCCGGACTCGATCCCGATCCCGATGTCCAGGCAGCCCACCGCGCCGCCCGCCTTCAGCGCGCCTCGTGAGGCGTCGTCCATTGAGAGGAATACCCGCATGACCAAGAAAGCTTTCGTCGCCCTCGTAACCTGCTTCAACGAGGACGAAACCATCAACTACCAGGCGACGCGCGCCCAGGTCCGCCGCCAGGTCGCAGCCGGCAACAATATCATGTGCGCCGGAACCAACGGCGACTTCTCCGCGCTGACCTTTGAGGAAAAGGTGCGGCTGACGGAAGAGGTGGTCGACGAAGTCGGCGGTCGCGTCAAGGTGATCGTCAATGCCGGCATGCCGGCCACCTTCGAGACCGTCAAGCTCGCCCGCGAATTCGACCGGATCGGCGTCGACGGCATTGCGGTGATCACGCCGTTCTTCATCGCCTGCACCCAGGATGGCCTTATCCGCCATTTCTCGACCGTCGCCGATGCCGTGAAGACGCCCGTCTACCTCTACGATATTCCGGCCCGCACGCAGAACCATATCGAGCCCGACACGGCGCGCACGCTTGCCGGCCACGGCAACATTGCCGGCATCAAGGATTCCGGTGGCGCAAAGGAGACGTTGGAGGCCTATCTGCAGGTCGCCAAGGAGGTCGACGGTTTCGAAGTCTATTCCGGCCCTGACCACCTCGTGCTCTGGGCGTTGCAGAATGGTGCGGCCGGTTGCATCTCGGGCCTCGGAAACGCCATGCCGGATGTGCTCGCGGGCATCTTGAAGGCCTTCAATGCCGGCGATATCGTCGAAGCGCAGAAGCAGCAGGCAACCTTTGCCGCCTTTCGGACCGACCTCTATGCACTCGGCTTTGCCCCGGCGATGGTCAAGCGCGCGCTCTACCTTCAGGACGTATCCGTCGGCGCAAGCCGCCAGCCAGCTCTTCTGCCCAACAGGGAGCAGGACGAACAGATCGCCGAAATCCTGAAACGCTACCGCCTTCTCTAGCGGCTCTTCAACAGGCAGGCGAATTTGATTCGCACGACGCGGCACCTCCCCGTACCGCGTCGACGTCGGTGCGCCACGTTGCCGGTCGCCGCTCGGGGTGATCGTTTCATGAAACGGATGCGGGCTCGGACCCCTCTTGGGTGATGTTCGTCGCTTCACACACGCGATCGGCGGCCCGCTGGAGTCCATTCAGCGGCCGTTTTGCGGAGGCGTCTCCGTCTGCTTTTTGCTGACCATTCGCGCCCGATCGGCCGGCCTGGCGAAGTGCCTGGCCGATAAAAACGATTAGGGAAAACTAAAAAGCGACAAGAATGGACGGATTCGCGGCAAAGCGTACTGGACAGTACTCTCAAGGTTTGCTTGTTCTGCTGTCGCATTGTTGAGGGACAAGGCATTGCCTAGTCGGCAGGAGAGGACAGACAAGCATGGCGATTAAAATTGGCGCGCCGCGGGAGGTCACCGCAAGCGAGGCGCGCGTGGCGCTGACACCTGACAGCGCGGTGCAACTTGCGAAACTTGGCTATAGCAGCATCATCGAAACGGGTGCTGGTGTTGCGGCTGGCTTTTCCGACGATTCCTATCGCGCCGCGGGCGTCGAGGTGGCGCCGTCGGCAGAGGCGCTGTGGGGTTCGGCCGATGTGGTCGTCAAGGTACGGCCGCCTGAGCCGAGTGAAGTCGCGCACCTGTCTGCGGACAAGACGCTGATCTCGTTCTTCTATCCCGGCCAGAATGCCGAACTGCTGGAGCTTGCCAAGGCGAAGGGCGCCAACGTCATCGCCATGGACATGGTGCCGCGCATCAGCCGCGCCCAGAAGATGGATGCGCTGTCGTCGATGGCCAATATCGCCGGCTATCGCGCGGTGATCGAGGCCGGCAACAATTTCGGCCGCTTCTTCACCGGCCAGGTAACGGCCGCCGGCAAGGTGCCGCCGGCAAAGGTCCTGGTGATCGGTGCCGGCGTCGCCGGTCTTGCCGCGATCGGCGTCGCCACCTCGCTCGGCGCCCAGACCTATGCCTTTGACGTGCGTCCAGAGGTCGCCGAACAGATCGAAAGCATGGGCGCCGAATTCGTCTATCTCGATTTCGCCGATGGTGAGGGGGGCAGTCAGCAGGACGGCGCTGCTACCGGCGGCTATGCGGCTCCCTCTTCGCCGGAGTTCCGCGAGAAGCAGCTTGCCAAGTTCCGCGAGCTTGCGCCGCAGATCGATATCGTCATCACCACGGCGCTGATCCCCGGTCGCGACGCGCCGAAACTCTGGCTTGCCGACATGGTGGCCGCAATGAAGCCGGGATCGGTGGTGGTCGACCTTGCCGCAGAGCGCGGCGGCAACTGCGATCTGACGGTTGCCGACCAGCGGATCGTCTCCGACAACGGCGTCGTCGTCATCGGCTATACCGATTTCCCGAGCCGCATGGCCGCGCAGGCGTCCACGCTCTATGCCACCAATATCCGCCATATGCTGACCGACCTGACGCCGGGCAAGGATGGCAAGCTCGTCCACAATATGGAGGACGACGTCATCCGTGGCGCGACCGTCACCTTCGAAGGCGCGATCACCTACCCGCCGCCACCGCCGAAGATCGCCGCGATCGCGGCGCAGAAACCCAAGGAGAAAGTGAAGGAACCGACGCCGGAGGTAAAGCGCGCCACCGAGGCCGCAGCCTTCAAGGCCCAGACGAAGAGCCAGCTGACGCTTCTCGCCGTCGGCACAGCGCTGCTGCTTTTGGTCGGCGCCTTTGCGCCGCCGGCCTTCATGAGCCACTTCGTCGTCTTCGTGCTCGCCTGCTTTGTCGGTTTCCAGGTCATCTGGAACGTCTCGCACTCGCTGCACACCCCGCTGATGGCCGTTACCAACGCGGTATCGGGCATCGTCATTCTCGGCGCGCTGCTGCAGATCGGGTCAGGCAACTGGCTGGTGGTGCTGCTTGCGGCGCTGTCGGTGTTGATCGCCACGATCAACATCGTCGGCGGCTTCCTCGTCACACGGCGCATGCTCGCCATGTTCCAGAAATCCTGATCGGGCAGGGGTAGACATTATGATGATCGGTATCGTATCGGCCGCCTACATCGCGGCAGCCGTCCTCTTCATCCTCTCGCTCGGCGGGCTTTCGGGTCAGGAAAGCGCCAAGCGCGCCGTCTGGTACGGTATGACGGGCATGGCACTCGCCATTGTCGCCACGGTCTTCGGACCCGATGTCGGCAACTGGTTCATCATCGTCCTGATGATTGCCGGCGGCGCCGTGCTCGGCCACTTCGTTGCCTCCCGCGTCCAGATGACCGAGATGCCGCAGCTTGTTGCGGCCCTCCATTCCTTCGTCGGTCTCGCCGCCGTGTTCATCGGCTTCAACGCCCATATCGAGGCGGCTGATGTCGCCGGCCTCGATGCGGCGGCCCGCTCTGCATTGACCGGCTTTGCCGCGATCCTTGCGCACAAGGAACCGGTGGAACTGTCGATCATGAAGGTCGAGGTCTTCCTCGGCGTCTTCATCGGCGCCGTCACCTTCACCGGCTCCGTCATCGCCTTCGGCAAGCTTGCCGGCAAGGTCGACGGCAAGGCAAAGAAGCTGCCCGGCGGTCACCTGCTCAACGCCGGTGCTGCTCTTCTCTCGCTCGTGCTGCTGGTGCTCTACGTCAATGGTGCCGGCACCTGGACGCTGCTTGTCATGACGCTCGCCGCCTTCTTCATCGGCTATCACCTGATCATGGGCATCGGCGGCGCCGACATGCCGGTGGTGGTGTCGATGCTGAACAGCTATTCCGGCTGGGCTGCCGCCGCGATCGGTTTCACGCTCGGCAACGACCTTCTGATCGTCACCGGTGCGCTGGTCGGCTCCTCGGGTGCGATCCTCTCCTACATCATGTGCAAGGCGATGAACCGCTCGTTCCTGTCGGTCATTCTCGGTGGTTTCGGCGCCACCACGGGGCCGGCGATGGAAATCACTGGCGAGCAGATCGCCATTGATGCCGATGGTGTGGCCGCTGCCCTCAACGACGCCGACAGCGTCATCATCGTGCCGGGCTACGGCATGGCGGTGGCGCAGGCGCAGCAGTCGGTCTCCGAGCTTACCCGCAAGCTGCGGGCGGCCGGCAAGAACGTCCGCTTCGCCATTCATCCGGTCGCCGGCCGTCTGCCGGGCCACATGAACGTACTCTTGGCCGAGGCGAAGGTTCCTTACGACATCGTGCTCGAGATGGACGAGATCAACGAGGACTTCCACGAAACCGATGTCGTCATCGTCATCGGCTCAAACGACATCGTCAATCCGGCCGCCCAGGAAGACCCGAACTCGCCGATCGCCGGCATGCCGGTGCTCGAAGTCTGGAAGGCCAAGCAGGTGTTCGTCTCCAAGCGCGGCCAGGGTACCGGTTACTCCGGCATCGAGAACCCGCTGTTCTACAAGGACAACACCCGCATGTTCTACGGAGACGCCAAGAAGAGCATCGACCAGCTGCTGCCGGCACTGGCGTGACGACACCCTGAAACGGAAACTCACCGCCCTTCATACCGGGGCGGTGAGTTCAAATCCGTTGATGAAAGACTGGCGCGGTGTAGCCGCCGGCGCTTGGGTCGCCTCGCAATGGCCGTGCAACGCTGTTGCGCCCGCCGGCGTCGCCCTAGGCGCCGAAAATGCCGGATAGGTCGGGTTTGACGACCATCAGCGCTATGATCAGGGCGAAAAGTAAGATCGATGCCAGGCGGCCGCACAGGGCGCGCTTGTTTCGAAGAAGCGCTCGGACTTCGATTGTGTCGATCGCGCCTTGAAGGGCTGGTTGCACCTGTGCCTCCCATGGCCGTACGAACCTGCTTTCGACAACCATCAAGGTGGCGATCAGGGTGAATGACACCAGTAGCCAGGGTGTCGATAGCGGCCACGCGCCCAAGACGATGAGCCCAATGCCTCCGGCAATCCCTATGCCCGTGAGCAGGCCCGCAATCCGGTTGGCGGTCAGCGCCAATTTCGCAGCGCCGGCTTGCCCTCGCCAAGCAGCAATGAAAAGCAGCTCCCGTGCTGCAAACAGCAGAAATGCCGTGCCCATGGCCGCGGCATGAATCATCACGACGTGTGCGTACATCTTCCTGTTACCTTGGTCCGGGGCTTCGAGAAGCGGTTGCTTGACCGCTCGTTTGGCATTCGATGTCGATGCGAGGCTGGTTGTCGGAACGGCCGCGTGCAGACAAATTGTGAGCGATTGCTCGCAAAAATCTACTCGCGTTCGGGAAGCTGTCTCGGCGCGCGCTACCCCTCCAAATTTCGCCGGCAATTCACGCAGTTGGCCGCAGGCGTTCACGGAGCGGCGTCACGCTACCAAGACCCTGCTCGCATCTTGGATGTCTGGACCCGGAGGACGTTACTTCAGGTAGCGTGTGATCAGCGTCGTCACTTCGTTGATGAAGGCGTCGACGTTTCCATCGTTTAGCTTATCTGGACTGCCGACGACCGCGCCGTGCGTCAGCGCTTCCGTGCAACTGACGCAGATGTAAGCGGCCAGGTCCAGATCCACCGGCCGCAGTTCTGCCTTGTGCAATTCGAGATACGCCCTGATCAGCCCGTAGAACTCTCTGTCAAAGCCGTCGATCGTGCCAATCCGTCCCGCACGTGGCGTTTCCTCGATCAGCACCCGATGAAGGTCTGGGTTCACACGATGCGCATTGATCATCGCCTTGACCAGTTCGCGCACTGCATTGTCGAGCGGTAGCGTCGCCACCTTTGCGAGGGTACCCCGCAAGACATCGACCATCTCGCCCTTGTGCCGTTCGATGACGGCAACGACGAGCGCTTCCTTGCTCGGAAAATATTGATAGAGGGAGCCGATGCTGACGCCGGCCTCCTCGGCAATGCGATTTGTGTTCGCGCGTTCAAATCCTTCCTTGATCAGGACACGCGCCGTCGCTTCCACCAGCGCCTCGATCATCGCTCGCGAGCGTTGCTGCGAAGCGGCCTTTCGGGGCGTCAGGAGAGCTTTCTTATCCATTCGGCTTTGATCCGGTCGCGGCGGCTCACTTTCAGTTGGCGATCGATAGCGACTGACGCGGCGTTTCCATCGGCGAGAAGCCGAAGCGCTTCTTGTAGCAGGTGGCAAAATACTGGCTCGATGAAAAGCCGCAATCAAAGGCGATATTGGTGACCGAATGCGCGCCGCTTTCGAGAAGCTGCCGTGCGGCGTTGAGCCGGAGCGTCTGGAGGTAGCGGACCGGCGTCATGTTGGTCAGCACCTGGCAATGCTGCGAAAATTGCGTGCGGGAAAGATTACACTCTGCCGCCATGTTCTCGAGCGTCCACTCCTCGTCGAGCGCGTGACGCAGCCGTTTCAAAAAGATCTCGACCGTGCGTTTCGAGCTTGCGAGAGCAAGATCCAGCACCGGTGCCTGGCTTTCCAGCATCTGGCGGAATTGCAGTAGCATCATCGAAATCAAAAGGCGCAGATGTGCTTCGCCACCGTCGATATCGCCGCCTGCCACCACCTCGTGGATATCGAGGAAGGTGCGGACGACCTCGCGCGAGGCGTTGTAGGAAATCTGTTCGTTCTTCGACAGAAGTTCGCTCAGGCGCTTTCGGTCGCGCTCGGGCCAGCCGATCCAGTCGGGCCACAGCCAGGTTTCGTGCGGGCGGCGCACGCCCATATCCATGAGCACCCAGATGATGTGGCTGGCGCCGACATTGGGATCGCCGAGCGCGTGCAACTGCCAGGGTCGCACGACGAACATCTGGCCTTCCTTGATCGTCGTCCTGCGGCCATCCATGGTGATCGTCAATGAGCCGCGCGCCAGATAGGCGATCTTGACCCCTTCGTTGCAATGTTCGCGCAGGCCCCAATCCTGCGGGGTCGTCGCATCCCAACCGCCGACGGAGCAGACCTGCGGCAGCGCCGCGCCGAGATCGATGCCGGGATAGCCGCGCCGCGTCCAGGCGTTGAGCGACACCTGGCCCGCAAGCGAGGCCTTCATCAGGTCCTGGCAGTTGCCGGCATAGAGCAGGGCGCCCGGCTCGCGGAAGACCGCAGGCCGATTGACGGCCCGTTCGTTGCTGCTCCTCGTCATGCTGCTCCCCCGCAGATGTATAAAATTTACCAGTCGTCTATTTCGAACGCCGGCAGCGATTTATTGCGCAATGCTTGGGCATCATCAAGCGACATTTTAAAGGCGCTGGTGATTTGCTGTTGAAACTCAATGGCATGGAGGGGAATTGGGAGGATTTTGCCGGTGCGGATAGGCTTCCACACGGACGCGTTCAACTCGGCCTATTGGTCGTTTGAAAAATGCTTGCAATGGGCAAGCGACAACGATTTGCACTTCATCGAATGCGGCCTGATCGACGGCGTGAGCTGGATCCACGGACTGGGTTACCAACCGCATGTCGCGCTCTACGAGGATCCCGTCCTCTTGCGTCGCAAGATGGAGCGCTACGGCGTGCGCTTTTCGCAGGTCGATGCGGCCTATCCGCTGTCTGGCGAGGACGGGCCGCTTAGAGGTGTGCCCTATGTGCTGAAGTCGATTGCCTGGGCAGCGCAGGCCGGCAGCCCCTGTGTCGACACGACGGACGGGCTCCACATGCCGCCCGGACTGACCGAAGAAGAGTCGATGGCGCTGATGAAGCGTAGCTACGAAAAGATCGTCGAAGTCGCCGAAGCACACGAGATCGTCGTCAACATCGAGCCCCATGGTCATTTCACGACGCGTCCGGAATTCATGGAGCGCATGCTCGCCTTTGCAGACAGCAAGTGGCTGCGCATGAACATGGACACCGGCAACACGTTCATCGCCGGGCAGGAACCGCCGCAGTTTCTGTCGCGGTTCATCGACAGGGTGTCCCATGTCCATCTGAAGGACGTGTCGCCGTCGCTGGCAGCGGCCGCCCGCGGCGGACAAACCGGGATCGCGGTCAGCCATTGCGCGCTCGGCGATGGCGTCAATGCCGAGAACATCAAGGCTTGCCTCGCCACGCTTCGCGACCATGGCTACGACGGTGTGCTCAGCCTCGAATGTGAAGGCGCCGCTGGCCCGATGATCGAAACGTCACTGGCCTGGATCCGCGCGACCTGTCGCGATCTCGGCATCTCTTTGAATTGAGCGCCCCATGAAGCTTGGTATCAATCTCCTTTGCCTGACCGATTTCGTCGAGGAGAGGCATCTCGGCAACATCGGCCGGTTGCGCGATCTAGGCTATGACGGCGTCGAAGTGCCGGTTCTGTCGGGCAAGGTAAGTCATTACGAACGCCTGGGCCGCGAACTGGACGGGCTCGGCCTTGGCCGGTCCACCACATCGATCGTCCCGACGCCTGAGGCAAGCCCCGTCAGTTGCGATGCCGACGTGCGGGCGCGGGGGCGCGCCCATCTCGACTGGGCGCTTGACTGCGCCATCGCCCTTGGCGCCGAAAGCATGGGTGGGCCGTTTCACGCGCCGATCGGCTTCTTCACCGGGCGGGGCGCCAGCGAAGACGAGCTGAAACATGGGGCCGACGCGCACCATGCGCTCGCAGAGCGGGCCGCGGCCAACGGCATGCATTTGAGCCTCGAGCCACTCAATCGTTTCGAGACCTATTTTCTCAACACGATGGAGCAGGCGCGTGCCTATGTGGATCGCGTGGCACATCCTGCCTTCAAGATCATGTACGACACCTTCCATGCCAATGTGGAGGAACGTCGGCCGGAGGCGGCGATCCGGCTGATCGGCCAGGATATCGGTGTCTTCCATGTCTCCGAGAATGATCGCGGCATACCGGGGCGCGGGCATATCGACTTTGCGGCGATGTTCACGGTGTTGAAGGAGATCGGCTATGACGGTTGGCTGACGCTTGAGGCATTCGGCGCCGGGCTGCCGGCGATCGCGACGGCGACCCGCGTCTGGCGGCCGCTGTTTCCCGATTTCGATACGCTCTTTTCCGAGAGCGCGACATTCATCCGCAAGACATGGGCTGCAGCATGAACACGCAACATCCCGCCATCGAGATGCGCGGTATCACCAAGAGTTTCCCCGGCGTCAAGGCGTTGAAAAGCGTCAGCTTCTCCGCCCATTGCGGCGAGGTCCATGCGCTGGCGGGGGAGAACGGCGCCGGCAAGTCGACGCTGATGAAGATCCTCTCCGGCGTCTATCGGCCGGACGCAGGCGCGGTTGTCGTGAACGGCGAAGAACGGCATTTCACGCATCCGCTGGCGGCGATCCGGGCGGGCATTGCCGTCATTTATCAGGAATTCTCCCTGCTGCCCGAGCGAACCGTCGCACAGAACATCTTCCTTGGCCGCGAGCCGACGCGTCGCGGTCTGATCGACCACAGGGCGATGAACGACGAAGCGCGGCGCGTGCTTGCGCTGTTCGGCTCGGCGCACCGGATCGAGCCGAGCACTGTGGTCGCCGACCTCGACGTCGCCAGCCAGCAACTGGTCGAGATCGCCAAGGCGGTGTCGCTCGAGGCAAAGGTGATCGTGATGGACGAGCCGACGGCAGCGCTGAACGAGGCCGAATGCGAGGTGCTCTTCTGTCTCGTCGACACCCTGAAGAAGAGCGGTGTGGCCATCGTCTACATCACCCACCGCATGCCTGAAATCACGCGGTTGGCCAATCGTGTGACCGTTCTCAAGGATGGCGAGGTGGCGGTTTGCTTCGACCATGTACCTGAGCCGGAGGCGATCGTGCGGGCGATGGTCGGCCGCGACCTTGGCGATTTCTATGCGGAGCCGGCCGCACCGCAGGAGATCGGCGACGTCGTGCTCTGCGTCAGCAATGCCGGAAACGACCGGCTGAAAAACGTGTCCTTCGAGCTAAGCGCCGGTGAGATCGTCGGCTTTTCCGGCTTGCAAGGGGCAGGGCGCGTTGCGCTCGCGCAGGCAATATTCGGCCT
Source organism: Ensifer sp. ENS09 (assembly GCF_014852425.1). Lineage (NCBI taxonomy): Bacteria > Pseudomonadati > Pseudomonadota > Alphaproteobacteria > Hyphomicrobiales > Rhizobiaceae > Ensifer > Ensifer sp. ENS09. The sequence continues at coordinate 1,071,065 of NZ_JACVBP010000003.1, forward strand.
TTCTCCCTTCACCGAGGGCAAGATCACCCTTGCCGGTAAGCCGGCGCGGTTTGCCAGTCCGCGCGAGGCGATCCACGCCGGGGTCGGGCTGCTACCGGGCGATCGCAAGGCCGAAGCGCTGGTGTTGATGCAATCGGTCGTCGACAACGGGATGCTGACGTCCCGCGCGCTCTCCTCCCTTTCCGGCAATGCCAATGCGACGTCATTCGCCTCGACGGAAGCGATGGAAAAGCTGCTGCGTGAACTCGACGTGCGTGCCGGCAGCTTTGCCCAGGACATCAAGGCGCTGTCGGGGGGCAACCAGCAGAAAGCCATCGTCGCGCGCTGGCTGGCGCTGGCGCCCCGGCTGTTGATCTTCATCGAGCCGACACGCGGGATCGACGTCAATGCCAAGGCCGGGATCTACCACCTGATGCGCGATCTCGCGCGCAAGGGCACGGCCATCATGATGGTCTCGTCCGATCTTCCGGAGGTTCTCGGCGTATCCGACCGCGTCCTTGTGATGCGGAATGGCGAACTCGTCGCGGCGTTTTCGCGTGGGGTCAGTGAGGCCGACGTGATGTTGGCGGCAACCGGCGAGGAGGCGGTGGCAGCATGAACAAGGCAAGTCTCATCCGGCGTCCGGCCTGGCGCATGGAACACTACGCGCCGGCGCTGCTGCTCGGGCTGGCCGTCCTCATCTATGTCGCGATTGGGCTCAGCCTAGGCCTTACACGCTTCCTGACGCTGGAGGCGACCGTCTCCATCCTCAACCGGTCCATCGCGCTCGGCATCACCGCCGTCGGGCAGACCTTCACCATCCTGGTCGGTTCGATCGACCTGTCGGTGGCCCATCTCATCTCGGCCTCGGCCGTGGTGTCCTCCGCGATCATGAACGGCGATCCGGCGATGATGGTGCCGGCGGTTGTTGCGGTGCTCGTCATGGGGGCGGTGGTCGGCACGCTCAACGGGCTCCTGATCACCCGCCTCGACGTCAACCCGCTGATCGCGACGCTCGGCATGGCACTGATCATTCAGGGCTGTCTTGCCTCCTTTCATGGCCGGTTCGGCGGTTCGGTGCCGGATGCGTTCCAGTATTTTGCCTATGGCGAGGTGCTCGGGCTACCGGTCAGCCTGATCGTCCTGGCGCTGCTCGTCCTTGGCGCATGGATCGTGCTGCGCTTCACGCGCTTCGGCTCCAACATCTATTCGGTTGGGGGCAACCGCGACACGGCGCGCGCCGCTGGCATCAATACGACGCGGGTCGTGATGGCGAGCCACATCATCTGCAGCCTTTGCGCAGCGCTCGCCGGCCTCTACCTGGCCAGCCGCCTCAAATCCGGCTCGCCCTGGATCGGCACGGAGGGCGCTTACGATCTGGAATCGATCGCCGTCGTCGTCATCGGCGGCACGATCCTTGCCGGCGGCAAAGGCGGGATCTGGGGCACGGTCGCCGGCGTGATCATCTTCTCGCTGATCGATTCCATCTTCAATCTCGCCGGCATCGACGCCTTCGCCAAGCAGGTGATGCGCGGCATCATCATCGTCGCCGCCGTCGCCTTCTACGCAGTCCGTTCAAAGAGGATAGTGGCATGATCCAGGAAACCGTCGGCTCCGCAAAGACGCGCGGCGTGGCAAGCGTTGGGCGGCTGCCGAAGATCAATCCCGTCTTCTTCGTGCTGGCAGCCCTTCTCGTTGCCATCACGTTTTCGAACCCGAACTTCATCGAGCCCACCGGCTACATGAATTTCCTGAAGCGTGCCGCTCCTCTCGCCATCCTCGCGGCCGGCCAGATCTACGTCATCGTGTCCGGCGGCTTTGACTTATCCGCAGGCTCGCTCATCACGCTGACGGTTGTCGGCTCGTCGATGCTGCTCGACAACAGCGCCGATGCGACCTGGTGGGTGATTGCGGTCATGTATGCGGTGGGGCTTGCCGTCGGCGTGGTCAACAGCATGGTCGTTTCCTACCTCCGGGTGCCGTCATTGATCGCGACGCTCGGCATGATGATCACGCTCAACGGTGCTGCCTTCATGTGGTCGAGCGGTTCGCCGCGCGGCTATCTGCCGGAGACGTTCCGCTTCTTCGGGCGCGCCAGCCTTCAGGGCATTCCGCTCATCCAGTTCGTGCCGGTCGCATTGCTGGTGCTATTGGTCGTCGGCTCCGTTCTGTTCTGGCTGATGCATCGCACCAATCTCGGGCGCATGCTGCACGCGCTCGGCGACAATCCGCGGGCGGCGCAGATGTCGGGTGTGCCGATCGTGAGGGTGCGCATCATCGCTTTTGTCGCCTCGTCGCTGAGCGCGGTGACGGCCGGCATCCTGCTCGGTGGATTTGCAGGCGTATCGACCGATGTCGGTGTCGGCTACGAGCTTCAGGCGATCACCGCCTGCGTCATCGGCGGCGCGCAGCTTCTCGGCGGCCGCGGCTCCGTTTCGGCCTCGATTGCAGGCGCGCTGACGCTGACCGCCATCTTCACGCTGCTCAATTTCATCGGACTGCCGAAGCCGACGCGCGATGTCGTCCAGGGCCTGATCCTGATCGCCGCAGTCGTGCTTGCCACCTACCGGCGCAACCGCGCCGCCGGGACCTGATTTCGCCGGCCTCAAGCCGTCGGGAGGAACTGAAAAATCATGATCAATGGGAGTGAGACATGAAAAGATTGCTGACCGCCGCCCTTTCGGCGGCACTCGTCGCCGGCACGGCGCATAGCCAACAGCTGAACTTCGACGATACCGCCGAGTTCGACAGGCAACGGACGCTGCTGACGGCCAAGGCCAATGGCCCGGAAGGGGAGCCCTGGGAGCAGTACTACGGCGACCAGATGGCCGACACCGCAAAATACAAGAAGCCAGGTCCCTACACGATCTGCTTCTCGAACGCCGGCGTGAACAATGCATGGCGGGTAACCGGCTGGACGAACATGCAGGCCGAAGTGAAGCTCCATCCGGAGATCAAGGAGCTTATTCACGTCGATGCCGAAGGGTCCGACGACAAGCAGATCGCCGACATCGACGACCTCATCAATGGCGGCAAGTGCTCGGCCCTGATCGTCTCGCCGAATACGACCGCAGCCCTGACGCCGGCGGTCGAAAAAGCTTGTGCCAAGTTGCCGGTGATCGTCTTTGACCGCGGCGTCAACACCAAGTGCCCGGTCACCTTCATCCACCCGGTCGGCGGTTACGGCTTCGGTATCCAGGCAGGCGAGTTCGTGGCGGCCACGGCACCGGCGGGGGCCGACGTCCTGATGCTGCGGATCGTGCCGGGTGTCGATGTTCTCGAGACCCGCGCGTCCGCGGCCAAGCGCATTTTCAAGGAGACCGGCCTGAACGTCATCGGCGAGGAATTCACCGAGGGCGACAATGCCAAGACCAAGTCGATCGTCGAAGATTACCTGCAACGCGGCAAGATCGATGCGGTCTGGATGGATGCGGGTGCGACGGCGGTTGCAGCCCTCGAAGCCTTCGAGGATGCCGGCCTGCCGCCTCCGATCATTACCGGCGAGGACCAGCAGGACTTCCTGGTCAAGTGGAAGTCGGAAGGCTTCAAGGCGATAGCGCCAACCTATCCGACCTACCAATGGCGCACGCCGATCATCGCGGCAGTGAAGGTGCTGCAGGGAGAGGCCGTGCCCGGCCCGGAATGGGTCATGCCGCAGCCGGCGATCACGGCAGAAACGCTCGACCAGTATGTCGACGCCAAGATGCCGCCGCTGCATCACGCTATGTGCGGCTGCGAGAAGCTGCCGGACTATCCCGCCGCCTGGGGTGGAAAGTAAGCTTGGAGACCGAGCCGCCTGCGGCTCGGTCTTAACTCCTCAACTGAGTAGCCCGGCTTTCTCAACGTTTTGGGCGGCCTTCGGCGGACGACCGAAACGTCCAATCGCTACGGCCGTGACAACAGCATCGAAATGCCCTGTCCGACGCCGATGCACATGGTGGCAATCGCACGCTTCGAACCCTGCGCCTCAAGCTCCAGGGCCGCGGTGAGGGCCAGACGCGCGCCGGACATGCCGAGCGGATGGCCGAGCGCGATGGCGCCGCCGTTCGGATTGACGTGGGGCGCATCGTCGGCCAGTCCAAGCTGCCGCATGCAGGCGAGCGCCTGTGCGGCAAAGGCTTCGTTCAACTCGACGATATCGATGTCGCTGATGCCGAGACCAAAACGCTCCAGCAGCTTTCGCGTCGAAAAGACCGGACCGATGCCCATGATGCGCGGCGCGACACCGGCCGTTGCCATGCCGTCGACGCGGGCCAACGGCTGAAGTCCGTAACGCTCGACCGCGCCGGCCGAGGCGAGAATGAGCGCGGCAGCACCATCGTTGACGCCGGAAGCATTGCCGGCGGTCACCGTGCCATTGGCGCGGAAGGGCGTCGGCAGGCTGCCGAGCTTTTCGATCGTGGTCTCGCGCGGATGTTCATCCTGTTCGATCCATGTCGTCTCGCCCTTGCGTCCCCTGATCGCATAGGGGGCGCCCTCGCGGGCGAAGCGCCCACTCTTTTGCGCAGCTGCCGCGCGCGCCTGGCTGCGCAGCGCAAAGACGTCCTGGTCTTCGCGCGAAATGGAAAACTCGGCGGCGACGTTTTCGGCGGTCTCCGGCATCGAGTCGATGCCGTATTGGTCCTTCATCAGCGAATTGACGAAGCGCCAGCCGATGGTGGTGTCGTGGATCTCGGTGCTGCGCTGGAACGGGCCTTCCGCCTTCGGCATGACGAAAGGCGCGCGTGACATGCTTTCGACGCCGCCGGCGACCATGATCTCGGCTTCGCCCAGCCTGATCGCGCGGGCAGCGTAGCCGACAGCGTCCAGACCGGAACCACAGAGCCGGTTGATCGTCGTTCCCGCAACCGTCTGCGGTAGCCCGGCGAGCAAGGCGGCCATGCGGGCAACGTTACGATTATCCTCGCCGGCCTGATTGGCACAGCCAAGCACGACTTCGTCGATCGCTTCGGCCGGAACGGATGAAACGCGCGCCAACGCCTCGCGGATCACATGCGCTGCCAGATCGTCCGGGCGGGCGCTCGACAGCGCACCGCCGTAGCGGCCGATCGGCGTGCGGACGCCGCCGATGATATAGGCTTCAGCCATGAGATTTATCCTTTGCTTTGCCCGGCGGCGAACATCGGCCCACCCTTGTGCGCGGGAAATCCGTAGCCGTTGATCATCACCAGATCGATGTCGCCGGGACGCGCGGCAATGTCTTCGGCGAGCAGCGCGTTACCTTCGTCGTGCATGGTGTCCAGAAGCCGGCTCACGATCTCGTCAGAATCAAAGGCGCGCGGCGTGATGCCCTTGGCTGCCCGCGCCGCCTCGATTACCGCCGTGACGTCAGGATCGACGATGCGCTTACCATCGGGATAGGCGTACCAGCCGCGGCCACTCTTGCGGCCGAGACGGCCGGCCTCGCAGAGCCTGTCGGCGATTTCGACATAGCGTGCGGCAGGATCGCGGGTCGCGGCCTGTCGCTTGCGCCGTGCCCAGGCGATCTCGAGCCCGGCCATGTCGTTGACGGCGAAGATGCCCATCGGAAAACCATAGGCCTCGAGCGCGGCGTCGATCTCGTGCGGGAGTGCTCCATCCTCCAACATGAACTCCGCTTCGCGGCGATAGGCCGAGAAGATGCGGTTGCCGATGAAGCCTTCGGTGACGCCGGTTACGACCGGCAGCTTGCCGAGCCGTTTGACGAAGGCGAGTGCCGTCGCCAGCACGTCAGGCGCCGTCTCTGCACAGTCCACGACTTCGACGAGCCGCATCACGTTGGCGGGCGAAAAGAAATGCAGGCCCACGACGCGCGAGGGATCGCCGGTAGCCGCCGCGATCGCATCGGGGTCGAGATAGCTGGTGTTGGTCGCGAGAATGGCGCCAGGCGCGACGATGTCGTCGAGCTTCTGAAACAGCTCCGTCTTGACCATGAGGTCGTCGAACACCGCTTCGATGACGAGTTCGGCCTCCGCGAGTTCCGCCGCTTTCGCCGTCGTCTGCAGTCGCGCCAGGCATTCGTCGCGTCCATCAGCAGTCAGTCGTCCGCTACGTACGGTCTTCTCCAGCGTCTCGGCGATGCGCGCCCGCCCGCCGGCGGCCGCTTCCTCCGTCTGCTCCATCGCGATCACACGGTAGCCGGACGTCAGGGCCGAGACGGCGATGCCGGACCCCATCAGCCCAGTGCCGACCACGCCGACAGTCACGATCGGCCGAGGCGAAACCTTGTCAAGTCCCTCGACCTTGCCGGCGGCGCGCTCGGCAAAGAACACATGCCTGAGGGCTGCTGACTCGGCGGAATCGCGAAGCCTTAAGAAGGTCGCGCGTTCCTCAGCCAGTCCCTGTTTCAGATCGAGTTCGCCGGCTGCCTTGATGAGGCGAACGGCTTCAGTGGGCGCGGCCTGGCCACGAGCTCGCGCCAGAACCTTCGCTTCCACCGCGCCGACGGCTTCGCCGTCCGCAGGCAGAACCGCGATCATGCCGGTCCGACGAAGCGGCTTGCCGGCCTGTTCCTTTGCGAAAGCCAGCGCAGCAGCGACGGGATCGGCGGCAAGGCTGTCGGCAAGGCCAAGCGCCACGGCTTCGGCGCCCTTGACGGCACGCCCGGTTCCGATGAGTTCGATCGCCGCGATCATGCCGATCAGGCGCGGCAGACGCTGCGTCCCGCCGGCGCCCGGGACAAGGCCGAGCTTGACTTCGGGCAGGCCGAACGATGCCTTCTCGCCGGCGATGCGGCCGTGGCAGGCAAGCGCTACCTCGCAGCCACCGCCAAGGGCAGCGCCGTTGACGGCGGCGATGACAGGTTTGTCGAAGGTCTCGATACGCTCGATCACCTCAGGCAGCACCGGTTCGATCGGCGGCTTGCCGAACTCCCGGATATCCGCGCCGCCGATGAAGGTGTTGCCGGCGCCGCTGATGACGAGAGCGGCAATCGCCGGCTGCTCGGCAACATGATCGAGCGCCGCCGTCAGGCCGGACCGGACATGCGCGGAGATCGCGTTGACGGGCGGGTTGTCAATGGTAACGACGAGAACATTGCCTTCGAGGCGGGCAGACACGCTCTCGGAAAATCGGATCTCGGACATGCTGCCAAACCTCAATCGGGGACGACGGCGGTGGCCTGGATCTCGATCTTGGCGCGGTCCTCGACGAGCGACACCACCTGCATCGCCGCCATCGCCGGGAAATGCCGGCCGATGGTCTCGCGATAGGCCTGGCCGATGCCGCGCAGATTGCCGACATATTCCTGCTTGTCGGTGAAGTACCAGGTCATGGTGGTGATGTGCTGCGGCTCGGCGCCGCCGGCCGCAAGCACGGCAACGACGTTCTTGAGAGTCTGGCGCACTTGCTCGACGAAATCGTCGGTCTCGAACTCGGACTGCGCATTCCAGCCGATCTGGCCGCCGACGAAGACAGTGCGGCCCTTAGCCGAAACGCCGTTGGAATAGCCGATGGGCTTAGCCCAGCCTTCAGGTTGCAGGATGGTGTGCATCGGTCGTCTCCAGATGTTGTGTCAGCGCGGCGCGGATATCGTCCGGCCAGGCGAAAGAAGCGTGCGTGTCGAGCGAGGTGGCAACGACCCGCTGTTTTGCTGTCCAGAGCACGGTGCCTTTCGCCGAGACCGTGTGCTCCATGTCGAGCGATGAGCGGCCGATGCCCGCGACCTTGAGCGCGAAATCCAGTTCGTCGCCCTGGAAGCCCGGGCGAGAGAAAGTGAGATCGAGGCGCACCGTCGGCACGCCGATCCGCCGCTCGTCGTTCATGGCTTTCCAGGGAAAGCCGAGAGACGCAAAGAAGTCCTCCGTCACCCCGACGAGAATGTTGAGGTAGGACGGGAAATAGGCGATCCCCGAGGGGTCGCAGTCTCCGAAGCGCAGCGGTCTCCTGGTCCTGAACATTTGTGCCGGACCTCAGTTCGCAAAGGCGGCAATGCCGGTGATGGCACGGCCGAGGATCAGCGCATGGATGTCGTGGGTGCCCTCATAGGTGTTGACCACTTCGAGATTGACGAGATGGCGAGCGACAGGAAACTCGTCCGAAATACCGTTGCCGCCGAGCATGTCGCGCGCCGCTCGGGCGATCTCCAGCGCCTTGCCGCAGGAGTTGCGCTTGAGGATCGAGGTCAGCTCGACCGGCGGATTGCCTTCATCCTTCATGCGCCCGAGGCGCAGGCAGCCCTGCAGGCCAAGGGCGATCTCGGTTGCCATGTCCGCGAGTTTCTTCTGGATCAGTTGGTTGGCGGCGAGCGGCCGGCCGAACTGCTTGCGGTCGATCACGTATTGCCGCGCCGTCTCGTAGCAGGACTCGGCTGCACCGAGTGCGCCCCAGGCGATGCCGAAGCGCGCGGAGTTGAGGCAGGTGAAGGGGCCCTTCAGGCCGGTCACATCAGGAAGCATGTTTTCGTCCGGCACGAAGACCTCGTCCATGACGATCTGACCGGTGATCGAGGCTCGCAGGCCCACCTTGCCATGGATCGCCGGGGCGCTCAGACCCTTCCAGCCCCTTTCGAGAATGAAGCCGCGGATCAGACCATCCGATGTCTTTGCCCAGACGACGAAGACATCGGCGATCGGCGCATTGGAGATCCAGGTCTTGGAACCCGACAGCAGATAGCCGCCATCGACCTTGCTAGCCTTCGTGATCATCGATCCGGGATCGGAACCATGGTCCGGTTCGGTGAGGCCGAAGCAGCCGACTTTGGTGCCGGCAATCAGTCCCGGCAGATATTTGCGCTTCTGCGCTTCGCTGCCGAAGGTGTAGATCGGCACGATGACGAGCGAAGACTGCACGCTCATCATCGAGCGGTAGCCGCTGTCGATGCGCTCGACCTCGCGGGCGATCAGGCCGTAAGAAACATAGTTGAGGCCGGCGCCGCCGTATTCCTCCGACACCATCGGACCCAGCAGGCCAAGCTCGCCCATCTCGGCGAAGATCGACGGATCGGTCTTTTCGTGGCGGAACGCCTCCTGGACGCGCGGGGCTAACCGGTCTTCGGCATAGCTTTGCGCGGTGTGCCGCACCATGCGTTCCTCTTCGCTCAACTGCCCATCCAGGTTGAACGGATCCTGCCAGTCGAATGACGCCTTCGAACCATGCATGTTCGACATCCCCTCGTTATCGTCCCGTGCCCTTCATCAGCTCGCGGCCGATGATGAGTTTTTGAACTTCGGTCGCGCCCTCGTAGATCCTGAGCGCGCGGATCTCGCGATAGAGCCGCTCGGTGATCTCGCCGACGCTCACGCCGCGGCCACCGAAGAGCTGCAGCGCTTGGTCGATCACCCATTGCGCGTTCTCTGTCGCCGTCATCTTCGCCATTGCCGCTTCGCGTGTCGTCGGCCGCTTCTGCACGTCGCGCTGCCAGGCGGTGCGGCCGGTCAGCAGGGCTGCCGCGTCAATCGCGGTCGCCATCTCGCCGAGCGTGCTTTGCGCCGTCGGCAGGTCGGCAAGCGTCGCGCCAAACATCTTGCGGTTTTTCGCGTGCGCCACCGCCTCGTCGAGCGCGCGGCGGGCAAAGCCGATTGCGGCGGCAGCCACGGAGGGGCGGAAGATGTCGAGTGTGCGCATGGCGATCTTGAAGCCTTCGCCAGGCGTGCCCAAAAGCTGTGAGGCTGGGATGCGGCAATCGTCGAAGCGAAGCCGGGCAAGCGGATGCGGCGCGATCGTCTCGATGCGCTCGGCGATCGTGAAGCCCGGCGTATCGGCAAAGACCACGAAGGCCGAAATGCCGCGCGTGCCGGGCGCCTCGCCGGTGCGGGCAAAGACGGTATAGACGTCGGCTATACCGCCGTTCGATATCCAGGTCTTTTCGCCGTCGAGCACGAAGTGATCGCCGTCGCGGCGCGCAGCGCACTCCATCGCCGCGACATCAGAGCCGGCCTCGGGTTCGGAAAGCGCAAAGGCGGAGATCCATTCGCCGCGCGCGACCTTGGGCAGGACGGCCTGCTTCAATGCCTCGGAGCCGGACAGGCTGATTGCACCGGTGCCGAGGCCCTGCATAGCGAAGGCAAAATCGGCAAGCCCGTCTGTGTAGGCGAGCGTTTCGCGGATCAGGCACAGCGACCGGCTGTCGATCTCTTCGCTCGCACCCCCGAATGCCTTCGGGACGCAATGACGAAGCACGCCTGCGGCGCCGAGCGCTGCGACCAGCCGCTTGCAGGCGGCATCGACATCGGCGTGATTGACGTTGCCCAGGCCACCGCTTGCTATGAAACCGTCCAGCTTCACCGCGAGCGCACGGTGGCTGTCATCGTAAAACGGCCAATCGAGATGATCGCGGGTCGGTGCGCCTATGGCGGTATTAGGGGAACCCATGCTCAGTTCCCCTTGAATTCCGGCTTCGCCTTGGCGGCAAAGGCCTCGAAGGCCCGGCGGAAGTCGCCGGTCGCCATGCAGATCGCCTGCGCCTGCGCTTCCGCCTCGATCAATTGGTCGATGCCCATCGCCCATTCCTGGTCGAGCATCTTCTTGGTCATCGCATGGGCAAACCAGGGACCGTCGGCGATATTGCGTGCGAATTTCTGCGCTTCGGCAAGCAGCGACGGACGCTCGTGCAGGGCATTGTAGAAGCCCCAGGCATTACCCTCCGTCGCGGTCATGACGCGGCCGGTGAAGAGCAGTTCGGCGGCGCGGCCCTGGCCGATGATGCGGGGAAGAATGCCGCAGGCGCCCATGTCAGCACCCGCCAGCCCGACGCGGGTAAAGAGAAAGGCCGTCTTCGCCTCCGGCGTTGCCACGCGGAAGTCCGACGCCATGGCCAGAATGGCGCCAGCGCCAGCGCAGATGCCGTCGACCGCTGCTATGACCGGTTGCGGGCAGGCGCGGATCTGGCGCACCAGTTCGCCGGTCATGCGGGTGAAATCCAGAAGATCGGGCATAGGCATGCGCGTCAGGGGCTCGATGATCTCGAAGACGTCGCCGCCGGAGGAAAAGTTGTCGCCGGCGCCGGTCAGCACCACGGCGCGCACGTCGCTGGCGCGGGCAAGCGAGCGGAAAAGATCGCAGAGCTCTTCGTAGCTTTCGAAGGTCAGCGGGTTTTTCTTTTCCGGACGGTTGAGGGTGATCGTGGCGACGCGCCCGTCGGCATCCGTCTCGAACAGGAAGTGCTTGGCCTTGTGGTCTTTGAAGGCGCGCTTCTTGGCCTGCATCGGATTTGTCATCTCTATCCTCCGAGAACTTCGCCGCCGGCGACAGCGATCGCCTGGCCGGTGATTGCGGTCGCTCGCTCCGACGCCAGCCAGGAGACGGTGTGGGCGACTTCTTCCGGCGTCACCAGACGGCCCTGCGGATTGGAGCGGGCAAGGCTGGCGCGTGCTTCCTCGCGCGAGCGGCCGGTCTTTTCGCTGATCGTATCGAGCGCGCCGTCGATCAGCGGTGTGTCGGTAAAGCCGGGGCAGACGGCGTTCACGGTGACGTCGGTGCGGGCAAGCTCGAGCGCCAGCGCACGCGTCAGGCCGACGACGCCGTGCTTCGACGCGCAATAGGCCGACACATAGGCATAGCCGGTGAGGCCCGCGGTGCTCGCGACGTTGACGATCCGGCCGTTGCCGGCCCGCCGCACGGAGGCAAGCGCTGCCTGCGTCACCAGATAGACCCCGGTGAGGTTGATGGAAAGCACCCGCTGCCAAAGCGCGAAGTCGGTCTTTTCGAACGGTGCCGAGGGCGCTTCGCCGGCGCAGTTGACGAGAACAGCGATGTCTCCGGCTTCGGCAATTGCGGCCGCAATGCCTTGCTCGACCGCCTCCGGGTTGGTCACATCGAAGCCGGCACGGACAAGGGCCTGTCCGCCGGCCGCAAGGATTTCGTCCCGCACGGCTTCAAGTGGTGCTGCGCGCCGGCCGGCGAGGCTGACGACATGGCCGTCGGCGGCCAGTGCCAGCGCGATCGCCTTGCCAATGCCGCTGCCGGCACCCGTGACGAGGGCGTGCCTCTTGCTCATCACTTGCCCGCCGTCGTTGCGGCGCGCGCCAGGTTGTTCACATACTGCGCTCGAGCCGAATGGTACTGTTTCGGCCAGGGCTGCTCCTCGTAGCCGATCTTCGCCGCCTCGTGCATGACGAAGGACGGGTCGGCCAGATGCGGACGGGCAATCGCGCAGAGATCGGCGCGACCGGCGGCAATGATCGAATTGGCGTGGTCGGCCTCGGAAATCGCCCCGACGGCGATGGTCGGGACCTGGATCTCGTTGCGGATCTTGTCGGAAAAAGGCGTCTGGAACAGCCGGCCATAAACCGGCTTTTCCTCCTTCACCACCTGGCCGGAGGAGCAGTCGATCATGTCGGCGCCCGCCTCCTTGAACAGCCGGGCAAAGATCGCCGCATCCTCGGGCGTATTGCCGCCCTCGTGCCAGTCATGGGTCGAGAGGCGGACCGACATCGGCCGGTCCTCGGGCCAGACCTTACGGACTGCGTGGAAGACTTCGAGCGGGAAGCGGGCGCGAGCCGCATGGTCGCCGCCATAGTCGTCGGTGCGCAGATTGGTGAGCGGCGACAGGAAACTCGACAGCAGGTAGCCGTGCGCCACATGCAGTTCGAGGATATCGAAACCGAGATCTCGGGCCCGTTCGGTGGCCCGCACGAAGTCGGCGACCACCCGGTCCATATCCGCCCGCGTCATTTCCCGCGGCGTATCCGAATGCTTGAGGTAGGGCAGGGCGGACGCGGAAATGAGCGGCCATCCGCCTTCGTCCAACGGCTGGTCGATCCCCTCCCAGGCGACCTTCGTCGCACCCTTGCGGCCGGCATGGCCGAGCTGGATGCCGATCTTGGCGGGCGTCTGCTGGTGCACGAAGTCGACGATGCGCCTGAAGGCCTGGGCCTGCTCGTCGTTCCAGAGCCCCAGGCATCCGGGCGTGATGCGGGCGTCGGCCGATACGCAGGTCATTTCCGGGAAGACGAGGGCGGCACCGCCCATGGCGCGCGCGCCGAGATGCACGAGATGAAAATCGTTCGGCACGCCGTCGGTCGCCGAATACATCGCCATCGGCGAAACCACGATGCGGTTTTTCAGTGTCAGGCCACGAAGCCTGAACGGCGTGAACATCGGCGGCGGCACCGTACCGTTCGCTGCCGGCTCGACACCGGCGCGTTCGGCAAACCAGCGCTCGAAGCCCTCGAGCCAGTCCTTGTCGCGCAGGCGAAGGTTTTCGTGGCTGATGCGCTGCGAGCGGGTCAGCATCGAATACATGAACTGCTCGGGCTCAAGTGTGTCGGCATAGCGCGTGCCGACCACTTCGAACCATTCCATGGCATTGCGGGCGGCATTCTGGATGCGGGCGACATCGACGCGGCGCACTTCTTCGTAAGCCGAGAGCACGGCCGGGATGTTCGCCTTGTCGTGGCCGAGAATGTCGAACTGGCGGGTCAGCTCGATCGCGTCATCGATCGCAAGCTTGGTGCCCGAGCCAATGGCGAAATGGGCCGTATGGGCGCTGTCGCCCATCAGGACGACGTGGCTCTGGCCATTGAAATGGCTCCATTTCTCGCAGATCAGCCGGCCGAAGTTCAGCCAGGCCGAGCCGCGCAAGTGCCGCGCATTGGTCATCAGCTTGTGGCCGTCGAGCGTGCCGGCAAAGAGCTTCTCGCAGAACGCGATCGACTGGTCCTGGTCCATCTGATCGAGACCATGGGCCTTGAAGACGTCGTCGGTGGTCTCGACGATGAAGGTCGAGGTGTTCTCGTCGAAGCGGTAGATATGCGCCTGGAACCAGCCATGTTCGGTGCGCTGGAAATCGAAGGTGAAGGCGTCGAACTTCTTGTCCGTGCCGAGCCAGACATAGCGGTTCGGCCGGATCACCATGTCGGGCTTGAAGACGTCGGCGTATTTGTTGCGGATCCGCGAGTTGACGCCATCTGCGGCAATGATCAGGTCCGCATCGGCGAACTGCTCGTCGCTTTCCACGTCCTGCTCGAACAGAAGCTCCACGCCGAGTTCGAGGCAGCGTTCCTGGAGGATGTTAAGCATCTTCTTGCGGCCGATGCCGACAAAGCCGTGGCCGGTCGTGCGGATCTTGCGGCCCTTGAAGACCAGCTCGATATCGTCCCAATGGTTGAAGGAAACCTCGATCGCCTCGGCCGTTTCCGGGTCCCATTGCCGCATCGACTGCATGGTGGCGTCCGAGAAAACCACCCCCCAGCCGAAGGTGTCGAAGGCGCGGTTCCGCTCGACCACCGTGACGTAGTGCTCCGGGTGCTGCCGCTTCATCAGCAGCGCAAAATAGAGGCCGGCAGGTCCGCCACCGATACAGACGATCCGCATGTCGTTCTCCTCCCGAGTTCCGGCTGCGCGCGTCACCGTCGAGCTGGCGCAAGCGGCCATGCCGGACTGTTGCAAGCAGGGTGGACTCGTTCCGGAGAAATTTCAAGCTTAAAATTGTTTTGAGCAGACTGGATGCCGACGCCGGCTTTCGCCGCGCGGGCGAGCGCTGTCGCATCGCTTCAGGGCCGGTGCGGCAGAAGGCAAGGGAGGATAGGAAGGGCCGAGGCGCGCGGGCCTCAGGAGTTTCGGCCAAGCGAGGCGATGATCGACCGCTTGAGCGTGGCGAGCTCGTCCATCAGCACGCCGCCGTCCTTGGCCGGAAGGCCGGCGAACAGGTCCGAGATCCAATCGGCATGCCTTGCCGCCATCTTCTCGAATTCGGCGCGGCCGAAGGGGGTAAGGGCGATGATCTGAACACGTCGATCGGTCGGAAGCGTCGTACGGTTGATGTGGCCGCTCTCGGTCAGCCGCTCCACCAGTACCGTAATGTTGCCGGGCGAGACCATCATGCGCTTGGAGACCTCGCCAAGCACCATGCCGTCAGGCGCGCGCTCGAGCTGGGCCATCAGGTCGAAACGCGGCAAGGTCGAATCGAATTCTTCCCGCAGCCGCCGACGGATTTCGCTTTCGACCAGCGTCGAACAGGTCAGAAGACGCAGCCATAGCCTGAGCTCTGCGCGGTGATCGCCCGGAGCCTCGAGCGCCTTGGTCTCGCCATCCACCCATTCCGGCGAGGTGTCGAACTTGTCTTCACCCATCATTCCCAACGTCCGCTTCCAACCCTGCGCCGCAAATCAGCGGCTCTTTCGTTTTTCTGCTTTTAGAGAGGTAAGCAGGTCTTGGACAGGTTGTCACGGGCCGTCATTTGGACGCAAGGCCGGGCACTGCCTGGGCGAGCGATGGCGACGCGCGACCGCCATCTTCGGACTGGACATAGACGTTGACGGTAAAGCCGATGTGCTCGGCCATCAGGATGCGGGCACGCTCGATATCGCGATCGAGTGCTGCCTCCATCAGCTCGGTATGGTGCTCGATCGCCATGGCGTCCTCAAGCGCCGCAACGGCCTCCTCGTAGCCTGCACTCATACCGGCAGCAGCCCGCATCGTCGGCGCCAGGCTTAAGAAGCGGTGGTGACGGCGAAGCTGGTCGGAGATCGTTGCCTGAAACCGCGTGAGCCAGCGCGATCTTGCAGCGCTGATTAGAGCCGTATGAAAGCCGGCATGTTTTTCGTCCCACTCGTCGACTTCGCTCTCGGAGAAGCGCTCGACGGAAACCTTGCAGCGCGACAGCCGGTAGTGTGCCGTGACCACGGCGGATTCCCAGGCGCTGTCGCCGTTCTCGATCGATTCGATGAGCAGCGGCAGTTCGACGGCAAGGCGGGCGCGGGTGAGGTCGTCGAGTTCTTCGCGTGACACCGGAGCAACGGCAAAGCCGCGATTGCTGATGGCCGTCACCAGCCCTTCCGCCTCCAGCCGTGAGAGGGCCTCGCGAAGCGGCGTCCAGCCGATGCCGTAGCTTTCGCGCAGCGTGCTCAGCTTCATCGGCGCGCCCGGCTTCAGCCGCGTCGCAAGGATGTCGCGGCGCAGCAGCCGGTAGGCCGATTCCGTCTTGGTCGACTGTTCTTGGTCTTGCATCCAAGTTCCCTTAGCCCCCACACTCGGGTTGAGGCAAATATATATAGTTCAGCGCCTCGAATGAAAATATATATATTAGTTTGACAAGAGGCCGGTGCGGTCCCATGATCCGCCCAAGCCGCCGAGGAGGGCGGTAACGCTCGTCAAATTCTGGGAGGGATGTATGAGCAGGCTTAAGAGCACGTGGCTTTCGGGATTGGTTGTCGCCGGCGCAATGGCATGGGGACTGGGCGCGGCTGCTGCCGATCCGATCCGCATCGGCATTGCCAATTTCGGCGAGCATCCGCAATTGAACGCGTCGATCGCCGGCTTCAAGAAGGCACTGGCCGAAAACGGCTTCGTCGAAGGCAAGGATGTCGTCTACACCGAGAGCCACACCAATTTCGACGCCTCGCTGGTTCCGCAGATGATCGCCAAGCTGCAGGCCGAACAGCCGAAGCTGGTCTATACGATCACCACGCCGGTCTCGCAGATCGCCAAGAAGGCGCTCGCCGGCTCCGGCATTCCGGTGGTCTTCTCGGCCGTCACCGATCCGGTGGCCGCCAAGCTCGTTCCGTCCTGGGAAGCTGGTGACGACGGCATGACCGGTGCGACCGACCTTCAGGACGTGGCCGCCGTCATGGCCTTTACGCACAAGCTGCTTCCGAACGCCAAGCGTTTCGGCGTGCCCTATAATCCGGGTGAAGCGAACGACCAGGCCCTGCTCGACAAGATCAAGGAAGCGGCCCCTGCTGCAGGTTTTGAGGTTGTGGAGGTCGGCGTCGACAACGTCAACGACATCCAGCAGCGCATCGCCTCCTTCGCCGGCAAGGCCGATGTGATCTACACGCCCGCATCCAACCTGCTGCAGCCGGCGATCGGCGCCGTTTCGGCAGCCGCGCGCCAAGCACAGATCCCGATCGTCAACTCCGACGACGGTGCCGTGCGTGACGGCGTCGTACCGGCAAGCTTTGCGGTCAACTACGAGCAGGTCGGCGTCAATGCCGGCAAGATCGCTGCCCAGATCCTCAAGGGTGCAGACCCGAAGACCATCGCACCGTCGCGTCCGGCCTATGAAGATCACGCGCCGCTGATCTCGAAGAAGGCGGCCGCCGCCTTCGGTATCGAAGTGCCGGCAGCGCTTGCGACCGAATGCAACTGCGTGGTCGATTGATCTCCGTCTTGTCTCTTCAGTGACGGCGCCCCGAGCGCCGTCATTTCATAAGTTAAGGGGGAGCCAATGCTGGAAATCAGATCGGCCCGCAAAGTCTTCTACAAGGGGCAGCCGGACGAAAAGGTCGCGCTCGACGGCCTCAATCTCAGCCTTGCCACGGGCGAATTCGGCGTCGTCATCGGTTCCAACGGCGCCGGCAAGAGCAGCATGCTCAACGCCATTTCGGGTTCATTGGTGCTCGATACCGGCCAGATCGTCATCAACGGCGACGACGTGACGGCGACGCCCGTGCACAAGCGCGCGATGCGGCTTGCCCGCGTCTTCCAGGACCCGATGCGCGGCACCGCCGCCTCGATGACGGTGGCCGAAAACATGCTGCTTGCCGAACTGCGCAGCAACAAGCGCACGCTGCGGCGCGGATTGAATGCAACGCGGCTTGCCACCTACAGGGAACGCCTGTCGCTTCTGGGTCTCGGCCTCGAGAACCGCCTCGACACACGGGTGGAGCTTCTGTCCGGCGGCCAGCGGCAATCGCTGTCCTTGATCATGGCGGTCGGCGGCGAGCCGGAACTGCTGCTGCTCGACGAACACACCGCAGCGCTTGATCCGCGCACGGCAGATATCGTCATGCAGGCGACGATCCGTGCGGTCGAAGCCTTGAAGCTGACGACGCTGATGGTGACGCACAACATGCAGCATGCCGTCGACTTTGGTCACAAGGTCATCATGCTCGATGCCGGGCGCGTGCGCCTCGAGATCGATGGCAAGGAAAAGGCGCAGACGACCGTGCCAGATCTGATCGGCCACTTCTCCGTCAAAACCGACCGCATGTTCCTGGCGAGCTGACGATCATGGATATCATTCAAAACACCGTCGCGAGCTTCATCTCGCTCGTTCCCGTCACGCTCGCGCAGAGCCTGATCCTTGCCTTCGTCGTGCTCGGGATCATGATCCCGTTCCGCATGCTGAGCTTTCCTGATCTGACCAGCGAAGGCGCATTTCCGCTCGGCGGCTGCGTCTGCGGCGTCTTGATGGCGGCCGGCATGTCGCCGCTTGCGGCAATCGCCATCGCGCTTCTCGCCGGCTTCCTCGCCGGCTGCTGTACGGCCTTCATCCATCTGCGGTTCCGGATCCACACGCTGCTTGCCGGCATTCTGATGATGACGATGCTCTATTCGATCAATCTCCGGATCATGGGCCGTTCGAACCTTTCCGTTTTCGGTGCGCCGACGGTGTTCGACTGGGCGCCGGGACTGCAGCCGGGCTTCCCGGCAAGCAAGATCGTGGTTGCGGGGCTGATCGCACTCATCGTCTTCTTCCTGCTCTATCACTTCTTCCGCACGGAGAAGGGCACGGCCGTGCGCGCCGTCGGGGCCAACCCTGACATGGCCGAAGCGCAAGGGATCAATGTCTGGATGGCGACGATCGGCGGCGTCGGACTGGCGGGCGCGTTTTCGGCGGCAGGCGGCGCACTGATGGTGCAGTCGCAGGGCTTTGCCGACGTCAACATGGGCCTCGGCATCCTGATCAACGGGCTTGCAGCGCTGATGATCGGCGAAGCAATCGTCGGCAAGCAGAGCGTGGCGCGCCAGCTCGCGGCACCCTTCGTCGGCGCCATCGTCTACTACCAGCTCGTCTCCTTCTGCCTGGCGGCCGGCATGCCGCCGCCGGACCTGAAACTGGCGACCGGGCTCTTCGTTCTTGCCATGCTGGCTCTTCCGAGCCTCAAGCGAAGCCGTGGGCCGGCACCCGCCCGCGAAACCGTTCGCGAATAAATGAGGACCACCTTCATGAATGCAGTTCCTGATCTTGCCGCGATCAAGGCCATGGATGCGGCCGATGTGCTCGCCCCGATGCGCGAGCGCTTCATCCTGCCTCCGGGGCTCATCTACCTCGACGGCAACTCGCTCGGCGTCGCCTCGACCGCCGCCTTCGACGAACTTCAGAAGGCCGCGACCGTGGAATGGGGTCAGGACCTCATCCGCAGCTGGAACACCGCCGGCTGGTTCGAGATGCCGCTGACGCTCGGCGACCGGGTCGGGCGGCTGATCGGGGCTGCCTCCGGCCAGACCGTCGTCTGCGACACCACCTCGATCAACATCTACAAGGCGCTGCATGCGGCGATGGCCTTGCGGCCCGATCGGTCGGTGATTGTCAGCGAAGGCGGCAGTTTCCCGACCGACCTCTACATGGCCGAAGGCGTGGTCTCGACGCGCGCCGGTGCTTCGCTCCGGCTCGAAGGGGTCGATGCACCCGAGATCGAGGACCTGATCGACGGCAGCGTCGCCGTGGTTCTGGTCAACCATGTCAATTACAAGTCCGGCGAGCTGCGCGACATGGCGGCGCTGACCCGCAAGGCGCACGAACACGGCGCGCTGGTCATCTGGGACCTCTGCCATACGGCTGGCGCCCTGCCGGTTGATCTCGATGGCGCCAATGTCGATTTCGCCGTCGGCTGCACCTACAAGTACCTGAACGGTGGCCCCGGCGCCCCCGCCTTCATCTATGCCGCCACCCGTCACCACGGCGATATCCGCCAGCCGCTTAGCGGCTGGTGGGGCCACGCCCGTCCCTTCGCCTTCGAAAAGCACTATGCAGCCGGCGAGGGCATTCGACGTTTCCTCTGCGGAACGCAGCCGATCCTGTCGCTGCGGGCACTGAAGGGGGCGCTCGACGTCTGGGACGCGGTCGACATGAAGGCGCTGCGCGAAAAAAGCATCGGCCTCACGGACCTCTTCATTGCGCTGGTCGAGGCGAAATGCGGTGCCTATGGCCTCGAGCTCGAAAGCCCGCGCGATGGTACCAAGCGCGGAAGCCAGGTTTCGTTCAAACACCCGAACGCCTACGAGATCATGCAAGCGCTCATTGCCCGCGGCGTCATCGGCGATTTCCGGGCACCAACGACGATGCGCTTCGGATTCACGCCGCTCTATGTGAGCTATGCCGACGTCTGGCAGGCGGTCGAAATCCTGGAAGACATCCTCAAGACCGGTGCCTGGAAGGATGCGCGCTTCGCGGTCCGTGCGGCCGTGACCTGATCGATTGCAGCGTAGCGGGCGGCATTGTCGCCCGCTGCATTCTTGCTCAGACGCGTGCTGAGGTAGCCGCCCGCAGCGTTCGTTCAGAGCTACTGTGCCCTGGGGCGAGAGGACGGCGAACGGGGGACTTAAGCCATGACTGCGCCACGCCGCCCGACCCCGGACGAAATCGCCGATGCTCGCAAACGCATCGCGCCGCATTTCGCGCGCACGCCGCTGGTCAGGCTCGACCTTGGGCTTCCGGACTGCCAGATTTTCCTGAAACTGGAGACGCTGTCTCCGATCGGCGCCTTCAAGCTCCGTCCGGCCCTGAACGCTGTCTTGTCGCGCGATCCGGCCGATCTCAAAAACGGCGTCGCAGTCACCAGTTCCGGTAACATGGCCTATGGCATGGCCTGGGCGGCACGCCTTATCGGCGTGCCGATGGTTGCCTACATGTATCGCGGCGCGCCGCAGACCAAGATAGACGGCGTGCGTATGCTTGGTGGTGAGGTGCGTTTCGTCAGTGCCGAGACCTGGTGGGACTACATCACTGGCGCCGATCGCCCGGACGCGCCGGAGCTGCTGATCAATCCGGTGACCGACCAGGCGGTGCTGGCCGGCAACGGCTCCATCGGCATGGAAATCGTCGAGGACCTGCCCGAGGTCGATGTCGTGCTGACGCCCTTTGGCGGCGGCAGCATGACCACCGGGGTGGCCAGCGCCATCAAGGCCGCTTCCGGCCGCTGCCGTGTCTTTGCCGTCGAGGATGACAGCGCCGCACCGGTTTCGGCAGCTCTTGAGGCCGGGCAGATCGTGACGATCGAAACCCGCCCGTCCTTTATCAAGAGTATCGGCGCGCCATCGCTGGTGCCGCATATTTGGCCAGTGGCGCGGAACCTGATCGACGGTGCGATCGCCGTCAGCCAGGCGCAGGTGTGTGACGCGATGCGGCTCCTCTTCAAGAAGGCAAAGATCGTCGCCGAGGGCGCGGGGGCTGCCTCGCTTGCCGCCGCAATCGCCCGGCCGGATCTCAAGGGCAACATCGTCTGCGTGATCTCCGGTGGCAACATCGATGCTACCGCCTATTCCACCGTGCTCGGCGGTGGCATTCCCTCGGCCTGAGCGACTGGCTCAAACGCCGAGATAGCGGTCCTGAAGTTCTGGCGTCAGCGTGGCTGGAGCGCCCTCAAAGACGGTTGTACCCTTTTCGAGCACGAAGCAACGGTCGGCAACAGGCAGCAGCTCCGAAAGCGTCTTGTCGACGACGAGGATCGATTGTCCTGCCGTCTTCAGTGTGCGGATCGCCGACCAGATGTCCTGGCGGATGACCGGGGCAAGCCCTTCGGTTGCCTCGTCGAGAATGAGCAGGCTCGGATTGGTCATCAGCGCCCGGCCGATCGCCAGCATCTGCTGCTCGCCGCCAGAGAGTGTGTTGGCATATTGGTCGCGCCGTTCGCCGAGGCGCGGGAAGAGCGCGGTCACCTTCTCGAAGGTCCATCCGTTGCCGCGGGCGGTGGCCACAAGGTTCTCCATGACGGTGAGATTGGGAAAGCAGCGCCGTCCTTCGGGCACGAGGCCGAGGCCGAGTCTCGCAATCCGGTGCGGACGCAGGCCGGAGATCGTCTTGCCGGCAAAGCTGATTGCGCCCGAGCGCGGCCGCACGAGGCCGAGGATCGAATTGATCGTCGTCGTCTTGCCCATGCCGTTGCGGCCCATGAGCGCGACGACCTCCCCCTCGCGTACATCGAGGTTGACGCCGAAGAGCGCCTGGGAAGCGCCGTAGAAGGTTTCAAGGCCTTTCAGTTCGAGCAGGCTCACGCGGCTTCTCCCAGATAGGCCCGGCGTACTTCGGGATCGCTGCGGATTTCATCGACCGTGCCCGACGCGATGATGCGGCCATAGACCAGCACGGAAATGCGGTCCGCCAGCGCAAAGACCGCATCCATGTCGTGCTCGACCAGGAGCATCGGCGCTTCGTGGCGCAAACCGTCGAGGAAGGAGGTCAGCCGCTTCGAGCCCTCCGGCCCCATGCCGGCCATCGGCTCGTCGAACAGAAACGCCTTTGGCGACAACGCCAGCGCGATGGCGATTTCGAGCTGCCTGCGCTCGCCGTGCGAGAGTTCGGCTGCCGGCACATGGGCACGCGCGGCAAGATCGACGCGCTCCAGCATGGCCATCGCTGGTTCGATCAGGTCCTTGTCGCGGGTCACCTGGCGGAAGAAGTGGAAGCTGCTGCCCTGCCGCGCCTGTACTGCCAGCATGACGTTGCGAAGCGCCGAGAACTCCTGCGCCAGCGAGGAGATCTGGAAGCTGCGCGCAAGGCCGAGCCGTGCGCGGGCGGCCATGTCGAGGCCGCCGATATCCTGGCCGAGAAAGCGGATGGTGCCGCTGTCGGCCTTGAGCGAGCCGGCGATCTGGTGGATCAGGGTGCTCTTGCCGGCGCCGTTCGGGCCGATCAGTGCGTGGATCTGGCCGGGGCGGAGCTCAAGACTGACACCATCGGTCGCTTTCAGCGCGCCGAAGGATTTTCTGAGATCGCGGATTTCGAGAACGGGCTCAGACATGGCGCGGCTTTCCGGAGAGGAGACCCAGCAGACCACCGCGAGCAAAGAGCACGATGCCGAGCAGGATGAGGCCGAGGAAGAACTGCCAGCGCTCGGTAATACCGCCGAGCACATATTCGACGAAGACGAAGATCATCGCGCCGGCGACGGGGCCGAACAGCCGGCCCTTGCCGCCGAGGATGATCAGCACGATCAGTTCGCCCGACATGTGCCAAGAGAGCATCGAGGGCCCGACGAAGCGGTTGAGATCGGCATAGAGCGCGCCGGCGAGCCCGGTGATCATCGCCGAGACGGCAAAGGCGACGAGCCGGATGTTGAAGGGCGCAATGCCCACTGCCGCAAGGCGGATCCCGTTCTGCCTTGCCGCTTGCAGGGCGCTGCCGAAGCGCGAGCCTTCGACGACGCGAAACAGGAGCAGCGCTGCCATCAGAGCCGCGTAGCAGATCAGGAAGTAGGGCAGGGGCTTGGCGGTGTTGACGCCGGGAAAGGCGTTGCGCATCGACAAGGACAGGCCGTCCTCGCCGCCATAGGCCGGCCAGGAGATGGCGAAATAGTAGATCATCTGCGCGAAGGCGAGCGTGATCATGATGAAATAGACGCCCGACGTACGCAGGCTGATCGCGCCGATCGGCAACGCGATGAGGCCGGCGACCGCGATCGCCGTAACCCAGATAATCGGCATCGACGTCGTCGCCGGAATGCCAGCGAAAAGCGGCTCGGCATTGAAGGCGTGGGTCGCAAGGATACCGGCGACGTAGCCGCCGAGGCCGAAGAACGCCGCATGCCCGAAGGAAAGCAGCCCGCCGAGCCCCAGCGCCATATTGAGGCCGACGGCGGCAAGGGCCAGCACCGCGATGCGGGTTGCGAGCGTCACATAGAAGGGTTCGCCCAGACTTGCGGCCAGGATCGGCGCGCCGAGAAGCAGGAGGGCGAGCAGCAGGTTGATTGTGGTTTCGCGGGTCATCGATACCCTCACGACTGCGCCGCAAACAGGCCGCTTGGCCTGAAGGCGAGGATGAGAGCCATGACGACATAGATCAGCATCGAGGCGAGCGCTGCCCCGATCGTGGTCGCCTGCGATGCGGGCATGGTGAGTGCCAAAAGCGAGGGAAGCAGAAAGCGGCCCATCGTGTCGACGACACCGACGATGATGGCACCGACCAGCGCGCCCTTGATCGAGCCGATGCCGCCGATGACGATGACGACGAAGGCGAGGATCAGCACCGGCTCACCCATCCCGACCTGCACCGATTGCAGCGCGCCGACCAGTGCACCGGCAAGCCCGGCAAGCGCCGCTCCAAGCGCGAAGACCACCGTATAAAGCGTACCTATGTCGACACCGAGCGCTCCGATCATCTCGCGATCGGACTCGCCCGCCCGGATGCGCATGCCGAGCCGGGTACGGGAGATCAGCAGATAGAGGCCGATCGCGACGGCGATACCGACGCCGATGATCGCCAACCGGTAGAGCTGGTACTGGCCGCCGCCCGGAAGCGGCACCGCGCCCTGGAGCACGGGCGGGATGTCGAGATAGAGCGGGAACGAGCCGAAGAGCCAGCGGGCGCCTTCCGACAGGACCAGGATCAGCGCGAAGGTGGCGAGCACCTGATCGAGATGATCGCGGTCATAGAGCCTGCGAATGACGGCGACCTCGATGATCGCGCCGACGCCGGCGGCGGCCGCAAGGCTCGCGATCAGCCCGATCCAGAAGGAGCCTGTCGCGGCTGCGACCGTCGCGCAGGCAAAGGCGCCGATCATGTAGAGCGAGCCGTGTGCCAGGTTGATCAGACCCATGACGCCAAAGATCAGCGTCAGGCCGGCGGCCATCAGAAACAGCATCACACCGAGCTGGAGCCCGTTGAGCAGTTGTTCGATGAGAAGTGCGGTGAACAAGAGACCGGTCCAAGCTTCATTCGGGACGACACGGATCATCGACCGGATGCCGGCATCGAAGCCGGGCATCCGGGTGACGGGCGACAAGCGTTACATGCTGCACTTGTCCGCGTAGGCGTCCTTGTGGTCTTCGAAGGCGGTGGCGATGATCTTGTTGGTGAGCACGCCGTCGGCTTCCTTCACCACCTCGCGAACGTAGATGTTCTGGATCGGGTGGTTGTTGTTGTTGAAGACGAACTTGCCGCGCACCGACTGGAAGTCGGCTGCCTTAAGTGCTGCGCGGAAGGCGTCCTTGTCCTTGACATCAGCCTTGGAAAGGGCGGCGAGGATCAGGTTTGCCGTGTCCCAGCTCTGTGCCGCGTAAATCGAGGGCAGGCGCTTGTATTCGGCCTTGAAGGCTTCGACGAACTTCTTGTTGGCCTCGTTGTCGAGGTCCTTCGACCAGGTTGCCGAGTTCTTGACGCCAAGGGCAGCATCGCCGATCGCCGGCAGGACGTCCTGGCTGAAGGAGAAGCCGGGGCCCATGACCGGGATATTCACGCCCGACTGGGCATATTGCTTCATGAAGGCGATGCCCATGCCGCCGGGCAGGAAGAAGTAGACGCTGTCGGCGCCCGAGGCGCGGATCTGGGCGATCTCGGCGGCATAGTCGGTCTGGCCGACCTGCGTGTAGATCTCGCCGGCAAGTGCACCCTTATAGTAGCGTTTGAACCCGGTCAGCGCGTCCTTGCCGGCCGGATAGTTGGGCGCCAGGATGAAGGCGTTCTTGTAGTCCTTGTTGGCGTATTGCCCCATCGCCTCGTGGAAGTTGTCGTTCTGGTAGGCGACGTTGAAATAGTTCGGATTGCAGTTCGCACCGGCAAGCGCCGAAGGGCCGGCGTTCGGCGAGAGATAGATCACGTCCTGCGCCACCGTGTTCGGCACGACGGCCATTGCGAGGTTCGACCAGATGATGCCCGTCATCAGGTCGACCTTGTCGCCCTGGATCATCTTCTCGGCGATCTGCACCGCAAGTTCCGGCTTCTGGGCATCGTCCTCGATCACCAGTTCGACGTCCTTGTTGCCCGACTGCTTGATAGCCAGGGTGAAGGCGTCGCGCATGTCGATGCCGAGGCCGGCGCCGCCGCCTGAAAGCGTGGTGATGACTCCGATCTTCACCGGCTCGGCATGGGCAAGGCTCGATGTCGCAAGCGAAAGGCCAAGAAGGCCCGCGGCCAGAATGCGGTTCATGCTGTTCTCCTCTTTGTTGGTTCCCTTTTGGGTTGTGTTCTATCAGAGACCCGTGCGCACGTGCCAGAGCTCGGGGAAAAGTTCCACTTCGAGCATCTTTTTCAGATAGGACGCGCCGGATGTGCCCCCGGTTCCGCGTTTCATGCCGATGATACGCTCGACCGTCGTGACGTGGTTGAAGCGCCAGCGGCGGAAATAGTCCTCGAAATCGACCAGCTTCTCGGCAAGCTCGTAGAGCATCCAGTAGCGTTCCGGATCGCGGTAGACGGTCTGCCAGGCGGCAAAGACCTTGTCGCTTTCGGTACGCGTCTCGCGCCAATCGGTCTTGTCCGCTTCCGCGCCGACGTCGAAGCCGTTGCGCGAAAGCAGCCGGATCGCCTCGTCGTAGAGCGACGGCGCTGAAAGGATCGCTTCCAGCTTTTCCATGATGTCGGGGCGGTGCGCATGGGGGCCGAGCATCGCGACATTGCGGTTGCCGGCAAGGAACTCGATCGCCCGGTACTGCCAGGACTGGAAACCGGAGGATTGGCCGAGCGATTCGCGGAACGTGGTATATTCGCTGGGGGTCATCGTGCGCAGCACGTCCCAGGCGCTGTTCAGCTGCTCGAAGATGCGGGCGACGCGCGTCAGCATCTTGAAGGCCGGCTCCAGCCGGTCGTCGCGGATCGAGCGGACCGCCGCGTTGATCTCGTGCAGCGCGAGCTTCATCCAGAGCTCGGACGTCTGATGCTGGATGATGAACAGCATCTCGTCATGGGCTTTGGAAAGCGGCTCCTGTGCGTCCAGCACCTTTTCCAGCATCAGGTAGTCGCTGTAGGACATGCGTCCCTTGAACGACATTTGGGCGCCTTCTTTCGAAGGATCGTATGACTTGCTCATATTTTCAGTTCTCCGACCGCAATCGGAACCGCTGGATCTTGCCCGTGGCTGTCTTTGGCAGGTTGTCCAGGAACTTTACCGATCGCGGATATTTGTAGGGTGCGATCGTCGCCTTCACATGATCCTGCAGGCGCTTGATCGTTGCGTCGTCCGCCGACACGCCAGATATCAGAACGACATAGGCTTCGACAATCTGGCCGCGCTCCGCATCGGGCGCACCGACAACGGCGCATTCGGCGACTTCCGGGTGGGAAATCAGGGCCGCCTCGACCTCTGGCCCAGCGATGTTGTAGCCGGCGGTGATGATCATGTCGTCGGAGCGGGCGGCGAAATGGAAGAACCCATCTTCGTCCTGGTAGAAGGCGTCGCCGGTGAGGTTCCAGCCGTCGCGGACATAGTCGCGCTGGCGGGCATCCGACATGTAGCGGCAGCCGGTCGGGCCGCGCACCGCAAGCCTGCCGATCGTGCCGCGGGGCACTTCCTGCATGTCGTCATTGACGATCCGTGCCTGGTAGCCGCCCACGGGCTTGCCGGTCGAGGCGGCCTTGCGATCCTCGAACCGGTTGGAAATGAAGATGTGCAGCATCTCGGTCGCGCCGATGCCGTCGAGGATCGGCTTGCCGGTCTTGGCCGTCCACTCCTCAAAGACCGGACCGGGCAGGGTCTCGCCCGCGGAAATCGCGACGCGCAGTGATGAAAGATCGGCGCCGTTGTCCATCGCCTTCATCATCGCCCGATAGGCGGTGGGGGCGGTAAACGAGATCGTCGCTCTGTATTTCTCGATGATCTCCACCATGTTGGCGGGCGTCGCGTGCTCGAGCAGTGTCGCTGCGGCTCCAAAGCGCAAGGGGAAGATCGCAAGGCCGCCAAGGCCGAAGGTGAAGGCGAGCGGCGGCGAGCCGACGAAGATATCGTCGGGCGTGACGGCGAGCACTTCACGGGCGTAGCCGTCGGCGATCGCAAGCAGATCGCGATGGAAGTGCATGGTCGCCTTGGGGATCCCGGTCGTGCCCGAGGTGAAGCCGAGCAGCGCCACGTCGTCGCGACCGGTATGCACGGCCTCGAACACGACGGATTTGTCGAGTGCGATGCGGTCGAGTTCCGCGTCGTGGTTCGCCGTGCCGTCGAAGCTCACGACCTGCTTCAGGAAGCGGCTGTCCTTGGCGCAGGCGATCATCTCTTCCATCAGCCGCGTGTCGCAGAGCGCCAGGCTGATTTCGGCCTTGTCGACGATCTTGGCGAGTTCCCCGGCTCTCAGCATCGGCATGGTGTTGACGACGACGGCGCCGGCCTTGGTTGCCGCCAGCCAGCAAGCGACCATGGCCGGATTGTTGGCGGAGCGGATGAGCACGCGATGGCCGGGTTTGACGCCGTAATTTTCGACCAGCGCATGGGCGAGCCGGTTGGTCCAGTCGGACAGTTCCTTGTAGGTCCGGCGGCGCCCGTTGCCGATCAGCGCGGTATGATCGCCGAAACCCTTGGCGACCATGGCGTCCGTCAGTTCAACGGCGGCGTTGAGGTGATCCGGATAGTCAAAACCTTCGAGAAGGAACTCCGGCCATTCTTCCGGTGGCGGAAGATGGTCGCGGGTGAACGTATCGACGTGCGAAGTCGGTCCAAGCATGTGGCGGCTGTTCCCTATTTTCGTTCGTGCCTGTTGCCCAGGCATTGTTCAAAGCCGGCTGAAAGTCTTGCGGTGGTTCAAAGCCCTGGTCTGCAGGCACGCGACGAGCGTCGCGTCACGGTTCAAGGTGACACGGGCGGTCGCTGACGCGATCCCAGTTATGGCGATAGGCACAGCGAGACCTCCACTTCTCGGCTGAACATGGGGCAGCATCGCACCAGTCCAAAATTATTTCAAGCCTAAAGTTTTTTCGAATTCCAGCATTGCCTTTCCCGGTGGGGCAGGCGATTGCTATCTGTAAGGAGACATCAAGGGGAGCATGAAATCGATGCTGGAACACCGCATTTCCGACTGGGACGACGCCTATGCGAACGGCTCGAACATCGCGCGCGGTGATCGCTGGCCGGAGGCTTGGGTCAAGCCGGCCGAGGCGTTCCGCAACGCCCTCTTGAGCGCTGGGCGCGCCAAGCTCGACCTTGCCTATGGCGACGGGCCGAGGAACCGCATGGACCTGTTTCTGCCCGATGGTTCGCCGAAGGGCCTGGTGGTCTTCGTCCACGGCGGGTACTGGCTGCAGCTCGACAAGAGCTTCTGGTCGCACCTGGCGGCCGGGGCCGTGGAGCACGGCTATGCCGTCGCGATGCCGTCCTACACGCTCTGCCCGGAGATCCGCATTGCCGGGATCGTCGAGGAGGTCGCCGCCGCCATCAGCGAGGCAGCGAAACGCGTCGAGGGTCCCTTGATGCTGACCGGCCACTCGGCCGGCGGCCATCTGGTCAGCCGGATGATCACGACGACAGCGCCGCTTTCGCAGGATGTCCAGGCCCGGATCCGCAACGTCGTGTCGATCTCGGGCGTCCATGATCTGCGCCCGATCATGTCGACGGCCATGAACGAGAAGCTCGCGATCGACGAGGCCGAGGCACTTTCGCAGAGCCCGGCGCTGCTGCGGCCAATGCAAGACGCCCGCATCACCTGCTGGGTCGGCGGCGGCGAGCGTGCGGAGTTCCTGCGCCAGAATGCGCTTCTTGCCAATATCTGGACCGGGTTGGGCGCAAGGACTGCTGCTGTCGCCGAACCGGACAGGCACCACTTCAACGTCATCGACGGCCTTGCCGACGCCAGGCATCCTCTGGTTCGGACGCTGCTGTCGGACGAGTGATCGTCAGGCCGGGTCGCTCCCTGGGCGCAAACTGAAGGAGGTGTCGCTGGAAGTCGGCGTCAAGAATTCCTTCATCGTGCTCGACGATGCCGACCTTGACCTGGCCGTCAAGAATGCCGTCTGGAGCGTCTATCTGCATCAGGGGCAGATCTGCCTGTCGGCGGGGCGCGTGCTGGTGCACTCGGGCATCGCCGGAGAGGACACCCGCAGGCTCGCAGACCATGCCGGCAAGCTGTCGGTCGGTGATCCGGCCTCGGGCAGGGTGGCGGTTGGCCCGCTCATCAACCGTGCCCAGCCAGGGGCGCCTGACCTGGCATTCGCCGGTGATCGCCTTCGACCGCGATTTGATCGCGGCCGTTCGAGCAAGCGCGAGCGAGCGCCAGCTCTCCCATCGCGACATTGTTTCCGGCGCCGGCCATCACGCGTTCAATCTGGCGCGCCGGGTCCCGACCACGATGATCTTCGTACCCTGCCGCGACGGGGTCAGTCACATCCCGCGCGAATACGCGTCACCCGGCGATGTCACCGCCGGCGCGAACATACTCCTCGACGTCACATTCGATCGTGCGTCGGCGTGATGGACGCGCAAGACGTGGACGGGAGCAACGGAATTGTCGGCCCCGCACGGGAGAGAGCATCGCTCTTGATGCGACGGGAAGCATCGGCTGAGCCGTAAAGCTGCCGTTGAATGGTCAGCAAATGGCCCCGATACGGCCGCATCGAGCCCATTCCAGCGTTCCATCGTCACGGCGCATTCGGTATCCGGCCGACCTTGGGGGCGATTGAAAGTCAGTGTCGCTCCCGATCACGTCATACGCATCAGAGAGGAATGAATATGATCACCGGTTACAAACCCGTCGCGTCGCTCGCAGCCGCCGTCTTCAGCTTCATGGTCGTCAGTCCCGCATCCGCCCTTGAGATCGCTCAGGCTGAAACGACCCAGCCGACGCAGGGCCAGGCTGGCAACAAGGCCCCGGACGCTGCGATCAGCGACCAGAAAATCGAGGCCTTCGCGGTTGCCTATCTTCAGGTCGATAAGGTCAGGCAGGAATATTCTGCCAAGATAGAAGCTACGTCGGATGCAGCGGCGAAGAAGGATCTGGAGACCGAAGCCAGCAAGAAAATGGTCGAGACCGTGCAAGCCTCACCGACCATTTCGATCGAAGAGTATTCGGCAATCCTGACAGCTGCGCAGAGCGATCCGGCAGTCGCCAAGAAAGTTCAGGCAAAACTCCAAGACACGGCTCCCGCACAGCAATAACCGGGCTTGAACGCAACCGGTTCGACCGAGACAAATGGGTAGCCCGCACCAGGTGTGGGCTACTCGCTATGAAATGGATTCGCCGATCGGCCTCGCCTAGGTCCAGCCGCTTCAAGATCGCCTGGTTCGCGACCTATGTCGCTGAAGCCGGCAATAAGCGCGTCAGTTCGGGCGCCTGGCAAGAATTCCGGCGAGTGCCGTAATCTCCCGCTCGAGCACTTCGGGCGTTATTCCGATGAACCGTCCTTCGAGGCTGAGAGAGATCACGCCATGAACGGCGGCGAAGAACGTGCGGGCACGAATTGCCACGTCTTCCCGGCTGGCATGCGGCAATTGCTGCGCGAGCGGTGCTGCGATGAGACCAATCAGGAAGCCATGTTCGGCAAGATGCCACTCGGGGACCGGGGCGCCCTCGGGCATTCTGTGTTCGAAAAGCGCCGCCCATAGATTTCGCTCTGCGAGCGCAAACCGGAGATAGGCGAGCGACAGGCTCAGGAAGGTTTCCTGAACATCCGCCGCCGGCAGGGCCGCCGATTTGAGGGCGGCTTCCAGGCGCTTTAACGTCCCCGAATTGACATGCAGGATCAGCCCGTCGAGATCATCGAAGACGGTGTAGAGCCCACCGAGTGCCGCACCTGCACGCTCGGCTATGTCGCGGGCACGCAGGTTCTTCAATCCTTGCTCCCGGATCAGCTCCGTGCCGGCGGCAACAAGCCTCGATCTCAGATCTTCCTTCTTCGCTTCACGCTTTCCGGCCAATGGTCTTCACCTCTTTTTGAACGGTGTTCATTTTTATATTGAACAGCGTTCATTTTTATGAGAAAACATTATTGAACATTGTTCATACATGGAGGTGAGGAGATGTTCAAACAAATCGTAACGCTCATCCGCGGTCGTGCCCATATGGCGGAAGAAGCCTTCGCCGATCGGCATGCGCTCCCCATTCTGGCGCAGCAGATACGTGATGCTGCCCGCGGTGTCGAAAGCGCGCGCCGGGCCGTCGCCTTGGTCATAGCGCAAAATCGCCTGGAAAGGGAAAATGCCGAGCGGCTTTCGGCTCACATCGAGGAGCTCGAAATCCGCGCCATTGCGGCGCTTGAAAAGGGGCGAGGGGATCTGGCCGCGGAAGCCGCAGCCTCGATCGCGCGACTGGAAACCGAATTGCAGAACGCACGTCAGGTTCAGGCGGAATTTGCAGACGGAATAGATCGACTGAGGCAAGCGGTGCGGCAGAGCGAAACGCGCCTGGCGGCGCTGCGCCGCGGCGAACGCCTGGCCGCCGCGCGTGACCGGACGCAGCGGCTTTCCCGCGAGGTGCCCGGCAACGATCTCGCGACGCTCGGCGACGCCGAGGCAACGCTCGCGCGGCTCGAAACGCGCCAGCGCGAGGCTGAATTGACCGCCGAAGCGCTAATCGAGCTGGAAGAGACGCCGGATCCAGCAGCACTTGCGCAGAAACTGGCCGCGGCCGGTTGTGGGCGTCCTCTCGTGACAAGCGCCGACGACGTGCTCGAGCGCCTGCGCGCCAAGATGAACCTCACGCTTTGAAACCTCTGTTTCTCAAAGGACAACGACGATGAACGACAGCCTGATGAAACACTCACCGGCCTGGACCTCTTTTTCCTATGTTAGCTTCGGCGTGGCCGCCTTCATGGTGGTGATCGGCCTATACATGATGCCGATCGACCTCTGGGGCAAAGGCTACCTGGCCATGGGCATCCTGATGCTGCTGCAGACGGCCGTGAACGTGACCAAGACGCTGCGCGACAATCTGGAGGCAGAAAAGCTCATCCGCAGGATCGATGATGCCAAGACCGAGAAATTGCTGCTCGGCATCAAGGCGGACGAAGTTTAGTTCCCGTTAGCCTTGTCGTGATGGCTAGCAACCTGTGGACGAGTGCGTAACTATTTTCATCTAGAACGCTCAAAAAAGGGAGACGTTCCGTGAAAAACAATCTGATGACTTCCCGGCGCTTTGCGCCACTCTTCTGGACGCAGTTTCTATCGGCGTTCAACGACAATTTTCTTAAGAATACGCTCGTCTTCCTCATCCTCGCAACCGTGGCGGCCGATGACGCGGGATCGCTCGTCACGCTGGCCGGCGCCGTCTTCATGGCGCCGTTCCTGCTCTTCTCGGCGCTTGGCGGCGAACTCGCCGACAAGTTCGACAAGGCTGAAGTCGCCGAGAGACTGAAGCGCTGGGAGCTTGCGGCCGCCGGTGTCGCGGTTGTCGGGATCGCCTTCTCCTCCATCGCGGTGCTGCTGGTTGCACTCTTCCTGTTCGGCGCGATCTCCGCGCTCTTCGGGCCGGTCAAATACGGCATCCTGCCGGACCACCTGGAGCGCAAGGAACTGCCACGCGCCAACGCCTGGATCGAAGGGGCAACCTTCATCGCCATCCTCAGCGGCACGGTCGTTGCAGGGCTTGCCGCGGCCGATGGCGTCGATCCCTGGGTGTTCGGTCCCATGATGCTCGGCTTGGCACTCGCCTGCTGGCTTTCCAGCCGTTACATCCCGCGCCTCGGCGCAAAGGCTCCGTATCTCGTCGTTGATCGCAACGTCCTGCGCTCGACCGGTCGGCTCGTTGCCTCTTTGCGCGGCGACCAGCGCCTTTGGCGCACCGCGCTGATGGCCGCCTGGTTCTGGCTGGCGGGCGCCATCGTGCTGTCGCTGCTGCCGCCCATGGTGAAGAACCATCTCGGCGGCGACGAGACGGCGATCACCGCCTATCTCGCCGTTTTTGCCGTCGCAATCGGCATTGGCTCGGCGATTGCCGCCTGGATGTCGGCCGGACGCATCGTGCTCCTGCCAGCCCCCGTCGGCACCCTGATCATGGCGCTGTTCGGTCTCGATCTCGCCTGGTGCGTGGGACAAGCCGGCACAGTCGCTCCGGCTGAGACGCTCTCTGCCTTCTTCGCCAATCCCTATACGATGCGGATCGCCATCGATCTTGCCGGCATGGCGATCGCCGGTGCCTTCCTCGCCGTTCCCACGCTCGCAGCGCTTCAGGCCTGGGCGCAAGAGGACCAGCGGTCGCGCGTCATCGGTGCGTCGAACGTGCTGTCTGCAGCCTTCATCACCACCGGCGGCGGCCTTGTCGCTATCCTGCAGGCGTCCGGCATGTCGACACCGGTGCTCTTTGCCGGTCTCGCCTTTGCCAATGCCGTTGCGGCCTGGGTCATGCTGCGCACGCTGCCGACCAACGCTTTCCGTGATTTCGTCTCTATCCTCTTCCGCGCCTTCCTGCGTCTGGAAGTCGAAGGCCTCGACAATCTGAAGAAGGCCGGTCGCGCACCGATCATTGCGCTCAACCATGTGTCCTTCCTCGACGGCGCGCTGGCGCTGGCGCTGACCGAAGAGGAGCCGACCTTCGCGGTCGATTACACGATCGCCAAGGCCTGGTGGGTAAAGCCGTTCCTGAAGATGTGCAACTTCCTGCCGCTGGATCCGTCAAAGCCGATGGCAACGCGTACGCTTATCAAGACGGTCAACAACGGTGAGCCGCTGGTGATCTTCCCTGAGGGCCGCATCACGGTGACCGGCGCCTTGATGAAGGTCTATGACGGCGCGGCGATGGTGGCCGACAAGACCGGCTCCATGGTCGTGCCGGTGCGCATCGACGGGCTGGAGAAGAGCTACTTTTCGCGCCTCAGTTCCATGCACGTGCGCCGCCGCCTGTTCCCGAAGGTGAAGGTGACCATTCTGGAGCCGGTTCGCCTGTCTGTGCCGCAAGAGCTGAAGGGCCGCAAGCGGCGCATGGCCGCGGGTGCCGCGCTCTACCAGGTCATGTCGATGCTGATGTTCCGCACCACCGACACGGACACCACCGTGCTCGAAAAGGTGATCAAGACCGCCAAGGAGCGTGGGTTCAACAAGCTCGCCGTGCAGGACCCGGTTACCGGTTCGCTCACCTATGGCAAGCTGTTGACCGGCGCGGCCGTGCTCGGCGCCAAGTTCCAGTCGCTTTTCCCGAATGAAAAGGCACTTGGCGTTCTCCTGCCCAACGCCAACGGCGCGGTTGCCACCATCCTCGGCGTGATGTCGGCCGGCAAGGTCCCGGCCATGCTCAATTTCACCGCCGGTGCAGCCAACATCATCTCGGCCTGCAAGGCAGCCGAGGTCCGTCATGTGTTGACGTCGCGTGCCTTCGTCGCCCAGGCGAAACTCGGGCCCGTCGTCGAGGAATTGTCGAAGACGGTGGAGATCGTCTGGCTCGATGATCTGCGCCAGACGATCGGACTTGCCGACAAGCTGCGTGGTCTGCTGCGAAAGGGGCGGCCGCTCGTCCGGCGCACGGCCGACGAGCCGGCGGTCATTCTCTATACGTCGGGATCCGAGGGGACGCCGAAGGGCGTGGTGCTGACGCACCGCAACATCCTCTCCAACGCAGCCCAGGCCGCGTCGCGCATCGATTTCCACTCGGGCGACAAGGTGTTCAACATCCTGCCGGTGTTCCATTCCTTCGGTCTCACGGCCGGAACGGTCCTGCCGCTCATCTCCGGGGTGCCGGTCTATTTCTACCCGTCGCCACTGCACTACCGGATCATCCCGGAGCTGATCTATGCGTCCAACGCGACCATCATCTTCGGGACCGACACGTTCCTGAACGGTTATGCCCGGACGGCACATCCCTATGACTTCCGCTCGATCCGCTACTGCTTCGCCGGTGCCGAACCGGTTCGTGCCGCAACGCGCGCGCTCTACATGGAGAAGTTCGGCGTCCGCATCCTCGAAGGCTATGGCGTGACCGAGGCTGCGCCAGTGATCGCGCTGAACACGCCGATGTTCAACAAGGCCGGTAGCGTCGGCAAGATCATGCCGGGCATGGAATACAGGCTCGATGCCGTGCCGGGTGTCACCGAAGGCGGTCGTCTCTTCATCCGCGGCGCCAACGTCATGGCCGGGTATCTTCGCGTCGAGGCGCCCGGCGTGCTGGAGCCGGCGCCCGACGGCTGGCATGATACCGGCGATATCGTCACGGTCGATGAAGACGGCTTCATCGTCATCCGCGGGCGGGCCAAGCGTTTCGCCAAGATCGGCGGCGAGATGGTTTCGCTTGGCGCTGTTGAAGCGCTGGCGGGCGAGATGTGGCCCGGCCAGTTGACGGTCGTCGTGTCGTTGCCTGATCCCAAGAAGGGTGAGCGTCTGGTCATGCTCACCGATGCTCCTGGTGCGACACGTGCCGCTTTCCTCCGCTTCGCCAAAGACAAGGGGGCGATGGACATGATGGTTCCCTCCGACGTGAGGGTGGGTGCCGTACCGGTGCTCGGGACCGGCAAGGTGGACTTCGTCAGTGCGCAAAGGCTTCTTGCCGAGACGGCAACGACCGAGAACGCCGCCTGATAATGTCGAAAAGGGAGCCGGCCTCAGGCCGGCTTCCCGTCCAGCACGAGATCGCCTGCCGGAAGGCGATACTTCGGAACCGTTGACGGCGCCGGCCCCACGCGCAGCACGTTGATGACCCGGTGTCCGGGTGGCAGCGGGAAGCGCTCGCGCAACGCCTGCGCAGCGGATGGCAGGTCGGCAAGCACCGCCATCGGCCAACCGGCGAAACCAAAGCGGGTGAAGCTCAGCCAGAAACGATAGAAGGCCTGTCCAGAGACGATCGGGCTCTCATTCTCCGGCCGGTGAAACAGGAGGCAGGCGGCTGCCGTCATCGTCTTTTCCGATTCCGCGACGAGCGCTTGGCCAAGCCCCAGGCGGTCGGCAATGTCGAAAAGCGGCGAGGCCAGGACATGTCCCGCCAACGCCCTTTCCAGTTGTCCCATCTGCAGCGCAGCGAGGTTGAGCCCGTCGGTGGAATAGGCCGGATGCCGGGGTGACAGCCGCATCCACTTTACGAGTTCATCGCGGAACGCGCGTTCACGCATGATTGTGAGGCTTGCGCGATCATTGAGCGACGCAATGAAGGCAAGGTCCTCGTGGCCGCAAGCAAGCCTCACATCGGCCGCCTCAGCGGCCCAGTGCTCAAGCCTCTCGATCTGTTCGGGTGAGGTTGGCGAGAAACGCGCTCGCCATGTGAAGCGCCGGGTGATCCACTGGGAAAGCGCCTGCGGCGCTGCGTCGTCGCCGGTAAGCTCCAGCCGTGCGGCCAACCGGTAGCCAGGTTTCCAATCCCGTAAATTGTCCGTCCAGAGATCATCGATCACCACACCGATCCCGCGGGCGGCGAGCGCCATCACCATGCCCTCAAGTGCCGCCCCACAGGAAAGCCCCATGTCGCGGCTGCTCGGATCGCCGACGCTCAGCTGCCGGGAGAGGTCGGCGGCGAGCAGGATGCGTCCCGCCTCGTCGAGCGCCCAACGGGCGGGCTGGGTGTTGTGGACGGAAGGGGCTAGGTTGGCTTCGGCCGCGAGAGCGGTGAGCATGGCAGCATCAACGCGCTTCATAGGGTCTTTCCGAAGAGATGCAGACGATGAAGCGGAGTTGCGCCTGCCTTTTCCGCCTGTCGCAGGCTTGCCGCGTTGACGTCCGCGATCCAGGTGCCGCCGGCGGTTTCGTAGCCGGCACGGCGCATCTCGCCCAGCACATGGGCAAGCAGCAGCGGGTTCAGGCCGCGTCCCTGATGTTCCGGTTTCACACCCTGGAAGATGATCACGGCGCGGCGACGCTTCAGGCGGTGCTTGAGCACGTGCCAGGGCGCAGTCAGCCCCAGTCGCGAGCCCATCGCCTTCAGCATCGGATTGACGTCAGGAATGGCGATCACCGCCCCGGCGGGCGCGCCGTCCTTTTCCGCGACCGCCGAAATGCGTGGATCCATGATCCACTTCATCTCCTTGGCCTGAAACTCGAACTCCGCCCGGCTGACGGGCACGAACATCGGATTGTCGGCGAAGCTCTCGTTGAGGATCAACCGGGAGTCCTCGAGCCTTCGTTCGAGCGTTGCGCGCCGGATCGGCGAAAAGCGGAACCCGTCGTCGAAAAGAGCGCGCATTTGCGCGCTGGCAAGCAATCCGTCGATCGCCACGGTGCGAATGTCGATTTCGAAAGTGGTCATCGGGAAACAGGGCGCATAGCCCCGGCTTTCCAGCAGGCGAGGCAGATAGGGCGGCCCCCAGACCTGGTCGGTATAGGGCGCGTTCTGGAAACCTCCGGTCATGACGCCCACCTGCTGCATGGCCGTCAAGTTGAAGTTTCCAAGGATCTCCCGAAATCCCTTCACGCGCGCCCAATCCTCTGCCCGCTCCAGAAGGGCGGCCGCGACCCGTTCGTCGTCGGCACAGTCGAAGTAACCGAAATAGCCGCGATCAAGCGCGAACTTTGCGTTCGATGCGCGATGCACATGCGCCGTTATGCGCCCGCGCACGGCACCACCTTCATGAGCCGTGAAAAAGGCGAAGTCCGCGGCCGAGTCGAAGAGTGGATTCGCCTTGGCGGAAAGGAAGCGCTTGAGGTCGCTCAACATCGGCGAGACATAGGGTGTCCGCGCGCCATAGATCTGAAAGGGCGCGGCGAAGAAGGCGTCGAAATCGCCGGTGCGGATCTCAATCATGAAGCGGATTTCTTTCGGAGATCAGCATCGCCATGCGCTGGACGACCTTCAATTCGGTTTCTGCACCCGGCGTGGCGGAGACGGAGGGCATGTTGAGCGCGATCAGCCGGAACGGCCGGTTGGACACCAGCATCAGGTGGGTTGCCTCGTATTTTTCGAGCAGCCAGGACATCTGCTCCGCATCCGCTTGAGAAAGGCTCCCCGTTTCAGCAATGCGCAGCAGCGGGCGGGCCGAAAACAGCGCTTTGACCGCGGGCAGGTCGAGGTCGCAGAGCTCATCTTCGCCAAGCAGAAGGGCGCCGTCGACCAAGGGATGGTTCTGCAGTTCCTTGAGAAAGCCCAGCGTGTCGTCGATGCGGTCCTCCGCCAGATGGCGGATCAGGCTTTGCCGCCTTTGCTCCATGCGCAGGCTGATGCTGTCCTTCCAGATCACGCCGAGCAGGGCGGCACTGAGGATGACGCTTGCCGCTCGTACCAGCGCGGCTGGTTCGAGGCTGTTTTCGACGCCGATGACGAGGGCCGCAAGGAGCGCAACCGAGAGAAGGATGACGAAGGAGACCACCGTGTCACGGTGCCCGACGGCGCGCTGGCCAAGGCTGATCAGCAGCCAGCACAAAAACAGGATGGCGACCCCGCCGAGCCGCACCGGCTGGTCGATGTAGACGGAGCGGAAGTCCGTCACGAGCAGCGGCAGGATCAGAAGCAGCGAGAGAGCAATGCGGTCGACGGCCTGGTTTTCCGCTTTCGACAGGCTCGTCCGATCGCGTGTCACGGTCATGTGTCCGGCAAGGGCGAATGTGACCAACTGGTAGAGGAACAGCAGTGTGACCCGCCAGGGTTCGGCGAATGATGCCGGCAGGAAGGCGAGGATGAAGAAGGTGGCCGCGCCGCCGGCCGCGATCCACTTCGTTGTTCTCGGCGCGTGCCGCCGCAACAGCCCTTCGGCAAGCAGGACGGTCGAGAGCGGGACGAGCCCTGCGGTTATGATCGTCGCGGCCTTAAAGATGAAAAGGTCTGTCCACCAGGCGAGCACCCGGCTCGCCATCAAGGCCGCCAGCACCTGCAGACCGAAGAGGAACCGACGGTTCAGCGGGCTCTTGGCGTCGAAGCTCCGGATCACGCCGATCAGCACGAGCAGACCGCCCAGCGCTGCCAGCGAAACGAAGCTATCGGCAATCAGCGAGGTGTTCATGACGTTGCCGGAGCCGCAAGTCGGGTCAGGTAGCGCCTGACAAGCGGGCGCAGCAGGGCCGCGACGAGCGCATTTCGCGGTCGCTCGACGCGCCCGGCATGCGGGTTGAAGAACCAGCCGCGACAATCGGCAGACTGTGGGCGGCCAAGGACCGCATGGATCGCCTCATAGGCCATCAATGTGCCCGTGGAGATCACCATCGGCGCGAAAGACATGCGGCTGCGGGTGCCGGCGATCACTTCACCGGCAAGCGACAGGTCGACATGGTGACGGGACGACGAATGTACCATCACATGCTCCGCCTCGCGCAGGAACGCCTCGGCCCGCTGGTCCTGCGTTAGCGCGTTCCAGGCGGTGCCGACAGTCGGATAGCCGAGCCGCTCCTCGGGCATCGGATCCTGCGGCCGCGTCACATAGACGGAGGGCAGCGGCGAGGCGTAGGCGTCGATTACCGTCCGGCCGTGGTCTCGTGACGTGCGATAAAGCAGCAGGCTGGCGCCGAGATCATCGGTTCCGTTGATGACGACATCCGCTTGCGCAATGATCGCATCGACATGGTCGGTCCAGTCCGGTCCGTAGACGGTGACATCAAGGCCGGGATTGATCTTGAGGCAAAGGTCGCGGGTCGCCTCCGCCTTCGGCATGCCGATCGTGTCGGCAAAACAGAAGACCTGCCGGTTGAGGTTCGAAAGCTCGAAGTCATCGATATCGGCAAGAACCAGCCGACCAATCCCGGCACGTGCTAGCGACTGGATACAGGCGCCGCCCATGCCGCCGGTTCCACAGACGAAAACGGTCGCCTGGCTCAGGCGCCGTTGTTCCGCTTCGGTGACGAAGCCGATGTTGCGTGTGGTGAAGGTCGCGTAGGAAAATTGGCTGTTCATCGGCTGGGCCTCAAGACGCCCCACTGCCGGCGGCTGTCGGCCCAATGCAACGCCGGCAGCACGAGCCTTTGTACGAGGATAACGGTACTTGCAACGGCAAGGCGGCCGAGCGCGTTGCGCGGCACGCTTTCCATGAGGTAGCGCTGCGCCGCATTGAGGTCCAACTGTCCGATCTGCAGCAGGTCGTCACCGCGCTCGTAGTCGAGTTCGGCGGCGCAGAAGTCGTTGTACTCCGCCTTGCGGTGTTTCGGTGCCGCCTCGAACGTCTTCTTCAGGTTGTCGGAACCGCCGGTATAGGCATTGGTGATGACGAAGCGATCGGCATCAAAACCGGCGTCAGGGCCGACTCCGAACACGTGGCGATGCGATTCCATGATGGCGGTGGCGATCAGCTGCTGGCGCAGCGATCTGCGTGCACCGCGGGTGGGTGCGGGAAAGACGCCGCTGAAGGTTTCGGCCACCATGCCGGCAACGGCCGGCACCTGGGTGACGTTTGAAATCCAGAGCGGGCGAAGCTGGTTGCGCAGAAAGAGAAGGAAACAGGTGAGGCCGTAGAGGATCCAGGAAAGTCCCTGGCTGCGAACCGCCGGATCGATCATCACAAGCCCCAGGTGGAGGACTTCGACCGGTTTGCCGGAGAGAGAGACCTGGAGGACGGGCAGTGCATTGAAGGCAACCGGCTCGCCGTCGGAAACCCGATAGACGAGCGTGACGATCGTTCGGGCGAGCGCATCGTCACGCTCGGAGAAGATGCCGTAGTCGAGCTCCCCGTCGGGAACCGATCGTTGCGCGACTTTTCGCAGTTCCTGCCGCAGCCTGGCGACCTCGCGCTCGTTCATCCATAGCCCGGGAGCCTCCACGATCCGTGCGCGGAAGTCTGGCGATGTCTTGAATGAAAGATCGAGGCGCTTCTTCAGAACGACCGATATCAGATTGTACAATGTCCCGTGTCCGCAGCTTCAATTCCGGAATGGAGCCTTCTGCAAGCTTCGGTCGCATCCTTGCCGAATAGGACAAACATTTGGTTTAATTCCCGGAAGAGATGTCGGGGCGAGAGCATTCCCGCTCCCGCCCGTCTGATCTTGCTCGGGTGTCAGTCTTGCTCTGGCGTCAGGCGCCTTCAGAGGCCCGTCGTCTTCAGCAACTGTTCCGGGTAGCGCTCCCCCTCGATCGGGATTGCTGCCGCCGCCGTTTCGATTTCCGCGAGATCGGCTGCCGTCAGCGCCACATCGACCGAGGCGAGGTTTTCTTCCAGGCGGTGAAGCTTGGTCGTTCCCGGGA
Source organism: Ensifer sp. ENS09 (assembly GCF_014852425.1). NCBI lineage: Bacteria > Pseudomonadati > Pseudomonadota > Alphaproteobacteria > Hyphomicrobiales > Rhizobiaceae > Ensifer > Ensifer sp. ENS09. Next base: position 1,112,546 of record NZ_JACVBP010000003.1, read on the forward strand.
TCGGGACGATCCATGGCTTTTGTGCCAGAAGCCAGGCGAGCGCGATTTGCGCAGGCGTGGCGCCCCTGTCGTCGGCGATCCTCTTCAGGAGGTCGACGAGCGCCTGGTTCTTTTCCATCGCTTCGGGCGTGAAGCGGGGCAGGATCTTGCGGAAGTCGCCTTCGCCGAGCTTGGTATCCTTGCTCATCGCACCGGTGAGAAAGCCCTTTCCGAGCGGGCTGTAGGGCACGAGGCCAATGCCGAGCTCTTCGCAGGTTTCAAGGATGCCGTTCGTCTCCGGTCCGCGGGTCCAGAGCGAATATTCGTTCTGGAGCGTGGTGACCGGCTGGACCGCATGTGCCCGCCGCACCGTTTGAGCCCCGGGCTCCGACAGGCCGAAGTGCCTGACCTTGCCTGCAGCGATGAGGTCCTTCACGGCGCCTGCGACATCCTCGATCGGCACGTTCGGATCGACGCGATGCTGATAGAAGAGGTCGATGACGTCGACGCCGAGGCGTTTCAGCGATGCGTCGCAGACCGAGCGGATGTGCTCCGGCCGGCTGCTCAAACCCGACTGCTTGCCATCGACGATGTTGAAGCCGAACTTGGTGGCGATGACCACGCGGTCGCGCACGGGCTTGAGGGCCTCGCCGACCATCTCCTCGTTGGTGAAGGGGCCGTAGACCTCCGCCGTATCGAAGAAGGTCACGCCGCGATCAACCGCCTCGCGGATCAGCGTAACGCCCTCCTGCCTGCTGACTTTGTTGGCATAGCCGAAATCCAGGCCCATGCAGCCAAAGCCGAGGGCCGAGACTTCCAGGCCGGCTTTTCCGAGAATTCGCTTCTTCATGTCTTTTCTCCGTTCTTGATGGCGGCGAGCGCGCACGAGACCGGCCGGCGCTCTTTTCAAGAGGGCACGGCGGTTCAACGCGTCCTGGCCTGAATCTAGATCTCGCGGAGAAATTCGATTAGATGCTAAATCGAGTATGAACCTATGTTGTGGATTCATGAATGAAGCGAGATGAACTGGGCGATCTTGTCGCGTTCCTGACGGTCGGCGAGGAACGAAGCTTCACCCGCGCGGCCGCCCGTCTCGGCACGTCCCAGTCTTCGCTCAGCCATACGGTGCGGCGGCTCGAAGAGCGCATGGGCGTACGGCTCTTGACCCGGACGACGCGCAATGTCGTGCCGACGGATGCAGGGGAACAGCTGATGGAGACGCTGCGCCCGGCCTTCAACGACATTCGCAGCCGGCTCGACGCGCTGAGCGCGATGCGCCAGCAGCCGGGCGGGACCATCCGTTTAACCTCAAGCCGCCACGCGGCCGAGACGATCCTCATGCCCGCCGTGAAAAGGCTGATGGCCGAGTATCGCGAGATCAGTGTCGAGATCTCGATCGACCAGCGCTTCGTCGATTTGGTGACGGAACGCTATGATGCCGGCGTGCGGCTGGGCGAGAGCATCGAAAAGGACATGATCGCTGTCCGCATCGGTCCGGATCTCAGAATGGTGGTGGCGGGCGCGCCGGACTATTTTGAACGCTACCCCAGGCCGCAGACGCCTCACGACCTGACGGGGCACAACTGTATCAATTTGCGCCTGCCCACGCTTGGCGGACTGTATGCGTGGGAGTTTGAACGCGACGGTCGCCCGCTGAATGTCCGCGTCGAAGGGCAATTCGTCTGCAACGACGTGCCGATGATCATCGACGCGGCTCTGAGCGGCCTGGGCCTTGCCTGTCTTCCCGACGATCACCTGGGGCCGCTCGTCGAAGCGGGGCGGCTGGTGCCCGTGCTCGAGGATTGGTGCCCGCCTTTTCCCGGATTCCATCTCTACTATCCGAGCCGGCGGCTGCCATCGCCCGCATTTGCGCTGCTGGTCGAGGCATTGCGCTTTCGCGGCGGCTAGCGCTCCAAGCGCTGGGGTGCGCACGCTTTTAACGACCGCGAAGGGGCGAGGGAGCCGGGCAGAGCGCGGCTCCCCGTTGGTCCGTAGCGATATCAGGGCTGATAATCGGCCGGGGCGATGATCTTGCTGAAATCGTAGGTGGCGACCTTCTCGCGGGTCACCAGCAAAGCGGGGGCTTCGATGCGGCCTAGCACCTTGCCGCCTTCGATCGCGGCCGTCGCCTCGCGCATGGCATCGCGTCCCATCGACACTGCCGGCTGCAGGGACGCGCAAGTGAGCGTGCCGTTTTCAAGGGCGGCGCGCGCCTCGTCGTTGAGGTTCGAGGTCGAGACCTTGATCTTGTCGGTCGCCCCGGCCTGTGTCAGCGACTTGATCGACTCCACAGCCATGGTGTCGGCTGCGGTGAAGATGCCGTGGATATCCGGGTGGCTCTTGGTCCAGTCGGCCGCCGCGATGCCCGCATCCTTGGTACCGCCAGCCTTCTCGGCGACGATCTTGATGTCGGGGAAATCGGCTTCCATCGTGTTCTTGAAGCCGGTGACGCGGAGCTTTGCCCAGATCTCGTCCGGTCCGGCAAAGAGGCCGACTTCACCCTTGCCGCCGATGGCGCGGCCAAGGCAGATGCCCTGCAGGCGGCCCATGCCGATGTTGTCGGCGCCGACAAAGGATGTCAGCCGGTCCGATTTCGGCGGGACGGAGAGGGCGATGACCGGAATGCCCTTGTCGATCGCTTCTTCCACGGCCGGTCCGACGGCCGCGGCATCGGCGGCGCCGATGATGATGGCAGCGACCTTTTTGTCGATGAAGTCGCGGATCTGCTTGATCTGGACGTCGGCGGTGTCCTTGGCGTCGCCCTTGATGATGGCGTAGCCCTTTTCCTTGCCCGCAGTTTCGACGCCGTAGAGGCCTGCCTTCCAGAACGGCGAGCCGAAATAGGGGACGGTGACGCCGATGGTCTTTTGCGCCTCCGCGAACGCCGGGGCCGCAAGCGCGCTCGAAGCAGCCAGCGCCAGCGCCAATGTCATGTACCGTGCAGTCTTGCCCATGTTTTCTCCTCCAGAACTAGGGTCGTGAACTCGGTCGGTCAGACGGCAATACCAAAAATGTGGTATTCATTACGGTAATTATGTATGCACAGATTCAATATGGAATGCAAACTTATAAGTTTGCGCACCAGACTACACGTGTCTCTGCGCGATAATTCGAAAAGAGCGGAAGGGAACGGCGGGATCACTTGGGTCCGATGCCGCAGCCAAGGGATCGGAATGTGGCGCCCATGGGGCTCGCCGGGAATGCTGTGCTGTGAGATTTCGGACCGGGAACGCGGGCGCGCGGAAGCGACGCCCGACCGAACTTTCGTGTCGGGCGCGCCTATAATCTACGCGGCGAAATTGGTTCGACGGCAGGCCGCGTCGAAGACGTCGGCGTTACTTCGCGGCTTCGGTGAAGCGGCGCATGACGCCGGCGCTCAGGCGGGCGTTGTGTTCCGAAAGCGCCGCATAGGCGCCGCCGGCGTCGTTGGCCCTGATCGCGTCGACGATCTTCTGGTGTTCGTCGAGCGACTGCTGCAGGCGGATATCGGCCGGGCCGGCTTGGTGCTGGCGGAACGGCGCGAGCCGCGCGCGAAGATCGACCGCCATGGCAGCGATCGTCTGGTTGTGGGCGCCGCGGCAGATCGCATCGTGGAACTTGCGGTTGATGTCGCGTGCGCCTTCGATGTCCTGGTTTGCCACGCAGTCGGCATAGAGGCGGTGCAATTCATAGAGCTGCTCGCGTTCCATGGCCGTCATGCGTTGCGCGGCAAGCCGCCCGCAGGATGCCTCGATCTCGCATTCGGCCTCCAGCATGTCGGCCATCTGCTCGACGTCGATGCGGGCGACGATGCCGCCGCGACGCGGGTTCATTTCGATCAATCCGCGCGCGCCAAGCTCACGCATCGCTTCGCGAACGGGCGTCCGCGACACGCCAAACTTCTCGGCGATCGTCTTTTCTTCGAGCTTTTGCCCAGGCACCATCACGCCCTTGGCGATCTCGTCGGCAAGTTGCTGGTAGATCTGGGAGGCAATCGTTGTCATGCGTGCAGCTTTCCTGTCTTCACGACGCAGTCAAGGCCGGCTACGGTCAGGAATCGGTTTAATGACCGCATCCAATTTATGCAAGTTGCGCCGTCAGGGCGCCACCGGCGCTTGCCGCCGCGAGGTTGTTGATGAGGGCATCGATCTGGGCCGCATCCGAGGCGGGTGAGCGGCCGGCCATATGCGGCGTCACGACGAGGTTGGCAAGGTCGCGAAGCGCAAGCGGCAGGGTCGGTTCGCCTTCGAAGACATCAAGCGCGGCTCCGGCAATCGTCCTGTCACCGAGCGCCTGGACGAGGTCCTCGGTGTTGACCACCATCCCGCGGGAAATGTTGACGAGAAAGCCCGTCGGGCCGAGTGCATCGAGCACGGCGCGGTTGACCAGGTGGCGCGTCGAAGGCCCGCCCGGGCAGGCGACGACCAGAAAGTCGCTGACCTTTGCCAGGGATACGGCATCCGGCAGATGCGGCTGGGTGACGCCCGGCATGGGCTCCGGCGTCGTATAGGAAACCCGCATGCCGAAAGCCTCGGCGCGTCGGGCGATCGCCTGGCCGATATTGCCGAAGCCGATCACCCCCAGTCTTGCGCCCGAGAGCGTCGGCCGCGGGGAGCGGATTGTTGCCCAGCCGCCGTCGCGCAAGGCACGATCGCGGTTGCAGATGTCGCGGGAGACCGCAAGCATCAGGGCGAGCGCGTGATCGGCGACCGTTTCCATGTTGGTGTTCGGGGCGTGCGTGACGCGCACGCCTCTTTGTCGGGCCGCCTGAAGGTCGATGTTCTCGTAGCCGGCGCCATAGGAGCAGACCAGTTCGAGCTTCGGCAGGCTCGCCATCTGTATATCGCTAAGGCCGGTGCTGCCATTGGTCACGACAGCCCAGACGGCGTCGCCATCGAGCGACGGTGATCCGCTGCCCAGTCCGTTGGGCAGCGCGATCACGTCGTAGTGGCTGGATAGTCGTGACAGGCAGGCTTCCGAAACCGGTATGGAAACCACGATCGTCTTTCTGGTCATGTCACTTTCTCCAGTCGTTTTGCCCCCTTCGCCTGGCGAAGGGCATGGTTTGTTTCACCGCGCCATTTTGGGCTGACGCGATGTCACTCAAGTCTTTCAGGCGGCGTTGACGTTCTTGACGGCACCCTTCCAGCCATTTTCCGTGACGTCGAAGACGATGCCTTCGGGCGTCTTGTACTTGACCTCGTAAAAGACGTTCGGGCTCGATTCCTTGCGGCCGGCCATGTAGGAGCCGCCGGCGGCGCGAACGAGCTCGTCGGTTTCCTCGACGGAATCGACCCACATGCCGAAGTGGATGAGGCCGTTGTAGTCCTTCTCCGTTTCAAAGCCCGGAACCGGCTCTTCGCCGAAGTTCAGGAGGGCGACGTTCATGATGCCGTCGGTCATGTAGACGCCGCGCATCGCCTGGCCCGCGCGGGTCATGCCGAATGCCTTTTCGAAGAACTGCGCAGCCGCTTCCGGGTCGGAGACGGCGATGGCGAGATGGCGCAACTTTGCCATGTGAACTTTCCTTTCTCTGCAGATGAGCGCGGCGCGACATGCGCCGGGCAACACGGCTGAAATCGATCCGTGTATGCAATTAGTAATCTGTGTATGCAAAATGGTTGTCAAGTGTGATTTTGGGTGTTATCGAAATGCACGCTGATGACGACGCGCGGATGCCGCGCCGTCAGCGAGGCTTGGAGGAAGTCGATGCGATTTGAAGGGTTGTCACCGGCGGAGAAGGACCGGTTGCGGCAGGTTGGGACGGTTTGGAACGACGACCTGGCGGCAAGCCGTAAGGTCGTTCTCGATGTTTACCGGCCGCATGCCGAAGCGAGCGTCGCGCGCCAGCCGCTGGTGGAGCATCGCGACATTGCCTATGGGCAAGACAGCGCCCATCGGCTCGACGTCTTCGAAAGCGCCCATGTCTGCGCCGGTGGCCGTGTGCGCCCTGTCGTCGCCTTCGTCCATGGCGGCGCTTTCACCCGCGGCTCTAAAAGTGGCGACGGGCTGATCTACGACAATGTCCTGCGCTGGTTTGCTCGCCAGGGGTTCGTCGGCGTCAACATCGAATATCGGCTCGCACCCGGTGCGCAGTATCCAGAGGGCGCGCGCGATGTCGCCGCAGCGATGGATTGGATCGTCGGCTCGATCGGCGCCTATGGCGGCGACCCGCAATCCATTCTTCTCATCGGCCACTCTGCCGGCGGCTCTCATGTCGCAAGCTATCTGCTGGATCCGGCCGTCGGACGGCTGCCGCATCCGGCGATCAAGGGGGCGGTACTGATCAGCGCTCGGCTGAGGGCCGATTGCCTGGCGGACAATCCGAACGCCGCCAATGTGCGTCAGTACTTCGGCGAGGATGTCGGCACCTACGACGAGAGGTCGCCGGTGGCCTTTGCCGGGTCACGCGATCTGCCCGTGTTCATTGCCGTTGCCGAACATGAGAACCGTTACATCGATGCCTATGGCGCGGAATACGCCCAGCGTCACGCGATGCGCCGGGGCAAGGCGCCGCGCTTCGTACAGCTGAGCCAGCACAACCACACCTCCATCGTCGCCCATTTCGATACCGGCGAGGACGAGCTTGGACGCGAGATCATCCATTTCGCCCGGGAAGAGTGCGGCTTCTTCCCCTGCGGATTGTCCTGTCAAAAGGGAAAGTGAACATCATGAAGCCAGAACTGCCTTCCGTCTATGCGCCGGTGCTGACACCGTTCAAGCCGGATCTGAGCTGCAACACACTGCGGTTCATCGAACACTGCCGCTGGATCGTCGACCAGGGTGCGGGCCTTGCCATCTTCGGCACCAACAGCGAGGCAGCGTCGCTGTCGCTGCGCAAGAAGCGGCAGTTGCTCGACGATGTCTTGCAGGCGGGGATCCCGGCGCGAACCCTGATGCCGGGTGTGGGCGCCTGCAGTCTGGAGGAAACGGTCGAGTTGGCGCGCGCAGCCGTCGACGCCGGCGCACCGTCGGTGCTCGTGCTGCCGCCGTTCTTCTACAAGCCGGTTTCGACCGAGGGGCTTGCCCGCCACTACGGGCATCTGATCGAGGCCATCGGCTCGGATCGCCTGTCCATCGTGCTCTATCATATTCCGCAGTTCACCGGCGTGCCGATCACCATCGAGCTGATCGAGACGCTGCGCGGGCGCTATCCCGCCAATATCTCGGGCGTGAAGGACAGTTCGGGCGATCGCGACACCCTCAACCGTTATCTCGAGGTCGGCAACGGCTTCAAGGTTTTCCCCGCTTCCGAAATCCTGCTTGGGGAAACCATCGAACGGGGCGCGGCCGGCTGCATTTCCGCCACCGCGAACGTCAATGCCAAGGCGATGGTCGATGCGGCTGCGGCCAGCGGGAAACATGGCGCGACCGTCGCCTTTGCCCCTGTCGGGCCGGTGCGCGCGCTGTTCCAGCAGTTTCCGATGATCCAGGCGATGAAGATCATGATGGCGCGCCACACGGGCGACGCCAGCTGGCGCACGGTGCGGCCGCCCTTGATGGAACTCGACCAGCAGACCGAGCAGAAGTTCATCGCCGCCTGTACGGAGATCGGCTTTAGGCCCTGGACCGTCGTCAGGGAAGACGCGTGAGCGTGCCGGGTACGGCTGCGGTCAAGCCGCTTGCCAACTATGCCGAATTGCGGCGGGCAGGCGGTCTTCTTTTCCTGTCGGGGATCAGCGCCCGGCAGGCGGATGGCACGATTTCCGGCACGCGGGTGGCCGCCGACGGCAACCGCGTCCATGATGTCGCGGTGCAGTTGCGGACCATCCTGCAGAAGGCCTCGGACACGCTGGAACGAAACGGCGCTCGCCTCGATCACCTGGTGGACGTCACGATATTCCTGACCGATATGGCCGACTACGGCGCCATGAACGAAGAGTATAACCGGTGGTTTGCCGCCGGCGGTCCGGCGCGAACGACCGTTGGCGTCCGCGCGCTTCCGCATCCCGACATGGTGGTGGAGTTGAAGGTCGTCGCGTCCGCGGCCGGGTAAGCGATAACAGTTGAAATTCCTGACCCCCGGCGCGACGGCGCCGGGGGTTTTCCTTTTAAAGGACCGTGCAGACTTCGTCGAAGGCGAAGCGGGGATGCCGGGGAAAGAGCTTTGACGGATCGCCATGCCCGATGCCGCAGATGAAGTTTGATTTCTTCTGCGTCCCCGCAAAGAAGATGCCATCGACCGCGGCGGCGTTGAAGCCCGATATCGGGCCGCAGTCGAGCCCGACGGCACGGGCCGCCAGCATGTAGTAGGCGGCCTGAAGCGTGGCGTTGCGAAAGGCCGTGTCGGCGACGAGATGCGGGTTGCGCTCGAAGAAACCCTTGCCGTCCGTGTGCGGGAACAGGAAGGGCAGGTGCTCGGCGAATTCGAAGTCGGTCGCAAAGATCGCAACGACCGGGCAGGTCATCATCTTGTCGACATTGCCGGCGGCAAGCGCCGGCCGCAGCCGCTCCTTTGCCTCCTGGCTGGTGAGATAGAGGATCCGCAATGGCGAGCAATTCATGCTGGTCGGGCCCATGCGGGCAAGCTCGTGAACGTGCTGCAGCAGTTCGGGTGGTACCGGCTGGTCGAGCCAGCCGTTCTGGCTGCGCGCTTCGGTGAACAGTCTTGCGAGCAAGGTTGCGTCAGTCTGGGCGTGCTGCATGCTTTGGTGGTCCATGGGATCTCCTTGAAGGTCAGGGGTGGTTTTGTGGATGGGCGTCGGCGGCGGCCATGAGGCTGTCGACGAGATCGCGGTTGACGAGCGGGTCTGGGCGTTCGGCCTGTGGACCCTTGGCTGCGGTGAAACTCGGCCGCTGCCGAACCCTGTCCGCCCAGTCGGCAACGCGCGGAAACGGAGCGATGAGCGCCTCCATGGCGAGCCGGTCGAGCCTGTCGACAAAGGCGGCCATCGCCACATCGGCAAGTGTGAAGTGATCGCCGGCAAGCCAAGGCGCGTGCAACAGATGATTTTCCATGCGCGCGAGCACAGACCGGAAGACGGCGATCGAAGCGAAGACGGTTGCGCCATCGATCGGTGCCGCGACGGCTTGCCGGTAGGCGTCGGCGCGGGCAGCAACCGGGTGCCTGTCCATCGCAGCCGTGACCTCGCCTGGTGATAACTGTCGAAGCCGTGGCTTCAGGATGAGATTGAATGTCGGCGGCCTCACTGCCGGGTGAACGACCGTGTCCTCGAAATTTGTCCAGTCGCGCACGCGCCGGCGGACCGCGGCATCGTCCGGCAGAAGTGCGCCTGCGGCGAACGCATCGAGGCGTTCATTGATCTGCGACGACTCCGTGACGATTTCGCCGTCGATCCGCAGCGCCGGAACGAGGCCTTGCGGATGGATCGCGAGATAGCCGGCATCAAGATTCTCGAAACGCGAGAGGTCGATCCGTCGCGAGACCCAGGAAAGGCCGAGTTCCGCGAGGCATAGGCGCACTTTGAAAGACTGGATCGATCCCCATTCGTGAAACAGTTCGAGCCGTCGCTTCCGCATTTCGTCCTCATTTCGTGTGCACTTGTTGCTTGACAAGAATACATAAACACGAAATTGTATGCAACATGGATACCGACAACGAGGGAAGGAGATGTCTGGTGGTTTGGCATGCGCTGGGGCAAAGGCTCATCAGGGAGGAAGTTCGGCCGGTCATCGTGACCGAGCAGGGCGTCTATGATCTCGACCTGGTTTCTCGGGTTCTGCAGCAGCCGGGCGAAGCCTGGAGCAAGTGGCTCGCAGGTGGGATCGAAGGCATGCTCAGCGCCTGGACCGACGTCGAGCCGGCGCTGGCCGGTCTGGCCGAACGTGTTGTCGACAGTGGCCGCAAATTCGAACCGCTGGGCACGGGCACAAAGCTTTGCGCGCCCTATCGTCCGGTCAGGATCTTTGCTACCGCTTCGAACTATGTCGAGCATGCGCAGGAGATGGGTACGGTGCTGGCCGCCAAGTCCGAGAGTCAGCCCTTCGTCTTTATGAAAGCGGATTCAAGCGTCATTGGCCCGGACGAAGCGATCATCCTGCCGGCGCGCGCCGAAAAGGTCGACTGGGAGGTCGAGCTTGCTGCCGTGATCGGCATCGGCGGCCGTGACATTCCGGTCGAGCGCGCTCTCGACCACGTTGCCGCTTACACGGTCATCAACGACATCACCTCGCGCGACCTGACCCGGCGCACCGACTTCCCGTTCAAGCACGATTGGTTTCGCGGCAAGAGCTTCGACACGTTCGCGCCGCTCGGGCCCTGGCTGGTGCCGTCCGATTGCGTCGGCGACCCGCAGGATCTTCGCCTGACGCTCGATGTCAACGGCACGCGCAAGCAGGACGACAGCACCGGATCGATGATTTTCTCCGTCGCGGAGCAGATCTCCTACCTGTCGTCTATTCTGACGCTGCGGCCGGGCGATCTGGTCGCGACAGGAACGCCCGACGGGGTAGGCATGGGGACCGGGGAGTTCCTGAACGCCGGCGATATCGTGACGGCCGCCGTGGAGAAGGTCGGCACGATCACCAATCCGATCAGAGGAGCTCGGATCGAATAACCAAGGCCAACAATGGCTGAACTGAGGAGGACAGTATGGCTCGTAAGTTTGGGAATTCACTGCGTCTGGCTGCTTTGGCTGGAGCATTCGCATCAATGGTGACGGCCGCTTCGGCAGCCGACAAAATTTCGTTCAACATGTCGTGGCTACCGCAGGGCAGCGTCGGCGGCGTGCTGGTGGCCAAGTCCAAGGGCTTCTACGACGAGGCCGGGCTCGATGTTTCGGTCTATCAGGGGTATGGCGGTCAGCGCACCGTCAACGAAATCGACCAGGGCCTGTTCGACATCGGCTACGGTGATCCGGTCAGCGTTATCCTGAACCGCGTCAACGGCGGCAAGGCCGTTTTCGTCGGCTCGATCAACACGGTCTGGCCGGGCGCTCTCTGCTACCTGCAAAAGGATGGCGGCAAGGAAATGACGCTTGCCGACTTCAGCGGCAAGTCGGTCGGTGGCGGTGCCACGTCTCCGGTGCAAAACATCGTTCCGGCCTGGCTGGAGCAGAACGGCCTGCCGAAGGACCATCTGAAGCTCTTGCGCATGAACCCGGCCGTCATCACCTCGTCCTTCCTTGAAGGCCAAGTCGATCTCGCCGAGTGCTGGGAAGGCGCGAGCCTTGCCATCCTCAATGAGAATGCGGGCGAGACCGGCAAGAAGATCGGCATGATCAAGTACCGCGATTTCGGCCTCGACATGTATGGCAGCGGCTTCGTCACGACCGAGGCGCTGCTTTCGGAAAAGCCCGAGGTGGTCGACAAGTTTCTCGACGCTTCCTATCGCGGTTACGACTACATGGCCGCGCATCCGGAAGAGGCTGCCGACCTGATCGTCAAGCAGTATCCGACCTTGAAAAAGAGCGTGGTGCTGGAGCAGATCCGCCAGATCAATGCGCTCGTTCGCGATCCGCAGGCGGAAAACAAGGGCCTCGGCTTCGTGCGGGCCGACCGCATGGAAAAGACGATGAACTTCGTGCGTGAAGCCTTCGTCGTCGACGACAGCATCAAGACGACCGACCTTTATCGCAACATCAGTCGCTAGAGCATTCTGCCCGCAAGTGACATCGCTCGCGGGCGGAAAGATGCTCTAGAATCAGAGTGCTAGAGCGTCCTTGGTGCGTTCCTATGGACGTGTGGCGCTCCAGAAAGTCCGTTCGGTTCAGGGAAGAGGAACATGAAGAAGAAGATAAATGTGAGGAAGCTGGGCCATATGGTCCTGATGGTCCGCGACATCCACAAGTCCGTCGAGTTCTATACCAATATCGTGGGCCTCGAAGTGTCCGACTGGATCGAGGACAAGATGGTCTTCCTGCGCGCGGGCGCCGACCACCACGATCTTGCCCTGTCGCAGATCCCGGCGGACTCACCCGATTTCAACGACCTGCCACGCTACACGCGGCCCGGCCTGGAGCATTTTTCCTACCTGGTCGATAGCCTGGAGGACATGGAAGCCGCGGCCGAAATGCTCCAGGAGCGGGGCGTCGAAATCGTCCGCGGTATCGGCAAGCACGGTCCGGGCGCCAACTGCTTCCTCGTGTTCAAGGACCCCGACGGCAACAACTGCGAAATCTACTGCGACATGATCCAGGTCACGGAAGACAGCCCGCACACCGCAAGGGTGTGGGAGCGCAACATCGATGCTTTCGACCAATGGCGTTTCAAGCGCTTCGTCGTGCCGCCGCCGCATCAGGTGGTCAAGGACAAGCAAGGACAGTGACCTCCAAGGCGCCGGGTCAGCCCGGCGCCTCTCACCAAATGCCTGCCAATTCTGTCGTCGGAGGCCTCCATGCCAGGCTCTAATTCGCGGCTTGTCGCCTATAGCCAAGTCGTTCTCTTTTTCGGTGCGTTCCTGCTTTTCTGGGAGTACGGCGTCCGATATTTCGAAGTCAAAAGCTACATCCTGCCGCCTTTGTCCTCGATCGTCGTTGCCGTGTGGGAAGCACGCGGCGAAGTGTTCGAGCACTCGATGTATACGCTTGCCGAGGTCTTGATTGGTTTCGGAGCGGCGGTTGTCATTGGCGTCATGCTCGGCATGGCCGTCTATGTCTCGCCCTTTGCCCAGCGCACCATCTACCCGCTCGTCACGGCGCTGCAGACCACGCCGAAAAGCGCGCTCGCGCCGCTGATGATCGTCTGGTTCGGCTACGGCTTCATCTCCAAGGTCGCAATGGCGTTCCTGTTCGCCTTTTTTCCGATCGTCGTTGCGACGCTCGGCGGCTTTGCCGGGACGGCCAAGAACCTCGAGGAACATTTCCGCGCGCTCAACGCCGGCCCCTGGCGCACTTTCACCACGCTCCGCCTGCCGAGCGCCTTGCCGAGCTTCATCGACGGCTGCCGCGTTGCCATGCCGCTCGCCATGATCGGCGCGATCATCGGCGAACTCGTCGGCTCCGAGCGCGGTCTCGGCAATCTCATCATGATGGCGACCGCATCGTCGCGCACCGATCTCGTCTTCGGCTGCATCATCGTCATCACCCTGATTTCGCTCGCCCTTTACGCCCTGATCGAATTCGCGGCCAAGGCGGTCTGGTGGCGGGGTATCCAGGTATGAATATTTCAGTTCGGGAGGAAAAAATGGCGTCGGTAGCCACCGCCGGGGTGCCCCAAAAGCAAGAGGGCACCGGCCCTGCGGCGGATACGGCCGCCAACCACATCGAGGCGCATGGGCTGAACAAGACCTTCGGCCAGTTCAAGGCGCTCGAAGACATCAACTTCGGCATCAGGCCTCAGGAGTTCGTTTCGGTTCTCGGCCCAAGCGGCTGCGGCAAGAGCACGCTGTTGCGCATCGTCGCCGGCCTCATTCCCTATGAAACCGGCACGGCGACGATCAAGGGCGAGAAGGTCCGCTCGCCACGACCGGATATCGGCGTGGTGTTCCAGACCAACAACATGCTGCCCTGGCTGACCGTGCGCGGCAATGTCGAGCTCGGCGCGCGCATCCGCAACATGCCGGCAGACGCACGCAATGCGGCGGTCGACAAGATCCTCGACGTGCTGTCGCTGACAAAATTTGCCGATGCGCACCCGCACCAGTTGTCGGGCGGCATGCGCCAGCGCGCCTCGATAGGCCAGGCCCTGGTGCTCGATCCGCCGATCCTGCTGATGGACGAACCCTTCGGCGCGCTCGACGCGCTAACGCGCGACAAGCTCAACGTCGAGCTCTTGAGGATCTGGCAGGAGCACCGCAAGACGGTCATGCTGATCACCCACAGCATCGCCGAGGCCGTCTTCCTGTCGGACCGCGTTCTTGTCATGGCGGACCGCCCCGGCAAGATCGTCGAAGAAGTGACGATCGACCTGCCGCGCCCGCGCGACGCGGCCGCGACCCGCGCCCTGCCGAAGTTCGGCGAGTATGTCGCCTATCTCGGCAAGGTCATGGGCGTCACCAACTGAGGCAAGACGGCCCGCGCTTTGGACTTACGGTTCAACGCGCGGGCTCAAGCGTCTCCTGCACGGTCGGATCGGCGCTTTTTGAGGTCCGGCCGGCCAGTGCCCATGGTGTTGGAGATTGGGCCTGTTGCGAAACCCTGGTAAGAGCAGCGCGGTGAAGGCTCCACCAGGAAAGGCAGTGCGTGAATATACAAACCGTTCGCATCGCAAGGCCAAGCGACGATCTGGATGCGCTCTTGCGGTTCTATCGCGACGGGCTCGGATTGGAGCTTCTGTCGCACTTCAAGGATCACGACGGATTTGACGGCATCATGCTCGGTCGTCACGGAGACCCGTATCATTTCGAGTTTACGAAGAAACACGGGCATGCGGTCGGTCGGGCTCCAAGCCAGGACAACCTGACCATCTTCTACATCCCCGACACCGGTGAATGGATGGCTGCCGTCGAGCGAATGCGCGAAGCAGGCTTTTTGCCCGTCCCGTCGTTCAATCCCTTTTGGGACCGCAGTGGCAAAACCTTTGAGGACCCTGACGGCTACCGAACGGTTTTGCAGAACGCGGCGTGGCGACCGGCATCTGGCGCCGCAAGGACTGGGTGACCGCGTCGTTGCCGCCGTTTCGCGCCGGGTTGTTCTCTTCCCCCGACTCCGATTGACAATATACATACGTATGTATATTTGTTGCCGGGCTAGCGGATGAGCGACCAGGAGGCCCAGCATGAAGGCGAACGACAAGCGGAAGGAGCGCGGCGATCGCGCCCGCGCGAACATTCTTCATCACGCGACGCAGATCGCGTCGGTGGAGGGGCTGGAGGGGCTGACGTTCGGGCGGGTCGCGGCCGACGCCGGCGTGGCGCGAGGCAACGTTCAGGTCCTGTTTGGCGACCGGGAAGCCCTGCAACTGGCGACGATCGAAAACGGCGTGGCGCTTTATGCCGAAACGGTGGTTGGCCCCGCGATGGCGCTGCCGACAGCGGCCGAACGCCTGATCGCTCTGATCGAGGGATGGTTCACATTCGTTGAGCATAGAACGCTGCCTGGTGGTTGCCTGGTGCATGCGCTCAGCAGCGAATATCGCACCCGGCCGGGCGAGATCCGCGACCGTGTCGAACACCATCGGGCCGAGGCGAGGCAGCGTATCGTCGATCTGGCAAATGAGGCGGTCACCGCAGGCGAGCTTCAAGGCGGCATCGATGTCGGCCTGCTGGCCTTTGAACTGACGTCCTACCAGGCATCGGCCAATGTGGCAGCGCTGATGGGGGAACCTAATCAGTTCGAACTCGCGCGCCGTGCGTCCCGGGAGCGGCTTGCCGCGGCGCGGGGCCTGTGATGGACGGCGATCCCTTTCACACCGGAGAGCAGCATCTCCAGCGCCTCTTTGCCGTCCGCGAGCAACTGGCCGGATCGCGCGCGATACAGACGAGCCTGCCACCTAGCTTTGCAGGCTTCCTTGCGGAACTGCACTACGTCGTCCTGGCCGTGGCTGACCGGGAGGGGCGCATTTGGGCCACCATGGTCTTCGGTCGCCCCGGCTTTCTGAGTGCGCCAGACGCCATGCATGTGCGTGTCGCAGCGCGCCCTGACGCCGGAGATCCGGTGGCGCGCGGCATTGTCGAGGGGGCTCCGATCGCTCTCCTTGCGATCGATCTGTCGACCCGGCGGCGCATCCGCGTCAATGGCCGCATAGGGCGGGTGGGGCAAAGCGATTTTGCCGTCGATGTGCGGCAGGCCTTTGGAAACTGTCCGCAATACATTCGCCCGAGGGACGTCGAAGAGGCGGCCGGCGCGAGCGGAGAGCCGGTTCTGATCTCGGCCGATACGAGCTTGGCTCGCCGTGTCGTCGCTGGTGCCGATACGTTTTTCGTTGCGACCCGCGCCGCCTCCGATGCCGGCGGCGATATGGATGTCTCCCATCGCGGCGGTCCGGCCGGTTTCGTGCAGTGGGACGGCGACAGTCTGATCTGGCCGGAGTATCGCGGAAACTACTACTTCAACACCCTCGGCAACCTGCTCGTCGATCCTGCCTGTTGTCTGCTGTTTCCGGATCTTGGCACGGGCGAGATGCTGGTCATGACCGGACAGGCCGTGCTCGACGGCTTCGACGGGCGCCTGAGGCGCTCGCACGAGGGCCTGCCGATGAGCGGGCTGGTTCGCTTCAAGCCCGACCTCCTGATGAGCCGGTCCGCACTGTTGCGCCCGTAGTTCGATCCGATCCCGTTTTTGTCACCCACATCTTGGCATCGGCCGTTCCATGGCCGTGCCGGAAAGGTCCTGTCATGGTCAATGCCACACTCGAAACCCCGCATGAGGCCGATCGGCCGCAGGCGACCAATCCATGGCTTTCGGTGTCGATGCTCGCCTTCGGCGTCTTCGTCGTCGGGACGGGTGAGTTCGTTCTGGCGGGCCTGTTGCCGCTTCTCAGCAGTTCGCTCGACATCGCCCCATCCGTTGCAGGGCAGGTCATCACGATTTTCGCTTTGACGTGCGCGATCGCGGGCCCTGTTCTCGTGGCTGCGACTGGCGGCTGGGAACGCCGAACCGTCCTCCTCGTCGCAGCTCTTGTTTATCTCCTCGGTAGTGTCTGGACCGCACTTGCGCCGAGCTATGCGCAGGTTCTGACCGGTCAGGTCGTGGCGGCGCTTGGCGTCGGGCTGTTCGTGCCGACCGCCACTGTCACCGCCGCCGCCATGGTCCTGCCGGCGCAACGGGGCAGGGCGATCGCCCTGGTCGTCAGCGGCTTTACGGCGGCCACGGCGCTTGGCGCGCCGCTCGGCACGGCTTTCGGCGGCGTGTTCGGCTGGCGATCCACCATGTGGCTTGCAACCGGGCTGGCAGCCCTCGGCGTCGCCGGTATCGCCGTCTTCATTCCGAAGTCGATCAGGATCGCGGCGACGACGGGCTTGCTGCAGCAGTTGCGGCTGCTACGTAACCTGCAAATTCTGGCGGTGCTCGGCGTAACGCTTCTCGCCTTCACCGCCGTCTATCTAACCTACACCTATATGGGCATCATCTTTGCGGCCGCCACGCAAGGAAACAGCGTCTATCTGGCCGGCCTGATGACGACGCTTGGCGTGATCGGCACGATCGGCAACCTGGGTGCAGGTATGCTTGCCGACAGGGTTGGCGGCCAGAAGGTTGTGGCAATCGCCCTGCTTTGGCTCATCATCAGCATGCTGATCCTGCCGCTGACCACCGACGCGCTGGCATCGGCTTTCGCAATCATCGCATTCTACGGGATCGCCGCCTTTGCGATCACGACGCCGCAGCAACACCGGCTGATCTCGCTGAAACCGGAGGCCGCCGGCGTCCTGGTATCGCTCAATCAGGCCATTCTCTACCTTGCCATTGCGCTGTCCGGCTCGATCGGAGGCCTTGGACTAGAGTGGGCAGGGGCCGGCAATCTCGGCTTCATTGCGGCGGCGCTTGCAGCAGCGGCATTGCTGTTATCGGTGTCGATGAAATCGAACCCTGATAACAGCTGATAGACAGGCAGCCCGCCGGGTGCGTTCGGCCACCGCGCGCTCGGCTTGCGCTCCCCAATCTATCCGCCGTGCCGCAAGGCAGGATAGAGCGAGCCAATCAACAGCACCGCCATGGCGATGTTGAATAGACGAAGCCTCCGGCCGGCCATCAGCCAATGCTGCAGGACGGTTCCCATCCAGGCCCAAACGATGTTGGCGGCAAACCCGATAATCGCGAAGGCTGACGCCACGACAAAGACGGAAACCAGGACCCGTTCCGGTGCGAACAGGCTGGTCGCAGACAGGCCTGTTGCCCATACTTTCGGATTGACCCATTGAAACGCTGCGGCCTGGAAAAACGAAAGTGGCTTGCCGACGGTGTCGCCGACGCCGGGTGGTGACGCGTTTCCCCACCAAAGCGGCGTTCGCGCGCGAGGGTGCTGAGCCGCAACAGATCAGCGCTACGGAATTCCGCGCCTACATCAACGACGGACTGATCCGCTGGGCGAAGATCGACTGAACCTTTGCACGTTCGATGCGGACTCTCTCGCCGGGTTGGCCCGGTGGGAGAGTCCTTGCTGGATCGCGCTGGCAGTTGGCGGTGAGGCGACGTCGGATCGAACGTGAAGACGAGGAGCGTTTTCCGTAGGAAGGCGCCGCGAGATGGCCGCCTTGAGCGCGCACCCCGAAGCCTTCCTCAGGCCTGCGCAGCGCCCGGCGTCTGCTTGCGCGCATAAACGACAAGCCGCAGATGCTGCCCGCCGTCGATTGTGAGCGAGGTGTGCTCGAACTCGACGGCTGTTTCGTCCACCATGATCGTCCGGGTGCCGGTGCAGGGGGCGTGCACGTCCTGGCGCCGCCACCAGTCCTTGAATTCGGGCGAGACCCGTTCCAGTTCTTCGACCAGAGTGCGGGCATCGGCATCGTCTCGCGCGCCGGCAAAGTCGCGGCGGAAACTGGCGAGCATGGCCGGCGCCTGTTCCTCCCACTTCACGAAGGCCTTCCGCAACGCGCCATCGGTAAACAAGGCCCAAAGCAGGTTTCGGCGGTGAGGCTCGTGGCTTTCAAACCCAAACAGGCGGTCGGCCGGCGCGTTGAAGGCCAGCACGTCCCAGCGCAGGTTGATGATGTAGGCGGCGTGGGGCGCGAGGTCTTCAACCAGCCGTGTGACCAGCGACGGCGCGATGCAGAACGTCTTGCCGGGCTCCGCCGGCGGGCGCTCGTGGGCAAGAACGAACAGATGCCGGCGTTCGGCGGCATCCAGCTTGAGCACGCGGGCGAGATTGTCGAGGAAGCCGGCGGACACTCCGATCTCCCGGCCCTGTTCGAGCCATGTGTACCAGGTCAACCCGACGCCTGCGAGAGCCGCGACCTCTTCCCGCCGCAACCCCGGTGTGCGCCGGCGCTTCGCGCTCGGCAGGCCGACATCTTCGGGCAAGAGCCGCTCGCGACGGCTGCGCAGGAATTCGGCAAGCTCGGGACGGGTTCGGTCAAGGGCGCGCATCGTTCAGCCAGTTGCAAAAAGTAACAGCATAAGTGGTTAAATTGTAAAAGGATAATGGCTGTGAAATCGGTGGTGCGTCAACAAGAAGAGGACGCCCATGAGCTCGCACACCTGCACAACCGACAGACTTTCCCCGGCATCCTCCGGAACGACCCACAGTCCGCCCTGGCTTGGCCTCTGCATCCTGTTGCTGGCCGGGTTCGTAACGATCTTCGACCTCTTCGTTGTCAACGTCGCGATCCCCTCGATGCAGGCGGAACTGGGCGCCAGCCTCTCGCAGATCGGCTTCATCGTTGCGGGTTACGAGCTTGCCTTCGGTGTCCTGCTTGTTACCGGCGGGCGGCTCGGCGACCTCTACGGGAGACGCCGGTTGTTTGTCCTCGGCATGGCCGGTTTTACGGCGGCCTCGCTTCTTTGCGGCATGGCTCCGTCAATTGAAATCCTGATCGGCGCGCGGGTGTTGCAGGGACTGGCGGCTGCGCTGCTGTTCCCGCAGGTCTATGCCTCGATCCGTCTGAACTTCTCCGGCGACGACGGTCGCCGCGCCTTCGGTCTGCTCGGCATGACACTCGGTCTTGCCGCCATCGCCGGCCAGATCCTCGGGGGCTTTCTGGTCGAAGCCGATCTCTACGATCTCGGCTGGCGCACGATCTTCCTGATCAACGTACCCATCGGTCTTTTTGCAATCGTGATGGCGCGCTTCATTCCCGAAACACGGGCACCCGAACGCTCTGCGCTGGACTGGCTCGGCGTGGCACTGGTCAGTCTCGGATTGACGCTCCTGCTGGTGCCGCTGGTCGAGGCGCCGACCCGCGGCTGGCAGGCCTGGAGCTTCCTGTCGCTTGTCGCCGCCGCCTTTCTGCTTGCCGCCTTCTATCGCCAGCAGGAACATCGCCGCAAAGCCGGACGCCAACCCCTCGTCGACATGAAACTGCTGCAGCAGCCGCGGTTTGCGCAGGGTGGATTGCTGGTCCTCCTGATTTATTCGACTGCCTCTTCCTTTTTCCTCTGCTTTGCGCTCCTGGTGCAGATGGGCTTCGGCCTCAGCCCGTTTCAGGCCGGTCGTGTCTTCGTGCCATGTTCCATCGCTTTTGTGATCGTTTCCCTAAGTGCTCCGCGCCTCGTCGCCCGTTTCGGAACGCCTGCCATCGCCATGGGGGCGCTGATCTACACAGTCTCGTTCGGCGTGCTGATCGGGCAGGTGTGGATTGCCGGGGCGGGTCTCGTGGTTGCTCACCTCATTCCCGCGTTGGTCGCAATCGGTGGGGCGCAGGCCATGATCATGACGCCGCTGCTCAACCTCGTGCTTGGCTTCGTGGACGAGCGGCAGGCGGGTATCGCCTCCGGGATCATTTCGACACTTCAGCAGGTCGGTGCAGCGCTCGGCGTGGCCGCGGTCGGCATCCTCTTCGGTGCGGCGCTTGGGACGGGTTCGGAGGAGCAGGCTGCGCGCTACGCCTTGGCCTTCGTCTCCGGCATGGGCTACAACGTCGCGGCGGCTGTAATCGTTGCGATCCTGCTGGCGCGGCTTGCGGTCCACGGACGCCCCGCGAACTGAACCTCTGCCCTAAGGACGCGGGCGGTGACGCCATCGATCGGGATGCTGACCCGCCGCGGTCGGCATCCGCAGGGTGTCAGCCAAGGCGCCGCGCGTTCCGAACTTCGCCGGAGGCATCGGTCAGCTGTGTCTTCTCCACGTTGAGTATCCAATCCCGGAAGATCGCGATCTTTGGATTGTCCTGGGCGTGCTCGGGGCACACCAGATAATAGGCAAACTCGTCTATCAAGGTTGCGTCCAGGAGTTGCACCAGCTCGCCGCTGGCGAGTTCCGCTGCAATCATTGCAGCGGGCAGCAGGCCTGCGCCATGGCCCGAGAGGATCGCCTTCAGAATAAGGCTGCTATCGTCAAAGGACGCGCCACGGGGAGGGCGGAACTCTTCCACGCCATTTGCCTGGAACCAAAGGCTCCATCCCCTTCGGTCGGCATCATGGATATGCGGCCAGCGGATGAGATCGGCCGCACATCGGGGAGCGCCGAGGCGATCGACGAGATCAGGGGCTGTCACGGCGACCATCTCGACGGCTAAGACGTGGTCGCTGCGCAGGCCGGGATAGCGGCCGGCACCATGGCGCACCGCGACATCGATGCTGCCGCGGGAGAAATCGGCGAGAGCGCTGCTTGCGACGATCTGGAGATCGATTTCGGGGTTGCTTTCCTGAAAGGATCGCATGCGCGGCACGAGCCAGGACGATGCGAAAAACGGCGTGACGCTGACCGTCAGCATGCCGTTGTCGTTGGAGGCCATGACGCGTCGCGAGGCTTCGGCAATCTGGCGAAAGGCGTTGCGGACCGCCGGCAGATAGTCCCGGCCCGCATCGGTCAAATAAATGCCGCGTGTCACCCGTTCGAACAGCTTCACCCCAAGATGTGCCTCCAGCGACTTCAGCATCTGGCTGACGGCACCCGGCGTGACGCAAAGCTCGTCGGCCGCCATCTTGACCGAGAGATGGCGGGCGGCAGCCTCGAAAGCCTTCAGGGCGTTGAGCGGAGGAAGGTGGCGGCTCATGATTTAGTTTTTCTAAGTTATATGGCTGATTAAATCTGGTTTGTCGGCCGAGTACGACGTGCATTATCACATTATACACCGCTTGTCTCACGGTTCACGAGGAGCAGGAGGCGCGATTGAGAAAGACAGATTTTCTAATGTATATGGGCTTGCCGCAGTCGGGAAAAATTGCATGACGATAGGTTCGGACGAATTCAGTTTGCTGACCCTCACGGAGATCGCAGACAAAATCAAAAGTGGGAGCGTTTCCTCGCTTACGGTCACCGAGGCCCAACTTCGGCGCATCGCGCGACTGGATCCGGATCTCTACGCCTATGCGCAGGTGATGGAAACAAGCGCGCTGGAACAGGCGAAGGCGGCGGATAAGGAAATTGCCGCCGGAGGCCATCGCGGCCCGCTGCACGGCGTTCCCATCGCCGTCAAAGACCTGTGCTGGATCGAAGGCGTGCCAACCAGGGCCGGGACGCTCGTCCATGGCAATTTTGTTCCGGGCGAAGACGCCACTGTCGTCAGACGCCTGAGGCAAGCAGGTGCCATCATTGTCGGCAAGACGCAGATGACCGAGGGCGCCTATTCGGACTACCATCCGGCAATCACCCCGTCTGTCAATCCGTGGCACGCGGACTATTGGGCCGGGATTTCCTCGAGTGGTTCAGCTGTCGCCACGGCAGCGGGCCTTTGTTTCGGTGCGATCGCGTCGGACACGGGCGGCTCGATCCGCTGGCCGGCGGCCGCAAATGGTGTCACGGGCCTCAAACCGACATGGGGGCGGGTCAGCCGGCACGGCGTCTTCGATCTCGCTCCCTCCCTCGACCACATCGGCACGATTGCGCGAAGCGCCATGGATGCGGGCATCCTTCTTGCGGCCATAGCGGGAAGTGATCCGAAGGACCCGACGGCGGCCGCGCAAGCGGTGCCGGATTTCGCTTCGGCGTCGCCAAGCTCGATCGGCGGTCTGCGGATAGGCTTTGATCCGCGGTGGAACAGTGAGGACGTGGAACCCCAGACACAGGCCGCTCTCGCCGCTGCCTCGGACGTTTTTACTGCTCTTGGCGCGCACATGGTCGAGATCAGGTTCCCGGATGTGAGCCAGGCCGTTGCCGACTGGGTGCCGAACTGCGCCGTGGAGGCGGCAGCCGTTCACGAGCGAGACTTCGCCGCGAACAGGGACTTGTACGGGCCCATCCTTGCCGGCGTCATCGAAATGGGCAAGGCCGTTTCGGAGGCTGAGTATCAGCAGATCCTTTTGCGACGGACGATTTTCCGTCGCGACGTCGAAGCCCAGTTTGCGTCCGTCGACATGATCCTGACCCCCGTTCAGCCGTTCGCTCCCCTGACGCTCGCTACCATCGCGACACTTGGTGAGCAGCCGGATCTGATCGCCAGGCTGCAACGCTACACCTGCCCTCTCGATATGAGCGGCCATCCGGCACTGACGTTCCCTGCAGGCATCGCAAGGGATGGCATGCCGATCGGCCTTCAACTCTTGGCCGGTCAGTTCCAGGAATTGACCCTTGTGCGCGCCGGAGCGGCATTCCAGGGGCACACGGCTTGGCACAAGCGGCACCCAGGAAAAGGCTGAGGGGGAGAACGATGATGAACACTCACCACCAGCGCCTAGGCATCTTCTACGGATGGGTCGTCGTCGCCGCGACGTTTACGCTGACATTCGTAGGCTTTGGTAGCGCCTATACCTTCAGCGCCTTCATCGAGGTGTTGCAGCAGGATCTCGGGGCATCGCGTGGCTCCGTTTCGCTCGTTTTTTCTTTGGCAGGCTTTTTGTACTTCTGCCTGGGCGTGGTTTCCGGCCCGCTTGCGGACCGGTTCGGGGCCAGATCGCTCTGCGTTGTCGGCATGGCGCTTGTCGGTCTCGGCCTCGTCTTGGCGGGCCAGGCGCGCACCATTGCCGAGGTTTATGCAGCCTACGGGCTCGGCATCGGCCTGGGCGTCGGATGTGCCTATGTGCCTGCCCTTGGGGCCGTGCAGCGCTGGTTCGTCGCGCGACGTGGCCTGGCCTCGGGGCTTGCGGTCAGCGGTATCGGGCTCGGCACGCTTGTCCTGCCGCCGCTGGCGACATGGTTGATCGCGACGCTAGGCTGGAGAGAGGCCTATCTGGTGCTCGGGGGCGCGGCCGCCGCCGTCGGCATCGGCGCGTCGCTGCTGCTCGAAAGCGATCCGGGGCGACGGGGTCTTCGTCCGGACGGAGCCTTGGCTGAGCCCGGCGTCGGGAAGTCGGTGGCAACGGAGGGCGTTTCGGTCAAGGATGCAATCCGGACGCCGCAATTTGTCGGCCTGTATGTGGCATGCCTGTTGAGTGCAATCGGCGTGTTCGTTCCCTTCGTCCATCTCGTCCCGTTTGCAGTCGATCACCAGATCGCTCCAACCGTCGCCGTCCTCCTCCTGAGTGCGATCGGCGTCGGCAGCACAGCGGGGCGCTTCTGCCTTGGGGGGCTTGCGGACCGCTTGGGTCGGGACACCTTCCTGGCGGTCATGTACGCAGGCATCGCCGTGTCGCTTGCGGTATGGGCCTTTGCGACCGGGCTTTTGGCCCTCGCTGCCTTCGCCCTGCTGTTCGGATTGTTCTATGGCGGCTGGGTCGCCGTGCTTCCGGCCGTGGTTGCCGATCATTTCGGCCGTCGCAATGTCGGCGGTATCATCGGCCTTCTTTACACGAGCGTTGCAATCGGCACGCTGATCGGCCCGAGCCTTGCCGGCTTTATCTACGACGCCAGCAACAGCTACTTCCCGGCTATTGCAATCAGTGGAGGCGCCAACGCCGTGGCCGCGCTTGTCGCGATCGTGACGATCAGCTTCAAGTCAAGGACGGTTGCCGAAGGGCCTTGAACCAGCGCCGCAGCTTTTTCGTTCCCGCTTTTTGTATTGGATATCGCCGCCATGCGCCTGCAAGATTGCTTGCATTGGTTGTGATGTATTGCTAACTATGCAACCATTTGGATATGGTTGGAGGCGAGAGGACGAACGGCGTCTCATCCGTTGCGCGTTTCGCCTGTGGTCGCGCATGGCGCCAATCGAAGCGGGCCGGAGCAGTGGCCGTCTTCACGGTTGAGCAGTGCGACCATCGACTTTCCGATCGAATGGTTCAAAGGTTGGCTGGATGAGCGGGGAGCAATTTGACGACTATTATCAGACGCTGTCGACGCTGCTTCGTTCCTCGCTAGATGAGGTCAAGGAGAGCCTTTCACCGCGTAAGGGACCACCTCGATCACGGTGCATACGGTGTCGCGTGGGAGCTCCTTTGGGGCCTGCTTCATGCACATCCTTTGCCGATACCGGCCGATCTCGTCGAATGCGGGCGAAGAATGGGTATCGATGCTATGTGAGCTGAGATTGCTGAGATGTCAGAGCAAGGGCGCAAACATCTGCTCTTGGGGGGCGCTGTGTTTCGGCCAGACCGTCCGCCATGGGCGCCGTTGCGGGGTATCGGTCTGATCCGGGCCGTCACCGCGAAGGAGCGGGGCTATAGACTTCAAACGCGCGGACAAGGGCTGACGGTTGAACTGCAAAGGACGAACACGGTGAAGCATCAATCCGAAACGCCAATCGCGCCCGGCTCCATTCAGGGGGAAGTCGACGCCGCTCATGGCGATGCCGATGCGATGTTCCTGGCAAGGATCGTTGCCGAACTTGGCATGCCGTCGGAGCCTCCGGCCGTCCTGATCGGCTCGGGACAGAACTCCGTCGCCTATCAGCTTGGCGATCGGATCCTTCGATTGCCGCGCCATGCCGGCGCCGAACGCGACCTCGTGCGAGAAGCCTCAACGCTCCGTGCGGTTCGGCCTCTTCTTCCCGTGCCGGTGCCTGATCTTGAGGTGCACCGCATCGGCGGCCAACTCATCTCGCTGCACGCCAAAATCCCGGGCGAACCGCTTTCGGACCTGGCCGGCCTGACAATCGGCGCACGGAAGACTTTGGCTGCGGACCTTGCCGCCTTTCTACAGGCCCTGCATTCGGTCCCCATCGACTGCCTGGAGGCCGGGCCCGCCGAGGCGCCTTCGTCCGAATGGCATCGGCTTCTGGCGCAATGCGAAGATGTGGCCTTTCCGCTGCTTTCGCCTGATGTCGTCACCGGTCTGCGGGAGCGTTTTTCCGATTTTCTGGCGACCTGCGACGCGCTTCCGCAGTGTCTGATCCACGGGGACTTTGGGACTGGAAACATCATCGTCGATCGCGACCGCCTCTCCGGCGTTATCGATTTTTCCGGCTGCGGCCCCGGTGACCCAGCCTATGATTTTGCCAGTCTCGCGGCAGGGCTGGGTGACGGCTTCGTCGATCTGGTGCTTGAGTACCTTCCGGCCGACACGGCGGCGAGGGAGCGTATGAGCTTCTATCGAATGACGTTTCCGCTTCTCGACATCCTGTATGGCGTCGAAAACCGCGACCCGGAGACAATCCACGCGGGCGTGCGCGCCTTTGCGGCGTAGTCTCCGTTCGGCTTCAAACCGCTCCCGCAGTGCACAAGCAAGCAGGGGCGCGGGCTCGCGAAGGGTCTCTTTCGGTTCGTTGCCGACAGGAACCCGACCTTGGAGCAGCTCTGCGAAGGCCTGAAGCTCCAGCGGCGCAGCGCCCAGATTCTGGTCAGCGCCGCGACCTCGCTCAATTTCCTGGAGTTCGCCGAGGATCTGGCAGGAAGCAGATAGGTCACTGCTAAATTGCCGATCTGATTGCGAAACACAATCGGTCCTGATAGATACCGATTGTGTATTGCAAGCAGTATGCGCGCGAGAAACTCTGGGGGACGGGCGGTGGAGCGAATTATGGACTATGAAATCGGGCATAAGACATTCGTGTTCGAACGGCGTTGTGAAGCGCCGGTGACGTCGGTTTTCAAGGCATTTGCCGATCCGGTCATCCGCGCCGGCTGGAGTGCGCCGTCTGACGACGCGGCGTTCGTCTATACTGCGGCCGACTTTCGCGTGGGCGGCGAAGACCATTTCCGCTGCGGTTCACTGGAGAACCCGCAATACACCGGGCGCACGACCTACATCTCGATTGTCCCGGACGAACTCGTGGTCAGCGCCGAGATCGTTGAAGCCGGCGGGAGAAAACTGATGTCGAGCCTGATTACAACGGAACTGGCGGCCGACGGCGATGCAACGACGGTCAAGATGACCGTCCAGGTGACGTCCCTCTTCGGTGGCCGAATGATCTCAGGCACGGAGATCGGGACCAATGCGGCCCTCGACAATTTGGTGGAGTATTGCTCGCTCGGTCGCTTCCTTGAACGGCGGTGAAGGGACGGTCCGCCGGTCTTCAATCCTCAACGGGTGGAGAGGGGTGGGGGAGGTGGCGGGGTCGTGGAGCCGGTGCCGAGTGAGCGTTGGACCATGACGCTATCGGCCCAGCGTCCGTAGCGGTAGGCGACACCTGGCAGCAGGCCGACGCGAACGAAGTTGAAGCGTTCGTGCAAAGTGAGCGAGGCGACATTGTCGGCGTCGATATAGCCGATCATCTGGCGAAAGCCGGCTGCGGCGCAGGCGTCGATCAGGCCCCGCATGAGCAGGCGCCCGACGCCTTGGCCGAGATGTTCGTGTTGAACATAGATCGAGTGCTTGACGGTATAGCGGTAGGCAGGGCGCTTGCGAAACAGAACGACATAGGCATAGCCGACAACGGCGCCCTCCTTGATCGCGACGAGATGGGGCAAGCGGCGACTTTTCAGGTTCTTCCGCCGCTCGCGCAGGTCGTCGGGCTGCGGCGTATCCCCCTCGTCCACGCCTTCTTCTATGCCGCGGTGGATATGCCGGCGATAGATGGCCAGCATGGCGTCGACGTCGCTCTCCCGGGACGGGCGAATAATAATCGTTTCATCCTGCGGCATGAGGGGTCTCGATACTCCTAAGTTTATTCCGCGACGACGTAGGTATGAAGTCGAATGCGGCCGGACGCGTCGGTTTGGCGATAAAGGCCCTGGATCTCCACTTCGAAGCCGGGGAACGTGTTGAAGCAGGTTTCGAACATCTTGAGATAGTCGATCATCGGCTGCGCGCGCGCGGTTAGCCTTTCGCCCGGCACGATGGTAGCGATCCCGGGCGGATAGACGACGAAAGGCGTCGTCGCGATCCGCCCGGCAATGGCGTCGATCGGCAGGAAGTCCACGTCGTTGCGCACGAGGCAGCGCGCCGCGTCGTGGGGCGAAAGGGCGATGTCAGGCAGGTGCTCTTCGGAAAACTGCCTGGCCTGCAGGGCGCTGACATTGGCGTCGCGGAAGAAGCGGTGCATGTCGCCGCAAAGGTCGCGCAACCGCACGCCGGCGTAGCGGCCGGGGCGGCGTCGATAGAACTCCGGGATGACCTCTTCCAGCGGCGCGTTGTCGTCGTGAAGCCGCTTGAATGCGACGAGGCCGCTGATCAGCGTGCCCGCCTTGCTTGCCTCGACGCCGGGCGTGAGCAGAAACAGCAGGGAGTTGAGGTCGTTCTTCTCAGCGACGATCCGGTTCTCGCGCAGGTATTGCGCAACGATCGGTGCCGGAATGCCGTGCTCGGCATAGGCACCAGTTGCCCTGTCGAAACCCGGCGTGAGCAGCGTCAGTTTGTTGGGATCGGTCATCGCGAAGCCCGGCGCCATATCGGAAAAGCCGTGCCATGCGGCCCCCGGGGTGAGGTGCCAGAAGGCCGGATTGGTGGCGAGCTGATCGGTGGCGACACTCTCCCATGGCACGTCGTGGACCGCTCCGGGGCTTGCCACATCCGGCATGGCCACGCGGTCCGGCACAAAGGGCTCGAAGAACCAGCGGCGCTCGGGCCGGCGTTCCTTTTCCTCGAACTCCCGCCGCACCGCCCGGATCTTCTTGCGAAGCTCGATGCCGAGCCGGATCGTATCATCCCACAGCACTTCGCCGGAACGGCCCTTCATCATCTGCGCGCCGACATCAAGGGACGCGAAGAGGGGATAGAAGGGGGACGTCGACGCGTGCTGCATAAAACTTTCATTGAAGCGACGGTGTTCGACCCGGCGTTTTTGGCCGGTGATGTGCCGATCCTTCATGTGGATCTGCGAGGCCTGGGAAAAGCTTGCAAGCTGCTTGTGCGTTGATTGCGTGGCGATGATGCCCGGGGCCTCGGGGCCGAGTTCGGCAAGGCCCATGGCAAACCGACCGGCATAGAGCGGATGAAATTTCATGAAGCCCGCCCAGGCCTCGTCAAACAGGATATAGTCGCACAGATGCCCGATGGCTTTCAGGATCATCTCGGCATTGTGGATCGTGCCGTCATAGGTGCACTGTTCCACCACCGCCACTCGAAACGGGCGCGGCTTCCGCCAGGCATCCGGGTCCTTGACCAGCGGATGGGTGCGAATGCGCTCGCGAAGCGTCTCTTCGTTCAAGCTGCCGAAATCCATCGGACCGATCAGGCCATGGGCGTTTCTGGCGGTCGGCACGTACACCGGGATGCCGCCGGAGATCATCAAGGCACCGTGATGGGCGGCCTTGTGATTGTTGCGGTCGAACAGAACCAGATCGCCATCGGTGACCAGGGCGGAGAGAGCGACCTTGTTCGAGGTCGATGTGCCGTTGAGGACGAAGTAGGTTTTCTCCGCGCCGAAAATCTTGGCGGCTTCCTTCTGGGCGGCAAGTGCGGGGCCCTCATGGGTCAGCAGATCGCCGAGATCGAGCACGGAATTGTCGAGATCGTCGCGAAAAACCGCTTCGCCCAGATGCTCCATGAACACGCGGCCGACCGGGCTGCGGCTATAGAACACGCCGCCATTATGCCCGGGGCAGGTCCAGAGCTGGTTGCCCTCCTCGGCGTAATCCACCAGCGCGCCAAAGAAAGGCGTCTTCATCGTCTCGGCATATTGCTTGAGGCGGCTGATCAGGTTTTTCGCGATGAAGGCAGGGGTCTCCTCGGACAAAAAGACATAGCCATCGATGAAGTCGAGCACTTCGACCGGCACGTCTTCGAAGCGCTTGCGCCTGATCAGCAGGATGATCGGAAATTCGAGGCCGCGCCGGCGCATCAGGTTGATGAGGGAGGCGGTCTTGCCTTCCATGCCCTTCTTGCCCCAGTCGACCATCATGCAGCCGATGGCTGCATCCGTCTGGACGGCGATTTCCGCGTCCTCAAGACTGCGCGCGCGGACCACCTCGAAACCGGAGCGCTCGATCTCCTCGACGATCTGCTTATACCGGGCCCCTTCGAGATCCTCGTTGTCGAAGGCGGGTGTCGCGAACAAAAAGGTGAAGCGTCTGAAGTAATCCATCGGTGCCTCCGCCATTTACACGAAGCGAGTTGTTCGTGCGTTTCGTGACGATGTTGTGACGGCGGCCGTGGTTAGACGCGCTCGTCGAGCCGCAGGAGGTTGCGGAACGCCCGATGTGCTCTTGAAGTTCCACTGCGGCGAGGCGCGTGCGAAGGAATACGGATGACGGGTCCAACGGACCTCGAATGCCTGGTCCAGGCGAGCGGATCGCTGTTGTTAACAGCGAGTGTTCCTATGAGGCATGCAAGTCGCGCGATATCGGAGCGCCCAGGCAAAATCCTTCGAACTGCGCGGTAAAGCCTTCGCGCTCGGGAGAGCAGGCCATGACACCTATCCGTGCGTCATCAGCGGAGAATGGACATAATCTCGCCATCTGCCATAGACCATCGCCAAGATGAAACTGGACCCTGAGCGCAGCATCGTGCCGCGTCAGCCGGATATGCACTTCTGCGTTCGGCTGCGCTTGCGCAAGCGGGATTACCGACCAGTCCGACGTTCCGTTCGTGACGACAACCGAGAAATGCATCAAGCCGTCGGTGAACTCTATGCCGGTCTTCAGCCAGTGAGTTTCGTCGATAATGAGCATCAGTCCGGCTTGATCGTAGAGTTCGCGATAGTCGCCGCGCACGACCACCGATGCGGTAAAGTCTCCGCTCACCGGCTGCAGCCTCGCATGTCCGGAATGGCGCCTGAAGCCATAGAAGGTCTTCTGCCAAAAGTCGGTATTCGCCTCCGTTTCGAGCGTGAGCACGCCATTTTCGACGGTCCAGTTTCGCGGCTCGTTCAACCAGGTAAAATCCGTCAAAACGCCCTCCAGTCCTGTGCGATCGGCGCGCACGCGCGCGCCCAACATTGCGCATCTATGGCTGGAGCAGGCGTCCGTAAAGGCTTCTTGCGCGACGGGTTGCCATGCCTGTGCGGGCGACTTTCGGCCGGACGCCCAGCTTTCACCGGCATTCGTAGCGCCGGCCGTCACGCCCAATGAATGTTCCGCTGCGCAGGTCATAGGAGCGGTAGCGCGCAAGGCACCGCGCGTCACGATCGTTGCGCCGATAAGCTTCCGCCTCGCGCTTGCGCTCCGCCTCCTGCGCCGCTCCGATAATGATGGCGCCGAGCGCCAAGCCGATCGCGCCGGCAGCCAAACCAGCCTTCAGATCCTTCTTGTCCTGTTTTTCCTGGCGCTCACGCCACCGATCGCGCCGCGCTTCCTCACAGCGCCACCGCTTCCTTCCGTGAAGGTCCCCACAATGGCGCCAACCTCCATCGTAATCGTCAGCAAGGACGGTTGGGGCTGCAGGCAGGGTCGCGCCCAAAGCTGCAGCCAGCGCGAGAACCTTACCGAAGACCGACGCACGCATGGGACCTACTCCTTCAAATATCGAACCGATTCGTTCCGGAGTCTTGCGACCACGCGTTGCGGGAACATTGCAGCGTCGTTTCCGGTTTGAAGCGCGCGCCTTCATGTCGGACGCCCGCCTTCGCCGATCTCTCCATTGCCTGCTGAGATCACACCGCCCGGATTGCCTCAACATTGCGCACGATCGACAAGCCTCGCGACGGCGGTCTACCCATCGTTCGACCAGATCTGACGACGCCGTCCTGACGGTTGCTGTCCGGTTCGCCTAGCGCTTGATTGCGACCGCCTCGGAGTGGATAAACGCGGGCAAGCAATAGGGAGAATTTTTGCATGAGAGCACTTGTCCAGCGCGTTTCATCTGCGCGTGTCACTGTAGACGGAGCGGTCGCGGGAGAAATCGCCAACGGCCTGTTGGTCCTCGTGTGTGCGATGAAGGGCGATACCGAGAAGGAAAGCGAATGGCTGGCGCGCAAGATCGTCAACCTGCGCATCTTCAGGGACGATCAGGATCGCATGAACCGTTCGCTGGTCGATGTGGGCGGATCAGCGCTCGTCGTCAGCCAGTTTACCTTGGCCGCAGAGACGAAAGGCAACCGGCCGGGTTTCTCGACGGCCGCGCCGCCGGAGGAGGGCAAGCGCCTCTATGAGCATTTCTCGGCGCAAGTCTTGACCCTTGGTGTTGCCGTTGCGAATGGCGTTTTCGGTGCGGATATGCGGGTGGAGCTTGTCAATGACGGTCCTGTGACGATCTGGCTGGACACGGCGGCCGGTTGACCCACCTTTGCCGGCCGTTTTCCGCCCGTTTAAGCGGGCGGAAAGTGGCCGTTGCTGCTTGTGGATAGAAATACTGTTTATTTTCAATGTGTTGTTAGAATTGTGTCGGGTCGATGAAAATCCCTGTTGACGTCTGTGAGGGCGGGGGTCTATAAGCCCGATCACTGACGAGGGCGGCGGCGCTGCTGGCGACGACGACCTTCGCTCTAGAGTTTCCTGGATTGGCTGAGGCTGATTTTGGGTCTGGACC